>NZ_NGKY01000001.1:0-41229 GCF_002140855.1 Enterococcus sp. 7E2_DIV0204
ATTTGGTATCGTATCATGCCAGTAAAGTTGGGCCATTTACCTCTCACGTCCTTTCGTGGTATAATCTACCTAACCAATATTTATTTAATGGCCTTACTTCGTCTGCCAACGAGGTAGGCTCTTTTTGTAGCTTTGATAACCGATCATAACTAATCACCGTGCGATCTCCGTTGCTAAATTCTACAGTTGCAGCGCAGTTGCCTTTATTCACAATATTTACTACTACATCGCAATCAATCAATGCTTGGTCACCAATTTCTAAATCCGTTGCTATTTTCTTACGTCCGCTGTATGTGCCGTGATATCTTGGTAACGTAGTTCCTTTCGCTGATGCGGTTCTTGTTCTTACTGGTGCTGCCATTACTTTTCCCCTCCAATTCTTGGAAACACTTCTTCGACACGACAATTTAAAGCACTTGAAATCTCATAAGCTAATCTTAGAGATGGCTCGTATTTCCCTTCTTGAATCCGTTGGATTGTTTTCTTCGATACTCCTACAGCTTTAGAAAGTTCGTTAATCGTGATCCACTTTGCTTCACAAATTGCTTTTAGTTCACATGTGAATACTGGTTCTTTCTTTTTAAACATGATCGGTTCCTCCTATCTAGTTAGTAGTACAAAATTGAATACTAGTGACAATATCAGTGCGATTGCTACTAAGTAACAAAGTAGCTGCAATCTAACAACTGCTTGTCTTGGCTTCTTGTAATGACAAAATGATGCCAGTCCTTTTTTCATTTCGTTTGCTCCTTTCCTATAAATAGATTGTTAGAAATCATTCACCTTGTTATAATTAAAACGAAAGTGAGGTTTTAAAATGGATGAATACAAAATACCTTTTAGTTCTGACTTAGCTGGTGCGAATGAAACGATGATGCCTTTTAGAGCTATAGCTAAAGATATGAATGATAAAATGCAACCCACTCTAAAGGCACTTCAAATTTATCAACAGCATTTCCCGTCAATTCATGATACGTTTGGTCAGGTTGGGCTTTCTATAAACAATATCTATGCGCCTTTGCTTGAATATCAGAACACATTACTGGAAGCGACTAGAGCATCATCTAAATGGCATAAACTTCTTATAGAAAGTGATGCTTTAAAACAAATTAGAGCTGTCTCCGAAATGTGGAAAACAAATTTTGATTTCGATTTAAGCGCTCTTTCTATATCAGATTTTCGTGTTGGCGTTGTTACTCAAGAACTTGAGCAAGTAATAACTGAAAACCCAGAAGAAGTTGCAGAAAAACTACTTTTTAAAGAAATTCCTGAACCATCTAACGAAGTTGAGTCTCGTATTTTTAAAATCTTGTACGAGTTCAGGCAAGTCCCTGCAAATTCGTCTAATATTTCTGATAAAGCTTATGATTCCCAAAGCGAAAATGTACCCGATAAAAAAATTAAGAAATCTCATGATTCACCTGCCTTCTATAAAGATAAAATGTGGTATGCAGAGGTAATACTTGGACTTATGATTGAGCAAATATACAATACAACCATTGGTATTAATCCAGGAAATACAATAGGTTTTGCATTATTGTTATCTTGCTTCGTCAGATTTATTAGCATAAATGACAGAAAATAGTAATAACACATAGAGGAGTAAATTAATTCTACTTCTCTTTTTTTATCCTCCATAAAACACTACACACCCACATCACCGCTAAAAACGCATAGCCTTGCACCGTCTCGCCTGTGGCGAAACAGATGATCGATACTGCTAGTAGGATTAGGTTTGCTGTGGCTACCACTGAATGACGCTCCTTTTGTATGGTATAATTCACTTGAAAGTGAGGTGAAATTATTATATGAAATTGAATCACGATTGCATAAGAGATTTAATGCTATCAGTTGAAGAAAATCTCAAAATAGATGAAGTCTTAGAATCTTCTGATCTAGAGTCATTCGCATTTTTCAGCAAATACTCTGAGGAAGATATCGTGTACACTATTTTAAAATTATCTGAAGCACACTATCTTAAAGTCGAAACTCAATATGGCGATGATACTTTACAAACGTTACTAATTACTGATGTCACTTGGAGCGGTCATCAATTTTTAGACACAATACGAGATAACAAAGTTTGGAAAAATACTAAGAGTATCGTCTCTAAATTCTCAAGCGTTTCTGTCACACTATTAAAAGAAGTTGCTTCCACCGTTTTACTTGAAATGATCCATAAACAAATTAATCAATCTTAAACTCATGATCATTAACTAGAACAAAAAGATTATTTTCACTTTGTGGATGTTTTTTGTACGTTTGTTCCAAATGTTTTTTTGCGACATTTAAAAATGAATAGTCTTCACAACTGCCATAACTAACTGGGATACTTTCTCCCACCTCATTTTTATAAAAAAATATATAGTTCATTTGGCACCTCCTTATGATGTTTTAGAACAGGTTTTACCAATTGAGGAAGACAGTATTTGAGAAAGCTTTTTCGCATCAATAGCAATTTCTACATTTGTAATTTGCTCCATACTACTCGCAATAGTTTGGAGCAATTTTGTTTGCTCTTTCTGTTCTGTTAATATTTGGTTTAGTACTTCTTCCATTCTTTTCACATCCCTACATTTAATTTCATTTCTCTGCTGCTTAACAATCTTCCATAGACTGTTAGTAGTTTTTACTAAAGCAATTTGTATAGCTTCCTCACAATCAGAACGGTTGATACCAGGATAGGTTTGTTTCATTTCTTGATAAAATCTTTCGACTACATCCAATTTTGATTGCTCCTTTTTATTAGATTTGCTGTGGTGATCATGATACTTTCACCCATCCCATTCACCGATTATTTCTGCGCAAATTCTTTTTGCTTCTTTAGCATCGTAATAACATTTGCCATTAGGTTTCTTACGTTCAATAGCAACCATGCGAGGATCACTAAATATTTCACGTTCCGCAGTAGATAATGACATTGAATTTCTTCTGGCTATTTCTTTTCTATCAAATGTATCTTTTTCTAAATTCAATCTTTCAATAGAAAGCTCAATAGACTCTTTAAGCATTTTGGATAGAATTTTATAGACCAGATCATATAAAGCTCTTTTTAATCCTGCTTCTTCATCCATCTATTCTTCTCTCCTTTATCACAATTCATACATCGTAATAATCGAATCAATAATTTTGTTTGCTTCTGCTGATGTCTTTTTACCATTGACGATTAAAGACAATTCGCTCTTACTGATACCAAATCTTTCAGCTAACATTGTGTATGTTAAAAAATTAGAATTTTTAACATAGTTTTTGATTTTTTCTCTATCTTGTAGAGTAATTTCCGCAATTTCAGCCATTACGTGATCTCCTTCCGTATATTTAGCAAACAAATTTAACAACTATTTTCTAAATTTCATTGACTTATTCTGAGTATTACTCTATACTATGGACATAGTTAAATAAGACATAGAAATATTGATTTATAGCTTTCTTGCCGGTCAGCTCATTTAATCATTCTTGTTTTTTGTTGTCTTTTTAGTTGTTAAATTTGTTTACAAAAATAGTATAGCTTATTATTCAGAATTAATCAACGAATATCTGAGTATTTATCTAGACTTTTTTTGTTTACGTCCAGAAAGGTTGATAAATCAATGAATACTTATGAGATATTGAAAGAGCTATCTAAAGAAAAGAAAATATCCATCAGGCAATTAGAAATGAAATTTGGGTACTCGAATGGGTATTTAGCTAAATGGAAGAACAACACTCCAAATTCAGAAGAATTAATAAAATTAGCTGATTATTTCGACGTAACAGTGGATTATTTATTAGGAAGAACTGATGAACGCACGGTCAATATTAATTCTGATGAAGAGTATTCCGATTTAATTATGATGTTTAGAAAGGGGGAAAAGATTGTCCCAGAAAACAAAAAAGAAGATTATCGAAAGCAAGTTAAAAATCTAATGAATTATATCGCACAATCTATGGACGATGAAGATGACGAATAAGGAGTTTTTCTGATGGACGATGCATTTAATATACGATATTCCCTAACTAATTTACTTGTAAATCAATACCTATTAAAATATAATATTGATCCTTTAAGATATAATTTTGAAAGTTTTTCGACCAATTTTTTTGAGAATAGAAAGATTAAAGTCAAAACAAATCTTCCATTTATTGAAGATGATTACTTCCTAGCTGTCACGGTAAAAAAGAAGAAAAAAGTAAAGGTGTTTATCAATCCTAATTTATCAAAGAACAGATGGAATTTTAGTCTTTGTCATGAATTAATTCATTGCAATTTCGATTTATCCCGTACTGATGAAACGCAAACTCTAGCCAATCAGAGTGGCGATAATGTTTATTATTCAAAAGAAGAACAAAAAGTTGAAGAGTTAGCGAACCTTGGCGCGGGTATTATTCTATTGCCTGATATTTCCATTGTAAAATATTTGGAGACAAATATATCTTTTTACAAAATGGCCGAAGAATTACGAATGAGTAGTGCTGCATTATATATAAGATTAATTCAATTTTGTATGTTTCATTTCGGCTACGATTCGGAATATGCATCTAATTTGATTAAAAGGTTCCAGAACACTGGTGGCAGACAACATATAAATATGGCGTTATCAGGTTATGGATCAACAGTGAAAAAACAAATATTATTAGATTTTGAAAACAGTATATAGGAAGGAGCATTTTTATGGTAAAAAAGATTTGGTCTGAGCGATTTAAGCATGTCTATTCTTATACAAATAAAAAAGGTACTTTCTGGGGATATAGATACCCTTACTATAATTCGCTTGGCAAACGTATAGAAGCTAGCAAATCAAGCTTCTCGTCTGAAAAAATTGCGTACGCAGAGCTATTAGAAGTTATGAATCAGATTGAAAATGGAAACCTACAATTGTTTGACAGCAAAAACATGACTGTCGAAGCGTGGTCAACGGAATGGTTTAACTTCTATAAAGATACATGGTCTCCAAGTACGCTGCAGAACACTAATCAAGCTATAAAACAAGCCATTATTCCAAAATTAGGTACTCAAAAATATGCCAAGTTAGATAAAGTGACTTACAAAAAATTATTTATTGATCCGTTACTCGAGGTTTACAAACCAGCAACTGTCCGTCTTTATCATAGACGTTTTATGACAATGACAAATGCTGCTGTAGAACACGAAAAACTAGATCGTAATAGGCTAAGTGGAATAAAATTACCAAGTGAAGAGAAAGTGATCAAGGCATTTACAAAAAATGAATTGAAGCTATTCAATGCTCAGTTAGCCAATGAGAGTTTAACCAACAGAACTTTATTTAATCTAATCTTAAATACAGGAATGAGAATTGGAGAGGCTTTAGGTCTAACCTGGAATGACGTTGATTTTGAAAATAGCAAGATCAATATTAACAAATCTAGAAATGCTAATGGGCTGGGAAAAACAAAAACATATACTAGTAGAAGAATCATTTCTGTGCACAGAAATGTAATCTCTTTATTAAAGCAATTGAAAGTAGCTGCTAGATTTACTCATTCAACCGATTATTTATTTAACAACGAATACGATAATCCGTATAGCCCAGTGAATGCTAGGTATGCTTTTGATAAAATTATTACCACAATAAACGATCAGCACGGTGAATCTACTATACGAAACATCACTATACACGGTTTGCGCCACACCCACGCTACTTTTTTGCTTGCTGAGGGAGCAGATCCAAAATACGTATCGGAACGTTTAGGACACAAGAAAATTACCACAACATTAGATACCTATACTCATTTATTGAAAAACAAAGAAACTGAAACAGGGGATATGTTCGCAGAAATCCTTGATAAGCTTTAATTTTTTTACCCACAACTGTGGTAAAATTGTGGAAAATAACTTTCAAACTGATAAATCCAAAAATATAAAATAACTATTAAACCATAAAAATAACCGTCATACATAGCTTTTAAAAGCATAAAAAAACCACCACGACCGTCGTCTGTGGTGGAAATGAAGGTTGTTATTTACTCTTGGTAGGAGTAAGTATGAAAAACCAATTCGGGATAATTGGCCTGAAGATAGGTTAACACCTTCACTTAAAATAAAAATGAATAGCTATTTTGGATTTCATAAAAAAATCATGAGTAAACCCTCATATACTTAATTGTTTATGATTTTCTTGCTTTTGATTCTTTCAACCCATATTAGTTCCAACATTTTTATGGCTGTGCTACAATTTTAATAGTATTAAAGAAATGTTACCAATACATTATTTAGCTGCACAAATCAGTCCTTAGAAAAATAGGTCAGCTGTCATTGTGGTAAAGAACACTTCAATGCTACTTCCCTAATTTTCTGCTGGATCAACTGGTTTGTTCCGCTTTAAAATTTAGGAGGAATGTATTATGTTAGATCAAGAAAAAGACAATTTATCTGTTCTATTCTCTGACGAAGTTCAAGGTCCCTTTGTAACATTTATTTTTAACACCCATGTCGCACATCAAAATGTTGAAAAAGATGCCTTAGTTTTAAAAAATTTTGCTAAAGCGGCAAAGATCCGCTTCGAGAAAAAATATACTGATTTATCTTGGGCCCCTTTCCAAGATAAAATCGATGCATTGCTGTCAGATGCTTCATTTTGGCGGAATGCTTCAAAAAGTGTATCAATCATTATTAGCGAACAAGATATTTTCATTCATCGATTAAATGTGGCTGTTGACAACCAATATTACGTTGACGATCGACCTTACCTCCTAGGTATTATCAAAAACAATCAATTTAACTATCGCTATTATCTAATGGCTTTAAACCGTGATTCTATGCAGCTTTATTTAGTTGAAAACAGTCAAGTCAAAACAGTCTCTTTACCAGAAGATGCTCCTACCGATTTGGTTACGACCTTAGGTGATGAATTAACGGGTGGTAGCATGAACTATTCTATTCAAGGCGGTACTGGCTACAATGGCTCGTCTAAAGAAGGTCTAGCCTATCATGGCGTTAATACAAAAGATGAGGAAGTAAAAATCGATTGGACTAATTACTATCAAGCAATTGATAATTACTTAAAAGATACCTTTGCAAACGCTGATCATTTACCAATTCGATTATACACTTTGCCAGAAAACCAAACACTTTTTAAAAAAATCGCTAAAAATCCTTATTTAACAACTGATGTTTCTATTTCCCTTTCTCCTGCTCAAGTTTCGCTTCAGGATATTGAAAAAGGAGCACTAAAAATCAATCAAGAATTAGAAGCGCTCGAAACGGCTTCTTATAATCAGTTATTAGATAAAAAATTTGCCGATCAACTTGTTGATATCGTACCTGCATCTGCTGAAGGAAAAGTGTCTCATTTCTTTATCTCTACTTCAAATTTTGTGAATGAAACAACCGACATGTCAACAGAAGAATTTGACCGTCGTAAAGTTTTAAATAAAGTCACAGACAATGTGCTTAAAACTGGTGGAAAAGTGTTTGTGTTAGATCAAAAAGCTTCTCCAGATGAAAAAACACTATTAGCCGTTTTACGCTACTAACTGGATCGATGAAATGGACAAGAGCCGCTCAACAATCCGTTGAGCGGCTCTTTAATCAAGTAAATTAAATATTTTGTTAGCTATAAAACCATGTAAAAACTATCTATTAGTAAGGATAACCTTATTCTCATCTAAACAATCTGAACCCTTCCTACTTTCAAATCTATGCAGCTCCCAGGCTGCGCCTTCGGAATAGATTTCTACGATATAAATCTATCATTACTTTCATATTTAATGCTTAATACTCCTATACTATAACAGAAATAAGTTTTTTTTGACAATTAATCTTCATTTCTTAACAAATTTTTATTTTAAGAAGAGATAATACTAGTCAAACAGGTCTAAATATGATATATTAATAGTGTAGTTTTTGTTCGGTAATATATGTGTAGCTGTTTCAAATAAACATCTTCCACATTTTCACCTTTCAAGTAATTGCAAAATATGTGTATATCACAAGGAGGATTTTTATTATGGAAACAGGTACAGTAAAATGGTTTAACTCAGACAAAGGTTTTGGATTTATCACTGCAGAAAACGGTAACGATGTATTCGTACATTTCTCAGCTATCCAAGGCGACGGATTCAAAACTTTAGAAGAAGGTCAAGCAGTGACTTTCGACGTTGAAGAAGGCCAACGTGGTCCTCAAGCTACTAACGTTAACAAAGCGTAATTAACTTAACCTTAGTAAATTCAAAACCTGACGAATGTTCGTCAGGTTTTTTTATTAAAAAAAATCTAGTTCAGAATACTAATATTCTGAACTAGATTTTTAACTTTTTTCAATAAGCTGAACTAACGCTTCTCCAAAGCCTGAACAACTCACTAATGTCGCCCCTTCCATTTGGTCGGCAAAATCCTTCGTTACAGTTTTATTCATCAATGCTTCTTCGATGCTTCTCGTGATTAGCTGACTAGCCTCAGTCCACCCTAAGTAATCAAACATTAATACACCGGAAAGCAACAGCGATGAGGGATTCAGCTGATTTAATCCTGCAAATTCAGGTGCTGTTCCATGTGTTGCTTCAAAAATTCCGTGGCCTGTTTCTAAGTTTAAATTAGCTCCTGGCGCAATCCCGATCCCCCCAACTTGAGCTGCTAACGCATCAGAAATATAATCCCCATTTAAATTCAAGGTCGCAATCACATCATAATTTTCAGGGTGTAATAAAATCTCTTGTAAGAAAATATCAGCAATTCGGTCTTTAATGATCAATTTACCTGACGCTTCAGCTTCCGCCAGTTGTTGATCTGCGGCAGCCTTTCCTTCTTTCATTTTAATATCTAAATACGTTTCCCAAGTAAAGACTTTATCGCCAAATTCATTGGTAGCCAAGGTATAGCCCCACTTTTTAAACCCGCCTTCTGTAAATTTCATGATGTTCCCTTTGTGAACCAGCGTGACCGATTTACGATTATTTTTTAAAGCATATTCAATAGCCCCTCTGACTAATCTTTCTGTTCCTTCTTTAGAAACAGGTTTGATCCCGATTGCTGATGTTTCTGGGAAGCGAATCTTATTGACACCAAATTCAGTTTTTAAATACCCAATCAGTTTTTTGGCTTCTGGACTTTCAGCAGGAAATTCAATTCCCGCATAAATATCTTCCGTATTCTCTCTAAAAATCATCATATCTGTCTTTTCAGGATGTTTTAATGGCGATGGTACACCTTCGAAATAACGAACTGGTCGATAACATATATATAAATCTAATTCTTGTCGCAACGCTACATTCAATGAACGGATACCACCTCCAATGGGTGTTGTCAATGGTCCTTTGATCGCCACAAGATGGCTATTTATCGTCTCCAATGTTTTATCCGGTAGCCAGCTACCTGTTTTATTAAACGCCTTCTCACCAGCCAAAACTTCTTGCCAAATGACTTTTCGAGTTCCTTGATAAGCCTTATTTACAGCAACATCAAAGACATTTTTGGCTGCTTGCCAAATTTCCGGTCCAATTCCATCCCCTTCAATAAAAGGAATAATCGGAAAATCTGGAACAACTAATTTTCCCTCTGCCAAAACAACTTTTTCCCCATTTATCATGCTTCCATGCCTCCTGAATGTACTGTTGTATTTAAATCACCATATTTTAACTGCTTAGGACCTACATAATGCGAGCGTGGTCTAATTAAACAAGCTTCTTTTTTCTGTTCATCGATATGACCTAGCCAACCAGAAACCCGACTCATCGCAAAAATCAGTGTAAATAAATCACTATCAATATCTAGACAATGATAAACTGTGGCAGAATAAAAATCCACATTAGGAATCAAGCCTTTGGTCTCTTTTAAATACTGTTCCACTTGGCAAGATAAAAAATACCATTGTTCTTTTTGCGTTATTGCAGACAACTCTTTTGCTAGTTTTTTTAAATGTTTTTTTCTTGGATCTTCGGTTTTATATACGCGATGACCAAACCCCATAACTTTTTCTTTACGATCCAGTTTTTGATTTAGATACTCTTCTACATTTAGATTGTCAGAATCAATTTCTTTTAGCATATCAAATACTTTTTCATTAGCTCCGCCATGCAGTGGTCCTTTTAAAGAGCCAATCGCCGCTGTGATGCACGAATAAACATCAGACAACGTAGAAGCACAGACTCGGGCGGTAAAAGTGCTTGCATTTAGATCATGATCTGCATGTAAAACCAAGGCTTGATTCATGGCCGATACCTGTACTTGATCTGCTTCAACTCCTGTTAGCATATAAAGAAAATTTGCTGCGATTGATAAGTCACTTCGTGGTGGAATTGGGTCAAGCCCTTTTCTCAAACGAGCATACGCTGCAATAATCGTTGGCATTTTTGCTTGTAAAGAAATACTTTGCTGATACGCTGCAATTTCATCTGTTGCTTCAGCGTTCGGATCAAACACACCTAATAACGAAATCGTTGAACGCAACACACTCATTGGATGTAGGTTCTGACGTGTTTGAATTTTTAAGCACGTAATAATCGTATCAGATATTGGCATCTGTGTAGATAGTTCTTGTTTAAATTTTAGTAACTCCGCTTTTGTTGGTATTTTCAAAAACCATAGCAGGTAGATTACTTCTTCAAACTGAACATTCTCAGCAACTAGATCGTCAATATTAAAACCGGCAAAGAGCAATTGATTTTCCACGATCGAACTAATTTTTGTTTCAGAGACAACAACACCTTCTAAACCTTTGTGAATCTCCATCCAATTCCTCCTGACTCTAAAAGCGTAGTAGGTTCGTTCAGCTCTGACAGAAAAATAGGAAAATATGTTTGTGGCGATTTTTTGCCACAGGTAGATTTTATCTTTTTTCCGAAGAGCTAGCCTACTTAGCTAGATAACTATAAAAGCGGAACAAATCGTTTAATCCTGTAGAAAATTAGGAAATTGTTATTGAAACGTTCTTTGTTTCACTGACAATTTATCTATTTTCCTAAGGATTGATTTATGCAGCTAGATATGGTGACAACGTTCCGCTTCGCTACACCTTGTACTTTTCAACATCAGTTCTTTTCATTCACTGTGTTTCAAAGCAAAAGCGTAGTAGGGTCGTTTATCCTCGACTAAACACGTAGCCAGAATCATCATTTATCTTTTCATCAAAGAACCAACTTATATATCTAGAGAAAATAAAATAACAACCTTCGTGTCATTTTATCTCAAATTTTTTCACTTATCCCAAACTAACCTTGAAGTTTCTTCCGAATCACCATTGGTAAGATTCCACCATGCTGATAATAGATGATATCAACCGCTGAATCAAAACGAAGAATCGTCTCAAATTGAATTTTTCCTCCGTCAGGTTTAGTTGCTGTAACGGTTACTGTATCTAAAATACCTTTTGTTTCATCGATAGCAATATCAAATAGCTCAGTTCCTGTTAAACCTAAGCTATCTGCATCTTCACCTGATTTGAACTGTAATGGCAAGACACCCATCATCACTAAATTAGAGCGATGAATTCGTTCGTAACTTTTAGCAATCACAGCTTCAACACCTAAAAGCTGAACACCTTTAGCAGCCCAATCTCGAGATGAGCCCATTCCATAATCATCACCAGCTAAAATCACTGTTTTTGTTCCTTGCTTTTGATAATTCATCGCAGCATCATAAATAGCCATTTTTTCTTGTGTTGGTGTAAAAATAGTATAGCCTCCCTCTACACCTGGAACTAACTGGTTACGAATACGAATATTGGCTAACGTCCCTCGCATCATCACTTCATGGTGACCACGTCTGGCACCATAAGAGTTAAATTCACGAACTGGCACACCTCGTTCAATCAAATAATGACCTGCTGGACTATTCTTTTGAATACTCCCAGCTGGAGAAATATGATCAGTCGTCACAGAATCCCCAAACTTTGCTAACACAGCTAATTGTTTTAATGGTTTTCTCACAACTCTTTCTTTGGTCATACCAGAAAAATAAGGTGGATTTGCAATATACGTCGATGTTTCTTCCCATCCATATAACGGTTCTGCGTCGGTCTCAATGCTATTCCACTCTTCATTATCACTAAAAACCCTAGCATATTCTTGTTTATATAACTCAGGCGTCACACATTCATCAATCAAGGCTTGAATTTCATCACGCGTTGGCCATAAGTCGTTGAAATAGACCGGAATACCACCTTCACCAATACCAATCGATTCATTGAGTACATCAATATCGACTGTTCCAGCTAAGGCATACAAAACAACTAATGGCGGAGAAGCCAGATAATTGGCTTTTACTAAAGGATGGATACGCCCTTCAAAGTTTCGGTTCCCACTTAAAACGCCAGCAGTCAAAAGATCATTTTCTTTGATCACTGCCTCAACTTCCGGTTTCAAAGCACCCGAATTGCCAATACACGTTGTACAACCATAACCAACTAAATGAAATCCTAGCTGTTCTAAGTACGGTAATAAACCAGCTTTTTCCAAATAAGCTGTTACAACTTTTGACCCAGGAGCTAAGGAAGTTTTTACATAGTTTGGTACATTTAGTCCAAGTTGCGCTGCTTTTTTAGCAACCAAACCGGCACTTAACATAACAAATGGATTCGATGTATTCGTACATGAAGTAATGGCAGCAATCGCTACGGCTCCTGGTTTTAATTCATGGTGAACACCTTCTAAATCGAGAGCAACACTTTGAGTTTGCTGTTTTTCAGACAAACCGAATCCTTGTAATCCTTCTGGTGCACTTATAGCTTGTTCAAAGGCACTTTTCATTTCTGATAATGGTACAAGATCTTGTGGTCTTTTAGGCCCTGCAAGGTTTGCTTCAATTTTACTTAAATCAATTTCAATCACTTTAGTGTAGTTTGGCTCTAGATCAGTTAAAGGATCATAAAATAATTGATTTTCTTTTAAATAGCGTTCCGTTATTGCTACGGCTTCTTCTTCCCTTCCTGTTAGTCGCAGATAACGAATCGTTTCATCATCCACAGGGAAGAAGCCACACGTTGCACCGTACTCTGGTGCCATATTCGCTACAGTTGCTCGATCAGCTAAACTCAAACTGACTAGCCCTGTACCAAAAAATTCAACAAATTTTCCAACAACTTTTTGCTTTCTCAAGACCTGGGTCACTTTTAACGCCAAATCTGTCGCTGTCGCTCCTTGAGATAATTCGTTGATAAAACGAACACCAACCACTTCTGGAATTGGAAAATAAGAAGGCTCACCAAGCATACTGGCTTCCGCCTCAATACCGCCAACACCCCAGCCTAAAACGCCCAATCCATTAACCATCGTGGTATGTGAGTCAGTTCCAACTAATGTATCAGGATAAAGTAACGTCGTACCATCCTCTTGTTTTTTTTGTGTCACAACTGTTGCTAGGTATTCAATGTTGACTTGATGAACAATTCCAGTTGCAGGTGGCACAACACGATAATTATCGAAGACTTTTTGGGCCCAACTTAAAAAGCGGTAACGCTCTTGATTTCGTTGAAATTCCATTTTCATGTTTAATTGTAGTGCTTGTTTAACTCCTGCAACATCTACTTGGACAGAATGATCGACAACTAAATCGACTGGGACTTCAGGATTGATGGTTGTAGGATCGCCTCCAAAATCAGCAATTGTTTTTCTTAATGAAGCTAAATCAACAACTGCTGGAACACCAGTAAAATCTTGGAGAATCACTCGGGCCGGTTTGAATGGCACCTCACCTTTATTCTCATGCTCTGAAGACCATTGCGCTAAATTTTCAATATGTTCTTGCGTGATCCCGACACCATTTTCCTGTCGCAATAACGATTCTAACAGTACCCGAATACTAAACGGCAACGTTGAAACAAATCGATTCTGTTCCGTTTCTAATGAAGCCAACGAATAATATCGATACCTTTGATTCTTCATTTCAAAAAAAGCCTCTGATGATTGTTTGCTAGTAATCAAAAACATCCCTCCTAATTTAAAAGCGGAGCGGGCTCGTTTAGTCTCGACTGAAAAATAGGAAATTATAACTGAGGTGCTTTTTGCCTCATTTATAATTTATCTTTTTTCCGAGAGGCTAGCCCACGTAGCTAGATAACAATAAAAGCGGAGCGGGCTCGTTTAGCTCTGACAGGAAAATAGGAAAAATCGATTGTGGTGCTCTTTACCACAAACTATTTTTATCTTTTTCCCGAAGAGCTAGCCCGTGTAGCTAGATAACTATAAAAGCGGAACAAATCGCTTAATCCTGTAGAAAATTAGGAAATTGGCATTGAAATGCTCTTTATTTCACTGACAATTTATCTATTTTCCTAAGGATTGATTTGTGCAGCTAGATAACAATAAAAGCGAAGCGGGATCATTTAGCCTTGACAGGAAAATAGGAAAAAATGACTGAGACGCTTTTTTGTCTCACTCCATTTTTATCTTTTTCCCGAAAGGCTAGCCCGCGTAGCTAGATAACAATAAAAGCTGAAAGAGCTCGTTCAGCTTCGACAAGAAAATAGGAAAAAATGACTGAGGTGCTTTTTGCCTCATTCAGTTTTTATCTTTTTTTTCGAGAAGCTAGCTCTTGAAGCTAGATAACACATCGTAACAACGTTCCGCTTCGCTTCACCTTGTACTTTTCAACATCACTTCATTTTATTCACTGTGTTTCAAAGTAATCCTTAGAGTTTTAGCTCTTAGGAATTGTTTAGATTGAGAGCAGAGCGAAATAACTAGCCCATTCAATTCCTCTCATATGTACAACGTCTATCCTAAAGCATCAAGCAACAATTCTAAATTCGACTTGATTTTAGCCATTATAACGGCATTCTAAGCAAATGTAAACCATTAGAACAATGAGAAAAGTTACATTAATTAACATATATATGTTATAAACGCGTCATATACTAAAAACTCTATCTATCTTAGATATATCAACTATAAAAGGGTAAATACTTAGTTTAAATTAGCTATTCAACATAACTTTCACATTTTTATCTAATTTAAAACACATAATAAAAACGGCGTAATTCAGCCTAAACTACATAACATTTACTGAGTCATATTCCATTCATTTCTAACGATTTTTACTGTTGTCATGTAAGACAAAACTTTTTTATTTTTGCTAAGAAAATCTTAAAAAAATAAATTAAAAGAGTTGCAAAATCGACTGATTTTACAACTCTTTTAATTAAATATCTAGTTTAACGGTTACTTCTTGCATCAAAACATCATAAAAACGATCTTCTCTTCGACCTAAGAAATCTTTACCTTGTTGTGGAAATAAGGCATACATCAATACATCTTCTGTTGACTTTGCATATTCTTTAATTTCTTTTTCGTATTGTGGAAGTTCTGGTGTTAACAAATCTGCCGGTCTAACAGTAATCACCTCTTCATCGCCAATGATTAGCTTTGTCATTTCTTCTGAAATGGCGACTGGTGGTTTTCCATATAGTCCTTTGACATAATCTTTGATTTCTTTTGGAACCATCTTGTAGCGTTCTCCGCTAATAACATTCATTACAGCTTGAGTCCCTACCATTTGTGATAGTGGGGTTACAAGCGGCGGATACCCTAGATCAGCACGAACTTTTGGTACTTCTCTTAGTACTTCTTCGTATTTATCAGCTAACCCTTGTTCTGTTAATTGGCTCAACAAATTCGACAACATGCCACCAGGTACTTTATAAATCAATGTTTTAGGTTCTGTATCTTTTACTTTAGGATTCAACAAGCCATCTTCTCTAAATTTATCGCGAATCGGGTTAAAATAGTCCGCTGCTTCTGCTACTTTTTTCATATCTAAATGTGTATTATAACCTAGATTCTCTAATGCCAATGCCATTGATTCTGTAGCTGGTTGACTCGTTCCACCAGAAAATGAAGAAATGGCAGTATCGATAATATCCGCACCTGCTTCAACGGCTTTTAAATAGGTCATTTCAGAAATTCCACTTGTTGCATGTGTATGGACTTCTAAAGGCACTTGGATTTTACTTTTGATTTCTGTCACTAAACGGTAAGCATCATCTGGTGTTAGAATTCCTGCCATATCTTTAATACAGATCGAATCTGCGCCCATTTTCTCAAGTTCTGTCGTTAACCCTACAAAATAATCGATTGTATGAAAATCACTGGTTGTATAGGAAATTGCCGGCTGACAATGCCCACCAAATTTTTTCGTTGCTTCAATTGATGTTTGTAAGTTTCTAGTATCATTTAGCGCATCAAAAACCCGAATAATATCGATACCGTTTTCGATTGATTTTTGGACAAAGGCTTCAACAACATCATCAGCATAGTTTTTATAACCTAGTAGATTTTGTCCTCGTAAAAGCATTTGTAGCTTTGTATTTTTAGTGACTTTTCGAATCGCTCTTAATCGTTCCCACGGATCTTCATTTAAAAAACGAATACAAGCATCAAATGTTGCACCGCCCCACACTTCTAAAGCATGATAACCTGCTTCATCTAATGTTTGGATGATTGGCAACATATCACTTGTCGGCATGCGTGTAGCGATTTGGCTTTGTTGACCGTCACGCAGCACAGTTTCAGTAAAAAGGATTTCTTTTGTCATTTCATCCTTCCTTTCTCAATAAGTTCGTTATTGTCTCTTGCATTTCTTGTACGCTGTGACGTCTTTGTCTACCGCAAACCTTTGCCTCTTCATTACAAATAAAACAAGTTCTAGGTTTGTGATTTAGTTCGGTACGACTGACAGAACATAAGAGATGATCTTTTAGATAAACGACATCTAAATCCATCAAACGACCATAGACATGCGTTTCTTCACTTTCAATTAGTTTTTTCTTCAGTTTTTCAGGTGTTTCATCAAGGACTAAATAATATTCTGAACCTGTTTTTAACTCTCGGTGTTTCCGAGCCGCTATTTTTTCAGGAGGAAAAAGTGGATTTAGCTCTTTAATGACAGTTAAAAAAGCTTTTTTTAGCAACTCATTCGTTTTTACAGGTCCTGGAATATTCATCGTAGCGCTTAATAAGACGCAAGTAGGATATTTTTGTAAAAGCTCTTGCTGAATACTAACTCGTTTTTCTCGAGCATTCAGCATATCTATCATCGTAATTGTTTCTCCCTTTAAATAGGTTTTAGACATTTCTGACCACATCAATGATGGAGCCATCACGGTATTCAATCAATGCAACGACTTTGTTCCCATACTCGATTGTATCTGGTCTATCTACGATACTATAGGCTTTTTCTTGAAGTTCTTTCATCGTTAATTGAGGTACATCTAATGCTTTAAAATGTTCGATTAGATCTTGACGTTCTGGATTGATTGCAATGCCGACCTCAGTTACAACGACATCGATACTACTACCAGGTGTTACAACTGTGTTGACTTCTTCGACGATTGTTGGAATGCGTCCTCTGATCAGTGGTGCAATGACTAGGCTCATTTTACATGCTGCACTTGTATCTGAGTGTCCGCCTGATGCCCCGCGGATCACACCATCTGACCCAGTTATTACATTTACATTAAAATTCGTATCGATTTCAAGAGCTGAAAGAATCGCTGTATCTAATTGATTGATGACAGAACCTTTGCTTAATGGTGAAGCGTACATGTTTGCGTCAATTTCATAGTGATTCTCATTCTTGCCTAAAGAAACGGCAGATGGATGGTCAAAGTCTTGGACATCGATGATTTTTTCAACCAATCCTTCTTCTAATAATTCAACCATCGCATTCGTGATACCACCTAAAGCAAAACTAGCAGTAATACCATCTTTGATCATCGCTTCCTTCAAAAATCTAGAAACAGCTAATGCTGCTCCACCAGTTCCAGTTTGGAAAGAAAAACCATTTTTATAATGAGGTGAATGTGTGATCACTTTGGCTGCATATTCTGCAATCAGTAGCTCTTTCGGATTTTTAGTAAAACGGGTAGCGCCTTTAGCAATACCATTTGGATCACCGATTGCATCAACTTCTACAACAAAATCAACATCCGTTTGTGGAATACTGACTGGTGTGTTAGGGTACGGCATTAGACTATCCGTAATGACTACTACTTGATCAGAATACTTAGCATCGATCATTGCATAACCTAATGATCCGCATGTTGCTTTGCCCTTAGTTCCGTTAACGTTTCCATAAGCATCCGAGCTCGGTGCACCAAGAAAAGCGACGTCGATATGGATATCTCCAACTGCAATCGCTCTCGCACGACCACCATGGGAACGGATTACAACAGGATTTTCCATGATTCCTTCAGAAATCGCTGCACCAACTTTGTCACGCAATCCACTAGAGGTAATATTTGTCACTACACCATTTTTGATATGCTCAATCAATGGTTCATGTACATTTGCGATTGAGCTAGGCGCAATCGATAAATTTTTGATCCCTAATGCTGCGATTTCTTTTAATACCATGTTCATCACAAAATCGCCTTCACGGAAATGATGATGGAAGGAGATCGTCATGCCATCTTTTAGTCCTGTTTTCTCAATCGCTTCTCTTAGACTACCTAACAGCTTTGTATCTCTCGGTCTAACAGGATTGATTGTCCGACTCGACTCTTTGTACTCATGAATATTCGCTAGTTCTCCTTTAAATAAACCATATTGTTCAGCATAATTATCTGGAATTTCTTTGCCTACATTATTTTTCATCTTAGACTTCCTCCTCAGAAATTAATTTTGCTGCAATCGCTAGAGCAATCACTCGCTCTGCTCGTTCAACAATCGGTTTATCCACCATTTTTCCGTTCACTGAAATCACACCCGAACCTTTGGCTTCGGCTTCACGAATGCCCCAAATCACTTCTTTGGCATTTTGGATTTCTTTTTCTGTTGGTTCATAAACGCTGTTTACTAAAGGGATTTGGCGTGGATTGATCACAGATTTACCATCAAATCCTAATTGCTTAATCAGCTCAACTTCAGCTAAGAAGCCTTCCGTATTATCAACATCTGAATAGACAGTATCGATTGCAGCAATTCCTGCTGCTCTAGCAGAATGCAGAATAAAACTACGGGCAAAAAATAATTCTTGTCCATTTGGATAGCGATGAGTTTTCATATTTGTAACATAATCTTCTGCACCAAGTGCGATTCCGATCAAGCGCTCGCTTGCCTGCGCAATTTCTCTCGCATTTAAAACACCTTCAGCCGATTCGATTGCGGCCATCATTTTTGTTGTCCCAATGCTTACGCCATATTTGGTTTCCATTTCAGTGATCACAGCCGCCACATCCACAATATCTTGAGCCGTTTCTGTTTTGGGCAAGCGAATCACATCAACACCTGCTAAAACCATTGCTTCAACATCTTGGCGCCCAACTGTATCTAACCCATTAATTCGAACAACCGTTTCTACAGTTGAGTAATCAAATGTCCGTAAAGCATTATAGACAAGTAAACGAGCACTATCTTTTTCTTTTAAAGAAACTGCATCTTCTAGGTCAAACATCAACGAATCCGCGCCGTACAACGTCGCATCTCTTAGCATTGAAGCATTTGCTCCTGGTACAAACATCATAGTTCTTCTTAAGCGTTCCATGTATTTAACACCTGCCAGTCTACATTTTCTTCACCAGCAGCGCGATAAACAGCCGCCACCGTTCGAGCTTGGATGGTACAATCCAATGCACCTTTATCAATTGCTTGAACCTTCGCGTCAGTGACGGACAAATTAGTTAAAGTCTCTTGTATTTTTACGCGAATTTGACGTCCAAACTGTTTTTCAACACTACTGTCTAGATCAATTTGAATTCCTTGTCCACTGTTTTTCCCAATTGTAATCATAATATCGCTTGATTCAGTTGTACCAGCAGATGCGTTTTGTTTGATTTCCAAAATAGACACCTCATTACTTATTTTTTTGTTTGATTATTTCTTCAAAAGTTTTGGGTGGAACAAGTGATTTAATTGCTGCATAATTCTCTTGTTCCATTAAAGCACGAACTTTTGTGGCGCTGATTGCTTCTCCATCTATTTTTTTTCTTGGTAAAATAACTAGCTTCAGCTCAGAACCAAAAGTCTTTTTCATCGCCTGATTGTAAATTTCAGTTACTTCTGAAAATGGCTCTTCTCCAACAAATCTGGTTGAAATTGACAGAGTTGTGGCAATCTTTTCTTTAAATAAAGTAGCATCTAAAATAGCCTGAACCTTGGCAATATTAGCCTTCGCCTGATCCTTCAAAAAATAAGCTGGAAAGGTCGCACTGGATACCATATATTCTCTTGTCGGTAAAACAACTACATTTGTTAAATGACGGACTCCTTCTTTTACCAATTCAAGACGTGTATTTGCATCAAATAACGATCGTTCTTCAGATAAAACGAACAGATACACCGTTTCAGCTCTTTTAGCTGCTTCTGTTACTAAATATAAATGACCATTTGTAAATGGATTGGCATTCATAACTATTGCGGCGTTTTGCTTTGTGTTTCGTTGATGCTTTTTAAGTTCCGCTAAATAGTCTTTAAAATCAGGAAAACCTTGCTCCATAAAAACCAATTCACTCGTTGCAGCAATTTCCGTAAAACCCAAAGAGTGAAATAACTTGCTAGTTTTTGGCTTTGTATACAAAAAATAATGCTGATACCCAAGTTCCTGCAATCTTTCTCGCAATGCTTGAATAATTTGAGTAAGTAGATTTTCATTTTGATAAGAAGGATCCACCGCAACACATTTTAAAATGTTCCTAAAAATCGATCCCGTTCCAATCAGTTTCTCCTGATCATAGATACCAATCGTATAGTCTAACTGGTCATCTGGTATAAGATCGGCATTAATCAAAAAATCTGACCACTGCTGTTTTGCTGCCAAATCTCGATCAAGCCAAATTCTTCTGATGTTCATTGTTTAACACTTCCTAGCTTTTCGGTGGGAATAATTTATTTAACATAAACGACGCAAAGTAAATCACGAAAATGACCACAAACACGCCACCCCAACCAAAAACCAATAGCTCTAATGATTTTAATAAATCAGCTGACATAACCAAGCTCCTTTCCCTTTCTTCTATTCAAAACGCTACGCAAGCAATGCTAATAATAAGCCACCCGCAATAACTGAGGCAATCTGTCCAGATACATTTGCACCTGCTGCATGCATTAAAATAAAGTTTTGCGGATCTTCGTCTGTTGCCATTTTTTGAATCACTCGACTAGACATCGGGAATGCTGAAATTCCTGCTGCACCAATCATTGGATTGATTTTTTCTTTTCTAAATAGATTCAATAATTTGGCAAACAAAACACCACCAACTGAATCCATTACAAAGGCAACTAACCCCAAACCAATAACCATTAACGTATCAATTTGTAAAAATTCTTCGTATTGCATTTTCACTGAAATTGCCAATCCTAGCACAATACTGATGATGTTTACTAGCTCATTTTGCGCCGTTACAGATAAACGATCTAAGACTCCACACTCACGCAGTAAGTTCCCAAACATTAAGAATCCAACTAGTGGAAGCGAAACTGGTGCTACCAATCCAGCAACAACTGTGATCACGATTGGGAATAAAATTTTCGCTGTTTGTGATACTTCACCAGCACGATAAGTCATACGGATTTTACGCTCTTTTTTCGTTGTAACAGCTTTGATTGCCACTGGTTGAATAATAGGAACTAAAGCCATATAAGAATATGCGGCTACCATAATTGCACCCATATATTTTGAATTCAATGTGTTTGCAACGAAGATAGAAGTTGGCCCATCAGCTGCTCCGATAATTCCGATAGAAGCTGCATCATTTAAATCAAATCCTAATAACACTGCCGCAATAATCGTAAAGAAAATTCCAAACTGAGCGGCTGCTCCGAACAATAATAAAAAAGGATTTTGTAATAATGGCCCGAAATCGATCATAGCGCCAATTCCAATAAATAGTAATAATGGAAATAACTCAGTCGAAATTCCTATATCAAACAACACTTGAAACGGACCAGCTTCTCCACCAGCACTTAATACACCTGAATTAGGAAAATTGACTAAAATCGTCCCTAATCCCATTGGCACTAGCAAGGTAGGTTCGTACTCTTTTTTGATCCCTAAGTACATCAGGATGCCCCCGATCACCATCATTACAATGCGACCTGGCTCCTGCCCCATTCCTACTACGCCTTCAATTAATGTCTCCACAAACGTCACTCCTCTTTTAAAATTAAACTACTTTTTTCTTATTTAACCGATTGTAATCAATGGTTCTCCTGGGTTGACCATGTCACCTTGTTGAACATGAATTCCTGTGACTGTGCCGGCTTTACCAGCTACAATTTCATTTTCCATTTTCATGGCTTCAAGAATCATCAACGGTTGATTTTCCTGTACCGCATCCCCGACATTAACCAAAATTTTCAAGATCGTTCCAGGCATAGGTGATGGCATTGCATCATTTCCAGCTGGCGCGCTTGCGGTCGGTGCCGGTGTTGCTGCTTCAACTGGTGTAGGTGTTGGTGCTGTTTCTACAACAGGTGCTACTGGCGCTACGACCGGTGCTTGCGGCACACCGCCAATTTCTTCCATTTCTACTAAATACTCTTTTCCATCAATTGAGATTTTAAACTTACGTAACATTTCTTTTCCTCCTAAAATTTAAAGTGTAATGGGCTCGTCCAACTCTGACTGAAAAATAGGAAAAATTGACTGTGATGCTTTTTGTCACATTCAATTTTTATCTTTTTTCCGAAGAGTTAGCCCGTGGAACTAGATAACGCAAAAGTGTAATGATCCCGTTTAGTCTCGACTGGAAAATAGGAAAAATCGATTGAGACGCTTTTTGTCTCACTCTATTTTTATCTTTTTCCCGAGACCTTCAATCCTTAGAGTTTTAACTCTTAGGAATTGATGAGATCGAAGCGGAGCGCAGTGCCTGGCTCATGAAGCAAGATAACACAAAAGTGTAATGGGCTCGTCCAGCTCTGACTGCAAAATAGGAAATTATGACTGAGGTGCTTTTTGCTTCTTTCATCATTTTCTTTTTTCCAACAAACTGACCGATACTATCAAGTAATCCAAAAACTAAGTCGTTCTTTTCTCCTTGATCGACTGAATAACAAACTGACTTTCTGCGTGATCAGCCGATGCAATGCTCGTAGCAATCACAGAGACCAACTGTGCTTCTGGATTTCTTTTTGAAATACGTTTAATAATAAATTCACTTTCAGGTTGATCTCCAGCAGCAATTGCGCTTGCTATCAATGAAACAAATTGATATTCCGTACTTTCCACTGGTAGATATCCCACAATTTCTTGCCACTCATTTTCTTCTTCACTAGGAGAAAGCGGTGGTTTATCCGTTTTCATTTCTGTTTTTTCTTTATTAAACAGCCGTTCAAATAGACCCATGAACTCACATCCTTTCTGTTTATGAATTCATTATAGGTAAAAACGATTACAATAAAATGAAATCAGCAAGCATAAATTGTTCTTTCACTGTTCCTCTTCATCACAAATCTACTAAATCGCATACAAACACTGATATATCAACGTTTATACACATTTAAGGTTTTATTAACATCTTATTAACATCTCTTTAAGAAACCGCTCACATCCGTGTTTTTTTGGTGTTCTTTTTCCACTTGTCGTCTATTTATCTAAACTTTCTTAGATTAAACTTAGCATTGTTAACGAAATAAGAAAGGGCTTTCTATTTTATCTTACTGTTATTTTTCTACTGATCCAACACCACAAAAGAGACGCCCGATTGTTTCGGAAAACGAATTTAGTGTTGAAGGAGAGAAAAAAATGTTATTAACTGTTTTGTCTTATGTGATGATTATCGTCTTTATGTTCGTCATCATGAAAAAGAAAATGTCACCGTTTACAGCTTTAGTTTTGATTCCACTTATTTTTGCTCTGATTGCAATGTTTGCGGGTGTTTCTAAGAAAGGCTCTATCGGAGACTTTGTTATGGAAGGAATCAAAACAACATCCACTACTGGTATCATGTTATTGTTTGCCATTCTTTATTTTTCAATTATGTTGGATGCAGGGTTATTTGACCCAATCACGAAAAAAATGATTCATATCGCTAAAGGCGATCCCATGAAAGTATTGATTGCAACAGCTGTTGTTGCAGCCGCTGTATCTCTTAATGGAGATGGAACGACAACTACTTTGATTTGCTGTTCTGCTTTTATTCCTATCTATAAGAAACTTGATATGAAATTGATGAACTTAGCAGTCATTGTTATTTTACAAAATACAATCATGAACTTACTACCTTGGGGCGGACCAACTGCTCGTGCGATGAGTGTTTTGAATGTTGGTGCTGAAATTTTAGCCTATCTGATTCCTGGTATGATCATTGCATTACTGTATGTGATTTTCATCGTGGCACCTTCTATGGGGCGCAAAGAGCGTGCTCGCCTTGGAATTAAACAATTGACAGATGAAGAAATTGATGCAATGACCACTGTAACTGATGAAGAAACATTGTCCATCCGTCGACCAAAAATTTGGTTATTCAATGCGATTCTAACAATTGGTCTGATTGTATTATTAGTAACAGATTCATTTGTTGGTCTTGGTTTACCACCGTTGTTCTTATTCTTGACAGGTACTGTAATTGCTTTAATGGTCAACTACCCTGTCTTAAAAGATCAATCAAAACGTATCGGTGCAAATGGCGGCGATGCTGTTCAAGTTGTCATCTTAGTTTTTGCAGCGGGTGTCTTCATGGGACTCTTCCAAGGAACTGGTATGGCAGATGCATTAGCTCAAAGTTTCACAAAAATTATTCCAAATCAATTGGCTGGTTTCTGGGGCTTAGTGATTGCCTTGATTTCAGCTCCTGGTACCTTCTTTATTTCAAATGATGGGTTCTACTTTGGGGTCTTACCTGTTTTAGCCGAAGCTGGACGTGCCTATGGTTTTACCGATATGCAAATGGCTTTAGCTTCTTTGATGGGTCAAGCCTTCCACTTATTAAGTCCACTGGTAGCCTTCATTTATCTATTACTACGTTTAACAGGTTTAGATATGGGACAATGGCAAAAAGAATCAGCAAAATGGGCGTTAGGAATTTTTATTATCTTTGTTGTAACGATCATTCTAACTGGTCATATGCCACTTTATATTCCGCAATAAAAAACTTAATCCTTGAAAATCGCATAATCTGTAAAATGGTTTATGCGATTTTCTGTTAAAAAGAAGATTTTCTTATATTTTTTATCTTATTCTTAGCAATACCAAATAGGAATATTTAGTTAGTTTCCTACTATTAGTCTGCAAAGGAGTAATCAGATGAGTACAATATCAGAAGCAGTTGGAAAAAATTTAGATTTAAGTCTTAATGAACCATTGAAAGAACTTGTGTATAAAGCGTTCAGAAAAACAATCATTCTAGGTGAAATCCCTGCTGGACAACGGATCAATGAAAAAGAGTTTTCTGAAGTAATGAATATCAGTCGCACACCGATCCGCTATGCACTTCAAAAATTAGTTGAGGAAGGACTGGTTGATCATGTTCGCGGTGTCGGCATCATCGTTCGAGGGATTTCACTTAACGATGCCAATGAGATTTATGCTATTAGAAAATCATTGGATGTTTTAGCTACGATCACAGCAATGAAGGAGATGACTTCTGCAGATTTTGAAGAGTTAAAGTTCTTGTTAGAAGAAACTGAACGGTTAAACGAAGCAAATGAAATCGATCAAGTCTTACAAAAATTTTCTGATTTTAATGAATTGATTTATGAAAAAAGCAAGATGTTGCGCTTAAAATCGATCGTCATGAAATTACGTGAATACTTAGTCTATTTTCGAGATATTTCAATACGCTCAAAAGATCGACGTGATAAAGCGCTGAATGAACATTGGTTGATTTACAAGTGTATGTTGAACCAAGAGGAAGAACAGTTAAAACAACTGATTAAGGAACATTTAGATTATTCGCAAACCTTTATTCTCAAAGAAATGGAAAAACATTTAAATGAAACAACTAAATAGAAATAAAACGCTAAATTTAATCGGTGAATTTGCTTTAGAAGCATTACTATATGAAGCAGCCCTTTATCCTAAACCTGGCTTAGTCGATCCTAAAAGTTGCGGTGCACATGCAGACATGAATTATTTTACTTTTATTGATAGTAGTACTGCACTGGCTCCCTTTTTAACAGAGTATGCTAATTTAGGATTCAACCATGAGGGAACACCTTTTGCCTTGTTTGAAAAAGTTCGTACACTTGGACAATTGGCTGAAGCTGCCATGTTAGCTAAAACAAAGGGTGTCAATACCCACAAAGGCGCAAATTTTTCTTTTGCCTTACTGTTAAGCGCAACAGGAAAAATAATTCAGGATCAAAAACTTGAGCTGCCTTTTACTGAAAAAGACACAGCAGCAATTTTTGACTATATAAAACAGATGACAAAAGGTTTGATTTCTAAAGATTTTGCCGGTTTAGCTCAAAAAAAACACTTAAGCTATGGAGAAAAACTTTATTTAGAACATGGTATTGTGGGGATTCGCGGTGAAGCAGAATTAGGTTATCCTGCACTTAAAAATAGTGCTCTTCCATTTTTAAGACAACATCATAACAGAGAACAACAGACCTTATTCTTACTCCTATTACTACATTTAATGGCAACAATTGAAGATTCTAATTTAATTAATCGAGGCGGTATTTCAGCTTGGCAAAATGTCCAAAAACAGGCGACTGAACTTTTACAAACTTTTTCCATAAATAGCTCTAAAAAAGAACTAGAAGACGCTTTGATTTTGTTCGATCAACAACTGATCAAAGAACATCTCAGTCCTGGTGGTTCAGCCGATTTAGTTGCGTTAAGCTTCTTTTTTGGTCGCTTAGAAGGTCTATTTTGAGTTTTACATAAAATAATACAAAAACAGGTGATGACCATTGATTGATCACCACCTGTTTTTATCACTATACTAACGATTAACTAAATGCTATTCCCTGCCTCTTTCCCTTCAGGATTAAACAGATAGCCAATCCCCCATACTGTCTGCAGATATTTCGGTTTTTTAGGGTCATCTTCAATTTTATTTCTTAAGTAGTTGATATATACCGTGATCAGATTCTTATCCATGTCACCGTCACTCCAAACACTGGCATAAATTTGTTCCTTACTAAATACTTGATAAGGATTTTCCATAAAAAATAAAATCATCATGATTTCTTTAGATGTCATGTTCACGATTTCACCATTCTTGCTAAATTGATACTGATTTTTATCGAATGAAAAGATGCCATCTCTCAACATCGTTTCTTCTCGATATTGGCTTAATGTCAATAACTGCTCTGTTCGATTTAATGTACTGACGACTTGCGCTCGTAATACATCTGGCGCAAATGGTTTAGAAAGGTAGACATCTCCTCCGGACTCTAGACCACTGATGATATCTTGCTCGCTTTTTTTCCCACTAACGAAGATAATGGGTGTCAAAGGCTGACGTTCTCGGATCAATTGAGCTAAATGGTATCCGTCATTTTCATGTTCTAAACTGACATCTAAAAGAAATAATTGAAACTCTACTCGGTTCATGATATCCAACGTTTTTTCGATCGTATCACTTTGATAAACTAATAATCCCGTTGACTGAAGCGACTTCCAAATCAATCGACGAATTGCTGGATCATCATCTACCACTAAAATTTTTTCATTCCGCAACGTGCACACCTCATTATTCTTTTTTACATTATCTATACAATAGCTGAATTAACTTTAAATTTCAACATGAACTTGTTATGATATGAACAGACTTTTAAAAGGAGCTAGACCAATGAAACGAACAAACAGAATTGTAAACATCATGATCGCAGCGATGACTGTTTTTATCGTTGTATCCGTTTTCTTTGCAATTCAAGGATTTTCTATCATTCGCAAAACAACGACTGCTAGTAGTCAAGATTTTTTACTTCAGTCGACAGAGTATGTTGGGAAAGTGATCCAACTGTCCATGAAAAATCGCCACCAAGCGCTTAATTATCTAGCGATCGATGGAAATTTAAAAAATAGTGATGATCCGGCGACTTATCTAAAAAACAGTGCCTCTTCTCTAAACACTTTTTTTGAGTCACTAAACAATGAAACCGATGCTCTTTTTTACATCGAACCTGACGGTACTCCTCTCTATGCTTTTCATTGGGATGCTCAGGAAAAACAGGTAACCACCGCTGATATCCAAACGATTCGTCCCTTTATCAGCCATGATTTATCCCTAAAGCAGCTACTTGATAAACCCACTGCACAAAATGGTGATTCCTATTTTATCGATAAAAAGGCCTATGTCAATTTTTATCAAGAAATTCGTACCGCAGCTGGCACTATTGATGGCTATTTGATTTTACCGTTAAATCTAGAAGCATTTTATAAAAACTTCTTACAAGATTTTGAATTAGATTACAAAGGGTATCCCATGATCAAAGATCGCTCGATGACAGTTGTGATGCATCCGGTCGCCCAGCAGGTTGGCTTAGATATTATTAATGGGCGAGAAAAATTGTATCCTGATTTTGATTATTCTGATTTAAAACGTCTCGAAAAATATCAGCTAAGCCATGATTCAGGAAAATTAACCTATAAATCTTATTGGTGGGATGAAGATACACCGACTGAGGTCTTAAAAATCAGTGCCTTTGAATGGATCGATGTAGGTCTCGCTCATTGGGTCGTTGCAATCAATGCTGATTATAATGAACGAAATGATGATATTATTAATTTTGTCATTGTGTTGTCCTTCCTTTTAGTTTTATTATTACTTTTAATTATCATTTGCTCGTTGTTTATTCATAATTTTAGAAAAAAAGAAACGATTGAAGCAGAAAACCGGCAGCTGATCGAAAAACAAAAACAACAAAAAATGCAGCATCAATTGGAATTAGAACTTTACCAACGAAATAAGATGGAAACAGTCGGTCTACTGACAACTTCGATCGTCCATGATATGAATAATTTCTTAACACCGATTATCGGCAACACTCAGTTGTTGTTGGAAGAACATGGAGAGGATCCTGTATTAAAAGCAGATTTAGAGGAAATTCTTCATTCTGCTCAAAAGGGAAAACAACTTTCATCCAATGTTCTACGCTTTTCAAAACCTCAGAAAAGCGTTCAAGAATGGATCGATATTTCAGCGGCTATTGGGGTTGCTACTCACTTGATTGGAGAAATCATCCCTAAAAAAGTACAATTGACTCTGTCTATCCAAGAAAATCTAGGGACGACAAAATTGGAAGAAACCGATTTACAGAATTTGATCTACAATTTGATTACCAATGCCTATCAAGCGACTAAAGAGAATACAACAAAACAGCAAGAAATTCACGTAACTGTTTCACCTGCTTCAAAAGAATTAACTGAACAGCTGAAAAAGACAAGTTATCAGATGAATCAGCTGAATCGTTTTGTTACCTTGGAAATTTCTGATAACGGTCCAGGGATTCCCACAGAATTACAAGAAAAAATATTTGAACCTTTCTTTACAACAAAATCTGCTGATGAAGGGACTGGTCTTGGTCTTTTCGCAGTTACCTCGATTGTTGCAAAATATGAATGGCATCTTTCATTAGTATCAGAAGAAGGCCAAGGAACTAGCTTTTTTATCACCTTTCCAGTTCGTTTTTCTGAATAAGTCTGAAATGGAGTGATGTGGGACAAAAGTAAAAAGCACTTTTGTTTCACACCCTAAATATGAATAAACGGTGGGAGCAGAAGCAACCCCTTCGGAAATAAGCTGAAATTCACAAAAATTTGAAGTGCAATTTTCGTGAATTTCTTCTTATTTCTCGGGGTTAAACACTCCTGTCCCAACCTCTTCTATTTTTTCATTCTAAGTCGGACTTATTCACTTATATCATAAGATATTTACATTAACTTAAGGTTTGTAGTTTTTTTTTCGCTTATTTTTCGTTATACTAATGTGAAATCATTTATTGAAGGAGTTCTATCTATGGGGAATTATTTTAGTATTATCATTGGGCTTATTTATCTTATTGGCGTTTTTATTATTCCGAAATGGCGGAAAAAAAAGGTAAACCAAAATTGGAAATTTTTTGAGTTGCTTTGGTTTTCACTTTGTTTTATTGTTTATGTCATTTTTTTAGAAATACAACTTCATACTTATTATTTTTTGATTCCATTAAGCTTTTTATTATTCTTCCTGTTCTGTTATTTCAAGGAAAAACGTAGATTAATCAATGGGTTATTCTTTAATTTGTTTTTAGTTGTCGGGATGACCTATTTGGGGGTTTTGCTTGTTAGAACACTGAACCCACTATTGATTATTTTAGCAGGGATCACAGGTGTCGTTTTGTTGTTACTGCTATTGATTGGACTTTATGCTTTACTCGCTTTCTTATATTGGAATGCGATTGTCGTTATGCGTAAAGAAGGCCATTCATTAGCGAATTTATTGACCTTGCTTTTAGCTATCGGCTTGACCGTTTTTCTGATTTTCAATTATTATTCAGCGCGAATTTTGCCGCAGTGGGCTTCACTATTATTTGGGATCTTACCCTTCATCATGTTTTATTTTTCAATCGTTTTCTATAATTTTTTAACGATTTCGATTATTTATCAATTTAATCAGCCAAAATATGAGCAGGATTTCATTATTGTTTTAGGTTCAGGTTTGATTGATGGCAAAACAGTACCACCACTTTTAGGCAAACGAATCGAAAAAGCGATTCAATTTTACCAAGCCCAGTCCAATGCTACTTTGAATCCACCCAAAATTTTGATGTCTGGTGGTAAAGGTGACGATGAGCATATCGCTGAAAGTATTGCGATGAAACAATATGCCATTGAAAAAGGGATTCCAGAAGAAGCTATTTTAGTTGAAACCAATTCTAAAAACACCTTGGAAAACATGCGCTTTTCAAAAGAAATCATGGAGCAAGATTTTGGGGGAACTGGTTTTCAAGCGATTTTCACAACGAACAATTTCCATCTATTTCGTGCCGGACTTTTTGCCAAAATGGCCAATCTGAAAGCAGATGGGATTGGGGCTCGAACAGCTTTCTATTTTCTACCTAATGCCTTTTTAAGAGAATTTATTGCAATCGTAATGATGCATAAACGTCGTCATATGATCGTGTGTGGTCTGATTACACTAATGATGCTTCTATACGCATTAGTTGAATTCTTTTTTGTCACTAACCATTAAAACTGAAAATCCTCTAACTTTAGCACCTTATCTAAAGTTAGAGGGTTTTCTTTAATATAACTGGACATGACGTATTTCATCGTAGCCGATCTTATGTCCGCCTACATAGAGGCCCAATTCGTCATGACCTTGAATCAGGCCAATGATATCTGCTCCATAATTCCCTTCAGAGTCTAGTTCTTCTTTTTGAATCGTCACTTCAACCTGATTTTGAAAGGCCTGTGCTAACACTTCATCGATGTCTGACCAACTCATTTGTCGTTTCTTTTCGGCTGGCTGTCTTTTTTTTTCTCGTTCAATGAGTGCTGTATGTTCAGATAAATAGAAACCTGCCCATTTTTTCATTTTCCGATCTTGATATTGTTCAAAATAATAATCTCGTTCCTTGCTCATTGTAAGCCCTCCATTCCTCCTGCGTGCCCGCCAACTAGTGATACTCTGGAAATTGCTGTACCGCCAGAGGAAATTGAACTTGCATGAACCAATGAAACATAGCCAAAGCGCTGTCGAATTTCGTCAATCAACTGGTCTAGTTTTCGTTCTTTTAGTTGCTCATCAGGCTCATGAAATAAATCTAATTGAATATAAGTATTATAGTTCAGTTTGGAATAGGTAATTCCAATATGTCGTACTTTTTCTCCATGCCAATGTTGTCTAAAAATAGTTAAACAGTATTCAATCAGTAGCCTGCTGCTGTTTGTTAAAGGTACTTTCATTTGTCTTGAAAAACCTGATCCACCCGACAAAGCTGATTTTGAAAAGCCCACAGATAAATGAACACATTCAGTCTGACAATGGGCTTTTCTAAGACGCGCTGCTACTTGTTCCGCCATCTCTCTAATCACAACTTCGATCTCATCTTGTCTCATATAATCGCGCATCAAAATCTGAGAATTGTTATAGGAACGTTCTTCTGGTATGTATTTTTCGGACAAACGACTTCGGTCGATACCATGGGCATGGGCATATAACTGTTCGCCAATAACCCCCAAATTCCTTTTGAGACTGTTTACATCTGCATGAGCCAAATCATACACAGATCGAATGCCTAAATTGTTTAAACGCTTGGCTAAACGGTGACCAATCCCCCACATATCCGTCATTGATTCAATACGCCAGACGTTTTCAGGAACGTCTTCATAGTGCCATTCAGCTAACCGTTCTTTATTGCGCTTCGCTTCGATGTCCATCGCTAATTTAGCTAGTAAAGGATTATCGCCAATACCAACTGTGATTGCTAATCCTGTCTCTTTTTTTATCCGTTTCTGGATGATTTTAGCCATAGCTTTTGGTGTTTGACCGAACAATTTCCAACTAGCACTTACATCTAAAAAGGATTCATCGATCGAATAAATATGCAAATCTTCATTGGCAACATACTCTTTGTAGAGCTCATTGATTTTCATGTTTTCTTTGATATACTCATTCATCCGCGGTGGTACGATCATTAAATCTGGATGATTAGGCACATCGTATTTTCTTGTTACATTAGTAATTCCCAGCACTTCTTTTGCTTTTGGAGAAGACGCCAGAACAAGACCGCCAGTATTTTCAGCATGACTCATTACAACTAGCATTTTTTCTAGCGGGTCATATCCTCTAGCTACACATTCGACTGATGCATAAAAAGATTTTACATCAATACAAAAAAGCACTCTTCTAGGTTCTTTTTCATAATCAAATATCATCTCAATCCTCTCCTTATTCTATTTCACAATCAATTATACGAACGTATGTTCATTTTGTAAAGGGGAACAACTTTTTAAGTTTTGAAAATAGACAAAATTAAAAGAATAAGAGACCTCTCAGAACAAATTGGAATGGCAATAATTTTTTTGACAAAAATTATTGCCATTCCATCTTGTTGGATTTTACATGTATCCTAATTAAAGCTCCTATACTAGAAATACGGACAAGTTGTTCGCTATAATCTATTAGAGGAGTTTTTATTATGCAGACAAAAACATCAGCTACAAGATATTCAAAAGAATTTAGAGAATCGATGGTGTCACTAAGTCAGACCGGTCGGTCTGCTAATTCATTATCAAAAGAATACAACGTAAGTGTCTCTACACTTAGTAAGTGGATTCGTCAAGCAGATCCAAATGACCGGGATATTCTCTCACTAAATGAACGTGCACTACTAAAAGAAAATAAACGATTAAAAGAAGAAATCGACATTTTAAAGCGAGCGGCGGTGCTTTTGGCAAAGAATTAATCAATAAGGGACGTGCTACTGTACTACGAGTGGTTCGTGTTAACTTAGAAGCAAAGCACCGCATTACTCGTATTTTAAGCGTTCTTAAGATTCCTAGAACGACGTATTATGATTATTTAAATTGGCACCCCAGTAAGCGAATGATTAGACGACAACAGATAAAAGAGAAAGTATTAGCGTCCTGGTTATCGTATCCAATGTATGGGTATCTGAGGATGACCAAGTATTTTAATGAAAATCTCAACTACCCAGTTAGTCGCTACCTTATCTATCGCCTTATGCGTGAGCTAGGGATTCATTCACGGATGATTAAAAAAATGAAGAAACCTAGCACCTATACAGACGTTGCCAAGTTACCAAACCTAATAAGAAAAATGAATGACTGGTCTAAAGTACTTTTAACAGATATCACGTATATCCGAGTGAAAGGGAAGTGGGTTTATTTAGCTAGTCTATACAATCCAGAAACCCGAAGGGTTATCGCTCATAAGGTCGGAGCCCATATGACAAAAGAGCTGGCAACGAGTGTGCTAGAGAAAGTAGATTTGTGCAGACTTGGAGTAAAGATTGTACACAGCGACATGGGAAGCCAATACACAAGCGATTTATTTAATCAGACGCTACAAAATAGACAAATAAAGCACTCCTACTCTCGAAAGGGTTGCCCAGGAGATAATGCAAGAATAGAAAGTTTTCACTCGATTTTAAAACGAGAATATGTCAATTTTCAGTCCTTTCAAACACTTGATGAAGCGATTGTTGGCATTGATAGCTATATTCGTTGGTACAATAGTGATCGAATTTCTCTCGTTGCCTAGCGAAAAAATGTGCTACTTTCAAAAAAAACGAATGTTGAAAGTGTTATTTAAGTGCGCCTTTTGGTGTTCCGTTTAAAAATATGAAGGATGATTTAGATTGAATAGTGCATCATTTACTTTGCCTAACTGTTTTTATTGCTCTCACAACAATTCTTTCGCATTTTTTTGTTCGGATTCTTGACATAGGTGCCTATACTATTTTCAATTTTTTCCACTATTGTATTTTGCCTGCCATATGTTGAGTGTTTCATATTAGTGTACTGATTAACATATTCTTTACGCAGTAAGTTTTTAAATGACTTGTATTTACTATGATTGTTGTATTTTTTAATCGTCCAAGTCACAAAGGGAATCACTGCAATACTTACCACCCCAACACAAACACTAACTAGATCTATATTCATTGAAAGTTCACTTCCTTTATTAATTGTGTTTGGATCTCATTCATGCTGCTACCAATCTTTTTTTGACTCAATTTAGAATTTTTTTGGCCCGATTTGTTGAAACCCTTGATCAAATTCAATTTCAAACCATTCAAACGTACTATTGAATAAATTAACAATACTCGGCAGCATGGCCAAAAATAAACTACTCAATTGAAATTTATTTTGAAAATCTATCCATAACCCTACAAGAGAAAGAATACTCAAAATTATCGACATAATTCTTTTTAATAATGTATCAGTTCGGTATAGTTTCCTGCATTTCTTTTCTTGAATGAATATTTGTTTTGTAAGAGGATTCTCAAACCAGTCTCTATTAATTTTTTCTAAATCAACTTGATTGTTAGTTAATGAATCTGAAATCCTTCTATCTTTAGACTCCTCTTGCCTTTTGTAGTACAAGTCAGAATGTTGTCTTACCGCTAAACGGTAACCGTAGGATAAGTAAACTCTTACAATCGCATACAATACAAATAGACTATAAGTAATTATTAGCACTTCTTCATATCTCCTTTCTATCATTTTTGGATCTCATGCATGCTGCTACTCATCCTTTTGAAAAGACTACTTAATTTCGGCTTCAGGATTTTTCTTGTCTATACTCAAATGGGTTTTTAGCAGACGTTACTTCTTGTAAAATGACTAATGGATCAGAAATTAATTCAAACTTTTCATCTTCTGGATAGGTCACAGCTATTTCAGGATTATTACCAGCAAATTTTTTTACTGAATCCATATTTTCCCAAATTGAACATAGAAAGAAGTGGCAGTATTCTTCTTGATCTACTACTTTTAAATAGGTGTTTAAATTGCCTTCTGTATTTCGAGTTTCTTCAACTCCAGTTATTAATTCATAGTCATAGAATCCTTGTTTATGTTTCATTGGAACGCATCCATGCCATGTTCTTGAAATCATCTAAATCCTCTCCTTTTCATTTCTATCCTTTTTAGCAATCATAGAGTTTGGTTTCACTAGAACTCTTTATTTACAATCCAATTAAAATTTTCGTATTTTTCCATTTCGTTCTCTTGTGCTACCTCTTGTTTAATTTTTAAAATTAGTGGTGAAGAATTATTCTCATTCAAATCTTCTAACTTTTTCCATACAACTCCATCTGAATCATTAAGTCCATCTGACAGAACCTTAGGCAATGACTTTCTGCTTGTGGTATCAGCCATAACATCATAAAACACCATGATATGATGAACAATATGCATAACGTTTACTTCTTTAATAAAAGCATCATATACTCTTGGATTTGAATATGAGTTTATCTCATAACCTGTTTCTTCTAAAAATTCTCTACACAGTGTTTCTGTTAAACCTTCAAATTCCTCCTGGCTTCCTCCTGGAATATCGAATCTATTTTTATATGGTCCTGCATTTTTCTTTATACACATTAAATAATTTTTTTTCTTATTAACGCCATAAACCCCAAAATGAGTACTAACACTATCCTTATTTTTCATAGCTTTCACCTATATTTCTAGATTTATTTTCTTTTCCCATTACTTTGATCCTCGTAAATGATATACATACAATTTTGGCATATTCTATATTTCTTTCTGATGTTTTACAACATTTGAAGGAAGCGAATCAAATTAATATACGTGATTTAGTTCTTATTGATCCTTTTTGATAGATTTGATAAATTTTAACAATTCTTTCTTTTGATCATCATCTAAGGTTCTACAAAGAGATATGAATATTTTATCCATATTATGTTTCTTAAAGAAAACCAATACATATCCTTCTTTAACAAAGGAAGACTCCTCTTTATTTTTTCCAAAAATTTTTAATACATCAACAACGTGGATTTTATCGGTATTATTTACTTGCAGAATAATAACCTCTCCTTTTTTTATTTCAAAAAGGGGACTGCCATTCTTAATTACAAGGCAAGGATATTTTTTGTGATTCTATACCTATCATTTCCACTAATACTTGATTCATCTTCAATTATATATTTCTGTAAGTATATCCAGTTTTGATAATCTCTAGATTTGATTCCAAAATACTGAATAGGTCCTTCCCTCTATTTTTAAGCATCTTACGATCAATATATAAGACGACTTTTTCATTACTAAAATCATGATTCAGTTTTATGTTCCCTTTTGTTCTAGAAATTCCATCGGAAAATCTAACAGGTTTTGATTGTCGAATGATTTTTTTTATTGGGAAAGTACTTTTATAATTAAGTTTAGCATAATTATTGGATACAGTTATCCCAAGTATATGTAGGAAAGAAAGACTTCCTGGGATCGAAACACTTTCATCAAAAATAGTTGATATCTCGGACCAAGGCACAAAAATTTTGTTTCTAGAAAAATTTCTTACCACTCCATCAGGTAGTATTTGAATTATTGGTTTTCCTTTCATAATCAAATTTATTATAAAGTTCCCGTAGAAGTTCTTGGTGTATATCTCAGTTATTTTTCTATTTCTCGCTTCTCCCATAACTATAAAATTCCTTTCTTAGTTATTGATCATTTTAGGTTCTATCTTTCTGATTTTTTTAGAATACAGCATAGATAAATCGTGCTGTATTCTTTGTGCTATATTATATATAGCAATTACCTATTTGATCCATAATCTACACTTGTTGTGTACAAATGAATCCCATCCAGATAAACATGAATGAATATCTTTTGTAATGCATCACATGGTTCTGGTATTGCTGTTATCATTAGAATACTCCTTTCTCAAAACGCAAAGTGATAAGCCACGACCATCTTATTTAGGTCTTCGTACTTAATATAGTACAACTCACAAAAAAACTTCACTTTTGAGAAAAAAATTTAGCTTTTATTTACTATAAAACGCATACTCTACTCTCTTCTCTCTTCTCATTCGATCCTTTTTGATTAATATTACTTTTTCTTCTTACTATTCAAAGCTAGTACAATGGAACTGAAAAATTCTGCAATTGCGGAAAATAAACCTTCCATATTATTCAACTATCTTTCTTTTCATCCTTTTGGGGATAATTCTTTTGTTTCACTTGATTCAACTAATTTGATTATTGCCATCCTCTTTTTTCATAGTTTCCTCTTAAATATGTCATTTCAAATTCATGAAACTTTTCTCTGTGTTCATTTAATGAGAGGTTAGAATAACTATTAAAATCATTATATCTATCAAAATATTTTATGAGTGTAAAGAAACAGATACCTTCATCAAAATATATTCCTGAATGGCTAGTCCAATAAATCGCTTCTCTCGATTGAAAAATTCTATTTATATTTTTGTAGAGTAAAAAATGATTCTCTTTCAAATTAAACCAAGTTTCTGGTAATATCTTACGATCATTAAAATTGTCCTTTGCCTGTTTTGTTCCCCATTTCTCTTCTGTGGCATTATGCTGCGCAAAAATTAACCTGTAAACAAAATTACTAAATATATCAGCAATTCTTATCTCTTCAGCTTTCATTGAGTCTAATTCTTCTAATGAATAAAAATTAATGCTTTTAAATTCAATTCCAGAATCTTTATCAGGAAACATATCTATATTTTCTACTGATATTCCTTTTTCTTCTAATAAACTAATGAATCCATTTAATACATAATTATGATTGAACTTATTATCAAATCTATCTCTTAGGATATCTTTATCTAAAATATCCTTTAACACATTTATAACCTGAATCTCAACGTGTTTTCTTTCAACTCCTTGTCCCATAACTGATATTTCATTGAGCAAGGCTTTCATAACTTCTAATTTTTCTTCTTTGGATACCTTATGATCATACATTTTTTTAAACGTTACAGAATTTCTGTAGACATAAAAAAACTTAATTAACGAATACAAGTGGACTTCAGTCATCATATACGGATCTTGCTTTGCAAAAAGCACTCTAAGATCATTTTTTAGTATATCTTGCAGTTTCTCTATATTCACCCAACTCAGGAAATTTTGTTCAAATTTCGAAATTGTTGTCAAATGAATAATAATATCATCTGTAAATAATGAGAAAAAGTCGTTATAAAATTGAGTTACTTTGTCATCAAAACTAGCAATCCCATAACTAAATGTATCCTTGCCAGAAAAATATTTTCTGGGTATCTGAGATTTAATGTTTTTAATATTGCTACCTTTTAGCTCACCACGATTAATAAAAAAATTTTTGTAGTAACCTTCAAATACTGTATATTGACTTAATAATGTAACCTCTAAAGCTTGCGGAATACCTACAAATAAACCGATGTACGAATCTGAATAATCTTCATTATTAATTATAGTCTTATCAGTAATTCGGTAGTCGTGCGAAGACTCGTCGAAATAGAAATTATATTTTGTCATGTTCTTCTCCTATACTTTTGTTCAGTATTAATCCTTTTTAGTTACCCTTAGTTTAGGTTAGTCGGTTCAATTATAGAAATTTTTTTTACAGCTTCCCATATTTTATTTGAAACGATTGTAGAACTTTTGGTTCTGTTTTCTTCTAAAGGAGATTCTTGTCTATAAATAGTTGAAAGCTCATCATGTGGGACAATTATCCAATTTTTTAAAGGCTCACGATTACTTTTAGGAAAAGCTATAAGGATACCCTTTCCATAATACTTTTTATCTACAGTTATTCTTCCTTTTAACTGTATTTTGAACACATCATTTGTTTTACAGTGTACCGCTATAAAATCTGCACCCTCATTATCCACAGGTAGCCACGAACACATATAACCGTAATCAACTAATACTGCTGCTAATTTCAAAAAATTTCTGTGTTCTCTGAATTTTTTTGGCATATCATCAAATGGTAATTTTTCCAATAATTTCCTTTGTTCTACTAACTTTAGTATTTCTGTCTCAGAATGTAATGGTTCCATAATTTTCTCCTTCAGCTATTGATCCTTTTTAGTAAATTCACCTATTCATTTCTTTTGTTATCTCTTCCTCGACAGCTAACACCAATTTTTCATGTAGATTTCTCATTTTATTGGTGTTTTCTTCCAAAAGTATTTTGTACTTTTCTTTCAACTCATTCAACTTACTAGAGGATTCATTCCTACGAACTAATGCTCTTTTTTCTTCAGTATATTTAAATAGTAGGTCATATCTAATTTGATTAAGTACAGTTTCATATGATTTGAAAAGATTATTACTTTCCACTGCACAATCCTCCTTACTGATCCTTTTTGAAAACCATTCAATCTAATGATCCTAAAACTTCTCTTATTGATTCTTTGCGATATAAGTCTTCTGATATTTGATCAAAGACCATTGCAACAAATGTATATCTTCTGCTAATTCTCTATAATCCGTTGAGTTCATATGCTTGTGGTACTTATTTATTCGATTAGTTAAATTTTCAAATTGCCTATCAAACTCTTTTTGACTACTTTCTATGCTTTTCATATTTTCTTCTTTTGCTTCCCCAACATCCATTAACTCAATCCTTTCTGATCCTTTTTGTTATGTAAAGAATGAAAATATTTATCCTTCTTTTTCGATTTAACGTTTTTATAGAAATTTAGCTAAAACATTAAGACCAGACACTACTCTATTTTCTAAATCTATATAATCCTTTTTCTTCACTACTTGGAACTAAATAATATACTTTATCTGAATCGAATGCCTTTTTTCCAAATCTTTTAATAACAAATATATCTTTATTAAGGACTTCTTTATTTAAATATATCCTAATCCTACCTTTTCCATCGGATTCAATATTTGATATATTATTTTTAATATCTTTTGTTTCTACAGTACATGATAAATCATCATGATCTTTTATCATAAATTGTAAACGATCAACTTTTTCCAAGGTTGATTCGTCAATATTGTAGAATGTTTGTATGGCAAATCCATTTCCTTCACCATAGTCTCGACTAGTAATAACTTTTGTTTTTACATCTTGACCATTATCTTCGTTAATTAAATTTATTTCATTAGACCGTTTATTATCTTCCGCAGCAGTTAAAGCATCTTTTATTCTTAAAATTAACGTTGAACCTTTTGTGGATTCGGAAAATATAAAAATTAATGTTGCTGAGAGTAATGTTGCTAATGTTCCACTAAATATATCAGATAAAATTTGAATTGTAGGTCACCTCTATAGTTGAATTTTTGTTGTGCCTTAGTCTTAATGTTTTAGCCAAATTTCTATCGTTTTTGGATCTCATGCATGCTGCTACTGATCCTTTTTGGAACTAATTTTCATTGGTTCTAGCAAAAGAAATTTCCCTACAAAGTCTCATTGTAGCATTCTTTTTCAGTTCCTCTTGCAGCTGTTCTTCAGTTTCAAATGTGATCATTGTCCCATAATGCTTTTCTAGTTCATTCATCAATTCAACGAGTGCCAAATTCCTTCTGTATGACCCTTTTTGATTTTTGAGTTCGCTAAAATCTGCTTCAATTTCATTCAACATTCTTTTCAACATTATTCCTCCTTCATTTTTCTTTTTTCTTTTTTATAGTAAATGACTGTTTCAAAGTCAAATTTGATTCCACGATTCTTTTGTGCCTTATCTAGGTACGTAGGCTTTGGAATATCTTTAATAGAAACGCCTGTCCATTCTAAATAATCTCGTACAAGTTTTGAAAATTGAAGATAAGCTTTTTTTTCAGAAGTAGCAATTTTTTCATTTACAATATTAGAGTCCTGTAAAACAAATATTTTCCATACTTCATTATTTGCTTCTTGTTCCGTCATACCTGTTAGATACTCCATACCTTCTCTACTTATGATTTGCGTTCCTTTTCCGTTCCCTATCTTAGTAAAAGTTCCCTCAAGGAACTTTTCAGGATAATTATTGTATC
>NZ_NGKY01000001.1:41329-47920 GCF_002140855.1 Enterococcus sp. 7E2_DIV0204
TCAGATAAAATTTGAATTGTAGGTCACCTCTATAGTTGAATTTTTGTTGTGCCTTAGTCTTAATGTTTTAGCCAAATTTCTATCGTTTTTGGATCTCATGCATGCTGCTACTGATCCTTTTTGGAACTAATTTTCATTGGTTCTAGCAAAAGAAATTTCCCTACAAAGTCTCATTGTAGCATTCTTTTTCAGTTCCTCTTGCAGCTGTTCTTCAGTTTCAAATGTGATCATTGTCCCATAATGCTTTTCTAGTTCATTCATCAATTCAACGAGTGCCAAATTCCTTCTGTATGACCCTTTTTGATTTTTGAGTTCGCTAAAATCTGCTTCAATTTCATTCAACATTCTTTTCAACATTATTCCTCCTTCATTTTTCTTTTTTATAGTAAATGACTGTTTCAAAGTCAAATTTGATTCCACGATTCTTTTGTGCCTTATCTAGGTACGTAGGCTTTGGAATATCTTTAATAGAAACGCCTGTCCATTCTAAATAATCTCGTACAAGTTTTGAAAATTGAAGATAAGCTTTTTTTTCAGAAGTAGCAATTTTTTCATTTACAATATTAGAGTCCTGTAAAACAAATATTTTCCATACTTCATTATTTGCTTCTTGTTCCGTCATACCTGTTAGATACTCCATACCTTCTCTACTTATGATTTGCGTTCCTTTTCCGTTCCCTATCTTAGTAAAAGTTCCCTCAAGGAACTTTTCAGGATAATTATTGTATCGCTGTAAAACATAAGTACGTTCTTTATTCCATCTTTCACTTGCTTCAGGAAACGTCATAAGTCCTAAATCTTTCAACTTCAACTGATCACTCCCAATCAAATAACCTTATATAATGTATAAATATATTATACACTATATAAGGTTAAAAGTAAATCATTTTTTACAATTAATAAATAATTATTTTCAATCACTTAGGTTCTCATGCGTGCTGCTATCGATGGTTAAAAAGCTACAGAAATTGAGTAGTAATTTTAAAATCAGAAATTTGATCTATGGAAGAATTACTTCTCTTCTAATCCTGTTAAAAACTGAAGAAGTTCATATTTTTTTTGTTCTGGTAAACTCATAATAACAGTTATTAATTTCTGATCTGTAGGACTTAATTTAGGATTGAAAAAATCTGACAATGATACACCTAATGCCTCACAAATATTTGTTAGTGTTTTTAAGGAGAGCTTTGTTGTATCATTCTCTATTGCAGAAATAAAAGATGGGGAAATATTAATTTTTTCAGCTAATGTTCTTGCAGTTATGTGGTTTGCTTTCCTTAATTCTTGAATTCTTATTCCAATATTCATCTATTAAATCACCTCAAAAATTCACTATAGGGTTAATTTGAATACAATTTAAATTAACCTAGGACTTTATTTAACAATGTGACTATGATACTATAATAAAGTTGTCAAATGCAACTAAAAACTTAAAAGGGTGTGATTTATCTACATGTTATTTAGTATAAAAAAAGAAGAGTGGATTGGAAATGGGAAAAATGATTTGTTTGCTGGTCTAGTTTCGTCTATAGCCTTACTTCCAGAGGTTGTAGGTTTTGCTATTATTGCAGGAGTAAATCCAATGACAGCACTATTTGCTTCAGCAACAACTATTTTAATTATATCCTTTACAGGTGGAAGACCAGCCATGGTTTCAGCCGCCGCAGGATCTATGGCACTCGTTATGGCTGCGCTAATTAAAAGCCATGGTCTTGAATATATGATAGCAGCAACTATTTTAACAGGTATTATGCAATTAGTTCTAGGATATCTTGGTATTCAAAGATTAATGAAATTTATTCCAAAAACTGTGATGTTTGGCTTCGTAAATGCCTTAGCCATTTTAATTTTTCTAGCTCAAGTACAACAATTACCTGGGCAATCACTATGGACGTACTCCATGGTAATTATCACAATCATGCTAATGTACGGACTTCCAAAAGTTACAAAAGCTGTTCCACCTGCATTAATTGTTATTATAGTAATGACTGTTGTTGCATTGGCTTACCCAGGATATCTACAAAAAATTGGAGATATGGGCAATATGTCGACAATTGTACCAACATTATCATTTCCTGTGGTTCCTTTCACTATTAAAACGTTCTTTATTATTTTTCCGACAGCAGTTGCCTTAACAATGGTAGGTCTGATAGAATCATTATTGACTATTCCTGTAGTTGATAAAATGACAGGAACCAAAGGAGATAGTAAAAGGGAAGTGAAGTCACAAGGTCTTGCAAATATAGTGACGGGGTTATTTGGTGGTCCAGCAGGCTGTGCAATGATTGGTCAAGCTGTGGTCAATGTAAAATCTGGAGGAAGAAAAAGACTTTCTACTTTGGTTGCGGGAATGGCTTTATTAATCCTAATTTTTGGTCTAAAAGATATTATGATACAGATACCTACTGCAGCTCTTATTGGTATTATGATTACTGTTTCGTTTGAAACATTTGAATGGGAAAGTTTATCTCTCATACGCTCTTTCCAAGTAACAGAGAGTCTAGTAATGCTTGTGACAATCGGTATTGTTGTATATACACATAATTTGGCAATTGGTATTTTTGTAGGTGTTCTATTAAGTGCAGTCATTTTTATGGCAAAACTATCGACAATTTCAATTGTTCAAAAAGATAGTGTGTTTGCAGTAAAAGGACCTTTATTTTTTGCTTCCACACATTCGTTTCTCCATTATTTTGAAACTGTTAATTATGACAACGAACAGCTAACAATAGATTTTTCTTATTCTCATATCTTAGATCATTCTGGAGTTGAAGCATTAAAGTCTTTTGTAATTGATATGAAAAATCAAAAAAGAAAAATTTTTATTATTGGTTTAGATATTCATAATCCTGAATTATCCAAAGAAATTGAGTCACTTCTTATTGAATAAAGAAGTAGCCCGTCCAACTGTATTAATCGTTGGACAGGCTATTTAAGTAATTTATTTTAAAGAAATTGTACTAAGAGAATAATTTCTCTGAAAATGATCGAATGGAGAAAACAAAAAATGAAGAGAAAGCATAAATTAGGGGACTATCTTTATAAAAATGGAAATATTTATAAACTCGTTCCACATTGGGAAAACAATTTCATTTCAGAATTCTATTCAATCTTTTCAGAAGAATCTACAGGAAAGATATTCTGTAGCCCTTATTTAATAAAAGATGATGATCCTAGCTATAGCGCTGCAATGGCAGATCAAATAGAAAAATTTGATTTGACTCAAAAATTATATCAGTAGTTCTCAAAAAGGATAAACACTCTTTATAAACAAAAAAAACCTACCTTTGGGGAAGGTAGGAAAAGGAGTTAAAAATGAAAAAGTTTTGTTAGGGTTGTTTGTTTGGTATGAATAAATAATACAATTGAAATTTGAATAATCTGTGATGAATTAATATAGAATTTCTGAAATAAAAATAGAAATAGTGTTTCCCAAAAAGGATCCTTTTTGGGAACTTTACCGCAGCTGATCCATCACTTCTTTATATACTAATTCATGATTATCCTCTAAATTAATTTGTTGAAACACATTGTACTCACAAACATCCTTCTTAGTTAGATACTTTATCAGTTCCTCAGGTATTTCACTATCTTTTGTTTGCCGTAAGTCTAGTTTGACTAATGGATCTACCGCAAAGTAGCGACTATCATTTTTAAACTCCATCATCGCATAAATTAAGTTATCATTGATCTTTAAAATTACCTTACCTTCGATTTCTTTGTTTTTCATTGTTATTCCTCCTTCATTATTATTTCTTTTTAGCAATTTTTAAATTTTTGTTCTTTCACCATTATTTAGTTAATTCATAGCTAATATCAATCATTTTTTTTACTTCTTGTAGCGATACACAAGATTTTAGATCTATTGAAATCCAGTTTTCTTTATTCATGTGATAAGCTGAATAATATCCTTTTTTTTCTAATAAAGAACCTATTAATTCAGGTACAACTTTGATATCAATAATATCCGTTTCTCCTTTACCTTCATTATTTAACTTATTTTTTGGCACATTCATTACTAAGCCGTACCATTTTTTATTATGTTTGTGTCTTAAAATACGGTATTCTGGAAACTTACTAAATGTTTTTTCTGGCATTGTCCCATAGGTTGATTCTACATATGCAAAAATTGATTCTCTTGTAACAAATTATCTCACTCCGTTCTTTTTTATCCTTTTTGGGAACTCCCATTAATCTTGGCTAATTGATTCCTTAAATTTAAATATGCCCTCTGAATACTCAAACTTTAAAATACAGCAGTTAGTAAATTTAATCGTTTTAATTTGCTCTTGCGATAGCCATTTCTGAATAAATCGATACATGGAACCCCCATGACTAACACATAAAATATTATGATGACATTCCTTTTCCATAACCTCAACAAGAGTAGCATTCATTCTGGTTTGTACTTGATCACTAGATTCTCCACCGTAATCTACAAAAAAGTCTCCATAAGACACCTCACCTGCTTTTATTTTAGGATTTAAGTCTTCACTTTCACTCTCAAATAAACCGAAGTTCCATTCTTTGACTCCCTTTAATCGCGTAACACTTTTGTAGTCACAGACTATTTCTGCAGTATCAACGGCTCTTTCCTGTGTCGAAGAATACACATGATCAAAAATTATATCATGATCTAAAAAGTAATCCCTAGCAATCTGAGCTTGACCTATTCCCTGCTCAGTTAAAGGTGAATCACATACTCCTTGAATTTTACCAAGTAAATTAAACAGTGTTTGTCCATGTCTCAGTAAATATAGTGTCTTCATACTCCTTACACCTATCCTTCATTTAAATTTACATTTGTTTCTTCTACTAACCCCTTTGTCCTTTTATTCTATGTGCAGCTGAGTATTGAGACCTTTAAAATATCACCTTGTTATTTTACTAACTGTCAATATTCTACTTTTACAGTTTAAAAGTTACACTTAATAATCACTGGTTTGAAGCTATTCTACAGGTCTTATCAATACAAATTGCTGATACGCGCTAGGAACCCCTTACCAAGTATTGATTACTCATACTTTTTTCACGATTGTTCAAAAATTCTTCTTTCCTTTTTATGCTTCATTTAATCTTTCTCATCTATGATATAGACAGTAACAAGAAAGAAGTTGATATCTGCTTTTGACACAATTAACTTTCTCAAATTTATTTTCTTGGTTTACCAAGAAAATAAAAAACTATCTCCCAACTTTTGAGTGTAAGAGGCTCATTCGCCTCTTACCTTAAATCTTAATTTGTGGGCGAACGTGGTGTTTAACTCCCAGGAGACTAAACGGATGTTTGTTCTCTATCCATCGAGGTGTAGGTTCGAATCCTACCGTCCACGTTTGTGCTTAGGCACTTTAAATAAATACTGACGTTTGAAAGGGATGGTCACTTATGAAAAAATCGTTGCTCACTGTTTTTATTGCTACTTCTGTTCTTGCTGTTCCTTTAGCATTAAAAAGATACTTTAGTCACAATCACATTTACGGAGCTTGACCTAGCAGATTTTGCTAGGTTTTTTTTAAGTTTCTTTCAAAAAATAACTATCGTTTTTGGAATATAGTTCGCTATTTTGAGTTTTACCCTTGCCCTGGCATTAATGATCGTTCGCTTTTAGTCGTGCTTTACCTGGTGGATCTCACTCTGCAGCTGACAGAAATCAACTACTTTTACGAATGATCCTTTTTAAGAATAATTTTTTGTTAAAAAATATATATTCCTATTTCTTGCAAAAATAGCAAAATTGGAAATATACTTAAAAATCCTGCAAAGCAAAAAAAGAAAAATATAAGAAATTTTTTATTGAACTGATCATCTATCTTCGAATAAATTTGAGATATGTTTTTAGGATTGTAGAGTAACTCAACTCTAGTTCCAACTGGTAAACCTGTTTTTTGTCCTATTGGAATTTTTCGAAAGTATATTAATTGATTTACCTGAATTTCTGTCTTGTAAATTTTTCCATCTATCTGATATTCAATCAATAATTTCCTATAATAGTGAGTTGACTCATTACTTACTCTCTTTCCAATACTATTTTTTACAACAGTTCCTATTGTCATTTCAGTGGCGTTTTTTTCAAGTTTCTTTTTACTCATATAAATTATTAAAATAATTATCCAGAGTAATGCTGGCGGTATAGAAAAAATTAAAATATCTTCCATATCATTCTCCTATCAATTGTTTTTGGATCTCATGCATACTCTTACCGATCCTTTTTGAAACAGCTTCTCATGCATGCTACTTACTAGATTTCTACTTTAATCAAAAATCCTTCAGGAAATGTTTTATTCATTTCCTTGTTAAAATTAGATATTAAATTTTGATCAATGCCTGGAAGTAGTTCATTTAATTTTTGAGCTATCTCATCAAAATTTTTGAAATCAACCCAAGAAAAGGAAAATACATTATCCTTCTCTAATTGTTCAATCACAACTTCAACGAAAAATTCACCATGTTCAAAATCTTCGTTTTGGAATATAGCTTTCACATTATTGATATAAGAATAATTAGTTATAGGACTTGCAACTGTTTGTTTTGTTACATCCATTTTATTGTCCTTCTTTCTAATCCTTTTGAGAAGCCGAACTATTTTCAGCC
>NZ_NGKY01000001.1:50646-63616 GCF_002140855.1 Enterococcus sp. 7E2_DIV0204
TTTTTTATTGAACTGATCATCTATCTTCGAATAAATTTGAGATATGTTTTTAGGATTGTAGAGTAACTCAACTCTAGTTCCAACTGGTAAACCTGTTTTTTGTCCTATTGGAATTTTTCGAAAGTATATTAATTGATTTACCTGAATTTCTGTCTTGTAAATTTTTCCATCTATCTGATATTCAATCAATAATTTCCTATAATAGTGAGTTGACTCATTACTTACTCTCTTTCCAATACTATTTTTTACAACAGTTCCTATTGTCATTTCAGTGGCGTTTTTTTCAAGTTTCTTTTTACTCATATAAATTATTAAAATAATTATCCAGAGTAATGCTGGCGGTATAGAAAAAATTAAAATATCTTCCATATCATTCTCCTATCAATTGTTTTTGGATCTCATGCATACTCTTACCGATCCTTTTTGAAACAGCTTCTCATGCATGCTACTTACTAGATTTCTACTTTAATCAAAAATCCTTCAGGAAATGTTTTATTCATTTCCTTGTTAAAATTAGATATTAAATTTTGATCAATGCCTGGAAGTAGTTCATTTAATTTTTGAGCTATCTCATCAAAATTTTTGAAATCAACCCAAGAAAAGGAAAATACATTATCCTTCTCTAATTGTTCAATCACAACTTCAACGAAAAATTCACCATGTTCAAAATCTTCGTTTTGGAATATAGCTTTCACATTATTGATATAAGAATAATTAGTTATAGGACTTGCAACTGTTTGTTTTGTTACATCCATTTTATTGTCCTTCTTTCTAATCCTTTTGAGAAGCCGAACTATTTTCAGCTTCAGGAATTTTTACCGTTCGCCTTTAGAAAAATTATCCTGGAAGATCCGCAGCAACTGCCGGAGAATTTTCTTTAATTTTACGAACGATCCTTTTTGGAAACAGATCTAAAATTGTATGTGACTATAAATTTCTGTCTCCACTGAACCAATATTTGGAGCTATCATATATTCATAAGGAAGTTTTTTTAAGATTTTAGGTATTTCTGCAGTAGGAATTATTTCAATTCCTCTAGATTTTAAAATAATTAGAAATTTTAGTTGCTCTTTGTATTGGTAAAACCATTCAAGAACTTTTTTGTCTTTTCCTAAAATATAGCTGGATAAAATATTTGGATTCCCAAATCTTTTATCCTTCTTATTAGTTATATGTTCTCCCATTGATAACGCTTGATCTTCTGTATATTCAATTAAAAATATTCCTAGTTCTTTACTACCATCAAAGTCCTTTAGTCTATCTAAATGACTTCCTACATTTTTTCTTATTGAAGAAAATAGATACTCATGAGAATGCTGCGGATAACGGAAAGAATGTTTAACAAACGGACGATCTGAACTAAGCTCTCTTTGTATCTTCGTGCTGGCTTCATCAAATTTCTTTTTCTTTGCAATATGTTCTGCACCTTTTCTATTTTCTTTAGACGACGTAACTGCAAAGTGTTCTAAATATCCATTACTCATGACAAAATCAGGGAAATCGTTTGATTGAGGATTAGGTTTGAGACGATCCAATATTTTTCTAATCTCATTCACTAAGTTACAATTTCTAGCATTAGCATCATTTTCTAAATGATAGTCAATTATACTTTTTACTTTTTCTAATGCCAATTCTTCTTTTTCATTTTGCTGTCTCTCATTTTCACTCATTATAGCTTCCTTTCTTATCCTTTTTGGGAATCTTAGTTCACTCATTTCCTTCAAGATTTTCTTAAAAAGTATTTATTTTCATTTCCACAAAATCATCAATACTATCGATATATCTTTTTCCATAGTCATTAAATTTTTTATCGTATTTATTTAGCTCTTCTTCCATCTTAGTCGAATCACCATGGTATAAAGCAGGATATACTTCCTTTGCTAATACATGTTGTTCTTTATTTAAAGTGTATAAAAGCTCAACAGTGTAGTCTATTGCTCTCAACATCTGAAATTTACATTCTATATTTGAGTTCATAATAGATTTATTTAGAATGCTTAGATCTTTTATACTATTTTCAATTTCTTTCATTATTATATGCTGGTTGTCATTATCTGAGTGTTTCATGTTAGTGTATTGATTAACATATTCTTGAAGCAGTAAGTTTTTAAATGATTTGTATTTACTATGATTGTTGTATTTTCTAAACGTCCAAGTCACAAAGGGAATCACTGCACTACTTACCACCCCAACACAAACACTAACTAGATCTATATTCATTGAAAGTTCACTTCCTTTTATTAATCTTTTTTTAGAATATGCTTATTTAAAAAATTAACTAATTCTGCACTACTTTCTTTATTCAAAGAAATGGCACCTATGTCAAGAATCCGAACAAAAAAATGCGAAAGAATTGTTGTGAGAGCAATAAAAACAGTTAGGCAAAGTAAATGATGCACTATTCAATCTAAATCATCCTTCATATTTTTAAACGGAACACCAAAAGGCGCACTTAAATAACACTTTCAACATTCGTTTTTTTTGAAAGTAGCACATTTTTTCGCTAGGCAACGAGAGAAATTCGATCACTATTGTACCAACGAATATAGCTATCAATGCCAACAATCGCTTCATCAAGTGTTTGAAAGGACTGAAAATTGACATATTCTCGTTTTAAAATCGAGTGAAAACTTTCTATTCTTGCATTATCTCCTGGGCAACCCTTTCGAGAGTAGGAGTGCTTTATTTGTCTATTTTGTAGCGTCTGATTAAATAAATCGCTTGTGTATTGGCTTCCCATGTCGCTGTGTACAATCTTTACTCCAAGTCTGCACAAATCTACTTTCTCTAGCACACTCGTTGCCAGCTCTTTTGTCATATGGGCTCCGACCTTATGAGCGATAACCCTTCGGGTTTCTGGATTGTATAGACTAGCTAAATAAACCCACTTCCCTTTCACTCGGATATACGTGATATCTGTTAAAAGTACTTTAGACCAGTCATTCATTTTTCTTATTAGGTTTGGTAACTTGGCAACGTCTGTATAGGTGCTAGGTTTCTTCATTTTTTTAATCATCCGTGAATGAATCCCTAGCTCACGCATAAGGCGATAGATAAGGTAGCGACTAACTGGGTAGTTGAGATTTTCATTAAAATACTTGGTCATCCTCAGATACCCATACATTGGATACGATAACCAGGACGCTAATACTTTCTCTTTTATCTGTTGTCGTCTAATCATTCGCTTACTGGGGTGCCAATTTAAATAATCATAATACGTCGTTCTAGGAATCTTAAGAACGCTTAAAATACGAGTAATGCGGTGCTTTGCTTCTAAGTTAACACGAACCACTCGTAGTACAGTAGCACGTCCCTTATTGATTAATTCTTTGCCAAAAGCACCGCCGCTCGCTTTAAAATGTCGATTTCTTCTTTTAATCGTTTATTTTCTTTTAGTAGTGCACGTTCATTTAGTGAGAGAATATTCCGGTCATTTGGATCTGCTTGACGAATCCACTTACTAAGTGTAGAGACACTTACGTTGTATTCTTTTGATAATGAATTAGCAGACCGACCGGTCTGACTTAGTGACACCATCGATTCTCTAAATTTTTTTGAATATCTTGTAGCTGATGTTTTTGTCTGCATAATAAAAACTCCTTTAATAGATTATAGCGAACAACTTGTCCGTATTTCTAGTATAGGAGCCGCATATTGAATACGAATGACTCCGAACGTTTTATCAGACTCATCAAATAGCCGGCGAATTTGTTGTGCTAATTATTTCGTTTCTATTTCATAATTGGATTTATTTCTACTTTTCCATTTATAATAACCACTACGACTCACTCCAGCGAGTTCACAGAGTCCGTCTATACTATCATTTTGTAATTATTAACCCATTACTCTCTTATCAGTTATCATTCCCGTTTTTGTATCGTACGTAATAAACACAGAAATACTCCAATTACTTATCGAATTACTCTCTCCATGGTAGTGAAAAATAGCTTCCTTGCGCCCCTGACCATAGGTCTTTATTTTATCAGGCGTTCCAACTTTTTTTATCAAATCAGAATATAGCGTACCGTCACTATAAGTTGGAGTGATCGATCCATCTTTAAAATGTATTTGAGCAACCATGATAGAATTAAAATATTCTGTCGTCCAAGATTCTGTCAAGTCTAAATGTTCTAGTCCCCACTTAGCTTGATCTTTAATCTCCGAAAATATACGATCTGATTTTTCCTTTTCCTTTTCGTTTTTATAAGCCTTTTCTGATCCTACATCGTTGTACCATGACTCTGGATGTTCAATCTTTTTTTTCGTAATAGTACTTTGAGGTGCTATAAAAAAGCTAATTACTAAAAAAGTAATTAATACTATTACAGTAACAGAAATCCAAAATAGTTTTGACTGACGATAAATCAACCTTTTTTTGAAAACAGTCTTTTTGTACATGGAATGGCAGTTTTGACAAATGAAATTGTCGCCAGTTTCTTTTAAATCGTGTCCCCCACAATTTTTACAAATGATCTCAATGTATTTTCTATTTTCCATATTTTCTAAAATTCTTTCATTATATTTTTTTAAAATTAAGGATTAGCAGCCCATCCCTCTATATTTTTTTTGACAATCATACCTGTTTGTTTGTCATATTTAATATGAATCCAAAGGATATGATGACTTGTTGGGTTTTGAGTCCAAATCGCTGTGACTTTATTTTCATCTTCGTCTTCATGCAATGAACTAGGTACTCCAACTTGTTGAATGAGGTCGGTATAGAGCAATCCATCAGAATACTCTTTCCATTTTCCATCTTCATTTAACTGCCGTTTTGCTATTTTGATATCATCATATACATGCTTATTCCATCCACCAGCATCTTTGATGTATTTATAGCCATATTCTTCCTGGCTAAGTGTACTATCTGGCGAAGCTTTTTGAACCTCGATAATATATTGACTTTTCATACTGCTAAATACAGATACTCCAATAAAAAACATACAAACTATCCCAAAAATCGTCCATAGAATTGCTTTGTTTGAGAGTTTCGTTCTGACAACTACAGTCTCTATTTGTTCTTTTTCCTCTTCGATGTATGGCGTTCCACAATACAAGCAGATAATACCGTTTGAATCTGTCTTGAATTCTGTTGACCCACAGTTTTTGCACTCAATATTTTTCATGAGATAAGTATATCAAAAAGTACCTGATTATGTCTCACTTTTCTTAGACCAGAGTCAATAAGTTAGATACTTTTACGAGAGTATTTTTCATATCGAAAGACCGTTTACATACAGACGTTCTTTTCCATTTATAACATATTTAAATACTTTTGCACTATTGCTTATTACTTATTACTTTTACGTTTTGATAGCGTTTAGTCTAGCAAAAAAGAGTAAATAAAATTTACCCTTCCATGATTAGATTATTTATATAATACACTTGCACAATACATTGCCCAATTATGCCTATATTCAACTTCAACAACTTCAAAATGATTAGCTTCTAAATACTCAAAAAAATCATTAAGTCGCATATCAAAATTGTTCGCACTCCAGTAACTAACTATTGTCTGTGTTTTCATTCAATTCCCTCCTCTTATAAATTACATATTATTAATTATACAAGGACACATTACTTATTCAAAGCTATTATTAGTCTAAAATTTTATCCCAAACGAATGTTTTTGGTACAAATAAAACGTCTATAAATTTCAGGTATTTTTTCTATTTTTAATCCTGTCTTATTTGTTGTAAAATATAAAGAAGTATATTTACATAAATCGCATTATATGAAGTGTCAATTACCAAATTAAAATATTGTATATCAAATAAAAGAACAATCTGATAAACTTGAATAGTAATTATATTATCTATGAAAAGAGGAGTAATATGAAATTAAGAATTTTTTGTTTAATAGTGGGTATGTTTACTTTAGTTGGTTGTGGGAAAGAAGATACTGCAACAAAAATAAGCAAAGAAAGTTCTTCTGAAAGTTCTTTAATAGAAAATAGTACACAAGAAACTAGCAATTCAACAGAAGAAGACATGTTCGGATTGATGATTGAAGCAGCTCGATCACAAATACCAGCAGCTAAAGAACAATTTGGGGATATGTACAAAGATATGACTATTACTGAAGGGAAAGACCATACCATTGTTTACACATACACGTTTTCTCAAAAACCTATTGTGCCTATTGATACAGAAGCACTGAAACCAACTCTTGTAAAAGGGATGAAGCCAGTTATAAATAGTGCAAAAGGAATGTTCTCAGATGTAAAAATCCAAGCTATTTATTTAAATCCAGATGGAACAGAAATTGGAAATATTATAATCACACAAGATGATATCAACGCATTAGAGGATGCTACAGAAGTAACCCAGTAATCCAACTAGTTCTGTAGACGTTATTTAACTGTTAGGTAGACATAATCTTGACTATCACTAGTGGCTCTGGTATCAAACGATGCCAGGGTTCTCTTTGTGAATTAAACCTGGTCTACCTAAACATCTAATGATATCCCTCACGTTATCTCTAAGAAATTTTGTGAAATTTGAAAAAAAGAACATTTACTTTTCATTATTTTTATCCTGATTTTTTTCTTCACCTAAAACGAATGTTTTGGGGAATCGCATAATTAGAAAGAAACGGACACGATTCTTTGTGTCCGTTCTTTGCTGAGTAGTATGTATTTATGAGCGTAACTTTTGATAGTCTAGCATTCTGATTCTAATTACTCAATTTTCTTCGATCGATACTTTTAAGTTTTGATAGTACGCATAGAAGAAAAAATGAGTAAAATTTTACTCATTATCATTTTTTGTCGTATTTTGTAATTCTTTCGGAAAAAGATTCTATAACTGATTTTACTTCTTGTGGAATATCCGGATAAAAATACTCAATTCCTCCCAATAAAGAAATATTTGCAATTCTATTTTTCATAGCATCAACCACGAGAAATTTTTGCCCTTTTCTGATTGCTTTGAAGTCTTTGGCGTTCATTTCGTCCGGCATTACACCTCTTCTAATATTTTTGAAGTAAACAGTAGTATTATCAGAAAGCTTAGTTCCATAATTGTTTCTTTGTGGACCTAAAAATCCGTAATCATGTTTAGTGGAACCTTTTCGTTCTACTATTTGAAACATAGTTTCTAAGGCTTCAAGCTATGTAAAAACTGATTTTTCTTCTATTATATTAGTTCCATTAAGTACGACCACCTTCCAAAGTTCGCCAGCTACTTGTACTTCGGTTTTTCCTGTTAAATGTTCCATCCCTTTTCAGGTAATAACCCAAGTTCCTTTATCTGCACCACCACTTAAGAATGTCGTAGATCCAGGCAAAAATTTTTCAGGATGTTTTTTGTATTGCTGATAAACATATGAGCGTTCTTTGTTCCACCGTTCACTTGCTCTAGGAAAAGTCATAAGCCCAATTCTTCTAAATTCATACTATTGCTCCTTTTTTATACTTTAATTATGGTATGATTATATTTTACCATAATTAAAGACTATTAAATTTATAGAAAAGAGTGATTAAAATTACTGATATAAGAACATTTTTTGACAATACTAAGTTTGATGTTAGAGCTTGTGGAATATTAAGACATAACGATAAAGTCTTAGTTTCCTATGAACCTGATGGTTCAATAACTCTAAATGGAGGAGCAGTTAGTATTGGTGAAAGTACAGAACAAGCAGTAGTTAGAGAGTTTTTTGAAGAAACCAATCTTTATGTTCAAGTTGATAGTCTTGTTGCAGTTATTGAAAATTTTTTTACGTTAAACTCGCACTCTTATCAACAAATAGTTTTTGTTTATGGCTTATCTTTGATAGATTTAAAAGAACAAGAATTAAAGTGTAAAGAAAAGTTAAATGCTCGTTGGGAAAAAATAGAAGATATAAATAATTTGAAACCAGTAATTCTTAATAAAGTAATTAAATCTAATAATAAAGAAATTCAACACTATATAAATAGGGATTAGTTATTTAATTGATTAGGTGAAATAATCTCGACTATCACAAGTAGCCCAGTTTTTTTTAACGATGCCAGGGTTCTCTTTGTGAATTAAAAATAGTCTACCTAAACATCAAATGATGTCCCTCATGTTATCTCTAAGAAATTTGAAAAAAAAAGAACATATACTTTTCGTTATTTTTATCCTCATTTTTTTCTTCACCTAAAACACATGTTTTTGGTATAGGTACTTAATTAAAATAAAAAGGATAGAAAAATCCTTTATCCTTAATTTATTTTTGAGCAACTCTATTGAGCACTCTAGAATCTGGTAACACCCGCGTTCAAAAAATGATCAATTGACTATACCCTATTGAACTTTTTTTACCTAATGAGAAAGCACCATAATTTTTATCATGAGGCCTACTCAAACAATGAGTGCATGCCAATGTAAGTGTAAAATAGAAAAATAGAGGGTAAGCTCATCGATGGATGAGCTTACCCTCTAATCTTAAATATGTTTCTATTGTTCTTATTTTAGCTCATTTTAACTTGCTACTAATCTAATGTTGGATCAGCAGCAAACCAAGTAAAAATAGATTCCTCTTCTGGATTTTCCATGTTAAGCCAAGCTATATAAAATATTAGTTCCTTAATATTAGCCTTCTTATTGAGGGTTAAGCTTATTCCATTATCCAAATAAAAATAATTAACACCAGGAATATCTCCTACCGTTCCTATACTCAATTTTAAATTACCTTTAAAAAAACTTATTAATGATAAATCTTCTCCTGATTCAATTTCACTTTTTATCACTTCATTTTCATCAATATCTAGGATGAACTTTACATTTTCAAGATTCTGAGTAATTTTCAATGTAATACTAATTCGTTTATCAACTAAATAATTTTTACTATTAACTTTTAGTGATTTATAGCTGTATTTCTTTTCTATATTATTTTCAAATAATCGAATATTTCCTAATGGGGTTTTCAACATAAAAACTATCCTCCTACTATTTTAAATACTGTTTGGGATCAACTGGATACCCATGTATTCGTCCAGCACCATCAATATGCACTCTAACTCAAGTTTCTCCATTAGGACCTATCACTTTTCCAGCATCCCGTACCTTAGTGCCGTCATTTAATAACTTTCCTTTTATCCAACCTTCTTGTGTTTCATTTACTCCCGTTTGTCCTTCTTTCCACTGAGTTTTTGTATCTATACTATTGTTATGTCCTGGAACATGCTTGCCCTGTTTTCCAGCATCAACAGAAGGAGCATTTTTAATATCACCATCAACTGCGCCTTGTTTCGGAAGTCCAGGTACCTCTTTTTCTATTTTCTGAATATAATCCCCAATAAACCAGCCAACTATCCCATTCGCAATGTCTCTTGCACTTGGGATTTTTGGTAATGATGGAAATGAGAAGTTTCCAGTATCTAGGCCTGGTTTAGGGATCATCGTTATAGGGGGGACTGGACGTACTCTTGGTATTGGAATCACAAATGCCATACCTACTACCAGACCTTTATTCTGACCCGTCCATCTCTTATCTGCCGTATCACAACTTTCTTGGTCTGAACAATTACCCTAGTACGCGTTGCTTGTGCTCGTTGAACCTGTACTTGATAGCGGTAGGCTGCACTTTGATAATATAACGCCTGACTGTACGTCTGATACCCTACAGGTTGCCCATTTCTTCCTCCCATGTAGTTGGATCCAACATAACTACGCTGTGCCAAATATGATCTTGCTACATAATTCCCTATATAGTTAATCCCTGAGGCAACCCCGCTCCATGAACTTGGTGAACGATACGCAGGAGGGACAATCGCATTCCAGACAGTATTAACCACTTTCTTTACGCCATTCCTGACATTTTTCACAGTCTTCTTCACATTATTCCATGCTTTGGCCCACCAACCGGCATTTCCACTACGGTCGCGGTATTTCTGCGGGTTGTTTTCTACGTAAATATAGCGATTCTGACTCAAGGCATCATGATCGAAATCACGATGCCTTTCGTACTTTTAATCTCAGACAAAGAGTAAACTATAATTGTTCAGTTACTCTGACTTTTTGTTTTTTCATAACAGACTAGTAATCAACTTCATTTACGTATATTCAATGAATTCATCAATTTCATTTTTCCTTTTTAAAAATATTTCTATTGCTTCATCTGTTCGTTCAATTAGTTCATCATGATGATTTTCTGTTAATATCAATTCTTTATATCCCCATAATGCACTGATAACTGAGTTTGACTCATAAGAATAATACCACTCTAGATAAACTTGCTGATCTACTACTTCAAATAATTCTGCTGGATACCAAGAAGGTAAATTTTCATAAGTTCCAATGATTAAATAACTTAATACATTCTTATAAATATGCTGCCCATATATAGTATAAACTTCATCTTTTTTCAACGGATATTCTGATTTTACAGTATCTCCCAAATTATTTAATGTAAATTTATTAAGGCCCTGTCCATTTATTGCTATACATTTTACTCTCACAATTAATTTCCTTTCTTGGATTTTATTTTCACATCATCAATCTGACCAGTCTTTGGATTATACTGATAATGTACCTCTGTACCATTGACATTTTTAGCCCATTTTTCCCAACCATCTGCTGATGGCCATCTTGGATCTGTATTTTTCCCTTGTAACTCTTTACCACTAGAAGGGTTATTCAACGTTTCTTCCATTGCCAATTCTTCAGCCAAATCAAGCGGTTCATGTCGTCCACCTTTTGACTGTCCTAATCCAACTTGCTTAGGCAATTCTTTCTCACCTAAAGTTTCTCCTGTTGCGCTATAATAGGTCGTTTTTCCGTTGGTCCGATCAACGCTAATCCTTCTACGACCTAAATTATCAACAACCAATGATCCTCGTTGACCACTTACATTATAGTCGTTCGATGACCAGCCTTTAAGTAATCTATTTACCCCATAATTTCTAGCATCTATTCCATCATCTGTTCGTAAATCCTTCGCTCGTGTGTTAAGTCCTATTCCCACTAACCCTACAAATAAACCACCTAATGCTCCTGTTCCTAGAGCAATAGTAGCTTTTCCTGTCAGCGCACTCCCACCATCTGCTAAAGTAGGGAGTCCAGCCCATTCCCATGTTCCAGAACTCTTGGTAGAATTTTTCGAACCCATCCATTTTTTATCTGCCGTATCACAGATTTTCTTGATTCGAACAGTTGCCATCATACGAGTGGCTTGCGCACGTTGAACCTGTACTTGGTAGCGATCTGACTATAGGTCTGATAACCTACAGGCTGTCCATTTCTTCCGTTGTGGGTAATACATTCTTCCACCATAATTTCCCACGTAACGAACGCCTGATGGTATACCTCTTCAAGAAATTGAAGAACGAGGTGAAGATAGCATAATGCCCTTCCAAACATTAATTCAGTTCCTAATTCTCTATTTAAGAATATTCTGAATAAATTATGTATATAGTCGGAGTAAGCTATAAAAATACTTAGCTTACTCCAACTTTGATTACCTTTTCTACTGATGATTCTCGTATTGCTGATTCACCAAATTCGTCAACTGTGGTCGAGGTGACCACTCTGCTGGTTTGTCTGGTTTAAAGTGCCATTGACAACCTCCTAATATCCAATTATCACGCCATTTTTTTATACCTTTAATTTTTTCTGGATAATCATGCAGGCCAAATTGAAAACCACAACATGGACAAATATCATCTGAAGGGTATCCATATTCTTCATCATAAGCTGGTTCAAATAATCCATCAAACTCACAGACTGGACAACTATTTTTTATCACATCACTCTTTTTATAAACGACCCCAATCTCTTTTAATTGTTTTTCTACATCCCAATTTTCTGGACAATCAGGCCTATACCAAAAAGGACAATCTTTTTTTATCCAAGATTCTCTCCACCCATCATGGGAAATTCCTTTATCATCATCTTCACCAAATTGAAAGCCGCAACAAGAGCAAACTTCTCCTGATGGATAGTCTTTTCCATATGATTCCATTTCCAAACCCTTATAACCACAAATAGCACATTTATACATTACTTATCATCCTCCTATTTCAATTTATTTTCCTGGTTGCTTATCCCAATAGGCTTTTCCTTTTCCAGGTTTAAATATAGTTCTACTACTACCATCTCTATTATACGAGCCAAAAAGACCTGTCGTTTCATCATAAACCCTTGTTACTCCCTTATCGTCCGTTTTACTATTGATACTACCTCTTCTATTATATAAATCACGTGCTTTCTTCGCATAATCATCCATACTTTTTGAATTTGTTTCTGCTCCATGTCGATCGTAATGATTTTCTAAAGTCCTAGAATTTCCTCAATCATTCGCTCTAGAAATATCATCAATATTTTTTTCTTGCACTTTCTGAATATAATCCCCAATAAACCAGCCTACTATCCCATTCGCAAGGTCTTGTGCACTTAGAACTTTTGGTAATGATGGGAATGAGAAGTTTCCAGTATCTAGATCTGGTTTAGGTATCGTTGTTACAGGGGGGCTACCTCTATGTATATATCCAGAGCAACTAAAATATAAAGCTACTCTGGATTTTTAAATTCTATTTTCAATTCACAATCAATAAGAAATAGCACTTATTACTAGATTAAGTTTGGTATAATTCACCATACTTTTCAATTTTTTTATATTCTATTTCAATCTTTTGAATAGCAGAATTCAAAAGATTATTTTTATTTATCTCCCGTAAACCATTAATAATATTTTCCAACACTTTTTTCCATTCTGCGACAAAACCCTTTTTTGATAATTCTATTCTAGAATCATCATTTAACAGTTTTTTCGTTCCTCCCACAACTGATGTCCACTCTGAATCAATTGTTAAGCAATCATTACTCTGCCAAGACATATTCCAAACACCATGAAATGAACTTGAAGGCCATTCAATAGTCAGAGTTCCTTCTTCTTTCGTTCGAAGCTGAAATAGCATTTCTAAAACATCATCTATCAGTTCACTTAAATTATATTTATACGAAACAACTATTGGAATATAATTCCAAAACATTATCATATCTTC
>NZ_NGKY01000001.1:68915-72621 GCF_002140855.1 Enterococcus sp. 7E2_DIV0204
GATGGGAATGAGAAGTTTCCAGTATCTAGATCTGGTTTAGGTATCGTTGTTACAGGGGGGCTACCTCTATGTATATATCCAGAGCAACTAAAATATAAAGCTACTCTGGATTTTTAAATTCTATTTTCAATTCACAATCAATAAGAAATAGCACTTATTACTAGATTAAGTTTGGTATAATTCACCATACTTTTCAATTTTTTTATATTCTATTTCAATCTTTTGAATAGCAGAATTCAAAAGATTATTTTTATTTATCTCCCGTAAACCATTAATAATATTTTCCAACACTTTTTTCCATTCTGCGACAAAACCCTTTTTTGATAATTCTATTCTAGAATCATCATTTAACAGTTTTTTCGTTCCTCCCACAACTGATGTCCACTCTGAATCAATTGTTAAGCAATCATTACTCTGCCAAGACATATTCCAAACACCATGAAATGAACTTGAAGGCCATTCAATAGTCAGAGTTCCTTCTTCTTTCGTTCGAAGCTGAAATAGCATTTCTAAAACATCATCTATCAGTTCACTTAAATTATATTTATACGAAACAACTATTGGAATATAATTCCAAAACATTATCATATCTTCAGTATGCAAAATATAAGCACTTTCTATTAAATCAGACAAATCTGAAATATCTTCTATTTCCATTGCTCCATTACTATTTATTTTTGGGTTACTTGCTTGTATTCTAAACATTACAAAATTTTCCTTTCTTATTCTGATGGATATCCATGAAATGTGCCTGTTCCATTATTTCTTATCCATATCCTTTTAGCTGGAACTGTACTCCCATCCGGTTTATGAACAACTGAAGATGAACCCGGCGGTAAATCGAAGTACCCACTCTCTCTTGCTCCTAATTTTTTTGCTATTTCAGAAGCATAATCCAAATCTTTATTACTCCACTGTCCCTGAGGTGTTCCTTCGCTTTTAGCTGTAGCAGGTCCTTCTTTCCAGTTCACCCCATGCTTTTTACTACCTTTGTATTTTGCTTCTGGTTTTATTGAGGTATTTTTATTAGTATCTTTCGCTATTTTCTGAATATAATCCCCAATAAAACAGCCTACTATCCCATTCGCAAGGTCTTGTGCACTTGGGATTTTCGGTAATGACGGAAACGAGAAGTTTCCACTATCTATATCTAAACCTGGTTTAGGAATCGTCGTTATAGGTGGGACTACTGGTACTCTTGGTATTGGGATTACGAATGCCGTTCCTATTACAAGCCCTTTATTCTTAACCGTCCATTTCTTATCTGCCGTATCACAAGCTTTCTTAATTCGAACAGTTGCCATGGCACGCGTTGCTTTCGCACGTTGAACTTGTACTTGATAGCGATACGCCGCACTTTGATAGTATAACGCTTGATTGTACGTCTGATACCCTACAGGTTGACCATTTCTTCCCCGGATATAATTGACACCTACGTAATTGCGCCGTGGAGTATACGATCTTGCCACATAGTTCCCTATATAGTTAATCCCTGAGGCAACCCCACTCCAAGAACTTGGCGAACGATACGCTGGGGGAACAATCGCATTCCAGACAGTGTTGACAACTCTCTTTACGCCATTCCAAACATTTCTGACCGTTTTCTTCACATTATTCCATGCTTTAGACCACCAACTAGCATTTCCGCTGCGGTCACGGTATTTCTTTTGATTACTATATGTATATAGCTAACATAAGCCGTGTACACTTATGTTAGCTAATTATTTTCCCAGCTAAATAATTTAATTCTTAAAAAAGAACTTTTTTACATAATTTCACTCCAAAAAGGAATAAAATTCTTTTTTTTCTTATAGTACTCTATATTTTTTTCTTTCAACTTGAACTCATACTGTAGATAAGAAAATAATGTTTCTCCATAGTAAATAATATCAGATCCAACTATAGAAATAACTGGATTAGGTGTTAGTTCTAACTCTGAAATATACCTATGAGAATAGATAGGGATTAACCGCGGAGCCTGATTAAGATGGTCCAAAATTTTTTTATTTCTTTCCTTTTCATCCTTTGGTTCCTTCCCCCAGTATACTTCATCCCAATCAACATCATTTAAACTTTCTTTTATTCCTTTTATAGGCGCTTGTATTCTGAGTTTATTTTTCTCTATATTTTCTTTCGATAAATCTCTCCAATTAACAAAACTGTATGAAACTGGTAATCCATAGCCATAAAATTTCTTTAAGTCAAGAGGAAATCTAATCTTATATACCTTTTCAATTTTTTCAATCTCTTTATTATCCATTCCTATTTCAAAATCAACTCCTTTTGATTTCAAAGCAGATATTAATTCTGACCATTTTTCCATTTCATTGTCTGTCCCTTCAGATTTATACTTTTTATTTTACTTTCTTAAATGTGTCATAATGATCATCTGTATACCAAGCATTCCCCTCTTCATCAACTACAAGTCTTTCTGCATTTCTATCTTGCCCTTTTACTTTAGGATCAACATCATACTCTTTATATTTTCCATCTGGTAATTTTTGTTTTCCAGGTTGAGGGTTGTTCTTATATTCCCTACCGCCTTTATAGCCATCTGGAGGCGTTCCTTTATTTTTTTTGATGTGATCTAACACATCTCGTACTTTGTCTGGTACATTATCTGAATTACTATCTAAAGTTTCCCCATTCGCACTATAATAAGTTGTTTTTCCATTGGTTCGATCAATACTAATCCGTCTACGACCTAAATTATCAACAACTAATGAACCTCGTTGACCACTTACATTATAATCATTTGATGACCAACCTTTTGGTAGTCTATTCACCCCATAATTTCTAGCATCTATTCCGTCATCTGTTCGTAAGTCTTTTGCTCGCTGGTTGATTCCTTTCCCAATCAAATAGCCTGTTCCAATCAACAACCCGCCAAAAGCTCCTGTAAACAGAGCACTTGCTGCTTCTGTTGCGGTTAGTGTGCTACCTCCACCTATTAAAGTTGGAAGTCCTAACAGAGCCCCTGCACCCATTGATGACTTTTTAGTTCCTGTCCATTTCTTATCCGCTGTATCGCAGACTTTCTTGATGCGAACATTTGCCATGGCACGCGTTGCTTGCGCACGTTGAACCTGTACTTGATAGCGATAAGCCGCACTTTGATAGTATAACGCTTGATTGTATGTCTGATAGCCTACAGGTTGTCCATTTCTTCCTCGGATATAATTAACACCTACGTAATTGCGCCGTGGAGTATACGATCTTGCCACATAACTTCCTATATAGTTAATCCCTGAGGCAACCCCACTCCAAGAACTTTGCGAACGATAAGCTGGGGGAACAATCGCATTCCAGACAGTGTTGACGACTCTCTTTACGCCATTCCAAACATTTCTGACCGTTTTTTTTACATTATTCCAAGCTTTAGACCATCAACCTGCATTTCCGCTGCGGTCGCGGTATTTATGCGGGTTGTTTTCTACGTAAATATAGCGATTCTGACTCTGGGGTTGTTCCACTTTTCCATACCGACTATCTTCTTGTAAGAAACGTCCTATTGTGGTGCTGTATTCTCTGGCACATAAATGGATTCGACTGGTCATGGTATTCGCTGCGATAGCAGTATTCATTTTCTAAATACAAGTCCGCTTCCCCATATTCATTATACAAGGTAGACCAAACACCCTTAACTATATTCTCTGTAATCCATAAATCTAATGCAAACTTAACTTTATCCCAGTCAAATTTAGTC
>NZ_NGKY01000001.1:73216-76323 GCF_002140855.1 Enterococcus sp. 7E2_DIV0204
CTATTCAACCCTACATGGTTATGTCTTGGTTTAAATTATAATTTTTTTATGTATACAGTCAGAGTAAACTATACTTAATCAGTTACTCTGACTTTTTTTATCTCTTTGTAACAGACTAGAAATCAAATTAATTTACGTATACTCAAGAAACTCATCAATCTCCTTTTTTCTTTTTAAAAATATCCTTTTGGCTTTGTCTGTTCGTTCAATTAAATCATCGTAATGATTATCTGTTAGCACCATTTCTTTATATCCCCATAATGCACTAATAACTGAGTCTTCCTCATAATTATAATACCACTCTAAATGAACTTGATGATCTATTACTTCAAATAGTTCTGCTGGATACCATGATGGTAAATTTTCATAAGTCCCTATAATCAAATAACCTAAAATATTATTATATATATGTTGCCCATAGATAGTATATATATCGTCTTTTTTCAATGGATATTTCACTTGTTCAGTATCTCTAGAATTATTCATTGTAAATTTGTTCAAACCCTTACCTGTTGTTGATACACATTTTACTTTCATTACTTATCTCCTATTCTTTAAATTTAACATCATCAATTTGGCCAGTTCTGGGATTATATTGATAATGAATTTCATTTCCGTTAATATTTCTAGCTCGCTTTTCCCAGCCATCTGCCGCAGGCCATCTTGGATCGGTATTTTTGCCTTTCAATTCTCTGCCTTCTAAAGGATTACTCATCGCTTCTTCCATTGCCAATTCTTCATCCAAATCAAGCGGTTCATGTCGTCCACCTTTTGACTGTCCTAATCCAGCTTGCTTAGGCAATTCTTTCTCACCTAAAGTTTCTCCTGTTGCGCTATAATAGGTTGTTTTTCCGTTGGTCCGATCAACGCTAATCCTTCTACGACCTAAATTATCAACAACCAATGATCCTCGTTGACCACTTACATTATAATCATTCGATGACCAGCTTTTTGGTAGTCTATTCACCCCATAATTCCTAGTATCTATTCCGTCATCGGTCTGTAAATCCTTCGCACGTGTGTTAAGTCCTATTCCAACTAACCCTACAAATAAACCACCTAATGCTCCGGTTCCTAAAGCTAGAGCAGATTTCCCTGCCACACTAGCAACAGCTTTTCCTGTCAATGCACTTCCACCACTTGCTAAAGTAGGTAGTCCAGTCCATGCCCATATTCCTGAGCTCTTGGTAGAATTTTTCGCACCCGTCCATTTCTTATCCGCTGTATCATACACTATTTTAATTCGGATGTTTGCCATAGCACGTGTTGCTTGCGCACGTTGAATCTGAACTTGATAGCGATAAGCCGCACTTTGATAGTATAACGTCTGACTATACGTCTGATAGCCTACAGGCTGCCCGTTTCTTCCTCGGATATAATTGACACCAACGTAATTGTGCTGCTGATAATAGGTCTGGATTCGAAATTTCCTCTGAAAGTATTTCTAATCGATTCTATTATCTATGTCTTATTTAAACCATAACTTTTTTATGTATATAGCCAGAGTAGACCATAAAAAATAATAACTACTCTGACTCTTACTTAAAATCAACCCTACCTATACGCTTCTAATTCAAACCTCTTAAACCCTCAGATGGGACATTTATATTTTATATTTTAGATATTTGAACAGTAATATTAGTGAGATAAATATTCTTAATCTATAAGATAAAGCTGAAATGATTTCGCCTCCCCATCAACAACAGCTTGCTCTACTTCTGATTCCCAAAATGGTAAAATATATTCACTAAAATCATTCATTATATTTTTCTTTTCACTACTGTTTCCAGACAAAAACTCATCGTAATTATAAATTATTAATACGTATGATGTTTTATTCAGCCAACTTAAATCTCTCATCCAATCAAGATATTCATTAGCATTCCCATCTTGTCCCATAGGTAATTTAAATTTTTCAATCATATCTTCTTTAAAAGTTTGCCACGAATCTATTTTTGATCCATCTATTTTAACGTAATGTGTATATTTATTTAACTCTTTGCATTCAATTTCCTTAAGATCTTTTATTGTTATTTTATGAATAGTATTTTTCAAATCAAATTATCCTCACGTTCTCTATAGTCAATTTATTTTATTTTGATAAATGTTTTGTAATGATCGTCTGTATAATAAATAGAACCATCATTGCCTTTTATAAATCTCTCACCATCCCTATTTTCATTTTCTATTTTATTATTTACATCAAATTCTTCATATTCAATGTCATTACCATCTGAGTCTTCTTCAGGTAACACGGCACTATTATCTCTACCGTCGTTTTTATATTTTGCTCCTGCTTTGGTTCCTTGGGTTTGTCCTGAAACATTTCCACCCCACTTTGCTTTATCGTATCTGTTATATATATATCTAACATGCTCTCCTAGATCATCTAAATTACCATCTTTGATTTTATCATCACGATTATTTGAATTCTCCAGTGCCTCACTAGCAGACTGAAATATCTTCCCTATACCAATAGCATTCTTTGCCCAATCTAACGCACTCTTCGCTTTACCCAGTAACCCTATTGCTCCTCCGCCAGGAATAAAGAGAATTTCATTTTTCATTATTTTAGATTTGCCATATTTCTTCTCAAACTCTTTTAACTGCTCTTCACTACTCTTCTTACCCGTCCATTTTTTTGCCGTATCACAAGCTTTCTTGATTCGAACAGTTGCCATCATACGCGTTGCTTTCGCACGTTGAACTTGTACTTAATAATGATACGCCGCACTTTGATAATACAACGCTTGATTGTACGTCTGATACCCTACAGGTTGACCATTTCTTCCCCGGATATAATTGACACCTATGTAATTGCGCCGTGGAGTATATGATCTTGCCACATAGTTTCCTATATAGTTAATCCCTGAGGCAACCCCGCTCCAAGAACTTGGTGACCGATATCTTGGTGGGACAATCGCATTCCAGACAGTGTTGACCACTCTCTTTACGCCATTCCAAACATTTCTCACTGATCTCTTCACATTATTCCATGCTTTAGACCACCAACCGGCATTTCCACTACGGTCACGGTATTTTTGTGGATTGTTTTCTACGTAAATATAGCGATTTTGACTCTGGGGTTGTTCCATTTTTCCATACCA
>NZ_NGKY01000001.1:77934-124790 GCF_002140855.1 Enterococcus sp. 7E2_DIV0204
ATCGTCCCGATACTGCTATAACCATCACGATGGTATTGATCTTCTTGGTCTCCTAAAATATCCGTTTCTTCCCCAAAGGTAAATTCTTGTCTTTGGGTGGTTTTAACTCTTTTATCATAGGTTTCTTGGGTTAGTTTTGCTGGACTCGTGTGTTCTTGATTGTATTCGTTCAACGATGTAACGATTTTGATCGAATGGTTTTTATCCAGTTCTTTTTTCAGCTTCTCTGTTTCAACGGTTTTTCTTGGTTTATCATGATCTTTGCGCCACGGACGATCTTTTGGTAAACAACGTAAGCGATCAGTCATGGTCGGCTGTTTCGCTACAGCCGTCAAGATTTCATGTAAGGTAACATCTTGATTGTTTAAAGATAATTGGGCTGTTCGGTCAGTTTGTTTCATCCAAGCTTTTAGATCGGTTTTAATTCGACGCCCATGTTCGGTTGCCGTACCTTTGATCACACGATTACCTAGTGCATCGTAGCCGTAAAGGGTATAAACACCGTGACTGCTCGTTTCTTGGATCAACCGGTCTTCTACATCATAAAGATAGGTCGTCACTTCCCCAGTCATGGCGATCTTTTTAGAGACATTGCCATTGGCATCATACTCAAATTTGCCACCTTTCGTACTTTTAAAATCAGACAATGAGCACATGGTCGCTCTTTCTTTCACTCCTTACTATAGACCTAAAAATAGAGGGTAAACTCATTCGGCGATGATTTTACCCTCTAATCTTAGTATGTTTCTATTGTTCGTATTTTGGCCTATACCGTAAAACCTTATTCTATTGAGATAGAACCTTGGAAACCATCCTATACATATTTCTTATCCATTTTATTAGGTATTATCTAATTTTAGCCAAAAAAATTAGCTGTTCTGTTACGGTCCAATTCGGCTGAATACGACTTTTTGAATACCAAAGGGAGCCTTTTCTTATCCAATTTTCTCGCCATTTTTGTATTCCTTTATTTTTGTTTGGATAATCATCCAAGCCAAATTGAAAACCACAACATGGACAAATTTCATCAGAAGGGTAGCCATATTCTTCATCATAGGCTGGTTCAAATAATCCATCAAATGCACAAACTGGACAACTATTTTTTATCACATTACTCTTTTTATACGTGACTCCGATCTCTTTTAATTGTTCTTCTACATCCCAATTTTCTGGACAATCAGGACTATACCAAAAAGGACACCCTTTTTTTATCCAAGATTCTCTCCACCCATTATGAGAAATCCCTTTATCATCATCTTCACCAAATTGAAAGCCGCAACAAGAACATACTTCTCCTGATGGATACTCTTTTCCATATGATTCCATTTCCAAATCTTTATAACCACAAATAATACATATATGCACTATTTATCATCTCCTATTTCAAATTATTTTCCCGGTTGTTTATCCCAATAAGCTTTTCCTTTTCCGGGTTTAAATATAGTTCTACTACTACCATCTCTGTTATATGTGCATGTATGCTAATAAAGTAGACAGCTTTTTTGTTATACTATTAATAAATTAGACACTATTTCAGAAAGGGCTTTTGATTATGGTAGACAAACGTAAAACAAAGCGAAAGTTTGACGAGGAATTTAAAAAATCAATCGTAAAACTTTATGAAAGTGGAAAATCACAAAACGCATTAGCTAACGAATATGGTATTGCCCTATCTTCTGTCGCTCGTTGGGTGAAACAATATTCTGAAGTTAAAATCGATGACGATACGATCCTCACGGCTCGTCAGATTAAACAACTTCAGAAAAGAAATCTCCAATTGGAAGAAGAAAATTTAATTCTAAAAAAAGCGATTGCCATATTCACGCCACACTTGACGAACGATTAAACGCGATTCGTATTCTACGACATGAGCACTCTGTTGTCACTCTCCGCAGGGTTCTTAAGGTCAATCGTTCGACTTACTACAAACGTTTTTCTGGGAAAATAGCTCCTAAGAATAGTAGTGAATCAACAATTAAGAACGATCATTTTAGAAATCTATATGACTTCTAAAAAACGAGTAGGTCTTGCAAAAGTAAGACGTATGCTTCTACGTGACTATGGCATTTCTATTAGCATTGGTCGAGTCTATCGTTTAATGAGTACCATGAATCTACCTAAAATGTCTACAGTAAAACCTACCTTTAAACCGACCAAAGGTCAGGTTTCTTTGAAGCACCCAAACCATTTAAAACAAGCTTTTAATCCTCCAGCACCGAATCAAGTATGGACGAGTGACTTCTCTTATATTCCTGTTGGGAGAAAATCTTTTGTTTACCTTTGCGTGATTCTAGATCTATTTTCCAGAAAAGTCATTGCTTGGACTGTCAGCCGAAAAATAGATACTGCTTTGGCTATTACAACAATAGAAAAAGCCATTCAAACTAGGAATCCTAAGGCGTCTGTTCTTTTTCACACAGATCAAGGTTCCCAGTATACTTCTTTTGAATTCAGACAATATTTAGAAGATCATTCTATTGTCCAATCATTATCGAAACCTGGTTATCCTTGGGACAATGCTGTCACAGAAGCTTTTTTCAAATATATGAAAAAAGAAGAACTCAACAGAAGAACTTTTTCTTCTCTTAAAGAAGTACAACCGGCATGCTTTGAGTACATCTATCTAAGGGTTCTATAACTCCCTACGCCCTCACGGCACCCTAAATATGCTTACACCAAATGAAAAGGAGGATACATACTTTGACTCTCACTAGGTATTTGCTCTTTTTGTGTCTACTTTATTGACATTTATCCACTCCTTCTTCTTTTTTTAAAATACTTCTATTGCCTCATCTGTTCTTTTAATTCAAGCATCTCCCTTATCTAAACTGTACTTATTTCTTTAATAAGATAATTTAATTTATTTAACCATTTTTTACATTGATCTATTGTTAAGAATTCTACAGCGTATGATTCATATTTTTCTAAAAACGTATCAAATGAATTGATTTCTACGTTTTCTTCATAAAAATATTTGTATAACGGTGTTACTTCAAAAATAACAGCATCATTTTTATTATATAGCCAAGAGCAGTTACTTTTATCATAACTTGTTACTGTTTCCCACAATAAATACTGTGCTGTATTATCTTCAACAGTAAAATTATCATCACTTATATTTTTCAAATATATCATATATTCATAACCCAAACCATTCAGCAATAATTTTTCATTTATATATAATTCTTGATTTAACGTTTTCTGCAAAATAGTCTGTAAAGTTTTAATACCTTCACCTAAATAATCTTTAAATAACAACAGCTGTAATTCAAGATTAGTATAGTATATTTCCACCTCACTAAAATACGATAGTTGTTCAGCATTTTCAACAATATACATACTTAAAAAAGCTGTTTTTGAAAACTTAAAAGTACTTATTAATTTCATTTTTTTATCCGCCCTTTTTTATCCACTTTTCCAGATTTTCTTAAAATACTTTTCATTTTTTCTGTTAAATCATCCCATTCTCTAACATGACCATGGAATAATCCATCACTTGTTTTATCTAAAATAACTATTTCTCCATCACTAATTCCAATTCTTCTATCAGTTGTGTCTGGGCTTATTGGTTCAGAATTGTCTAAAGCTTTTTGTCCATTTTTTGGTTTTTTACTTTTTACTGAGTTACCTTTATCACTATGGTAATCAGCATCTTCATAAGTACCATTCTTTGCTATTTTCTGAATATAATCCCCAATAAACCATCCTACTATCCCATTTGCAAGGTCTCTTGCACTTGGTATTTTTGGTAATGATGGAAATGAGAAGTTTCCAATATCTAGGCCTGGTTTAGGGATCATCGTTATAGGCGGGACTGGACGTACTCTTGGTATTGGAATCACAAATGCCATACCTACTACCAGACCTTTATTCTGACCCGTCCATTTCTTATCTGCCGTATCACAAACTTTCTTGATCCGAACAATTGCCCTAGTACGCGTTGCTTGCGCACGTTGAACTTGTACTTGATAGCGATAAGCCGCACTTTGATAGTATAACGCTTGATTGTACGTCTGATACCCTACAGGTTGCCAATTTCTTCCTCCAATGTAGTTGGATCCAACATAACTACGCTGTGCCGTATATGATCTTGCTACATAATTTCCTATATAGTTAATCCCTGAGGCAACCCCGCTCCAAGAACTTGGTGACCGATATCTTGGTGGGACAATCGCATTCCAGACAGTGTTGACCACTCTCTTTACGCCATTCCAAACATTTCTCACTGATTTCTTCACATTATTCCACGCTTTAGCCCACCAACCGGCATTTCCACTACGGTCACGGTATTTTTGCGGATTGTTTTCTACGTAAATATAGCGATTTTGACTCTGGGGTTGTTCCATTTTTCCATACCAGGTATCTTCTTGTAGGAAACGTCCTGTTGTGGTGCTGTATTCTCTTGCACGTAAATGGATCCGATTCGACTGATCATGGTATTCACTGCGGTATCCGTATTCGTTTTCTAAACGCAAGGCGGCTTCCCCATATTCATTATACAAGGTATTGGTGATTAATTCACCGCTTTGTCGATTCGTAATCGTCCCGATACTGCTATAACCATCACGATGGTATTGATCTTCTTGGTCTCCTAAAATATCCGTTTCTTCCCCAAAGGTAAATTCTTGTCTTTGGGTGGTTTTAACTCTTTTATCATAGGTTTCTTGGGTTAGTTTTGCTGGACTCGTGTGTTCTTGATTGTATTCGTTCAACGATGTAACGATTTTGATCGAATGGTTTTTATCCAGTTCTTTTTTCAGCTTCTCTGTTTCAACGGTTTTTCTTGGTTTATCATGATCTTTGCGCCACGGACGATCTTTTGGTAAACAACGTAAGCGATCAGTCATGGTCGGCTGTTTCGCTACAGCCGTCAAGATTTCATGTAAGGTAACATCTTGATTGTTTAAAGATAATTGGGCTGTTCGGTCAGTTTGTTTCATCCAAGCTTTTAGATCGGTTTTAATTCGACGCCCATGTTCGGTTGCCGTACCTTTGATCACACGATTGCCTAGTGCATCGTAGCCGTAAAGGGTATAAACACCGTGACTGCTCGTTTCTTGGATCAACCGGTCTTCTACATCATAAAGATAGGTCGTCACTTCCCCATTCATGGCGATCTTTTTAGAGACATTGCCATTGGCATCATACTCAAATTTGGCACCTTTTTCACTCGTAATTTCGGTGACTTGATTCATATTATTGATTTTGTATTCATAGAAGGTTTTCTCTTTGTCATTGACCTTTTCTGAATAAGTGATTCGATTACCAGCATCATCGTAATAGTATTCGATTTCGGTCTTTTTCTTGCCTTCGATTTCGATGACTTTCGTCAATTGATCTTCGGCATCATACTCATACGTTTTTTCAAGGGTTAATTTCGGGTATTGAATCGTTTCTTTTTGGAGATTATCATTTTCATCGTACGCGTAGGTCATTTTTGCTAATGATTTTCCATTTGCTTCTAAGGTTTCAGCCGAGCTGATTTCGCCTGTGGCTAAATAATCATAGTGTGTGATTGTACCATTTGGATAGCTGATTTTTTTGATTTGACCTGCTCCGTCATGCTCGTACACCGTTTTTTGATCACCATCAGCTACAACGGTTAGTTGGTTTTTCTTGTCATATTCATACGTGATTTTTCGTTCACTTGGGTAGGTTACGCTAGTCTTGCGTCCTAAAGCATCATAGCCGTATGTTAAGTTTTCACCTAATTCATCTGTTGCTTTTGTTAAATCTCCGTATTGATTGTATTCAAATGCAACTTCGCCTTTAGTTGGGACAGCTTGTTTCAGAGCTTCATTGCCGATTTCTACAGTTGGCTCCGTTGTTTCATAGGCTGCACTTGCCATTTTTTCTTCATCCGTATAAGTATACGTGAAGTTAGCATTTTTGGTGACTTTTTCGACAAGCTGATTCATTTCATCGTACTTGTATTGAATCGTCTCTTCTTTTGGTGTCGTTGTTTGTGCTAGTTGTCCATCTAATGTGTACTCATAGCTTTCTTTTTTGCCATTCGCTGAAAGAACACTATCCAACTCACCCGTTGGCGAATAGTTGAACGTAGTCTGATTGCCAAGTGCATCTTTGACACTAGTCAAATTACTTTGAAGATCGTAGGTATAATTGGTTGTTTTTCCTAATCGATTTTTCACGCTAGTCAGTTGATCATTTGCATCATAGCCAAAGTGTTTTTCTTGGCCTTTTGCATCTGTTTCTTTCACTAAATTTCCGTTTCCATCATATTCCATTGTCTGTTGATGGTTTCTAGGATCTGTGATTTTTTCGACTTGTTGTAATGGATCATAAGCATACGTTGTTTTGTGTCCAAGTTCATCGGTTTCTTCTGCTACTTGATTTAATTTATCGTACGTGTAACTAGAAGTAAACGCCATTGGATCCTGTTCTTTGGTTACATTTCCATTACTGTCATATTCATAGGTTGAAACTTGTTCACCAGGTGCGATAAAGCGGGTCACTTGTCCGTTGGCATCATATTCTGTCTTGGTTTTGTTGCCGCGTATATCCGTTAGTTCAGATACTCGATCTAGTAGGTCATAACTATATGAGACATTGGTTTGATTTGGATAGGTTAGTTTCGTTAGTTGTCCAAATTTATTGTAGTCGTAAGTCGTTTGTTTACCTGCTGCATTCGTTTCTGATACGCGTTGCTGGTAATTATTGTAGCTATATTGTTCAAGTGGTTCTTTTCTGACGTTGTCTTTTACTGCAAGTAAATTGCGATACGAATCGTACTCGTATGATCGTTTATAGCCTTTAGCATTCGTTTCAGATGCCAATTGACCATCGGCAGTATAGGTCATTTCAGTCACAGCTTTTTTAGGATCCGTGATTTTTGAAAGATTTCCATGTGCATCATATTCATAGGTTGTGATGCGTTTATTTGGTTCTGTTTTTTTCAATAGTTGGTCATTGACATTATACTCGTAACTTGTTTTATTGCCATTGAAATCTGTTTCAGCAATTTTTCGTCCAACTGGATCATAACTAACTGTTTGTTCGAATTTTTTAGCATTGATGGTTTGAATCAGCTGATTATTGCCATCATAGGCATAGGCTGTTTGATTTCCTTCAGCGTCGATTTCCGTTATAACATTCCCATTAGCATCATACTTGATTTTTTGACTATTGCCTAAAGGATCTTTGGTTTCGATCAAGCGATTATTTTTGTCATAGCTATAGGTTGTGACCTCATTTTTAGCGGTTGCTGATTGAATCAGCTGACCGTTTTTGTTATAGGCATAGCTTTGTATTTCGCCTAGTGGATTGGTTTCTTTGATCAAATTTCCACGTTTATCATAGCTGTAGGCATATTTCCCGCCGTTTGGCATCACTTCTTCCAAAACATGTCCTAATTGATCGTAGGTTAACGTTTGATTTGTTTCCTGTGGATGAGTGATTGTCGTTTGTTGTCCTAGCTTATTATATCCGTAGCTTGTTTTGTTTCCAACAGTATCCGTTTCGGCAATTTTTTCACCAAAAAGATTGTATTCATAAGTCACTTTTCTTTTTTGTTCATCTGTTGCTGTAAGCATCTGACCATTTTTATCATAGGTGTAGCTTTCACTTTTACCATTACTGTCAGATTGCTTAATACGCTGACCAAGAACATCATAGCTATACTTGATTGTGACTTTTCCTGGCGTTACTTCTTTTGTTAATTGATTTAGCAAATCATAAGAATACGTTGTTTTTCGGCCGATGGCATCTTCAAATGAAACTAAATTCCCACTAAGATCATAAGAGAGCTGCTTTAGTTGTCCCAATGGATCTGTTGCTGCTTGTAGCTGATTCTCTTTTGTATAACTATAGGTTGTCTTATTCCCTAATGCATCGATTTTTTCAACTAAATTACTGTTGGCATCATAATGATATTGGGTAATATCCCCCGTTGCTTCAACGGTTGTAGCTAGCTGATTCAATGAATTATAGGTAAATAATTTTTTATTTCCTAGTGCATCGGTTTGTGACAAGACGTTTCTTTCTCCATCATACGTGTAGGTTAACACGTTATTATCTGGATCTGTAATTTTCGTCACATTTCCTTGATTGTCAGTTTCATAGACTGTTTTATTCCCTGCAGCATCCGTTTGCTCTGAAAGATAACCTAGCGGATTGAATCCAAAAGAACGCTGATTAGTTTCAGCATCAGTTTCAGATGTCTTGTTGCCTCGTATATCATAGGCATAATTGGTTTCACGATCACCTGACAGTTCCTTTAATAATTGACTTTTTTCATTGTAAGAATAGGTAGTTTTCAGTCCATTACGATCCGTTTTAGCTGTCACATTGCCCAACTCATCATATTCATAAAGAATCGTCGTTTGATCTGGATAGGTTTCTTTGATCCGTTGATTTTTTTGGTCATATTCATAGGTTGTTTCTTGTTTTAAGGCATCAACTTTTTTGATTAGATTTTGATTTTTATCGTAAGCATAGGTTGTTTTTTTCTTGTCATCAACTGTTTCAGTTAGAGGATTCCCCAGGGCATTTAAGGTATAACGCGTAATGGAGCCTGTAGCCGTTTTTTCTTCGATTACTTGGTTTACTTCATTATAAGTAAATGTTTTCGCATTCCCCAGATAATCTGTTTCCTTTGTTATATTTCCATTTGCATCATATTCAAACGTTTTTTTCCCACCAGCGGGGTTGGTCTCAGCCGTTTTTCTGCCTAATTTATCATAGGTGAAACTTGTCTGATTTCCGTTGAAATCTGTTTCTGAAAGCAAGTATCCTTCTGGACTATAAGAATAGGTCTTTTTATGCCCATTGAAATCAGTTTCTTCAATCAGTTCACCACGCTTATTTCGTTTAAATGTTTTAGCATTTCCAGCTGCATCAAATTCTTTGGTGATTAAGCCTTTTGCATCATATTCATACCCTGTTTTTGCTCCATAAGCATCACTAATCGACGTTAAATTCCCCGCCTGATACGTATAATTTTCAGCGGCTCCATTTGCATCGGTCTTACTCGTCACTTTTCCTTGTCCATCATAAGAATAGGTGATTGTTTTTCCATCTGGACGTGTGGTTTGTAATAACTTCCCTTGTTCGTTATAGTGATAACTAGTTTTCTTTCCTAAACGATCGGTTTGCTCTGTCAATTGGTTATGAGCATTATACAAACTGACTTCTGTACTTCCATCTGGAAAGATTGTTTTTGTCACATTCCCGTTTGCATCGTTTTCATAGGTTGTTTTATTCCCTGCTCGATCGATTTCCTCAATCAGTTGGTAGCGATCATTATAGCGCTTGGTTTCACTTTTACCATCAGCGTACTCAATCTTTGTTGGTTGGAAATGGTCATTATAGGTGGTGATTTCTTGATTTCCGTTGCCATCGATCGTCGTCGTTTTATTTTTATCATATGTGATCGTAACAGTATTGTCTTTGGCATCCGTTTGTTCGATAACACGGCCTTCTTTATCAAATTTATTTTGATAAAGTAATGTTCCTTCGTCATCAGAATACGAGGTCATAAAGTGATTATCATTGTACGTATAAGCTATTTTTTTCCCTAACGCATCGGTCACTTTTGTTAAGTTTCCTTTTGCATCGTATTCGAAGGTGTTCGTTGTCTGATCTGGGAAAGTGGCTTTTTTTATGTGCCCATTACCATCCCAATCAAATAAAACTTTGCCTCCGTTAAATTGTTTGATTGCTTTTAAAAATCCAGTTTCTTCTTCGTAGCTGTATTCTTTAGTTTGACCGTAGGCATTCGTGATTTTTCTTATTTGCCCTGTTGCATCAAATAGATAGGTCAACTTTTGTTCTGTATTCGTTAATTCGAAGCTGCGTTTTTCATCTTTGATTTTTTTCATCAATGTATAAGGCGAATCGTCTGATACTTGATAACGCCCATCTTTCCCACGGTCAAAAAAGATTTTACCACCATCTTCTTTTGTGAGCATCATTGATTTGTCTTCTAATTGGTTTAGGGTCAAGTATTGATTTAGTGTCCAGTTTCTGCCGACTGGGCTATCCATACCGCCGCCTTTAGAATTATAGGTTCTGGCAAAAAGTTGCTCTTCTTCAAAATCGTACCAAACACTATCTGTCATTTCGTAAATTAGATTCCCGCTACCAATGTTGATTGGTTCAAACCCGTATTTACAATGTTTCCCTCGGCCAACAGACAAGGCATCTAAACGAATTTTATCCGCTTTAGAAAGTGTCTGTGATTGATACGCTTTTCCTTGATTTTTTTTGGGATTTCGGATAAAAACAGTATTTCCTTGGGTCAATAACTCATCTTTCATGTTATTATCCCGCATAAATGTAGCCCGCTGTTTTTCTAATCCATAAAATTTTAAGAGACGTGGTAATGTATCTTGGCTCGTGACCTTATAGAGTTGGAACTGATCGTAGGTTTGTTTTGATTCTTCCTTCCCATGCGTGATCGTGGCTTCTACTTTATAAAGATGATTTTCCTTCAAAGAACTGGGCAGTAATGTATTGGTTTGCCAATTGCTGGAAAGTTCTAAGTAACGATTCGCATGTTCAAATAGTTTTGGGTAATTAGGAAAAATATAATCTCTCCCAATCGATGGATCTGTTCCTGAAAAGGTTACTTTATTTTTATCACTTGTATCAATCACACGATAATTTATCTTAGCATCTGGTCGACCGATGCCATCCATCCCTAATGCTTGAAACTGAACTAAACCATCATTATCGGAGCTGACAAAGGGTCTTAGTTTCAAGGAGGTATCTTTGAGCGGCATATTTTTATCGATTGGCGGACGTTCACGATGCTTAATCACCAAATAAGGAGATGTCGTCGTTACGCCACCTTTAGGTGCAGCAAAAACTTCGGCAGTGGAATAAGGTAATTCATGTGACGTTACTTTATTGGTTTTAACGATCATCCCGAAATTACTGCCGCCATTGATCCAGTCGTTGGCCAAATTAGTGATGTCAAAATTAACTCTACGGTTATTTGGATCGATACCACCAATCATGGTTTCTTTGCCAGATTCATTAGCAGGTGGTCCATAAGGGAATTTTGCATCACTAAACCCTTTATACGTAGCTTTAGAAAAGGCTCCGATATCTTTAGTCAAGCCATGAACTTCAAAATGACGGTTGACTACTTTTCCGCTGCCATCTTTTGCACGATCTCCCCAAAAACCTGGTGCTCCTGTTCTAAATAATGAAAGATTTGCTGATTCGATTTCTCTACCTTTACCAATTTTTTTCAATTCTGCATCAGGGATCTTGATTAACCCATAGGTAACAAAATGTGCTGCGCCTAATGTTCCGTTATAGCCATCATCATAGCCAATATACATATAATCTTGGAACCAATAATTCATTTTGTCATCATACTGACGAATACTAGTTGCTTCAATCCCTTGCTCGATTTTCGCTTGGACAAATTGGACATTGACACGTGCTGCTTTTATGTTTTGACGTTTTTCTTTATCAAGGGCTTTTAGTGTCAAGGTATTCGTTTTACTGTCAAAATCAGCCTCTGCAGTTGAAATAAAATCGCCAGCTATTGTTTCAATCGTTGGTGTAGGAACAGCACTCACAAGCTTTTCACCATCATAAAGACCAATAATCCCCTGCTCTTTTTCATCTTTTGCTTGTAGGGTATCAGGTAGCTTTAACGTAAATTTAACGGTGGTCAGATCCGTTTCTTCTGAAATATATTGACTGACTTTCACTCCAGTTGGCTGATATGAAATTTCTACAGGCTCTAAATTATTTTCAGCAGCTAATAAAACTTTGTCGTCTTTAACTGACTGCACTTCATATTTATCGTCTGATAACCCGATTCCGACTGTTGCATCACCAACCTTGACTGTCGGCACTTCTTTTTCAGTCACTTCTTTTGGTACTTGAACTTCAATCTGCTCTTTTGCAATAAACGTATCTTTTTCTGCTTGAAACGTACCATCAAATTCTTGCCAATTGTCTTTCTCTTTTTCAAAATGTATCGGTTCTGTAAAAACAACAGTTTCCCCTTCACCCGTTTCAGGATGAACAAACGTTTTTGTTGTTTCTGAACGATCGGCTACCAGTTCTGTCAGCCCTTTTTTCGCCATATCGTCTTTAACTGACGTTAGCATACTGTTTTCGTCTGCTTCAAACGCTGATTTTAATTGTGGTGCAACGTCTAACGTTGTTTCCGTTTTATCCTCTGTTTTTTCAGTTGTTTCGTTTTCTTTCTCAGTACTCTCATCCGCTTTTTTAAGTTTTTGTTGTGTCTGCTGATCGAGATCTTCTTTTTTCACTTTTTCTTGTGGAGCGATTGCTTCACTTGAACCAACCGTTTCTGCTTGTTCATTTTCTTGTGCAAAACTTTGAAGTGCTCCCCAAGGAAATAACCCTAATAGTTGTATACCTGTCACAAACAATGTCAGGCTTTTTCTTTTCCACCCTTTTCTACTCATTCCCCTACTCCTTCACGCCTTCTTCTTTTTCTAAAATTAGTTCATATTGTGTATTTGCTTGTTCAAATTTCGATTTTTCAATTGTTTTCGCCAATTCCTTGATTTCTGATGATAATTGTCGATAGGTTTCATAAATCATTTTATCTTCTTCACTAAGAAGTTTTTGATAGCTACTTAATTTTGCTTTATCCCCAATAATTTTAAACTCAGTCGCTACTTTTCTTAGATCTTTGGGATATTCTTTATTCTTGATTTCTCCCATATTCTTCATATCTACCCACAATTGATATGTTTCTTTGAAACTTGTTTCTAGATCATAGATTTTTTTATCTAGATCTCCTTCATTTGCTTTACTACTACATCCCGTAAAGAATAATAATGAAGTAAAAACAATGCATAAAGTTATTTTTTTTATCCTTTTCACTTTTTAACCCCCTTTTTGTATTTTAAACTTAACAAAAAGAAGAGCTAATATCAATAGAATAACAAAATAAGATAATAATAAATTCCCGAAAAATATAAAAATACTACGTTTAATACAAATTAAACAGAATAAAAATAACACTTAGACACATATATAAAATCGCTTCTAAAAAAAAACTTTTTAATATCTAGTTATTTTTTTAGGTTTATCGATAAAACTGCTATCTTAAAATGTGAAAAAGCATTATAGTTATCTTAATATGAAATAAAGTAAAACTTTATAAGGAGTGAAGTCTGTGTCGGTTTATGAAAAATTTATTCAAAACGATCGTTTAAGACGATTTTTTGTTTTAGCGATTGTTATTTTTATTTTGTTTTTAGCTAGAAGTATGATCACGATGATTTTATTAACGTTTATTTTTACGTTTTTAGCGCTCCATTTCGTGAAATTTGTTCAGCGCTATTTAAAAATCCCCTCCCTCATTCTTGTTTTGGCGACCTATTCTTTGATTGTTTTTTTAGTCTATCTAGCCATTACAAAATATGTGCCGGTTCTGATTCATCAATCAGTTCAAATGTATAATTCTGTGATTCATTTTTATCAAACTCCGACAGATGATCATAATCAACTTTTAGTCGTCATTGATAATTATCTAGAGAAATCAAACTTAATGTCTCAAATTCAAAATGGGGCTAGTATTCTTTTGCGTTATGTTCAAGATATTGGATCGATTGGCCTTTCATTTGTCCTTTCGTTCATCCTAAGTTTCTTTTTTATGATCGAGAAAAAACAAATGGCAGATTTTTCTAAGTTATTTTTAAAAAGTGATTTTGACTGGTTTTTCCAAGATATTTACTTCTTTGCAGATAAATTTGTCAATACATTTGGTGTTGTTATGGAAGCACAATTTTTTATCGCAGTCGTTAATACTGGTATCACAACGATTTGCTTAGCTTTAATCGGGTTCCATCAGCTACCAAGCTTAGCGATCATGATTTTTATTTTAAGCTTGATACCAGTTGCGGGTGTGATCATTTCCTGTATTCCATTAAGCTTTATTGCGTATTCTGAAGGCGGCATTAATGATGTGATTTATATCTTAGTGGTGATCATTGTCGTGCATTTGTTTGAATCTTATGTATTAAACCCAAAATTTATGTCTAGTAAAACAGATTTACCGATTTTTTATACCTTTGTTATCTTACTGATCAGTGAACGTTTATTTGGGGTTTGGGGCTTAATCGTGGGCATCCCAATTTTTACCTTCTTTTTAGATATTTTAAAGGTTAAACCAATTCATTCAGTTTCAGTTACTGAGAAGAGCTCTGTTCCACCAACAGAATAAAAAAAAGTGAACGTTTGGATGTTACTCCAAGCGTTCACTTTTTTGTGGTTGCGGCTATTCTCGTATTTGGAAAATCAGTCAGGTAGCAAAGACTACTTGATTTCGGACCAAATAACGATATCTTAACTGCTACCTGTTCTACTAACACCAATACCTAGCCATATATAAGGAATGGTACTTCATTCCTTTGCCTCTTTTGAAGCGAAAAGCTAGTTATTTTCTCTGAAAGAAAAGCTAGCTAAACCACCTTTTTCAACCCTTTTACATCCCCAATTTACTGTAAAATAAACTCTTTTGTTAATTTCACTTTGTTACTAAATAATTTGGTTGCCTCAACGGATACCGGTGCGGTCATATCTGCTAATTTATAAGGAACCTTTAAATTCAATGTCGCTCCTGGTTGGATTTCAGTCAAGGAATCCACATACCCTGATTCCATCATAATAGCCGTTTCTAAAGCAATCCCATTTTGAAAAGCTTTTGTTGTGATCGATGATACAAACATCGCATTTTTATCGCTGTTATTTGTAAACTCATAATCAATCACCGCAACATCTGCTCCATCGTAATCTTTTGCAAAGGTCAATTCTTTAATCACAACATGATAATCACCTAAATCACCTGCATCAGTTTCAGCTGGAGCTTCTTCTTGTTTTTCTAGTACTTTACTTGTGGTCGTCCCTTTTTTAGGTTTTGTTACGTTACTTGTAGTCGCTTCTTTTTTGGTGCTTCCTTCTTCTTTAGAATCAGAACCCATATTTGCTAGAATACCGCCTACTACTAAAATGCCGACCCCAATCAAAACAATTTTCTTCATGCTCATTTTTTTGTCTCCTTTGTTATTTAGTCCGCTGATACATGTTAATCATACTAAAATGCTAAAGGAGAATCTTATGCATTTTGCATAATTTTAATGAAATAACTATTCAATTACTTTCTAACGCCTCCGTTGGTAACAAATAAAAATAAACCATAATAGACCAACCAACTAAGAACCAACAAACTATATCCAATTCCACGCAGGATATTTTTTTTAGCGTTCAGCAAGGGAATTTTTTCATGAAAGTTTAGAAAGTTCGTAAATAACAGCACAGGTAAAATGAAAAGAATACTGCCGTCTAGACCTAATAACAGCTTTTCACTCATTGTTCTGCCTTCGTAGATAGTTCCTGGTAATCCAATCAATACAAACACATAATAAATAATTGCCAATGTCATCTTCCATGGCTGGCCGGTCCGAAATCCCGGTACATATTTGCTTAAAAACGAACGGATTGGCGTCGTTACATGTTGCTGTTCACTATCATCAATGACCCTTTTAGAAATTCCATCTGGTTCAACTGTCTGCTGTTGAGCTAGGTTTAACTGATTCCATTTTTCTTTAACCTCTGCTTGCATTTCCATTGCTGACTGATAGCGATTTTTAGGGTCCAATTTTGTGGCTTTCACAATAATATCATGTAAAAACGGATCGTAGCTCAGTTGATTTTTAGGATACTCTTTGATCGAACAAACATTGATCACGACTCCTACCGCATAGAGATCACTTCTGGCATCTGTTTGCGCAAAGCCAAACTGTTCCGGTGAGGCAAAACCGATTGTTCCCAACTGCACCGTGTCCGTTTCTTTCTCCTCTTCAAATACCCTCACCGCATCAAAATCGATCAATTTTAACACACCATCATTCGTCAGCATAATGTTTCCAGGTTTCACATCACGATGAACTAACCCTTCGCTGTGAAGAGCAATCAGAGCCTCTAATAAATCCAGCGTTAGTTTCAAAATCATTTTAGTCTCCAACGTTTCGGACGTTTTAATGATTTCTGACAATGTTTTCCCGTGAATAAATTCTTCGTATAAATAAAGTTGCCCATACTCGCTCACAACTTCTTGAATTCGAGGTAAATTACTTTGTTTAATTTTTTGAAGTGTCATCAAATTATCCTGCAAATAAAGCGGGTAACATTTTTTGACAAAAAATTCTTTCGTATCGTTTTCTCTAACAAGAATCGGTCCATTGATTTGATCTGTTAATGGTTCAATTTCTTTATAAGAAAATTGCTTTAGATTATTTACATTTCCCATTATTACACTCCATTTTTTGGTTTACTTTTTTTATTATAGCAAATAAACTAAAGAAATACGTGCTCACTTTGCTAAAATCAATGTATAATAGCAATATGATATTGTAAATATGGGAGATTTTACTATGCAAGAAAAAGATACGGATACATTACTTCATTCATTAAAAAAAGCCGAAAATTTTCAAACCGCCCTTTCTGAAACTCGGGACCACACGATCGACCAAATGCTAAAAGACTATCTAAATACTTGGCTGCTTAATAAGAAAATAACCAAAAGCACTGTACTAAAAAAAGCCGGAATCACTGAAGCAACTGGGTATCAATATTTTGATGGAAAACGAAATCCCTCAAGGGAAAAAGTAATTGCTCTAGCCATCGGTTTGGACTTACTTTTAGAAGAAACCAATGAGTTGATGAAAAAAACTGGGTATGCCCAACTTTATCCTAAACACCCTTGGGATGCAGTCGTGATCTATGGTATCACTCATCATTTAACTATCACGGAAATCGATGATTTATTGTATAGTGAAGAACTTAAAACATTCGGCGAATAAATAAAAACAATACAACCTAATTCCTTTTTCAGAGTAGGTTGTATTGTTTGATTTATTATTTTTCAGTTTTCTTTTTACTCATAATCGTAATAAAAAATGACACTAATGGTAAAGCGTAACAAAATACCGCATAAGGTAAATAATTGATTGTGGCGATACCTAAGGTTCCTGAAATAAATACCCCACTCACACCCCAAGGGATCAACGGATTGACAACTGAACCTGCATCGTTCAAGCTCCTAGATAACATTGTTAACGGAACTTTTTTTTCTTTAAATTTATTTATGAATGATTTTCCAGGCAAAATGATTGAAAGATATTGTTCACCGATCAACACATTGATACCAATCGAACTCATCATCGTAATAAAAATCAATTTTTGACGGGAATTGATCACTGTTTCAAAGCGCTGTAGTAAGCACTCGATAATTTCCATTTTTACTAATAAGCCACCTAGAGCTAAAGCTAAAATAATCAGTGAAACTGACCACATCATACTTTGAATACCGCCTCTAGAAAGCAGTTCATCCACTTGTGCATTTCCTGTATGAGCAACAAAACCATTTTGGATAATATCAGCTGTTTCAACAAGCGAAAAATGATTCGTTGTAAAGAACAGTAAAATAAGTGAGGCACAAATACTCAATAACAAGGTCGGAATTGCTGGAATTTTTTTCCAAGCACAAATGAACAAGATCGCTAAAGGAATTAGCTCAACAAACGAAATCGAAAAATTAGCATTTAACGTATTAACAATTTCATGAATACCTGTACTGTCCAAAGCCCCATCATAGCGCAACCCCATGACCAAAAAATAACCAAACGAAAGGATCGCTGCAGGAATCGCTGTTTTATATGTATTTTTAAAATGTTCAAATAAATCGACTTCTGAAATTGCTGCAGCTAAGTTCACTGTGTCTGAAAGTGGTGAAATTGAATTCCCTAAGAAAGCCCCAGAAACAATGGCACCTGTTGTCAATGCTGGATCAACCCCAATCAAACTACCCATTCCTAAAAAGGCAATTCCGATCGTCGATATCGTGGTAAATGAGCTACCTACAGCACCACCTACAATCCCGCAAACAATAAAAACAGTCGGCATAAAAAACTTCACCGATAAGAAAGAAAAACCTAAAACCATGATCGTTGGAATCGTTCCAACGGCGATCCATACACTAATCAAAGCACCAATCAAAATAAAGACCAGCATAGGAATGATGCCAGAAGTAATCCCCTCAATCAAAGCATCATGAACAAACTCCCAAGAAAACTTTTTATACATCGCAAACAAAAGCAAATAGCCAATCGCAAGCAATATAGCGACATGAGCAGGAATGCCAAAGCCAATAATACTTGTACCGATCATCAACAATAATGTTATTAATAAGAAAACTGCTTCATTAAAATTTACTTGATATTTTTTCATACATGTTCCTCACATTTTTATAGAGAGTTGGCAACTAGGAGCCCGTGCCCAACCATTCCCTCTTATTTATTTTTTTATAGAAAAGCTGCAGCTGCGGTAAAGCTGTTTTATCGCCTTACCGCACCCACAGTATTCAACTCTATTGCTCAGCGTAGATCGCTTCTAATTTTTCTTGGATCGCTGTTTTGATTTTTGCTGCATAGTCATCAAAGACTTCTTTGTCATTCATGTATGGTGACATACCAGCTGCACGTAAAATCGTTACTTTATCAGCACGTTCCCATTCAGCACGAGAGAAACCAAGGCTGTTAACAAATTCAAATGGGCTGTGACCATATTCTTCGATAGCAAAATCGGTATGTGATGTGATGAATTCATTGTTATATAATCCGCCTTTTGCATAAGAAGCATAGTCATAGAAATCATGATTCAATTTATTCATTTTCACAAGATCTGTATTGCCTTTTTCATTGAATACATAATCGACCATGTTAAAATCTGGTTTTGTTAAAGCATGGATTTCGATTGTTTTGTCACTGACTTTAAATTCTAAGCCATCGATGAAATGATAGAAGTGATAAGCTCCTTCAATACTTGCGCCCATCAATCTACCATAACCAGTTACGTTTAGTGGCAATACTTTATGAGCAGTCCAAACAGCAGCTGCAGTTGCACCAGCTTTAGACCCTTCAAGAATATAAGCTCCTAGTAATGCAGGAATATCTGCACCTTTTTCAAATACGTATGTTGCAAAGTAAGAAATCACGTCACGCATGCGGATATCTTTGATCACGACACCACCAGCTGAATAAGGGATGTAACCCATTTTGTGTGGATCGATCGTTACTGATTCAGCTTGTTCGATTGCTTTAAATGATTCATAAACTTCTCTTGTTAACCAATCATTTTTTTCTTGGAAGATGTTATGTTTTGCATAAACTTCTTCAATTTTATCCCATTCGATAAATTGGTCATTTTCATCTAAGAAGATTGAGCGACCATAACCACCATAGGCAGCATCCACATGTACGTAGAAATAAATACCTTCTTTTGCTAGTTTTTCACGTAATGCAATGATTTGATCGATACGGTCAACTTGACCTTCTTCTGTTGAGCCGACAACCCCAACTACACCAAGTGTAGGAATTCCTTGTGCTGCTAAATCACGGATTTGGGCTTCTAATTTATCAATATCCATGCGATATTCACTGTTGACTTCCCCAGCAATCACTTGATCTAACCCAATTCCGATAATATCTGCTGCTTTTAACCATGAATAATGTTTTGTTTGTGGTACGATCCATTTACCTAATTTATCTAAGTTTTTACCACTACGAGCAGATTGCGCTTTGATTTCATCAAATTGGTCTTGCACTTGATCTAAAATATCTAGCACTTCTGTTGTAGACATATTTAATAATTCCCAATCTGTTTTACCTGCAACCATTTCTGGTACAACTGCTTTGATAGCGAATGGTAAAGATTTCATATTGCGGGCATACCATAGACCTTCTAAGTTAGCGATTGAACCATCTGCTGCGATGTGACCCCAACCATTTTTATAGCTCATCAATGTAGCAAATTCTAAGCCAACTTCTTCTTCCATTTGTGATGTTGCTGGTGATGATTCATAAGCCACGTTATTGCCGTTCCAAAGCATTGCTGTTGTATAAGCAATAATTGATGGCATTAATGTTTCAGCGTTCATATGGCCCCAGAAACGGCCTGCTGAGTGCCAAGGAAGAGATTCTGTTCTTAAACGTGAAGACAACACATTGAAAACACTTCTCATATTGTCGGCCGTTTCTTGGAAACTTTTAGAACTTCTATCTTGCGGTGTAATAACTGGTAAATCTTGTGGCATATAATTTTGTCTCCAGCCTACATGCTCATCGAGCATTTTATTTAATAATTCTTTGAATAAATCAACGTTTTCACCTTTGTCACCTATAAATAATGCTTTTAAATTCGTATCGTCAGTATTGAAATTTTTCACGATAATTTCCTCCAATATTTTCATAATTTGTCATACTAAAAAATTTATATTTATGCTCGTCTCTTATTTATCAAGTTTCTTCCATTCTGGTTTTTTGTTTTTATAAATGATCAACGCAATACCAATCATGATCACAGTTGCTGCTACTTGATAAATCACATATGCTAAATGTCCACTTTGAGGAACAGAGGTTGGTGGAATCAAGCTGACTAAGATCGTAACAATCACACTCACGATAGCTAAGACTGAAACAAACCACATTAACCCATTTCCTTTGCTGCCTAATCTAAATGGACGTTCAACATTCGGCATGCTGTAACGCAATTTAATAGCTGAAAGTGAAATCAATAGATAGACTACGCAATATAAAATTGTTGTTGTAATTGTAATAATCAAGAACGCTGCACTAATATCTGGTACTACTACATACAAGAATGAAACAAGTGAAATAACGATTGCTTGGATCATCACAAAAACGATTGGAATACCTTTTGCATTACGTTTTTGGAAGAATGGTGGTAAATTCCCTTCTTCTGCAACTTTGATCATTGATTTACTTGGTCCTAAAACCCAAGCACTTAATTGAACAAGTACACCGATTAAGATCATCAAGGAAATAATATTATTGAAAATCGCTGGAATTCCAAGATCTTGCGTCATGATTACAAATGGTTGTGTAATATTTGCTAATTCCATTTTTCCAGCTGGTACGCTATCTGCTACACTTAAGCCAGCCGCTAAGTTGAAGACCACTAATAGTAAAACAGATGCAATAACCGCGATTGGATAATTCCGTTTTGGATTATCAATATTATTGGCGTGAACAGAAGAAATTTCTACTCCGGCAAAAATGAAGATGATCCCTGTCAAGGTTGGTAAGCTACCTAAGTCACTAAAATCTGGTAATAACTTGCTTGCTTCAAAATGACCTAAATAACTATCTTGGTTGATCCCATGTTTTGCCATGTACATTATCCCTAAAATAACTAGTGCAACAAAAGGAATATAGACACCGATCACAGCACCCCAGTCACCAGCAATTTTAACCATGTCAAATTTCAAATTAAGTAATGTAATACCCCAATATGAAATCAATATCATAATGAAAATAAATAAGTTGTTGTGTCCAAGATCGGGACGGTTGATTACATAACCAAGTAATACACCAACAGTTGATGCTACCATTACCATTCCGAAAAACATTTGTACCCATAATAACCATGACGTAACAAAACCCCATTTTTCACCAAAAGCATTACGCACCCAAACTTGTGGTCCGCCTTCTTCTGGCCAACCAGTTGATAATTCAGCTGAAATCAACGCAATTGGTAAAGCAAAACAACAAGCTGCAATCAACATATAAAATATTTGTGCCCATCCTGTCGATGCTAACGTTGGAACACTACGAACCGTTCCGAAAAAGGCCATGGTAATTCCGATTAATCCAAATAATGATAATTTCTTATTCATGTTTCTATTGACCTCCTGATTTAATTTATTTTTTGTTTCCCACATGTGAAATCACTCCCAAAGTATAGGTACGATTTACCTTCAAGTCAAAAAGAGTAGAATTAAAAAAAAAGCCTATTATTTAACATTTTTCTACTCTATCTAGCGCGTCGACGCTTTACTGCGTTAAAGTAATTATGTGAAAAAAACAGCATAAAAAAGCTTTTTGTAAAAAGCTCGTTCGTAATTGTCAGAAATTCCATTTCACTCTTGCCACTTTCAATAAACCTAGATTAAAGAGAGAACCGCTTGTATGAGAATCCCCTCATTCAAAAATAATAATCGAAAAAAAGAAGTATTTGACAAGTTGGCTTATTTGTCGTAGAATTGCTACAAAATAACATATCAAACTTTAATAAAGCGAAGTAGCAAGAATGTCCCTATTTCAGAGAGTCAACATTTAGTGAGAGTTGGCATATACATTTTTTGTGAATTACACTTTTAGTTTCCTACCGTAAGTAGGCGTCTATCTACGATACAGATTTGAGAGGTATATGATAAATTCATATACAATTTGGGTGGTAACACGGCGGAGTTCGTCCCATAGGCTAATAGCCTATGGGGCGTTTTTTATCTTATTTAGGAAAGGAAGAAGAAACATGACAAATATTATTGATGAATTAGAATGGCGTGGCGCCATCAACCAACAAACAGATAGCGAAGGTTTACGCGCATACGTTGAAACCGAGAGCATTTCACTATATTGCGGTGTGGATCCTACAGGAGATAGCATGCATATTGGGCATTTGATTCCTTTTATGATGCTAAAAAGATTCCAAGCATTTGGACACCATCCATTTATTTTGATCGGTGGCGCAACTGGAACAATTGGAGACCCAAGTGGAAGAACAACAGAACGTCAGTTACAAACAATGGAAACAGTTCAACATAACGTTGACTCTTTAACACGTCAAATGGAAAAATTATTTGCAGTCGACACTGACAACACATTGACTCTGGTCAACAACTACGATTGGACACATAGTCTTACTCTATTAGATTTCCTAAGAGACTTTGGTAAATTCTTTAACATCAACACCATGCTTGCAAAAGATATCGTAGCGAGTCGTTTGGAAACGGGAATTTCATTTACAGAATTCACGTACCAAATCCTACAATCAATGGACTTTTTACACCTATTCCAAAATAACAACGTCCGCATGCAAATCGGTGGTGCTGATCAATGGGGGAATATCACAGCTGGTCTGGATTTGATTCGAAAAAAGGAAGGCGCAGATGCCAAAGCCTTTGGTTTAACGATTCCATTAATGTTAAAAGCAGATGGCACAAAATTTGGGAAAACTGCTGGTGGTGCCGTTTGGCTTGATCCAGAAAAAACAACTCCTTACGAGTTCTACCAATTCTGGGTAAACCAAGATGATCGTGACGTAATCAAATACTTGAAATTCTTTACTTTCTTAACAAAAGAAGAAATCGATGCACTTGAAGTCAAAGTAGAAACTGAACCACATTTACGTGAAGCACAACGCGTATTAGCTGCTGAAATGACTAAATTTGTGCATAGTGAAGCGGACTTAAATGACGCATTAGCGATTTCAGAAGCATTGTTTTCTGGTAATGTAAAAAATCTAACGTCAAAACAAATTGAAGAAGGCTTTAAAAACATGCCAACTGTTGAAACAGAAACGCTTGATCAAAACCTTGTAGATTGGTTGATTGAATTAGGCATTGAGCCTTCAAAACGCCAAGCTAGAGAAGATATTACAAATGGCGCAATTTCAATCAATGGTGACCGTATCAAAGAATTAGACTTTGTTGTAACCTCAGATCACAGCTTTGATGGGAAATTCATCATTGTTAGAAAAGGGAAAAAACAATACACTTTAGTAAAATTGATTTCTAAGTAAAAGAGCTTATTTTTAAAAGAGTGAAGTAAAACGAAAAGTTCGTTTTACTTCACTCTTTTTATGTCATCTTTCTCTTAAGGCTATTCAATTTACTGGACAAAATAGAAAAAAGTTTTATAATAAGAAAATGATTGCGCACAATTACTATTGAAATACGGGGGTATTTTTATTTATTTGTGTAAATTAGTCTGTTATTTTTAACCAGAGTTTGACAAACCTGTTATCTAGCTACACGGACTAGCCTTTCGGGAAAAAGATAAAAATGGCGTGAGACAAAAAAACGTCTCAATCAATTTTTCCTATTTTCCTGTCAAGCCTAAACGTGTCCGCTTCGCTTTTAAATTAGGAGGAACTTATGAAAATCGACAAGATACAAGACGGCCACGGCGATGAGTTTTTCCGTTCTCTATTAGCTTTAGAAACATTGGAAGATTGTTACAATTACTTTGACGACTTGATGACATTAAAAGAACTTGATTCTATGATTCAACGGTTTGAAGTCGCAAAGCTACTTTTACTAAATAAAACCTATACTGACATCGCTGAAGCAACTGGTAGCAGTACCACGACTATTTCTCGAGTAAAACGAATTTTAGATGAAGGGAACGGCGGATTGCTCGAGATGGTTCATAGAATTGATGAACAAGATGGCGAAGAGCTTCATCACTAAGTTTGAAGAACGTTAATCTCTAAAAAAGCCGACTTTTAAAACGAGTATTTCTGCTCATTTTAAAGGTCGGTTTAATTTTTAGTGCGACTATATAAGTAAAACAAAAGACCGAGCTTGGCCAGCTCGGTCTTTCTTTGTGTGACAAATATGCTATTTAAATATGAATTGGCAAACCTAAAGCCAATTCAGAAGCATCCATAGTAATTTCCCCTAAAGATGGGTGTGGATGGATCGTTAATGCGATATCTTCAGCATTCATACCAGATTCAACCGCTAATGATAATTCAGAAATCATATCACTTGCGCCAACTCCGCCGATTTGTGCTCCGATAATCACATTGTCTTCGTTTGTTGTTACCAAACGTACGAATCCTTCAGTTTTACCTAAAGAAATAGCACGGCCGTTACCAGCGAATGGGAATTTATAAGCTGTTGCTTCTAAGCCCGCTTCTTTGGCTTCAGCGATTGTCATACCAACACTTGCTAGTTCAGGATCAGTGAAGGCTACAGCAGGCATTGCTTTGTAGTCCACTTCTACTTTTTTACCAGAAATTGCTTCAGCAGCAATTTTCGCTTCGTAGCTTGCTTTATGCGCAAGCGCCGCGCCTGGTACGATATCACCGATAGCAAAGATATTTGATACATTTGTTCTACCTTGTTTGTCCACTTTAACTAAACCACGTTCGCCAACTTCAACACCCGCTTGTTCTAAACCAAGATCATCCGTGTTTGGACGACGTCCAACAGTTACCATTACGTAGTCAGCAGTGACTGATTCTTCTTTACCGTCTACTTCATATTTAACTGTTACGCTGTCACCATTGTCGATGGCTTCTTTAGCCATTGCTTTCGTTACAACTGTTACATTTTTCTTCTTGAAATCATCTGTAACTAGTTTAACCATATCTTTTTCGTATGTTGGTAAAATTGAAGGACTACCTTCTAAAATCGTTACTTCAGAACCAAGGTTCGCATATGCGCCACCTAATTCTGCACCGATAACACCGCCACCGATGATCACAAATTTCTTAGGTACTTCTTTCAAGTTCAAACCACCAGTAGAATCTAAGACACGTCCGCCAAATTTAAATCCTGGGATTTCGATTGGGCGAGAACCTGTTGCCACGATTGCATTATTGAATGAGTAAGTTTGCGCTGAATCTGGATGGATCACACGTAATGTGTTTTCATCAACGAAGAAAGCTTCTCCTTCAATAATTTCGATTTTATGTTTTTTAAGAAGGAAACCAACACCGCTTGTCAAAGTATTAACAACTTTGTTGTCTTTCCATTCTTGTGTCTTTGTAAAATCTAACTCAACGTCTTTAGCTGTTACACCAAACATAGTTGAATCTAGTGATTCTTGATAGTGATGTCCCGCTGCGATCAATGCTTTAGAAGGAATACATCCAACGTTTAAACATACACCGCCGATAAACTCACGTTCAATGATCGCAACTTTTTGACCCATTTCAGCAGCACGAATCGCTGCAACATATCCTCCAGGGCCTGAACCAATTACGACTGTATCTAATTCAATGGCGAAATCTCCTACTACCATGTGATAATCATCCTTCCATTAATAATAATTCTGGATCAGCTAATAAACGCTTGATGTTGTTCATTGCTTTTTGAGCAGTTGCGCCATCAACGATACGGTGGTCAAAACTCATTGAAAGTTTCATGACACGTCCAACAACGATTTCCCCGTCTGCATTTACAACTGGTTGAGTTGCAATTGTACCTACACCTAAAATGGCTACTTCAGGGTAGTTGATAACTGGTGTGAACCAGCCGCCGCCAACTGAACCGATATTACTGATTGTGATAGAACCGTCACGCATATCCGCAGCAGTTAGTTTACCATCGATTGCAAGAGCTGCTTTTTCGTTGATTTCATCAGCGATTGCAAACATGCTCTTAGTGTTCGCATTTTTAACATTTGGTACATATAAACCATGATCAGTGTCTGTTGCAATACCAATGTTATAGTAGTTTTTATAAACGATTTCTTGTGCTGCATCATCAATTGATGCATTCAAGATTGGGAATTTTTGAACCGTTGCAGTCAATGCTTTCACAACATATGGTAAGAATGTTAATTTCGTACCGTTAGCTGCTGCAACATCTTTAAATTTCTTACGGTGATCCCATAATTTAGATACTTCAACTTCGTCATGCAGTGTAACGTGCGGTGCAGTATGTTTACTGTTAACCATCGCTTTAGCAATTGCTTTACGAGTTGGTGTCATTTTTTCGCGTGTTTCAGCTTCACCTAAGTCAGAAACAAATGGTTTAGCTGGTGCTTTTGGCGCTGCTGTTTCAGTTGCTGCTGGAGTTGCCGCAGTTTGTTCAGCTTGTGCTGGTGCTGGTGCTGCTGCTTGTCCACCACTTGAGATAAACGCTTCGATGTCCGCTTTTGTGACACGTCCACCTTTTCCAGTTGGTGCAACTTGTGTGATATCTACATCTTTTTCACGAGCAAATTGACGTACTGATGGCATAGCCAACACACGTTTGTTTGGATCAGCCGCTGCTACAACACCCGTTGAGGCTGCTGATGCTGGTGCTGCTTGTTCTGTTTGGGCAGGTGCACTTGCTGCTGGTGCTGCTGCACTTGGTGCAGAATTATGTCCAGGTGCATCGATTTCAATCAATACATCTCCAACATTTGCTACTGTACCTTCTGGAACAACAATGTTTTTAACAGTTCCTGTAACTGGTGAAGGAATTTCTTCAACAGATTTATCGTTTTGAACTTCCAATAATGTATCATCTTCGTTGATTGTATCGCCTGATTTAACGAACCATTTTACGATTTCGCCTTCTGCAATACCTTCACCGATATCTGGCAATTTAAATTGGAATACACCGCCGCCGTTGTCAGCTGCTGGCGCTTCTGGAGTCGCTGCTGGTTGCGCAGGTGTTTGTTCTTGAGCTGGAGCTGCTGGTGCAGCGTCATTTTCAGGATGTCCAGGTGCATCGATTTCGATCAATACATCTCCAACATTTGCAACTGTGCCTTCTGGTACTACGATAGCTTTAACTGTTCCTGTAACTGGAGATGGAATCTCTTCTACAGATTTATCGTTTTGAACTTCTAATAATGTATCATCTTCATTGATGGTATCTCCTGCTTTAACGAACCATTTTACGATTTCGCCTTCTGCAATACCTTCACCAATATCTGGTAATTTAAATTGATAAGCCATTTTTTAAGCCTTCCCTTCCTTTATCGTATCTGTCTAACTAGTTATTTGCAGAAAACAACAGCGCTAAATTTCCACGTGATAAAAAATATCACGTGAAAATCAGAGTATGTTTTTAAAGCAAATTGGTTTAGTTTCTAATTAAAATTCTGCGATTTCTCTAGCTTTCGCTTCGATATCTTTAGCATTTGGCAACCAAATGTTTTCTGCTTGTCCAAATGGGAAGATCGTATCTGGAGCAGATACGCGGCCAATTGGCGCTTCTAAGGATAATACTGCACGTTCAGAAATTTCAGAAACAACCATAGCACCAACACCAGCTTGTTTTTGTGCTTCTTGAACCACTACTACACGACCAGTTTTTTCAACTGATTTAATGATTGTTTCAACATCTAAAGGAGCAACAGTACGTAAGTCAATGATTTCAACAGAAATATTATCTTTCGCTAAGTTGTCAGCTGCTTTAATTGCTTCACGAACCATTGCACCGTAAGTAATGATAGAAACGTCTGTACCTTCACGGGTTACTGCTGCTTTATCTAAAGGCACTTCGTACGCTTCATCCGGCACTTCCTCACGGAAAGAACGGTATAGTTTCATGTGCTCTAGATAGACAACAGGGTCATTGCTTCTGATTGCAGAAATCAATAGTCCTTTTGCATCATATGGATTTGATGGAATAACGACACGGATACCAGGAGATTGAGCAATCAATCCTTCTAAGTTATCTGAGTGAAGTTCTGGTGTATGCACACCACCACCAAAAGGCGCACGAACAGTAATAGGCATATTACGTGTTCCACCCATACGGTAACGAGTACGAGCCATTTGACCTACAATTTCGTCAAAGACTTCAAATACGAATCCAAAGAATTGGATTTCAGGAACTGGACGATAACCTTCTAAAGCTAAACCAAAAGCTAAACCACCGATTCCAGATTCTGCTAAAGGAGTATCGAAGACACGGTCTTCGCCAAATTTTTCTTGTAAGCCTTCTGTTGCACGGAAAACTCCGCCATTTTTACCAACGTCTTCACCGAAGACCAAGACGTTTTCGTCTTTCTCTATTTCAAGAGCTAAGGCATCTGTAATTGCTTGGATCATTGTTTTTTGTGCCATGATTATTTCGACTCCTTCGCTTCGTAGAATGCAATTTGTTCTTTAATATTTTGAGGTTGAACTTCAAACATGTTTTTCAAGAAATCAGAAACTTTTTGTTTTGGAACTTTATCTGCTTCAGCAATTGCTACTTTGATTTCTTCTTTCGTTTTTTCGATTACTTCGTTTTCTTTTTCTTCAGACCATAAGCCTTTGTCTTCTAGATATTTACGGAAACGAACTAGTGGATCTTTTTGTACCCATTCGTCATCCATGTCTTTTGAACGGTAACGAGTTGGATCATCACCTGATAATGTATGTGGACCATAACGGTAAGTTAATGTTTCAATTAAAACAGGACCATTTCCATTTGCAGACCATTCACGAGCTTCTTTAGCAATTGCATAAACTGCCAGTGGATCCATTCCGTCAACGACGATTCCTGGAATTCCTGCAGCTACTGCCTTTTGTGCTAATGTTTTAGCTGCTGTTTGTTTTTCACGAGGTGTTGAAATCGCAAAACCATTGTTTTGGATGATGAACACGCCGTTTGCATGATAGGCTCCTGCAAAGTTGATTGCTTCATAGAAATCACCTTGTGAAGAACCGCCATCACCTGTATAAGTGAAGACAACGTTTTTCTTGCCGCGTTTTTTCATTCCTAAAGCAACTCCTGCTGCTTGGATGTATTGGGCACCAATGATGATTTGTGGTGGTAGAGCATTTAATTCTGGCGCATAGTGGTTACCCGCTACGTGGCCACGAGACCAAAGAAAAGCTTCTGTTAATGGTAAACCATGTTGAACTAATTGAGGTACATCACGATAACCTGGTAATAAGTAATCTTCTTTTTCCATCGCAAATTGGCTTGCCAATTGACTTGCTTCTTGTCCAGCAGTTGGTGCGAAGAAGCCTAGACGGCCTTGACGGTTCAACGCAGTTGAACGTTGGTCTAATACACGTGACCAAACCATACGAGTCATTAATTCTACTAGTTCGTCATCTGATAAATCTGGTACAGCATCTTTGTTTACGATTTTCCCATCTTTATCTAAAATTTGAAATGTTGGGAAATCAGCGTCGACTTTTTCCATAAGTGCTTTAAAGTCAATAGGTTTTTGTTTCTTTGCCTTTGCCATTTTGTCACACAATCCTCTCTGTTACGTTTCTTTTTTTCGTAAAAAGTAAAACAGCGTCAAAAACTGTATTACTTTTTATCGACTACACTTACAAATTATCACTAATCAGATAAAAGAGCAAGTAAAAAGTTATCATTTCTTTAAATTTCATTAAAATACCTAAAACCTTTCGTACCAAAGGTTAGTGATTAAAATCACAAAAGAGAAACCGTTTTATATAATGCCTTCCCAATCGTATCTTTTGACAAACAACTGTTATATTCACTGTGTTCATTGTTATGCTACAGTAAATTTGTAAGTTAGAAATTGTTTGCTAAAAAATGTACAGACTTTTTTAACCCATAAAAAAATGAGCAAAGACAAAATTCTAGTAATTTTGTCTTTGCCCCATAAAAACGAATATTAATAAATTAAAAGGTATTTTTCTTCGATATTCACGAATAACAACTTTGATCCTAATACTATTTTTCGTTATTTACACTTCATAATCTTTTCTTAAAAAAGTAAATCGAAGTCTTCCATTTCCTAAATCAGCTGACTTATAAAAATAAAATCAGTATTTTTCTAAATTAAATCCACTCTTTAGTGATATGAATATATAGTCGTTTAGCAAATTCTACTGTGATCAAATATAGTACAATGATCAAAATGAACCAACCCCAATAATTAGCTGGAAGTTTCACAAAGTCGAAAACCTCTCTAATTGGTGTCAAGACAATCAATAACCCTAAGCCAACTGCGCCTAAACTAGAAAGAATCACAGCAGGTGATGCGATACTTTGGATAAATGGAAGTTTTCTTGTCCGGACCATTTGAACAACCAATGTTTGGCTAACTAAACCGACTACAAACCAACCAGTTTGGAATAAATGTTGACTGCCTACTGTATTTGCGCTGAAAACAAACCACATCACCAGATAGGTCATGATATCAAATATGCTACTGACTGGACCAATGCACAAAGTAAATTTCATCAATCCGTTTGTTTCCCAACGCACAGGTTTCAGTAAATCTTCCTCATCAACGTTATCCCAAGGAATCGCCAATTGCGCAATATCATAAATCAAATTTTGAATCAACAATTGAATCGAAAGCATTGGTAGGAATGGTAAAAAGGCACTTGCAATCAAAATCGAGAACACATTTCCAAAGTTAGAACTGATCGTGATTTTAATGTATTTCATCATATTGCTAAAGACTTTTCGACCTTCGATCACACCATCTTCTAAAACATTCAAACTCTTTTCCAATAAAATGATTGAGCTAGCGTCTTTCGTTATATCGGCTGCTGTATCAACCGAAATTCCTACATCTGCTTTACGAAGTGCTGGTGCATCATTGATACCATCTCCCATAAAGCCAACTGTATGGCCATTCCCTTGAAGTGTTTCGATGATTCTAGCTTTTTGCATTGGGTTTAATTTGGCAAATAAGTTCGTTTTTTCAACTTCTTTTTTCATTTGTTCATCTGACATATCATCGATATCTGTTCCAAGCACTACATGTGATACTTCGATCCCAACATCACTGCAGACTTTCTTGGCAACAATATCATTATCACCAGTTAACACTTTTACATTAACGCCATGTTCATGCAATGATTTGATTGCGGTGATCGCTGATTTTTTTGCCGGGTCTAAAAAGCCCATAAAACCGATCAACGTCATTCCGTGTTCATCTTCTACACTATAAATGGCCTCACTATGAACATCTTTTTTTACAGCAACAGCTAAAGCACGCATCCCTTGCTCATTCATTCGGATATTTACTTCACGCATTCTTTTTTGTAGCTCTGGTGTTAAGGGGACGATTTCACCATTGATTTCAGCATGTGTACAAACAGCTTCCATCTCTTCGACAGCACCTTTAGTGATCATCAATTGATGACCATCTGCATTAACGACTACCGTTAAACGACGACGAGAAAAATCAAAAGGAATTTCATCTAATTTAGTCACTGAGTGATATGGACTATGATTATCGTTTTCTTCATAAAAATTGATTACAGCGATATCCATTAAGTTTTTCCAGCCTGTTTGATAATGAGAATTTAAAAAGGCCATATCTAAAACTTGATCATTGACTTCACCTAATGGGTCTAGATGTTGAACCAAAACAACTCTATCCTCTGTGATCGTTCCTGTTTTGTCTGTACAAAGAATATCCATACTGCCTAAATTTTGAATAGATGGTAATTCTTTTACGATTACTTTATGCTTAGATAAACTTAATGCGCCTTTAGCTAAATTACTGGTTACGATCATTGGCAACATTTCAGGCGTTAACCCAACAGCAACAGCAATTGCAAAGAAAAATGCTTCGCTCCATTCGCCTTTGGTGATCCCATTGATCAAAAATACGATCGGAAACAGAATCATGACCATTCTTAGCAAAAACTTACTGACTTTGGTCAAGCCGATGTCAAAAGACGTTTTTCCACGTTGGGTCGTTGCATTTTTAGCAATGTCGCCAAAGAAAGTATTTTGTCCTGTTTTCAAAATAATCGCTTTTCCTTGTCCGCTTAATACATCCGTTCCCATAAAGACTAAATCTTGCATATCTAAGGCTGCAACAGATTCGGAATTTTTATCGATCCCTGCATCTACAAACTTTTCGACTGGCATTGATTCACCAGTTAATGACGATTGATTGATAAACAAATCTTTTGTCCAAATCAACACCGCATCGGCTGGGATCATATCCCCTGTCGCCAAAGTCACGATGTCTCCTGGTACAACTTCATCCATCGGAATTTCTTTTATTTGACCACCACGTGTCACAGCAGTTGTATTTTCAATAAGTTCTTTTAAACTCAAACTTGCTTTTTGAGAGCGATATTCTTGAATAAAGGCAATAATAACGCTAGCTAAAATCATGATCCCCATCACAAGGGCTGCTTCAAAATCTTTTGTAACTGCTGAAACAACCATCAATAAAGCTAATACATAAACAAATGGATCTTTAAATGCTTCTAAAAACATAATAATTGCTGGTGTTGGTTTTTGTGCAGAAACTTCATTGGGACCATATTCTTCTAATCGATGTTTAGCATCTTCTTCGGATAAACCTTTTTCTGAAGTCCGAAGCTCCATCATTAATTCTCGTTCAGACAACATTGCTAGTTTTTTTAACTCTTGATCTTTTGTAGCTTTTTTTAAATCTACTATTTTTTTATTCATCATTTTCTTTTCCTCCTTGCACTTCATCTTATCTAGAAGGAGAAAAGAAAGGTTATTTCAATTCCATCGTTTCTAAGATGAAGGGGACATTTATTTTATTTCTCGAATGACTGGGGTCTTCCATACGGCTCTTCCTCTCTTTTTGTTTATTTTGGAACGATGGATTTTTTTAGATGGGGCTTTTGTTTTTCTTCTGACCGCTTGTTTCTTTTTGCGGAACTTCGCTCCCTTTGGTCGCCAAGTACTGTCCATCATCAGCTCTGGCAGAGCCAGTCGCTGTGATTCATACAAAGGTCACAACTCTCCTTTCAGTCGCCTTGTACTGTTTAACATCAGATTGCTCCGCAATCTGTGTTAAACAGCAAAACGCACACTAAACAATAGAGTGTGCGTTAAAATAGCAACTTAAATAAAAGTTTCTCTATCGTTGAGCTTTAGCACTATAGGGCGTAGATAATTTCTTATCAGCTACGTTATGAATGACCTTCACGATCATTCCTGTTCAACCAACTAAGAGTCTCTCGATTCTTTCGCGGCAGTAGCATGTGTCCAAATAGGAGCCTCACCTAACAATTATTCAGTTCTTAATCCTTATTCATCATAGTTCATATTTTTCTAATTGTCAAAAGAAAACGAAATAATTCAAAAATACCTTTTTTTATTGCTCAGGCTAATTCTGCTCTCCCTTGAGCGATTTCTGTTCTTGAAAAATTAGCCATTGTTAACTCTTCATCTGATAACTCCTCCACGAGGTCATAAAACCAGTTACCAAGACCCACAAATTGCTCATTTGTCATGTTTTTAGATTCTAAAAACAAGATATTTTCAGCTTGATTCACTTCTTGTTTCAAAATCAGCTCTGATAGATAACTTTGAATTGGAACAGAATAATTTTCTCCTGTTCCTTCATCCATCACCATAATCATTGGCATAACTTGATCTGCTGAACTTTTCTTAAAAGGATTAAACACGACCATTTTTAATTGTCTCATATACCAATCTTCTTCGTATGCCATTATTATGTCACTCTCCTTTTCAGCCTTAGCCAAACTTCCAATTCATTTTACTCATCAGTTTCTAATCTACTCTTTCATTCTACCATTAAACATAAGCCATGTTAGTAGATGCTAAAGAAATAAGAAAGACTAAAACACAGATTTAACTGCGTTCAGTCTCTTTTTTATTTACACCATTCACTGCTTGTAATTTCAAATACAAAATAATAGAACAGGGCATAAGTGTCACAATATTCGTCAGTAAAACGGCAATATCTCCATTTAAAGCCCCATAAATCACCCATGAAAACACACCTATGACAAACATAATGTACGTAATTAGGGAAATCCCTTCCGTTTGTTTCGTCTTGATTGTCTGGATAGCTTGCGGAATAAATGAAATACTGGTACAGACACCTGCTATTACACCTAATAGTGTCATCATTTTCCTGCTAACTCTTCCACTAGATTTTTTAATTCATAAAAATTTTTATTCATTTCTAGAAGTTCGTTTGCAACATCTCTAAGCACAACAGTTGTCATCAACTGATCTTCTGCGTGCATAAAAAGCAGTGTAAGTTCAACATTTTTTTCTTTTGCTTCTTGTGTGATTACAGTAAAATGCTCCTTTTCTCCAGCTCGTAATGATTCATTAGCTTCATTGATCAGCTGTTCTGCCTCTTTAAATTTTCCTTTTCTTGCATAGTCCATGCTCTCCATCACTTTTGATTTAGCGGTTCCTACTGTACTGATAATATTAAAAGCTGTTAATTCTAATCCATCCATATTTGTCACATCTTTCTATTTGTAAGTTAAGGCAATTATTTCATATCCATCAATCTTCGATACATCAAAAACTAGTTTTCCTTCAATCATGTCAAATGGCAACTCCTTTTGAGCTGTTACTTGAACAAGACTTTCAACCATACACTCTTTTAAAGCTAACTTCAACGCAATCAATGATACATCCAATTGAACAGTTTGGTTATATAATGGAATTTTGTCTTCAATCGTATCTAAATCTAATGCACGTCGTTCTGGAATATAATGTAGCAAATTTAAAATGATCCTTTTTTCAATCGCTTGATGGTTCAATATTACATCTGCTGAAGTTGGTAAGTCACTATTGACTAGTTTTCTTCCCTCTAAAAGAAAATCAATTCCAGCTAAAATCAACTCTTTGTATGCTTTTACCCCTTGTTTTTTATACATGTCAAAAAGTGGAAACGGGTAATAGATTACTTGCGCAGCTACCGTAACTGCTGGATTACTTGTTTTTTGACCAACAGGTGCTTGAAAATGAGAATAATAATGTTGGTAACTTCGTTCCACAAGTGGTGCAGCCACAACTCCTTTTACGACGCTCGTGATAGGGGTAACTACAAGTCCTTTGCCATGTAAAACTAATTCACCTTGAGGCAGTTTAGAAAAGAAGTTTGCATCAAAATAACCATACATTGGCTCTGATTGATATTCTCCTTGATAGTGAACACCCCAACTTTCACTAAATTGTTGACCCTCAACTAGACCGCTGTAGTGGGTAGCTAAAATTTTCCCTCCTTGATCTAAGTAATCATGGATCAGGTTCGTTAATTCACGTGTCAATACCAATTTGTCTGGAAGTATCAACACTTGATAGTTAGACCAGTTCATTTTGTGATCGACAATATCAAATTGATAATGGGCTTCATTTAGCATATTCACTGCTCCAGCTAATGACAAATCAACTTTTTCTTCACACGTTTCAACGATTCCAGGATGTAAAATAGCAATTTCTGTTATTGCTTTTGAATCCTCGTTGTAGATTTCTAACTGTTTTACTTGACTGTACACATTGCCGATCAATTCATATGTTGCCTGCTGCAATGTTCCATCTGGATACATTTGATCCCCAATTGAACATTTGGCCCCATGTGCAAGTGCTAAAAAGGATTCATATTCCAGAGCAACTTGATTTTTGTAACTTCCAAAATCAGCCCACACCTTATGAAATTTTCCAGTCATACCAAGGTACTCTTTCCCTAAATTCTTAGCATAACGCACGACCGTTGGAAAATGTTGATAACCCCAAGCACCACTTGGTAGTGATTCTATTTCTAAATGACTGTACTCCGCAAGATTAGGACGAATACTGGGAATGATATTCCCTTCATTAAAAAAAATCGGACAATTATCGTCTATTGCTCTGATTGTTTGATAGATCTCAGCTTTTAAAAACTGCTCAGTTTTTTTTGCAAAAGTATCGCGATCACCCTCGTTTTCTGGATTATAACCACTCTCTAGCATTTTCTTGATACAATCATTACAACAACAAGGATCTTGCCAGACAATATCGAAGAATAATCCGTCCAGTTTACCTTTGAAATGATCCATTGTATCCTTAATTTGTCTTTTTAAATAACCTAAATAAGGAGTATTAAAACAGAGTGTTTTCCAGCCGGGAGCCAGTTGTCCATAGTCTTCAAACCCATACATACTACCGTCAACTTTACGTTCTAACCATTCTGGATGGTGGTCAGCTGCGTATGCATCCCAGCCAACACTTAAATAGATTGGCGCTTTGAGCCCAATTTCGTGACAAGCATCTACTTGCTCCATCAGGAAATCTTTTTTCATCTGAGGATGCTTGGCTGGTAAATCTGTTTGATAATAAATATGCCCATGATGACATCGTCCGGTCAATGTTACTGAATCAACTTCTGCTTTAAGTAACGTTTGCTGGAACTTTTTTTTATCAAAGTTTTTGCCTAATTCAAAAGGAAGTTCTGGCGTATGAAAATCCAAATGAATCTGCCGTGATGCTAGTTTACTCATCGTGATTTGCCTCCCGAAACTGGAATTTCGTCCACGGCTTAACATAAGGAATCAAAAACAGTTCATCTGATTTGATTTTAGCAACCAGATTTTTTTCGCCTTTGCCGTTAGGCATTTCTTGTTTGACGATATTTAACTCTCCTTTATATTGACCAAACCTATTATTCCCCACCGTGACATCACCTAAAGTAACTGTTTCAACAGTATTATTAGCTGGAAGATCACTCGTTTGATAGTTCAGTTTGACAAAAGTTGATCGAATACTATAACTATTGATATCTCCACGATTAAAATGCTGGTGCTCAAGCACGATCTCTTTTTCAAGCGCTGTGGTTCCTTCTGAAAAAACAACATCAAACTGAAGTTGATTCGTCAATAATTGACTGAGTGCTTTTATTTCATCCTCTGAGGCAAAAGCATTGGCGATAATAATGTCATCGATCAGACCTGTTGCAATAAAATGTTTAGCTTGTAGAGTGATCGGCAAGTCACGATGGAATTCAAGCGTACATAATCCATCAGTATATGGATGAGGACCATGGCTAGCTTCATGAGAGTTCACAAATGCAGCCGTTCGTAAGCCTAATTTTTTATATTTTTCAGAGCATTTGATAAAGTAATCATAATCCAACCCAGTAAAACGTTGTGGATAAAAGTTATGACAGCCAATGATTCTTTTTTTATTTGGCTGATATGAAAGAACATTCTCTAAATAGTACGTATCATTACTGATATTTACTTCCAAATCCAAATCAGTCAGATCAAAAGTAATCAAAGATTCTACTAATCCATCAAAACTTGAATCCAAACGAATGCCTGTTGCCCCCATTTCTTTAAAGAAAGATAAATCGTGATAGCTAATGTTCAATTGATCAAATACTGCTGGATTCAAGTCCAAAATCACTTCCATATTACGCTTTCTAGCATGTTGGATCGCTGTTTTTAAAACAGTGATAACTTGTTTTTCTTCTCCTTTGTCAATCATCAACAGATTAGTAAACACTCGACCAAAACCATATTTTGCCGCTAAGTCAATATAGGCAATTGTTTCAGCCATTTTTTCTTTATAGGGATAAATCGAAATTCCTAACATAAATTACGCCTGCTTTCTCTACTTAACTTATATTGTTGCTTGCTGCCCTTCTTCTAAAGCTGCTTCATCTTGTCTTTTCGCTGCAATTTCTTTTTCGACCATATTTTTGTCAAATGCTTTAAAGAATGGTAAATAAATGAGACCTGCTATAACGATATTGACCATTGCTAAAACAGCAGCTCGCCAATCAAGACCTGTCGCCATCATAGCACCGATTGGAGCAGGCAAAGTCCAGGGTGCAATTGCAATCGGATAATTGACTAAATGGAAAACACCCATTGCTAAGTAGGTGATGATCCCCATAACTACTGGCGCTGCAATAAATGGAATTGCAAAAAATGGATTCATCACAATCGGTACACCAAAAATCAGCGGCTCGTTGATATTAAAAATACCTGGAATTAAAGTAAATTTACCCATCTTTTTACAAAATTCTGATTTTCCGAAAAAGGCCATCAAAAATGCCAATGATAAAGTGGCACCAGCTCCGCCGATCCAAATAAACCATTGGAAAAATTGTTCTGTCATAAAATGCGGAATTGCTGTTCCTGCTGCGGCCGCATTGATATTGGCATTTAAGTTTTCGTACCAAAATGGATAGAGGATCGGTGTTGCAATGATCATTCCGTGAATTCCAAAGATCCAAACGATTGTAATCAATAAGATCGGAACAATTACTGATAATAGATTATCTCCTGCAAAATAACGAATCGGAGAAAAGACCCACTGTAACGCACTATTGATATCAAAATTCAAGCCAACCTTGATGATCCAAGCCGTTACGATCACAATTGCACCTGGAATCAACGCTGCAAATGAATTGATCACTGATGTTGGAACGCCATGAGGCATTTTGATTACCAGATTGCGTTTTACGCAAAAACGGACGACTTCTACTGTAAAAATTGAAATAATGATTGCTGTAAATAATCCGCCTGCTCCAAAATTTCCCATCGGCAACACTGTTCCACTAACCGTCAAACCTGCTTTTTCTGCAACTTCTGGATCAATCGTACCTGGTGTGATTGCGGCAATCAAAAAAGCTAACACTGCTAAAACGCTTGTTGATACTTTATCTAATTTGTAGTCTTCACATAAACTTGAAGCAATCCCAATGCAAACATAAACTGACATAAAATCCATCGTGAAGTTCATGGGAATCTTTAAATTGTCAGCATATGGCGTAATAAACTCTTTCCAAGCATCGATCGGTAGATTCAGCATGATAATAAAGACTGAACCAATAATCGTGACAGGAATGATTACGCTCATCCCATTTCTCACCGCAGTCAAGTAGCGATTATTTGCAATATGCCCCATAACCTCAACGACTTTACCAAAATTGAACTTACTTGCTTTTGTGTTCATTTTTTTCTCCTCTCGTTTTTGAACCGTTTCAATTTTAATTTAAAAATAAAAGATACTAGTCCTTTTATTTTTTTACTGATTGTTGGATCAAGCGATACAGATCTGGAATCCCCATCGGCGTATATAAAATACCTTCAATTGGAATCAATGGAATGTTTTTGGCATCTGCTTCTTTTTGTAAATGGGCCTTTCTAAAGCTAACCTGAGGCGCTAAAAGCAAAGCATCCCAATCTTCTTGCTGCATTTTCAAGCTAACTTCTTCTGTCCCCGTTGCCTCCATATAAAAATCTTCATTCCCGTTTTTCTTCGCTTCAGCAACCAAATTCTCTGCTAAAATCGATGAACTCATTCCGCCGCCACATGCTAATAATACTTTCATAAAATTGCCTCCCTCTTTTTTGAACCGTTTCAATTTTATGATGTAATTATAATATGCAAACGCTTAACTTTCAAGCCCTTTTTTTATTTTTTTTACCGAATCACGCCAAAGTAAGCTTGTTTCCAGCTCTACCACAGTTTTTTCAGTGATTGTAGTATCTTTGATTTTTTGTATCAATAAGGCTCCAACTGTTTCTCCGATTTGCTTAACTGGTTGTTCTACTACCGTTAGTTTCGGCTGAAAGATATCGCTTAGTTCAAAATGATCAAATCCTACGATTGATATATCTTCCGGGATTGCTAACTGACGTTCATAGACTGCTTGAACTACACCTAATGTCATATAATAATTGGTCGTGTAAAGCGCGGTTATATTTCCTTTATCTAGCATTTTTTTAGCTTTCAAATAACCTGATTCTTTTTTATAATCGCCAATTTCAATTGTTGCATCTGCATAAAGATCTAATTCCTTCATAGCATCGACAAAACCATTCAACCGTTCTCTGCCAATGAAACGATCTTGACTTCCCGCAATAATACCAATTCGTTCATGTCCTAATTCAGCAAGTTTTTGGACAACATCATACGACGCTTTATAGTTATCAACTAAAACTGTGTCCGTTTCGAAATCACTGATTGGTGAGTCTACGGCTACAATCGGAATACCTTCTTTTTCAAATTTATCTAAAACTGCCAATTTCTTTTCAAGGTGGAAAATAACAATACCATCTACTGATCTTGAGCGTAAAAACTCTAATTTTTGTTCTAACTTGTTTAGATCATTTTGGTAATCACATAGAATCAAGCTGTAGTTATTTTCTTCTAAGTAAGATTCCAAGTAGGTAACGATAGATGTTGCAAAAACATCTGTCAACGTATTGATCACAACACCAATCGAAAGACTTTTATTATTTTTTAGCCCTTTGGCAATAATGTTTTCTTCATAGCCTAATTTTTCAATTGCTTCGCGAATATTCGTCATATTACTTTCTTTTAGTTGATGACCATTTAAATATCTTGAGACCGTTCCTAGTGAAACGCCGGCTTCCTTTGCTACTTCTCTAATCGTTGCCACGCTAAATAAACTCCTTTCTATTATTTGCTATCTCAATACTAACTAAGGTTTCCATTTATTTCAATAAAAAGATGGCATGCTGTTAGATATTTTTAGTTATACTTCTGGAATAGGTTCACTTAAAAGAAGCTTTCCGTTTTGATTGAAATAGTCCACTTGTATAGAAGATAAGTCTGTCCGCCAATAAGCTACCCCAGCAGCACCTGCTAACTCTGTGAATCGTTCAAATGAAATCGTACCTGATTGTGCTTGCAAAACTGCCTTTTTAATTTCGGTCGCAGAGCCTTTATCTGTGACTTTTTTAGGTTTTCCATTCATTTGGATATCAACATACGATGCATCATCATAGTAGCGATAAATACCTGTAGCCACTAAATAATCATATCTTTTCACACCAATTTTTTTAAACTCTCGGATCAATTCTGCAAATCCACCAGCATTTTTTTCATTATTCACAATTGCTTCAATAGCATTAAAATCAAGACTCAACTTCTTCACTCCTATCTGATAATATAAAAATAGATCTAGGTCAAAACTTATCAAGTTTTGACCTAGATCTTGATCCGTAAACATTAGACTGAAACCTTAAATAGCTAATCCATTTTTTCATCTATTTAACTTCTTCAACTTCTGCCATATCTTCGATATATTTATAGACTTGTTGTCCGGCAGTTCCGCCTTCACCAACTGCAGTTGTGATTTGGCGCAATGTTTTCTCACGAACATCACCAATTGCAAACACACCTGGCATACTCGTTTTCATATCTTGGTCTGTTTCGATCCAACCTTCCGCATTCGTTAAGCCAGATTTCTTGAACGGTTCTGTCAATGGATCAAGTCCAACATAGATAAAGACACCATCAGCTTGGATTTCTTTTACTTCATCAGTCAATACATTTCTTAATTGTCCACCCGTTACAACCATATCATTTCCAACGATTTCTTCTAAAACGGTATTCCATTCAAAAGAAATTTTTTCATTAGCAAACGCGCGATCTTGAATGATCTTTTGCGCACGTAAGGCGTCACGACGATGCACGATCACAACTTCTGAAGCAAATTGCGTTAAATAAATCGCTTCTTCAACTGCAGAATCACCACCACCGATAACTAATAAGCGTTTGTTACGGAAGAACGCACCATCACAAACCGCACAATAAGAAACACCACGACCTGCAAATTCTTCTTCCCCTTTAACACCTAATTTACGATGTTCACAGCCTGTAGCAATGATCACTGTTTTAGCTTGATAGGTTTTATCATCACAAATCACTTCTTTATAAGAACCTTGATCTTTGATATCCATTACAATGCCGTATGCATTTTCAGTACCAAATTTTTCAACGTTTTCGTACATTTTATAAGCCAGTTCAGGTCCCATGATCGAGTCAAAACCTGGATAGTTTTCAACCTCAGCCGTATTATTCATTTGACCTCCTGGTGCTCCACGTTCAATCATTAATACTGACAGATTAGAACGAGACGCATATAAAGCGGCAGTCATACCAGCTGGTCCTGCTCCAATTATAATTACATCATACATAAATTTTTCACCCTCCGAATTTTTCAAGTACATTTACTTTACAACTTAACTAGTTGCTTGTCTACATTTCTGCCCAATAATCTTGTTCATTTAAAAGCAAAATGATGTTCAGCATGCTACTTTTCGTTTCCCATTATAGCATGCTTTTTTCTAGATAACATCTCTTTCTCCCTTACTTTTAATAAGAAAAAAAGCTTAGAAATAGCTTGCAAGCTATTTCTAAGTTTTTCTTTTTAACCTTCACTATTTTGTAACTGATACATATCTGCATATAACCCATTCTGAGCTAATAAGTTATCATGATTGCCACGTTCTACAATCCGTCCTTTGTCTAAGACCAAAATCAGATCAGCATCACGAATGGTGGATAAACGATGGGCAATAGCGATCGTTGTTCTGCCTTGACGCATATTCGCTAACCCTTCTTGAATCAACCCTTCTGTCTCAGTATCAATGTTTGCTGTTGCTTCGTCTAGTACTAAAATTTTTGGATCTGTTACGATTGTTCTAGCAAATGAAATCAGCTGACGTTGACCGCTTGAGTAACTTGCACCTCTTTCAATCACTTTTGCATGGTATTTTTTAGGGAGGGTTTCAATAAACTTATCCGCTTGAACAAATTCAGCTGCTGTTTTGATTTGCTCATCGGTAATCTCTGGGTTCAACATTCGAATATTGCCAGCAATATCACCATAAAACATAAAAGCATCCTGCAGAACTAGCCCTAATTTTTTTCTTAACTCTGGTAATGGATACTCACGAATATCACGATCATCGATCAAGATTTCACCCTCATAAAACTCATAAAAACGCATCAAAACATTGATAATTGAGCTTTTACCACTTCCTGTATGACCAATCAATGCAACTGTCTCACCAGGATTTGCAATAAAACTGATGTTTTTCAACACTTTATTTTTACCATCATAGGAGAAACTGACATTACGAAATTCGATTTTCCCACGAATAATTTCCGCATTCGCACCATTATTTTGTTGCGGCGTCAACTCTTCATTATCAAAGATTTTTAAAATCCTACTGCCTGCAACCATGCCATCGGTAAAGACACTGAGGAAATCCATCATTTGTGTCATCGGATTAAAAAATGCTTGAACATACGTTACAAACGCATAAATCAAACCGACTTCAACAGGAGAGTGTAACGCATCATAACCAAATAAGGTTAATGTCAAACCAATCGCCAATGTATACAAAAAGTTAATGATTGGTCCTAAAAGCAATGAATTCGTTCTGATCATTGAAAAACGCGTACGCAAATAATCATTATTGGTTTCTTCAAATTCTTTTTCTAAACGACGTTCTTGTCTAAATTGCTGAATGATCTGCATACCAGAAATATATTCATTTAATTTAGTGTTTAACTGACTTAATTTTTCCCGCATACTGCGATAAATTCTAGAACTAAATTTTTGATAGTACCAGATCACAATCAAAAGAATGGGTAAGAAAATCAAGTTGTACAACGCAATTTTCCCATTAATTTGAAACATCGCAATAAATGATGAAACTACCGCAAAAATTCCTGTCAACACCATTAAAAAGACATACCAAAATTCAAATAAAGTTTCTGTGTCATTCGTAACTCTGGAAACGATTGAACCTGCTGGTGTTTGATCAAAGTACCGCATACCTAGAGTTTGTAGTTTTTCAAATAGCTTCACACGAATATATTGATAGGTTTTCAGCGAAGCAGTTGAATATAGAAACCATTGGAAAAACCAGACAATACTTTTAACGATCACACCAAATAGATATAAACCAGCAAAAAAGAGAATTACTTGGTTCGTCGCCGTTTTTGGTGTTAAATAATCGTCCATAAACAATTGAATAATCCTTGGCAAAAGGATATTAATAACAGCAAGTACCAAAGCAAATAAAATGGCAATTAAAAAGGTACCACGAAATGGACGCGCAAATTTTAGCAACCGTCTAACAATTGAAATTTGTTCTTTTATAGGAACTGATTTTGTCCATTCTGATTCATATTTTTCTTCCATTATGCTTCACTCCCTTCAATTTTCGCTTCTAATTGCTGTTTATCCCACATCCGCTTGTACCAGCCAGCTATTCTTAGTAGCTCTTGATGGGTACCGCGTTCAACAATTTTTCCTTCATCTAAAACAATAATCTCTTTGGCATGCATCACACTACTTAGTCGATGAGCTGCAATAATCGTTGTTTTTCCCTTTCTAACTTCTTTTAAATTAGAAAGAATCGCTTCTTCTGTTTTTGCATCCACTGCGGATAAAGCATCATCTAAAATCAATAATTCTGGATCAACAATTAATGCCCTAGCAATCGAGATTCGTTGCTTTTGTCCACCAGATAACGAAACTCCTCGTTCTCCAACCAATGTATCGTACCCTTTTGGAAATGCTTTGATCTCGCTATTGATAAACGCCATTTCTGCGGCTTGCTCCACTTCTGCTTCGGTAAAATCTGGATTTGCAAAACGGATATTATCCCGAACTGTCATTGAAAACAGAAAGTGATCTTGTGGAACATAGCCAATCGAATGCATCACAGCATCCAATGAATAATCTTTGATATCATGACCGCCAAATGTCACACGCCCTTGATAATGATCAAACTCACGCATCAACAATTTTAAAATCGTTGTTTTTCCGGCACCCGTTTTACCAACGATTCCTAATGTTTCACCAACACCCACCGTAAATTTAATTTGTTCTAAAGTTGAATGGTCATTTTTAGGATAAGTGAACTGCGCAACTTCCATTGAGAGCTGACCTTTCGCTGGTGTTTGGATGGCATCTTTTTTTTCAATGATATGAGTCTTTTCATGCAACAATTCATTGACACGATCATAGCTAGCATTTCCTCGCTCCAGCACGTTAAACAGGCGACCAATTGCAAACATCGGCCAAACGAGCATTCCTATATAACTTATGAAAGAAATCAACTGCCCAATCGTAATCGTGCCTTCCATAATAAATCGTCCGCCCATAATAATTGTTAGAACATATGAAATCCCAATGATCAACGTAATAAACGGATCAAATAAAGCATCTAAAAAGTTAACTCGTTTATTTTTAACAATAGCATCATCAATTTTCTCTGTAAAATCTTGAATATCCTCTTTTTCCTGGCCAAATGTTTTAATAACTTTCATCCCAGTGATACTTTCTTGAGTTTTGTCGTTAATCGTTGAAAATGCTGCTTGTGAATCTCTAAAAGCATCATGCAATTTTGACCCTAAAACTCTTGATGTTACCGCTAACAAGGGTAATGGAATCAAAGCAATCAACGTTAAACGCCAATCCACAAATAAAATCATGGCAATAATCGTGGCACCACCTGTGATCAATGAATCCGCAAAAGTCAAAATCCCTGCTCCAGCAACATTTTGAATCGCATTCAAATCATTTGTTGCATGGGCCATCAAATCACCGGTTCGATATTTCTGATAAAAAACACTATCCATTTTTGTAAAGTGATGAAATAATTGCCGTCTTAAATCTTTTTCTAATCTAGCTGCACTTCCCCAAATATAAATTCGCCAGATGTAGCGAAAAACATATTGTGCAACAGCCGCAGCTAATAAAATTCCAATCCAAAATAAAATTGGTTTGATCGTTAAATTTTTGTCGGCAATTTTATCCACAACAATTCCGATCACCTTCGGCGGAACTAACTGCACTAGTGCAACCATCACTAATGAAAAGACCCCAATAACATAACTTTTCTTCTCTTGTTTGAAAAACCACCCTAATTTTTTAAATATAGACATGTATCATTCTCCTCTTCTAAATTGACTACTGTGCGCTCACATCTTTCATTTGTTGTTTTCCCATCTTAATACAACTCCTTTCATTTATTAAAAAATAAGTGCAAAAAAAACGAGCTGAAAAAATCAGCCCGTTGTGCTCTTGAAATCTGAATCGCAATGTAAAAACCTATTTGTCTCCTTGGTTCTTCATTTGCTGCATCATTTGACGTATCTTCTTCTCAGAAGGTTTTTGTCCCATAGACATCATCATCATTCGTAACATTTCCTCATTAACGGGAGGATTCTTTTTAAAATAATCTTGCATATATTTGCGCGCAAGGAAAAATCCGCCTGCTGCACCTGCTAATAAAGCGATAATCGCGATTAACACTACTAAACCTGTTGACATATAAATCTCTCCTTTCCACTAGAAAAGTTGAATAAGAACTTCTGCTGGATAAAAGTTGCAGTCACTATTCCTATTGAACTTCAATTTCTAAATTTTATTGGGATTATTTATCCCTAATTTATTAAATTACTCTCAAGAAACCATTTTACTAGAAACAGACCAAAAAGAAAAGGTCTTTTGTCATATTCCTCACAAGAAATTTCTGAAAGACGATTTCTACTTATTTTGTCTAGCTTTACAGGCTAACACTATGCTCTGCTTCGATCTCATCAATTCCTAATAGCTAAAGCTCAAAGGATTGAAGATCTTCGGAAAATTGTGACAAAAAACGTCACCCTCTGATTTTCCTATTTTTCAGTCAAGGCTAAACGAGCCTGTTCAGCTTTTAATTTTATCCAGCTTTACGGGCTAGCCCTTCGGAAAAAAGATAAAATCCGATTGTGACAAATAAACGTCACCCTCTGATTTTCCTATTTTTCAGTCAGAGCTAAACGAGCCTGTTCAGCTTTTAATTTT
>NZ_NGKY01000001.1:124890-204264 GCF_002140855.1 Enterococcus sp. 7E2_DIV0204
GCTAAACGAGCCTGTTCAGCTTTTAATTTTATCCAGCTTTACGGGCTAGCCCTTCGGAAAAAAGATAAAATCCGATTGTGACAAATAAACGTCACCCTCTGATTTTCCTATTTTTCAGTCAGAGCTAAACGAGCCTGTTCAGCTTTTAATTTTGAGCTTCAATTTTTTCCAATAGATTTGGATCAAACGTTTGGGATTTCAGCATTGCGATTTCGTAACCGTATGGCGCTTTACTTGTTTTTTTATCAGCACCAACATACGGTGTTTCTAAAATTTTAGGTAGATCTTTTAATTTTTCATGGTGAACAACCTTGTTTAATGCATCAAAGCCAATCGTGCCAAAACCAATATTGGCATGACGGTCCTTATGTGAACCCATCGAATTTTTAGAATCATTGACATGGACTACCTTCAAACGATCTAAACCAATAATTTTATCAAATTCTTCTAAAACACCATCAAAATCATCTTTTACGTTATAACCAGCATCGTTGATATGACAAGTATCCATTGTCACTGATAGCTTTTCATTTAGCTTAACCCCTTCAATGATCGTTGCCAATTCTTCAAAGGTCCGACCGAGCTCAGTGCCCTTACCTGCCATTGTTTCTAAGGCAATTTGCGGTACTTGTTCTTTCCATAACACTTCATCTAACCCTTTGATGATTTGTTTCAAGCCAGCATCCACACCAGCACCCACATGCGCACCTGGATGCAATGTGATTTGTGTTGCTCCTAATGCATGAGCACGCTCGATTTCTTGACGTAAAAATGACGTTGCAAAGCCAAAATTTTCTAATTTGATCGTATTCCCTAAGTTAATGATATAAGGTGCATGAACCACAATATTACTTAAATCATGCTCAGCCATAAATGCTTGACCAGCTTCAATATTCATCTCTTCAATCGGCTTACGGCGCGTATTTTGCGGCGCACCCGTATAGATCATAAAAGTCGTTGCACCATAACTCGCAGCCTCTTCCGCTGAACCTAGTAACATTTTTTTACCACTCATACTAACATGTGAACCTAATAACATAATAAACCTCCTCATAATAATCAATGATCAACAGTTTCTTTGAAACTCTTGTACTGTTCAACATCCGTTCATTTTACTCACTGTGTTTCAAAGCAAAAGCGTAGCGAGCTCGTTTAGCTCTGACAGAAAAATATGAGGGTGGCGCTCTTTGCCACAATCAGATTTTATCTTTTTTCCGAAGAGCTAGCCCGCGTAGCTAGATAACAATAAAAGCGGAACAAATTGTTTAATCCTGTAGAAAATTAGGAAATTGCCATTGAAATGCTCTTTATTTCACTGACAATTTATCTATTTTCCTAAGGATTGATTTGTGCAGCTAGATAACAATAAAAGCGAAGCGGGCTCGTTTAGTCTTGACAGGAAAATAGGAAAAATTGATCGAGACGCTTTTTTGTCTCACTCCATTTTTATCTTTTTCCCGAAAGGCTAGCCCGCGCAGCTAGATAACAATAAAAGCTGAAAGAGCACGTTCAGCTTCGACAGGAAAATAGGAAAAAATGACTGAGGTGCTTTTTGCCTCATTCAGTTTTTATCTTTTTCTCGAGACGCTAGCTCTTGAAGCTAGATAACACATGGTAGCAACATTCCCCTTTGCTTCACCTTGTATTTTTAAACATCCACCAACTACAAACAAACATAAAATATTTCATTCTTAAAAAGAGTACGTGAAACAAACAGAAAAAACAATCTTTTTGCTTCTATAAAAACACGCTCTACTTCTTATTCTTCGCCGTAAAACGAGTATAACTAGCAACCCATTCGTCTACCGAAATTTTACTAACTAATTCCCCAATCAACTCATAAGGAATAACTTTAGGATTACTAAAACGAATACAACTTTTTCCCATGTTCAGCTTAGTTGGAACAACTTTTTTGTACTCTTCCTGAAACCAAGCTAATAATTCTTTATTTCCCATGAACCCCATATGATACAAAGATAGATGCTTTTTCTGAGCAGCTAAACTGATAAACGGCAATGGTTCGTCTTTTCGCTCTAAATAACCTGCTGGAAACACACTTAAGGGCACGACATATGTCGGCATTCCGTATTGTAATCGTAAATCAAAGCCAGCTGGTATATTTTCAGCAATGATTCTAGCTAATTTTTGATAGGACTCTTGCCACTTTTCGCCGATATTTTCTACATACTCTTCTATTTCCTCCAAATTATTCCCTCCTTTATTTAGCCACAAATTGACGATACAGTTCTTTAGACTTAAAACCTTATCCTAAAATCTCAATCATTTCTTGCTTTCTTTTCTCTTGCGTTGCTGCTTGCTTGGCACTATATACATATCTAGCCCAATCCTTTTTGTATCCAGGTGTTAGCTGATCAAATAAGACTTTTGCTTTTTCATGATTTGCAATAAAAGATTCTATTTCTGGGATAAATTGTAGATAGTCTTCTACACGACCACTACTGACAGCTTTTGATGATCCAGTTGCTTTTCGCTCGATATTTTTCATTCCTGTCACTGTAAATGTTTCATCTAAGCAAACCATTCTATTAAATTTTAAAGTGCTATTTGCTCTATAGCCGTCCTCTTCATTGACTTAAAGAGTTGGAAATATTTCATCTCGGTGGACAAAAGTTTGATATACTTTGTTTTCCTTTTTAGGATATGCCACAAAAAGCACCCCATTTTTATTCAGTAATTGTTGTTGGATAACGCTCATTACGACTGCTTTAAACTCAGCCATCGTTTCTACAAAAAAAAAGTAAATCGACTGGTTCTATCGGGAATTGGCTTTGTGCTTCTTTTAGTTCAGGCAAGTATTCGTTATTTGGACGATTGACAATCGCTTTATTGGTGTAACGCATTAAGTTCAATTTTTCAATAATCGATTTCTCCACTTTATTCAGTCTTTCATTCTGTTATAAGATGCACTGATAGTGTACCATAAAACGGTTACTTCTTTCACTCTCTGTGTTTTTGATCAAAAGAAATCCATCATTCTCTACATCATGGTATACTAAACATAATATTTCAACAGAAAGTAGGGATCGTGATGACTATCATCGAAGACTATGTCGCAAAAATGCCAGCAGATCGTCAAGAGAAATTACAACAGCTGTATACTACCATTAAAAAACTCGTTCCAAAAGCTACAGAAAAAATGTCTTATGGCATGCCCACATTCTATTTAAACGGTAACTTAGTCCACTTTGCGAATGCTAAAAACCATATTGGCTTTTATCCTACTCCAAGCGCTATTGAAGCATTTAAAAATGAGTTGATCACTTTTAATACAAGTAAAGGTGCCATTCAATTTCCTTTGGATCAAGAATTACCACTAACATTGATCAAAAAAATCGTATTATTTAGATTAGAAGAAAACACGTCAAAATAATAAAACTTAAGCAACACGTCACGTATTTATTATGGATCTACGCTGACCTTTTTGGTCCCGATTTATATTAAGTTTTTTCGATTAAGTTCCTATAAATATCTGAACAACTGTTCATTATAGCTTTTTTTTGCTATAATATCACGGAATGTATCATTTTATTGAGGTGAAGCTTTTGGACAATCAGGATAATTCCCGTATAACGGAACAACATTCTAAGAAGGTACCAGAAAAGAAAAAGATTTTTTTAATTATAAATGTCGTGATTCGTGTACTACAATCCTTATTTGTATTTGCAGTTGTTCTACTACTATTAGGTGGTGCCTTAGGCATGGGTATTGGTATGGGGTATTTTGCTTTTCTAGTGGAAGACACTCAACCACCTACTAAGGAAGAACTTCAGACGGAAATCAGCGATATCACAGAGGTTTCCAAAATGACATACGCTGACGGTACGAATATCGCTATGATCAAATCTGACTTAGTTAGAACCAGAGTTGATGGAGAGCACATCTCCCCACTATTGAAAAAAGCGATTATTTCTACTGAAGATGAGTACTTTGAAGAACACAAAGGTGTTGTTCCCAAAGCCGTGATTCGTGCCCTTGTTTCAGATGCAACAGGTATAGGCGGTTCATCTGGTGGTTCAACCCTAACGCAACAACTAGTCAAACAACAAATTTTAACGGATGAAACAACATTCAAACGAAAAGCCAACGAGATACTTTTAGCTTTTCGCATCGAAAAATATTTTTCAAAAGATGAGATCGTTACGACCTATCTGAATGTCTCACCCTTTGGCCGAAACAATAAAGGTGAGAATATCGCAGGTGTTGAAGAAGCTGCAAAAGGTCTATTTGGTAAAAGTGCCAATGATTTAACACTTCCTCAAGCAGCCTTTATTGCCGGTCTACCGCAAAGCCCTATCATTTACACGCCTTATAGTAACACTGGTGCTCTAAAAGCGGATGAGAATCTTGCATACGGTATGAAACGAAAAGATTTTGTGTTGTTCAGCATGTATCGCGAAAAAGCAATCACAAAAGAAGAATATGAAACGGCTAAAAACTATGACTTAAAACAAGATTTCCAACCACAAGAAGCGTCTAATGAAAATACTGAAAGCTATCTTTATAATGCTGTCTTAGAACAAGCAACGAATGTTGTAATGGATATCAATATAGAAAAAGCTGGCGTTAAAAAAGAAACACTAGATGAACTAGGTCTTTCCCAATATAAAGATCAAGCACGAAAAGAAATTCAAAATCGTGGATACACAATTCAGTCAACCATCGATCAAACAGTTTATGATACTATGCAAAATGCGGTCGCAAACTTTGGCTACATGCTAGATGATGGCTATGGTGCTGGTTTCGTTGAGACTGGAAATGTTCTGATGGACAACAAAACGGGGCGCATTATTGGGTTTATCGCCGGTCGTGACTTCAATGTCAGCCAAAGTAACCATGCCTTAGATACCGTCCGCCAAGTTGGTTCTACAATCAAACCAATCTCCGTTTACGGACCTGCAATTGATCAAGGAATGATCGGTTCAGAAAGCCGCTTAGCGAATTATCCGATGTCTTATAAAACTGGCGGAGAATTGACTAATGCCACAAATTCTGGAACGAACACCTTTGATACTGTACGTCATGCGTTAGAATGGTCGTATAATATTCCTGTCTACCATCTAAATGAAGCAATGAAAGCACAAATGGGTGACGACAATTTCTCTTACAATAACTATCTAAGTAAAATGAACTACCCTGCAAGTGATGCTTGGGCTTATGAATCAGCTCCTTTTGGTTCGGTTGAAACAACTGTTCTTACTCAAACAAATGGATTCCAAGCCCTAGCAAACAAAGGGCAATATCAAAAAGGCTATATGATCGAAAAAATTACAGATAATAGCGGCAAAGTGATTTATGAGCATAAAAATACGCCTGTTCAAGTCTATTCTGAAGCAACAGCATCAATCATGAATGACCTGATGCGCTCTGTCTTAGATTCAAAAATAACAACACCCTTTAAAAATATGTCTATAGGTCTCAATCCAGCGTTTGCAAATGTTGACTGGGTTGGTAAAACAGGAACCACGAATGCTTATAAAGATGCTTGGCTAGTCGTTTCTACACCAACCATTACATTAGGTTCTTGGACAGGCTATGATATCCCCACTGCTATGAGTCCAAATAGTGGTGATCAAAATAGTGCCTATCTAGCAAATCTGGCAAACGCCATCTACTCAGTCAGACCTGACTTATTCGGTGCAGGTGAGAAATTCACCCTTTCAAAAGATGTGATTAAATCAAATGTATCTAGCTTTACAGGAGAAAAACCTGGTACTTTTACTTATAATGGCGGTACTTATACAGCTCCTGGTCCAAACGTTGAATCCTTCTATGCAAAAGATGGAGCGCCTAAAGGCCAATATAAATTTGGTTATGGCGGAACAGATGCTAACTACAGTGCTTACTGGGGACGTTATGCAACAACAACGCCAAGTTCAGGTTCGACAACACCTTCTTCTGAGAAAAAAGAAGATACTAAAAAAGAAAATACGACACCTTCTTCAAGTGAAAAAAAGAATAATTAACTACCTACTTCCTTTTAGATTAAATTTAGAGCTTCAAACAAAACGGTTAACTGTTTTGTTTGAAGCTCTTTTAAGTTACTCTAAATTATTTAAGCGATAGACCTCTTCTATATCCTTTTCTAAAAGAGGTTGATCCTTATAATAAAATGCACGATCTTTTTCATTGATTTTACGAATGACTTTACATGGATTACCAACAGCCACAGAATTCTCTGGAATATCTTTTGTTACAATACTACCAGCACCCACTACACTATTTTTGCCTATCGTGACTCCTGGACAAATAGTCGTATTGGCTCCGATCCAGCAGTTATTCTCAATCGTTACCGGACTACCATACATCAATCGACGGTAATCAGGATGAATAGGATGTCCAACTGTTGCAATCGTCACACCAGGACCAAATGCAACGTTATTTCCAATTGTAATTTTAGCATCATCAATAAAACTACACCCCATATTTAAGTAACATTCTTCCCCAATTTCGATATTATGACCATAACAAAAATAAAATGGTGGTTCGATCCATGCATTTATTTTTGTTCCAAAAATGGCATCTAGTAACTGAAATCTTTTTTCTAATTCATCAGGTGCTGTTTGATTAAAAGCCATCATTCTTTTTTTAGCTTGTAATCGTTCTTCAGGAAAGCCTTCACAATCATCTAAAAATAATTTACCTGCAATGATTCTTTCTCTCATATTCATCGATTACCACTCCTTTTCTAGTTATATCATTTAGTGTTCATCAAAAAAACACTCCCCTAAAGTAAGTATACTAGCTTTTAATGCTAGAATCTACTTTGTAGGGAGTGTAGCTGATCAGTAACAGATACTTTCAACTATGTTTTTTATTTAGTTGAACCTTTTTGATCCATACCATATGGTAAGATAACTGTTTTATCTTCAATTTCTTCTTTGTTCATCAATTTTGTCAATAAGCGCATTGCTACCGCACCAATATCATATAACGGTTGTGTTACACTTGAAAGACGTGGACGAGCAACTTCTGTTAATAATGAGTTATTGCTTGTAATGATCTCGAATTCTTCTGGCACTTTCACACCAGCATCGATCATGCCATCTAACAAACCAATTGCTAGTTCATCATCGGTAACATAAGCAGCAGTTGCGCCACTGTTACGAATACGTTCAGCTAAAGAAATACCTGCTTTAAACTTGTACTCAGATTCAAAAATCAACCCTTCGTTATAAATCAAACCATTATCCGCTAAAGCTTCTTTGTAGCCTTTAATACGATTTTGACCATTGATTGGATCAATCAATGCACCGCTAACGAATGCAATTTTTTTATTACCGTTTTTAGCTAATAAATTCGTTGCATCTTTTGTTGCTTCTGTATAATCAATATTGACACTGCCAACTTGTTCATCTGGATCGATTGAACCCGCTAAAACAACAGGTGTTTTAGAACGTGAAAATTCTCCACGAATTTCATCTGTAATATGGTGTCCCATAAAAATAATTCCATCCACTTGTTTTGCCAAAAGATTGTTCAATACATTGACTTCTTTTTGATCATTGCTGTCAGAGTTAGCCAAAATAATATTGTATTTATACATTGTTGCAACATCATCGATCCCACGAGCTAAAGAAGCAAAAAAGATATTACTAACATCAGGGATAATAACACCCACAGTTGTTGTTTTTTTACTTGCTAAGCCACGGGCTACAGCGTTGGGACGGTAATCTAAGCGATCAATTACTTCTAACACTTTTTTTCGTGTAGCAGGTTTTACATTGGGATTGCCATTGACTACACGAGATACAGTCGCCATGGATACATTTGCTTCACGAGCAACATCATAAATCGTAATTGTTTGTTTTTCCATGTTTATTCTCCTAAATAGTTATAGTTGTTTTCGTTTTCTGAAAACGCTGTTTACATTTCTCACTAAGAATAGCAGAATTATTTTATTTTTGCAACCGTTTTATCCTATTTTCATGAAAATTTACTCGATATTTCAAAAAGCGCTTTACCTCATTTCGTGGTATGATAAAGATAAGTTTTATCTTAATCAGTTTTAAAAGAAAGAAGGATATTTATGAATCAAGAAAAAATCAACGAACTAAAAAAATGGATGGCCAAAGAAAATGTCGAATTAACGTATATTAGCGATCCTGGACATATTGCCTATTTTTCAGGCTATAAAAGTGACCCTCATGAACGAGTATTAGCCTTATTTATTTCATTAAATCATGATCCATTTCTATTTACACCAGCTTTAGAAGTTGAAGATGCTCAAAAGAGCTCCTGGGCTTATCCAGTCTACGGCTATCTTGATAGTGAAAATCCTTGGGAAAAAATTGCCCAATTAATTAAAAAAAGTGGTAATCCAAGTAAAATTGCAACTGAAAAAGAAGCCTTGACTGTTGCACGGTTTGATCAATTAAAACATTACTTCCCTGCTAGTGATTTTTCAGCGAGTGTTACACCTGTCATTGAAAAACTGCAATTATTAAAGACGCCATCTGAAATAGCTACCTTGATGGAAGCAGGTAATTGGGCTGATGTTGCTTTAGAGATCGGTTTTAAAGCAATTAAGGTAGGGGCTAAAGAACAAGAAATCCTAGCTGAAATCGAATACCAATTAAAATGCCAAGGAATTCGTTCAATGAGTTTTGACACACTTGTTCTAACTGGGAAAAATGGTGCGAGTCCACATGGTAATCCAGGAAGTACAGCTGTTGCGAAACAAGACTTGGTTTTATTTGATCTAGGTGTCGTTTACAATGGTTATTGTAGTGATGTTACACGAACTGTCGCCTATCAAGAACCAACTGATTTCCAAAAGGAGATCTATTCCATCGTACTAGAAGCACAATTAAAAGCAATGGATGCTGTGAAACCAGGGATTACCGCTGGTGAATTAGATGAAATTGCCCGTGGTGTTATCAGTGGCTACGGTTATGGTGAATATTTCAACCATCGTCTAGGTCATGGTATTGGGACTACAGTACATGAATATCCGTCTCTAGTCACTGGTAATGAACTGGTAATTGAAGAAGGTATGTGTTTCTCAATTGAACCAGGTATTTATATTCCAGAAAAAGTCGGTGTACGCATCGAAGATTGCCTACATGTTACTAAAACAGGCTGTGAAGCCTTTACAAAAACGCCAAAAGAATTAATGATCATCGACTAATAACAAGAAAAAAGCTGGCACTCTAATTAGAATGCCAGCTTTTTTAGATTCTACTTGCCAGTAACTTCTTCTACTGTTTCTTTAGCAGCTTGCTTTGTTTCCTTTTTTGCTGCTTCTACTTTTTCAGGAACATCTTTCGTTACTTCTTTTGCTTCAGAAACGCCTTCTGACACAGTTTCTTTCGCTTTTTTTGCTGACTCTTTAACATCAATAAAAATATCGTCTGAGGCATCTTCTGCGATATCCCCTAATTCATCAACTTGATCATTCACGTCTTGAGCAGTCTTCTTAAAGCGATCAGATAAATCACCTGTTTGCTTTTTAAATGATTCTAAGACTGTATCTGAAACACCTTGAGCCTTATCTAAAGAAGCTTTTGTCTTATCTTTGACATTGCCAGCTAAATCGCCTGCTTGCTCCCCTAGCACACTTGCTTTGTCTTTTGCAATCGATGATAATTCAGAACCTTTTTGCACAGCATAATCTGTATAATCTAATGCTTTATCTTTAAAATCATCTGCTTGATTTGCTAGATCTTCACGTAATTCTTTACCCGATTTTGGTGCTAATAAAAGAGCTGCAACGGCTGCTGCTGTCCCACCAATAATTGCTCCTAAAAAAAATCCGCCTTTTTTTGCCATGTTTATTCCTCCATTATCTTTTATTATTTAACCGATTCACTTGTTTTTGATGTTTTCTTTGGTCGAAAAGCACGAAAAGCTGCTCCTCCTACTTTACCGACAACACCTGCTTTAGCTGTTGATTTCCCAACTGCACCAACTTTTCCTAGTAAATTTCTACTAGAATAATTCAACTCAGAAACACTTTCACTTAAATCAGCAACTGCTGCAAACAATGGATCGATCGTTGCTACTTTCTTATTGACATCATCCAGCAATTCATTGCTTTTTACTAAAAGCCCCTCTACTTGTCTAGATAAAATATCAACATCTTTTGTTACGACCTCAATCGTTTTATTTGCTTCATCAACTGTCGTAGTAACTCGCTCAACGGTCTTACCGATTTTTATCAATACCAAAACAATAAATACTACTAATACAGCAAACGCCACTGCAGCGATTATCGCTGCAACCTCTCCACCTGTCATATTCTTGCTCCTTCCATCAATTATTTCATGTTCTTAGAATAACACCAACTGCTCTTTTTCACAAATTATTCAGTTGGCTTTGTTATTTTAATTATAACAATTTATAGTATAGCTCTCCATATTGATTTAATAAAAAAGACAGAACATATTTGCTCTGCCTTCAACTGAAAAAAATCTAGAAACAACTTCTAATTATTTTTCTTTTGGTGCATCTTCTTTTGCTAATTCAGCACCCAATTCAATGATATAGTCACGTAGATTGTCTTTCACTTCTGGATGGACTAAGCCATATTCAATACTTGTTTTCATAAAGCCAAATTTATCCCCTACATCATAACGTTTACCAGTAAACTCTCTAGCAAATACACGTTGTGTTTTGTTCAAGGTATCAATGGCATCGGTTAATTGAATTTCACCACCAGCGCCTGGTTTTTGCGATTCTAATACATGGAAAATTTCTGGTGTTAACAAATAACGACCGATAATCGCTAGATCACTTGGTGCTTCTTCAGGTGTTGGTTTCTCAACAAAATTATTGACGTTGTATAATCCTTTAGAAACTTCAGCTTCTGGATTAATAATGCCATATTTTGATGTTTCTTCATGAGGCACTTTCATAACTGCAATCGTTGAAGCATGTGTTTCATCATAATCGTTCATTAATTGTTTTGATAATGGAATTTTATCCTCCATGATATCATCGCCTAGCATAACCACAAAAGGTTCGTTGCCTACAAAAGCTTTTGCTTGTAAGACAGCATGTCCCAAGCCTTTTGGATGAGACTGGCGAATAAAATGCAGATTAACATCCGTTGTTTCTTCTACTAATTTTAGTAAGTCTGTTTTATTTTTTTCGCGAAGATTACTTTCTAATTCAAAATTTGCATCAAAATGATCTTCGATTGGACGTTTTGCTTTTCCTGTAACGATCAAAATATCTTCAATTCCTGATGCTAACGCTTCTTCAACGATAAACTGAATCGTTGGTTTATCTACGATTGGCAGCATCTCTTTTGCCATCGCTTTTGTTGCTGGTAAAAACCTTGTTCCCAGACCAGCTGCTGGAATCACCGCTTTTTTTACTTTCATGCCAATTGGCCTCCTCAAAAATTATATGGAAAATTCGTTCTCCATTTTACCGTCACGCAACATGATCTCTTTTGCTGCTTGTTTGACATCTTGACCTTCATATAATACGTTATAAATTGCTGTCGTAATCGGCATATCGACATTTAATTGTTGAGATAACTCATAGGCTGCTTTAGTTGTCGAAACTCCTTCAACAATCATCCCCATATTCTCAAGAACTTCGTCCAAACTATGGCCTTTGCCAAGCAAATTCCCTGCACGCCAATTACGTGAATGAACACTAGTACATGTAACGATTAAGTCACCAACTCCGCTTAGACCAATAAAAGTCAAAGGATTAGCCCCCATAGCTACACCTAAACGGCTGATTTCAGCTAAACCACGTGTCATGATCGCAGCTTTTGCATCATCTCCAAAACCTAAACCATGAATCGCTCCAGCACCTAACGCAATGATATTTTTCAAAGCCGCTCCCGTTTCAACACCAATAACATCGTCATTCGTATAAATTCTAAAATAATCATTCATAAACAGACGTTGAACATATGTCGCTGCCTCTAAATCCTCACTTGCGGCAGTAATCGTCGTAATATCATGAACTGCTACTTCCTCTGCATGACTTGGTCCAGATAAAACAACTACGCCGCGCCTTTTTTCTGATGGAATCTCTTCCATCAAAATTTCAGATATCCGTTTATGACTCCCTTGCTCCAACCCTTTACTGGCGTGGATGATCAATGGCTGATTTCGGCATTTTGCTGTAAATTCTTGTGCAACCGTTCGAATCGCTTTAGTCGGAACAACGAACAAAACTGCATCTGCATCAGCAATACACTCTTCCAACGACATTTTCCCTTGAATCGATTCTGGAATTACTAAATCGGGAAGATAATGCCGATTCGTATGGTGAGTATTGATTTCATCAATTTGTGCTTTATTATGCCCCCATATCCGAACCTCATGCCCATTTTCTGCTAAAACTTGAGCCAATGCAGTTCCCCATGAACCAGGACCTAAAACAGCAACTTTTTGTTTCATTGGTGAAAAACTCCTTTCAAAATAGAAAAGCTGAACGAATCATTTAGATCTGACTGAAAATTAGGAATCTGAACAGGGAACGCTTTTTGTTCCATATAAAGATTATCTATTTTCCGAAGAGCTGATTCGGTGAATCTAGATCATAGAAAAGCTGAACGAATTTGCCCAGCTCTGACAGAAAGATAGGAAAAATTGATTGAGTCGCTTTTTGACTCCTTCAATTTTTATCTTCTTTCCGAAGAGCTAGTTCGTAATGCTAGATCCTAGAAAAGCTGAACGAATCGTTTCGCTCTGACTGAAGAATATCAATTTCTCGAAAATCTAGATCGTCACTTTATATCCCCTTTAAATAAACAGACTAAATTACTAATTGTATAACTTTCATACCCACTTAATAGTTTAACATAGCTAGACCATAATGGGCAGTTCTAATCGGCTTTTTTTACTGTTCCTTTTTCACGGTTGTAAAATGGTATCGAGCCTTTTTTACGACGAATAATTAAAATGGCAATTGCTCCGAAAAATAGGACCAAAGAAAACAATTGTGAGACACGAATACTGCCAAATGCATACAGACTATCTGTCCTCATCCCTTCAATAAAGAAGCGTCCGAAAGAATACCAAATGACATAACCTAAAACAACTTCGCCTTCTTTTAAGAAATCCTTCTTTTTTCTTAAAAGAACCAAGACAATAAATCCCAAGACATTCCAGACAGATTCATATAAGAACGTAGGCTGATGATACGTTCCATCGATATTCATATTATCAATAATGAATTTAGGTAAATGTATTCCTTCTAAAAATCCTCTTGTAGTGGCTGGGCCATACGCTTCATGATTCATAAAATTACCCCATCGCCCAATTGCTTGCGCTAAAATCACACTGGGTGCTGCAATATCTAGAAAGGTCCATGTTGAAATAAAGCGATGTCTAGTGAAGAAAAACAATGCCAGCCCTCCACCGATCAAACCACCATAAATTGCTAAACCACCATTTCTAGTCAAAATAATTTCAATTGGATTATCGACATAATCCTGCCACTGAAAAATCACATAATACAGACGAGCACCAATAATCGCACTTGGTAATCCCCATAACATAAAATCAATCACATCATCTTCTTTTAACCCGACGCGAATCGCTTCTCGACTACTTAGCCAAACAGCTAGTACGATCCCTGAAACAATAATAACTGCATACCAGTAAACAGATATCCCAAAAAGATTAAACGCTACTGGATTTACTTGACCTAACATTTGGCTTCCTCCTATTCTAAAAGCGGAACGGGCTCGTTCAGCTCTGACAGAAAAATAGGAAATTTTGACTGAGGTGCTTTTTGCCTCATTCAAAATTTATCTTTTTTCCGAAGAGCTAGCCCGTGCAGCTAGATAACGCATGGTAACAACGTTCCGCTTCGCTTCACCTTGTACTTTTCAACATCAGTTCTTTTCTTTCACTGTGTTTCAAAGCAAAAGCTGAAAGAGCTCGTTCAGCCTTCAAAGGAAAATAGGAAAAAATAACTGTGGCGCTTTTTGCCTCATTTATTTTTTTCTTTTTTCCCGAAAGGCTAGCCCTTGAAGCTAGATAATACATGGTAACAACGTTCCGCTTCGCCATACCTGATACTATTCTACACCTGAATTTTCTTCAATCAATCTAGTCAAACGTTCCTCAAAAGCCTTAGTCGCATCATAGCCCATTGTTTTCGCACGGAAATTCATTGCCGCTACTTCAATGATGATGGCTACATTTCGCCCAGTTTTCACAGGAATTCTGATCTGCGGAACATCCACATTGGCAATTTCAACCATTGCATCATCTGAACCTAAACGATCATATTTTTTGTCTTTTTCCCAAGCCTCTAAATAAACCACAAGTTGCACTTGCATAAAACCACGGACTGCACTTGCACCAAATAGATTCATGACATCAATGATTCCAATTCCACGAATTTCAATCAGATGCTGTAAAATTTTTGGTGGTTCGCCAACTACTGTTAACTCATCTTGTTGATAAACATCCACACGATCATCTGCAATCAAACGATGACCACGTTTGATCAACTCCAAGGCTGTTTCGCTTTTTCCAATACCGCTATCGCCTTGGATCAAAACACCTAAACCATACACATCAACTAAAACACCATGAACGCTGGTTCTTGCAGCTAAACGGCTATCCAAATAACTTGATAGTTCACCTAATAATCTTGAAGTTGAGATGGGTGAACGTAAGACTGCCAAACCTTTTTCTTTGGCCGCTTGAACCATTTCTTCTGGTGCTTCTAGTCCTCTTGAGATAATAAATGCTGGTGTATCTTTTTCACATAAGCGGCGCATGACCATCAAGCGTTCTTCTGGAATCATTCGTTCAGAAAAAGTAATCTCTTTACTACCAAATAACTGTAAACGGTTATGAGGATAATAATTAAAATACCCTGTCAGCTCCAGTCCAGGTCGTGAGATGTCTCCTGTTGTGATTTCTCTATTTAAACTTTCTTCATCGCCATAAACGACTTCTAAAGAAAGCTTCTCTACCAGTTGATGAATTTTTACAACTTCTTCCATATCTATCTTCCATTCCTTTCCAGTTCTCTACTCGTACCATTTTATCATTTCAGGTGGGAAGTTTCTAGCTATTAGGAAGATTGCCTCAGTTTTATTCTGAACTTAAATCTAAATCTTATTTCAACTGATGTTTGACTATCCCAAATTAGTTTGTATACTTAATTTGTATCTTATCGAAAACAGCTGTTAGGAGGTATTGCGAATGAATGATCTTTTAAAGGAACAAGCGAGAAATCTACCTTTAAATCCTGGCGTTTATTTAATGAAAGATAAACAAGGAACGATTATTTATATAGGGAAAGCCAAAAAATTACGTGATCGCGTTAGTAGTTATTTCGTTAAAAATAAACAGCACTCCAGCAAGACACGACGGATGATCCGCCAACTAGTTGATTTTGAGGTTATTGAGGTGGCGACTGAACTTGATGCCTTGTTGTTAGAATGCCGCCTTATTCAAGAGTACCGCCCCTTTTATAATCGACAAATGAATTCATTTGAAAAATATAACTATTTTGAGATCAACACAGATAATGATGAACTCTCACTCAACATTTTATCGATTCCGACTAATAAAAATTGCTTCGGCCCTTTTTCAATCAATCGGAAACTTTCTGAATTAAAACAAATTTTAGAAAACTTATATGGACTAAACCAAAATAACTATTGGCAACACTCTTTTTCTCAACAGACTACCACACCACTAGCTCAACCTGTTTCTACTATGGAACTATTAGGTGCCTTTACGCAAGACAATCAACTACCACAAAAACGTCTAGAAGCAGCCATGTTGTTAGCTGCTAAAAATCATTCATTTGAAAAAGCTCAAAAATTACGAGAAGACTGGCAATTTCTTACTCGCTTTTTTAACCAAAATAAAAAACTTGTTCTAGCCAGCCAAACGAATTGGCAGCTATTATCTATTCCAGTTGGTTCAAAAGTAAAATACTATTTACTTTATCAAGGTCTTGTTGTTCACGAGCGAATCCTGACAAAACAGACTTTTAGTAAATATACACCTAATGAACTAGCTAAAAAAAAAATACCCTCTAAAAAGCCTAAAACTATTCAACAATTTTCTAAAGATCAAGTTGATTTTATCAATATTCTTTATCGTTATATTAACCATCATAAAGAATGCCACTTAGTCGCTATTGACGACCCCTTTGACTAAAAAAATAAAAGGATAAAACCCAACACATTCGTTTGGGTCTTATCCTTATTCACTATATTTATCTAAATTACGTTCACTAACGATCATATTGACCAAAGACATGATCACTGCCATTAGAATTGCTGCTCCAAAACTGGAAAAACCGAAATTCATTTCTCCAACAAAAGAAGAAGTCATCTTTAAAATTGCAGCATTCACAATAAAACTAAATAGACCAAATGTAAGCAAAGTAAAGGGAAGGGATAAAATCGTCAACACTGGTTTTACCAACATATTTAAGATAGATAAAACAAACGCTGCGATAATCGCCATCCAAATACTTCTTACATATATCATATTCGGAAAAATCACTGAGAGTGAAACAAATGTCAACGTATTAACGATCAGACGTTGAAAGTAAGTCATTAGAAGTCACTCCAGTCATCGTCATTCACTTTTTCAGCTTGTTTTCTTTGTTTTTGCTCATTAGCATACGGATTTGCATTACGGGTATTTCGATTGTATGGATTTTGATGACCATAACCATTGTTTCTAACTCTACCAGAAGGTATCAGTACAGCCAATAAAATATATAATACAATTGGGCTGCCAATAAAGATAAAGCTGGCTACTACATAAATCACACGTACAATCGTTGGATCAATTCCTAACCATTCAGCAATTCCTGCTAGGGTTCCTGTTAGTACCACATTATTAGGAGATTTCGTCAATCGTCTTTTCATTTCTTTCACCTCACATCTCTTAGATTTTACAATAGAATGGATGAAGAATCATCCTTTTTTTCTTTTAATTTTTCTATTTGATAGTTAAGAGTAATCCTCTCAACTATCAAATAGAAATCAACACAAGTTCAAAGTATCAAGTTCTACGCATCTATTTATCTGTGTCTTTTAAATAAATGTTTCCTGTTGTTGTAGAAGCATTGATTTGCGCCATATTCTCTTCGTTCAATCGTCTAAATTGTAGTAATTGGTTGGTTCTTTCTTTCTTCTCACGAATCACTTCATAGTCACTCAAACGGCTATTAATACTCCCTAGACTTGTTTTCACTGTACCTTCAACGCCTAGTTCAGTTGGTAGCGCAATTTTCACATTCCCATTGACTGAACTTGCCTCAACTTTACGTAATGTTTTTTCTTTCGCTGTGATGCGAACATCACCATTGATCAATGAAACACCGATTGTTTGAGGAGTAGCAGCAATTGTTACTGTACCATTGACAGTTTCGATGATATTGTCTAAAATTTCACCATCTAAAACCTTGATATCACCGTTTACACCTTCGATTTCAAGCATTGTTGCATCGATTTTATTGAATGTGATTGAGCCATTCGTTGATTTAGTGTAAACATCTTTTGCTTTTAAAGATTCAACAGATACGTTTCCGTTCAATAATTTGATAGATACATGATCAAACGTCCGCTCAGGTAAATAGAAAATCAAGTCTGCACGTACACGTTTATTAGGGATTTGGAAGGAAATCACTTCGTCATCCACATCGATTTGACTTCTTTCTAAGAATGCTTCAAGTGGTGTTTCAGCATCCATTTTACCATAAAGTTTGATTTTTCCTTCTACTTTAACATCTGGTTGATCCCAAGTTTTGAATACAATATTTCCGTTTGCAACTTTAACATCGATCAAACTTGCAAGTGGTGCTGGATAATTAAACTCATGTTCAAATTTGGTTGTCGCTACACCTGGAACTCTGAAGCTTACGTCTTTCCATTCCATATTATCATTCATTGTTTCGGAAAATGAGTTAAATGTTTTTTTCAGGAATGAACCTAATTGAGAACCTGCTTCACTCATTTTTTCACCGACTTGATTGATTGTATCGGTTGCTTGATCTTTCCAATCATCTGGAATATCAAATTTTGATGTGACACGGTCTTTGGTTTCTGACCATTGTTCTTTACGAATATTTTTCAACTCTGCTTCTAAAGTAATTTTTTCTTGAATTTGTTCATCTAAAGCATCTTCTAATGATTTAATTTCAGCTTCTAATGATGCTCTAACATCTAAATCTTCATTAGTTAATTCACTTAGTTCTTCTTTAGTATTTAATTCCATTAATTTTTCTTGCGCTTCTTTAATTTCTTCTTTGACACCAGCGATTTCAGCATTAACTTCATCTAATTCTACAGATGTCCGATTCGCTTCCGTTGCTAGATCATCTAGAATTTTTTCTAAACGTTCATGATCTTGCGCTTCTTTTGCTTTGACCTCTTCGTCAGAAATTTCTGGTTCAACGATCTCAGCTTCTTTTTGATTTTCTAGCTTATTTAGTAAATCTACGACTTTATCATTTTCTTTTGTATCAACAGTTGGATTTGTTACATTTACTTGGTCAGCAGCTTTTTTGATTTGTTTCTCATCTTTTTCTGTGGCCATGTTTTCTAATAATACTAAAGCTTCCTCTGAAGATAGGATACCTTTTTTAACTAAGTCTAATACTCTTTCTCTTTCTTTCATGGAAATTGCCTCCTTAGCAAATTTTTCACCCGAGGGTGTTTTCCTTATGTACCTATTATGCCTTCTTTTTTGTTGTTTGTCATAGGACTTAAGAATGAATTTTAGGTAGTCCTCAAGGGTAATCACTCATTTATTTTTTACATCTGTTGATTTTGACTGCATTTAATAGGAAGAAAGTTAGTTTTAAATCAAAAAAGAAAAGGTTTGAGCAGCACTCTCACCGAGTCACATCCCAACCTTTTCTATATATGAAACAAGCACTTTTTATTTTTATTTTTTTAGACTAACTATGGATCTCACGATAGATTAGTTTACTCTCTGGAACTTCTGCCCAAATTCGGATATTCTCCTTGATCATCGCAGTAACGTCAGAAACGTCTTCTTGATTTGCAAAAATTGTAACTAAGCTTTCGCTTTTCTTCACTTGGCTGCCAACTTTTTTTCTTAAAATCAAGCCGACCGCCAAATCAATATCATCTTCTTTTGTTTCTCGACCTACGCCAAGTTTCATTGCAGCTACCCCAATATTATCTGCAACGATTTCTGAAACAACGCCATCAGAGTCAGCTACAACCTCTATTTCAAATTTAGCTTGTGGCAATAGGCTAGGATCATCCACCCATTCCGGATTACCACCCTGGTTTTTAATAAATTGTTTGAGTTTAACTAAAGCCGAACCATCATTGATGACGCCTTTTAATAATTCTCTCGCTTCTATTAAGGAATCAATCTTACCTGCTAAAACGACCATTTGGCTACCTAAAGTCATAACAAGCTCCGTTAAATCTTCTGGTCCATTGCCATGTAGTGTATCGATTGCTTCTTGGACTTCTAAAGAATTACCGATTCTAACCATCGCAGAAGCAAGTTCAGCGGCATCTTCTTCAGTCTTCATAAAAGCACCCGCTCCCGTCTTAACATCTAAGACGATTGCATCTGCTCCAGCTGCGATTTTCTTACTCATGATCGAGCTAGCAATCAACGGGATCGAACTAACCGTTGCCGTCACATCTCTTAACGCATACAATTTTTTATCAGCTGGTGTTAAATTACCTGATTGACCAATCACTGAGATTTTATCGCGATTAACCATTTCGGTAAACTCATCATCGGTTAACTCTACATGGAATCCTGCAAAAGCCTCTAATTTATCGATCGTACCACCTGTATGACCTAAGCCGCGTCCTGACATTTTTGCAAATGGAATATCAAGTGCGGCCACGAGTGGCGCTAAAACTAAGGTTGTCGTATCTCCGACACCACCTGTTGAATGTTTATCTACTTTGATTCCCTCAATATTGGATAAATCGATCACGTCGCCTGAGTGAACCATTGCCAATGTTAAATTTGCTCTTTCTTCATCCGACATATCTTAGAAATAAACTGCCATCAAAAAAGCACTTGCTTGGTAATCTGGAATCGTTCCGTTAGTTAAACCTTCAATAAAGAATTCGATTTCCGTTTTACTTAGCTCTTTGCCATTGCGTTTTTTTTCAATGATGTCTACCATTCTCATATTCTGTACCCCACGATCTCAATTGTTTAAAATTTAATAGCCGCCTGTTGTATCGTTAATTGCTGCATCAACAATTGCAACACTTGAACTTGCACCAACTCTTGATGCACCAGCATGAATCATTGCTTTAGCATCTTCTGCTGTACGAACACCAGCTGAGGCTTTAACACCAATAGTAGGGCCAACCGTTTTGCGCATTAATGCAACATCTTTGATCGTAGCTCCTCCAGTTGAAAAACCAGTGGACGTTTTAACGAAATCGGCTCCTGCTTGGACAGATAATTTTGAGGCTACTGCAATTTCTCGATCAGTTAGCAAACAGTTTTCAAGAATTACTTTAACTAATGCTTTTCCTTTCGCTACTGCAACAACTGCTTCGATGTCTTTTAACACAGTCTCTTCATCGCCTGATTTCAAGGCACCGACATTAATGACCATATCAACTTCTGTTGCACCATTTTTAATAGCATCTTCTGCTTCAAAGGCTTTGACTGCCGTTGTGTTTGCACCTAAAGGAAATCCAATCACTGTGCAAATCTCAACTGAAGTACCTGCTAGCTCTTTACTTGCTAAAGCAACCCAGTATGGATTTACACAAACTGAAGCAAATTCATATTTTTTCGCTTCCTCGATCAACATTAATAATGCTTCCTCATTTGCTTCTGGTTTTAGTAATGTGTGGTCGATCATTTTGTTTACGTTCATTGTACTCTCCCTTTTCGAAATTCCGTTCTAATAACATGAAATTCCGTTCATAATAAGTATTTATAAAAGAGTAGCCACTATTGCCTACTCCGCTTACCAAATATAAGTTTAGTGCTTTAACAACTTCATTGCTGTAAATTTATCGATCAGTAAAACATTCGCATAGCCACCCGTTAGTGCACCATGAATCGCTTTGATTTTACGATCTCCACCAGCAATCAAGATTGATTTTTCTTTAGTCTTCAGTTCTTCAAGTTCGATACCAATTGTGCGACTATTGATCTCTGCATCACTGATTTGTCCCTCTTCATTGAAGAATCTAGAACAGATATCGCCGACTGCGTTGGCTTTGAGAGATTTTTCTTCCTGTTCGGTAAAATAACCTAACCGGAAATGCAATGATTCGCTTTGTACGGTCCCAACAGTAAATACTGCAATGTTTGCCTGTCTCCCCAACTCGATGACTTTACTGATATGGCGATCGACTACGACCAAATCTTTGGCTTCTTTACTATCTAAAATAACCGGTAAAGGAAAAGTCCGGGCTTTTGTATTTAGAAGTTCAGCTAGTAGCGTGATTGTCTCAAATGCATAATTATTAACATCAAAATACGCAATACCGCCTTTTAGCTGGACGACCTCGACCCCTTTAACATCCAGACGATCCATCTTTGTAACAGTCTTATGCATCGTTGTGCCCCAACTGACGCCAACGATATCGCCACTTTTAATGGTATCTTCAAGATATTCAGCAGCATATGAAGTTAGATATTCTGAAATAGAATTGTAGTTTGGATCTGGTGAAAAAGCGACATGAACTTCTGCTAAACCATATTTTTCTTTTAGCTTCTTTTCAATTTCAAATAAATCGGAAAAAGGATCGAAAATTGTGATTTGAACATACCCTTTTTCTTTTGCATAATTTAAAAGTCGCGAAATCGTTGGACGTGAAACATTTAGTTTTTCAGCTATTTCTTGCTGACTAAGTGAAGATTGATAATAGAGTCTTGCGACTTCGATACTAAGCTGTTGTTTTTCTTTATCCATACTCATTGTCCGTTCCTAATTATTTAAGCCCATTATAGCAAGAACAAACAAGGAAGACAAATCACTCTTTTTAGTCAGCTAGATAGATACTTCTTAGTTCCATTAATTTTTCCTGATCAAAGTTCAAACATTCAGCAGCATATTTTTCTGCTGTCCCAAGATTTTTCTCGATCAAATTGAAGGCATGATTTAAATAGTCTTCTTTAACATAAAGTGCCGTAGCTAATGATTCTAGTTGTTCCTCACCAAATCCTTGTTCTCTAAACTGTTGAATCAACTCATCGTTCGCTTGTTTTCTTTCTGTATTTGTAATCAAAAAATCTTTATAGATTTCTTCTTTTTCAACATCTAATAATAAAAGTAACAAGGCTGAAGCATAGCCTGTCCGATCTTTACCAGCAAAACAGTGGAAAATCGTTGATCCTGCTTTATTTGCTAAAATATACTCCATGAATTCTGTAAACCCTTCTTGAGCACCTGAGTTCAAAATTAAGTCTTCGTAAACACCTAACATATGTTTATCAACAGCTTCAATTAACTTTAACTTGGCAAAGTCAGCTAAGCTAGAATTTTTAGCATTCATTTTTCCAAGTAGGTCCAAATTGACATATTCCACATCTTCAATTGGCGTATCTGGTGATTCACTGATTTCAAACCCACGTCTAAAATCAATGATTCTTGTTAGATTGAACTGATCAACTAAAGCTGTTTGCGTCGCTTGATCTAAATTGAATAAATGACCTGAGCGTAGTAATTTATTCACTTTGACGACTTTACCTGCTTTGTTCTTGATGCCACCTAGATTTCTAAAATTTGTAATTTGTATATTCATTTGTCTATTCCACCTTTATGCCTTTACTTGTTTTCTTCTTCGTTCTTCTGCCAATGCTACGATCCCTAATAGAATGGCGATGATCACTATTGAAATATAAAAGATGATAAATGTATCATTCCAACCATGTAAAACATGTCCAAAGAAATTCACACCATCTTTAGAAGGATCAGAAATTTTAGCTAAAAGAATTTTAGCCATTGAATCACCAAAGAGATACGCAAAGGCGCCCAATAGTCCACCTGAAACAACCGTTGCTTTTTTAGGCACAAAGCCTAACATCGATAAATTGATCAATAACTGAGGACCAAAGACCATCATCCCCAACATAAATAATGAAGCATTGATCACAAATTCTGTTGTTCCTAATTGATACCCAATAATTCCGATCGGTAATAAAATTGTACTGACAGTAGCAACTAAAGCTGGACGACCTTTTAATAAATCTGAAATGTATCCCCAAGCTAAACATCCAATCAAGGCACCCATTTCAAAATAGAAAATCGTTTGTGCCGTAGCTTATTATGAGAAGTTCAAATGTTCGGTTACATATAATGGTGCCCAGTTATCGATCCCGATTCGGACGATATAAACAAACACATTGGCCACACATAAAACCCAAATATACGGATTGGTTAAAAGATACTTTTTGAAAATCTCCCATTTTGTTAAATTTTCTGCATCTACATTTGCTTTTTCAACCGGTTCACCAAAGATTTCCTCACTTGAATTCCAGCCCAGATCTTCTGGTCTATTTTTACCGATGAAAAATGTGCCGATTGCCACCACAGCTGCTACGATCGCTGGAATAATGAACATTCCGGCAACTTGTCCTTTAAAGAATGTTGTTGCACACCAAACTGCAAAAATCCCAGCAAAACCTCCGCCAATATTATGTGAGGCATTCCATAACCCAATGTAGCGACCGCGATGACTTCTTGTTGTCCATTGTGTGATTACTGAAGCACAACTTGGCCCACCTACACATTGGAACAAGCCATTCAATGACCATAAAACAACGATCCATCCCATCGGAACATTATTCATGGTAAAAAGGATCCCCATACATAAAACAGTGATCGAAGATAATAATAACAAAATAGACAAAATGTTCTTCGTATTTTTGCCATCTACAATATAACCAACAATAAATTTACCAAACCCATAGACAATCGAAAAGACAAAACCAATATAACCTAGATCGGTCGTTATAAGACCTAATTGACTTTTTAATAATGGCAGTGCTACTTTAAAGTTATTACGAATCATATACATCGTGATGTAAATCACCACAAAGATCGAAAACGATTTCATAAATTCCTTGAACCATTGCTTCCTTTGCTCAGCTAAGGTCGGTTCATTTTACCAACAACTACATTTGTTTCTTCCAAATTAACTCACCCCCAAATTTTAGTTATAATGGTTAGCGCTTTCCAATATAATTGTATAATACACGAGGTCAGAACAAATGTAAACAAATTAATGAAATTATGTTCAAAAATATTTTTTACATTAATAAATCCTTTGTGAGATGAAAATAAAAAGGGTGTGGGACAAAAGTAAAAAGCACTTTTGTTTCACACCCTAAATGCGAATAAACGGTGGGAGCAGAAGCAACCCCTTCGGAAATAAGCTGAAATTCACAAAAATTTGAAGAGCAATTTTCGTGAATTCCTTTTTATCTCTCGGGGTTAAACACTCCTGTCCCAACCTCTTTTATTACTTTATTCATCATGATTGCTATTTAACTCAGTAATTTTACCCGTTGCCAAGTAAACGATCCATTCACAAATATTCGTCACATAATCACCGATACGTTCTAGATACGTAGCAACATGGAGGTAATCCGTTCCACTGATTACAGTTTCTGGATTTGCTTGCATCGCTTTAATCGAATGGCTATAGATACTATCAAAATATTCATTTACGCGGGCATCCATTTTAGCGATCATTCGTGCATCTTTTTGGTCCGTTTTGACATAAGCAATCAATACGTTATCAACCATTTTCTTCACGTAATCAGACATATCTGAAATTTCTTTCTCGATTTCAGGAATTCTCGTTTCTCCCTTTAATCGAATCGTTGATTTAGCGATCGATACAGCGTGATCTGCCATTCTCTCTAAGTCGGAACTAGCTTTCATAACGGTGATGATCATTCTTAGATCCGTTGTGACAGGTTGTTGTAAAGCAATCATTTCAAAGCTTTTCTTTTCTAATTTTACTTCCATATCATTGATTTCTACATCATAATCGATGACTTCATTGGCAATTTTTTTATCGTGGTTAATGTAAGCTCGAACAGATTTATGAACGACATTACTTACCATCATCCCCATCTCATAAAATTGATTATGAAGATTTAATAGTTCTTCTTCAAATTGACTGCGCAACATGTGTGTTCCTCCTTTTTTTTAACCAAATTTTCCAGAAATATAGTCTTCTGTTTGTTTTTCTTTAGGGTTTAAGAATATTTTCTTTGTATCATTAAATTCTATCAATTCTCCTTGTAAAAAGAAAGCCGTTTTATCAGAAATTCTCGAAGCTTGTGACATATTATGCGTCACCATGATCATCGTATATTTTTCTTTTAGCGTTAAAAGCATATTCTCGATTTTACCACTTGAAACAGGATCCAAAGCACTAGTCGGCTCATCTAATAAAATGATCTCAGGATCAACTGCTAAAACACGAGCGATACAGACGCGTTGTTGTTGACCACCTGATAAAGATAATGCACTTTTATGCAGTTTATCTTTCACATCATCCCAAACTGAGGCTGCCTTTAAGCTATTTTCTACGGCTTCATCTAAAACTTGTTTATCCTTTTCTCCTTTTAAACGTAAACCGTAGATGACATTTTCATAAATTGAAAAAGGAAAGGGATTAGGTTGTTGAAAAACCATGCCGATTTCTTTCCGTAAATCTACGATATCTGTTTTAGGACCATAGATATCTTTGCCTTTATACACAACGCTACCGGTGATCGTCACGCCTGGAATCAAATCATTCATACGATTCAATGAACGTAGATAGGTCGATTTACCACAACCGGACGGTCCAATCATAGCAGTAATCTCCCCTTGATTGATGCTCAAGTCGATCCCTTTCAAGGCTTCTTTTTTACCATAATATAAATGCAGATCTTTTGATGAAATAATCTCTTTTGTCATCATGCTCCTCCTAACCAAAATGTCCAGAAACGTAGTCTTCTGTTGCTTGAATTTTTGGTCGTGTAAAGATTTTTCTAGTTTCATCGTACTCAATAACTTTGCCTAAATAGAAAAAGGCAGTATAGTCACTGATACGGGCAGCTTGTTGCATATTATGCGTCACTATGATGATCGTGTAATCATCTTTCAAATTCACTAATGTTTCTTCTACTTTACCGGTTGAAATCGGATCTAGTGCACTAGCAGGTTCATCTAAAAGTAAAATATCAGGTTTCATCGCAATTGCTCTGGCAATACACAGACGTTGTTGTTGACCACCTGACAAAGCTAACGCACTTTTATCTAAGTTATCTTTGACCTGCTCCCAAAGTGCAGCTTGTTTTAAACTAGTTTCGACAATCTCATCTAGTTTTTTCTTATTTTTTTCACCATGTTGTTTTAATGCAAAGGTAATGTTTTCATAAATTGATTTGCTAAATGGATTGGGACGTTGAAATACCATACCGATCCGTTTCCGCATTTCATACACATCAACCTCTTTCGTGTTGACATTCACACCTTTATACATGATATTTCCCGTTACCCGAGTATTAGCGATACCATCATTCATTCGATTTAACGAACGTAGATAAGTCGATTTACCACAGCCAGATGGTCCGATCAACGCGGTGATTTTATTTTTTTCAAACTCTAAGTCGACCCCTTTGATCGCTTCGTTATCACCATACCACACATGTAGATCATCGGTATGCAAAGCAATTGGTTCTGGCAATTTAATAATATTGGTGTCATTTAAATTATATTCTTTCATTCTGATTCCCCTAACATTAGGCTGATGTCATTCTTTTATATAATCTGTTTCCGATAAAACGTGCGCCGAAATTAAATAGTAAAACGACTAAAATCAGAACAGCCGAAGCACCTGCAGAAACAGCTGCGCCATCAGGCATTGTGCCTTCTGTGTTGATTTTCCAAATATGAACGGCTAATGTTTCTGCTTGACGGAAAATACTGATTGGACTTGATACACTTAAAGGATTCCAATTGCTAAAATCAAGTGCTGGTGCACTTTGCCCTGCAGTATAGATCAACGCTGCCGCCTCACCAAAAATTCTTCCTGAGCTTAAGATCACTCCTGTTAAAATCCCTGGTAACGCTTCTGGAACGACTACTTTCATAACCGTTTCCCAGCGAGATAACCCTAACGATAATCCCGCTTCACGTTGTGTATAGTGGACTGCTTTTAATGATTCTTCCACATTCCTAGTTAATAATGGTAAGTTGAAAAAGGTTAGAGCTAATGCACCAGAAATAATAGAAAAACCATAGCCCATTTGAACTACAAAAATCAAGAAGCCAAACAAACCAACTACAACAGAAGGAAGCGAACTTAAAATTTCGATTGATGTCCGAATCACGTCTGTTACCCAATTTTTCTTTGCATATTCAGATAAATAGATACCCGCACCTAACGAAATTGGAAAGCTGATCAGCATTGTGATCAGTAACAAGTATAAGGAGTTGAATAATTGAATTCCGATTCCACCACCTGCTTGATATGCTTTAGAAGGTTTCGTTAAAAAGTCCCAAGAAATATGAGGAATACCACGAATTAAAATGTACATTAGTAACGCTGCTAGAATCAAAACAATAATTCCTGAAACAGCATACAAGACGCCAGTTGCAAATTTATCTGCTTTTTTTGCATTCATTATTTCAAGGCCCCTTTCCTACCAATAATTCGAATAATAATATTAAAGAATAATGACATTAACAACAGGATCAAAGCCAATGACCACAGTACATTGTTTTCTACTGTTCCCATAATCGTATTCCCAATCCCCATTGTCAAAATACTGGTTAAAGTAGATGCTGGTGTTGTTAAACTTGATGGCATGATTGCTGCATTACCGATAACCATTTGAATCGCCAACGCTTCACCGAAAGCACGTGCCATCCCAAAAACGACAGCAGTTAAAATTCCTGGTACCGCTGCTCGTAAAACGACTTTATAGATTGTTTGCCAACGTGTTGCCCCCAAAGCTAAAGAGGCTTCACGATAATGACGAGGTACTGATTTTAAGGCATCGACTGTCATTGTAGTTACCGTTGGTAAAATCATTACAAACAAGACAAACGTCCCAGCTAAAATCCCAAACCCTGTACCACCGAAAATCGAGCGAATAAAAGGGACGATCACAGACAAACCAATAAAACCATAAACAACAGATGGAATTCCAACTAATAACTCAATAACTGGTTGTAAAATTCTTGAGCCTTTCTTAGGAGAAATTTCTGTCATAAACACTGCAGCACCAATTGCAAATGGTGTTGCAATAATTGCAGACATAAACGTCACAATAAAAGAACCTGCAATCATCGGTAACGCACCTACCATAGGCTTACCGTCAGTTCCAGTTTCACTTGGATTCCAATTTGTACCGAATAAAAAGTCAGAAACTTTAATTTTATTTGTAAAAAAAGTCGCTAAACCCTTACTTGCGACAAAATAAAAGATCGATAGAACAACTAAAACAATCAAAGCAATACACAGAAAACTAATAAATTTCCCCCGCTGTTCCATTTTTGCGCGCTTTGATTTCGTTAACAATGTTTTCTGCACATCTTCCAAGAAAATTCCTCCTTATTTTAAAAGCGTAACGAGCTCGTTCAACTCCCACTGGAAAATAGGAAAAATCGAATGTGGCGCTTTTTGCCACAATCTATTTTTATCTTTTTCCCGAGGAGTTAGCTCGTGAAGCTAGATAACCATAAATGCATAACGAGCTCGTTCAGCTTCGACAGAAAAATAGGAAAAAATGATTGAGGTGTTCTTTACCTCACTCATTTTTTATCTTTTTTTCGAGAAGCTAGCTCGTGAAGCTAGATAAGTTCCCATGAATGCAACTCCTATCACAATAAATCCAGTGTAACTTTCCTACATAAATTTGCGTTTAATAACATGTAAATCTTATGTTAAGTTTGTAAATTTTGTGTAAAGGTGATTAGTTGATAAGATTTCCTTGCCAATCACGCTCTACTTTCATTTTTGAAACTGGAATATAGCCTAATTGTCCAATGATTTTTTCTTGTACATCATCTGATAACATAAACGCGAGAAACTCTTCTGTTAATTGTTTTGGTCTACCTAATGTATACATATGTTCATAAGACCAAATCGTCCACTTATTAGTGATTACATTCTCATCCGTTGGTTTTACACCATCAATACTTAAAGTGTTGACTTCATCGTTCACATAAGAAAAAGCTGTATAGCTGATTGCTCCCGGTGTATCTGCAACAATCGAGCGAACCATCCCACTAGAATCTTGTTCTTGAGCTTGGATCGCAGTTTTTCCGTCCAAGACCCATCTTTCAAACGTTGCACGAGTACCACTACCCGCAGCCCGGTTCAGCATAACAATAGGAATATCTTTCCCGCCAACTTCTTTCCAGTTGTTGATTTCACCTAAAAAGATTTTTCTAAGATTTTCTAATGAAATATCCGATACTCCAATATTTTTGTTAACAATCGGTGTAATTCCAACCACGGCTACTTTGTGATCAGTCAGTTTAGCAGCGTCAATTCCTTTTTTCTCTTCTGCAAATAAATCTGAATTTCCAATATCCACGGCTCCAGATTGAACCTGACTTAACCCCGTACCGCTACCGCCACCTTGGACGTTTACAAATCGTCCTGGGTTTTGATTTTGAAATTCTTCTGCAGCTGTTTCAACTAAAGGTTGTAAGGCTGACGAGCCAACTGCTGTGATCGATTCACCTCGATCAATCCACTTCGTACAACCTGACAATGTTAATATTCCAATTAGACTAAAAAATAATAGCATTTTCTTTTTCATTTATCTGTTAATCCTCCAAACTCAATTCAATCAATTCATTTTAACATTAACTGTTTCAGTTGAAAATTATAAGTTGTTGAACTCAGCATTTTTTTAGAATAAAATAACATAAATACTTATTCTGAAAAACAAAAAAAGATGTGGATAAAAGTAAAAATCACTTTTGTCTCACACCTTAAATCCATTTAATCGTTTCTGTCTCAGCCGCTTTCCAAACGCATCATAATAATGGTGAAATTAGACGAGCCAGTCCTTCTTTTAGTTTAATAATTAAGCCACGATTACGGTATATTTCTTCTGTTAAGAGCTTCGATACTTTAGAATCTTCCCAGAAAGCGTCCCTAACTTCTTTTGAAAATTCTTGATCATAAATAATCGTATTCACTTCAAAATCTAAGCGGAATGAACGAACATCAATATTAGCTGAGCCAACTGACACAATCCCACCATCAATAATCATCGTTTTAGCGTGAATAAATCCTTGCTCATAGGTTTCAATAATTGCTCCATATTCTAGTAATTCAGCTGAAAATGAATAGGTTGCCCAATAAACTAACATATGATCTGGTTTGTTTGGTATTTGTATACGGACTTTAACACCAGATAACAGGGCTAATTTTAATGCTTCATGGATCGATGCATCTGGTATATAATAGGGCGTTTGAATCAGAATTTCCTTTTTAGCGATTGAAATCATCTTAAGGTAAGTCATTTTGATCTGCTCATGTTCTGAATCGGGTCCGCTAGTTACCACTTGAACTGCTTTTTTTCCATCAGAATAAATTGGTGGAAAATAGGCATCATCATAGCTTAACTCTTGTCTATGTTGTGAATTCCAATCCATCAAAAAACGATTTTGTAAACTGTAAACAGCTTCTCCATGAATCCGTAAATGATTGTCTCGCCAATAACCAAATTTTTCAACCTCACCTAAATACTCATTTCCGACATTAAATCCGCCAGTATAGCCGATTTTACCATCAATTACGACGATTTTCCGATGATTGCGATAGTTGATTCTAGGATTTAGATACGGCACAAACAATGGAAAGAAAAAGGCAATTTCTCCGCCAAGCTTTTTTAGTTCTTCAAAAAATTTCATATTGACTTGTGTTGAACCCCAAGCATCTAAAAGCAATCGGACTTTTACGCCTCGTTTTACTGCATCAATTAATTCCTGTCTAATCTCTTTGCCTAGTGTATCACCACGGTAAATGTAGTATTCCATATGCACATGATCCGTTGCTTGACGGATATCTTCGATCAGTCCATCAAATTTTTCTCTTCCATCTGTATATAAACGAACCTCATTATTGGTTGTGTATAAGGAACTTTCAAATAAAGTCAGCATATAAATCAATTGCTTTGAGTCAACTTCTCCTGTTGGTGGATGTGGAAATAAGCCTCTTAATAACGCTTGTTTCTCCGATTCTATTTCAGCATTCATCCCAATTTTCGCTTGCATCTTCATATCAAAAATCTTATCTTTTGAAATTCCACGTCCTAAGAAAATATAAAGGATAAAGCCTAAGACTGGAATAAACATTAGTACAAGCAACCATGACCAGGTTTGTGCTGTTTGTTTCCTTTCCCTAAAAACAATGACTAACGATAATAGCATGTTCGCAATAAAAATAATAACAAATAAATTATCATATAAAAATTTCATGTATCCACCCCAATCACTTTTACATATATCCCTAGTAAAGCATAACCAACTTAAGAAAATAAGTAAAGAAAAAGCAGACAAAATTGTCTGCTTTCGAGTTTTAAATTTTTAAGAAACGACGCATTGAAATGATTGACCCTAAAGACCCAATTGTCATTCCAATCACGATCATCAAAATATCTATTTGCCAAACAAATGACTCAGGTTTTAGTAATGAGTAATTTGAACTCAACAATTGCGGGTTAAACAAGGTATAGAACTGTTGATACCCAAATGTTAAGACTAAGATTGGAATAATCGCTCCAATCAAGCCAATCCAAGCTCCTTCAATAAAGAAAGGCCAACGAATATAGCCGTTTTTAGCACCAACTAAACGCATGATTTGAATTTCTCTTTGGCGTGAGAGAATCGTGATACGAATCGTATTAGAAATTAAGAATACTGCTACAAATAATAATAAAATTGCAGCACCTAATCCCCAAGTTCTAACTTTTCCTGCAATACTAAAAATCTTATCTGAAGAAACGCCGCCGTAATCCGCTTTAAAGACATTCGGTAGTTTTGCCGCTTTTTCTGAGATTTTCTTTGTATCTGAAGGTTCTTTTGCACTTACATAATAAACGTCATACAATGGATTGCTGTCGCCTTCAAAGAGGTTCCACGCTTCACCCATTTGTTTTTGGATTTTCTCCAATTGTTTATCTTTGTTTGAATAAGAAATAGTCTCAACATTATCGATCTTATTCAATTCTTTTTCTAGTTTTTGCATTTCGTCTGGTGTTGTACCAATATCAACGAATACAGAAACAGTTACGTTTTCTTCGATATCTTTTGCTAATTTTGTAGCATTGAAAATTACTGCCATAAAAATCCCAACAAGGACTAAAGTAATCGTAACGGCACTGGCAGAAGCAATCGTCATCCACCCATTACGTTTTAAACTTTTGATACTTTCTAGGACGTGAGAAAAGAACGTTCTAATCATCGTAGCCATAGTCTCCTTCCGCTTGGTCTCGAATAATTCGGCCATTTTCAATGGCGATTACGCGATGACGGATCGTGTTTACAATCGTACTGTTATGTGTTGCCATTACAACAGTTGTTCCTTGAGCATTGATCCGGTCCAACAATTTCATGATTTCCCATGAGTTTTCTGGATCAAGGTTTCCTGTTGGTTCATCGGCAATTAGAACTTTCGGTGTATTTACAATTGCACGAGCAATTGAAACACGTTGTTGTTCCCCACCAGATAATTCACTTGGAAAGACTCTGACTTTATGTTTTAAACCAACTAAATCAAGAACTTCCATCACTCGTTTCTTGATATCTCTTGGCTTACGTCCAACAACCTGCATAGCATACGCAACGTTTTCATAGACGGTTTTTTTCGTCAATAATTTGTAATCTTGAAAGACGATACCAATTTCTCTTCTAAGGTAAGGGACTTCCGAATTTTTTATTTTCATCAAATCATGACTGGCAACCTTCAAACGTCCTTTTGTTGCTTTTTCTTCACGGTACATTAGTTTGATGAACGTTGATTTTCCGGCACCAGAAGGGCCAACAACATAAACGAATTCACCTTGTTTTATTTCTACTGAAATATTTCGGATAGCCGTTGTACCATTCGAATATTTCTTCATTACATCTTTCATTTCAATCATGGCGTATTCTCTCCATCTCTGTTTTCTAGACTATCAATCATTATAACATGACTTTGTTTCAAGGCTCTTTCAACAGTTTACAATTTTGTTTCATTTCTGTGAATTGATCAATTTAATTTCTGCTTTAAGTATGCATCGATAAAACCATCCAACTCTCCATCCATTACCGCCTGCACATTTCCCGTTTCGTAATTCGTCCGATGATCTTTAACCATTGAGTACGGATGGAAAACATAAGAACGAATTTGTGAACCCCAGCCGATTTCCAGTTGTTCACCACGTAGTGAAGCTGCTTCTTGTGCTTTTTTATCCATTTCTAATTGATAAAGTTTTGCTTTCAACATCCCCATTGCTTGTTCACGGTTTTTTAGTTGCGAACGTTGCGCTTGGCTTGCAACTACTGTTCCTGTTGGGATATGAGTGATTCGGACTGCTGATTCAGTTTTATTGATATGTTGTCCACCAGCTCCGCTAGCACGATACGTATCTACTTTTAAATCATCGGTATTGATATCGATCTCAACATTCTCATCTAATTCAGGCATGATATCAACGGAACAAAAAGAAGTATGACGACGTTTAGCTGAATCAAACGGTGAGATTCGGACTAAACGATGAACTCCTTTTTCAGACTTTAAATAGCCATAAGCATTGTATCCTTTAATTAAGAGCGTAACACTTTTAATGCCTGCTTCGTCTCCAGATTGGTAATCCAATGTTTCAACTTGAAATCCATGACTTTCAGCCCAGCGAGTGTACATTCGAAGCAACATGCTGCCCCAATCTTGTGACTCTGTTCCGCCAGCTCCAGGATGCAGTTCCATGATAACATTATTTTTGTCATAAGGCTCGTTTAACAATAACGATAGCTCATAAATGCTTAACTTTTCTTTCAGTGCTAACAAGCGTTCTTCCAGTTCTATTTGAGTTTCAGCGTCATATTCTTCTTGCTGCATCTCACTCATGATTTCTAATTCTTCCAATTCATCCGCAAACTGATGGAATTGCTGATATTTTTCTTTATACGAATTGGTTTCATTGATCAATTGTTGAGCCGTCACTGAATCATCCCAAAAACCCGGCTCGGCCATTCTGTTTTCTGCTTCTGCAATGTCTTCTTCTAGCTGATCTAAGTCAAAGAGACCCCCTAAAGCTTGTAATTGACTGATTCATTTCATCTAAAAGAGTTCGGATTTCAGCATTTTCCATGATATTTTCTTCCTTCCATTTTCAATACTTTATCACACAAACGAAGGCGAGGCGAATGCCTCACCTTCGTTAATTGTTACAATCCTTTACCGTGACAATTTTTGTATTTCTTCCCACTGCCACATGGACAAGGGTCGTTACGGCCAATTTTTTCATCAACGTGGATTGGTTTCTTTTTAGCACTTGTATTGCTTTGAGGCTCTTCTTCATCGGATTGATGAACTGCTTCACCTTGTGCCACTTGTTCACGTTGAACATTTTGACGAATTTCTGATTTCATGAATAAGCGTGTCACTTCAAATTCGATGGCTCCAATCATTTCTTCAAACATATTGTAGCCTTCTGTTTGATATTCGACTAATGGATTATTTTGTCCGTAAGCTCGTAAGCCAACTGATTGACGTAATTGATCCATTGCATCGATATGATCTGTCCATTTTGTATCGACAACGCGTAGGATAACAACTTTTTGGAATTCCAAGATTTGTTCTGGTCCGTTTAGTTGTTCTACTTTGATGTCATAGACTTCTTGAGCACGTTTAACTAAATATTCTTTGATTTCTTCTGGTGTCTTACCTTCGATATCTGATTTTGCAATAGAATCTTCATGAACTAAGGTTGATGCAGCAAAATCTACGATGCCGTCAAGGTTCCAGTTTTCTTTTTCTAATTGTGTATGGCTATCAACAACACGAGTAATCGTACGTTTTACCATATTTAATAATGTTTCAGTCAACTCTTTATCTTCCATGATAACTTCTTGACGTTGAGCGTAAATTACTTCACGCTGTTCACGCATGACATCATCGTACTGCAAGACATTTTTACGTGTATCATAGTTATTACCTTCAACACGTTTTTGAGCAGATTCCACTTGTTTGCTTAACATTTTACTTTGGATTACTGCATCTGATTCTTCAATATTCATACGATCTAAGAACGCTTTGATACGCTCTGAACCAAAACGCTTCATCAAGTCATCTTCAAGTGATAGATAGAATTGAGAAACCCCAGGATCTCCTTGACGACCTGCACGTCCACGTAATTGATTATCAATACGGCGAGACTCATGACGCTCAGTACCAATCACGGCTAAACCACCAAGTTCGATCACGCCAAGGCCTAATTTAATATCGGTACCACGACCAGCCATATTGGTAGCAATCGTAACCGCTCCTTTTTGACCAGCATTCATGATGATTTCCGCTTCTTTAAAGTGATTTTTCGCATTCAATACTTCGTGCGGTACTTTTTCTTGATTCAATAATTCTGATAATAACTCAGAAGTTTCAACAGCAACCGTACCAACTAAGACAGGTTGTCCATTATGGTAACGTTCTTTGATATCTTGAACTACCGCTTTAAATTTACTTTGTAATGTTGGGTAAAGTAAATCTGCACGGTCATCACGAATGATTGGACGGTTTGTTGGGATTTGGAACACTTGAATATTATAGATTTCACGGAATTCTTCTTCTTCCGTTTTGGCGGTACCAGTCATCCCAGCTAGTTTCTTATACATACGGAAATAGTTTTGGAATGTGATTGTCGCCATAGTTTTTGTTTCGTCTTCAATCTCTACGCCTTCTTTAGCTTCGATTGCTTGGTGTAAACCATCTGAATAACGACGACCGTCCATAATACGACCTGTAAATTGGTCAACAATCAGAACTTTGCCTTCTTGAACCACGTAATCAATGTCACGTAACATGATAAAGTTTGCACGTAACGCTTGGTCCATATGATGCGTTAACGCTGTATTTTCGATATCATACAGGTTTTCTAAACCAAAATTTTCTTCTGCTTTTTCAATACCAGCTTCAGTTAAACTAATTGTTTTAGACTGAACATCGATTTTATAATCTTCTTCTTCTTTTAATCGTTTCACAAAATTATCTGTACGCGTATAAAGAGCTGTTGATTTTTCAGCTTGACCAGAAATGATCAAGGGTGTCCGTGCTTCATCGATCAGGATTGAATCGACCTCATCTACGATAGCATAATTTAACGGACGTTGTACCATTTGATTGCGGTAAACAACCATGTTATCACGTAAATAATCAAAGCCTAGTTCGTTATTTGTACTATAAGTAATATCACAGTTATAAGCATCGCGTTTTTCTTCTGATGTTTTTGAGTTGATATTTAGACCCACTGTCAGACCTAAGAAATTGTACAACTCACCCATCTCATCTGAGTCACGAGTTGCTAAATACTCATTGACGGTTACAACATGAACTCCTTCACCTGTCAATGCGTTCAAGTAAACCGGCATTGTGGCAGTCAAGGTTTTCCCTTCCCCTGTTCTCATTTCAGGGATATTCCCATCATGCAAGACAATACCACCCATTAATTGAACATGGTACGGATATAAACCTAGAACACGTTTAGCTGCTTCACGAACGACCGCAAATGCTTCTGGCAATAATTGATCTAGTGTTTCCCCTTTTTGATAACGCGATTTGAATTCGTCTGTTTTTGCTTTTAATTCTTCATCGCTTAATGCAGCAATTGCTGAAGCATGAGTTTCTACTTGGTTGGCAATACCGTCCAAGCGTTTTAGTTCCTTTTTATCATTTTCAATCATCTTTTTTAAAAAATTAGCCATGTTTTTAAGTGTTCCTTTCAATAAACTCTATTTATTTTTTGCACTAAATGCACAATCATCCTTTCTATTTTATCATTAGTTGCCAAGAAAGGAAATAACTTCTCTTAATATTAACAATATATTATATTATTTTTTATGTATACGCACGTAAAACAAAGAAAAAAGACTGCGGCAAAACGTGTGCCGTCTTGCTACAGTCTCTTAAATATCGAATATCTGGAAGTAAAATCCACTTGATCTTCCTATTCTTCAAAACGCTCTATCTTCTAATGAATCAGATAGTTTAAAGCCAAATCAAGTAAATTTACGTTCCTATTTTTGTTTAGTCTGTTTCAATCAAACCATATTTACCATCTTTACGGCGGTAAACAATGCTTGTTCCATTTGTTTCTGAATCTTCAAAGATAAAGAAGTTATGTCCTAACATGTTCATTTGTAAAACAGCTTCTTCACTGTCCATTGGTTTTAGTGAAAGACGTTTTGTACGAACAATGTCTAATTCTGGCGTTTCATCTGGTGTTTCTTCACCATTTAAGAAAATAGCTGCTTTAGCAGTATTCATCCCTGTTTCACGAGATTTACGGTTGATTTTTGTTTTGAATTTACGAATTTGTCGTTCTAATTTATCTACAACTAAATCAACACTTGCATATAAATCAGGTGATGTTTCTTCAGCACGTAATACTAAATAAGGTAGAGGAATAGTAACCTCGACTTTTGCTGTTTTTTCAGTGTAGACTTTTAAGTTTACATGAACGGTTGCTTCTGGTGAATCACTGAAATAACGTTCTAGTTTACCAACTTTTTTCTCTACATAGTCTCGGATTGCTTCAGTAACTTCGATGTTTTCTCCACGCACATTATATCTAAACATAACGATTACCCCTTTCATCTGCCACTAAAGAAGGAATAAAAGGACCACTCTGTTATCCTTCTTCTTAATTCTATTATAACGAATTATAGTACTTTTGCCAACAAAATTGCGGACGATTTTTCATTTTATTTATTCTGCTATCTCGCAAGAGAAAACGTATACAGTTTAGCCGGGTGATTTTCTAAAATAACTTGTGCTCCATGAAAAATCGTCCGCCCCGTTGTATAGATATCATCGACCAAAAGAACACTTTTATTTGAGACTGCTTTTTGCCCTTCTTTGGTCAGCTCAAAAGGTTGAACTAACTGGAGTCGTTCACTTCTAGTTTTCGTCACTTGAGAAAGACCATCGGCAAAACGGACCAAATATGGCTGATAGGCGATTCCTGCTGCCTCAAGTAACCCTTCAACTTGATTGAATCCACGGACAGCCATACGCTCTTTGGAAATTGGCATTGGTATGACTATCCAATTTTTCTTTTGTCTAAAGTAAGTTTGTAACAGCGCAACAAAACTATACCTAAGTCTATAATTGCCTTTAAATTTATATTCTTCAAACCATTCTTGCATCGCTTGATTATATGAAAAAAGTGCTTCATGATGAAAATCATACTGTGGGTAAAGTTGTTGCCATTTTAAGCAATCACTACAATACGTATTTTGGGTTTGACGCTGGCATCCTTGACAGTTCCCTTTTGACTCCAGTAACTGAAATTTTTGGGTACACCGAGAACATAATTGCTCCGATACAATTTTCTTAGGTAAGAATATTTCGGCGAGCGTTAGATTTCTATTGATCACTTGACTGCAGTAATTACACTTCATCGATCAAGCCTCGCTCTAATCCTAGCGTATTCATTTTTTTGATCTGCTTGACTGCTTCTTTCATAGCTTTTGTGCAGCCATCATGTAAAAACCAGACTTCTCCTGCAGTATATTCTTTTCTCCGATCAACTCTACCCGCAATCTGAACCAGAGCAGATGTTGCAAAAACAGTATGATTGGCACCTAAAACAATCACAGAAACACCGTCAAATGTCACACCACGTTCTAAGATAGTCGACGTCATCAGAATACGATATTCCTTATTTCTCATCTTTAGAACTTTTTCTAGCCGTTGTGAATCTTGCGAATGAACAGAAGCGAGTGGCGTTTCTGGAAAACTCTTTTCCACAGCTTTTTCTAGTTGATTCATCAATGTAATAGTGGGACAAAAAATCAAGACATCATTTTTACTTATCAGCATACGAATCGTATTCTCAAAAGATTTAGGGCTGACGCCTTGCTTGATTTTTTCGTGCCAACGATAACACCATTTCATTTTTGGAACAGGTAACACTCTTCTATGATAACGAGCGGGTAAAATACTTGTCTTTAATTCATTTTGATTTGTTTTTTTAGTTAACGCTTCGGTCGGAGTTGCCGTGAGATAGATCAGTGAACTTTTTGGCTTGACTGCTTGCTTTACTCCATATTGTAGTAGTGGATTATCAACAAACGGAAAGGCATCTACTTCATCAATGATCAATACGTCAAAAGCCTGATAAAAGCGCAGTAATTGATGTGTTGTACATATCAGCAATTTAGTATAACGGTAGCTCTCTTCCATCTTTCCATGAAGCAGCAGGGCCCCTTCATCTGGAAAAACAGCTTGTATTCTTGGGAAAAGCTCTAAACAAACGTCCACTCTAGGCGAAGCTACTCCAACTCGATAACCACATTCTAAAGAATAATGGATGCTTTTAAACAACATTTCCGTTTTCCCAGCACCTGTAACCGCCCAAATCATGCGAGATTCAGCTTTTTTTACAGAAGCAACTAATTCATCTGAAACTTGCTGTTGTCCTATAGTTAATTGACCTTCCCAAGCAAAAGAAACCTTTCTTTTTCCTAAATCAGGCTCTGGTAAATGGTAAAATTGCTGACCAGTATCTACTCTACCTAATTGGATGCATTCTGGACAATAGTAGCACTGGTTCACTAACTGTACGGTAAATTTCAATTGAATCTGACCACAACGTAAACATTGAATTTTATTTTCCGCTAGTTCTTTCATCGTCGGTAAGGTCAGACTCGCTGTGTCAATTTGTTCGCTATGCTTGATTTCTTTTATCAAGACTTTTCTTCCCCATAATTCTTGCATTTTTTATCCCCTCCACTATTAAGCTACGCATTTCTTGCTTTGTTTTTTTTGAAGGGAAGCTCTCAGTGTAGAAAATAAAAAAAAGAGCAAAACAAAACGCGACACGTTTTGTTTTGCTCACTTAAAATAAACTTGCTATTAAAGCAACCGCCGATTTTTTATTGATTGTCTCCAATTAGTCTCAACGCTTGTTGTAAAACCTTTTCCCCATTCATCATACCATAATCTGCCATGTTGATTACTTCTAAAGGAATTCCTTTTGGTTCTAAACGTTTCTCAAAGTCACCCTTCATAAAACGTACTTGTGGACCTAATAATAAGACATCTACAGGCTTACTTTCTAAATTGTTATCCGCATCAGAAGCCGAAACTGCAAAGATATCCGCATCCAGCCCTTGTGCATCGGCAGCTTTTTGCATTTTTGTTACTAACAAACTTGTGCTCATCCCTGCAGAACATACAAGCATAATTGTTTTTTTAGCCATTCTATCCATCTCCTTTTTCTAATGATAACCTAGCTGATCTTTGTCTTCTATTCTTCATGATATCGTATAAACCAAATATTTGTCAACGCTTCCCGATTTTGGGTTCTCGCTATTTTTTCGTTTAAAATAACCAATTTGATTTTAGTAATTTATTAAAGACCACATATTCTTTTTCAAGATTGACTTGTACCACTTGATATCCTGCGTTAAGCCAGCCGTAAGCTCCTTTTTCAGGGTGCTTATGATCATTGGCCCACCAATCAATATCAGTTCGTGCTGTCTTAGGAAGTCCTGAATGAGGAAAAAGCAACTCGTCAAACTGAGTAAACGTTAGAGTTACTTGTGATCCACCATTAGTTGTTAAATAATGAGTAACGCTATCATATTTCTTTTGACGCTCTTTTGCCAAATCATTCACTCCTTTAGTTGAAAAAAATAATTTCTGCCAAAAAAACAGTATTCCTTTTATTATTATCTCATAAAATTTTTAAGAAGCAAATGAAGCTCTCTCAGGTATTTTAGAGAGAACAGTTGCTTATCGCCTTTATTTTTTTTATACTTAAGGCATTATGTAGTAAAGGACTGAGCAAATGCTTGAAAGTTATTTTACCATTCGCTCTGATGGAGAAAGTGAAATTGAGATCAAAAAATCTCGTTTTATCTGCTCTCTCAAACGAGTTTATTCAGAAGAGGAAGCCAAGGAATTTATTGCTCAAAAGAAAAAGGAACATTGGAAAGCCAATCACAATTGTAGTGCTTTTGTGATTGGTGAAAAAAGTGATATCCAACGTAGTAGTGATGATGGTGAACCTAGCGGAACTGCTGGTATTCCTATGTTAGAAGTACTGAAAAAACAAGAATTGATCAATGTCGCAGCCGTTGTTACCCGCTATTTTGGTGGAACGAAATTAGGCGCAGGTGGTTTGATTCGAGCTTATAGTCAGTCCGTATCTCATGCATTGAGCGCTGTTGGCTTAGTCGAAGGAAAATTACAACAGGAGATCCGTTTAACGATCAGTTATCCAAATTTAGGCAGTGTTCAAAATTTTATGGAACACAACCCGTATACTCTAAAAGACACGGTTTACGGCGAACATGTTGATGTTATCTGTCTTGTGGATGAACCTAAATCTGAGGAATTTATGACAGAAATCGTCGAATTAGTGAATGGACAAGTAACGTTTGAAACAGGCGAGTGTTCTTATCATGAACTGCCAATCATAAAAAAGGAGCAAGTAAATGACATTTGAAGAAATATTGCCACATATTAAAAAAGGAGCAAAAGCGGTCAGAGAGGGCTGGGGTGGTTTTGAATTGTATATTGAGCTTAGAGACGAGATCGGTACCTCAGATGGCACGTTCCTCCAAGTCACTCCCTATTTTTTAATTAAAACATCTGACGAAGGATACAGCATGTTCTCTCCAACACCTTGTGATGTTTTGGCTGAAGACTGGAAAATCGTCCACGCCGACTAAAATTTTGCTAAAAAGCTAGAACACTTAAAATAAGTCGCTCTAGCTTTTCTTTGATTACTATGAAAAGAGGTACAAGTATGCATTTCGATGAATACCAAGGTAAAACAATTTTTGTAACAGGAGCGGCTTCCGGGATCGGTCAAGCTCAAGCGATCGCTTTCGTAGAACAAGGTGCAAATGTGTTTGGTATGGATGTTGATCAAATTGGCTTGCGTAATACGTCTGAGCAAGCAACAAATTATCCTGGAAAGTTTGTCGCTTTTATCGGTGATGTAACCAAACCCAACGATATTGTTGCTGCTGTGGAAAGCGTAAATGACACATTTGGCAGTATTCATATTTTATTAAACACTGCGGGCATTCTAGATGACTACACCCCTACATTGAAAACAACAGAAGCCTTGTGGGATCGTGTTTTAGCTGTAAATTTAAAAGGAACCTTTTTACTCACTAATCAAATTTTACCACAACTTTTGATGCAAAAGCATGGTGTGATCATCAACATGGCTTCGATTGCTGGCATGGTAGCTGGCGGTGGTGGCGCGGCTTATACTGCCTCAAAACATGCGATCATTGGCTATACAAAGCAGTTGGATCATGATTATATCAGACAAGGAATCCGTGCGAATGCAATTGCTCCTGGAGCGATCCAGACACCCATGAATGCGGCTGATTTTGCTGGAGATGGTAAAATGGCCGAATGGGTCGCTAATGAAACCCCTGCTGGACGCTGGGCTAAACCTGCTGAAGTTGCTTCGCTAACATTATTTTTGGCAAGTCAACAGGCAGACTATATTCACGGAACTGTCATGACAATCGATGGTGGTTGGTTAGAAAAATAATAACATTTATATTTCACACCTTACTTTACAAATAGCACAATCTCCGATAACATAACATCCAGTGAAGCCATTCACACTGTCTAGCTTTACGAGCTAGCTTTCACACTATGACACTTCAGTTGGCAGCATTCTTTCTGTCACGTCCTTTGGTCATAGTTATCACTAAAACAGAGAAACTGTTTTACAAAGGAGAATCCAAATGAATAATCCAAATTCGCAGACTAAAGCTTGGTCTGTCATGTCCCTGACAAAAATGGCGCTGATTACAGCACTGTATGTTGTTGTTACTATTTTTTTAGCATCCTTTAGTTTTGGTGCTGTTCAACTTAGGCTTTCTGAGTTGTTCAATTACTTACCGATTTTTAACAAGCGTTATATTGGCGCCGTTACATTGGGTGTAGCTATTTCAAACTTTGCTTCACCATTGGGTTTAGTAGATGTTATAATAGGTAGTTTATCGACATTCGTCGTTTTATGTTTATCTTATTATGCCACCAAGCAGCTAAAAAGCCCCGTCAAAAAAATGATTCTAACTGCAATGATTTGTTCACTATCAATGTTTACAGTAGCTGGACAATTGACTTACTTTTATCAATTACCCTTTTTCTATACATGGCTAACCGTTGGAATTAGTGAAGTATTATCTATGTCCGTTGGCGGTATCTTGATTTATTGGGTTAATGAAAAAATAGATTTAACTAAATAAAAAAGAAAATGAATGCTGACAACTCTTCGATCTGAGTATGTTTAACGCGTTCATTTTCTTTTTTTAGTTTATTTTTCTAAGTAAAATTCAAAGCGATTTCCTACGTACTGGGTTCTGACATACTCAAACGGCGTGCCATTTTCAAAATAAGAAATTTGACGTAAACGAAGAATCGCATCTCCTCGTTTGATTTTTAAATAATCAGCAATCTGTTCCGATGCCAACATTGCTGAGATTGTTTGATTGGCGTGACCGATTTTATTGCCGCCTTTTTCTTCTAACGTTTTATAAAAAGAATTTGTGATTTCGGCTTTACTATATTGATCTACTAAAGAATACGGTACACTAGCAACTTCAAAGCAGATGGGCAGGTCATCAGCAAAACGAACACGCTCCATTCGAACGATTTGCTCGTTTTCTTTTAGGTTCAACTTTTCCATCTCGCTAGAACTTGGTTTCGCTACATAATAAGAAATTGTACGACTAGAAGGTACTCGATTTTGTGAAAGCATGATATCCGTAAAACTGGTGGTACCTGTCATTTTTTCTTGGACTTTTTTACGGGCAACGTAAGTTCCTGAGCCAATCTTACGTTCTAAAATCCCCTCGTCAGCAAGTGTTTGAATCGCTTGTCTCAACGTCATTCGACTTACACTGAACTGGATTGCCAACTCACGTTCGGATGGAAGGCGGTCTCCAATCTTCCAAACACCATGCTCAATATCATCTTTAATTTTATCGTGGATTTGAATATAAACTGGTAAACTCGAAACCATCTTATTTCCTCCTTTTTATTCTCTTTCATTATAACTGGTATATACCTCATAAACAACCACAAAGTCTAAAATTCAGTGAAGGAAAGCCTTTACGTCAAAATTTGGTATGCTTCAAACGAGAAATTTTTTTAGTCATTAAGTCTATTGTATACCGAATTGCACACAAAAAGAAAGAAAAAGTTTCGATTGAATTATCTTTTCAGATTGACTAATCGTAGAAAAAATAGAGGGTGTGGGACAAAAGTAAAAAGTACTTTTGTTTCACACCCTCTATTCTTTTATGAACGAACGTTTTCTTCATTCATCATTTTATTGGCTGTCGCCATCATCAAACGGATTCGATTTAATTGATTCACTAATGATACCCCAGGATCATAATCAATCGGTGCAATATTCGCCTTAGGGTATTGACGACGTAACTCCTTTGTCACACCTTTACCGACAACATGGTTTGGTAGACAACCGAACGGCTGCATACAGACAATATTATTGACATCTGACTTTAATAGTTCAATCATTTCACCAGTCAGGAACCAGCCTTCACCAGTATGATTTCCAATTGAAAGGATCTTTCCGGCATCCTCAGCTAATTCGTGGATAGAACTCAATCCTTCAAATCGCTTGGAACTTCTTAAGGCTTTATCCATCGGTTTTTCAACATATTCGATAATTCGGATTGCAAATTGAGCTAAGTTTTTACTTTGTTTAGACATGCCCATATTATCGTATTTCCAAATTTGATTATATAAAGAGTAATTCATAAAGCCAACGATGTCTGGTACGACAGCTTCTGCCCCTTCTGCTTCTAATAAACGGACAATATCGTTATTAGCAGTCGGTGAGTATTTTACTAAGATTTCACCCACGATACCGACTTTGGGTTTCTTGATTTCATTCAAGGGCACTTCATCAAACTCTTTAATAATTTTTTTCATATTACGATTGAATAACGTCAGTGAACCGTTGCGGACATTTTTTTCGATTTGTTTTAGCCATTTATCATGGAGCGCATCGATCATCCCGACTTCGGTTTCATAAGGGCGTGTGCGGTAAACGACCCGTTCAAATAAATCCCCGTATAAAAATGCGACTGCGACACGTTTCAACATTGGCAAGGTAAATTTAAACCCTGGATTAGATTCGACCCCTTTGTTCCCCATCGAGACAGAAACAACAGGCACTTGCGGGAAACCAGCATCGTTCAAGGCTTTTCTAAGGAGCGGAATATAGTTCGTTGCTCGACAACCACCACCTGTTTGCGTCATCATCACACTGACATGATCGAGATCATACTCACCGCTTTCCAGCGCTTCAACCAGTTGACCGATCGAAATAATTGCTGGATAACAGGCATCGTTATTGACGTATTTCAGACCGACATTGACCGCTTCCCGATCATCTGCTGGTAAACAAACCACATTATAACCAGATGCTTTTAATGCAACATCGACTAACCCAGATTGATGGATTGGGCTAAGCATTGGTAGTAACAAGGTATGGGTCTTTTTCATTTCCTTGGTAAAGATGATTTTTTCTGGCTCTTCGTGCTGCATTTTTGGTTCAAAATGCATTTTTTCCCGTTCGCCAACTGCCGCTTTCAAAGAACGTAACCGAATCCTGATAGCCCCTAAATTAGACCCTTCATCGATTTTTAAGACCGTATAGATTTTGCCATATTGATCCATGATTTCCTCTACTTGGTCGGTTGTAACGGCATCTAAGCCACAGCCAAATGAATTCAATTGAACTAGTTCAAGATTTTTAGATTTTGCCACAACACGTGCTGCTGCATATAAACGAGAATGATACACCCACTGATTTACCACGCGTAAATTTCCAACATCACTTAAATGAGAAACACAATCTTCCGTTAAAACATGGAACCCTTCTTGCGTGATCACATCGGCGATTCCATGATTGATTTCAGGGTCTAAATGATACGGGCGCCCAGATAAAACAATGCCCTTCTCGCCTTTTTGATTTAGCATTACTAAGGTTTCTTCTCCTTTATTACGGACATCATCTTTAAAAGCATCTAATTCTTCATAACCATGACGAAGTGCTTGGGCCACTTGCTCTGCTGAAATACCAAGATCTGCAAAGGTTTCACTTAACACTTTTGCTACAGAAGCTTCATTTGCTAGATTGATATAAGGATTACGATAATCGACTTTACCGTCACGAATATCATCAACATTGTTCCGAATGACATCAGGATAGCTTTGCACGATTGGACAGTTAAAATGATTATCTGCTTCGGCTGACTCTTGGCGTTCAAAAACGACACCAGGATAAAAAATCATTGGTACCTTAGAATCGATCAAGGCTTGAATATGACCATGAGAAATTTTAGCTGGATAACACGCTGTATCACTTGGAATAGTTTCCATACCTTGTTCATACAATTCTTTATTTGAACGTGGCGATAATTCTACTCGGAAGCCCAGATCTGTAAAGAAGGTATGCCACAACGGATAATTTTCATACATATTCAAGACACGAGGGATCCCAATCCTGCCATGCACCGCATCTTTTTCTTTTAAAGGGCGGTACTTAAATAGTTTCCGGTATTTATAATCAACTAAATTAACCTTGCGATCTTCTTTCTTGACTTTGATCCTTGCACCACGTTCACAGCGATTCCCAGTGACAAATTGACGCCCATCAGAAAAAATCGTTACCGTCATCATACAATTGTTTTCACAAAGACCACAGTGAGTAAATTCTTTATCAGCTGTAAATGTATCTAGCTCCTCTAGCCCAAGAATCGTAGTTTCTTCTCCTAATTCGTAATTTTCTAAGGCAATCAATGCGGCACCATAAGCACCCATCAAACCTGCGATAGACGGGCGAACCACTTCTCGTTCACTGATCATTTCAAAGGCTCGCAACACGGCTTCATTATAAAAAGTCCCACCTTGGCAAACGATTTTTTTTCCTAGTTCTTCCGGACGACGGACTTTGATTACTTTGTAAATGGCGTTTTTGATTACTGAATAAGAAAGTCCTGCTGAAATATCGCCAACTGATGCCCCCTCTTTTTGAACTTGTTTCACTTTCGAGTTCATAAATACAGTACAACGAGACCCAAGATCCACCGGCGCTTTGGAACTGAGCGCTTCAAGGGCAAAGTCTTTGACATCAAAATTCAATGATTTAGCGAACGTTTCAATAAAAGAACCGCAACCAGAGGAACAAGCTTCATTTAATTGAATCGAAGACAACACACCATCTTTGATCGTCATCGCCTTCATATCTTGACCACCAATGTCTAAGATAAAATCGACACCCGGCTGAAAATGATTAGCGGCTTTATAATGCGCCATCGTTTCAACTTCACCGATATCAACTTTTAAGGCATTTTTGATTAGATGTTCTCCATAGCCTGTAACAGCTGCTTTCCCAATAAAAACATCTTGCGGCAAATGTTGGTATAAGTCTTTTAAAACACTCATTGTGGTCTCTAACGGCTGTCCTTGATTGTTTCCGTAAAATGAAAATAATAAATTACCGTCTTCATCGATCAGGGTAACTTTGGTTGTAGTTGAGCCAGCATCGATTCCTAAAAATGCTACACCATGATGTTCAGACAAGGCTTTTTCTTGCGCTTTCGCTTGATTATGACGTGCTCTAAACGCGTCTAATTCTGCTTCACCTTGAAATAATGGTTCTAACGTATCGGTCGGCTTTAATTGTTCTTGATCGCCTTTGGTTAAACGGTGGATCAACTCAGCTAATGTGGTTGGATTAGCCCCTTCTGAATAAATCGCCGCACCCATTGCCACAAATAATTGAGGGTTTTCTGGAAAAATCACATCTTCTGGTTTTACATCCAAGGTTTCAATGAATCGTTTTCTAAGTTCCGACATAAAGAACAGCGGTCCGCCTAAAAAGGCGATCTTTCCTTTGATTTTGCGACCAGCCGCAAGGCCCGCAATTGTTTGATTGACGACTGCTTGAAAAATGCTGGCAGAGATATCTTCTTTCGCTGCCCCTTCATTGATCAACGGCTGCACATCAGTCTTAGCAAACACACCGCACCTTGAGGCAATAGGATAGATTGTTTGATAGTTTTTAGCCAATTCATTGACACCATTTGCATCTGTTTTCAACAATACTGCCATTTGATCGATAAAAGCACCTGTACCTCCTGCACAGCTACCATTCATCCGTTGCTCTAAGGCACCTTCAAAAAAGGTGATTTTGGCATCTTCACCACCTAGCTCAATCGCTACATCCGTTTCTGGTATGATTTCTTCTACTGTTCTTGTACAGGCAATCACTTCTTGAACAAAAGAGATAGTCAAAACATCTGCTAGTCCCATACCACCAGACCCAGTGATTGTCATTGTGATCGGCGTTTCTTCACCTATTTCATTCATCGCTTCATTCAATACTTTTTCGGTTGCTGCTTTTACATCGGAGTAGTGTCGCTCGTATTTGGCGAATAGTGTATGATTTTTTTCGTCAATAATTACTAATTTCACAGTTGTTGAACCAACGTCTATTCCTGCTCTGATTGTCATACGTTTGATCTCCTTATAATCCATATCCTTTTATTTCACAACACTTTGTTGATTATCCTACAAGGTGTCTGATATAATACTTATGTATATTTTAGAAAGATTCTAATTTAAATGCAACAAGCAAAATACCCAAATTTGTGAGATAAGCAACAAACTTTAAAAATCTGTTGATTATTTCGAAAGGAAATTTTTATGTCAAAGAAAACTGACCTCCGAGTAAAACGAACACACAAAATGATTATTGAAGCTTTCTTTCACTTAGTTGAGGAAAAAGGATATGACTGTATAACGATTCAAGACATCGCCGACGAAGCAATGATCAATCGTGCGACTTTTTATGCTCACTTTAAAGACAAACAAGACCTTTATGAACAAATTTTTGATTTTGCAATCAATGCCTTCACTTCTGTTATTGATACGGAGCAGATCATCGTCAGTAATCGCATCAAAGTAAAACAGATAGAATTTTTACTAACCCATATTTATATCAATATTCAAAAAAACAAAAATTTCTTTTTGACGATCATGGATGGAAGTTCAAATGAGTTGTTACGCAAGAAGTTAGCAGATATCATTTATGAAAAATATGCGGATATCTTTTCTAAGTTGAAAATTACGGAGAATGATATTGAAGTACCGATTGATTTTATCATTGAATACATGACTTCTATCTTCATTGGCACCCTACATTGGTGGATCACAAGTGACACAGACATGTCGCCAAACCATCTGGCTAGACTTGTTATTAAACTGGTCGGAAATGGTCACCTGACCGTTCTGGGCCTAGAAATCGATAAATAACCCAGATTAAAGGAAAATAGGCTAAAACAACAGATAATCGCTGTTGTTTTAGCCTATTATTGATTTAGCGGTTTTTAGCACGCCATTTTTTTGTATGCGCCGTATCTCGAGTAGATACAACTTGGATACCTGTCGCTTTATCTTTGCTGTCTTTTTTAGAAAAAAGATTGACCTTTACATCATATTTACCTTCACGTGCTAAGTCATAGACTCTTTCTGCCGTTTCAGTTATTTTGTCTTTAATATTCATCGGGTTCACTCCTCATGCTTTTTATCCACTTTATCACATATTTTGAAAAAAGAGAACAGAAGTCACCCTGATTTTTCAAGCAAAAAAAAGAACAACTCTTAGTGAGTTGTTCTCATAAAAAAAACTGGGGTAGCTGGATTCGAACCAACGCATGACAGGATCAAAACCTGTTGCCTTACCGCTTGGCTATACCCCAAAGGTTAAAAATGGAGGAAAGTGGATTCGAACCACTGAACCCTAAGGAACGGATTTACAGTCCGTCGCGTTTAGCCACTTCGCTATTCCTCCAAAAGGTTTTAGTAAAAAACCTGACTTAGTTATAATACAAAACTTTTAACAAAAATGCAAGCCTTTTTCGAAAAAAAGTTGTTATTTATTTTAGTCGTTTAAATTCCATTGGCGAATCACGTATTCGATTGCTTCATCAAGCGTTTTCACAGTCGCTTCATTGCGTCCATCGATCACAACCGCAAATTTTTTTGCTTCTTGTGCAAGAACTTGACCGATTTCTTTCTTGCCGATCGTTAAGATACTAACTGTGACTGACTCACCATTGATTTTTTTTTCAGTTTCTTCTATTTTTACTTCTATATCTTTATTTTTCTTCGACATCTTCATCCCTCCCAAGCCTCTATGGTATCACGTTACACGAAAAAAAGAAAGAGGCCGAGACAAAAGTGTTTAGCTTCTGCTTATTTCCGAAAGAGCTATTTTTTTCTCGCCGTTTATTCGAATTTAAAGAGCGGGATAAAACTGGTTTTTAGTTTTGTCCCGCTCTTTAATTGTTCTAAGTTTAAATACTAAATAATTGTTTTCTCTTCACTTCACTAAGTAAGCCAAAGACAATACCTGCTACAATCGAAACAGCTCCTACAACGATAAACAGCCATAAAAAGCTTGATAAGTAAGTTTGGATAAAATCATACATGGCCTTAGACTGAATACCAAGCCTCGTTAAAGTACCCTGAATTAGGATAATTGCTGGAACTACAAGCATCATCAAGCCACTACCAACCCAAACATAAGCCCAGTATCTAAATAAACGATGGACATACCCTCTTAACGAAGAATAGAGAGAAAAGCTTAGTAAAGCCCATAAAACACCACAAACAACCATAAAAATAACTAATGTTGATTTATAATTCATCACTTTACGTCCGTAAGAAACTAAAAACGGCAGCTCAACATAGCCTTTATAAATTTTCACAGCATTCTCTGAAAGTCCCGTGACAGCCGCCTCTGATTCTGGTGTTGTCTGGATGCCCTTCTCATTCATATAATGACTGATTGCCGTTGAAACAGTTGTTTGAATCTCTTTTTCATTAGAAATCGAATATTTTGTCCCAGTATTGTACATTGCGTTAAAATAGGCATCTACATCTTTTTTTACTAACTCTTTGCTGATTGATTGATGCAATACACCTTCTGGAATGTTACTTCCTAAAGCGCTATTTTCAATTTGTCGATTGATTTCTTCAGTCAACTCTGAATAATAGTCTGCTTTAACTGCTTGTTTTTCTATATAGCCTTCACTAAAAAGTGTCAATCGTAAGGTCAATAAAATCAAAAAGGCAAACAAAAATACAGAAGATAAGAAAGCAATAAAATAGCGAGAGATAGTTTTCATTAAATGACCACTTTTTTTCATCTGACGGGTTCTCCTCCTTTATGACTTCTCATCAATGATTGGTCCAGATACATAGTCTGCAGAAACAAAAACACGTTCTGGTGTTAAACCAATCGCATCTAATGGATAACAAGTATAAAGAATCAGTGATCTTTTTGAACGGTCGCCTAACTTCGTATTGATTGCTGAGTCTTTATAATTCGCAACCTTTACTTCTGTCACTTGATACGTATAATCGCCATAATGAGTATGGACCTCGACTTGATCACCAGGTTCTAAGTAATAGATTTTCCCAAAAGAAGGCAGATTATGCCCGCCGATCAACGTCGCTCCAAGATCTCCTGGAATCATACTGCCGATGTACTGTCCTGCGCCTAAACGCAAGATTTCTTCGCTATCTCCGTAATATAATGGCTCATTAATTCCAACTTTATCGATCACTACTTCCCCAAATTGATCTCCACCTACTGGATAGACCATACTTGAAGAAGCTAAATCGCCCGTTTTAGTCACTTCGATTCCATTCGCAACTGCTTTCGACTCTTGATCAACGAGGTCCGCTGTCTGCTCAGTGGTTTGATCTACTGATTTATCGGTTACTTTTCCTGATGTTGTTTGCTCTTTTGTTGCATTTCTTTGTTCAAAAAGGTTCGTCCCTTTTTGCTCAAAATTCGGAGCATCATTCAGTGAAATCAATTCGACTGCTGAAGTAGCAAAATTAATGACAGGTGCGCCAATTATGTAAATAATGAGATAGCCAAAAAACATAAAGAGAAGAGGCATGTAAATAAATGCCCCTACTCTTTTTAATTGTTTCATATTATGCTAGTTTGTTCTTTCTGCTCACGAATACTGCACCTGCTGCAGCTACGATCAATGAGCCAAAAGTAATACCGCTTAATGCGTAATTAGAACCTGTATTTTTCACTGGAGTTCCAGTTTTGTAAACAGGTGCGCCATTCGCATCTGTGATTGTTACTGCTGAGTAGCTTCCGCCACCAAAAGTAATTTTCACGCCAACAGCATTTCCAGCAGCAACTGCGTAATTTTGTACTTGAGAAATTACGTTAGCTGGCAATAATTTAATTGCACTTGCAAGAGAATTAGCACTTGATGTATTAACAGATACACTTTCAACTAATCCACGTGCTGCTTGAATATTTTTTACAGCCTCATCAGCTTGAGCTTGTGTTAAGTCAACACGTTTCAAGTGATTTGCAGCTGCGTTTGTTTCAGCCGCATCAAAATTGAATTTTTTACCGCCGATTGTTACACCAGCATTCAATTCATTAAGAATAGACTGTTCTGTTGTTGAAATAGCTCCATCAGCAGAAGCTGGTGTAGCAAAGCTTAATATCGCAACAACAGCCACGATAAATCCAATAACTTTTTTCATTTGTTTTCCTCCTATCTTAAATATTTATAATTAATTACAGATGTTCTGTAATAATCATACCAACAATAACCCCTATTGTTTTAGGACATAATGTACAAATAGTAAAACATTAAATCTTTTACTATTTAAGTGTGATTAAAAGAGATTCTCCTTACCACACTATATAAAACTATCACATGCCAATATAATAGTCAAACTCTTTTTCAGTAAAAAATTTCTGGTAAATTCTTGCTATTATTGACTTTTTTATACTTTTTTTGATATAAATACCGCTTCAAAAACATCATAATTTGCTTCTTTTAAAATTTTTTCAATTTGATCAGTCTCGCGACTTTCGATTTGTAACTCAATAACAGTTTCTAACTCTTTACGATTTACGATAACCGTCAAAATGCTAAAATCATTATCGGCTAGCAACTTTGTAATATCCGCTAATATGCCTTTGTGATCTTCTGGAATGCGCAGTTGAACACGTGTCCCACCGTCATTGTACCCTGTGATTTTTAAGAATGCATCGAAAATATCATTATTTGTAATAATTCCGACTAGTGTCTCGTTTCCGTCTACAACAGGCAATACCCCAATATTATTTTGACGCATTTTAAAAATACCATCTTCTAAAGAAGCGACTGGTTCAATAGTTTGAACCTCTTTTACCATGATATCTGCTACTGTCGTCTTGTTAAGTAGGTAATTTACTTCATAAACGCTTAAGCTAGTAGCTTTTGATGGCATTGCAGATTGAATCGTGCCTTCTGTGATCAACCCAATTATGCGCTCATTTTTGACTACAGGTAAACGATGAATATTATTTTTTTTCATCAAATCTACCGCATCAAAAATTTTCATTTCTGGTTGAGCAACGACTAAATTTTTTGTCATAAAATCACTTACACTCATGCTTTTATCCCCCTAGATAGGCTTTTTTAACTTCTTCACTTTCAAGAAGCTCTTTTCCTGGACCGCTTAAAACAACTTCACCCGTTTCTAAAACATAGCCTCGATCTGCAATGGAAAGTGCCATTTTCGCATTTTGTTCAATTAGTAAAACGGTTGTTCCTTGTTTATTGATTTCTTTTATGATATTAAAAATTTCTTGAATAAAAATGGGTGCTAATCCCATCGATGGTTCGTCCAGTAGCAATAGTTTTGGTTTAGACATCAGCGCCCGTCCCATAGCCAACATTTGTTGTTCTCCACCTGATAAAGTAGCTGCATCTTGGTTCTTTCGTTCTCTCAAAATAGGAAATCGTTCAAAAATCATCTCATAATCTTGCTTTAGCTCGCCATCTTTTCTCAAAAAGGCACCCATTTCTAAGTTTTCCTGAACCGATAATCCAGCAAAAACATGGCGACCTTCTGGAACTTGACACAATCCTGAAGCAACAATTTTTTGTGGAAGCATTTTTTGGATCTGTTGCCCTTCAAAAGTGATCGTTCCATTTGAGGGTCGATTCAAGCCTGAAATCGTTCTTAAAATCGTCGTTTTTCCAGCCCCATTGGCGCCAATCAACGACACGATTTCACCTTGTTCTACATTAAAACTAACATCACGAACAGCTTGGATTACGCCATAATGAACGGATAAATTTTCAATTGTTAACATTACAGTTCCCCCCCAAGATAGGCTTCGATTACTCGAGGATCGTTTTTGATTGTTTCTGGTTCCCCTTCAGCAATGATTCTGCCATATTCTAACACATAAATTCTTTGACAAACTTCCATGACTAAACTCATATCATGCTCGATCAACACAATCGTAATTTGAAATTCTTTTTGGATTTTCCTGATTAGTTCAGTTAAATCCGCCGTTTCTTGTGGATTCATCCCAGCTGCTGGTTCATCTAAAAATAACACTTTTGGCTGTGTTGCCAACGCACGCACGATTTCTAAACGTCTTTGTTCCCCATAAGGAAGATTTTTTGCTAGAGTTTGAACTTTATCTTCTAAGCCAAAAATCGCAAGCAACTCTAAAACTTTCTTTTCCATCTCTTCTTCTTTTTTATAAAAAGTTGGCAAACGTAAAATACTCGATAGGATACCTTCTTTATTTTTACTATTCATTGCGATCAATACATTATCCATGACCGTCAAATCTTTAAATAAACGAATATTTTGGAAGGTTCTGCTCAAGCCCATGTCGGCAATATGATATGGTTTCATTCCGTTTAAGACATGCTCTTTCCCTAAAACATCTAATGTCACGGTCCCATCGCTTGGCTCATAAACGCCGGTCAAAAGATTAAACAGCGTTGTTTTACCAGCACCATTAGGACCGATCAAGCCAATCAATTCGTTGGGTTCTAAAGAAAGATTGACATTTGAAACGGCAGCCAGCCCACCGAAATTTTTTGTTAAGTTCTTAACGTTCAATAGAGGCATTTGTTTTGTCCTCCTTCTTCTTGAAGATTTTTTTTACCGAAAATTCCCACGTTCCAAGTAAACCACCTGGCTTGAAAATCATAATAATGATCAAGGCCAATGCGTAAATGATCATTCTTAATGCGCCTGCATCCTGTAAAAACATGTTCAAAATTCCTAGTACAATGGCTGCAATAAAGGTCCCTGTCACGCTACCGATGCCACCAAAAACCACGATGATCAAAATGTCGATTGACTTCATGAAACCAAAATCTTTTGGTGCAATCGTTTGAACATAACTTGAATAAATAGCACCTGCCACACTAGCTGTAACCGCACCAATAATAAACGCAACTACTTTATATTTAGTCGTATTAACGCCCATTGATTCAGCAGCAATCTCATCTTCTCTGATTGCCATTGTTGCGCGTCCTGGTCCACTGTGAATAAAATTAACAATGATCAAGGTCACAATAACCACAAATCCAAAGACCATCGACCAGTTGACCATTGGGGGAATACCAAAGATTCCAGCAGGGCCATTCGTGATATCTTTCATGTTGATAATAATGATTCGAATAATCTCAGAAATTCCTAAAGTTGCAATCGCTAAGTAATCGCCTTTTAATCTCAATGTTGGAATCCCAACTAATAATGCCACGATCCCAGATAAAAAGATTCCTAGTAAAATCCCACTAAAAAAACCACCCATTGTAGGATATTTAACGGACATGATCGCTGCACTATAAGCCCCGATTGCCATAAACCCAGCATGCCCTAAAGAAAACTGACCTGAAAAACCAATAATCAAATTCAATCCTAAGGCTAACATAATATTGATTCCGATCGTAATCAAGGTATATTCAGTGAAGGGTGTAATAACCCCTGTAACATATAATACATAGATAAAAGCATAAGCTAATGCGGCAAGTAAAAGCCAAACGAAGTTATATTTTAAATTCTTTTTCATACTTACCACCTACACTTTCTCTTTGATGTTCTTGCCGAGAATACCAGCAGGACGAATCAATAAAATAATAATCAACAATGCGTATACGACTGCATCTTTATAATCTGAAAAACCAAGTGCTATCGTGATCGTTTCCAACAAACCGATCACAAAGCCGCCCAAAGCTGCACCAGGTATGATCCCGATTCCACCTAAAACTGCGGCAACGAAAGATTTAAGTCCTGGAACAACACCCATCATAGGATCGATAGAGTTATAATACAAGCCTATCAGCATACCTGCTGCTGCAGCTAACGCTGAACCTAAAGCAAACGTAAATGAAATAGTCCGATTAACATTGATCCCCATCAATTGCGCAGCATCTGCATCAACCGAAACAGCTCGCATTGCTTTACCCATCTTGGTCTTTTTCACAATCAATTGCAACGCAATCATCAGGACTAGGGATATGACTAAAATAAGAACTTGAATATTTGAAATTTGAATAAAACCTAGTTGATAATTTTTAAATTCAATTGCTTGCGGAAATGATTTTTTCTCAGGTCCTAACCAGTAAATCATCCCGTTTTGTAGTAAAAATGAAACCCCAATCGCTGTAATCAAAGCTGCAATTCGTGTTGATTTTCTTAGCGGTCTATACGCTAAAAATTCGATTACAACACCGATTACCGCAGCTCCTGCCATCGATAAAATTAAGGCTGGGAAGAACCCTAAACTTAATTTATTAATAAAGAAATACCCCATAAAACCACCTAACATATAGATTTCTCCATGGGCAAAGTTGATCAATTTGATGATCCCGTATACCATTGTATACCCTAACGCCAATAGCGCATAAATACTACCTAGAAAAAGTCCATTGACTAGTTGTTGGATAACTACTTCCATGTTTATCACTTCCAATGTTTTAGAATAATTGCTATTTAATAAATGAAAAAAGAGGATGGACAAAACGCGGAACCTTGTCTCACCCTCTTTTAGTTTCGTCACGATAATGTTGTTAAGGATTTACAGCATCCGCAGATGTTTCTTTTCCTTCTGTCAAGCCTAGTACAACAGCAGATTTTTCAGGATTGTGATCTTTATCCATCGTCATTTTCCCTGTTACACCAACAAAGTCTTTTAATGAAGCTAAACCTGCTGTAATGTCTTTTGAATCTGCTGAATCTTTATCTTCCATTGCTTGTTTCAACATGTAAACTGAATCATAGCCTAAAGCGTTAAATGCAGATGGTTGTTTGTCATATTTTTTCTTGAATGCTTCTACAAATGGTGTTACTTTGTCTGTTGCAGGTGCTTTTTCTGAGAAATGACCTGTGTAATAAACTTCAGATACATTTTTCGCACCAGCGATTTCAACTAATTTTTCATCACCAAATCCATCAGCTCCAAGAATCGGTTTGTCGATGCCCATTTCACGTGCTTGTTTGATGATCAAGCCAGCTTCTGCATAGTAGCCTGGGATGTAGATTGCATCGTAATCAAGGTCTTTGATTTTTGTTAAGATGGCTTGGAAATCTTTGTCTCCTGCTGTAAAGGTTTCTTCTTTAGCGATCTTGCCTTTAAATGTATCTTTGAATGATTTTGTTAAGCCAATAGCGTAATCACTTGAGTTATCGCCAATGATCACAACGTTTTTCGCTTTCAAATTGTCTTGCGCAAAATTTGCTAAGATGACCCCTTGGAAGGTATCTTGGAAACAAGCTCTGAAAATATATTCTTGCACTTTGTCGTTTACAACAGTGATGCTGTCATCCGTCCCGGAAGGTGTGATAACTGGAACTGCCGCTTTCGTCATATTTGGAATCGTTGCTTTTGTTGCACCAGATGTTGCTGGCCCCACGACTGCAACAACTTTATCTTTTGCCGTTAAATTGGCTGCGACTGAGGTTGCTTCGCCATTTTCTGATTTATTGTCTTTTTCGATCAACTCTAATTTTTTTCCTAACACGCCACCTGCTTCGTTGATTTCCTCAACGGCTAAAGTGATTCCTTCTTTTTCAGCGTTCCCATACGCTGAAACATCTCCAGAAAGCTCCATGTTCATCCCAATTTTGATCGTATCGCCTTCAACCTTATTTCCACCGCCGCTTGCGCCTCCGCCAGCTGCTGGACCACATGCTGCTAGTAAAAAGAGACTAGCAAATAAAAAGCTAAATTTTTTCATTTTATTTCCCCCTTGATTTTAAAGCTGATTGTGTTGATTAGCTCTGACTGGAAAATAGGAAAAACAGAATGTGGTGTCTTTTACCACAATCAGTTCTTATCTTTTTCCCAAAGAGCTAGCACAAAAAGCTAGATGATTTTAAAGCTTGTTGTGTTGGTCAGCTCTGACTGGAAAATAGGAAAAACAGAATGTGGTGCTTTTTGCCACAATCAGTTTTTATCTTTTTCCCGAAGAGCTAACACAAAAAGCTAGATGATTTTAAAGCTGAATGAATTCGTAAAGCCAGATAATTTTCTTTGCATATATAATTATTAAAGAAGTATGTATACAAATATAATCAATAACGAAAGAAATGTCAATGAATTTTCAGAAAATTTCTATAATTCAAATTATTAAGATTTGTACGTTACTTATAATCCAAGATTTTACTCTCTCTTTTTCGTAAAAAAAACGTCTCCTTGCACTCAGCAATTCGACGTTTTCGATTCGATTATTCGTTATTCTTTTGGCTCGTGATAAAATTAGCGGCCGCTCCAATCAGATTGGCATCATTTTCATATTTGCAGGTAACGATTTTTGGGATAAAGTCATTTAATTCAAAATGCGCTAGTTTTTCTTTCATTCGACGATTGACTTCATCTAACAATCCTTCTTTAGCAGAAACACCGCCACCCAAAACAATCATCTCTGGATCAAGTGAAAATTGAATGCTAAACAGGCCTTGGGTTAAATACTCATAAAAGAGATTGACTTCTTCTTTGGCCAATTCATCCCCATTTTCTGCTAAACGAAAAACATCTTCTCCAGTAAAGGTTTCTTTCTCTACGCCTTTTCGTTCGCAATAACGCCACGCCATTTGCACCGCAGTTCCTAACTTACTAAAGGCTTCTCCTTCATTTAGGTACATCAAACCAAATTCGCCGCCATAAAGATGGGCGCCTTTAGCGATTTGCCCATTATGAAAAATTGCCCCACCGATTCCAGTACCAACAACAACAAAAGCAACTTCTTTTTTCCCTTTTGCCGCTCCTTCATAAATTTCAGCCATCCCAGCACAATTTGCGTCGTTTTCGATTGCAACAGGCAGGTTAAATAGTTCTTCCAGTTCTTTAAAAATGTTAAAGCCGTGGATATACGGAATTGCTGAAATACCATTGATCAATTGTTTTTCAACATCAACCACACCTGGTGCACTTAATGCTACCCCTTCAAAATCTTGCGCCATTCCAACAAATACAGCTAATAAGGACGCTTTCATTTCTTCCCATGTTTTAGGAGTAGTGAATTTCCCTTTGTCGGTCATTTCTTGTCCGTTCCAAACCCCATATTTTACTGCTGAACCACCAAAATCAAATGCCAAAATCGCCATGTTTTCTGCCCGCCTTCATCTATTTATTGTGTTTGTTTCTTCTATAGTTATAGGGACCATGATATTCTTGATCCGGGTTTCTTTTTAAACTAAATTTCAACGGTACATAATCGATCCCGCCTTTGGTCAGCGGATGACATCTTAAAAATCTCGCTGTCCCCATTGTCACACCTTTGATACTGCCATGTGTTTGGATGGCATCGATCATATATTGTGAACATGTTGGGTGATAGCGGCAACTAGCTGGAAGCCCAGGTGAAATAAAACGCTGATAGCCGCGCACCATTCCAACAAAAATATTTCCTGCCATTTCGTCCCTCTTTTCTCTATTCGAAAAAACTATACCTTGTTTTGTAATTGAATGCAAGCTTACAAATTGAAAGTAAAACTATTTTTATATAGATTCTTACGATTTGAAAAAGAAAACTATTCAAATTTCTGAAAGGATGCTAAACTAGAGAAAAGAAGTGAAGGCTGAACAAGGTCATAAGCTTCTATTCAATCTAAAATGAAATGGAGTAAACCAGCATGGGCTTAAAATTTGAACGTACAGATGACTTAGATAAATTGTTTGACTCTTTTGCAGTAGATCCTAAAAAAGTCGAAATGCCGAAAGAAGAACTAGAAAAACAAGCAGCGAAAGCTGAACAAAAAGAAGAAAAGAAAAAAGAACAATAAAAAAGTAGCTTTGACTGCTCTCATAAGTGAGTCGTCAAAGCTACTTTTTTATTATAAATATTTTTCAATCGCTTGCCAGGCTTCTTCTTTTCCTTCTTTGGTTTGCGAAGAGAACAGAATAAAATCATCAGATTTATCGAAATTCAAGGCTTTCTTGATCACACTCTCATGTTTATTCCATTTACCACGAGGAATTTTATCTTTCTTCGTTGCAACCACGATTACTGGGATATCATAGTATTTTAAAAACTCATACATTTGAATATCTTCTTGTGTTGGTGCATGACGCAAATCGACTAACGAAACAACAGCCTTTAATTGCTCTCTAGTTGTCATATAGGTTTCGATCATCTCGCCCCATTTAGCCCGTTCCGTCTTCGACACTTTGGCATAGCCATAGCCAGGAACATCAACAAAATGCAAGGCGTCTTCAATTAGGTAAAAATTCAACGTTTGCGTCTTCCCTGGTTTCCCAGAAGTTCTGGCTAAATTTTTACGGTTGATCAACGTATTGATAAAGGATGATTTTCCGACATTTGAGCGACCTGCTAAAGCAATTTCTGGAAGCTCTGTTTCCGGATACTGTTTAGGTGAAACCGCACTAATAATAATTTCTGCGTTATGAACATTCATAATTGAACCTCCTTCGTTTAAAAGCGGAACAAGCCGTTTAGCTCTGACAGAAAAATAGGAAAATAGGAATAAGGTGCTTTTTACCTTATTCCTATTTTATCTTTTTCCCGAAGAGCTGGCTTGTGCAGCTAGATAAGTTAAAAAGCTGAACGAACTCGCAAAGCTAAATAACGTTGTTGTATAAAAATCAGTAAAAAAGTAGAGACGCATCTCTACTTTTTTGTCTTTTAACATTTAGCCAGCTTTTTTATCTTTTTTATTATACACAATCGCTGGTTTCCCTGTACCTTCAACCGCCATTTCGGTGATGATCACTTTTTCGATCGTATCATCTGATGGCACATCAAACATCACATCCATCATGATTTCTTCAATGATTGAACGTAAACCGCGAGCACCTGTATTACGCTCGATTGCTTTATTGGCAATCGCACGAAGAGCATCCTCATCAAATTCTAGTTCTGTGTCATCTAAAGATAATAATTTTTGATATTGTTTGACTAGTGCATTTTTAGGTTCAGTCAAGATACGAACTAAATCATCTGTCGTCAACTTCTCTAATGCAGCTGTAACAGGTAAGCGCCCGATAAATTCAGGAATCAAGCCGAATTTCAACAAATCTTCTGGAATGATTTGTTGCATTACGCTCTCGTCTTCATTCAACTTGCTGTTTTTTGTACCGAAACCGATTGTTTTTTCGCCTAAGCGATTTTTTACCATGTTTTCAATCCCGTCAAAGGCTCCTCCAACAATAAACAAGACATTTGTTGTATCGATTTGGATAAATTCTTGGTGGGGATGCTTACGTCCGCCTTGTGGTGGCACGCTAGCAACTGTTCCTTCCAAAATTTTAAGCAAGGCTTGTTGCACGCCTTCACCTGAAACATCTCTTGTGATTGAAACATTTTCACTCTTACGGGCAATTTTGTCGATCTCATCAATATAGATAATGCCTTTTTCAGCACGCTCTACATTGAAATCTGCTGATTGTAACAGTTTCAATAGAATATTTTCTACGTCTTCCCCGACATAGCCTGCTTCTGTAAGACTTGTTGCATCCGCAATCGCAAATGGTACATTCAATGTTCTAGCCAATGTTTGGGCTAAAAATGTTTTCCCAGAACCTGTTGGTCCAATTAAACAAATATTGCTCTTTTGTAATTCTACATCTTCAGAGCTTGAATTTTCTGATTGATTTACACGTTTATAGTGATTATAGACAGCCACTGCTAATGAGCGTTTTGCCTGATCTTGTCCAATTACATATTCGTTTAAGACATCCAATATTTCTTGAGGTTTTGGGACATCCGTTAATTCACGTACGGCTTCGTCGTAAAATTCTTCATCAATAATCTCTTTACATAAGTCGATACATTCATTACAAATATAGACACCAGGTCCAGCAACGATTTTTTTCACTTCTTCTTGTGTCTTACCACAAAATGAACAGCGAACTGCACCATTGTTGCTATTTGTATTATCGTACATGCGTGTCACCCCTCTAAAATTAAAAATGACTGTCGTTACAGTCTTAAAATATAATAGCATAAATCAAGTGAAAATGCGAACATTGGATTTGGAAAGATTTGCTAAATAAAGGAATTCTTATGGTATACTAAAAGAGTTAAATCAATTGCTGATTCTTAGTAGTATTCAGTAAAAAATGGAGGGAATTTCATGCTGGAACAAATTTTATTAGGGACGTATACACGTCGAGAAAGTAAAGGGATTTATCAGATTACGTTAGATACAGAAAATGGAACACTTTCTGACGCAACTTTATTAGTAGAAGAAACGAGCCCAACCTACTTAGCGTTAAATCAAACAGGTGACTTATTCAATGTTACTTCGGTTGATGGTGAAGGTGGTATGGCTGCTTATAAACACAATAATGGACAATTTGATTTATTAAATAAAGTCACTGAAGCCGGCGCTCCTCCATGTTATGTAGCGCTTGATGAAGAAAAACAACTGGTTTTTGGTGCCAATTATCACCAAGGAATCGTTCATGTTTATCGTATTTTAACCGATGGACAATTAGAACATACGGATAAGATCGTCCATGATGAACCAACTGGACCGCATGAAAATCAAGACAATGCACATGTACATTATACAGACTTAACACCCGATCGTCGTTTAGTAGTCTGTGACCTTGGGACTGATCGCGTGTACACATATGACGTCAGTGAAGCTGGCAAATTATCTGAGGTTGCCCAATATGTAGCAGAACCTGGAACTGGTCCTCGTCATTTAGTCTTCCACCCAAATAATCAATTCGCTTATCTGTTTGGTGAGTTAGATAGTACTGTGACGGTTTTAGCTTATAATGCGGCTGATGGTTCTTTTGAACAAGTTCAAAAAGTATCCACTTTACCTGTTGGGTTCAACGAATTCAACGGTGGTGCAGCGATTCGTATTTCAGCAGATGGACGTTTTGTTTACGCATCAAACCGCGGACATGATTCGATTGCTGTTTTTGCAACAACGGAAGACGGTAGTAAAGTTGACCGTATTCAATTGATTTCAACAGAAGGTGAGATCCCTAGAGATTTTGATTTAGATCCTACAGGAAAATTTGCCGTTGTAGCGAATCAAAATACGGATAATTTAACCCTTTATCGTCGTGATGAAACAACAGGTCTTTTGGAAATGATCCAAAAAGATGTTTACGCACCTGAGTGTGTCTGTGTTTATTTTAAATAGAAATATAAAAAGAGCGGTGCAAAATCCTAATTATTTTGCACCGCTCTTTTTTTTAATTTCTATTATTAACCACTTATTTAATAGTAGGTGATACTCCCTAATGGGACAGCTTTTTCCGCACCGGTAGCACTTGGAACATTGTCGGGACAATGCTGTAAGGTTTGATTGGCTAAAACAGCCATCGCAATCGCCTCTTTGGCTTCTGAAGAATAACCCATTTCCTCTTGGATCATCACCTTGACTTCTGGAAGCTCTGCTTTGATCATTGCAATCAAGGTTTGATTGTAACTCCCCCCGCCGCCAACAATCAATTCCGTTTCATCTTGAATAAACGGTTGAACAGCTTTGGCAATGGTTTTAGCAGTAAACATTGTCGCTGTTGCAATAAAATCTTTTGGGACAAGTGACCATTTTTCAAGTAGGGCTGTCGTAAATTGTTTGCCAAAATCTTCTCGTCCAGTTGTTTTTGGATAAGGTTTTTGAATGTAAGGATGCACTAGTAATTCTTCTAACAACGCTTGGCTAACTTTGCCTTGACTAGCATAAGTTCCATTTTCATCATACGCTTGATTGAAGAAGTACAAGCATAGTTCATTCATGATGACATTGCCTGGTCCAGTGTCAAATGCGATCATATCGTTTATGTTTCCTGATTTTGGAATTACTGTTACATTGCCGATCCCACCAATATTTTGCAACAATCTAGTTGTATTTTGCTTTTGATATAACACGTATTCTGAATATGGAACAATTGGTGCTCCTTGACCGCCAACTGCCATATCCCGTTCTCTAAAATTCGAAACCACCGTTGTTTTCGTTCGCTCACAAATCACTGCCGGATCTCCAATTTGAAATGTCGAGGCGTAAAGAGTATCTCGAGCAAAAGGAATATGAAAAATAGTCTGACCATGACTGCCGATAAAAGCAAGTTCCGTCGAAGCAATCCCAGCTTGCGTACAAACAGCTAAGGTTGCTTGGGCAAAGCACTCCCCTAATTCAATATTCAAGGAACAAATTTTTTCTACGTCCGAACTTTCAAGTGATAGTGCTTCACGAATTCGCTGCAAAGTTCCCTCACTAAAGGGTACCGTTAAAAAGTCGATCAGTTTAACGGCTGTCGTTTCATTTTTACCAGAAATTTCTACTAATGCGGCATCGATGCCATCTAATGATGTTCCTGACATTAAACCTATTGCATAAACCATCTGTTTCTCCTCTATTCTATTTTTTAATCCAATTTAGACTTCATGGAAGGCAAATTTTTGCCATGGTCTAAGGTACGATAATAAGATCTGATCAGCTGCGGTAACTTGGCCTACCACATTGGATTTCCCAGCGTTTTCCATCGGTAATAATGCAACTTGCAGTTCTCCTGCGTAATGAGCATATAGCGAGGTTTCAATAATAATATCGCCAGTATCCATGTTGACTGTATTAAAAGGGATGAACTCATGTCCTTTGTATTTTACACGACTTTGCGTTGAACGGATCACATAATCAGAGACATCCCCACGATTAAAGTGAAACTCTTCTAAAATAATTTTTCTTTCTAGTGCTGGAGTTTTTGGATCGATCACACAATCAAGCGTTAAACGATATGGGTCGATTTCACTCAATGCTTTTAACTCTGCTTCAGAGGCAAAGGCATTGGCAATGATCACATCATCGATCACATTTGTCGCCCATAAATGTTTTGCTTGAGTGGTGATTGGCCAAGTTCGGTGCATTTCTAAGGTACATAAGCCTTCTTCTACTGGCCACGGCCCAATCGTTGCCGTGGGAGAATTAATAAATGCGGCTGTCCGAATCCCATGTTCTTTATAGACTTCTGATGTTGCAATAAAATGGTCATAATTCAATCCTGTGTAGCGATGGGGATAAAAATTATGGCAGCCCAATAATTTATCTGAATTTGCTTGATAGCTTAGAATATTTTCCAAATATCGAGTACCTGAACTAATGTTTAATTCAATTGCTAACTCTTGCTGATTAAACGTCATGATCGATTCTTCATTTCCTGTAAATCCCATGTCTAAGCGAATTCCGTCCGCTCTGATTTCTTTAAAAAATAATAAATCATCATAACTGATGCCTAATGCTCCAAATACTTTAGGACTCACATCTGCAATAACTTCCATTCCTAATGATTTTCCATGAGCAATCGTTTCTGTAAACTCTTTGACAATCTGGTCTTTGCCTGCTTCTCCCGATAATAAACAAGTAAAGACACGCTTAAAATTATATTTCGCCGCTAAATCCAGATAGTCTTTGATTTCTGCTACACTGTTATGATTTGGGTAAACTGAAATCCCTAATTTTCTCATTGACTCGACCCCTTTTTAGTTTGTTCAGCTAATAATCGACTACTTTCAAAAAAGACAACAGCTAATAAACCGCTGATGCAAAAAATCGCTTGTTTGATCATTTCCGGCATAGTTGGAAATAAAAGTGTTGGAATCAACGCAATCAAAAAGACCGAACAACCGATCAACCAACGATTAGGTAATAAATCCTTCTTTTTTAAATAGTGGGTCATAATCAACCCAACCACGATGAATAAAACACTTGTGGCCATAAATACTAATTTCGTCATTCTATTCGTCTCCTCGTCTCAAAAGAAATGACGAAACGAAAATGTAGTAACAAGGATTTTCGTTTCGCTCATTTTTATCTGATTAGCCGTCTTTAGTTGCTGACAGCATGTTCTTTTTCCAATTCATTGTTATCATATATCATCACAAATGGATAATAGATCACGACGGAAATAATGATCAGGACAACACTTAAAACTGCTGCACGCCAATCGCCCCCCGTTGCTAAATAAGCGCCAATCGGTCCAGGTAATGTCCAAGGTGCCGTAAAGATCACACGATTGACCAAACCAAACTGAGTGACAAACCAAGCAATCGTTGCAGTCACCATTGGTGTTAAAATAAACGGAATGATCAAAATCGGATTCAATACGATCGGTGTTCCAAAAATCAACGGTTCATTGATATTGAAAATAGCTGGTGCTAACGTCGCTTTCCCTAGTTTTGAAGCAAATTGAGATTTTGTTTTAAATGCTAATAATAACGCTAGTCCAATTGTACAACCTGATCCACCGATCCAGACAAACCATTGATAAAAAGGCTCTGCCGCAATATTTGGTAGTTCTTTACCAGCTGCCATTGCCGCAGTATTTCCATCCAATAATTGCAACCACAACGGTCTTGCTAACGACCCAACGATCGATACACCATGAATCCCGAATGACCAAAAGAAGGTAATCATAAAGATCAAGAATAAGACACTTGGCAAACTATCTGCAGCGCTTACTAAAGGGCTTACAATTTTAGAAATCGTTGAATGCCAATCGAAACCAATAAAGTAAGTTAACGTAGAAATCCCTAAAATAACAATCAACGTTGGTGTTAACGTTTCAAACGATCTCGCTACAGCAGGTGGTACTTGTTCTGGCATCGTGATTTTGAATTTTGATTTATCCGTTAAACGATAAATTTCAACGGCCAAAATCGATGTGATGATTCCAACAAACATTCCGCCGCCACCCAAATTAGCCATTGGCAATACAAACCCAGCTGTTCCAGCCGCATCTAACGCTTCTGCTGGAATATTGACTGGAACAAACGTCAATAGAAAAGCGATCGTTGCTAAAATTCCACCTGAAATGACATCCAAGTTATATGTTTTGGATAAACTTGCCCCAATCCCAAATGTTGCATACAAGGTCATGATGTACATCGTCATGCGATAAGGTAATAAAATAGTTGCCGCATTTGAAGTTAAAAACTGCGTGATTCCCCAATCCGCCGGTAACGGTGGAAAGGCAATAATTAAGAAAAATGATCCAATGATGATCAACGGTAATGTGGCAATTATCCCATCTCTGATCGCACGTAAATGACGCTGATTCGCCAATTTTGCCATGGGACCTGCTAAATGTTCTTCGATAAACTCAGTAAACTTCTTCACTATTCTCATCTCCTATTTTACATTGAACTGATATAAAAGCCCTTACAAAAACAATCAAAAAAATTGAAAAAAATCGACATAATTGCCTGAACCTACTTATTTGACCCACCAAACTAAACAATGCCTACGAATCTATCTACATCAATTAAAAACGATCATCCCTCCTGCTAGCCCATTTTTTCGTTTTTATCGTTAGTGAAGTGAATAATGCGAATCGATAATTAGCTATTTCTTCTATCGACAACCCCATCATACAGTTAACGAATCTTTTTTTCAACATTTTTATCTAAAAAACGAAATAATATTTCAATAAATAAACGAACATACCGAAAAAAGCACGCTTAAACATTCAAAAAGATTAAAATACATTAAAATACAATCTTTTTAATTGAAATTAAATTCCTAAAAAATGAACGAACATATGTAACGAATCAAAATCGTGGATGCAAGATAATCAACTGGACAGTTCTTTGGTTTTGAAACATTTTAAGAAATGATTCAAAGACCAGCAACCGTCACTCGAAAACATTCTCTAAATGTGACAAGTATGATTACCAACTATCGGTTATTTCTTCTTTTTTCTTAAATATAGAAAATTTACTACCTTGTATTTTCAAATCTTAAATAGTAAATGCCTGTATTATCAAATTAGCACTATACAAATAAACTTAATATTAACACCAAAAGAACGATATAATATACTCTGGATAATAAATGAAGGAAGAATTAGAATTTTATGGGGAATTTTACTATTCGTTTGGTTTGGATTTACTACAAAGGTTGAGGCTCAAGAGAAGTATGAAATCAGTGAGAATAATACTAATCTGATTGAGGAACTCACCTCAGCGGAACCTGCAAATTCAGATTACATTAATAGTACTATTGATATGTATTATGAGGTACCTTCCGAAAATGATTCTAGCGAAGATTTTAATTCATTTTTAAATTCAGTTCTAGTTGAGCTAAAAAACTACGATAATGATCAAGATGAAAAATTAGAAAATCAGCTTGAATTTGCTGAGGAAAACGTTGACTTATCTTTGGATAACAACTTACCTCGAACGTCTAGAGCTTTAGTTGCAACACCTTATGATATCGCTTTAGGAGCATACACTGCTGGAATTAAACTGGTAGAACGGAGAGGACATTGGCAGACTGCTAATTATATGAGGTTCCAGCAAACAGAGTCAACTCAGCATATACACCAGCAACGTATTACAATACGAATGATACTTGGGCTAAAATGGTAGATAGTGAAGACTTAATGCGCTCTTACTACGGTCGTTTAAAAGCTGAAGCTTTCCGAGGAGGCAGAGCTTCAGGATCTTTTGCAGGATCACATACGTTCACAAGTGGACATTTACTCACAGCTTTACGAGGTGTGTCTTATACAGTGTCCTATAAACGACAAGCAAATGGAAATTACTTTACTACTGTAAAAGTTACTGATATATTTGATTTTGCTTGGGAACCAAATGGATATAGTAATAATTTTGCTGTCGGTTTTGGGAATAACTATTGCTATGCTATGCAATCTCGTGGATATATAAAACCTTATAAAATTGAAATAGTAAGATCTATGTCAAGATAAGATAGAACAGGAGTGAGTTCTCATAAAATATAACAAGTTGCTAATCATTTCACTTAGTTGTCTATTTATAGTTTTGAAAGTTGTTGGAACTTTTCTGACACTGAATTTTTTACCTATTCAAGACCCTGAATCTTTAACAATGGAAGAAAAGTTTAAACTACAAAAAGAATTTTCTATCAATTATGATTTAGGAAATTCTATGATAAATCTAAGCAAACTATTTTTTGTAGTTTTGATAGTGTACTCGATATACTCATTTTATGTTTTTTGGAGAAGCACTCACACTAATAACGATGATTTCATCAAATAAGATATTTTTCCTCCTTTGCGTACTTATATGTAAATAAGGTTTTTATATGGATCAAATTCTACTATCCGAAAATATCACTAATGATGGGAAAGGTGTTGTTTTAGAAAGCCTTTAGTTCATCTTCACTAACTTTGAATATAGCATAAAAAAAGGATGGAACATCTCCATCCTTTTTGTACTATATTCCCACTCTAAAAACTCTTCATCTCACCAAACGGCAAAAGCTGCATCGTAACTTTCCCAATCACATTCTCTTTTGCAATCAAACCATAATGCCGACTATCAGTCGCGTACGGTCGATTATCCCCCAAAACCAAATAGTATCCCTCAGGAATCACAACAGCAGAAGTTAACGTTCGATTCGTGAAATCTTCTGTATAATTTTTGCCATTGCGCTGGCTTTCATTGATTTCATCCATAATAAATTTTTCATCTATCGGCTGGTCATTCACGAAAAGTGTATCATCTGTATATGCAATTTTTTCTTCTGGCAAACCAATGACTCGTCTAATTTGTGTGTTCCCATTGCCACTTTTAAACGCAACTAAATCAAACCGTTTGAAGTCAGTTGTTTTTTGAACAAGGACCTGATCTTTTTCTCGTAACGTTGGGATCATACTAAAACCGTGAACCGTTACGATCGTCAGGAAAAAGGAGCTGATGACAAGTATCAATACGACACTCAAACTTATAGCAACGATAAGTTCTTTTAGATCGTTTTTGACGGGTTGTTTTTGGTGTTTGATCTTTTTATTATGGTGTGGTCCTTTTTTGTTTCCTGTCTTTTTTGCTGGTACTTTTTGAGAAGAACGTTTTTTTCTTGTAGTTGACGGTTTCTTTTTTCTTATGCGCTTTGATTCTTTCTCCATCGAAAATCACTCACTTGGATAACTTTTCTTCTTTAAAAGCAGATTCATTCACTTTGTAATAATCAAATGTTTCTTTTTCATAGACTTGCGCTTTCTTGATATCGGCTATAAAACTATCCACCAATTCTTGGTTGCCGAAAAAGTTTTTGGTTTGCGTACTTGCATTCATCCCTAATTGTTTGACTGAATTATAGTACCGATTCAAGGTAATTTGTCCTTCTTCTGAATTGACGTCACTTGCTTTTTTTGTCCCGTAGCTTGCCATAGAGGTGGCTAAGTAACGAAGGTTTTTTTGTAATTTTTCTTCATCATCACTTTTATCACGAGCTACAATCAGCTGATCTTCAAAATCCCGCAATAGATAGTAGCCTTTCACAACCGAATCTGAATCCTCCGTTGTCAAATTCATCGACTGATAATAAGAAAGATACGACATCCCACCAGCTAAAATAGCTGTTATTACTGCCATTACCCAAAATAAGCGTACGCTCTTTTTTTTCTGTTTCATCAACTGCTGTTTTTTTCGTGCTATTTTTCTATTTTTCTTTTTGTTTTTAAATTTTTTATTCGGAAGTTTTTTTAGCATAGCACGTTTACGAAAAAACTGCACTAAACAATAAATTGATCCTAGGAGCGCAACGATTGATAGTGCTATCCCTATGATGAAAACCCAATCTAAAACAGACATACACTTCAGCTCCTATACTTTTCTAATCCTTTTTCTTACTACTTTTTCCATTAGATGAACCTTGCTGTTTTTTCTTTTTACGTTCTTTTTTTAAAGCTAATTCTTTTTCTTGTTTTTTCTTACGGAGTATCCGAATAATCACGAAGATCAAGATAATCAGCACTAATACACCTGCAACGATCAGAGCGATCAATTTCCAGTCCAGTCCTTTTTCTTGTACTAAGCCAACATCCCGTTCGTTGAATTTATTCGCATCTTTATCTGAAATGGTAAAATCTTTAGTCCAAGCCCATTTTTTGTCACCAGACGTCACGAGAATATCCGCTACATAATCACCCGCCACCATGCGTTCCCCATTCATACTGACAGGAAAGTCAATAAAGGAATTGGGTGCCATTCTCATGGCGGTTTGTTTGCGTTCGTAAAGAACAGTGTCTTTGCCCTTGGGTTTGATTTGGACTTCAACTGTCATATCATTTAAATAGGCTGCCATCACATTGGAATAGTTAATAAAAATAGCATTGCGATAATTGCTTTGTCCAGCTTTTACACTGTTTAATTCTAAATTTGGAGCAAGCACTTTTTCTGATTCCTGCAACACAACACCAATCACATAGGCATATTGGTTAATGATTTTTGAGCCGCCTTCATTAGAAGTCGTGCCATTTTGATTTGCTCTCATCAACTGGATTCCGCCAGCAATCACACCATCAAAGCTTGTTTCTGGCATTTGAATAGTCAAATCCAGATTCTTGGTTTCCCCAGGTGCCAGTTCAACTGTCTCTGGTCCTGTTACAATGTTGGTAAAATCAAAGGGTAATGATGGATCGTTTTTAATTGTGGATTCACCATATTCAATCACACCATTTTGGTTCGTCTTTGCCCCATTTAATTTAACGTCAATCGTCACTTTTTCAGTACCAGGATTACTTAATGCGATGGAAATCTGTTGATTTTTACCTGGCTCCATTTGCAATTTAAAGTACCCTAGGTCTTTTTTGACTTGATTATCAGGAAAGGTAATGCTGTACGTAAATCCTGTTGCGCCAGCAGGATTGTTATTTTGTTTTTCTTCAGCATGATTCGTGGATGGACTAAAAAACAGACCGATGGTTATGATTAGGATCGGTAAAAGCCATTGTTTGATTGTTTTTATGTTTTTTTTCATTGTAAACCTCGTATATTCTCAATTATTTTTTTCCTATGTAAGCTGAAAAAAACTAGTTCGTTAGTGGTTCTTTCAGCTAAAAAGCAAGCTGGTGAAGATCTCACCAGCTTACTAAAGTACTTAAAGATTATTCAGCAGCAGTAATTTTCCAAGTTACAGTAGCAGTATAATCCGCTACAGCCATGTTTGAAGCAGTTGCTGCAGGAATTGTTAATTTCACAGAATTTGCATCAGTTCCAACAGTACCTACTGTTGAAGAAGAACTTTGACCAAATTCCATTACATAACGTCCTTTTCCTTCTTTGTTAGCTTTGTCTGCAACAACGACTGGTTTTGCATCGTTCGCTGCTTCTGTTAATTGGAAACCAGTTTGAACGTTTGAAGGAACAGCGTTCGTATTATCACCTTGTGCTGCAGCAAGTCCATTGCTGAAGTCAATTGTTGAACCAGATAATACGTTTGCTCCTGATGTGAATTGTTTTGTTAATTGTGCTGTGATTGTATAACCGAAAACGCCTCCAGCACGAACGTCAGCCCATTGTACATAAGCACCACGTTTTGTTGTTCCACCGTTAAATGTCATTGGTTTTGCAAAGCTTGTTACTGCATTTGCAGATGTTTCAACTGACCCAAAATCTAAATCGGTTGTTTTCTCAATAACTAATGATCCTGAATCTGGATTTGTATTTTCACCCGGTGATTCTGGATCAGGTTTTGGTAATTTATCCCCAGGTTTTTCTGGATCGACTGTTTCAGACCCACCACCACCGGCAGTACCTTCTGTAACTTTTACTGTACCTTCTGAAGTTAGTTCAGTTGGTGCTGCGAATGCAGGTGTTGCCGCTCCTAAAACCGTTACTCCTAAAATTGCTACTAATGTTGATGCACAAAGACTTCTTGCTTTCATATTGCTATTCCTCCTAATTGTTTGTGTGTTTTTTTATTAAGGCAACTTGGCTAATATCCAAGTTATCTCCGTTTGGTATTCTACCGGATGAATCTTCGTTGCTTCCGGTATACTTAGTGTGATTGCTGAATTGCTATACACTGGTTTACTATAAATACTGTCTATCACTGGTTTTCCTGCTTGATTTACTACAGGTGTCAGTGTTACAGGTTGATCGCTAGAATTCGTCTCCGATGCGCCAAAAGCAATGGTCCAAATGCCTTTACCGCTTCCTGCTCTGGCAGTTGCGACTTCGTATGCTGAACCAATTGAATTTAGCGCGATCGTTTCACGCATCACGGTTGGGGCTTCACTAGTACCACTTGAATTGGCCCATCCTTTATCTAACGAAAGAACCGCGCCTTTTAAATCCTGCTCACCCGTTTCTTGAATGATGGGATTGGTAAACTGATAGTTTTGTTTGACTTGTAACGTCCACCCAGACGATTCTGCTTGTTGATCTGTAATTTGAATGTAACTACCTCTAGGGCCTGTTTCACCAAAAAATTGCTGCGCAAGCGCATGATAGGTCCGTCCATTTTTAGAAATTTTACTTTCACCAAAATCAAGAGCAGAAACATAGTCAATACGAAGGGGGCCTTCGGTTGAAGGACTATCCCCTGGATCAACAACATTCCCTGGATTTTCAGGGTCAACAGGATTTGTCACCACACTTCCCTTGATACTAACTGAGCCTGATTGATCAAGCGTTTCAGGGGCAGCTTGGGCAATGATGCCTGTTTCGCTGGCTAGAACCAAACTGGCAATTGCTAACGACCAGATACCGATTTGTGTTAACTTCATTTTTGCTCCCCCTTTCTACGTTTTCGTAAAAAGAGAAGCAGTGCCAGTAGGATTAATATCCCTATGCCAAAAATGCCGTAGTGTTTCAGCAGCTCACCCGTACTGGGAAGATTTTTTCCAGCTGGTTTCGCTGTTGCACTTGGTGTTGTCGGTTTCTGTGAACTTGGTTCAGTACTGGTAGATGAATCGGTTGGTTCGGTCGATTCTTCGTAAAACGAAATCTTACCACCTCGATTGACCTGGCCACCTGTTCCTTCATTGGCACTTGCACTACTTGAGTAACTAAAAATACCTAGCAACACAACCAGAGAGCAGACGATTAATTTTGTTGTTTTATGTTTCATTTTCCACTCTCCTTTATGGTTGTCCGGCCATGACTTTCCACGTAATTACGCCGACATAATCTCCTGTATACACTGTATCAGATGAATTGATTTGTAATTTTATCCCGTTAGTATTGGCCGTTTTGCCCCAACTGTCACTAACATCAAAGCTACCTGCAGTGCCTTTACTATTGGTATAAACGACTTGTGCATTCGTATTTAAAATCGTTTCCTTACCATCTGCAACATAGCGTAAAGCATTGACTAATTCTTGGCCGCTGCCGTTTTTCATCGGTGTTGTCAGTGTAGCCGTCAAACGCCAACCATTGGCAGCATCTGCCCGAGTATCTGTAACAACTAGTTGTTTATCAAATTCTGGGTCTTCTACTCGTTTGGTTGTTGCATTATAAGCGAGCGAGCCAAAGTCTAAAGCACTTGGTACCGAGGTCAAACTCAATACGCCTTGCAATTTGTATTGAACCGTTAGTGCAGTATTATTGATCTTCACCGCAGTTTCATTTGCTGGTCGTTCGGCAATATCATACCCGGCTTTCGTTAGATTCGTAAGTTGTGTGGTAACACTTTCTTCTTTTGTTAAGTCAATCGTATCTCCGACTTGGGTATTTAGTTTAACGGTATACCCAGGTAACACTTGGTTTGCTTCATTTAAGAATTCAACAGATAATACGGCATCGACATCCACAACAGTTACTTGGATCGTTGTTGTGATATCTGTAGGTAATCCTGAATCAGCTGCTTTTACCGCTAATGTTACAGTGTAGGCTTTTGGTTGAAGTTGACTCACATTATTTAAGCCGCCAAAGTCCGTTACCGTGACAAATTGAGTCAAATCTGTTTTGATTCCATTTGTCAGTTTATAGGCTTCTGGTTTACTATGCTGTAGGATATAATTCTTTAATTCTGTTTCTGATAAATTACGAATATCTACATACGATGCTTCAAAATCAGAACCTGAAACACCTGAAGCCTGGTCATAGACAACTAACGTTGACTCAACGACTTTGGTATTCGGCGCTGGATTTCCATCAGCATCAACCGCCTTGTCAGATACATTGATCTGTACCGTATGTGTTCCTGGCGTATTCGCTGCTGTTTCTGCCGTAGTAGGATCCGTATAGGCATAATCAAAACCAGTATTGACTGGACTTGTATCACTAACCTCTTTCACCATGTCTTTTGCTGCAGGCAAAGGATCACCCTTTGTCATATAATAAGTCACCGGTGAAGCTTTCGGTGGTGTTTTATCCAAGACTGTTTGTGTCACTTCCTCTGCTTTTAGATTCGCAAATCCGTAAGCATGAATGACACTTCCAGCTGTAAAATAATGCCCTGCTGGTACAGTTACGGACCAATTCCCTGCCGCATCTGATTTCGTTGTAAAATTCGCACGGTATTCAGCTGGAGTAGACGTATCTTCTACAGGTGATTTTACGCTATCTGTTGATGGATCAAAGGCTGCCGTGATCGAGTTGTTGACTGGTACATCCCAGATACGGATATAGGCATTTGGAATCGCATAGCCAGATACAGTGGTCGAACTGTTATTGCCCCGATTATCGGTTGCAATGCTATGAATCGCAATATTTGGATCTGGCACTCGGGTAAAGAGAACTCGTTGTTGTCCTCTCGTTGTAAAATTCGCGTTAAATCTAGTCAACGTTTCATTTGTCATCGCATTAGATGCTGTGATCGTAGGATTAAAGCCACTTCCATAAGCTAATCGCATATTACTCATAGGAATGTACTCATACGTATACCCATTATCGCCATCAGCTCCGCCAGCCACATTATTTAGTGACCATTGGAAGACGTTTTGAACTGAAACATCTAGGTTTCCTTGAGACCAAATCAAGCCATTATTTGTCGTTGTTCCACTGGTCAAGGCTTTGTTTTTTTGCAGATTCACGCGTTTTGCATCTGAGAATTTAAAGGTTGATGATGCGCCACCCATTCGTAATAAATATTGCGTGATAGACGTGCTGTCGCTTTGAATATCAAACGAAGCATTCGGTTGAACGATAAAGGTTGAGTTATTTGCAACATAGAATAAATCTGTTGTGCTGGCCCCCATATTTACCCCTTTAACATTTAAGTTTCCTGAAACGTTAATGGAACCACCATTCATGTAAATTGGATTATAGTTTATATCATTGTTTCCCGTTCCAGAATAGGCATCTGTTTGGATATTGACCGTCGCATTTTTTCCAATATTTAACTCAGATGTGGCAGATCCTAAATAGACAGCACCACCGAATGTTCCGTGATGGTTTAAAATGTCAACGGTAGAGCCTTCACCAACGGATAATACACCGCCTGAAATATTCAAGTTGGTATTATAGTATTCGGCGGCAGTTGTTTGATTGCCACGTTCCAATTTTAGTTTTACATTTTTACCGATTTCAAAACTACCTGATGGAATGTAAAGAACGTTTGATCCAAGTGAAGAAATATAAACATCTGCATTATCTTCTACAACAGCTGTGGAAATCGCTAAACTTCCTTGTTGGTAATTATTCACGTTCCATGTACGAATCGTTGTCCCGTCTTTTCTTACAGAAGTCCACGTACGTTGTTGTTCTAAATGGACTTTGTTTTTCAGGGTTAAATTGGTTTGTTGCGACTCTAAAAACTGTGTTCCATAACCAGTATAATTGTCCATGGTCATCTTTCCACCATTGGCACCATTGTTGAAAATCATTGCGCCCCAATAATTACCATGGTAAACCGTCATATTACTAAATTGGATATCCCATTCTTTTGACCCCAAGTTATTGTAGACTAAAAAAGAAAAACAAAGTGAACCAAAATCTAGTGTGTAATTGTTTCCATTCACTTTAACAGTTCGTGCATTACCTTGTAACTGGAAATACATGTGTGACTCACCACCAGAAGCTATACCAATCGATGTTGTTGAAGTCACATTTTGCGAGTACCGTAAATATGGACTATAAATGAAGTAACTGGATGAATACGTTGGTGCAGTTGTATAGATATCATTTAACAGTTCTACATTTGTTACCCATGGATCATTTAGTCCAATCGTGTAACCTAAAAAGTCAGTCACATTTCTCGTATTGGTAGCTGAGGTAAGATCATAAGAAATATTCGCGTTACTTCGAATCGTTCCTGTCAATCCATTCGCAGCGCTCTCTGTTGCCGTATACGATGAAATATAAAATGGGCCGGAATAGTTTGAAGAACTCATATTAATGTTTTGAAATTTTAAATCCCAATAACCAAAAATAGTGCCTGAACTTCCTGATACATAACTCGTTTGATTCAAAAAGCCTATCGCTAAGTTACCAAAATTAAAGTTATGACCATTTCCATCAATCGTTAGTGAGCGTGCAGTCGCATTTTTATTGATATATAAATAAACATTTTGCGCACTGGTTAAATCAACTGAACTAACACTAAATAAATCCTTATAGTTATTTAACGTGCCTGACAGTGTAATATCATTTTGTATCGAAATAGTATTCACGGTGTTATCTGCGATCGCCTCAACAAAACTTTGCCAATCTGTTACTTCTGCTGTTCCAGCAGCACGGCTGCTTAATGCTCTCGGCTGAGCGAGATCTAAACTGGCAGTAGCTTGGCTATTGTCCGTATTCTCTTTCGATTCTTTGACGACAACTTTTAACTCTCCTTGACCAACACTATTTGCTTCATCGGTCAATGTCAGTGAATAGTCGCCACTTTTTTCTGCTAATAATGCTAATTTCAGGGAAGATTGAGTACTATTCACTGTGATAGTCAACATCCGCGTTTCTTCATTCCAATTAAAAACAGGAAATGCTGCTTTTGGGTCTTCCTGTAAAAGCATGGCTCTTTCTTCTGCTTCATTAAACTCTATTCCTTCTGGAAGACGAATTTGCCAATCTTTTTTTGACTCACCCAAATCAGTTGATGGACTACTCTCATCAGACTTCTTTAGCTCGTTTTCAGCTCTTGTGTCAGAGATCTTTATATGAAATACTTCATTTGCATAAAGTTCCTCTTCAACAGTTGTCAACGAAATCGGTGATTTGGCAAAAATCTTACCTGTAGAAGAATGCAGCTGTGAAAACATAGCTAAAATAAGGATCGAAAGAATGGCTATGCTCATTCCAACTAATTGAAATTTTCTTTTTTTAATCATTTCATTCATTTTCCCTCCTGCCCCATTAGTTTATAAAGAATGTTCTCAGTTTCTTCACCTCCTTCAAGCTTGATTCATCCCAACATTGTTTACCTGTGGATTCAGTGCTAATTTGTACCCGATTGTCCGAACTGTTTTGATGAATTTCGGCGTAGTGGGGTCTTCTTCTATTTTTCCTCTTAAATGGAATATGATATTACTTACTCGATACTCTTTTTTCTCAGCACTTTCGTTTTCCCAAATATGTTGGTAGATTTCTTCATAGGTCAATGCTTTATCGTGCTTATTATGAAGCAGTTCTAAGACTTTAAATTCTAATTTGGTTAAACTGATTTCGACTTTTCCTTCTTTTAAAACACTGAGATTTTCTGGAAGTAGTTCTAATAAGGGTTCTGCCGTTGATCTCGTCTGTAAAACGTTAGGTTCTTCCTTATTCTCAATCCGTTTTATGATATTTGAAAATTGTAAAACAAACTCATCTTCATAAACAGAGACACCGTCTGCACCTAGTTGTAGGTAAATTTTCTTTTTGGTTTTTGTTTCTTCATCATTTTCAATCAACAATACCCAAATCAATTTATTTAATCTCGTTCTTAACTCCAGAATATTTTTGCAAATACTAGATAAATCACTCATCGTAGATTCTTCAATAATAAATGCATCTACATTTGCTAGTTCAGAACCTACATTTTTGACTTGTAAAATTGTAACCTCATGACCTAAGCTCACCAATTCTTTGGTATAATCCAATTCAGGTTGAGACGAATCTCGAAAAATACCGATAGTGTACATTGCAGGTACCTCCTACTAAATTTATATCCAGAACTAAAAAACTTTCTTAGTGTGCATTCAAAAGCAAAATACTATTGAAGAC
>NZ_NGKY01000001.1:207050-232856 GCF_002140855.1 Enterococcus sp. 7E2_DIV0204
GCAAAATATACATAAAAAACAAATATAAGAGTATTAAGGTTATATAAAAACAGGTAGTTTAGAAATTTTTTATTTTCTAAACTACCTGTTTTGTTCAGTTAAAACTCGTTACTTCTGTATCTTTATCAAATCCAGCACATCTCTTGGATTCCCTACATCTACGGTTACCACTCGGACATTGTCCAAAATATCTTGAGTCAATGCTCTTACTTTTTCTGGATCATTGGCAACTTCTGGGCCGATTTGCCAATGACTTGGTACTGGATATACATTGATTGTTCCGTTTCGATTGCTTGTATACACGATTTGCCCTTCAGCACTATAGCCTCCGTAAAGCATAATGGCATCAGTCGGATACGTGACACTTCTTTTATCATATGGATTGAGAGATGTTCCTGCAGTAATTGTTTTTGCATTCAGTTCTGAAGGTTTCACACCAATCAATGTCAACCAGACACGAGCATATTCAATCTGATCGTCTGAATACCCCAGTAATATTTTATCATCCCCTATAGCTTGTTCTACCGCTTTGGTGGTGTCTGCTTTTGCTTTTTCTAATGCTTTTTTGGCTTCTTCTTCAGCGTTTTTTTGTTGTTGCGTCAACGCACTTATTTGGCTCTGAGTATCAAGCGTGGCTTTCATTAAAATTAATTTTGTAGTAAATGTAGTTTTTAGTTCTTCGTTTTTAACTTTCTCTATTTCTTTGTTCAACACATCGTAATCACTTTTTTAAATGGTTTCTTTGGGTATATTACCATCAAATGAGTCATTGATTAGTTTCTTGATTTTTTCTTCTTGTTCTACTTGCTCCGTAGCATTTTTAAGGATAGAATCGATTGCTTCTTGCCATTTTCCTTTTAGCTTTTTGTTTTCAGTTACTTTCTCCATAACTGCGGTGATTTTTTCTTTAGTTAAATCAATCGTAATTGGTAATTCCTTTTTGATAGTATGACCTTCAATCGCTGATTCTTTTGAGCTGAACAGATCATTTATCTCTGTTTGTATCTCTAATTTATTACTTGCCAAAACAATTTTTTTCTGTAAGAGTTGAATGTTGTCGTCTGCTACACTAGCATTTATTTTTTTACTGTACTCACGTTTTAGTGTTTCGATTTCGGTTTGCTTCTTTAAAAGATTGTCTTTTGCTTCTTTGATCATTACTGGTGTGATTTCTTTATTTAGAAACTCCTCTTTCTCATCAAACAGTGCTGTAACTTCAGTATACAGTTCTCCATCTTTCGTCGTGGCTGTTTCAATTGCTGTGATATCCTGTTGGGTCATAGCAATTTTTTTCTTCTCGTTTGCTTGCTTTTGCAACATGATACCGCCAATAACAATGGCAATAAGTATTACTCCCCCAATGGAAATCCCCAAAACTTTTTTCTTCATTTTTTACCCGCTTCTACTTATTATAAAAAATAACACGCTATTTTTTATTTCTCATAGTTAGTTTAACATATTTATCAATTCTTTCATTTTAAATTCGAAAAAAATGAATAGAAAAAAGCAAGAATTACCATAAATTGGAAATTTCTTGCTTTCTCTTCTATTCTTATTCTAGACACTCTATTCGCATTCGTAACTGACTAAGACAAAACAACAAGCAGCAACGGTACTCCTAATAATAGAAGTAATATCATTATAGAAAAAACGAGTAAACTTCTACTAACGTTAAACAGTCCCTTTAATAGTATTCTTAAAATTATAATAAAAATGCTATTTACAAAAACCACCAACAAACCTGTCAAATAATTATTTTCGAAATTCTCATGAATTAAAAAATAATTTAATCCTACATAAAAGACAAAAACGAGTAGTGTACCTACAAACCTTTTTTGCTTATTCATCGTTATCATCAATCACATTCTTTCTTTTTTATTGATAAGACATAGAAGAAATTCTTCAATTTCTGACGCGAACAATAACATCATTTTTACTATTCTGACCGACAAGACTTGCGACAGAAGCTACTATAGAATAGACTAATCGCCAACCAATTCATGGTGCAACTGCTGCAATAACACCTGCCGCTGCTCCAAGCACCTTGTACTTACTAATTTCTCTTAGTTGCTACTATCATCTGGTTTTTGAAGCCTTGATCTTCAATCTCCGATAATCTGCTTCCCAATGATCTTTCTTCCACAAACGAGGTGCCAATTCTTGCTCCATATTCACAAAAACTTGTTCTTTTTGTTCTATCGACAGTTCACCCAACTCAGCAGCATAAAATTGTTCCATCCACTCTCTCAAACCATACTTACCGCCTTTAAGCGGTGTCGGCCGTTCGTATTCTAAAATCTCCACAACCTCAAAATGATTCTTTTTTAGCAAAAACCGATAACCCTCAACAGACGTAAAGCAAAACGGCTCCTCAAAAGATACACCCAATGCTTTTAACTCACGCCCAAAAGCTTCTCTAATCATCTGAACATTTCCAACTGCACCAAACTCACAAATCAACTGTCCATTTACGTTTAGATGCTCACTGATATTCTTTAATAATAAATCTTGATCAGGAATCCAATGAAAAACTGCGTTCGAAAAAGCAACATCATACAGCCTAATTTGATCCGAGGGATTTAAAATATCCTCCTGTAAAAAACTCAAATCAGGGTAGCTTTCTTTTGCTTGATTGATCATATTTATCGACTGATCGATTCCTGTCACTTCATGTCCAAGTTCTGCAATTTGATTCGTCAATGCTCCTGTTCCACATCCAATATCTAACACTTTTTTCGGCTCTTTCGGTAATAATTCCAACAGTCCAGCACCATATTTAAAAACAAAATCATGGGTGGTATTATATTTTTTTGCATTCCATTCCATTGATTTCACCATCCTAACGATTTAATGAAAAGAAGCTACACCGAAAACAGTCTTCGATGTAGCACTCTTACTCTTCCTATTGCCAATAAGCCGGAATCTTCGCTTCATAAGCAGCAATTTCATCATCATGTGTCAAACTGATGGCAATATCATCCAACCCATTTACCAATTTATGCTTCCAAGTGCTGTCGATTTCAAAAGAATAGGTGCCACTTTGTGTGATTACTTGTTGGGCAGGCAAATCAATCGTGATCGTTTCATCAGCCCCAAGCCCCGCTAAAGCGTTTAGTTCTTCCTGTTGTAAGACAATCGGCAACAAGCCATTTTTTGTTGCATTCATATAAAATATATCACTAAAACTGCCTGCAATAATTGCTCTAAAACCATAATCATCCAGTGCCCAAGCCGCATGCTCTCTTGATGAACCTGAACCAAAGTTATCACCTGAAATCAAAATTGTCGCCTCTTTATATTGCGGTTCATTTAAAGTAAATTCTGGATTTGGTGTACGATCTGGCAAGTAACGCCATTCATCAAATAAAAACTCGCCAAATCCGGTTTTTTCGATTCGTTTTAGAAATGATTTTGGAATGATCTGATCTGTATCGATATTGTCGTTCATTAGTGGAACCGTGGTTCCTGTATGTTGTGTAAATGCCTCCATTATGCACCAAGCTCCTCTCTAATGTCTTTAAATGTTCCTTCTATTGCAGCAGTTGCTGCCATCGCTGGGCTACAAAGATGGGTTCTTGCCCCTTTACCTTGACGTCCTTCAAAGTTTCGGTTAGACGTTGAAGCACAGTGGACGCCTGCTGGTACTTGGTCTGGGTTCATGCCTAGACACATGGAACAACCTGGTTCTCGCCACTCAAATCCAGCTTCGGTAAAGATTTTATCCAAGCCAATTTTTTCTGCTGCTTTTCGAACAGGTCTTGAGCCTGGTACAACGATCGCAGTAATGCCTTCTTTAACTTTTTTCCCTTTTACAATACGTGCTGCTTCTTCCAAATCAGATAGGCGACCGTTGGTACATGAGCCGATAAAGACGTAACCGATTTCGATATCTGATGGGCGTTGTCCCGGTTTTAAATCCATATAATTATAGGCACGTTCATCGTTCATGTCTTGGATTTCGGGGAATGTTCCTGTGATTGGGATGCCCATTTCTGGATTCGTCCCCCATGTAATGAAAGGAACCAATTCATCCGCATTCAATTCTAGATCCACATCATATGTTGCATCGGAATCACTTGGCAGTTTTTTCCAATCAGCAATTGCTGCATCCATATCTTCTGGCGCATATTCTCTGCCACGTACATACTCAAAAGTTTTTTCATCTGGTGCCATCATGCCCATTTTTGCACCGCCTTCGATGGCCATGTTGCAGATGGTCATGCGTTCCTCCATCGTTAGGTTTTCGATCGTTTCCCCGTAAAATTCAACCGCATGTCCCACACCAAAATCAACGCCATATTTTGCAATCAACGCTAGAATGATATCCTTGGCATACACGCCTTTTGCTAGTTTCCCAGTGATCTTGACACCCATTGATTTTGGTTTATTTTGCCAAATACATTGTGTTGCAAAAACGTGTTCAACTTCACTTGTCCCGATCCCAAACGCCAACGCACCAAATGCACCATGCGTGGCTGTATGTGAATCACCACAAACAATGATTTTTCCTGGTTGGGTCAAGCCTGTTTCAGGTCCCACCATATGCACGATCCCTTGGCGGTCACTACCATTATCACAAAGAGTCACGCCGAATTCTTCGCAGTTTTTCTGTAATGCTTCGATTTGTTTTTTTGCAACCAAATCGGTGATATTAAAGATATCCTGTGTTGGCACATTATGATCCATTGTGCCGAACGTTCTATCTGGTCGGCGGACTTTTCTACCAGCTTCTCTTAGCCCTTCAAAGGCTTGTGGTGAGGTTACTTCATGAATCAGATGAAGATTGACGTATAGTAGTTGTGGTTCTCCTGCAACGCCTGATACCACATGTTGTTCCCAAAGTTTATCAAATAGTGTTTTTCCCATGTTAAGTCACATCCATTTTTTATTTTCGTTCTAATTCTAAGCCTTTTTCCCAAGATACACTGCGTAGTTATAGTATTTATATACGACATCAATAGCTTGAAACCCAACTTGTTCTAGTGTTTTCAACTCCGCCATTAAAGGTTGAGGACGATCTTCTTCAAAATGACTTTTTAACCAGCGTTCTTGAATTTCTTTTAATGTAATTTGCTGATTCATAAAAGTGATCCATTTTTGCATAAAGGCTTCTTGTAGTTCAGTGCTTGATGCTTGAATCACATCTGCGTTGATAAATAATCCAGTGTGATTTAGTGCTTGATAAATTTGACGATAAAAGTGTTGATGTGCCGCTTGATCTTCTAAATGATGCAACGCAAGTGAAGAAACGACGACATCATAGCTTGTTTCAAAAGTCAGATTTTCAAAAGAGCTAACAATGCAAGTCACTTGATTGTTTAGTTTTTGTTTGGCGATCTCCAGCATTTCTTCACTCAAATCGACACATGTGATCACGGCGTTGGGATAGATATTTTGAACGGCTTGTGCTACCGTCCCTGTGCCACAACCTAAATCGATCACCGAAAGTGGTCGGTCTTTTGCAAAAGGAATACTGGCAACAATTGCTTCGATCATTTGATCATAATGTGGAATAATTTTTTGGATAACTTCATCAAACGCTTGTGCTTCTTGGTCAAAATGGGCTTGGATCTGCTGATTTCGTTTCATGGATTCTTCACCTACTATTGCTTTTTTTATTTGATTTATTGTAGTGCTTGGATGACCGCTTCGGTAAATTCTGTGGTTGTTGCTTTACCACCTAAATCTGTCGTTAAGATTCCTTGATTCATGACATGATCACACGCATTTTCGATTTTCTTTGCTGAGCTTTCTAAGCCAAACGATTGGCGCAACATCATTGCGGCTGATAAAATCATCGACATTGGATTGGCTCTATTTTGATTGGCGATGTCTGGCGCTGAACCATGGATCGGTTCGTATAATGAAGGCCCTGATTCGCTGTGACTAGCGCTTGGCATCATGCCCAATGATCCTGGAATCACTGATGCTTCGTCACTTAGGATATCGCCGAATAGATTTTCTGTAACGATCACGTCAAAGTCTTTGGGTTTTTGGATCATGACCATCGCTGCTGAATCGACTAATTGATGTTCTAAGGTACAATCTGGAAATTCTTGTGCCACTTCTTCTGCTGTTTGACGCCATAATTTACTTGTTGCTAACACGTTGGCTTTATCTACCGAGGTCACTTTTTTATTTCTAGTTTGAGCGATTTCAAAAGCTTTTCTGATAATCCGTTGAATCTCTGCTTTGGAATAAGTGCACAGATCAGAGGCTTCTGTTTCACCAAGTTTCTTTTCACCAAAGTAAATACCACCAGTTAATTCTCGAACAACGACAAAATCAACACCGCGAACATTTTCTTCTTTTAACGGAGATAAATGAACGACTGCATCTGGCACTGAAATCGGGCGGATATTGGCAAATAGTCCTAAAGCTTTTCTTAACCCCAACAATCCTTGTTCAGGTCGTTTCGGTGCATCATCCCATTTAGGTCCACCAATAGCACCAAGTAAAATGGCATCTGCCTTTTCACAAGCTTTTAAGGTAGCTTCTGGTAAGGGATCTCCTTGTTCATCAATACCAGCACCGCCAAAAGCAAAGCGTTCAATATCAAAATCCAGATTATCTTGTACCATGATTTCGGCTACAATTTTTAGTGCACTATCCATGATTTCGGCTCCGATGCCATCACCTGGCAATGCTACGATTCGTTTACTCATTAGGCTTTCCCCACTTCTTTTTGAAATTGTTCACTAGCTTTAACATAGGCTTTCGCTGACGCTTGTAGAACATCAAAGTCGATGCCAATGCCGTTGAATTGTTGTCTATTTTCTGCATCTGCTAACGTTACATGGACTTCTGCTTGGGCATCTTCCCCACCCGTAATGGCTTTGATGTAATATTCTTGTAGTTCTGGTTTTTGGACAAATATTTTATCGATCGAATTATAAATCGCTTGAATACTTCCTGAACCGATCGCTGATTCTGTTTTGGTTTCGTCATCTCCAGTATTGATGGAAACAATCGCTCCTTGGCTACCATCAGAAACATATTGTAGTTGGACACGCTCTAAGCGATAATCTTCACTACATTCTTGCGATTGACCAACCATTAGGGCGATCAGATCATCTTCTGTAACTTGTTTCTTTTTGTCAGCTAGTGATTTGAACCGTTTGAAGGCATCTTTTAGTTCTGCTTCCGTTAGTTGGTAGCCTAGAGCTTCCATTTTTGTCGCAAAGGCATGGCGACCAGATAGTTTTCCTAGCGGCAATGAGTTTTGATTGACCCCAACAAGTGACGGTGTGATGATTTCGTAAGTATCTGGATTTTTCAAGACACCATCTTGATGGATACCAGACTCATGTGCGTAGGCATTGGCTCCAATAATAGCTTTATTTCTTGGCACTGCCACGCCTGATAGCCGACTGACGAGATCACTGGTTCTTTTCGTTTCATTCAAGGTGATATTGCTTTTGACCTCGTAGAAATCTTTTCTAATGTAAAGAGCCAAAGCTACTTCTTCAAGGGCTGTATTACCAGCACGTTCGCCGATACCGTTGATTGTTCCTTCCACTCTACGAGCACCATTTTCGATAGCCGCTAAGGCATTGGCCGTCGCCATGCCTAGATCATCATGACAATGAGAGGAGAAAATAATTTCTTGGTCGCTTTGGATATTTTCAATTAAGAATTTGAATAGGGCACCGTATTCCGTTGGATTGGAATAGCCCACAGTATCGGGAACATTGATGATCGTCGCCCCTGCATCAATAGCTGTTTGAACCGCTTTTAGTAGAAATTGCTTTTCAGTTCTCGTCGCATCTTCTGGAGAAAATTGGACTTTCTCAAATTTAGTTCTTGCGTAGCTGACATGTTCTTTAATAGAAGCAATCACTTCATCTGGTGTCATTTTTAGTTTGAATTCCATGTGCACTGGGCTTGTAGCTAAGAATACATGGATTTGTGGATACTTGGCATTTTGCAAGGCTTCGTATGCCCGATCAATGTCGGCTTTTTGACAGCGTGCCAGACCTGCGACAGTCATTTTTTCTGCATTTTCAGCAATTGCTTTGACTGCTTCAAAATCACCAACTGATGCGATCGGAAATCCCGCTTCGATCGTATCAATGCCCCATTTTTCAAGTTGTTTGGCAATTTGGACTTTTTCTTTCGTGTTGAAATTTACACCTGGAGTTTGTTCGCCGTCTCTTAGAGTGGTGTCAAAAAATTGGATATTTTTCATGTTCATACATCCTTTCTGAATTGAGTGAATAGTGTTCTTCATTTTTTTATAGTTAGGTCAAACGAATGAAACTTCTCTCTCTTCGTTCGCCAAGTATTGCGCATCATCAGCTCTGCAAGCAGTCGCTGTGATTTGCAATAAAAAAACATCCCACGAATATGGGATGTTTTGTCATCCCGTTCATGCAATGCGAAAACAGGACTCTCAACGTCTGATAAGAAAAAGCTGGGCTACAGCTGGTTTCTAGAAATCAGTGTGATGAGTCCTTAATTAATAATAAGAATGTAATTGTTGTTGTCTGTTTGTTCATCATTTTCAACATCCTTTATTGTCAGAATTTTTGAATAATTCAAACTATAGTGTTAAAGATACAGAAGTTTTCAATTAAAGTCAATAACTTTATGAGAATTTTTTTAAGAAAGAGGTTGGGACAGAAGCGTTTAACTCCGAGAAATAAGAAGGAGTTGCTTCTGCTCCCACCGTTTATTCGGGATCAGCTTTCTTTTTTATGCTTATAACTTATTCAGTGCTTGTTCCAAATCGCCAATAATATCTTCAATATTTTCAATCCCGATCGATAAACGAATCAATTCCGGTGAAGTTCCTGAGGCTTTTAATTCCTCCTCACTTAGTTGGGAATGAGTAGTTGAAGCAGGGTGAATGATCAATGATTTGGCATCTCCAACATTGGCTAATAGTGAAAATAGTTCGACATGATTGATCAAGTTTTTTCCTGCTTCCGCTCCACCTTTAACCCCAAAAGTAAAGACCGAGCCTGCACCTTTAGGTAAATATTTTTCTGCTAGTTCATGATACTTATTGTCTGATAAGCCTGGATAATTTACCCATGCAACTTTAGGATGTTTGATCAAAAACTCTGCAACAGTTTGTGCATTGGCTACATGGCGTTCTAAACGTAAAGACAGTGTTTCTAAACCTAAAATCAGCAAGAAACTGTTGAATGGTGAAATAGCCGCTCCTGTATCTCGTAATAACGAGACTCTTAAACGTGTGATATAAGCTGCTGCTCCCACATCTTTGGTGTACGAAAGTCCGTGGTAACTTGGATCTGGATCAACTAATTTGGGAAACTTGCCATTAGCCCAGTTGAACTTACCTGAATCAATGATCACTCCACCTAGTGCAACACCGTGGCCACCAATAAATTTTGTTGCAGAATAAACAACAATGTCAGCACCAAAATCAAAAGGACGATTTAAATAGGCTGTCGCAAAAGTGTTGTCAACAATCAACGGGAGCTCGTGTTTATGGGCAATTTCTGCAATCGCTTCTAAATCTGCAACATTTGTAATCGGATTGCCGATCGTTTCCACAAATATCGCTTTCGTATTTTCTTTGATTGCTTCTTCAAAATTAGCTAAGCGATCTGGGTCAACAAACGTTGTTGTAATGCCAAACTCAGGTAACGTATGGGCAAATAAATTAAATGTACCACCATATAAAGTAGATGCTGAAACAATATGATCTCCACTGCTAGCTAGATTTTGAATGGCATAAGTAACGGCTGCAGTTCCAGAAGCTACTGCAACTGCGCCAACACCCCCTTCTAGTTCATTTAGTCGATCTTCTAAGACTGCTGTTGTTGGATTCGTAATTCGCGTATAGATATTACCGACCTTAGATAAGGCAAACTTTTCAGCCGCATCTTGAGTATCGTCAAACGTGTAAGAGGTTGTTTGATAAATCGGTACCGCTCTTGAATTAGTTTCTTTGTCTGGTGTATGCCCACCATGGATTTGGATCGTTTCAAATTGATAGTTAGAGTTTGTCATTATGCTTCATTCCTTTTCTATTTTTAATTATATTTATGCTATTTCCCTTTTTACACCACATGTCACCTTCTTGCATAATGACCACCTCTTCCTCTATTTATTCTCATTGGAAAGTAATTTGAATGAAACAAAAAAGCCGCTCTTTACTAGCTTTAGACTAGTAAAGGGCGACTGTCGCGGTACCACCTTTATTGGAATTTAAATCCATCTCAACCCAAACGCAGAATAACTTCTTGATTTGGTGCCTGGTTAACGGTAGCTGCCGTAAAAATCGAATTGATTTTTCCTCTCCAAGATCATTTTCGACAAGGGATCATTGCTTTCTTACACCAAACGAAAGCTCTCTGATACCAGTAAATCATTCGTTCACTGGTGATAAATGTCAGCTTGTGTACTCTTCTTTTCAATGAGTTTTTTATTAAAATCAATATTAGAACATTCTCATTTATTTGTCAACTTTTTTCTGCTATTTTCATTTTTTATAAATTTTTCTTTTAAATTGAGTGTCCTGTTTCTCTTTCTTTCCATTTTTTATTATAATTAGGGAAATTGGAGGTCGATTTAATGTCAGCAAGCAATGAAAAAGTGGATTTACTTTTATCTTATTTATCTGAAATCCACACAAAAAGCCTATCTTTATACGATTTAGTTACTAGCCGTCCACGTCCTGAAGATACTCGGATTCTTTTGAATATCAATGAGGTCTTCACTTATTATCATAGTGTGCGTGTTTTTTATTTTAGCAATAGTGAATTAACCAAATCAGAAGTTCAGCCCTTTTTTGCCGCTTTTGAAGATTTTTATTTTGAATTGAAACAAGTCTTCTTCCTTGAAGATAATGATAGTACGCTACTTTATAGTAAGTTATCTGCGATGAAAGATTCTTTTGAGCAGTTGACGAATGATTTTAATGTTTTATAATAGAGTAGATATTAGGTAAAGAAGGTGCCCAAATGGATCAAAGCGAAGTTGTAGATCGACTGCGTGAAGAGTTGGAGATTCCATTTTTTAATGGAACGATTGAAGAACGTGAATACACAGAAGCTGACTATCAAAAAATCAAATCAGATTTGGTTCAGTATTTTGATGATTATGTTCGTAATGTAGAAAATTAAGGTAGATCAACGCAGTATAGTTTAAAGGACTAAAACAAACTCTTCTACGAATTGTTTTAGTCCTTTTTTTGTCTAACTAGTCTAAATAATATAACTTACTTTACACAAAAACATATAATAAACAAATATTAAACGTTTAATAAAAATCAAGAAAAATAAAAAACCACCGGCTGAAAAGGCCGATGGAAAAGGAGTATTACTCAATAAGAGTAAAATGAAAAATAAAAAGGTTGTTATTGGTATGAATATATAATACAACACATTTTTTCTTTTGTCTACTAAAAATAACATTAAAAAGAAATTAACCATCCCTATTTTTTGTCAATTTTTCATTTATTTTTTTATTTTTTTAACAAAAGATTGCTCATTCGAGTAATGGCAAATGAAATATCATCTGTTGCTTTATCTTGTTTTTCTTCTGAATGATTGAATAGATCGATATCTATGCTTTTTTCAGGATCTAAAGATAAAATCATTTCGTTACATCCAGCCAAGTATTCAATATATGAACGTTCAAATTTTTTGTGGATCCCCATCACACGTGCTGGCGGACGTAATTGCGTAACTTTTTCCAACATGATCGTATATTCTTTGGTACCATCTTGGAAGATGCGTTGGATTTCTGCAATTCTTTCTGGTGATAAATCTGCTGTTTTTTCTTCATCGATTGCTTTACGAACTTCTTCGTAATAGTCGTTCATTTTTTCGCCGACTTCTTCTGTTTCTTTGACAATATCATTGATGTTTTGCACATAATAGCCTAAATTTGGTTTCACAATCTTTCCTACTTTCTTTTAGTAATCACTCAATTTTACACTTTTTTATAGGTGGATGACAAGAGTAATCTGTAAAATGCTTATTTCCTTTTATTAATAGAAAAATAAACGGGTTTGGGACAAAAGTCGGTTCTCTTTTTGTTAAACATACTAATCCCGAATAAACGGTGGAAGCAGAAGCAGTCCCATCGGAAATAAGCTAGTATTCACAAAAATTTAAAGAACAATTTTCGTGAATACTAGCTTATTTCTCAGGCCTAGACGCTTCTGTCCCAACCTATTTTTCAATTATTTATTTAATTTCGTCACTTGTTTGGATGATCTTAGAAATCATGCCATACTCTTTTGCTTCATCAGCTGACATCCAGAAATTGCGGTCTGTATCTTTGGCAATTTTTTCATATGTTTGCCCTGTTGCTTCAGCAATCAAACGGTTGACACGTTCACGCATACGAATGATTTCTTTGGCTTCGATCTGAATCTCTGTACTTTGTCCTTGAACGCCGCCAGCAGGTTGATGGATCATGTAACGAGTATTTGGTAGACTGTAACGGTTCTTCGCATCAGCAGCTAGATAAATGGTAATTCCAGCACTTGCGACCCAACCAGTCCCGATCACGATTACTTCTGGTTTTACAAATTTGATCATATCATGAATCGTATCGCCAGCTTCAACGTGTCCACCTTGGCTATTGATGAAAATTTTGATTGGTTCATCATTCATCGCTGCCAGTAATAGCAATTGTGATGTTACTTCTCGTGCTAAATCTTGATTGATTTCACCATAGATCAAAATTGTTCGTTCTTCAAAAAGTTTTTTCATAAATGCATTTGGTTGTTGTTTCTCTTCTGTTTCTTCATTTTCATCTAAATAGTTCATAGTGAATAACCTCCATATTTTAAAGCTAAATGTCTATATTAATAATACCGCAATCTGAAAATTTGTCCACTTTTTTGACTTGTTTTGACCTTAAAAATAAAACAAAAATGTATCCGAAGACACATTTCTGTTTTATTACTATTGCCCTTAGCTTTTACCCATTCGACGTTGAACAAATTTTACGATTTCAACGATTGGAATAATCGCAAAGGATGTTCCAGCAACGATTCCCCATTGGTATCCATCTAGAGACGTTACGCTAAATAAGTCATTGAAACCTGGAATCAAGATCGTTGCAGCTAGTAATAGGAACGATACTAAGATTGCCCAGTTGAATGATTTATTTCTAAACAACCCAACTTTAAAGACTGATTGGTAAATAGATTTCACGTTAAAGGCATGGAACAATTGGATCAAACCTAATGTAGCAAACGCCATTGTTAAAGCATCACCATGTTGTAAGTCATACAAGGCTGTTGCTGATAAGTTTGGCATATTGGCTGCTGTGTGTGCTGGGAATTCGATCGCCATTTTGTATACGATCAACGTCAACGCACCTTGGGTAATCCCTTGATAGATCACACTGCTTAAAACACCGCCAGAGAAGAAGTTTGATTTCTTTCCGCGAGGCGCATGGCTCATCACGTCACGTTCAGCAGGTTCAACACCTAAAGCAATTGCTGGGAACGTATCGGTTACTAAGTTGATCCACAATAAGTGAACAGGTAGCAAAGTATCCCAAGCTAACATTGTTGCGATAAATAAGGTTAAAACTTCCCCTAAGTTGGCAGAAAGTAGATATTGAATTGTTTTTTGGATATTTGAGAAGACTTTACGTCCTTCCTCAACGGCTACGATGATCGTTGAGAAGTTGTCATCTGCTAAGACCATATCAGAGGCCCCTTTAGATACTTCTGTCCCCGTGATCCCCATGCCAATACCAATATCGGCTGCTTTCAATGCTGGTGCATCATTCACACCATCACCAGTCATGGCAACGACTTTCCCTTCTTGTTGCCAAGCTTTTACGATACGGACTTTATGTTCTGGTGAAACACGTGCATAAACGGAATAATGTTCAACGACTTTTGCAAAGGCTTCATCTGATAATTCATTTAATTCAGCACCCGTGATTACTGCATCATCGTCGCCTTCTTTGATAATGCCAAGACGAGCAGCGATTGCTTCGGCTGTATCTCTGTGGTCGCCTGTGATCATGATTGGGCGAATCCCCGCTTCTTTGGCAACTTTTACAGCTTCTGCTGCTTCTTTACGCTCTGGATCGATCATGCCAACAAGACCTGCGAAAACTAAGTCTTTTTCAACGACGTCAGAGTCCATTTCAGCTGGAACTGCATCAACGATTTTATACGCCATTCCTAACACACGTAATGCTTGTTTCGCTAATTTTGTATTGTTGGTTAAAATTTCTTGACGTTGTTTGTCCTCTAAAGCTGGTGTTTGACCGTTTAATAGAACTTGGTTACAACGTTTTAGTAATTCATCTGGTGCTCCTTTGACAGCAACTAAGAATTTTCCATCTGTTAATTGGTGAACAGTTGTCATCAATTTACGATCTGAATCAAATGGAATTTCAGCAACACGAGGTTCAGCCGCAACTTTTTCAGTTACGTTGAAATCGTGATCTAAACCATATTGAACAAGGGCTGTTTCGGTCGGATCACCGATCAATGTGCCATCTTGAGCAATTTTAGTATCATTTGTATAGTTCATGATTTTTAATGCCATATTATCCAATGACACTTCGGCCGTTGCAGGTTTTACTTCATTATCTGTGTAAAGAGCTTCAACTGTCATTTGGTTTAATGTCAATGTACCAGTTTTATCTGAACAGATAATATCGGTGCTACCTAAGGTTTCAACAGCTGGCAATTTGCGGACGATCGCATTTTTCTTCGCCATCTTTTGTGTACCTAAAGCTAAAATAATCGTAACAATTGCAGGTAATCCTTCTGGAATCGCTGCTACGGCTAATGAAATAGAGGTTAATAGCATATCGATCCATGTGCGGCCATTCATCATACCGACCACAAACATAATCGCTGCGATCACTAAAATCGCAATCGTCAACATTTTACCTAGTTGGTTTAGATTTTGTTTTAGTGGTGTTTCTGTTTCTTTTTCGTTGGCTAACATACCTGCGATTTTACCGACTTCGGTATTCATACCAGTCCCAACAACCACACCGATTCCGCGGCCATAGGTTACGTTACTGCTAGAGTAAGCCATATTGATGCGGTCACCGATCCCAATATCAGATGCAGTGCCTTCTAAAATAGTTGCTTCTTTTTCTACCGGCACCGATTCACCTGTAAGTGCTGCTTCTTCAATTTTCAAGCTAGCTGCTTCCAATAAACGTAAGTCAGCTGGAACAACGTCCCCTGCTTCTAATATCACAATATCCCCAGGTACTAGCTCATCACTTTTAACAGTTATTACATGACCATCACGGCGAATATTCGCATTGGGTGAGGACATTTCTTTTAGCGCTTCGATGGCTTGTTCTGCTTTGGCTTCTTGGATCACACCGAAGATTGCATTCAGGACAACAACGAGTAAAATGATGAACGAATCGACCATATCACCTGAAAATACTGCGGAGATCACCGCCGCAAATAATAATACGATGATCATAAAATCTTTAAACTGTTCAAAGAATTTTACAACGATCGATTTCTTTTTCCCTTCATCTAGTGCATTGGCGCCGTAACTCTCTAACCTTTTTTTGGCTTCTTGAGCTGATAGACCTTCAGTTGTCGTATCAAACTTTTGTAAGACCTCTTCATCTGACTGCGTGTAAAATGCTTCAGATAGTTGAACCTTTTTTTCTTCTGACATGATATCCTCCTCATAGTTTACAGCTACTTTAATCTATTTTACTTCATATATAGCGAAACGAACACGTTTTTGGACTTATTGGTTCGCAGCAGAAACGAAAAAAAATAGACCTCTGTATGCTAAATAGAACATACATAAGTCTCACCGTTTAAGACAACACCAGAAATTTCTTTCGGAGTTGGTGATGTTGCCGCAGCTAGCGCCGCCAGTTACTCCCTCATGAAATAATAGAATGGCTGCCGATTGAATATCTTACACCAATTATCATTGCTGAATTAATTATACCTGTTCTTTTAGTGTTTTTCAAATGAAATCGTATTGATTTTCAGAAAAATTTCTGTTTGGTTTGAAAAAAGGGGACGATTGCTAGGATTACGATTGTTTACAGCCAAAACACCCCTATCGTTATGACTTCAATAAACAATAGGGGATGATTTTTAAGTCAGTTAGATTATTGATGATGAATCTTCTCTGCGTTTTGTAATAATTTCCAGTCCGACTGATAATACAAACAGTAAAATAAATAGCGCCGCAAATAACACTCCACCACCAAAAATACTAATCGCACCTACGAGTCCAAGGAGATTGATCAACATCCTTTTTACTTTTTCCATAATCACTCACCACTTTTCATTTAATTACTATCTAATATCATCGTACTCCGATTATGTTAGCCTGTCAATTTAGTTTGATTCCTTTTACTGTCCTTTCTTACTAGCCGTTATCAATTCTTTATATTTACTCGGTGTATTTCCCCAAAAAGTTAAAAAGTGGCGATTAAAGGTCCGGATTGATTGATACCCGCACGCTTCAGCGACTTCACTGATTTTTTTAGATGAACTTAACAACAGTGAACGAGCAAATAACATGCGGTTATATTCGACTAAGGCATTAAAGGTCATCGCAAATTCCGCTAAAATGATTTGGTCGATTTTTGTTGGACTTGAATAAAAGTATTTCGCTGCTGTTTGAACGGTGATTGGTTCACTATAATGTTGGTTAATATAGGTATAGATTTCAAAAGGCAAGCTATTTTGGAAACGAAAAGAATTGACTTGTTTCTGTGTTGGCTTTATTTTTTTGATTTCTGTTGGCGAATAACCAGTTATTCGTTTAAATTGTTTATTAAAACTAGGGACTGAATAATAGCCTACAAAATCTGCAATAAATGCAATCCCTAACTCGTCAAAATTCAGCATTGCTAATGCATTATTGATCCGAACTTCGCTTAAAATGTCTCCAAAGGTTTTTCCTGTCAGTTTTTTTAAACCTCGATTGATTGTTTGAGGCGTACTTTTGAATTTTTCAGCCGTTTGATCAAGTGTTAATGTTTCTCTAAAATGAAAATGAAGATACATCAGCGTTTTTGAACTGAGATCACGCATATCTTTTTCCCGAATCCAATTACGTCTAGCCGTTCGTTCAAACCAAACGATCACTTGATATAAGTCAGCTAGTAAGGATAAATCATAAAGACGTTCTTGCTGCTCAGATTCGTTTAAAGCATGGGTAAAGATTGTTTGTAGATAGGCAAATTCGTTCTTACTACAGTCTAAAGCAGGTGTATCCCAATACTCAAAAAAATTCATATGTTGTTCGACGGAGCGAGTGGTCAATGTAGCGAGCATTAACACATTTAAGGATAACTCGAACGTGATGGCTTGAATCGCTTCCTCCACTGCAACGATCTGATAGACATGATAAGAAAATAACCAGAGAACACTCCCTTTTTTTAAGCTGTATTCTTGATTGTTGATTTGAATTTTACCTGAACCACTTTCAATAAAGAAAAATTGGACCGACATCCGGCTAGTTTTAATGGTTTCACTTTGAAAAATTATTTTTCTTACGATAAAATCTGCATCCGTCATGTTAAAACCATAATACTCCGTCCCATTATATGGAAGTTTCTTTTTCATTGCTTTGCTCCTTTGTCCTTTTAGGATAAGAATTCTATTTCTAATGTCCGACATTTCACTCTTAATACGATTATACTATAGTTGTACATGTGATTTATATCACAATAAAACCAATGGAGGTTTTCTCATGAGTAAAAAAGTTTTCGTGTTAGGTGGAACTGGTTTTTTAGGTTATTACACAACGGAAGAATTGTTGAAAAAAGGCTATGAAGTAGCAACAGTGGCTCTGCCACCCATGCCTGCTACTGATCTATTTTCAAAGCAAGTTTCGGTGACATTAGGGAATATCAATGACATGACCGATGAGGCTATTTTAGAAATGCTTGAAGGCTGTGTAGGCTTTATCTATGCCGCTGGCGCAGATGAACGTGTGGTTCCAGAAAAGCCTGCTTCTAAATTTTTCTATGAAGCGAATGTGTTGCCTACACAACGTTTAGCTTACTTGGCAAAGGAAGCTGGGGTAAAAGATTTTGTTGTCTTCGGCTCTTACTTTACTGAATTTGCTGAGCGTTTACCAGAATCAAATTTAAAACAAGAAGCATATCCAATGATGCGTTTGTTGCAAGAACAAGTAGCTTTCGCTGAAGGTGACGGTCGTATGACCGTGACAAGCTTACGACTTCCTTATATTTTTGGCACAATGCCAGGGAGAGAGCCTCTTTGGAAGATGTTTACCGATCAAATCAAAGGACAAGCGGTATTCCCAGCCCTTAAAGGTGGAACAGCAATGGTCACTGTTGAACAAGTAGCCGAAGCGGCCGTTGGTGCAATGGAAAATGGAACGCATCGCAGTACTTATGCCATCGGCGATACGAATATGAAATACCAAGAATTTTACGAAATGATGGTTGCGGCTTTAGGACAACAAACCCAGGTTCCTGTTGTCAGCTATGAAGACGTTAAAGCAATTTATGAAGGAATCGATGCCCAAGCTGATCAAGCTGGGTTGGAACATGGCATCTACTCAACAAAATCAGCCATGATGCAGGAATATGACTTATATTTGGATCCGAATGATACCTTCCCTATTTTGAATGTTAAACATTATGATGTCGTTGCTTCTATTAAAGAAACTTTAGCGAAGTGTCTAGACGGTCAATAAGCAATAAAAAATACCTGACAAAATTTTTGTCAGGTATTTTTTATTGTATAACACTCTTTTTTCACTCAATCGACGTCAGCGATTTCTTCCAGAAATTTTCAGCAGTTCCTTGCTCCATACCCATGACAAATTTCTCTCTGATATCAGGGTAAGTTTGTGCCAAACCACTCACAAGCTGCTTGATCTCTTCCCGTTTGGTTTTCTTATCTACTGGACATGGGTTAAAAATCACAGGCAGTTCTTCTCTTTGAACAAACTGAATAATCTGTTTTTCTTCTACATAAAGTAATGGACGAATCAGCGTAATATCTGTCTTAGATAAATAACTCAACGGTTCAAAACTAGCCATTTGACCGTGAAATAAGAAATTCATAAAATAAGTTTCAATCGCATCATCTAAATGGTGACCTAAAGCGACTTTAGTACAGCCAACTTCTTTAGCTCGTTTATACAAAATGCCACGGCGAAGTTTGGCGCATAATGAACACGGTGAACGTTCTTCTCGAATATCAAATACGACTTGGGCAATATTGGTTGGCACTACATCTAATTCATACCCTAACCCTGCCACAAATTCTTGTAGCGGTGCAATACCCATATCAAACCCCATTGCTAAGGTGATCGGCACGATTTCAAATTCAAACCCTAATCGTTTCTGCTTACTGATCATATCTAGGAAATACAACAAACTGGTGCTATCTTTCCCACCACTCATGCCAATCGCTACTTTATCACCTGGCTGGATCATTTGATGCTTCAATACAGCTCGACGAATCGGATTATAATAGGTTTGATTGTCTTTCTTTTTAAAACTCATTTTGGACTCCTTTTTTATCCCAACATTTAGTTGAAAAAATCGGTTTTTAAGCTATAGTTTTCACCAGATACGATATCATATTGGATCAAACGGTAGTCTTCATATAATTCTTTTTGCACTTGATTTAGGGTCAAGGTTTGACTCCATTGCTGATCTTTGTAATAAAAGCCTTTTTCAAATGCTGGAACTTGTTTCTCCAGTTCACTCAACAATTGATAAAAACCAGTCATTTGCATATTACTTTGATCAAACAGAGTTGGTGCAAAATAAAAAGGGCTACTAAGGGCATCATGGTTCTTTTTATCGCTTAATTTTTGTTGATTATCGTACATTAAAAACTCTGTCTCATGCATTCTGACTTCGTCGTTATCGGCTTTGATTTCATCTGAATAAATACTTGGCAAATGATCCCCCCAAAAAACAACTAAGGTCCGCCGTTTTACGTCTTTCAATGCTGTTGTAAATTCTTTTAACGCTTCACTACTATACGCAACATCCTGCATATAACTATCGATTGCTTTTTTATTGCCTTGGCTCTTAGAAGAATAGTCTGTTGAAGTATATTTATCGCTATAAGGCATATGTGTCTGCATCGTCACCAAGTGGACAAACTGCGGATTGTCTTCATCTTCTAGTAGATCCAGTACCTCTTTATAAGCCGATTCATCCGAAATATACGGATTGTTTTGTAACTTATCTTTATAAGTCATCGTTTCTTCACTAATAAATTGATCAAATCCAAGCGTTTTATAGACATCTTTGCGTTTATACATTGAGGTATTATAAGGATGGATTGCTGTTGCTTGGTAATCTTGATTTTTTAAAAGTGAAACGATCGAAGGTATTTCGGTCATTTTTGGAATCAGCATTGTGTATGGCGTTGTTAATTGTGGATTAAATAGCTCCATCGAAAAACTAGTCAACGCTTCAAATTCGATATTAGCCGTTCCCCCACCATAATTTTGCGATAGCATTTTCCCACTATAAGTTGTTTTAGCAATCTCGTCATAGGATTTTAAAGGGTTTTGATCCACTGTCACACCAGTCAAATTTTGCGGATCAGAGAAACTTTCACTCATGACAAAAATAATATTTGGCTGTTCTGCTTCGGATGAACCACTTACTTCTTGAGCAGTTTTTGTATACTTACTGGTAATTGCTTCAATGGTCTTTTTAGAGTAATTTTCTGGCTTATCCATCGCTTCAACCTTGAGATTATATAGAAAACCACCCATAAATCCGGTGTTATAATAATTCATTTTCTGACTGTAAGGAATCCAAAGTGCTGTTTTATCATATGCTTTTCGTAATAGGTTATTTGGATTATTAAAATTACTCACATAAACCAACAACCCTATTGTTACGACTAAACTTGACAGGCGGATGATCTGGATTTTTTTCGGTAATAGCCGGCTTTTGTACATTGCCTTTCCGAAAAAGAATAAACCTACTCCTGCAATCAAAAGAATCAAAACAAACGGAATCGTGCCGATCATTTCTCTCAGCAAACCAAACTCTGTGATCATTTTTAAATCATCAGGATATATTGGCTCAGTACGATAAAACATTTTTTGATAGTCAGCAAACCCTAAGATACCGATAGTGATCGCATATAAGACACTGCCTAAAATAAGCGAGCCTGCCAAACTACATAAAAATAGTAAAAAAATGAGCAAGACAAGGCTTCCTAAAATAAATTTTTCTGTATGCCATGAAAAAGCAAATTTGAAGACTAATTCCAGTGATAATTCATTTTGACACCATTGCAGATACAAATTGCTAATGACCACTAAGAGGATCATGCCAATGACAATAAATGAATACTTAATTGGTTTTTTTTTGAATATTTGTAATTTTTTTTTCACAACGTTCTCCCTTTTCTCTTTCCTAAACACGTTCTTTAACATTTTATGCTTAGTCGAAAAAAAAGTAAAGCACCCCTAAGGGAACTTTACTTTTAAGCTGAGATCAACTGACTTTTTACGCTTATCTTTTTGCTGCTTTCATTATTTCTTCAATTAAAACCATCACTTGACGTACTTCGTCATTTTTAACTACCGGTTCTGCTTGCTCTCTGACTACTTTATAAAAGTTTTTATAAAATGTGTCATATTCGGCGAAAGCTGTTGGTAAAGGCAACGTCTCGGTAGCCTCTTCCGAAGGTGGCGCCATGGTTTTCGTCAAGCCAACGCCTGCTTGGATTGGTGTTGGCGCTTGGATATTTTGTTTGCCAGACTCAACCACCATTTCGCCTGAAAGATTCCAATCGTTAATAACAGCCGTTCCTTGGGTTCCTTTTAGATACCATCTTGGCAATTTAGTGTAATTAGTAGTACCAACTTCAATAATGGTACGTAGACCATTTTCAAAAATAATATAAGCAATAAAGCCATCATCCACTTCGTCACCTAAAATATAACTTAAATCAGCGGAAACTTTTTCAATCCGACTGTCCACTAAAAATAGTAGCTGATCTAGTAAATGAACCCCCCAATCCAAAAGCATTCCACCACCATGTTTTAACTCATGACGCCAGTCGCCAGGAATTCCATTGGCACCTTGAACACGCGTTTCGATTTGGAATAATTCACCGATTTGTTGGTTTTTATAAAGTTCTCTAGTAATTAAGAAATCTGGATCCCAACGGCGGTTTTGATGGACCATAAAGGTTTGACCAGTTTCTTTGGCAACTTTCAGTATTTCATCTAGTTCTGCGACATTCATAGCCACTGGTTTTTCACAAACTACGTGTTTTCCCGCTTTTAAAGCTTGGATTGCTAGGTCTGAATGAGAATCATTGGGTGTGGCGATCAATACTGCTTCGATCATTTTATCTGCAAGTACTTCTTCAAGCGAGGCGTAAATTTTATGGTTATGTTGACTGGAAATTTCTTGACGCTCACCAGAAATATCATAGGTTCCCACAACGTGGATTCGTTCATTTTCATTGGGCATAATGTTATGGACATGGTATGACCCCATGCCGCCGTAGCCGATTACGGCAAAATTGATTGCTGTCATTTTTTGAATCCTTTCTATATAAGCGTTAGTTGATGTAAGATAGGGAATAGGTGTTACTCAGTGCCTAATTGGCGTTTAGGAGCTATCAGAAACAGTTGTTGTCTTCTATTTGACATCCAGCTTTGCTGTGAACCACGAGGAACACGGTGAGTCGATGTTGAACAGTACAAGGCGACTTTATGGAGCATTGTTTCCTTGATTATACCCACCACATTTCCGCTGGTTGTTCTTTGATCATAATACTTTTCAAATTTGTAATTGCTCGGTTTAATCCTTCTTCGGTCGACATGATTGGATCCTCATGTTCAATACTCAAAACGTAATCATACCCGTAAATTCTAAGTGCACTAATAATATCTGACCAGACTTTTAAATCATGACCACAGCCTACTGAGCGGAAGGTCCATGCACGAGTTTTCACATTACCATATGGCTGCATATCGGTTAGTCCATGCATATTGATATTGTCTTGATCTAAATAAGTATCTTTTGCATGAAAATGATGAATCGCACCCGCTTCACCTAAAATTTTTACTGCAGCAACAGGATCGATTCCTTGCCACCATAAATGGCTTGGATCAAGATTACAACCAATCGCTTTGCCAGTTGCTTCACGGAGTTTCAGCATGGTGTATGGTGTGTGGCATAAGAAACCACCATGCAGTTCGATTCCGATTTTCACACCAGCTGATTCAGCTATTGTATTGATATTTTTCCAATAAGGAATCAATTTATTTTCCCACTGGTAGTTGTAATTATCATCGTATTCTGTTGGCCAAGGCAAGACCGGCCAATTGACTTGTGAATCGGTTGGATTTCCTCCTGAAACACCAGAAAAACCATTGACGACAGACACATTCATTAAAGAAGCTAACTTGATTGTTTTTTGTAACAGTTCATCTGCCTCTTGAGCCGTTTCTTTGATTGGAGAAATTGGGTTATTATGGCAACTCAAAGCACTGATTGTTAAGCCTTTATCTGCTAATTTCGCTAGATATTCTTTTCTAGCATCTGAACTTGCCAACATCTTATCGATATCTAAATGAGCATTTCCAGGAGAACCACCGGTACCGATTTCCACGGCTTCCAAGCCTGACTTTGACACGGTTTCAATCATTGCTTCAAAGCTTAAGTTATTAAATAAGGGAGTAAATACACCTAGTTTCATTGTTTATTTCCTTTCCTGTTCGTAATATCTTCTAATGGTTCGTGATGGCCATAATTAGGATACGTATTTTGTGTAGGCTGACACCAGCGAACACCGTTTTTAATGACTTTTTGGACCTCTTTATTATAGTAGGAAGGATAGGTTTCATGACCTGGCTGGAAATAGAAGATTTTTCCATTCCCACGATGATAAGTACAACCGCTGCGGAAGACTTCGCCACCTGGATACCAACTGATAAAAATCAAGTCATCTGGTGTCGGGATATCAAAATGCTCCCCGTACATCTCTTCTTGTTCTAATTCGATGTACTCACCAATTCCTTCAACGATTGGATGACTGGGGTCAACGGTCCAGATCCGACAATGTTCTTGCGCTTCCCGCCATTTTAGATCACAGGAAGTTCCCATTAGTTTCATGAAAATTTTTGACATATGACCTGAGTGAAGTACAACGAGTCCCATTCCTTCAAGAACACATTGATGAACACGTTGAACAATTTTGTCAGAAACTTCATTATGAGCAACATGTCCCCACCAAATCAAAACATCTGTGTTGGCTAATACTTCCTCTGTTAAACCGTGTTCTGGCTCATCCAAAGTAGCGGTTCGTACTGAAAAATCATCTTCTTTTAAAAATTGTGCGATTTGTTGATGAATCCCCTCAGGATAAACTTTTTTTACCGCTTCATCTGTTTTCTCATGACGGAATTCATTCCATATTGTGACTTGGATCATCGTTTTTCCATCCTTTCTTTAATCGAAAAATACAGGCTGATTTGTTTCTGATGCTTTGTAGATTGCTTCAAGAATTTCTGTCACCACTAACGCTTGTTCAGGTTTCACAACAGGTTCCGTATCATTGAGAATTGCATCGATCCAAGACTGTGCTTCTAACACTTCTGGCTTATCTCCTGCGCCATCATAAAAATCAACACCACCAGGTTCTAATTCGATTTTCTTTTCAAAAAGTGTACTGTGATCTTCTCCATTGATGGTCAACCCATCATTCATATCAGCCCCACCCTTCGTTCCGTGGAGAGTAGTTTTAGCTTCTTTTACATCCAAACTATTTAGTGCCCAGCTAGATTCTAAAAAGATCGTTGCCCCATTCTCCATCATGATAAAACCAAACGCTGAATCTTCTACAGTGAATTTTTCAGGATCCCAAGAACCCCAAGCATTGGCTGCCTTTTCTGTTTCAGCTAGCTTATGATAAGCTTTCCCTACTACATATTTTGGTTTATAATTGTCCATCATCCACAGCGTCAGATCTAGCGCATGCGTGCCAATATCGATTAATGGTCCGCCGCCTTGTGCTTCTTCATCAAGGAAAACACCCCAAGTTGGCACTGCACGACGACGAATGGCATGAGCCTTGGCAAAATAAATGTCTCCTAACTCCCCTTCTTGACAAATCTCGTGCAAGTATGTGGAATCTTTTCTAAAGCGATTTTGATACCCAATGGTTAATTTTTTACCTGTTTTTGTTGCTGCTTCGATCATGCTACGAGCCTGAGCAGCGGTTTTTGCCATTGGTTTTTCGCACATCACATGACAATCCGCTTCCATTGCGGCAATCGATAATTCCGCATGGGTACTGTTTGGCGTACAAACATGAACAACATCCAACGCCATCTCTTCAAGCATATCCTGATAATTAGTAAAGGTTTTAGCAGTCAACGTACCATAATGCAGTTTTGCCTCTTCAGCCCGTTCACTGATCAAATCACAAAACGCGACCAATTCTACTTCCTTTACTTGTGCAAGGGCTGGTAAATGTTTCCCATTCGCAATTCCACCGCAACCAATAATTCCTACTCTTAACAATGACATCAAAAAACCTCCAGTGATCGGATTTTATTTCGTGGACGAATAAAGCGGTTCCACTTCTATATCACTACTATACAAAAAAATGAAAAAGCTTTCTTCCTAGATTATGGGTGGAAAATTCCTGAATATTGCTGTGAATCACTGCGACTGGCTCCGCCAGAGCAGATGATGAACAGTACTTGGCGACCAAAGGGAGCGAAGTTTCCTTACTTGTGAATCGCCAAACGCTTCACACAAAACTAATGTTAAGCAATACATAACAAACAAAGAAAGAAAAGTTTCCTTACTCTTGAATCACCAAACTCTTCACACAAAACTAATGTTAAGCAGTACATAACA
>NZ_NGKY01000001.1:232956-381441 GCF_002140855.1 Enterococcus sp. 7E2_DIV0204
ACTCTTGAATCACCAAACTCTTCACACAAAACTAATGTTAAGCAGTACATAACAAACAAAGAAAGAAAAGTTTCCTTACTCTTGAATCACCAAACACCTCACACAAAATAAAAAAAGCCCTTCCCTTCTATACAAAAGGAAGAACTTCACACTCTAATCCGATCCCTAAAACACTCAGCCAACAGTACCCGCAGCCATCGCACGATGTCTTTGCTCCCGCTTAGATTGCTGAATGATTTTTAACGCTCGTTTTCTTGTTTTGCGATTTGTACACTTCAATCGTCTCCGTGCACTTGAAAGATCTTGTTTTTCCATCAAATCACCTCATTACTAGTATTTATTAGTTACTGTTACCAACTTGCTTTATGCACGCCAGGAATTTTTCCTTGATGTGCTAAGGTTCTAAAATTGATTCGTGACATGCCAAATTTACGCATATATGCTCTTGGTCGTCCATCGATCAAATCACGATTTTTTAAGCGATTCGGGTTAGAATCTTTTGGCAATTTTGCCAATGCTTCGTAATCGTTATTTGCCTTTAATTCCATGCGTAGTTCCGCATATTTTTCGATCAAGTCTTGTTGTCGTTTTGCTTTGGCAATTTTTGATTTTTTAGCCATATTTTCTTTTCACCCTTCCTAAATCGTAATGATTACTTTTTGAGAGTAATAAGAATAACATTAACTAACAGAAAATACAAGTTTTTATTATTAAAAAAAGCCCTAAATTTTGGGCTTTTATACTATATTTCAAAAAAATTCTTCTGATATTTTAAAGGTGATATGCCAACCTGTTCTTTAAAAACATGGTGAAACGTCTTCACACTAGCAAATCCTGATTTTTCAGCTACCTCGATCATGGGTACTTTTTCATTTGCCAAAATAAACTTGGCTTGATTAATTCGATATTCCGTCAAAAAGCTCATAAAGGTCGTACCAGTATTCGCTTTGAAAAAGCGGGTGAAGTAATAGGAGCTAAAACCACTATACTTGGCAATTTCTTCTAGTGTTATCGATTCTTCATAATGATTTTCAACATACGTAAAGATCCGATCTAACTGCTCTAAATTTCCTTTGTAGTTAATTGTCGATGACTTAGCACCCTTTTTTACTTTTACCTGAGTTTGAGGTAACCTTCTGTAAAAGGTTGTAATCAGTTGAAATAGTAAATGAAACAATGCATAGTTTTTCCCTGGAGCATCTTTTTCAACTTCCTCGAATAACTGCTGCAATAGTTTTTTCATCTCCACTATTAATGACTTCGACCATTTTGAACTATGCTTTTCTCCAGTTTCAAATAGTTCGATCAAGGAACAATCCTTTGCTGATTTTACGTTTTTTTCATCAAATAAACTCAAGTCAAACTGATAAACAATTCGTTCACTATCTGGCGAAGCTAGAAAATAATGGGGTTCTCCACTGGCAAAAAAATAAATTTCCCCTTCTGAAACGGAAACAACGTCATCCCCTACACCGATGTTGACTGTTCCTCGTATTGAATAGATGATTTCAATTTCTTTATGCCAATGAGGATAAACAATTGTCATACCGTCATTGATAAAAGCTCTAAATAGGAGATTTCCTTCAAACTCTGGTCGTTCTAGGTATACGCTCATCTTTTGCCTCCAAGAATTTCTCTTCTCTTTTACTTTATCAAATTTTTGGTTTTTTACAACTGATTTTATTGAAAAAAACAATCCCTACTGAGTAGCAGATTGCCTTTTCCAAGTTCATTTTATCTGTTCATCCATGGTGTTGCTGTTTCTTTCAAGACACGATTTAATGATTCGATGTTCTCTTTCCCAACAGTTCTCATCCATTGCTCCGCTGCTATTTTTCCTTCTTGCGCAAACGGTATCACCCCATCTTTCCATGTTGCTCGACCGCATAATACGCCATTAAACGTTGAACCAGCCTCTTTTGCAAAGTACAACGTTTCTTGAAAACGTTTACTGCTAACACCTGCACTTAGAAAAATAAATGGCAGATTCGTTGCCTCACTTTGTTCTTTAAATAATTGCTTTGCTTCTTCTTTTGAAAAACAAACGTCTGAACCAAAACCTTCTACAAACGCCATATTCACAGGTACCTCTACTTTTAAAACATCCACATTATAGCGTGGTTTACTAAATTCTTTCATCATTTCAATGACTTTGTGCGGTTTGATTTTGGCATATTCTTTGCTTGATACATCCGTTATTTTTGCATCATAGGATACTAATTCTAAGAAAAATGGCAAACCTTCTGCATCACATTCCGAACCGATTCGTTCCATAAAAACTTGTTTTTGTTCATTGATCTCGCTTGGCTCATCTACATCATAATACAATAAAAATTTAACAGCATCTGCCTTAGCTTCTTTCAACCGTTTAACTGACCAATTACTTAATAGATCAGGCAAACGTCCCGGTTCACTAGCGTCATACCCTGTTTTTTCATAGGCAACCAGTAACCCTGCTTCTTGATCTCGCACTTTTGCTGCAGATAATCCGTATTCTGGATCTAAAAGAATCGCAGAAGCATAAGGTGTCAATTCACGAGAAACAATTTCTTTAAACGAGGTAATAGCCTCTTCTCCTACTTCTGTCACACTCGCTGTTTCGATCATTTTTTTTAATGAGCCTCGCTGGTCGATGGCAAGTGCTCCGATCAACCCGTCTTTGTTACTCATTCGTTTCATTGCTGCTAATTTAGATTCTGTCATTTTTTTCATAGTTTTTTACTACGCCTCCATTAATTGTTGATTTATATATTCTGCTATTTCTGTTTCTGAGTCTAGTTGTTTTATTTTTTGCTTAAACTCACTTTTCATCAATAAACGAGCCACTTTTGATAATAGTTTCAAGTGCGTCGTTCCAGCTTCTTGTTCGGGAATCAGTAAGGCTATGATCACTTCAGTAGGGATACCATCTAAACTATCCCAATCAATGGGATTCTTCGTTTTTACAATCAGCACACTTGCCTCAGTAATAGTTGGATTTTTGGCATGTGGTATGGCAAAACCGTCCATCATGCCTGTGCTTCCCTCTTTTTCACGATTATGAAAACTGGTTAGTACAGCTGAACTATCTGTGGTAAGCCGTAACTTTTGTGCAGATTCTGCTAAAAATTGTAAAGCACTCGCTTTTGTGTCCAATGCTATATTTATGAAAACGTTTGTTGCATTTACTAAAACCATTTCGCTTCAACCTCTTTCTATTGTTTAGATTGTTGCCTTTTTTTTTCAACTCTGCGTTTTTGAATCAGCCCCAGTAAAAATCCACCAACAAGTGAACCAGCTAAAATGGCTAATACCCAAAGCAACCCGTGTGTCACAACAGGTAAGACTAAGAATCCGCCATGTGGTGCAGGGACTTGAACTTTAAACATATAGGTCAAAACCGCAGCAATCGAAGAGCCTAACATCATCGTCGGCAATACTCTTAATGGATCTTTTGCTGCAAAAGGAATCGCCCCTTCTGTAATGTGAGTGGAACCTAAAATAAAGTTGACCAACCCAGCATTTTGTTCATTCGTATCAAAATACTTTCGGAAAAATAAAACAGCAAATCCTGTGATCAATGGCGGTGCAATACAGGCGGCCGAAACCCCTGCCATAAAGCTGGTATTTCCTTGTGCTAAAAGGGCTGTCCCTGTAACATACGCGGCTTTATTCACTGGGCCACCCATATCAAAGGCACACATGCATCCAACAATAACTCCTAAAACTAAAGGACTTGAGTTTTCAAAACCTGCTAGAAAATCCATCATACCTTCATTGATTGCTGACATCGGTCCTGCAATGCCATACATGATCAATCCAGTGATGGCAACACCTAAAACGGGATATAAAAAGATTGCTTTTAACCCATCTAATGATTTTGGCAAAACGTTGAATACTTTGACTAAGCCTAGAACAACATATCCAGCTAAGAAACCAGAAACGATTCCACCTAAAAATCCTGTTCCGCCATTAGTTGCCACTAATCCACCCACAAAGCCAACAACTAAACCTGGACGTTTGGCAATCCCTTCTGCAATATAGGCTGATAAAATTGGTACCATCATGCCCATTGCTAAACCACCGATTTCTTTTAAAGTTGCTGCAAATTGATTGAATTGCGTACTTTCTGGATCTGCTGAATAAATCCCCCATAAAAATGAGATAGCAATCAGCACCCCACCACTAACGACAAAAGGCAACATATGAGAAACACCGTTCATTAGATTCTTATAAATACTATGTCCGATACCTTTTCTTTCATTCTCTTTTTTCTCTAGTACAGCTACAGAAACGGATTTATCACCACCAAGAACTTTTCCTTTTCCTGCTAAAGCATCATCAATCAATTGACTAGCTTCTTTGATTCCTTTGCTGACGGAAACCTCAATCACCCGTTTTCCAGCAAATCGTTCCGCATGAACATCTTTATCTGCCGCAATAATGACCGCATCCGCTTCTTCGATTTCAGCTTGTGTTAATTCATTTTCCACACCGATTTGACCATGGGTTTCCACCTTGATCGTCACGCCTTTGGCTTTTGCAGCTTGCTCTAATGCTTCTTGTGCCATATACGTATGGGCGATCCCAGTAGGACAACCTGTTGCTGCGATCAATTGATACTTTGTCATATCAGATCTTCCCTTCTATTGTTTGAATTTGAATTTGTTTTTCTAACTCTTTGATGTCACTAAAATCAGTCAGTCCTTTTCTAAAAGCTGTTGAACTGCCAGCAGCAATACTATGTTTTAAGGTTTCATCTAATCTCTTTCCCCTCAGCAAACCACTAATGAAAGTAGCAAGTAACGTGTCGCCTGCACAAGCTGTGTTCACTACTTTTCCTGTCGGAGCATTTCCATAAATAAGATTCTCTTTATCAGCATAGAAGCAGCCTTTTCCGCCAAAGGATAGCAAGACTCGTTGTGCCCCTTGATCGATCAAACGCTGTAAGTATTCAGGACTTTCGTTTAATGAAATCTCTGTTTGGTCAAACCATCTCGCCAATTCTTCCTCATTTGGTTTTAGTAAATAAGGCTGATAGCTTAAACAATCCATTACGCTATTGTAACTACTATCTAAAATTAAGTTGACCTGATTTCTGTGAGCGATTTGACTAATTTTAACTAAAATCATTTCAGAAATCCCTTGAGGCAAACTACCTGAAACACATAGATAAGCCCCAGCTTCAATCGTTTCTATCATTCTTAATAACTCACTGATTTTTTCACTAGGAATCTTAGGTCCTTTATTGACTAGCTTATATTCTGTTTGTTCTTGATTGACTTGCGTAAAAACATTGATTCGAGTGTTCTCTGAAATATGAATAAATTCGGTTGCTATCTTTTTTTCGTAGAGAAATTCTTCAATATACCGACCTGTGAAACCACCACTAAATCCAATTGCAGTACTATCTATGTCTAATTTTTTTAGAATCAGTGATACATTTACTCCTTTCCCATTCGCTTGAATATCATCATCAAGCGTTCGATTGACAATGCTAGGCTCCATCGTTTCTGTTTCGATAAATAAATCGATTGCTAAATTCATCGTACAAGTATATAGTTGAACCATTTTGCTCCTCCTTTCTCACACTTGTATTATCGGATAGTTTACTATGTAAATGTTTTCATAATTATAATAATTACCTGAAAAACGATACAATCCTTATTTCTCTCTTATGAAAATGGTATGATAGGAAAAAGAATAGGAGCAGATTGGGGGATTTTTCATCATGGAAAAAGCATTAAGTGACTCAGAAAAGTATTTATGGAATTTTATCGACAATCATCTTGTTGATATCCCTAATTATTCCATTGTCAAATTAAGTGAAAAAGCCAATGTTTCTACCGCAACGATCGTTCGTGCCATGAAAAAGAAAGGATATGAAGGCTTTACTTCGTTTAAGCATTATCTAAAAGATCAATCAAATACGACAATCAATTTCTCTGGTGTTGAAAAAATCGATGCTGAAATCAAACGTGCGATCTTAAAAAATGAACAAGAAGTTATTCGTACAATCAATAGACTGGATAGCGGTAGTATTGAAGATGCCATTCAAAAAATCAAAGCAGCACAAAAAATCGTCATTTTTGCTCGTGGTTTTTCAGAATTGATTGCCCAAGAAATGACGGTTAAATTCCAACTTTTAGGAAAATATTGTGAGATGCATGCAGATCCCAATATCATTACGAGCATCAGTAAAAAAATGACGAAAAATGACATCGTCCTCTTGATTTCTTTAAATGGCGAAACAGCTGAGTTAGTCACCGCAGTAAAAAATTGTTTAAAAAATGAAGTCAGCACGATCACATTAACCGCTAATTCAAGCAGTTCGTTAGCACAATTATCTGAAATCGTCTTCACGGGATTTAAATCAGAAGGTTCTTATTTTCCAGAATATGAAGTTCGATCAAGATTACCACTTTCCGTTATGGCAAGAATTTTGCTTGATTCTTATGCCATCCGTACAAATTAAGACAAAAAAGGAGCGAGACAAAACAATAGTCTGCTTTGTCTCGCTCTCCAAGTTTGGATAAATACGTTTTTATCCACCTGCTTAAACTCATGGCACAATGTGTTACTTTATCTTATCTACTTTAGCTTTAATCTCCTCAGTAGAATATTGTTTGATCAGTCTCTTTACCTCCCCTTCAGCATTAAGAATACCCGTTTTTGTATAGCCTAAATTTTTAAGTGCTACAGTCAAATAATCAATAAAGTCACTCTCTTTCATCCCAACGAATAACCTCCTATTTATATTTTCCAACGATGAACATTTTTCTTAAAGCAAAAATAATTCAAAGTCAGCAACATTGTACTTCCACAGCTCCATACAAAAAGCACACTCCAAAGATTGATTTGTCCACTGCTTCTTTTCCAATTGATTTCCCCTCATTAAATAACATCTTGAACGCTTAGTTTAAAACCATGATGGCATCAGGTGACACACTGAATCTTTTGACTTTGCTCATTTCGATTTGTTTACTTCCCTTCCACCAAAGATCAAGGTCATTACATACAAACCAAGCGTTCTGTTCAAACGGAGTTTGCTGACTACTAACATAATCTACATCCAGTTGGTTGCCTTCAGCACCGTTTACCAATAAATCATGAGCTCGAATCCCGATATAACGACAAGTAACAGGCACCTCTGCTGTGACAATCATTGGCGTTTTCCACCCTTTAACTTGAACTGTATGAGCATCGATCCGTTTAATAGGAAAAATGTTTTTACAACCAGTCAAGCGAGCGGCAGCTTCAGTTTGTGGTTGCTTAAACAACTCAGTCGTTTGCCCCTTGATTAAACCTGCTTCTGTCATAATCAGGAGCTTAGGACATAGTCGATAAAGTTCATCTAGACTATGACTGACGATCAGGACATTTCCTTTAAAGTCGGCTAAATGGTTTTGTAATTCTAGTTGGAGCTCCTCTTTTAATGAGGCATCCAACGCTGAAAAAGGCTCATCCAATAACAATAATTCAGGCTGTGAGGCTAACATCCGAGCTAAAGCTACACGTTGTTTTTGTCCACCTGAAAGCTGTCTAGGGTAGCTATTTTTAACATTTTCTAAATGAAACATACATAACAACACCGTGATCAGGTTTTGATCTTTGGTCACACTGCTTAAATTTTTAAACACTGTAAAATGTGGAAAGAGCGCATACTGCTGAAACAACAGTCCTACTTTACGCTGTTGCGGTGGTAGATCGATCCTTTTTTCCTGATCAAAAAGCACTCGATCACCTAATTGAATCTTGCCTGAATCTGGCGTTTCGATTCCAGCAATGCATTTTAGAAGCATACTTTTGCCACAACCAGAAGCACCTAAGACTCCTAATGTGGTTGCTTCGATTTCAAAAGTGGCACTCAACTGATGATCACGCAATTTTTTTTGAATATCAACAAAAAGTTTCATCCATGTGTCCTCCGCGATTTTCTGCTGAATAGCTCCGTTAAAAATAAGATCAACAGACAAATAAGCACAATGATCGTCACATATTGTCGCGCTAATGACCAGTCACCTGCTGCAACCGCTGAGTATATAGCTAACGGCAACGTTCGAGTCTTTCCTGCAATATTGCCTGCTAGCATCGTTGTTGCCCCAAATTCACCTAGCCCACGAGCAAAAGCTAACACGCCTCCGGCTAAAAGCCCATTGATTGCCAAAGGAAACGCAATTTTAAAAAATATTTTTTTCTCCGAAAACCCTAACGTTTTAGCAGCAGCTAATAGATCAGGGTCAATTTGTTCAAACGCTGCGATCCCAGAACGATACATCAAAGGAAATGACACTGCAACTGCTGCAATCACTGTTGCTGCCCAAGAAAAAACTACCTTAACAGAAAAAAAATCCAATAAAAATTTACCTATTGGCTGTTGAACACCAAATATATCCAGTAAAAAGAAACCAAAAACAGTTGGTGGCAACACCAGTGGCAAGGTAAATAAACTGTTAAGCAGAATTTTAAGTCCTTGATTTTTCTGACGAAAAACAAGATAAGCAATCAAGGTTCCACTAAAAAAAGTAAAAAATATCGCTATGATCGCCGTTTGAAACGAAATAATGATTGGACTTAAATCCATCACATTCACCTACTTATTCATAATAAAACCTGTATCTTCAAAGTACTTAGCCACTTCTTTACTTTGCAAAAAGAGGATAAAGTCTTCTGCGCTTGCTTTTTCTTTCGATTTCTCAACTAAACCAATTGGGTAGATGATTGGATCATTCAGGGTATCTTCTGGTAAAACAGCTACAACTTTGACTTTATCCGTAGAAGCCGCGTCTGTAGCATAAACGAGACCAGCTTGAGCGCTTCCTTCAGCGACCCAATTTAACACTTCTGTTACATTCGTTCCAAAACTAGCATGCTCTTTGACCTCATCCCATAAACCCAACGCTTTCAAGCCTTTTTCAGCATACTGTCCTGCTGGAACACTTGCAGGGTCGCCTACTGCAACCATCTCAGCTTTTTTCAAATCACTAAACTCTTTCCAATCAACATCAGAAGAGCTTGGTACAATCATAACTAATTGATTTTGTAATAATGGAACAACACTTTTCTGATCCACTAAATTTTGTGAAACCAACGCATCCATTTGCTTAGTTGCAGCTGAAAAGAAAATATCCGCTTCTAATCCTTTTTCAATTTGTGTTTGTAATTTTCCAGAACTATCATAATTTCCTTCTACTGTCGTTCCAGGATTATTTTTCTCAAAAGCTGGTATGATTTGCTTTTCCATGACTGACTCTAAACTGGCTGCCGCTGCGATCAATAGGTGATGTTCCTCTTCTGAACTGCTAGAACTGGTTGAAATTGTTGCCTTCGTTTTTTGAGATGTACACGCGGTTAAAAATAGAAATGCTAATACCAGTAGACAAATACCCTTCACTTTGTAATGTTGTTTCATAATTTCTCCTCCTAAAAGTTAAAAGCGTATCGAGTTCTTTCAGACTTGACTGGAAAATAGGAAAATTTGATTGAGACGCTCTTTGTCTCACTCCATTTTTATCTTTTTCTCGAAACCTTCAATCCTTGGAGCTTTAGCTCTTAGGAATTGATGAGATCGAAGCAGAGCATAGTGCTAGCCTGTGCTGCTCGATAACTAATTTATAAATAGCCACCATACCCTAAGGCGTTGATTTCTTCTTTCGTGATTGTGTCTTGCGCAATGATCCTTGGCAATAGCAAATCAAATACCGTCCGTTCAGAAAACATCACACCGCCAGGCAACCCCATAATTGTTTTTCCATCTAAATAAGCTAACAACAACATTGAACCTGGTAAAACTGGTGTACCATAAAAAACAATCTTTGCTCCTGTTTGTTTTATTGCTAGTGGCGTGCGGTCATCTGGATCAACACTCATACCTCCAGTGCAAAAAATGAGCTCCGCTCCAGCTGCCAGCATCTTTTCAATCGCTTTTGTGATCTGTTGTGGATCATCATTGACAATTTCGTGAAAAGCAATCGTAGCATTTGGATAGTGAGATAATTTCTCCTTAACAACAGGGGTAAAAGAATCTTTGATCAATCCTTTGAATACTTCACTGCCCGTCGTCACGATTCCTACCTTTACTGGCTTAAAAGGGATTAAAGTTAAGATTTCTTTATGACCAATCAATTTTTCAGCTTGAAGCAAGTTTTCTGGTTCAATTTCTAACGGAATGATCCGTGTTCCTGCTACTTTTTGTCCAGCCTTAACCTTTTGATTATTTTTCAGTGTTGCAACTGCAACTTTTTCAATCGAGTTTAAGGCAAACAACCTGTCTTGATCGACTTTCAATAAGCCGTCTACTTCAGCTACTACTTCGATTTTCCCTTCTGAAATCGGTGTTGGTCGCATCTGTTCTCCAGCAATCAAATGATATAAAAAATCAGCTGCATCATTTTCGTGGATCAAGTTTGATTCATCTGATTTTAAAAATAAGTGCTCTTTTCCTAATGCCAGCAACACGGGAATATCTTCTTGTTTAACTTGATAGCCTTTTGAAAAAAGAGCTCCTTTAAACTCACCTTTTACGATTTTGGTAATATCCTGATACAAAATCAACCCTACTGCATCGACTGTCTTTACAACTTTCATCCTTGTTTCCTCCGCTTAATGCTCTGTTTTTCGATCGGTTAAAATATCTAAGGCATGAGGTAAAATCGGTAGTAAGTAACTTAGATTTTCAGTCACCCCTTTAGGACTTCCTGGTAAATTGATGATCAAAGTTTTCCCCCGCTGTACCGCAACACCTCGGCTCAACATGGCAAAGGGCGTTTTTTGAATACTTTTCATGCGCATTCCTTCACTAATACCTGGAATCTCTTTTTCTCCAATACTTAAGGTTGCTTCTGGTGTGATGTCTCGGACACCTAGACCAGTACCACCAGTCGTTAAGATCAAGTCGCAAGTTCTACACCATTCAATCAATAATGAGCTAAGCTCACGCACTTCATCTGGTAATATAGTTTGATTCACCAGTTCAAATTGATCTTGGATCAGCTCTTTTATGATCCGACCAGATTCATCTTCTCGTAGTCCCTGAGCCCCTTTATCACTTAATGTAATGATCCCTACTTTATACAACTTCTAGTTGATCTCCTTTTTTGATATGACCTTCTGCTACGACAACAGCAAAAATACCTTCTCTAGGCATAATACAATCGCCCACTCGTGCATAGATTTGACAATGTTTATGGCATTCTTTCCCAATTTGCGTCACGACTAATTCCGCCTGACCAATCCGAATTTGACTGCCAACAGGTAATACACGCAGGTCAATTCCTGATACAATAATATTTTCGCCAAAAGCACCATTGCCTACACGAGCTCCCCGCTCATTAAACTCGGTGATTTTTTCAAAAGATAACAAGCTGACTTGGCGATGCCAATTGCCGCCATGCGCATCATTTTCTAACCCAAAACCTTTGATTAAATCGACTTCTGGAATTTCTTTTTTCTGTGTCCCCCGTCGTTCACTAATATTGATCCCAATAATTTCTCCTACTGCCATACTCTTTACCCTCCAATTTGTGACATTAACCGAGAATCGCCCTGACTCTCTAAAAAATGATGTTTCGCAGGTTTACGTTGAATTGCTGAAAAAACCTGTTTTAACAGTAATTCTTCATCTTCTGCCTGCAAAGCGCCTTTTAAATCACAGCCATCGTCCATATGCAAGCAGGTTTTCAAACAGCCATCTGCTGTAATCCGGATTCGATCACATTCAGCACAAAAACAATGACCTAACGCGCTAATAAAGCCAATTTTCCCTTTAAAATCTGGTAATGAAAAATAACTAGCTGGTCCATTTCCTAAACGCTGTTCAAAGGGTCTCAGCTGGCCATAGTTTGATTCTAGTATAGAAAAGAGCTCTTCTTGTGTCTTTCCAGGACAGCCTTTGCCTAAACCGATCGGCATCAACTCAATAAAACGTACATGGATGGGGTTCATTTTAGCAAATGCTGCAATTTCGCAAATAGCCTCTTCTGTCAGCTCTCCTCTGGCAACTGTATTCACTTTAATATTCGGTAAACCTACCTCGATGGCTTTTTCCAAACCAGTTAATACTCGTTTTAACTCCCCTACTCGGGTAATTGCACGAAATTCGTCTGGATCTAATGTATCAATACTAATATTAAGTCCATCTAAATTCGCCTCTTTTAAAGCCTCAGCATATCTTTCCAACTGAATACCATTGGTTGTTAAGGTCACTTTTTCAATACCGTTGATAGCTTTTATCGACTTGATCAATGCGACAGTATCCCTGCGAGTCAAGGGTTCACCACCTGTGATTTTAACTTTTTTAATTCCTTGTTTAGCTAAACTCTTGATCAAAAATACTAGGTTATCAAAACTTAAAACCTCATTTTTTTTTAGAAAACACATTCCTGTTGCCGGCATACAGTACGTACACCTAAGATCACAACGATCTGTCACAGATAGCCGCACATAATCAATTTCACGATTAAAAGAATCCTTCATTTTAAGTCCGCCTTCCTACAACCTTATTCGTTGATCTCCTGATTTGTTGAAATAAAATGTCCGCTATTACCACCTGATTTTTCTAGTAAACAGACATTCATGATCTTCATCTCATGATCCATTGCCTTGCACATATCATAAATCGTTAGCAGGGCAATATTAGCGCCAGTCAAGGCTTCCATCTCAACACCTGTAACCCCCACTGTTTTTGTTAAACAACGAACGGATAAAATTTGAGCTGTCTTCCAGCTAAAATCGACCTCACATTTCGTTAAGGCTAAGACATGACAAAGTGGAATTAATTCAAATGTTTTTTTTGCCGCCATAATCCCTGCCACTCTAGCCACTTGCAGCACTTCACCTTTTTTTATCGTCTGATTTTTGATCCCTGATGCAACCTCTTGATTCATATGAATCTCTCCGTAAGCGACTGCGGTTCTTTCTGTTGCTGCTTTTTTTGAAACATCGACCATCCGAGCTTGTCCTTGTTCATTGATATGAGTAAATTGTAAAGTTTCTTTCATCTAAACACCTCGTAAAACGCTTTCATCATTCACTAAATTGTTAGTAGCGTTCGCTATCTTTTCCTTAAGTTTAGCACTCTGGCTAAAAAAAAACAATCTGATATAAATAAATTTTTTTAGCCCCAAAAACAAAGAGTGTGGGACAAAACTCTTTGATTCATGTCCCAGTCACTCAAAGTCCAAATAAACAGTGTGAAAAAATCAGGATCTTCAGCAATAAGCCAGCATGCACAAAAATTTGAAGAACAATTTTCATGAATGCTGGCTTATTGCTGTAAAACACAGCGAGGTACGGGCTGATGTTACACAGTACCTCCTTGTCATAACTAAATTGTTAAAATTTCCAATAATAAACTGTTACATAGTCTCCTTTTTTCAATAGCTTTTTAGCTGGTTGATCGATCATACAATTGGTTTCAAGAGTATTATGAAATACTGAAGAATAATGTAATTTTGCATTTAAAGACACCATACCATTTTCTTCATACGCCCGAATAAAGCGGCGAATATTAGAAGGCGTTAACTCTTCTAGTAATTGAACTTGACGTTGTTCTAGCTTTAACTCAGAGCAGTTTAAAAAATGAGCCAGCGCTGACCAATAAAATAGATGCAAATTGACCACAGCCGCAAAAGGATTGCCAGACAAGTTTAAAAGTAGTTTGTTTTGATAGCTACTTGCCATCATTGGTGTTCCTGGTTTCATATTTACAAAATGAAAGAGCGTCTCTCCACCTAAAGATTCGATAACTTGAGGAACATAGTCCTTTTCCCCCACTGAAACACCGCCTGTCGTGATCAATAGATCCACATCTGCCACTCTTTCACGAATGATCTCAGCAATCTCTTTAGGATCATCTGAACAATGCTCTTTGAAGATTATTTGACTGCCACTAGATTGAATGAACGAAGCTAGCGTATATAGATTGCTGTCATAGATTTTGCCTGAAGTGAGTGTTGCCCCTAAAGAAACTAACTCACTCCCAGTCGCTAAAATTCCGACTTTCATTGGCGCTAAGACTTGAATCATTTCAATTCCTTGGGCTGCTAAGATACCAACTACACGGCTATTGATCAATTGATATTTTGAAAAAATCTTTTGTTCAAGCCTCACATCTTCACCCACAACACCATAATTACGCCCCGCTTTGATTTCTCGGTAGATTTTGACCTCTGTTTGGCCATAATCGGTCCATTCTTGTTTGATCACCGCATCAAAAGGGGCTGGAATCGGTGCTCCTGTCATGATTCTAACAGCAGAACCAGATTCATTTACTCGATCTGGCTCTGAATCTCCAGCAAAAATCGAGTTACTGACGTTTAAACAAATTGGTTTTTCTAAACTTGCACCTTGTGTTTCTTCAGCAATAACGGCATAACCATCCATACCAGCTCTAGGAAAATGTGGTACAGCGATTTTAGCAAAGATATCTTCTGCGCAGACTCGTCCAACAGCTTTTAAAATAGAAACATGCTCCACTGCTTTTTGCTGAGCGAAAAATTGGTTGATTTTTATTCTTGCTGCTTCGACTTCAATCATTGAAACAACTCCCTTTTACCTGACAGGTGTAATATCAACAGCACATACTTTATATTCAGGAATGATTGCGATATCATCAAATTCAGCATTGGTCAATTCATTGACGTTTCCATCTGGAAAATGGAAAGTCATAAAGACTTCTTGTGGAAAAACGCGGTTTCCAACAGCCGCATAGGTTTCAATGGTTCCCCTTCTGGATTTCACGTTGACTTTGTCGCCTTCTTTGATGCCTAAACGCTTGGCATCCACTGTGTTGATTTCAATATAGGAACGATTCGCAAGCTGATTGATTCCTTCCGTTCGACCTGTCATTGCCCGGGTGTTGTAATGATAAAGCATTCGGCCTGTTGACATTAGATAAGGATAACTTTCATCAGGTAGTTCTCTAGATTTTTTATAGGGAATTGCCATAAATAATCCCTTACCTCGGGTAAACTCGCCAACATGCATGATTGGTGTACCTGGATCTTCTGGTGTGCGACAAGGCCACTGCAAACCACCGGTTACTTCTAATCGGTCATAATTGATTCCGCCAAAAGTTGGTGTAAGACTAGCAATTTCATCCATGATTTCTTTAGCCGAGTCATAATGGCTTGGGTAGCCAAGTCGGGTCATCACATCGCAGAAAATCGCATAATCTTCTCTCGCTTCACCTTTCGGTTCAACTGCTTTACGCACTCGTTGAACACGTCTTTCAGTATTCGTGAAGGTTCCATCTTTCTCAGCATAACTAATTCCTGGAAGCACTACATCTGCGTATGCCGCCGTTTCCGTCATAAATAATTCTTGGACAACAAAAAATTCTAAATTCTCTAGTGCTTTCCGTACATGAGTGGTATCAGGATCGGTTACGATTGGATCTTCGCCAAAAATATACAACCCTTTGATTTTTCCTTCTGTCGCAGCCGGTAAGACTTGGGTCGAGGTCAGCCCAACATTTTTATTTAAGTTAACTCCCCATGCTTTTTCAAATTTCGCCATTACTTCTGGATTGGCAACTTTTTGATATCCTGGAAAATCATACGGCATACATCCCATATCACAGGCTCCTTGAACATTGTTTTGCCCGCGCAAAGGATTAACGCCACAACCTGGCTTCCCGATTTTTCCAACGAGCATTGCCATATTCGACATGCTCATAACCCCTTCAGTTCCAGTAGAGTGTTCGGTCACACCTAAACAATAAATGATTGGCGCTTTTTCTGCTTTCGCATATAATCTAGCCGCTTTGATCAAGTCATCTGCTTCGATATGGCAAATTTCTGCAACTTTTTCAGGTGTATACTCAGCAACAAGTTGTTCCAGCGCTTCAAAGCCTTCTGTCTTTTCTTTGATAAAGGCCTGATCAGCCAGACCTTCTTTTAAAATCACATGCATCATGCCATTGGCGAAAGCTACATTGGTTCCAGCTTGAATTTGTAAATGAAGTTCACAATTTTTGACTAAATCGATTTTACGAGGATCGACCACGATCACTTTTGCTCCGCGCTGCATCGCTTGACGAATTTGTGAACCAATCACTGGATGAGCTTCTTCTGGATTTGAACCAACTAATAAAATCACCTCAACATCTGTCGTAATATCTGCAATTGGATTTGTCATTGCACCTGATCCTAATGTGTGGGCCAAACCATGGACAGAAGCAGAGTGACAAACCCGGGCACAATTATCCACACTATTCGTACCGAAAGCCGCCCGCATCATTTTTTGGAAAACATAATTATCTTCGTTGATCGACCGTGAACACGAAAAACCAGCTAAAGAATCTGGACCATGATCGGCCTTCAATTGATTAAATTTGTCCGCAACTAAACTCAATGCTTCATCCCAGGTTGCTGGTTCAAAAACACCATTACGTTTAATCAACGGCTCCGTTAAACGATCACCAGAACCTACAAATTTATACGAAGCAAACTTACCTTTCACACATAAAAGATTTTTATTTGCAGCGCCATTGATTGGTTCAACACCAACTAATTTATTTCCTTTCACCACAAGATTCATTTGGCAACCAGTCCCACAATGCGGACAAGTGGTCGGAATTTTTTTTGTCTCCCACTCCCGATAAGTTTTATGATCTTTACTCACTAAGGCACCTGTTGGACAAGCTGAAACGCAATTTCCACAAGACTCACAAAGTGACTGATCAAAAGCAGCTCCGTAACTAGGGGTCATTTTCGTATCAAAACCGCGTTTAGCAATGCTAATGACATCTCGTCCTTGGCGTAACTGACAGACCTTAGAACAACGCCTACACATAATACACTTTTCTGGATCATAATCAAAAAATGGATTACTCGTATCTTCTTGATGACAAGGCATTCGTTTACCATCCGTGAAGCTCGTATCATCGATGCCATAATCCAAACAATAATCTTGTAACTTGCAGTCCCCATTTTTCCCACAAGAAAAACAGTCTAATTTATGATTACTCAACAATAGATCTAAAACAAAGCGGCGGGAATCATTAACTCTTGGAGAGTTTGTGTGAACCACCATGCCATCTTGGCAATGAGCAGTACAAGCAGTGGTCAACCCACCTTTTCGGCCACCCTCGACTTCAATTGTACACATCCGACATGAACCATCTGGCGCTAATTCCTTCAAATGGCACAGTGTAGGGATTTCTATATTCAACATTGATGCCGCTTCTAATACAGTTATTCCTTTTGGTACAGTAATCTGCTGATCATCGATCGACATCGTAATGGTTGCTGTTTTTAATTTTGTTTCCATCTTACCAAAGCCCCCCTTTTACTGGTGTAACTGCTTCACGGATACCAGCCTCAAATTCCTCTGGAAAATAAGCTAAACCGCTTTTCATCGGATTGGCAACAGACTGACCTAATCCACACGCGGAAAGGTTCGTCACATGCATCAACATTTTTTCAAGTCGTTCAAGATCACCAACAACAGCCGTTTGGTTATTGAATTTTGTCAGAAGCTCCAAAATTCGTGTTGTGCCTAAGCGACAAGGTGTACATTTACCACAAGATTCGTGTGCAAAAAAGGCAGCGACCTGCACTAAATAATCAACGATGCTCACCTGATCATCCATCACAACGATCGCACCAGAACCAATTGATAAATCCTTATCCCACAATCCTTCATAGGAATAGATACAATCCTCAAGATTTTGAACTGCCCCAATCGGTCCAGATTGGCCACCAAAATGAATAAATTTCAACGGTCGGCCTGTTGAAGAACCACCACCGTATTCTTCAGAATAAAGAATATCTTGCAGCGACGTGCCAAGATTTACTTCATATAAACCGCGATTTTTGATATGACCAGACAAACAAATCAGTTTAGTGCCGCCACCATCTTCGGTTCCAAGATCACGATAAGCTTGCCCTCCTTCACGTAAAATCACAGGAATCCCTGCAAATGATTCAACATTATTCACTAGCGTTGGCTGCAGATATAAACCAACATCTGCTAAATGGGGCGGTTTAACTCTTGGTCGACCCGTTTTGCCTTCAATCGAATTTAAAAGAGCTGAATTTTCTCCACAGACATACGCTCCAGCACCTGAAATAATCGTGATATTATAGTTAAAACCTGGAATTCCTAAAATATTTTCTCCCAAAAAACCAGCTTTTTCAGCATTATCCAAGGCTTCTTGAAAAATTTTCTGAATGCCTAAATATTCCCCCCGCATATAGATATACCCTGCTTTAGCGGAAAAGAGATAGCCAGCGATCACCATGCCCTCAATGACACTCAAAGGATCATGTTTTAATAACGCTTTATCCTTAAACGTTCCAGGTTCCCCTTCATCGGCATTACAGACAATGTATTTTGTATCGCCTTTGGCCCCATATAAATGTCGCCATTTTTTTCCTAATGGAAACGCCGCTCCACCGCGTCCGCGTAAATGCGCTAAATCTAGTTCATCCAAAATAGCCTCTTTATCCATTTCAATTGCCTTTAACAACCCTGAAAATCCTTGGTATTCTTGATATTCACCAACATTTGTCGCCTGCCTCATCTTATTAACACGTTCTAATAATACCGGTTGATTTCGTTTGATCATTTTTCTTCCTCCTATAGCTCTTGATAACATCCACGCTGGAGGTCATCGATCAATTGATAAACCTTCGCTTCCGTCAAATCAGCAAATACGGTATCCTTGATTTTGATTACAGGTCCTTTATCACAGGCACCAATACAAGGAATACTATGATACATAAACAGTCCATCCGGTGTTGGCTCATCTGCTGGAACTTCTAAAATCGTCTCCAAAACCTCTGCTAACATCGCTCCACCTGTAAAAAGACAGGGTGTACTATTACAAATTTTTAAGACATATTTTGCTTGCGGCTCTGTTTTTAAAATAGCGTAAAAACTTAAAATCTCGTACACTCGGGCTTGGGATAAATGCAAATGATCCCCAACTAGCTGCGCAGTTGCTTCATCAATATACCCTTCTTCGGAGCCATATTGAATGGCAATCAACATATTTAGGATACGCTGTGGGTCAGAATCATTTGCTAAAATAATCGCTTCCTTTTCTGCTAAACTTAATGAACTCATACTTTTTCTCTCCTATTTTCCACGTCATTCTCTGAAAAGCGAACACCGTTTTTTGCTTTGATTAGATTAAATGAACGAACTAACTTAGGCGTTTCCAAAATAATATCGGCTTGATCGATCACCTTGGCTGCCGTTTTTTTTAAGCTTTTTTGATTATTCATCATTACAAACAAACCAGGTTTAACCACTTCACGAATGGAATTCGACTCGCAAACGATTAAGGTATCTCTAGGGACATACTGTAGAAAAGTTAAAAAGCCTTCTAACAAATGATCATGAAAAACTTTTAATAGGTAAACCTTTTTGCAGCCTGCTTTTAATAATTGCATCGTATCCTTTGAACCAACACTATTCGATTCTTCAATCAACTCATATCCTTCATCAATACTTGTACAAATCCCGCATCCTGTTTCGCCACGCTGACATTTGCCACGAGCACCGCTAATGGTTATGATTTTTAAACCATAGATTGTAAACCGTTGATAATTTTCAGCAATAACCTTTTTAGCCATTGCCGTCTTGCCACTATTACGTCCCGTCGAACCAATTTGGATCATATTGTGGACCTCAATACTTTTCGTAAATACCATCAGGCTCACTCGCTTCCTTTTTTTCAGCCGTTACAAACATCAATGGAACTGCCAAAAATAAACTACCGCCAACCGCATTTCCTAAAAAAACAAAAACTGTATTGACAAGATAGTCCGACCATTGAATCCCACTCGCATTTGAAAAAATAGCTGCTGGTATGATAAAAGCATTTGCGACCACATGTTGAAATCCGCAAACAACAAAAACCATCACTGGAAACCACAGACCAAACATTTTACCAAGATACGTTTTGCCCATCGCACCAAGATAAACGGCTAAGCAGACAAAAATATTACAGCCTATACCCGAAATAAATGCAACAAGTGGCGGATCTGCGATTTTTGCTTGAGCAACTGAAATAGTCTTTTCTAAAAATGCTCCTTCCGTCAACCCAACAACATGACCAAAGAAATAAGCCACTAAAAAGCCACCAATACAATTTGTGAGCAAAACAATCAGCCAATTATAAAGCAACTCTTTACTGTTGATTTTTTTTTGCAAAACACCTAGCGTCATAACCATCATATTCCCCGTTGCCAATTCACCGCCAACAAAAGTAAGCGCTACCAATCCAATTGGAAATAAACACCCACCTAAAAATGTTGAGAAACCTCCCCAACTTTTCGGCATCGTTCCTGAGATTCTAATAAATGATAAATATCCTAGGGCGATAAAAAAGCCCGCCATGATTCCTAAAATACTCAATCGAATAAAAGATAACTGAGTTTTCGCTGCTGCTTTGTCTCCTAAACTTGTGACTACATCTTGACTACTCTCAAAATCCATCTGAAGCTCCTTTCATATAGACAATTTCATTGATTCCATAACATTAATTCTTTAGGCGAATTGACATTCTCCAAGCCAAAAGACGATTCCAAGGTAACTACTTTGACCAAAAAGTGCTCAAACTCTTTTCTAATACGCCAATCATTTGTCTGAAGTTGCTGTTTTAAAATAGTCAAACAAGTAACATGATAAAAAGCAAATAAAGGTTCTAAACGATTTTCTTGCTTACAAATAACTATGTCATATGACTCCATAGATTTTGCCATTTTTCGAATCAAATCAATATTCAAGTTAGGAATATCACAAGCTAGTAAAAATAAATAGTTTGTTTTTATATTTTCTAATGCCGTGACTAAACCACCAAGTGGGCCTTTTTCTGGATAGTGATCTTCTAGTATTGCAACATGAGAAAAAGCAGGTGGAAATTTACTTCGTTTGTTTGTCACTAATAAACTCTCTGGAAAGATTTTTTTTAACTGCTTCACCGTTCTAAGCAACATAAACTCTCCATCTAGTTGCAGCAAGGATTTGTCAAAGCCCATCCGAGAACTTTTCCCGCCACATAAAACGACGGCAGTACAATTGGTTATCTGGTTTATAATGCTTCACCTCTCACTTTAATACTGATCTAAAAACTAAATTTTTATAATGACTAAAAAATATTTTTTAGCAACAACTTTTATTCTATTATAAAACATCCTACCAACAAGTCAATTATTATTTTAGTATTTCTTACCTTGAATTGAATTTTTCTGTTTTTATTCCACAAAAAAATGCCTGAGCACTCAGTCTCAGACACTAAAAGTTATAGTCTATTTTATTTTTCTTAATCTAAAAGACGATTTTGTCCACTGATTGTTTGAATATCTGTAATATCCTGCGTGACTTCCAAACAACCTAAATACTCATCTTGATCATTTTTTAAAGCAAAGTAACGAATATAAATTTTTCTATCACGCATATCAATCCAAAAATCAGCGTCCGTTCTTTTACCAGCACGAAAATCATCTAAAATTTGTTGGACAATGTGCATGCTCTTTGGCGGATGACAATTGATGACTTCCCGCCCAATCACAGAAGTTGTTCGAGGGAAGACTCGGTTCTTTCCTTCTGAAAAGAAGCGAACCCGATCATTTTTGTCTACGAATGTTAAATCAACTGGTAAGACTTGGAACAACGAAACTAGCTCTTCAAGATTTAATACGCCTGTTGGCAAAACTACGTTTGCCTCAGATCCAGTACTTTCCCAATCAAAATACTGTTCATTTTCTTCATGAATGGACTCGTTTTTTATCTCCATTCCCTCTTTGATTGCTGCTGTATTGGCTTGTGCTTGTTGAACAGCTGCCAAGCGCTGCGGTTCTCGTTCTTGTTCACTTGCCCTCGCAGCTGCACTAGCTTTCCAAGGTAATGGCTCCGCAATAAAAGCATAGCCAATATCTTGACTATCGCGAGCAATTTTTTCCCAATCCTCTAATGTGAAAACATCCAACGTCATCGGGGTCATGATTTCTTCTTCTTTAAATATCATTTCTTCGATTTCGGTTTGGATATATTCAAGTTTTTCACGTAATGGATTGATAGCTGCTTTTTCATTTTTTAGATAGTCGATCACTGACTTTAGGGCTTCACGGATACTATCATCCACACCCCACATTACTTTAGGAGGTGCCGTAATGCCATATTTTTCCATATAAGAAAAAATCAGTGTTTCCTTTCGCGTATAATGGCGATTGATATTCTGCAAATCTTCCAAAGCAGCTAAAAGTCTTTGTCGTAAGCTCCAGTCACCTGTTTCGATTTTACTAAAAACCCACATAATTTCATCAACCAATAGCGATTGAATAACTTGATTTTCCAATTTTAATGTGTGGATAGGATGACCTGGCTGTTCATGCTCATAATTAGAGCGATGAATATCATTGATTGCCCCTTTAAACACCGCTGCATGAACATTACACAGGCTTTGAATTTCACTTGGATCTAAGCCACTGGAAATCAACGCTTTCTCAGCTGCTGTAATTTCTGAAACATCGATCCCATCAAATGATTGATCAAACATCTGTTTAGCTTGTTCAAATGAACCTCCCTGATGCAATAATGATAGGATTTCAACAATTTTTTTCTGACGCTCAACAGTCGTCGTAGTCATATATTATGCTCCTTTCAAAATAAATCCGTTGGCAGCAAACGCTGCTTTGATTGTTTCCATAGGAATTTTTTTCATTTTTGCCCCTTTTACTAAGGTCATATATCGTCCCGCAGTTTTCAACATACCTGGCTCTAAAATACTTTTGAAGCCTAATTCATACATGATTTGCGCTGTTTCTGGATAAGTGGTTACCATTTGCTGAACAGACTGATTCAAGTCAATCTCTTTCATGTTTGTTCTCACTCCTTCGCACTTATTGAGAACGATTCTCATTTAAAATCATTATACTTCATTTGTGATAAAATGCACGATATTTTTGAGATTATTTTACAAAAACAGGATTATTAGGGAACTCCCTTAGTTGCTTCTTTTAGAAAAATCAACTAATTCTGAAGAAATCCTACTGTATATAAGGTATACTAATAAAAGAAATAGCTTAGGAGGTTGGTATTATGCAGTACAAAATGACAGAAAATACTGTTTTTCCATTGGTTGAAGTGGATTTACGAACAAGAGAAAGTATTCAATTAGAGAGCGGTGCAATGGTCTATCACAATGGTGAGATCAATCTTGAAGGAAAAATGAACAGCAACGGAAAGTCAGGTTTAGGCGGCGCAATTCGTGCCTTGGGGCGTTCAATGTCCAGCGGAGAAAGCTTCTTTATCACAAAAGCATCCGGTTTAACGGATACCGCAAAAGTGGCTTTAGCACCAGCAACTCCAGGCGCCATCAAAGAACTCCAAGTAGGCTCTGAACATTGGCGTTTAAACACAGGTGCATTTTTAGCTTGTGATGCTAGCGTGTCTTACAATATGAAACGTCAAAAACTTAGTGGTGCAATCTTTGGTGGAACTGGTGGATTATTCGTGATGGAAACATCTGGTTCCGGATCGTTGTTGATCAATAGTTACGGGGATATCGTCGAAATTCATTTAGATGGTACCAAGCCTTTTGTAGTAGATAATCAGCACGTTGTTGCTTGGTCAGAATCCTTGGATTATAACATTAAAGTCGCTTCAGGTATTTTTGGTTTTACAACAGGTGAAGGTGTCGTCAATGAATTTCATGGCACTGGAACAATCATGATCCAGACAAGAAATATTGAAGGGTTAGCTGGTTTGATCAGCCCTTTTGTTAGTACCGGTTCATAAAAAAATAGAGCCTGGGACATAACTCAAAAAGTTATGTTTCAGGCTCTTTGGATCCGAATAAACGCTTCTTTTCCAACCTCTTCTTTTTTATTTATTCTTCTAGAAATCAGCAAATCCCGCTTCTTTTTCTTGTGAAAACAGGTGGTGTTTCTCTGCAATGATCTGATCGAAAAACAACACTTCCGACACACCATAATAAGGAATAACATAGACACTAGCTAATCCAAAACTAAAGAATGTTGCAAATTGCCACAAAACAAACGAATAAGAAAAAATTAAATATTCTAATTTATAGCCTTGCATCAAGGCTTGACTAAGTTGCATTGCTTCTTTTGCTGTTAATTCAGGGTCTTTTTTCAATAAATAGTTTGTCATGCCATAAGATAATTGTTTAATTACACCGGGAATTACAAATAATAATGACCATAAAAAAACATAGATCGTTACGAGTAGATTAGCACTCACTGTTCGTTTACCATTTTCACTAATAAAAGTTGTAAAGATCGATTTAAGGTTAAATTTACGACCTTCCACATTATCGATCGCTGCCCATTGCACCATACCACGATACAAAATAGTGACAAGCAATAACAGTAGCCCAAATAAAAAGACGAAGAAGCCGCTAAAACGTGTTTCAACTGTTGTTGTTTGTGTATAGGTAACCGTTCGTGTCGTATTCTTCACTGGTGATAAACTTGATTTATAAGAAATAGAGTCCAAATTTTTTCCATCATAAACATTTTCGTCATAATCATCCTCTTGATAAAGTCCATCATCATAACCTTCATCGTAACCATCAAAATAGCCGTCATCATACCCCTTTTGGTACTCAGTATTCGAGCGATTTGATTTTGCAGAATAGTCATCTTGCCAAGATTGGTAGTTATTTGACTGGTTCACCGTATTTTCTGGCACTTGGATCAGAGTCATTATAAAAAAGAAATAGATAAATAAGGCAACACTTGGAATAATAGCTAACAAGCTCCAGTTTCCATAGTAGCCATGCAGATGTTTTTGGGCCTTCTTTTTCAACTCACTTCGAATCATATTTCATTCTCCTTTTAACTTCTATAGAAGTTACTATGTATTTTATCGCTTTTTTAATTATACCTTGTAATCTATTGCCGTGCTCACTCAATTCCTTGGATCATTGTTAAAATTTCTGAGAAATAATGTCACCATCTAAAAAACTCACTGCGCTTGTCAGTGAGTTTATATGTTGGTTATTTCCAACGAATTGGGATTTGTCCTTCGCCAGCATAAGAAAAGTTTGGGCCTTTCTCTATACGCCAACTAAATGCCAAGTATTGTTCATCTCCGTTTAAATTATTCCATTCCAGCCATTCATCACTTTCACTATCCGAAGAATACTTCATTGTAGCTCCTTCAAATTGTTTTGATGGTACGATTGGATCAAATAATTGATAGGAAGTTGTCCCTTTTTTTAATGTGACCGTAGCCATTCTGCCGCGAGCACTGATTTCTATCTTGTTTAGCTTATCCAAATTAGATAAGGCAGAAATATCAGTTGGTAATGCTTGTGTGTACACTCGACTACGTTGTTCTTCATTATCTTCATAGCCATCAAACAACAATCGAATTGTTTCTAAATCTTTTAAATTTTTAAAACTATTTAACGTTAGTTGATTATTCGCTTCTAACATAACAGTCTTCAATTTTTTTAACGCTGCAAGTTCCCTAAAGCTATTAAAGTTCCCACCTTCTCCCTGAATCTGTTCGAGCGTTGTCATTTGCTCCATTCCAGCAAGGGAAGAATACTCTTCAAAATCTGTATCAAAGTGCGTTATATTTTGGATATCTGCTTTTTTCACTAGTCCGTAATGATCAAATAGTGTTGCTCTTTCAAGTAGATTTTTTTCATCTGATTCAGTTAATTGCTCAGATAACTTATCGAATTCATCATCAGAAATCAAGCCCTTTTCATGTTTCTCCATTAATTGTTCCATTTCAGCGCGATAACTTTTAGAATAAAAGGCGTCGACATCAGAAAATAAACCTTGCCTTATGCCATAATCATTAAAATAAGAATAAGGTGACTCATACATCGCTTCTGCTTCTTCAGATGAACCAATCGACAGTCCTAATCCTAATGCCAACACAACCATTGATGATTTCACTATTTTTTTCATCTTTTGACTCCTCCTTGATTTAACCCTTTTTGTACCAACGTTATAATTAACAATGATAACTACTATGTTATATAAAGTATTTAACTTTGTCTATATTTTCTGACAAAAAAATAAATGGCTAGATTTATTAAGTTATTTTAATTGTCCTACTAATGAAATAAAAACTGGAAGCGATGATTTTTCTTGAGATTGTTTGAATCGAGTCTCATTCTAAATCGAGTGAGACTCTACGTTGACTGTTGATACTTCAGAAGGTGCATTATTTCAATCTACTCACCCTAAACAGAGTGAGACTTTCCGCTTTTACTCCTTGGCCATATTCCCCCATTATTTCAATCCACTCACTTGATTTCATGGTCACTTAGGGTTCGCACCACAAAATAATGATTATCTATTAAAACATCAGCTTCTTGATCGTATCTGCAAGAAGTGTACTTGCTAAATTACTGAAAATATCAGAGCTAAATTACGCTGCATGCTTTTTCAAAAATGCCGCAACCTTTCCTTCATCCTTTGAAGTCGATTCCATTAATAACTCTGAACAAGCTCGAAACTCTTTACTATCTTGTGGAAGTTTTGTAAACGTTATCATAACCTCTGCAGAGAATTGCTCCCAATCGATTTCCTCATTCGTTCCATTTGTAACCTTATTATTATTGCCAATCACAACAGTTGAATTGTTGATACCACCAAAATCATTTCCTCTTATCTTCATTTCTTCACCTCATTATTATCACCAGATACGACTGTGCTATCATTGATACTTTGATCCATATTTATGACTTGATTATCGATCTGAATATTTTCTTGTTTCATATTGATCACTACTTTTTCTTTACTATACACATCATTGATACAATTTTCGATCACACCACGCGCTCGTTCCGCAAATGCCTCATTTTCACAATGGATCAAATAAGTAAAACCAGAATTTAAATTGACATAGATATAATATCCTTTATTTAAGTTACTCATAATAACTAAAAATATATAAAAACCGGTGATGATCATTCCTAATATGCCCCAAAAATAACCTTGAGCAAAGCCTCCTGTAAAAAAAATAAACAATAAAGCTGCTAGCCAAGGTATTTTTGAATCTGGTTCTGCCACAAATAATTGCGAAACATTACTAATTTGAATCGTTCGATCGTCAAATGCAATAACATTTTTTTCTACTGAAATCTGAGTAGGATCTATTTTATTCTTTGTGCTAGAGCTCAAATTCAGTTTCCCTAACATATCTACCATTTCCATTCAATTGCACTCCTTAAATTAATTTATTTTTTACAATTATACATAATAATAGCACAAAATAAAAAATTTTAGAATAACCTGCCAAACTTAAAATGAAATAATCACGAGTCCAAACAAAAATGTGGCTAGGACACAACTCAGCGAGTCATATCCCTGCCACATGGCATCTAAATAAATCATAGCTTATTAATTATAAAGTAACTGATTTCTTGATAAAATACTAGCCCTATATAATTTTTCCCCTCTTGATAAGCCTAACTTTTGGGGGGCGGTTCAAAAGTTAGTTTTCTTTTTGTTAAACACGTTAATCCCGAATAAACGACGGGAGCAAACGGTCTTCCATGATTCGAGGATCGTAGTGAAACGAGAACCGGAGATGCAAAAGCAACTACTACACTTCGTTTCGATCACATTGTTGCAAATTGCTGTGAATCACGAAAAATGAAGTGATTCGATGATGCACAATACAAGGTGTTTGAAGGACATCTTGCTTCCTTTATTTTCTAAGTGCTGAAACACTAAGATTTAAAGGCTTCGGAAACAATAAACCAGCATTCACAAAAATTCGGGGAACACCAAGTAGGTACTAATCATCATCAGTTCATAAACTTACTGTGATTCTTGGCAATTTTCGTGAATGCTGGCTTATTTATCGAGACTAGACACTTCTGTCCCAACTTCCTTTGTTCGCTTAACAATTTTCTTAATTTTTTTACGCATAACACCATTGTTTTATCTCTATCTGAGCCGTACCATTTTCTGCAAACACATCAAGGTAACGACTGTCCTCTTTTGGAAAAATCCGACTGGAAAAAACGGCTTCTCCATCGTTTACAAAGACTTCAATTGACGATTGATCCAGAAAAACAGTTAGTTGAACAACTGATTGCTGGTAAGTCATTTTTCTCACTGTACCATAATCAGTGGCCACAGGGATTCCTGAACGAGTACGATCTAGACTAAAATACTCAGCTACTTGATCCAATAAACACACTGTTTCTTCATCATCCCCCACTCTAAAAGCAATTCCTACCCGTTCTGCCGTCCCTACATTGATTGAGATTCGGTATTCTCCAACCTCAGAATAGATTGTTTTTAATCGTTCACGACTACTCACTACTTTTATCTGGTGCTGAGTTGTTTTTACTCGTTTTTGCTTTAATTCCTGAAGTGGCTGTTGCTGAATTTGGCCATTTTTTATAGATAATTCCCTTGGAATCGTTAAACAGTTTGCCCAGCCATCATGATCACTTGGATACACTGTATCAGGTAAACCCATCCAGCCAATCAAAATTTGTCGACCATCAGGCGTTTGTGTGGTTTGAGGTGCATAGAAGTCAAAGCCTTTATCCAACTCTTGAAACGAATCTGTATCAAAATAACCTACATGCTCATCAAACTTACCAATAAAAACACCCGAATGATAAATATTCTGAAAATCATTGCCTTTTGGTTTTAAACCTTGCGGTGACAATAATAGCACCTCTTGACCTTGAAGTGAAAAATAATCTGGACATTCCCACATAAAGCCAAACGAATCATGATTTGTTTTTAGTTCCTGTTTAAATTTCCACGCCTTCAAATCATCTGACACATAAACGAGGAGACAGCCTTCCAACGACTCTCGCTGTGCACCAACTAGCATGTAATAGTGATTGCCTTTTTTGAACACTTTAGGATCTCGAAAATTATGTGTGTACTGTTGCGGAGGTCCACTGATAACTGGTTCCGCTAACTTTTCTATTTTGCCATCGCTTGAAAGAATCGCTAAGCATTGAGAAGAACGCCGTTGCCACTTTTCATCTCGATGATTTCCTGTGTAAAATAAATACAATTGATTATCATTCACGAGACCAGTTCCAGAAAATATTCCATGGGATTCATGAGGAAATTCTGGCATTAAGGCCACACCTTCCTCTTGCCAATTCACTAAATCGGTACTGGTTAAATGATACCAATGCTTCATTCCATGGACGGCTCCAAACGGAAACCATTGATAAAATAGATGGTACTTGCCATTATAATAGCAAAATCCATTTGGATCATTCAACAAACCATAATTAGGCTGAATATGATACTTTTGCCGCCAGATACTCTTTGCGACTTTTGCTTCTAATACTGACAGTTCCCCATCCTTGGCATCCGTTATCGCTCGATAGCGTTGTGCATTGGTCCAGCTCATTGTTCTGCTCCTAGATACTCATCATCTGACATCATCACTTCTTTTGGCACACCAAATAGATACGTCAACACAAACGACAAGAAAAAGATAAAAATCCCAACCACAATATAGGTCACTAATTGATAAGAGCTATAAATATACATCAATGGTGACAAAATTACCGCTAACCCATATGAATTCGCTTGCACGTTTAGCAACGATAAAACAGCGCCGCCTAATGCAGAACAACCTAACATGATCCCAAGAGGTTTCATCCCATAGCGAATCGTGATCCCGAATAGCGCTGGCTCACTTACACCTAAAAGTTGTGTCACACCAGCACTCGTTCCGATCACTTTTACATTCTTATCTTTGGCCTTCACACTCACAGCAAAACTCACAGCTGCATTGGCAAAGCCATACATCGCACAAAGTGTAATCAGTGGATTAAAACCAGTTGTTGCTAATAAACTTGTTTCGATCATAATAAACAAGTGATGCATCCCTGTCATAACAGCTAGCGGATATAAAAAGCCAATCAGCAAACCACCAATCCCAAAAGGCAATTTGATCAATCCTGTAATCAAGTAAACTAAACCACTTTCAACAAAGTGTAAAATTGGTCCTAAAACCAATAGCCCTGTCAACAACATCACCAAAATGACCACAAAAGGTGTAAACATCAAATCTAAGGAATTTGGCATTTTTCGACGTAACACTTTTTCCAATTTCGCACCTAGTAACCCAATAACTAAAGCGGTTAAGACACTTCCTTGATATCCTACAATCGGAATAAACCCAAATGCGATCAACGGTTCAACACCACTATTGATGTCTGCCACAGAATAAGCATTCGGCAACATTGGCGACACCAACATCAGCCCAATCACGAATCCAATGATCGGTGTACCACCAAACTTCTTAAACGCTGACCAACAGATCAGCGCAGGTAAAAAAGCAAAAACAGTATCCGTCAGAACGCTTAAAAGAACCAACACAAACTCAGGGATTTTATCGGTAGATGTTCCAAAAAAAGCTAAAACACTTTCGTTTAAAAAGACGCCTTTCAACCCTAAAAATAACCCAGTTGCCACGATTCCTGGAATAATCGGTACAAAAATATCAGAAAGCGTCCGAATCGCGTGTTTGATTGGATTGTTTGTTTTTTTCATTTCTTCTAAAGAGGTTTCTTTTTCCAATAAATCATGATTGTTTTGAACCAGCGAATCATAAACTTTATTCACGATGCCAGTACCTAAAATGATTTGGTATTGTCCAGCATTAAAGAATACTCCTTTTACTTGATCGATTTTTTCGATTTTTTTATCATCGATTAATTCACGGTCTTTTACTTCCAGACGCAAACGTGTCGCACAATGGGTGATCCCTGTAATATTTTCTTCCCCGACAACATCGATGATCTCTTCTCCGATTTGTTTGTAGTTAATTGCCATTGTCACTCACCTCATTTATTTTTTTAAATAAAACACTTTGATAAGGATGGAGCTTTAATTCATTTCCCTCAACTGCTAAATCATCATGGGAATCTAAAAGTAAATCAAACATTCTCTTTTCGAAGGGAATTAGTTCCTCCGTATCACTTAAATTAGTATATGAATATACCTCAGTTTTTTTAAATACACGTTTATATGCAACAATATTATCTGGCACATTCTCTAAGAAAATAATTGTCCCCTTTGTTAAAGTATCACTTACTATTCCTTGTTGTCTAAGTTCGATCATTTTTTTGTAATGTGCTAATACTTGGTTCTGCTGTGCATTTCGACTTGGATATTCTTCTGTCATCGCAAGCCATGGCGTCGTCGTTGAAAATCCTCCGTATTGACTATCATTCCAAGGAAATGGCGTACGTGTATTATCCCGGCTCCGTTGATTGACAAACTCCATTGCTTCTTCTGGCGTAAAGCCTTCTTGAATTGAACGATGATAATTATCGATACTTGAGATATCATTAAATTGATCGATCTTGTTGCGTTCCGCATTTTGCATTCCAAGCTCTTGGGCTTGATAAATAAATGGCGTTCCTCGTAAAAAGAAATAGAGCATACCTAACGCTTTAGCAGCTTCATCCGTTTGGTACTTAGGTTTGATAAATTTAGAGACAGCACGCGGTTGATCGTGGTTTTCAATGAAATTAGCACCCCAACCATTGGCTTGTAAGACTTCTTGGGATCGTTTCAATTTCTCTTTAAATTTCTTCGTTGTCCAATTCGTTCGTTTAAACCAATCAGAACCAGATTCCACATCAATATCTGAATAATTAAAATCAAAGATCATCGAAAAATAGCCATCATCTCCAATAAAATCCCCATATTCCTCATAAGGAACACCTGGCGCTTCCCCAACTGTGACACAATTGTATTTCTCAAAGGTTTCTCTTTTCAGTTCATTCAAAAACACGTCAATCCCTGGCCGATTCCGGGTTTTACTTTTACAAGAAGCTAAACCATCTACCCCATCAGCTGGTAAACTGGCAAAATCTTGATCCTTCTTGATAAACGTAATCGAATCGATCCGAAAACCAGCAATGCCTTTTTCTAGCCAACGATTAATCATTCCGTATAGTTCTTGACGTAATGCTGGGTTCTCCCAATTTAAATCGGGCTGTTTTTTATCAAAGGCATGGAAATAATAGACCTCTTCATCTGGCAGCTTTTCCCAAACTGAACCGCCAAAAATCGAGCGCCAGTTATTTGGTGCAGTTTTCCCTTCTTTAAAAATATAATAATCTCGATACGGACTTTCTTGGTCTTTTAATGCTGCTTGGAACCACGGATGTTCATCTGATGTATGATTGATAACTAAATCTAAAATCACTTTGATTCCCAGTTCATTCGCCTCTTCTAACAATTGATCAAAGTCAGCCATAGTGCCAAATTCAGGATTGATTCCTTCAAAATTAGAGATATCATAGCCATTATCCACCATTGGTGACGTAAATATCGGACAGATCCAAATCATGGTAATCCCTAATTCTTTCAAATAAGGCAACTTCTCTCGAATCCCTTGAATATCACCTATTCCATCATTGTTTGAGTCCTTAAAACTTTTGGGATAAATCTGATAAATCACTTCTTTTTCCCACCATTTTTCGTCTTTCATTTCTATATTCACTATTTATTCATCCTTTCACCATTTGTGGTATCGATATCATATTTTCGCAAGAATAAATCCACCTAGGTGGACTTACGCTCAATTAGCGATAAAATAAGCTCTTGTTTATTTACTTTGTAGGTTGTTCCCTCAATCAACGCAACTATTAATTTCGTTGATTCGATTCCTAAAGCGGTTGTTGGCTGATTGATGGTAGTTAGCGGGACGGCAATAATACTTGTGCTTGGCTGATTATCAAAACCTAATACCGCCAAATCCTCTGGTACACGCAATCCTTGCTGAAGTACTTCTTGGATAATTCCAATCCCAACCTCGTCACTTCCACTAAACACAGCATCTGGCCGCTCCTTTTTAGGTAGAGCCAATAATTCTTTTGCTACTTTTTGACCATCTTCCATGTTATGAACTTGTTTAAAAATCCATTTGTTTTTGATAGGTAAATTATGTTCAGCAAGTGCACGTTCAAATCCCTTCGTTCGACGCTGACCATGTCCACCAATGGTTAGATTCCCACCGGTACAATAAGCGATTTTACGATACCCTTTTTGAACCAGATAATTGGTTGCTTCATAACTGATTTCTTCTTGATTAGTAGAAATGTTTGGAATACCTGTTCCATCTAGCTTTTCATTACACAAAACAATTGGGCCATATTTTGAATACCCATCAATTACTTGTGAATCGCTTTCAATAGAGGTCATGATAACACCAGCAACAACTTGTTGTTTTAAATACTCCAGCATTTTCAACTCTGCTTTTGGATCATCATACGTTTGCATGATCAACAGCTGGTAACCATATTCTTTTGCTTGTTTTTCGATTGCATCCACTAAATAAGAAAAAAAGGGATTCGTGATTCTTGAAATCAACACACCGATCGTCGTACATTTTTTTGAGCGAAGTTGTGTTGCAATCGCACTCGGCGCATAGTTTAGTTCATCCATTGCTTGTTGTATTCGTTCTTTTTTATCATCTGAAATATACGGATGATCATTCAAAAAACGTGAAACTGTCGAAACCGATAAACCAGCTTTTTTTGCGACATCTTTGATCGTTGCCATCTTTTTCTCCTTTTATGATATCGATATCATAAATATAGAGTATCATTTTATTTTTGTCAATGCTAAAAATGAAAACCTACTGTTTTCGTATAATTGGCTTCTTACTTTTGTACCTTTTCAAATAGCCCCTTCTGCAAATCGTCATTTTGATTCTCTCGCGTATTATCTCTTAAAAATAGGTCAAACTCACGCAAAAAAGCTTGCATTGTAGCAAGCTAAAAAAAATTGCACCTTTACTTCTATCAGTAGCGTACTAAGTTTATTGCTTAAAATCTAAACTCTCTCTTAATGCTTTTTCTCCATTCATATTCCCAAAGGTTTTCATATCGATATCCTTAAAAGGAATATCTAAAGGTGAAAGTAGTTTTTGTAAACTTGCTGTTTTATAACGAACTTGAGGACAAACAAATACACCATCCACATATGGTTTAAAGATTGGTTCTAAGCTTACTTTATTAATTTCGCCTTCTCCGCCATATGCAATCAACATAGAATAGGTGTTAGATAAATTCTGAAAATCAGCAATTACATCATGCAGAGCCCCAAAATAAACCTCGTTAGGATCTGCCGCTTTTGCGATTTTTTTGGCAAAACATACTAGATGTCATCCCACCTGCACAGCAAATATAAACAAGCATCCTCTTTCCTCCTAAAACATTACTACTCGATTATTTAGTATTATTTTTAACTTCTTGCTCCGCTTGATTTAATAATGGTCGCAAATAGGCTTCCACTTTTGGCTCTACGTTCATGCGCATCATAAACTGACTAGGTGTTTCCACAAATCCGTTGATCAAGCTATCCTTATATTCCGTTACCAAAAATTGACTTGTCTCTTTTATTTCCTTCTGATCCATTCATTTTCCAACTTTCTATTTAAAATGATTTGCTATAATAATTATACTCGGTTTTTGTGAATAAAAGAATAGTAATCCCTATTTGTCTTTACACCCTAACAACAATAAAACTGTGCAAGTAGCTTCTCCTTAACTACTTACACAGTCTATTTTACGTTCTAACTTCTGTTTTTCCTTTATAACGATTGATATAATGTCTTTCCAACCAGCTTTGACCCCAACCAATTGCAACGCATAGGAGCCAATACATGACCGCTACTAAAATATACATTGTCATATAATCAAAAGTTCTTCCACCCACGATTTTGGCTTTTTGAAAAATATCAGGAATCGTGATCATCGCAGCTAAAGACGTGCCTTTTAACAAGTCCATCGCTACATTCCCTAAAGCTGGAATCGAAATCCGAAACGCTTGCGGTAAGATAATTTTGCGCATCACTTTACCAAACGGCAACCCTAATGCATACGCCGCATCCCACTGTCCTGCATCCACTCCGGAAATCGAGCCACGATAGATTTCAGCAATAAACGCACTGCTCGTCAAACTAAAACAAATACAAGCCGCAGTTAATGCACTTAATTGATAGGGCAGACCAAAATACAAAAGAAACAACAAAACTAAACCTGGAACGCCACGTAAAAACGAAATATAAAATCGGACAAAACCTTTGATCAATTTTGAAGGTAACATTCCTAAAACTGTCAACAGAATACCAAGAACATTCCCCATCAAAAACGTCACGATACTGATGCCAATTGTATAAGGTAAACCAGTCAGCAGAAAGGGAATCGAGTCGATCATTAACTGAAAATCAATTTTTGGTATATACATCTATTCAGCTGAAACACTTTCTGTCACTTTTTCTTTCGGCTCCACTGAAACATCTGTTTGGAAATACGTTTCAGAGATTTTTTTCATAGTTCCGTCATCAGCCATTGCTTTTAATGTTTCATTAATCTTTTTACTTAAGGCAACACTGTCTTTTTTCATTAAAAAGCCAGTAAAGTTCGCATTGAAATACACATCTTCTAAGATTTTAACTGGAATATCAGGTAACGCCCCCACTGACATTTTTTGTAAATAATAATCGTTTAAAATAACATCTGTCCGACCATTGGCAACATCTGTTAAGTATTGGTCATTTGTCGCGTTATCATACGTTACTAATTTTGCTCCATATTTTTCCGCGATTTTCATGTAGCTGGTATTGGGTTCGCCAGCTGCTTTTTTTCCTTTTAAATCCTCAAGAGACGCGATCCCGGAATCATCACTTTTTCTGACGATCATGCTGTCAAATGAATACTTGATTGGAGAAGATAAGATGAATTTTTTGCCTCTATCCCCTGATAACCCAAAATCATTCGCTGCTAAATCCGACTCACCTTTATCCACTGACGTGATTTGGCCATCTACATTGTATTCTTTAAATTCAACATCAATATCCAACCGTTTGGCAACTTCGGTGATGACATCCACATCATAACCCGTTAATTTGTTTTCATCATTATAGTAAGATGACGGGAATAGCGTTCCTGAGGTTGCAACTGTTATTTTTTTTGCTTCTTCGACTTTTGTCCAGCTTTCATCTTTTCCAGCGGTCTGCTCTTTTGTGCCACCACACGCAACGAGCACTAAACTTAGGGCAACAATACTAAAACTAGCGAATACTTTCTTCATTTGAACCTCCTATGATTAACGATAATATTTTGGTAATAAGAATTTTTGCTCTTGTTCAAACATCTTTCCAACTTGAAATAATATATCTTCTCGACCTTTGGAAGCCATAAATTGAATACCTATCGGTAAACCTGATGCTGCTACATGAGTAGGTAAACTGATTGCAGGTTGTCCCGTTAAATTAGCCAATTGAGTATATGGCGTGATCGTCAGACTTTTTTCAAACATATCATAGATTAAGTGTTGCAACTGTATAACGGAAAGTGACTCCGCTTGTGATAAATCTTTACGAATCTGATCACTCTGCAGTTCTGCCTCGATTTTAGGTGCTACATCAGCGGCGGTCGGCATTAATAATAAATCATATTCCTCGAATAATTGCTCCATTTTATATGCCGCTTGATCCCACAGTTGAAGTGATTTCGTATACTGACTTGCAGGGATCTGTAAACCATATTGGTAAATGCCCCAAGTCATTAATTCCATATCAGCTTTTGTAACGGGCCGCTGAATCGCTTGCTGTATCCCTTCAAACATAGCTGCCGTTTCTGCGCCATTCATTAAATAGTAACTGTCGATCAATTGACGTCCATTGACTGGATACGAGATTTCGGTGACCTCGTGCCCTTGTTGCTCTAAAAATGTTGCTGCATTGTGTGTTGCTTTTATTGCTTCCGCTGAAACGGTCGTTCCGACGGGTGATTCCGTTAAAAAGGCGATCTTCAAAACTGGTTTCCTTGTGGCTGATTGATGTTCCCATTCCGCTTTTGGTGCTTGATAAGGTGCTGCTTTTTCGGTTCCGCGTAAATGATAGAATAACGTTTCGGTATCTCTCATCGAAATGGTCAAAGCAAAATCAATCGAAGCTCCTTGCCAACCACGCCAGCCATCAGGCCCAACTGGCATACTGCCACGTGTAGGTTTTAATCCAATCAGTCCACTAAAAGAAGCAGGAATTCGAATCGAACCGCCGCCATCACTTGCTCCAGCAATTGGAAACAAGCCACTAGCAACAGCTGCCGCCGCTCCACCACTAGAACCGCCAGGTGAATAATCAAGATTCCAAGGATTTCTCGCTGGTCCGTAAATCGTCGGATCAGAAATATTTTTGAAGCCAAACTCTGGCGCATTGGTTTTCCCTAATGGAATCAAGCCTAATCGTTCTAACCCTTTCACAAAATTATCGGTTGAACTCGCACGGTTTTCTGTAAACAAACGAGAACCAGAAGTTGATTTCATTCCTGCTTTGTCTTGGCCTAACATTTTCAAAGGAATAGGTAAGCCAAAAAAAGGACCCGTTTCAGCTCCTCTAGCTTCGTATTGTTTTTTTGCTGATTCTGCATCCCAATCGACAAATGCATTGAGTTCAGGATTTAACTTTTTTACTTGCTGCGCTCGTTCATCGATCCACTCTAGTACACTTAGCTTTTTTTCTCGAAATTGTGTTGCGTAGTATAGGCCGTCTTTCATGATCATCCCCCTTACAATCCATATGTTTTTATTATACAGGTTGTTGGGGGATTTTTAGGTTTATTTTGCTTGAAAGAATATCGTTTTCAACATCAAAATGATTAGTTTAGCTTCTTCTTCATAATCAAATCCGTCTGTTCATCTTCTCCCATATAAAAGGAATGCTCTCCAACCAGAGTAAATCCCATCTTATGATAAAATTTCATCGCTGAAAAATTACGCTCCCAAACACCTAACCAAATAGCGGTCTTGTTTAACGCCTTCGCTCGCTCTATCGCTTTACTGTAAAGCATTTTGCCAAGTCCTAGTCTTTTAAAATCTGAATCGATATAAATTCGTTCGATTTCTAGCGCATTTTCCTCAATCGTTTCAGTCTGTGCATCATTTACATTGAGTTTTAAATATCCAGCAAGTTGATCATCTGAATAAATAAAATAGAACTCTGACTGTTTATTTTGAAGCTCACTGGTTAATTTTTTTTCTGTATACGCTTGATCAAGATAGTCTTTTAAATCTTCTGGCGTATTGTCTTTCGCAAAAGTATCTGTGAAAGTTTTGATGCTTAATGTTTGTAATGCTACTAGGTCATTTAGGCTAATTTTTTTTATTTCTATCATCGCTTTTCCTTCTTTCTCATCTTTTTTGGAACAGAGATCAATCTAGCAACATAAGCAACAAACAAACGACTAATCCAAAAGCCACTAAAGTAAAATGAAGTAACTGTTGTTTAGTACCACCGATATAATCTGGTTTTTCATGTTTGTAACTTGGATTAACTGATTTTATGTTGTAATCCAATGTACAACTAAAAAAAACATCTGACGGGAACATAAAAACAAGCATGATGCCATAAAGGATCGCTACGATAGTTCGAATTGATACTTTAATCCAGATGCTTGCTACTGCACCCAATATCAATGGAATCAAGATGTAGAGTAAGCAACTAAATAATTCTTTTTTTAACCGTTTCTTTTGCATATATGTATTCGTCACCATCCTATCAAGGTATTAATGTTCACACCTAAAACTCATTTTTTGTATAACCTTAAACATCCGTCTTATCTAGTAAAAAACCGAGCCCATTTGCCCGTTAGTGAACTACTCTAACGAACTATCTTTTGCTGCTAATTCATCTATCTTTTCTTTGTGTTTTAGAACTAAATCTTTAAGCTCTTTCACCGTTATACTATTTTTATCCGTATTAGAATCAACGTTCCTACCATTTTCATCTCTAATTTGCCCCGTTATTATCGTCCCATCCGTCGTTACTAAAATTCTATCTGAATCATCATGATCCATTTCTAAAAGAGTGATAATCTCATCTGCATTCGGACCATTAAAAGTTTCGTAAAGTCTTTCTGCACTCGCATTTTTCAGATCTAACGAGAATGAATCTGCATTCCTTTCGCTTAATTTCTTATTGGATGATTCAATTGTTTCTTTGCTTAACGCCTGATTTTTACGCTTCGTTGCTTCGCTATTTTGCGTCTGAGCTTTTGTTTTGTTACAGGCAGTAACTATTACACAACTGATTATTAACAGTAGTAACAAACAGACTAGATAACCCTTCTTTTTCATTTTGGTGCCATCCCTTCTTTGTAAAAAATAAAAACAACTGTTAAATTTCCATTAGATTATTCACTCTAACATAAAAAACCATGATGATAAACACCATCATGGCTCGTTCTTCAACTTCTAATTATTGCAAACCACATTTCATTTATTCATCATGCTCTAAAATTGATCGATCATTCAACGGTTGAACTTCTCGATTATTATGAGAATATAATTTTTTGAATTCTTCGATTTGAGCTGAAGATACTTCCACAGGTTCTTTCATCACATACCATTCTACATTTTCATTCAATGGAGGTGTCGTTAATGAACCTAGATAATGATAATAGCTTCTATTGGATGGGATCATATCATCTAAGTCAGTAATTGGATCCTTTTTATCATTGTTTACGTCATCCAAAACCTCTTGAAAGCCTTTATTTTCAGCGCCTTCCTTAAAGAATACTCCAATAACTGCAATTCGTCCATCTTGGGCAGTATTCACAAAATGCGCTTCGATTGGATAATGTTTACCGTCGACAGTATGTTCACTTTCCGCATGGAAATGAAATTGACTTAAGGTAAAGTTTCGTCCATTAATCACAGATGTACCACCATCAGTGATTTGGATACTATGGCCGTTATTTTCAGCTTTTGTAATATCTTTTCCATAATCAATTGTGATTGTTCCAGTATCTGGTGTCATCACTTCAGCTTTCTTAGTAACGATATCAATCGGTGACTGCATCTTTCCAGCAGAAAATTCCCAATCTTCTTGATCATCATAATCAATATGTTCAGATTTTTTTGCCTGTGTTGTTGATTCAGTTGTAGCGTCTTTCTTTTCTGATGTGTCACTAGCACTTTTATTTGATGTACAGCCTACGGCTAAAATAGCTGTAAACGTCAAAAGTGATACTGAGAGTGCTGTTCTTTTCATTTTTTCATCCTTCTTTCTTCAAAATACAATATATTATATCGCATTTTTCATGAAAAATAAATATACTTTTCATGTTATCAACGTAATAAATACAAAAAAATACTATCTGATCTATCTCCATAAAAGATAATACTATTTATTTTGTTGATCCTGTTGATTGATAAACATCTATTAACACCAAACCAACAATTAACAGGTCACTATAGCGCTCCTTATATTAGTCCTTGACTTTTAGTCGTTGCCATTGAACATTTTCGCTGTTCTATTTTCAAATAAAATCCAAGATAAAAACGCTGAAAATCAGCCTATTACGGTTGATTTCAGCGTTTTTTCTCTTGGCAAAACATGAATAAGTTTAAAAGATAATGGTCTATATTAAACACATTGTGTATAGCGTGCCCGTATTTCTAATAACATCTGTTCAGATAGGCCACATTCCTGTAAATAATCATAAATAGTCCCATATTTTTTCTTTATCTCAGGTAATAAAGTAGCTATATTTTTCTTATCTGATTCCATTAGGTGTTCAAATCCTTTTGGTGGTACTAATGCTTGGTTTGCGGATAAAAATGTATAAGAGGTTTCATAATTAGCTATAATATCCGAATCCTCGACATCTAATAAGCCTAAAATCAAGACGGCCAAAATGCCTGTTCGATCTTTTCCAGCGGCACAGTGAAATAAAATACCTTGATCAGAACTATTGTAAATAATCGTAAACAATTCTTTGATAACCGCTTGTTGTTCAAAAATAAATGTATTATATAGATCATACAGCGTGATCTCTTTCGCTACTTTTTGTATTTGCAACGCGTTCTGATTCACCAAATTTTCTTCAATCATAAACGGAATATGATACGTTTTAATAAACGAGTCTTCTAAAGAATAGTTTTTTTCTTCTCGTTCACGATGGCTACGTAAATCTATTGCAACCCCTACACCGTATTCTTCTAAAAATCGCTTATCAGTAGTGCTTAACTGACTTACATCATCGCTGCGAAATAGCTTTTTCCAGGTAACCATTTGACCATTTTTTGTTGGTATGCCACCTAAATCTCTCGTGTTATAGGTTGTTTCTAAAGGCAATCGTTGATAATACATGCGTTGTCTCCTTTTCTTTAAATAGCTCTTTTGGCTCGTGTCACAAACATTTCTATTGTAAACATTGTCCCAAAAATCACTAAAAATATAAATGTGATTTTTCCATACTGATACCCACCAATGGCTCTTGTCAGTAGTGTGCCAATTCCTCCAGCTCCAACCATTCCAAGTGAGATTGATTCAGCTACATTTCCTTCAACACGAATCGCTAACCAATTGAGGAACGATTTCGATACATTCGGTAAAATGCCTTCTTGTATCAATTGAAACCAATTCGCGCCTGTTGACCGCATGGTTTCAATCACCTGAACTGGAACTTCTTCTATACTACTGATAAATGATTTTGTTAAGTACCCAACGGTTGGAAACATCATTCCAATCACACCTGATAGTGGACCAAAGCCTAAACTTGCAACAATCATTAAAATCCACACAAGTGCTGGGATCGCCCTGATAATGGATATGGCTGCTTTTATGCCCACTGACACAAAGCGTGCTGGCGCAATGTTATCTGCACCTAAGCAAGCAAATATCAGGGACAAAATTGCCCCTAAGATCAGTGAAGCTATGGCCATTGATAAAGACAATACTAACTCACTCAAAATACTCCCAATATCCGAAATATCCAGTGTTAAAAAATGACGGATTACCTCACCTGATTGACCCAATCTCGATAAAAAAGTGCCCATGTCCAAATCTAATAATGACGCACTAATTCCAAATAATAAGAGCGCAGCTACCCAAATCACAAGGTTTCTGATTTTATCTTTTGGCTTTACTAAAGGAATTCTATCCATTCGCCCATTTCCTCCTATAAAATCCACTTTCTAAGTTTATTTACACAAAATTCCGTTAATAATACTAGTATGACTAGAATGATAATCAGTGCCATGGCTTCTTGGTATTTAAACAAACGAATATTCGTTTGAATCATAATACCAATCCCTCCAGCACCTACCATTCCTAAAATACTTGATGCCCGGATATTGATTTCAAATGAAAAAAAAGTCCAATTGATCCAAGCAGGAAAAAAAGCAGGAATAATACCATGAACAAGTAATTGTGCAGGGGTTGCCCCTGTTGCTTTTAATGCTTCTAGTTTACTATCTGCAATATTATTCATTTCTTCTGCATATGAGCGCGTCAAAAAACCAAATGTGGCAAGAATCAACGCAATTAATCCAACCATGTTGCCAATACCAAAGATATACACTAACAACGAGGCCCAGACTAATATAGGGATATTTCTAATAAATGAGACAATAAATCGAATAGCAATTCTTACAGGTGCAATTGGATTGATCGATTCAGCCATTAGCAGTCCAAAAACAAATGATAAAACTGCGGAAATATAGGTTCCAACTACTGCAAATAACAATGTTTGTACGATCAATGAGATATAGCTAGAAAAACCATTGAAGTTTGGTGGAAAAAAATTTTCACCAAAAAACAGGAACACATTAGGCAACGTCAAAAGCGGTGTTATAGGATCTACTTGCAAATAAACGAAGGAATATATTCCGATAACACTTAATAGTGCCACCGTTACACGTTTTTTTAAGCTTTTTTGTTGTGCTAAGACGACTGATCCTGGATTATCCATACACATGCTCCTCCTGCTGTGCTAGGATCATAGCAGGGCTTTCCATACTGATTGCTGGAACAGACTCATTGTTATAAAGCTGTTCGATTTTTTCTTCTGTCAACTCAACTGGCGTTCCGTCAAAAACAATTTCACCTTTTTTTACGCCAATAATGCGCGTCGCATACTTTTTAGCAACATCCACTTGATGTAAATTGACAATCGTGGTCATGTTTCTTGACTCGGTTATTTCTTTTAATTGAGTCATCACGATTTCTGATGATTTTGGATCAAGAGAGGCAATTGGTTCATCTGCCAAAATCAACGCAGGATTTTGCATCAATGCTCGGCAAATACCCACTCGTTGCATTTGTCCCCCGGAGAGTTCATCTGCCCTTTTATAAGCTTGGTCTAGTAACCCGACTTGTGCTAATAATTCCATCGCCATTTGCCGATCTTCTTGTGAGTATCGACCAAATGCACTTGTAAAAAAAGAGACCTGTCCTAGTTTTCCGTGAAGGACATTTTTCAGCACATTTGTTCTCTCCACTAAGTTGTAGTGCTGAAAAATCATCCCGATATTTGAACGTAATTCTCTTAGTTTCTTTCCTTTTGCTGTTGTGATATTTTGTTGATGAAACAAGACCTCCCCCGAACTTGGAGAAACCAATTGATTGATGACACGGATCAGTGTTGATTTTCCTGCTCCAGACGGACCGATGATGACAACAAATTCACCTTTATTGATTGAAAGAGAAATGTCATTTAATGCTTTTTGCCCTGTTTTGTATTCTTTGCTAACATTTTTAATTTCTAATAATGTCATTATTTTTCTCCCTCTATTCCCAAGACCTTCATCATCTCTTTTACTGATTCATAGTCTGTGTCATGAGCCTCAACAAACTTCACTGAATCATCTTTGTAGAAAGCTTTAAAGTATTCTTTATCATCATAATTTAAATAGAAATCTTTGATTTTTTTCTTCAATTCTTCTGGCAAATCTTTTCTCATAACATATGCTGCATTTGGAATTTCTTGCGTTTCACCAATGATTTTCAACTCATCTTTTTTGACTAAGCCTGCATCATCCATAGATTGTAAGACTTGTGCAGCAACTGCAGCCGCTTCATAATCTCCTTTAGCAACCCCCATAACACTTGAATCGTGTTTGCCTGAGTAGGCTACTGTTTTAAAGAAATAATTTGGTTCTTCGACCTTTTCCTGCTCTAAATCAAGTTCTTTGACCAATTCATACTTTGGATAGAGATAACCAGATGAGGAAGCAGGATCAACAAAGGCGAAATTAGTTCCTTTCAAGTCTTTTAACTTATTGATTTTGTCATTGTCTTTTTTTGTGATAAAAACCGTACGATACGCTTCCTTTCCAGCAGAAGATGTTGTAACGATTGGTTCTATCTCTACGCGTTCTTTGGCTTGATAATAACTCATTGGGGATACTAACAATACATCTAGCTTTTTATTTTTCATCGCTTCGATCCCTACTGCGTAATCTGCACCTTCCATTACATCCACTTCAATACCTAATGCTTTGCTCATATCTTCTTGAAATTTTTTATTTTTACCGCCAGCTTCGGGATTATTTTCATCTGGCATTGTAACAATCGTTATCTTTTCTGGCATACCATCTGCTTTAGCAGAAACTGCTTTGTTCGATCCGCAGGCAGTCATGAATCCAATTGAGGCTAATAGTGTGAGTCCAAATAGAACGTTCTTTTTCATGTGAATTTTCTTCCTCCTTTTTGTTATTACACTGATAATACTACTTATTAAATGTAAATTTATCCGCACTTTTATGTAAATTATAGGTTAATTGATGTTAAGAAATGGTATGGAATCTGTGGATTTTGAGTGTGGATGATAGGATTTCAACTTAAAAATAGAACGTTCGTTATGTTAAAATGAGATGTATCAACCTTTATAAGGAAAGAAATTTTAAAACAAGAGTATAGATTTATTTTAATTATTTTCTCGTCTCTTTTTTCTCTTTCAATGTTTTGATAAAATAGAAAAGAAGTAATGATTCTATAATGGCAAGTTTAAAGAAAGCTGAGTGAATGATATGGAAAATTTAAAGAAGGTTATTCAATTATTAAGTGGACGTTTCGATAATAGTGAGCAGTTTCAGTCTCTATCGGAAGAAGAACAAGCGCAGTTTCCCTTTGCAGTACACAATAATACGCTTCTAAATGATCTGATTATGAATCGTCCAAAGGATTTCGATGGGGTATTTTTGCATGAAGAAAGTTACTATACGTTGAAAAATAAAGAGAAATTCAAATCAGATATTTTTCTGTTTTCAACGGATGAATCTGGTGATGTGGTGTTAAAATCAATCACTGTGCCAAAAGAATTAATGAACGCGAAGTTTAATGAGCTGAAAAACATTGATTTTTCTGATCTCTCAGTATCTGACAAATTTGTGCCATTGCATTATACGGAACAAGATGGTATGTTTACTGGCGAATCACATAGCATGTTTACAAAAACAACAGCGTTTATCTTAAAGCAAGAGCTATCTGATGAGGCGTTGGTCATAAAAGAGGAACTGTTTAATGGTGCTAAACGAGTGTTTGGATTTGATAGACCGATTATTTATAAACGGATTCTAAGTAAGAATTAGAAAAACGCTTTTAAGTGGATATGGAAAAAAAATAAGTTGTATGCTATAATGCAAGTGATAAGAGAGATATGCGCTAACATATCTCTCCTATGTAGAGCCGTTTAAGACGGTAGCGAAGTTTTTAGGTAATGAAATAACCAGTTAACCTGCTAAAGTTAATGACTGGTTATTTCTTTTTGTCGTTTTTAAGCAATTCTACAACTAAACGAATTAAAGCGATGGTAAACATACCAAAGCTTAGGATCAGTTTAATTGTATCCAATGCTGACAAAAGGCTTTCTCCTTTCGTAGATTTCAGTACTTATCTCCATAAGCACCACCACCTCTCGGAAGTCGCCACCGTCATAACTTCTCTACAATGAAAAGTATATCATACCTGAAAGACTTTTTGAACGAACGATTTTACTTTTATATAGCTGTCATTTGAGGATAAAAATAACCTGCTGAAAAAAATTTTTTTGTTATTTTTCCTTATATATAAGAGAGCATTTTTTTGTGTTATTTAATCGTATTTGTAAGAAAAATTATGTTGCGTGTTCGTATTCTTTTCGGATATACTTAAGAGGTAGAATAGAAAAAAACAGTTCATATCAACATGAACTGTTCAAATCAGAATATAAAAATAAATTGGCACTTCAAAGCCTGGCAGCAACCAAGCATTTGAAGCCTTGTAAAGACAGCAGAAACTGCCCAAACAAGTTGCCAATAGTGCTAGCAACATGTACTAGCTTCTTTCATTGTACCTAAAGTTTGCCTATTTTTCTATAGGTTTCTTGGATTCTCTTTGGGTTACTTTGAAAAAGTGGTAGATAATTCTTTGGACTATTGTGAACGATATTGGGTGATGTTACCTGATATCGTTTTTTTCTATTCTACAAATCTAGTAAAAGGAGGTTTCGTTCAAAGTAAAGCAAATGATCCATTATAGATATAAGACAAGGAGAAAACGTTCACTTCGTTCACCTTGTACTTTGCATCATCCACTCTAGCCCTTTGGTCAGTTGTGGTGGTGCAAAGCAAAAAGGCACTTCACCCTCTGACAGCAATCAGATGATGAAGCCTTGCATAGACAGCAGAAACTATCTATACAAGTTGCCAATTGCTAGCACAAAAGCACTAGCTCTTTTATTGTACCTAATTTTACTGGGATTTTCTAGTCTGTCTGGAAACTTTTGGTTGGGATTTTGTATTTTATGGAGGGTTTGGGCTTTATCTAGGGGATTGATGACGGTATTGGTAGTTCACGAAAACTACAATAGCGTTTTTTGTTTTGCTTTGAGAAGAAAGTGATAGGAATACGGACAGGCTTAGAAAAATCATCCATAAGTCGTTTTTATCACTGGTTTGTTTCATCGTTGCCTTAGTCAATGCGTAGATAAATGAGTTAAGTATTGGGGCGTTGGATGATGTTGTTCAGCGCTTCGTGTTACTGGTTTTAAGAGTACTTTTAAAATGGGAGGAAATGGGTTATGAAAAAAGAAGGTCAGAGTTTAAAGGTGATTCCTTATCAGGATATTACGGATTTGCAGCATACGTTGGATCGGTTGCAGTCTTGGGAGGAGCCGCTTGCTGTGTTGGATCATTTTTTTCAGTTTCGGAAAGGGCCGATTAATAAGAAAAAGGTTGTGAAGGAGTATTATGCTTGTGGGCACTTGTTTCATGCTTTTTTTGAGGAGTTTATTAGGTTGATGGAGATTGAGGAGGAAAAGGTGAGAAAGTTGGATGGGGAGAGGAAGGTAAACGGGTTGTTCTAATAATTATAAAAATAGGATCACTTATGAGTGATCCTAAGAAATTTTATTTAACTAAGTCTGTTAATCTATCGGTTTTAAAATAAGCAATTAAATCCAAGTTGAGCATGTGATTAGCTTTCATTTCAGAATATAAATATAATTTTGCTTCATCTTTATTTGTTCGTTCTAATTTGTTAATAGTTTCCAAATAAATAGATTGCATTTTTAAAAATAGTTGATGGATTTGAACCACATCTTTAAAGAAAACTCCTTCAGCATATGTAGAAAGTTCTTTTTCAATAAACATGCTAGAACTATCTAACATCATTGAGATTATTTCATCATTTTCATTTATATTTTCGTTAGCTTCTAACCATTTAACATGCCTACTTGGTTGCTCTATATCATCAAGTCCCATGCTTTTTTTCTTATTGTTTCGTGCATTTTTAGCTTCAAAAACTATCCAATAATTAGCAAACTGCCAGATTCCATCTGGCACAGCTTTTCCAACTGGACTTTCAGTTCTATAACCTAAAAGTTCGCCAAATTCTGCTAAAGCTTTTTCAAATTCTGAAGATGTTCCCCTATCTATTCTATCATTAATATTCTTCATTTTTTTATTAAATTTACTCATTCTTGAAGTATAGTTTTCTAACATTGACAATATAGTATCTATCTGCTCTTCTTCACTTTCAGTATAAACAGAATCAATTTCTTCGCCATATGAGTAATCAAGATTTATCCAGTTCTTATTAGACGAAGCTTTGATTGAATTTTTTAAATATTCTTCACTTTTCGTTTTATTATTTTGCAAATTATAAATTACAGATTTATTATAGTTCCACCATGCTCTATAACCATTTAAATTACTTTGCTTAGACAAGCTTAATAAGATATCTTCAACATTTTTATGTGCTTTTTCGTATTGCCTGTCTATCAAATTATATTGAAAATCTAGTTCTGACAAATAGTCTATCACCGAAGTATTTTCTGATTGAATACTTGATAACTCACGCGTTTTCTGTTGCAAATAATCTTCTGCTTGTTTCCATTCACTACCTTGTTCAAAAAATCCATTTATTGATGCTGACCATTTTTCTAAATCAGTGAAAAATTCAAATTGTTCTAGAGATAGTTCTAGCTCAGCCTGTAATTCAGCGGGCAATTTATTGGTGAATTCTTTCTTAAATATATATTTTCTAATTTCATCACCAATAATCATCACTGCAGCGTAATCATTTGATGATCTTGTACACCTTCCCAAAGCTTGTGTGAGACGCGTAGCAATCTTGTCATTTAAAACAGCATTAGCATTCAATTTATTCTGTAAAAACAATTCCGTACTACCAATACTAGTTGGAAAACCATACAATACTTGTAATCGACACTCATCGTCTTTTAAGTCAATACCTTCATATCGATTTGCCAAAATAAGAACAGCTTTTGAGCTCTCTTTAAAATTATCTAATGTTTCTTCTATATCTTCTTTCTTAAAAATTCGATACTTTGGTAAATATTCTTCAACCCATTTTGAAGCCTGACTAACTTGATCTTCAGATGAAGTTAAAACAAGGATTCTATTTTGTAATTCTAAAGTTGTTTTTATGACATTTTCAACTTCATCTTTTCCAAAAGTATCTTCTGGAAAAAGTAATAATCTCCTACCTGAAACTCTACTCAAACCATCACTAAACTCTGATATTTTTTGGATATCTCTTACTCCAAATATTCTTTCTAAATCACCATTAACTCCAACTGTAGCGGTCATGTATATACGCTTTGTTGCATTTTTAAATGCAGCATGTCTTTCATTTGGATAATATGTAGGTTTCACAATAATTTCTTTATCACTAACATATATCTGACACATATCAAAAAATTCTCTGATTTTTCCCCATGAATACCATAAACTTGTATCCTCTACAACTGAATCTAAATAACTTCTAATATTATCAGAGATTTGAATCCATAAATTATGAGGTACAATATCTATTGCTTCCATATTTTGACTATATCTTGAATATTCTATTTTATCTTGTACACTTTTCGTTAGAAAATCTTTTATCATTTCGTACATATCTTTATAGATTTCATGAGTTTCTTGACTATATTTTTTTATACTAACTGTCCACAAACTGGTTATCGCGTACTCAGTAGCATGTGCATCATCAAAAATAATGACTTCAGCATCATTAAAGAAAGGATGAGAATTAAATATGTGACTATAAGTGGTTATAGCGACACTTTTAGACCTATTGTATTTAGTTTTGCTTATATCTTCAAATTTTTTACTTGAATCTACTAGTAAAACATTATCAATCCCATAAGTATCTAGTAATTCTTTAGTTTGATTTGCTAATTGTCTGGTGGCACAAGCGTAAACAGTTCTTTTTTGATTTTTCAAATTTTCATAACCTGCAATATAGCCGCCTACTAAAGTCTTTCCACTGCCAGCAGGCATTTCAATGGATATATCTTTTTTTTCTTCATATTCCATATAACGCTTTAAAGTTTCTCCTTGTTGATAGCGGAGAGTCTCTACCTTCTTTAAATGGTTAAATAGATCCAATGGACTTTTCGGTTCAAAGTTCGAACTACTTGGTATTTTAAACATAATTAATAAACTCCCTTATAATTATTTTTTAAAGTTGCGTATACTTCTCTTTATTCCCCTTGCTTTTCTCAACTGTATACTTCCGATTATTCAACTCCAACTTCTTTTCAATAATCCCTTCAACATCCAATTTCAAATCACTTGCCAACATCAAACTATAAATCAGCACATCCGCCAATTCCTGTTCAATATTCTCTTGATTTTTCTCTTTCGCTTCCTCACTCGTTTTCCACTGAAAATTCTCCAGTAGTTCAGAAGCTTCCAAAGAAATCGAAATTGCTAAATCTTTTGGATTATGAAATTGTCGCCAATCGCGATCATCTCTAAATTGATTGATTTTCTTAATTAATTCGTCCATTTCGATTTCTCCTTTTGAATTGTCATTAACTTCTCTCTCAGTTTATCATCACTTGCGTAAATATATAAACCATTGATTCCTCGTTTTAACAAAACATTGATCGAATTCAAAATGATTTGCTCTTTCACTTTGTCTATATTTTCGATTCCTTTACGACTTTTGAAGGCTTCTGAATCTTTGTATTTTTCAATATCGATTTTTAACTCATTCTTTTCCGTATCGTAACCAATCGAAGGTCCTAAAATCACCCCTACATAATTCAAATCAAATCCTTGTATTGTATAAATCGAACCAACTTCGTTAATCGTTTCCTCTTCTTCTGCCCAACTTTTTTTGTAATCTGTACGATTCCATGGAGCTGAAAAATTCCCTTCTTCAACTAGATAATCTTTGCCATCTTTTTTATGTGTATAGTCAAAGGTTGAAACGATTCTGCTTAAGCCAAATTTCTGGTTTCTTGCGTTTATTTCCATCCTCATATCTTCAGCACTAGAGAAAAAGCGGAAATCAAACTCTTCATCACCAAATCTTTGTTCTGCTTTAGTCTTTTCTCGTTTTATCACTTTAGGAAATGGCAAAATTTTTCGATCTACAAATGAATCTACCCAATGAACGATTTCAGGAGCAGCTTTCATTCTAAATTGAGTCGTTAAATGATATTCTTCATGAATTGGGTACTTATCTTTTATTTCAACAAGACTATCAACATTCCAATGACTTTTTAGCTTTAGAACTTGTTTTTCATCAAATACAACAATCGTGACTTTACTTCTTTTGATAACCTCTTCCAGTTGGTTCTCATATTCAAAGCTATTATATTTGTCTTTTGTAGAAAGTAGTAAATGAGATTCATCTACTAATACGATGTCTGCTTGTTTTCGTTTTCCCTTGTCGATGTCATTGATAAAACTAGTTGGTTTCATAAAGTTTTTCTTTTTTAAGTTAGGCAAACTTTCGGCGATACTCTTATACGTTTTCAACATCTCATTATGGTTGACCAAAAGATAATTATTATCCTGATTAAAGTCAGAAAACTCGTTGTTTTCCTTCTTTTCAGCTAAGTCTTGAATCGTTTTAAATATAGCACTCAAAACAACACTTTTACCTGTACCAGCTTCTCCTGCAATAAAAAAGACATGATGTTCATTTTTCGTATCAGCTAAACTTCGTTTACAAAAATCGATGACTTTTTCTTTTAAGTCTTGTTGTTCAGGTGATAATCCGCGAAACGGTGATAATTTGAAGGTATCCTTATTTCTTAAAAAATCAGCACTGTGCTCAACAATTTTTTCATCTCTAAGACGAGTCCAAATTTTTGGAAACAACACTTCATCATAGTATCTTTTATCATAATAGTTATGTGATTCGCTGCCTTTGATTTGGCTTCTATTTTCAACTTTGTATTTTTCATCTGCGATAAAACAACTGATTAAATTCGTTTCAATATTCAATGCTGCAGATACGTTCAATGTGTCATGTCCAATCATGACAATTTTCTTCATCATTGCTTTCTTATTACTTTTTAGATGTTCAGACATTCGTTTATCAAAGCGGTGACTTTGTCCCACATATGCTTCTGGCATCTTCTTTTTATCCGTATTATATAAAATATACAAAATAGGGTAATTGGTTTCAAAAGGATCTTTTAAGTTTTCAACCTCTTTTTCACAAAAATCATATTCTTTTAGTTGGATTTTTATACTATCATCTTCATAATTCATAAACGACACTCTCCCAAACACATTGTAACAATTATTTTCAAAATAGGGAATCTTTTATGCAAGAAAGTTTTAATTTATAAATAGAAAAAGGCTAATTTTGCGTAATGAAAAGCATCTTATAATTATTAGAAGTAAAATCTAATAATTATAAGATGATTTTTTGTGTTGCCATCCAAAAATATTTCAAAGTCTTTTTCCACTCAATTGATCCATTTCGAATCTTCACTATTTATAATAAGTTTCATGTATTCTTTCTTCCACATGAAATTATCCTTAATATACTTATACAAATTGGGAGTATCTTCAATAGCATCATCACATATCTTTCTTTAAATCTCTTCTGTGAAGTATTCTTCCTGTGAAGGAAATTCCTAAGATAGTTTAGCTAAATAAATTAGCATTAAATATTATTCCAAAGCATTTTTCAACATTTTCTCAAGCAATTCTTCAATAGTATTGAATTTTTCAATCAGCTCGCCAGAAGGATTATCAAGTTCACAAAACATGTTTGAAGACTTTTCGTAAACAAACCAGCTAATATTTGATTCTCCTAAAAAAATAAATTGTTTGTTCGTTTCAACTTCATACCAGATTTTATTATATTCAATTAATCCATATATCCTCTGTTTGATGCCATCATCACTGTCTAATAAGTATTCATCAGTACCATATAGAATTGTTCCATTGAATTCTAAACCATTAATTTCTTTTAACACATCGGTGAAACTAACTGGAAACTTAAATGCAAACTCAGTTAAACTTTTTTCATTTAAACTTGATAATTCATTATCAGTTACGCCTCGATTTACAAGTTCTTCATAGTTCTTTTTTTCTCTTATTATATCTTTCAGTAACTTCTTCCACATTTATATTCTCTCCTATTTTCCTAAAGGATATATTTCACCCTCAATTATTGGCCAGTCCACCATTTTAGACTCTCCAGGCTTCATTTGTTTGGTTATGTTGTTTTGATGATTTGTTATTACTTTATGTGAAGGTTCATTTTTTATCAAAACTAAATTATCAAAATCATTCGTTCCACTATCATCTAAAGGTAACTTATGATGCACTTGCCACCCATCAGGTACCCGACCATTTTTTATTTTTTCAATATCTTTTTTACTAAAACCTGCATTTTTCAATTTAGTTTCATTTTTACTAATTGACTCCAAAAAGTTTTTACGAGATGAGCTATTAAACTTATTTCTCAAAGTTATTAACTCTTCCTTACTTCGTTTTACATAATTAACTGTCTTAGTTTTCACACCTTTTAATAGATACTCTTTTCCTCTTAATTTACCTGTAAAATCTGCTGTTGCTTCACTACTCTTCTCCACTATCTTAACCCGTTCACCAGATTTTTCCAAATCCCTTAACATTTCCAACTCTTTAGCCGTCAACTTCACGCCATCTAATAAATGATCCCCTTTTTTCATCAACTTCGCTGCTTTAATAACGTCCTTCACTTTATCAACCGGCGTAACTGCTAAAATAAGAAAAATACTCGACTTCACTTTTTGCCCAGTACTTGATCCATCATCCAGCAAAACTTCAACATCATCTAAATTAAGCAACATCTTGATTGTCTCAGGTCCAAGTTTCTTCAACATCTCCCAATCTTGTTTCCCTAATAACTTATTATAATCAAGTGTTCGGCCTTCATCCAGTTTTCCATTTTTATAAATCGCAAACTGTTTTCCATCATGATCTTCATGAATCACAACGATCTCATAGTGGTCTTCTTTATTCTTCTCATTAAATGCTTGAATGGTTTTAAACCAGTCTTGGTCTTTCCATGACATTTTCTTATACCCATTGACACCACCAATAAAATTGCCTGCGTTTCCCAGGACTGCTAAGCCTTGCTCAATCGAAGAAATCACTGTTTGAACCTCTGAAAAATCACTTCCGTGTGAGGCTTCAAAGGTTTGATACTTTTCTAAAATCTCAATTTCTTTTGCTTTTCCTAGCATACTTCTTTCCATGAAAAACTTATTGATAAACGGGACATTTTCAAACGCTTTTGCTGCTGCTTCCATCAAGATATCATTCTCGGCTTGTAGGCTTCTTAATTCTGATTTTAATCGTTCTAAATGATCTGTATCCAACTGATTTTCAGCTGCACCGACTTCAGATGTAAAAGCCGAGACATATTCAGTTGTTGCATCATCGACTTCATAGAGTGCGTTAAAGATCGCATCTGACACCGTTGTATAACCGTCAAAATAATCTCTAGAAGAATCCCAGCCTGTCCCGGATAATTCTTTCGCTCCTTTAAATTGTTGCTGTGCTTGATTGAAAGATTTAAACTGGCTGACGATTTTTAAGCGTTGTGTAGTGATTTCACTTGCTAGTTCAGTCCATTCGCTATAATCAATTTTCGGCATCTTTTTCCTACTCTTCTTTTCGTTGAAGGAGGATGAGGTCTTATTGTAACTGCTCTTGTTTTCTTTGTTCTAATTGGCTTAGTATATGTAACCCCTCTTGTCCTTCTTCGAAATGGCGCATGATTGAATGCTGTTCTTGTTCTAAATCCTCTATGTCGATCGTAGCTGAACGTTCTGCATGTGTTCCTTTACTGTAATAGAGGATTTCATTTAAGACTTCTCTTTGTCGTTGATGTAAACATGCAATATCCTGTATAAGCTGTGTCGTTTCATTTTCTTTTTTAAGTCCCTCACACGATCTTCTGTTTCATCTGCCTGCCACCGCAATTTTCTTTTCTTGTCCTCAATCATCATCTAGCTTTTCCCTCTTTCCGCTTTTTCAATCGCTTGATGGATTGTCATCAGTTTTTGTACATCACTAGACGCATAGCTTTCAAAATTACTGATACTTGAAGATAAAGAGGTTAAACTACTTTTTAATCCAGATGCGGCAGAACTTTGAGAGAAGGAAAAGGATTTTTTCGTTGAAAAAGAGACATCTGATAAACTACTTGTAAATTGATTTGTAAGGTCACTTACGACAGCTCGATTTGTGCTGATTTCCGTCATTTCAAAAACTCCTTTTTTAACTTTTAGTTTTATAATGTTATTTATCAATAATAATAAAAAACATGTTAATAAACGAGCCAATTGAGAACTCTTCCTTTAATTACTTAGTCCATTTACTTAGCTCTCAAAACTTGCCGCAACACATCCAAAACGCCAGCTGAATATTCCTCATAATTCTTGTTCACTAAATAAGCCAGCTCCACCTTATCCTTCAAACTAAACTTAAAAAAGAACCGCCGATTCCAGCTAAGTATCCACCCAGCAAGCTGTAGTTCAATCTTATCTTTCACTAACTGGTCTGACGCATACACGTATAATGTAACCAAATCGTAAAAGTAATCCTTACGACTTTCCTCACCAAGAATGTTGATAATACTTAGTTGAGAACGTGTTTCTTTTTTCTCTTTAAATAGAGAGATCAACCACTCTTTGATACTCAATGAATAGTGTTTGATCAACTGAGCTACTGCTTTATTTCTCACATCCCTTGACGGATCCGATAAACAGTCAATATAAACTGGCAGTTGTTCATTAAAAGGTAAACAGTCTATCCAATTCAATACGGATACTCTGATTTTCTTTTCTCTTGAGTTGATCAGTGGTAACATTCGTTCTTGGTCTCTCTTATCTTGCAAAATTGCTAAACCATGAATCGCATTGATTGGATTATCCTTTAAATGTTGGAGATAGTATTCTCTGCAGTCGATTTCAGGGAACTGTTTTTTCACATAATTAAGCGCTAAATAGTTGATTGCAACGTTTTGATCCAATAATTTGGGAATCATTCGCTCCTCTTTCATTCGGTTGTTGTAACACCATTCACATGCTAATTTTCGAATAACCATTTGCGGATGACTTAATAAATAAGCAAGATACTCATTTTCCCACTGATCTTCTTTTAGTATTTCATTAAATGTCCACCTTAGAATCATTCTGTCTTTTTTGACTAGACCATTTTTTATTACCTTTACTCTATGTTGTTCTTTGAGTTGAAAACTTAACTCAAATCCATATCTTGAAATATAGATATCCTTGCTTTCTTGCGCTTTTTCCAACAAACTAAACCGATTTAATAAATTGGTATTTAATCGATCGTACACATCTAAATTTTCTTTTTGCTCTAACTCTTTTAAACGTTTGATTAAAGGGAAAGAAAAAAGAATTGTTGCTTCATTTTCCTGCATAAATCTATTGTCGATTTCTTGTTCTGCGAGTTTTCTTATTTTTTTAACGTGGTCATTTAATGTAAGAAGTAAGAAGGGGAGCGTATTTTCAAAAGATTCCATACTCATTTTTTTTAATGCACATTCTCTGACATAGCCATTTGGATGACAAACTAGCCACGACCAAAATGAAGCAGAATTATTACTGGAAAGACTAGTCACTATTGATTCATTAATATCAAACCAATTCCAGTCACTTGGCCCATATGAAAAAGCACGTAATTTCTTAAACGTCTTAAAAAAAGTTTTAGGCGTTTGCTCTTCCAGAAGCTGACTTAGATACTTTGTATAGGTTAGTCGATTTTCTTGATTGAATATGATTTTTTTATAGCAGTACTTGATTGCTGCGGCTGTACTTTTAATTTCTGATTGTTCCATTTGTAATACCAACAACGTTTGATTCATTTTATTTCCTCACTTATTTCTATTTATGAACTATCATTTTATTCCTTGCTATTATTTTAACATAAGATATTCCCTCGTTATGAGCAGCTCATTAAACAATGAACTTCTAAAGCGGAAATCAGAATATCTAATTGAAATGATGAATGATTTCATAATTCCAAGTGTTGAATCTCTCTATACTTATAATGAATTGAATACAACTATTTATTAATACATCGAACAGCTTTTAGGGTGGAAGCCATTCTATACCAATTTAGACTTGATCATTGATAGTGCTTGGCAATGGTACGCGACACATCCAAATGGATATTAAATAATATACTAAATAATTTTAAACTAAAAAAGATCTGGATGTAAGATTTTTCAACCTTACATTCAGACTTTTTCTTTATGTTTATTTATAAAATTATCGTCTTTGGCCAACTACTAAAGCTAATAAGACAATCAACTTATTATCATCCTCACTTTGATGTTGATTTATCGCAACATAAACCCTAATTGTCCAACCATTTATCATCCCTCTTGATTTCATCACTAACCATCAAATCATTTCTTTTTAAAATTTCATCTAATGAAAAATCAAAAAAGGAACTCAGTTCAATCAGGGTATCAATATTAGGATATGATTTTTCATTTTCCCAACGTGAAACAGTTTGCCTTGTTACATGGAACTTAGCTGCTACTTGTTGCTGTGTTAACTTCTTTTGTTCTCTGCGGATTTTCAACAATTTTCCAATCTCCATAATATGTCACCCTACCTTCAAAACGTTTTTTATATGTCAAACTTTCTCATGATTTCACATAAAAAACTACGTAACAAATGCCCTTGATTCTATCCCTCTCATTTCCTTTGTTGAGGAACTTCCTTGATCAAACAAGTGATTTCCTCGACAATCATAAAAAATGTATTTCTTCATAGCCACCCCTCCATTTTATGTTATCTTAAATATCACATATTAGGGCAGAATTAAAAAGCAATTTTGGTGTTACATCGTGTTATATTCATGATTTTATGAGTGTTTTTCATTATTATTTGTTATTTTTTCCACACTTATCTAATACTTACAATAGACTAGCATGATCGATTACAATTGCATGTTTCCTACAGGCCTCTTTTTAGCTTGTTCATTGTTAAAATAAAAAACAGCTCTATCGCTTCAGACTAGATGACTACTAGTAAGCACGCTGATATAGCTGTTTTTATTTTTTATATTCTATTATGATCGATTATTTTCTCAATATCTTTTCCATTGCTTTTCCTTTAGCTAGTTCATCAATCAATTTATCCATATAACGAATTTTCTGCATCAGTTCATCTTCTATCTCTTCTACACGGTAGCCACAAATGACGCCCTTGATCAATGAGACATTCGGATTTATTTCGGGTGCTTGCGCAAAGAATGTTTGTAAATCAACTTTATCCTCAATTTGTTTCTGTAATCCCACTTCGTCATACCCTGTCAGCCAACAAATAACTTCATCGGCTTCGGCCTTTGTCCGACCTTTTTTTTCGACTTTTTGAATGTATAACGGGTAAATACTGGCAAACGACATTGCAAATACTCTTTGATTTTTTGCGTCCATTTTTCTTCCACCTTTTAGTATCAATTTTAATTGTTGTATACTATTATAGCCTGATTTTATTCATTATTACATTTTACTGTTTTAACTTTGTCTCTTTTAGATTATTTAGCACTACAACAAGCCGATTGATTGGTTGCTTTTTAGCTTGTGTGAGCACAGACGTAATTTGTTTGATTCCCATTGTTTTCTCTAGTTTTATTTTTTGATCTAGAGAAAAAGTCTTTACTGGTTTCTTTTTCTGGCCAATCGGACTAATTTGGTTGTTTTTATTTTTATCTATTCTTAATAGTAGAAAAAAGAATAAGACAATCGCCAGAATAATGATAAACATGCCTTTTCAGCTCCTTATTTACACCTTCATTGTTTGAATCTTGGCGAAGTATTGAGATAAGCGATCATCATACCAACAAGTACAATGATCACAACGATAGCTATTAACTGTATTTCTGGAAATAAGCTCGTTAGGCCTATTAAAGCTACGGAAATAAACAGAATTCCGCCATTGCTTTGCCTAACGCTCTTTCATTTAATGTTGCTTTTTCTTGCTTGGATGCTGTATTGTAACCAGCAATCAACCATAACCATTTCCCGCGCCACAGCTGAATCCCACAAAGTATAAAGATCAGCATCATAATCAACTTTACCATTCTTTTCACCTGTCCTTTTCCATCCTCTTGTCTTCTATTTTGCCAAATTTTTTAAGTGAATACTAGCTTTTTTGCAATAAAAAGAACCTTAACTATCACGTTAAAGTCCTTTTTATCTTTTATCCTTGTCCTAAAATATCCAAAATAATCTGCGTATGCATCCCGGCACCAACAGGGAAACATTCTTCCATAATTTTAAATTTTGGATGATGATTCATATAACCACAGCCTTCTGCTGCTGTTCCACCACCTAAAATAAAGAATGAACCGGGTCTCACATCAGTGTAAGCAGAGAAATCTTCACCGCCCATCATTTTAAGGGCTTCAAACATCCGTTCTTTGCCCACAACTTTTTCAGCTGCAGCCATCACAATATCCGTTGCGTCACTATCATTATTGACCTCACTATAACCAAGTAAATAATCTAGATCATAGGTTGCATCATACATCTTACAAATACCATCAATGATTCCTTCGATCCGTTTTTGGATAAACGCACGTACTTCTTTATTGTTCGTCCGAACTGTTCCTTGGATTTTAGCTGTATCGGGGATAACATTCGCTGTTTTCCCAGCATTGAATTCGCCAATTGAAATAACGGCATTGTCAAAAGGACTAACATTTCTAGAAACAATGTTATTCAAATTAGTGATGATCTCTACACCGATCATGATTGGATCAACAGATAAATCAGGTGTTGAACCATGTGAACCTTTTCCTTGAATTTTCAAAGTAAAGACATCAGACGCCGCACTAGCAGGACCTTTTCTAGTTCCCACCATCCCAACTGGAATATTCGGTGCAATATGCAAACCAAAAACTTGATCTACATCATCCATCACGCCTGCTTCAACCAATAACTTAGCCCCACCCGGCGGTTCTTCTTCGGCTGGTTGGAAAATAAATTTTACTGTACCAGCGATTTTATCTTGCATACCAGTCAACGTTTTGATGGCACCTAACAACATCGCAGTATGAGTATCATGACCACACGCATGCATCACACCAGGATTTTCAGACGGAAAATCTACATCTGCTTCTTCTACGATTGGTAATGCATCGATATCTGCTCTTAAAGCAATCGTTTTGCCTGGCTTACTCCCTTTTAAAATAGCAATCACACTATTTTCAGTCAATGAACTGACTTCTAGATTTGGAAAATCAGCAAGAACTTTTTTGATATATTTAGCTGTTTCTACTTCATGAAATGATAATTCTGGATGTTGATGCAAGTGTCTTCTCCATTTGACCATATCTGTCTGTGGCATTTTTTCTTGAATAGTTGTCATTTAAAATTCCTCCATTTTCCCTCAATCAATTATTTATATTGCTTATTCTATTTTTCTTATTTTTGCTTAATAAACATAATCGTCACAGCAGTCAGTAACCCAACAACTAAAAAGAAAATAAAGGTCGAAATATATTGTCCATTTGACAGTTCAACTAATTTTCCGATAAGCGTTGGTGAAACAAATCCCCCCAGAATTCCTCCTGTAGCCAGTGTTCCATAACTTGGTGCAAACTTGGCACCCTCAAAAATTCGTAATGGAATACTCATCATCGTAACAAATGAAATAATCAAAAAGAAGTTCGCTAGCCCCATCACGATCGATAGTAAAACAAGATTCGCAATATAATAAGAACCAAATGCGCTAAGTGCACCTAAAATAGCTGTAATAGCAACAATTGCTTTTTCTTTGTGTTGGAAAAATCGTCCCACAACATAGCTACCACCAATCGAACCAATCAACATAAATAAGCCACCTACACTACTGATCACGGCAGCACCATTCAAGTCTAGTCCTCGTTCACCAGTCAGGAAACTTGGTACCCAGCTGGACAATCCATACAATAGACAATTGATGAAGAATGAACTCAAAAACAAAATCCAAACCCGGATATCTGACCAAATCACCAAAATCGAGATTTTATCCGTTTTTGTTGCAACGGCCTCCGCCTGCTCTTTCCTTTTTTCATTTCTAGGAATAGCAATAATTAAGAAAATAGCAATCGCAACTGCTAAAGCAGTTAAAATCAGATACGCATTTTTCCAACCTGCATTAGTAATGATTGGTGACAGTGCCAATGGTCCGATAAAACCTGCTACTCCAGAGGATGAGAGTAAAATCCCTTGAGCAAATGTTCGTTTTTCAGGCGAAAAATTCATTGTGACTTCTTTACTTGCCGAAGAAGCATAACCTGAATGCGCCAATAGACCTGTTAAAAAGCGCAACGACATAAACATGATCAATGAAGTCCCAAAACCAAATAAAAATGAAAACAAGCCCATTCCTAACACCGAACCAATCAAGACCACCCTTGAACCAACTTTATTGATCACTAACCCCATTGGAATCTGCATGATGGCATACCCTAAGAAAAAGGCACTCATGATCATTCCTTTTGCTGCTGGCTCTAAGCCAAATTCAGTTGAAATTGGAATTAGTGAATAGCCCACTGAAAGCTTATCAATGTAAACCATGGTATAACCCAAAAATAATGCTACTAACAATAACCCAGTTTTCTTTGTCTCTTTTTTTTCCATAAATCCTCCTTATTTTAAAAGCTGAATGAGCTTGGTAATTCACCGTAACAATGAGCCATTTAGCATCGACGAAAAAATAGGAAAACATGACTGTGGCGTTTTTTATCACATTCAGTTTGTATCTTTTTTCCGAAAGGCTAGCCCGTGGAGCTGGATAACACACAGTAATAACCTTCCGCTCCATCGCATAAATAAATACCATTAGTTTAGTATAATATATTATCCCTAAAAAAAGAAGAGTAAAATGAGAAAACAATGAATAAAAGATTAGCTCAAAAACCCTCAGAATCAGGTAAATCTAATAAAAAAAACACCAATCAATAAAAACTATCGGTGTCTGGCTATATAAGTATTCATTCTTGTTACTAAAGTTACTGTACTCAGAAACTTAGCAATAAAAATAAACCTCCTAAAGCGAGTAACGTAAAAAAACCAAAAATATTATGCATGTTGATCCCAATTCCATATCCAACACGTTTAGAAATAAAATAGTGAGACTCAGAAAAATATTTCCCATTCTCTCGTTTTGATTTAATGATTGAAGGAATAGACAATATGGGATAAGCAAGTAAAATCAAAGCCACAAAACTATTTAATGTTTGATCCAAAAGAACCATCTTCTTTCAAGCATACTCCGTAATCCCCACTTTAGTACCAAATAATGTATATAGATTTTTTCTTTAATCCGTAAGTCCATTTACTTTCATCACATCAGCCTTCACAAACTTCAACATCGCAGTTTTGCCTAAACGAAAACCAAATTTCTGATAAAAAGCCTCTTTTCCTGGTGAAGCATACAACATCACATTCAACTGTTCCATTCCTTTCAACAGATTCTCCATAATCAGCCGACCAAGCCCAGTTCCTTGGTAATCTGGATCAATCGCCACATCATAGACAGCAGCCTGATAGCAACCATCTGATAAAACACGTCCGCAACCAATCAATTGAGTATGATCTTTTGTAAAAATCTGAACAATTTTGTAACTTTTTTCAAACGCTTTTTGATGTAACTCAGGTGTGTATGTACCCATACCACATTTCTTTAACAGTTGTTGAATCTCCAGACCTTGAAGTTCTTTTTTAGTCGTGCTTACGTTGTACTCCATATTTTTCACTTTTCTCCTTTTTTATGAATAAATCTTTCTTAATTCATTTACTTTCGCTTCCAATAGACTTACTAGCTCTTTTGGTGCAGTAACTGTTGCTTCTTTCCCTATGACTAGAAAAAAATCAGCTGTATAAGCAATATCTGTCTTATCAATCGTCAGTGACAATTTACCTTGTCCCTTTTTATTTTTCTGAACCCCTTTATATAAGTAACGATTTTCTAAGCATCGCATCACACCAACCTCAGTTAAATCGGCAACTAATTCTAAAGGCTCTTGTGGCTGATACTCATTTTCCCGTTGTTGAAGTGGAATCGAGGTGGTAAATGTTTCGTTGGTCACACTTAGTGTTTGGATTCGATCGATGCGAAAATGCCGTGCTTTTTTGACTTCTTGATCTAATGCAAATAAATACCAAAAGCCATTGCTAGTATATAGACCAATGGGTTCCAAGCTTTTTTGTGAAACCTGTTTAACGGACTGATAGCGAATAACCAACACCTTATGATCTAAGCAAGCGGTAATCAACTGGTTTATAAATGGTGCTGAAACAGCCTGCTTCGGGACAGAAATCTGAAAATGATCTGATAACTGGAGTAACTTTCGCTTCACCTCTCTCGGTACAACTTCCAAAAGTTTTTCTTTGGCTGTGATTGTGTTGACCTTGAATGGAAAATCTTCGTAATCAGTAAGTGACTGAATCGCAAAATACAGTGAAAATAATTCCGCTTCAGTAAACAAGACTGGCGGCAAAATCTGATTAGGCAAAACACTAAAACCACCGTTACGCCCCTTTTTCGACTCAACATACAAACCTAAATCAGCTAAATCAGAGATATAACGATAAACACTACGGATCGATAGTTGAAATTCATCTGACAATTCTTGTGCCGTAAATACTTGCTTGTTTTGAACATACCAAAGCATATCGTAAAGAAGCTTTTCTTTTTTGACTTTCCTCACTTCTTTCTATAAACTGACAATTTTTGTCATGTTTAGTCGTTATACTTAGGATAAAGGAGGAATGATCATGAGTCAAATCAAAATTCGCGGCGCACGTACAAGAAATTTAAAAAATATGGATATCACCATCGAAAAACACAAAATCAATGCTTTTGTTGGTGTTTCAGGATCGGGGAAGTCTTCATTGGTTTTTAATACGATTGCGGCCGAAGCACAACGGCAGATGAATGCAACTTATCCGAGCTATATCCGCAATCGGATGCCTCATATGGAAGCCGCGATCGTCGATTCCATTGAGAATATTTCACCTGCTGTAATCATCAATCAAAAGGCTTTAGGTGATAATATTCGTTCAACTGTAGGAACAGCAACGGACATTAATCCAACCTTACGTCTACTGTTCTCTCGGTTTGGTCAGCCCTTTGTTGGCTATTCAGATTTATTTTCCTTCAATAGTCCTACTGGTATGTGTAAAACCTGTGAGGGTTTAGGGATTGCTACTGAATTTATTTTAGAAGAGTTACTTGATTATGAGCGGTCTTTAAATCAGGGAGCAATTTGTTTTCCAACCTTTGAACCAGGTAGTTATCGTTGGAAACGTTATGTAGATTCAGGTTTATTCGATAATGGCAAACCATTGAAAGAGTATACTCAAACAGAAATGAATCTGTTATTATATTCGGAAGAAATCAAGCCACCAACCCCAAATGTGGATTGGCACAAATCGGCGACCTATGCAGGTCTGATTCCTAGAATCACTCAGACTTTTATTCAAAATCCCTCCAAGAGTTATCGACGTTATTTACCTGACATTCGACGTATCACAAAACAAGAAAAATGTCCTGTTTGCCAAGGCTATCGTTTAAACAAACAGGCACTATCGTGCAAAATCAAAGGAAAACATATTGGTCAATGTTTAGAGATGCAATTAGATGAGTTAAGAGATTTTTTGCGTAGTTTATCTCAAGAGGGTGTTCAACAAATGTTGGACAACATCTTACAACAGCTGGATCATTTTTGTCAGGTAGGACTAGAATATCTTAGTTTGGCTCGAGAAACAGGAACGCTGTCCGGTGGTGAATCACAACGAATCAAACTGATTCGTTCAATTGGAAGCAGCCTTGCAGATTTGATGTATATTTTTGACGAACCTAGTATAGGGCTCCATCCACAAGATATTCAAGCGATTGGACAGTTGCTTTGCGCCATTCAAGAAAAGGGCAACACAGTCTTATTGATCGATCATGATCCAGCTATTATCCAATTAGCAGATACTGTTTTTGAATTAGGTCCTAAAGCTGGTATCCATGGCGGTGAGCTAGTCAGTGTTGGCAGTTTTGAAGAATGGACTAGGCGGCAAGATTCACAAGAACCCTTAACTAGAGAGTGTCAGAATACCTCAGCCAATAGTTTTTTTTCAGTGGAGAATATTTCAAAAAATAACGTTAAGCATTTGTCTGTTCAACTGCCCAAACAACGATTGATTGCGATTACTGGTGTGGCAGGATCTGGAAAAAGTTCCTTTGCAAAAGCTTTAAAAGAACAATGTGGTGAAGAGATTTTTTATGTTTCACAAAAAAATCTACGTACAAGTCATCGTTCAACAGTTCTCTCTTCAATCAGTCTTTTTGACGAGATTCGTCAGTTATATAGCAACAAAAATCACGTTAATGCTAGTTATTTTAGCTTTAATGGTAAAGGTGCTTGCCCTGTATGTAAAGGTAAAGGCTTTATTGAAACTGAACTGGCTTTTCTTGATCCGATTCGTAGTATTTGTGAAGCGTGTCATGGAAACAAATACCGCAAAGACGTTCTGCAATACACTTACAATGGAAAAAATATTGTAGAATTACTTGAACTCTCCGTTGCAGACAGTTGTCATTTCTTTTCAACACAACAAAAAATTGCCAAACGGCTGTTTTGGCTCAATAAAATCGGCTTGGGATATCTCACATTGGGGCAAACATTAAACACTCTTTCTGGTGGAGAATTACAACGTTTAAAATTAGCTAGTAATCTTGATTGCCAAAATAAATTAATTATTTTAGACGAACCCACTACTGGATTAAGTACCCAAGATATTCAATCATTGTTACGTGTATTTGATGATTTACTTAGAAAGAATAATACACTTTTAGTGATTGAACACAATTTAGACTTGATTCGCCTGGCGGATTGGATGATTGAATTTGGCCCTAGTTCTGGTAAAAAAGGTGGGCAAGTGATTTTTGAAGGAATCCCGATTGACGCGATAAATGATCCTACATCAGTTACAGGTAGATTTTTACCATAAAAACCGGGGATGAGCCAAAAGTAAACATCACTTTTTGCTCATCCTCGGTTTTTAGTTACTTCTTCAACACTTCTTTTTTATGCAGATATTCTTCTTCAGTAAGATTTCCTTTCGCAAATTCTTCGTCTAATACGTCAAAAGCGGATGAATGTGTTGGTTGATACGGTGAATGGTTTGTTTCTCTTTGTTGATTCGTTCTATTTTTTAGAATATAAATAGCACCAATAATTACGACAGCAATTAAAATCCACCAAAGAATACCCATGCCAAACATTCCTCCTCTCATCATACCTCGACCGCCACTTAAAACAGTTGAACAATAACCCATATATAATCGCTCCTAACCTATTTTTGTTTAGTATAAAATAGAAATATGTCAAAAGTGTGTCGAATTATTCTTTTAGAAATGCTATAAGCTAATATGCTTGGTCAATTTTTGGTAAGAAGCATACGAAGGATACTTTGTCACTTCACTATTTTCAATCGTCAATGCCTGTTGATCAACAATTGCCTTAGTCAATTCATCTGAAAATGCTACAAATTCGTTATTCGTTGCTTCATTGTATTCTAAAGAATAGTATTTTGACTGACGATAATACTTTTTCAGCTGATCTGCACTAATTTTCTCAGGTTGATCTGCAAAGTATTCATCATAACGAGCACTATCGATTTTGCCATCCGTCACAGTCAATTGCAGTCTACCAATCAATCCATCACCAAAATCTTCAGCATAGCCAATGTATCTTGTTTTAGATGGTTGCTTGATTTCATCTGACAATTCTGCGGCAATCGCCATCAAGCCTTCTCTGGCTGTTGTGGAAGAACCTTTTACTGTTTCAAAATTTCCTGTAATACGATTTTCTTCCCGCATTTGCTTTTCAACAAAGGTGATACCGTTGACCACTGTTACTAAAGTTGTATCAGTTCTTGGATTTTGTGCTTGAAAAAAGGCGTAATCAGACAGACGCTTATTCGCTCCAGCATATTTTGAAGCATAGTAATTTTCAGCGCCGTATTCATTAAATTCAACATTGATGATCTTATTTGTATCATCTGTTACAATTTCAACGATTCCATGATTCCCTACATCAAAATAACCGTCATTAGTAAAATAGTTTCCTTCAAGTAATCCTAAAGGTGGTTGATTCGACCAGAACATTTTTTTGAGCTTTTCTTCGTAAGTATACAGGGGTTTGGGATTGGAGCCAAATGTTGTTTGGGTAGCACCAGTAACGACATCATAGTTGTATGATGTGTTCTCAAATGTGAGCTTGTTCTCCTTGTTTGCTTCTGCTGCCTCACTTGAGGCAACAGGTTCAGTTGAAGAACTATTGAAAATTGCCGGTCTTGTTGCTAGACTTGATTGTTCTGTGGTTTTTCTTTGATCTGGTTTGCATCCGACAAGTCCGATAACGCTGCCTAGGAAAAGAACAGCCAGCAGATAACTTTTTTTCATAAAATTTCTCCTTTTGATCTTCTTGTTAGGCATTAAAACGATAGCCGCTGCCCCAAATAGTTTCGATCGGAATCTCCGACAGTCTGCCTTTTTTTAGTTTTTCTCTAATTCGCCCTACATGCACAACTACTGTATAAATATCACTATCAAGCTCATCCATATCCCACACTTGTCGAAAAAGTTGTTCTTTCATCCAGACACGATTCGGATGCTCCATGAAAAAAAGTAGTAAATCAAATTCTTTGGTTGGAAAAAGGATTTCCTTCCCTAAAATAAAGACTCTACGAGCACTTTTATCAATCATAATTGCTCCTCTTTCCACTGTATCATTAACTGGATCAGTTCGAGTCAATAGCTGATACCGTTTGATGTGGGCTTTAACACGAGCAACTAATTCGCTTGGACTAAATGGTTTTGTCATATAATCATCTGCGCCTAGACCTAAGCCTCTGACCTTATCGATATCTTCTTTTTTAGCAGAAACGATCATCAATGGAATATTTTTCTTTTCTCTAATACGGCGACAAATTTCAAAACCATCCATTGACGGCAGCATGATATCAATCACAATCAAATCAAATTCTTCCGTTAACGCTCGATTCAGACCAACCAGTCCATCACGGGCAATTTCGGCTTTCATTTGATTGATTTCTAAATAATCTTTTTGCAATTCTGCAATACTTACATCATCTTCAATCAGTAAAATTCTGGATACTTCCTTTGACATCTGGCTGTCCTCCTCAAGCTTTTTTTAGTAAAATCGTGACCGTTGTTCCTTGGTGCAGTTCACTTTCGAGCTTCACCTGTCCTTTATGCATATCGATGATTTGCTTTACAATGGCAAGACCTAGACCGCTACCACCAGTATTCGTTGGCCGTGCTTCTTCTCCCCGATAGAAATGATCAAAAACAAAGGGTAACTGTTCAGTTGAAATCCCTTGTCCGTTATCAGATACACGAACTTCCACCCTTTCAGAGGTTTCAGATATAGCGATCTGAATTGACAGTGGTCGATCATGGGCTTTAAATTTCAAGCTATTTTGGAGTAAATTGATGAACACTCGATTTAACTGCATTCGATCGGCTAAGACATTGCTTATCGTTGTTCCTTGAGTAGATAATTGAAGTGACACTTGCGTTTCTTGTAACTGAAATTCTTCAATAATATGTTTTAAAAATTCATTGAGATTGATTCGTTCAAAATGAAACGGAATTGCGGCTGCATCTAATTTAGAATATAAAAAGAGTTCTTCAATCAAATCATTCAATGAGAGAGCTTTAGTGTGGATCGTTTGTAAGTATTTGTCACGTTTCTCTGGTGAATCCGCTACTCCCTCCAACAATCCTTCAACATAACCGATGATCGAAGTGATCGGTGTTTTTAGATCATGGGAGATACTAGCTACAAGCTCTTTACGGTTATTTTCAAGCTTTCCTTGTTCTTCTGTTGAATGAAGCAACGCTTCCCGCATCTTTTCAAAATCATCCGTCAACTGTTTCACTTCCATCGCAGTTTGTTTCACAGGTCTATCCACAGAGGTCTCCAAATAGCCATTACTGATTTCTGACATCCCTACGCCAAGCTTTTCTAATGGTTGGATAATTGTTTTCTTTAATAGATGATTTAAAAAAAATAGTCCGCCAAGTGCTACTAGCAATATCGTTACGATGACCAGTACGCCCCACTTTGTCATAAATTCTAAAAAGTTATTTTCTTTTTTTAAAACTAATAAGCTTCCCGGTACTTGATCACTAAAATAAAAATCAAATTTCATATAACGGTACAAACGCCCCGCATTATCGATTGTTCCTCTAGTTTCAATATTATTAGCATCAAATTGGGGAAAGTGGACAATCAGTGATTTTTCTACTAAATCCTGAGAATAATAGGCGATCGTTGCTTCCTTACGTACAACGACACCCAAGGCTTCTTTTTCAAATGTTTGGATCATTTTTTTTAACTCACCAGTTGGTTCAAGTAATTGATCAGGATCAGATTTTGCTATATTGCGTAATTTGATGTAGGCTAGTTCTTCCTCTGGGCTTAATGAGCGTTGCTGTGTAAACGTCTTATACAAACCACTGGGAGTTGGTACTTTCCCAGTTGTCACATAAAAAACAATACTGATGATTGAAAAAAGTGAAAGACAAGCGATTGCTATACCGCCAATATATGAAATGAGAAATCGTTTTTTTATGGTCATTTTTTTCTCCTTTGCTTTCATTTATAAAGGAAACAATCGCTTTGCTTCACTTCTGTTCAGGTATTTTTAGAAACTAAACGCAGGGTTGAATGCGCCTGTGTAAGGTTCATGTTCTACAAATACTGTGATATCTTGACCTGCTTGATTTTTTCCAGTTCGTTCATAGGTGAATTTCTTGCTGTTCAATTCAGTTAATTCTAGCGCTGCACCATATTTATTTTGTCCAATCGATACATGAGTCCGGATTTTATTATGGTTCAATACATCAAAATAACCAAAGTCACCACGACTAACACCAATCTCTAAATTGAAGAATTCATATTTATTCGTATCTGCAGCAAATTTTGCTAAACTAATAAAGTTTTTATTGAATGCTGTTACATCATTGCCCGACTCATCCAGCACTTTGGTCCCGTTCCATAATGTTTGACCTAAAATAGTCGCACCAGCTGTTTTTGTATCAATTTTGCCTGTAGTTGTATCTAACGGTTTTTCTTTCTCCGTAAAAGCTAACTTACTTTTATTATACGGGATATGTTCTACAAATACATCTACTTCATTTCCTGCTTTGTCTTTGCCTTTTCTAGTATAAGTAAATTTTTTATTCGTCAATTCAGTAAGGCCAACAACCGCTTGATAATTCATGGTTTCAGAAATCAACATTCGTTTCGTACCATCATTTGTAATGAAGAATGTACCACGATCGCCACGGCTTTCTTTTGTTTGAGCATCGAAAAATTCATAGCGACCCGTTTCAGCATCATATTTTGCCAAACCGATAAAGTTAGCATTTTCTGCTGTTAAATCATTTTTGTCTTTATCGTAGACCTTTGTCCCTTGCCAATCGGTTTTACCTAAAATTTTAGTCAGTTTGTCCCCTTTTGTTTTGCCATTCTCTCGTTTTGATTGCTCCGTTTGTTGTTGGCTGCTGCCTTTTGTCCCTAATGTCTCTTGTGCTCTCACACTACAACCTGCTAATAGTAAAACTAAACTTGAAACACCTGCGATAATTTTTTTGTTTTTCTTGATCATGATCATTTCTCCATTCAGTAATAAAGCTGTTTTCTTATTGCTTACTTTTATTATAGAAGAGAGATGTAAACAGGTTCTAACAAGAAAATAAACAATTTATAAACAATTTTCTGCTATGTAAGGTAGAACATTTTCATCACAAAAAAACCAGAAGTCATAAACTTCTGGTTTAACTAGCTTAAATCGCTGCTGTTTTTGGTAAATTTTCATAAAATGCTGCTTTGGTTGCAGTGATATATGGTGTTAGCCATAGATAACCGATTCCTAATGTTAACATTGCTAGGATATGCCAACCGATAAAGCTTAGGTCTAATAAGAACAATTGACCTTTATAGCCCTTCATAAGCTTTCTGCTGCGAGTGATTGAATCTAAGAATCCTGGACGTAACCCAGTTTCTTCATAACCATCATAATAAACAAAATAGGCTTGTGAATAAGAATAACCTTTGATAATTCCTGGAATAATGAATAGTAATGACCATAAAGTAACAAAAACGAGGGTCAATAGGCTAATACAAATAACACCTAAAATCACAGGTCCTGCAAAACCGCGGAATGCATCTGAAAAAGGTTTGATTTCTTGTTTTTTTCCTCTTAAAAGATCAAGGAATGTCCAAGAAATACCAGCACTAAACAACGCACCTATGATACCGCCAAAGAAACCTCCACCGCCACTGCCAGAACTACCTTCGTAGCTTGAAGTGCCGTTTACAAAATCAGGGTTGTTTTGAATGAATGTAATGGTTGGTAATAATAGTAGAAAAAATATAAGTAGTCCGATTGCAATTGAAACTAATGTCGGTACCAAACACATCAACACACTGTCTTTCCAACGTCCCCGTAAAATGTCTTTTGCTTCGTTTTTTAATTCAGCTCTTGTTTTCATAAAATTTTCCTCCTTTCATTTCATTAGTTTAGTATATCAAATAAATCATCTTAAAAGAAAACATATGCATTTTACCATTTTTTATTTAGTACAGATTATTTTTAATTAAGTTACCTTATATCAATCTATCATAAATCAGAGATGCTATAATTTATTTATACGAAAAATTTACTACTTAGAGTGGATCTGCTACTCACCAAAAATCGCATTTTCACAGCTATACTGGCGAAGCATGGAACTCTTTCCTTCTATATACTCACTCTGCAGGCTATACTTTCTTAAATATAACAAGATATCTCTTTATGCTTAAAGTACATTAACGAAAGGAATTTAGACTATGGAATTTGGAGAAAAGATCAAAGAGTTAAGAACAAAAAATCAGTTAACACAAGAAAAATTTGCGATCCGTTTGAATGTGACCCGACAAGCGGTCTCAAACTGGGAAAATAACCGAAATCTTCCCGATCTTGAATTATTGATCCTGATTTCTAGTATTTTTTATATTTCGCTTGATGAATTGATTCTAGGAGGAAGTAATGTGAATAATATGACTGAAAATCTGATCAAGGACGGTAGTAAGACACGACGAGCAAAACTAAATATGATCACCACATTGATTGGGAGTTTTTTGGTTTTGCCTGTTTTTTCATCAAAATGAATTCAGTAGAATATATTGATGAAACAGGCATTTTACACGAAAATTTTTTTCTTTTACCGATTGGATTTCTTTTCCTTTTTGCGGGAATATTGTCTTTTTAGTAACGGGGATTAGATTTATTATAGAGATTGTTCGTATAAAGGTAGAGAAAACAAACTAAATAAGCTTAAAGCGCAAGTTTAAATAATCTGCGCTTTAAGCTTTATTCTATTTACAATAAACGTTTGATCCAATAGAATTTCTTCTGATCATAAGGCGGATAAATCAATTTTGCCATTGAGTCTTTTCTACCAAAAACAACTGATTTCTTATGAGAGAATGTTTCAATACTATATTTACCGTGATAATTCCCCATTCCAGAAGCTCCAACTCCTCCAAATGGTAAATCATCGTTGGCTACATGAAGAATCGTTTGATTGATTCCACCACCGCCAAATGAAAGTTCATGTAAAATCTGTTTTTGAATTGTTCGATCATCTGAGAATAAATATACTGCTAAAGGTTTCTCCCCTTCTTTAACAAATTGAATGGCCTCACTTAATTGACCATATGTGCAAATTGGCAATAACGGACCAAATAATTCTTCTTTCATCAAACTATTCTCACGAGTCAAGCCAATATCAAATAGACTTGGCGCGACAAATCTTGTTTTCAGATCATACTCTCCTCCATAAATAAGAGAGTGACGATTTTCCTCGATTAATTGGATAAACTTATCAATCGATGAGCCCTGAACGATACGACCATAATCTGAGTTTTCTTGAATCGATTGACCGTAGAATTCGATAATTTTTTCTTTCAATACTTTGATGAATTGGTTTTTGACTTTTTCATCCACCAAGACATAATCTGTTGCAATACATGTTTGACCAGTATTCAATAATTTACTCCAAATGATTCGTTCAGCTGCAATTTCTATGTCAGCCTGTTCCGTTACGATTGCAGGACTTTTTCCTCCAAGTTCTAAGACAACTGGCGTTAAGTGTTTGGCCGCAGCTTCCATAACAATTTTCCCAACTTTAGTACTTCCTGTAAAAAAGATGAAATCCATACGCTCTTTTAAGACTGACGCATTATCAATAGAATTGGGCGATAGCACTTTGACATATTCCTCATCAAACGTTTCTCCAAGAATTGCACCAATCACCGCTGCTACATTGGGTGTTTTTGATGATGGTTTTACAATAGCACAATTGCCAGCAGCAAGAGCTCCTATCAAAGGAACAAGCGTCAATTGAAGCGGATAATTAAAGGGACCGATAATATAGACCGTTCCGAAAGGCTCTAAGAAAACCGTATTTTTGTTTAGTAAAGATGAAACTGCTCTTGGTTTATTTACAGGTTTCGTCCATTTATCTAGATTTTTAAGCATATCATTAATGGCAGAAAGAACTAGGCCTAACTCGGTAGCGTATACTTCTGCTTTAGGCTTTTTAAGATCTTTTTCAAAGGCCCAATAGAAATCTTCTTCGTGTTTTTTAACGTTTATTAGTAGCCGTTCAAGTTGTTCTTTTCTATATGAGATTGATTTTGTTTGGTTTGTGTTAAAAAAAGTATGTTGCTTTTTCATAATTGCTTGGAGATCAGATTGATTCATGGTAAGTCCTCCTCATTTTCTTTTAAGTATAGCATCGATTTTTTTATTTGAATAATAGAAGCCTGTCTTTATTGCTCAACCACTCTTTCTAAAATCAACGGTCGTGCCATTGTCCCTAAACTTTACTGAGTTGTAAAAAATTAATTAGCATCTTCGTTTTTTCATAAGTAGAAAATTTATGTCTGATTGCCTTGGTCTCATTTAAGTAGTTTAACTTTGTTTGTCCATTTCAATCATTAGTCGGAATGTTTCAACTTCATTAGTATTTTCATCTTTCATTTTCAACAGCTCTACTTTATTAAAATCAAACGTAGGCTTCATTTGTATTAATACTGGAGTTCATCTGACTTTCATCGACCTAAAATACTTTCTTGGGATAGTATCAGTTCATTTTTAAATTGATAGGAGCTAAATCTCCTCCTAAAATCAATTCATCTCCACTTTGCTCAACTTCATAATGAGGGTAAACGATAACCTCTTCTTCTTTCACTTCAAAAATGTAGTGAAATGTTTTATCATTCTTTTGATGTGTAAACACTCTATTATCTTCTGTGTACTCAATCTCCAGTTTCGTTGAATTGAAATTCAATACGTCATCATCATAAGTTATGTCATATTTTCCATAATCATAGTTCTTTGCAAACCACGAACCAACTAAAGCATGTACTAACTTTTCATCGTAATCTTTTTTCGTGTTGTCCGTTTTTTCTCTTTTTGCAGCACATGAACCCACCATAAGTGAAACGGACAATAAGAGTAGAACCTTTAAATTATTTTTCATTTTATCATTCCCTTCTTTACAATTAAGTATAGCTGAAAGTATTAGTTAGTTGAATATATAAAAAACCTCCACTTTTTCAAGAGGAGGTTTTACGTATGAGCACAAGATAAAAAATCAAAAGACCACTTGTCCCTTTTTACTTTATAAACAACTGAACATATTCATTTTTAATCGTATGAGATAAAATTTTCTCCTACCTCTGTTCTTCAAAACTGTTTTTTCTTCTTACTATGCGTTGAGAGTTATACTTTTTCTCCGTTAGAAGCTATTACTTCTTTATACCAGTAGAATGAATCTTTGGGATAACGTTCTAAACTGCCTTTTCCCGTGTCGTCTTGATCGACATAAATAAATCCATATCGTTTTGACATTTGCGATGTTCCACAACTAATTAAATCAATACATCCCCAAGGAGTATAGCCCATCAAATCAACTCCTTCTTTTACTGCTTCACGCATTTGCTGAATATGCTTCCTCATATAGTCAATTCGATACTCATCGTGAATCTTCTTATCTTCGGTTAATATATCCTTTGCTCCCAATCCATTTTCACATACAAATAATGGTTTTTGAAAACGATCATACAACTTCAGTAAAGAAATTCTCAACCCAATTGGATCGATTGGCCAATCCCACTGCGATAATTCCAAATACTCATTTTTAATTGGACTATCAAAGGTTCCAGCTAGCTTAGAAGCATCTTCTCTTGCTTCAGCCACATGAGACATATAGTAACTGATAGCAACAAAATCTACTGTACCATTTTTTAAAATTTCAATATCTTCTGCTTTACTATCAATTGTCAAATTATTTTCAGCAAAATAACTGTAAATATAGCTTGGATAATAGCCACGCGCTTGAACATCTGGATAGAACATATTCAATTGATTGGATTTTACCGCTTGCAGCTGATCTTCTGGTTTAGTCGTATGTGCATACGCTTCGATTTGATTGATCATACAGCCAATTTCAACATTAGGAACAATTGCTTTTGCCGCTTTTACAGCTAATGCACTAGCTAAAAACTGATGATGTGAGGCTTGGTAAGCAGCTTCTAAGGAATTTTCCACCAAATCTTCCAGAACTCCCGCTCCAGTGTACAAACTGTTTAAATTCATATTCATTTCATTAAACGTAATCCAGTAACGTACTTTGTTTTTATATCTTTCTAAAATAACTTTCGCATATTTTTCAAATAAAGGTACCAGTTCTCGGCTGATCCAGCCATTATATTTTTTTGTTAACGCAATTGGCATTTCATAGTGAGACATCGTTACTAGAGGTTCAATACCATACTTAGCACACTCATCAAAGACAGCATCATAAAAAGCTAATCCTTCCTCATTCGGCTCATTTTCTAAACCAGTAGGAAAAATTCGTGCCCATGAAATTGATAGTCGGAAGCACTTAAACCCCATTTCAGCAAACAACGCAATATCTTCTTTATAATGATGATAAAAATCAATTCCCCAACGTTTAGGAAATAGATAGCTCTCAGAATGCTTTGTATATTCTTCCAACTCACTAGACGTAACATTAAACGTAAAATTGTTCACCGCCCCAGAAGCATAAGGATCTTTGTAGGCTGCAAAGTCGGAAGTAGATAATCCTTTTCCGCCTTCCAAATAGGCTCCTTCAATTTGATTGGCTGCTGTAGCACCGCCCCATAGAAATCCTTTTTTAAATCCTTGATTTGTGTTCATATTTTATTTCCCCTTTTCTATTTATTGAATACACATCATTAATCTTGATGTTGTTGCTTCTACATTTTCATCGCCTGTAATAATAATATCTAGAAATTCTGCACTATTAGTGACAATCACCATTGTTGTTTCATCGTAGCTTAGACCAATAATTTCTTTCAAGTTGTACCTAAGCAAAGGTTGCCCTTTGTTTATTCTTTCTCCCTCTGAAACGAATCGCTCAAAATATTTTCCTTGTAAATTTACCGTATCGATTCCTACATGGATCAACACCTCTACCCCTTTAGCCGAACGCAATCCTATTGCATGATTTGTTGGGGTCGTCATGGTAATCTCACCATCAAAAGGAGCGTAAATCGTATCCCCCAATGGTTTAATCGCTACCCCTTTTCCCATCATTCCACTAGAAAAAGTCTCATCAGAGACATCATCTAAAGGAATTAAACACCCTTTCACAGGTGAAAAAATGTCAATAGGCTGGGTTGTTGCTTGTGGATCTGACTTTAAAGTAGTTATCTTTTTGTCTTTTGTTTCATCTTTTTTATCTTCTTCAAATCCCCATAGCATAGTCAAAACGAAAGAAATAACAAAGCTTGCAATGTAACCGATCAATGCATACATAAAATTATTGGAATTTTTCATAATGTATGTTGGTAACGCTGTAATTCCAGGAATTGAAAATGCGGTTGCTTTTACAGCGAAAAAACCAAATATTGTTCCGCCGACTCCGCCTCCAATTAAAGAGGCATAGAAAGGTTTTTTCAAACGTAAAGTGACTCCATAAATTGCGGGTTCCGTAATACCAAAGATTGCTGGAATAAACGTTGAAAATGCTAAAGATTTGGTTTCTGCCTTTTTTGATTTGAGAGTAACTCCCAAAACAGCCCCAGCTTGTGCACTATTGGCAACTAAATTCATTGGTAGTAACATAATGTCATAACCAAACTTTTGAAGACTGGCAAATGTTCCAGGAAAAAAAGCATAATGCATTCCTGTCAAAACAATTAGAGGCATTAGCCCTCCCATTAACAGCCCTGCTAATGGCCCAGCAACAGTAAATAAAGTTGTAAAGATTTGTTCCAAATATTTACCTAAAAAATTACCTAGCGGAGCAACGAATGCTAATAAAATCGGTGCTGTAATCAATAGCGATAACATTGGACTAAACACAATATTTACCGTTTTAGGAACAATTTTATCCATCCATTTATTCACAATACTTAATAACAAAACACCCAAAATAATAGGCAATACAGTAGAAGAATAATTATTTAATGGAATCGATAAACCAAACATGGATAGTGGACTTGCACCATCTGCTGCACCGTTTACTAATGTTGGATACATCAACATTGCTGCTAAAGCGACTGCTAATGATTCTTTTGTCTTAAATTTACGCGCTGCAGTCATAGCAACCAAAAATGGTAAGAAGTAAAAGACTCCATCAGAAAATACATTTAATACTACATATGATGAACTTTCCGAAGACAACCAGCCAAAAACGACAAACAGAGCCATCAAACCTTTAATTAAACCAGAACCAATAATTGCGGGCATTAAAGGCGTAAAAATCCCACTAATGACATCAAAAATAGTATCTAAGACGTTCATATTTTTCTTGTTATTCGTAGTCTTTTCGTTATTTGAATTAGTGAATTGCTTATCCATTTCCTGAAAGACCTCTGCTACTTTAGCACCGATGATTATTTGATATTGCCCACCACTAAACTGACTACCTATTACCCCATTCAACTGGTTAATTTCTTTCATATTGACCTTTGTATCATCGAACAGATTAAATCTCAAACGTGTAATACAATGCCAACTTTGGGAAACGTTTTTGCTCCCGCCTATTAGAGTCATTATTTGTTGTGCTAATAGTTGATTTTCCATATTCTTTCCCTCCTAAAAACGATAAAAAGCCCAAACGAAAAAGTTTCGTTTAGGCTTATGCTCTGTTAGATAACACACCTTTAAGTTATTTTGTTGTAATTCTTTCAATATGAATCACTAAGTAAACCAATTCATCGTCTGAGATTTTCCATCGATAATCCTTTTCTAGCATTTCTTTAATAATCAGTCCACAAGCATAGCTTTTCATATACCGTTCTTGAATAAGTTCTCTAATCTGTTCATCCATTTTTAAAGATTCTTGACTATTTTTTTGTCGAATGATGAAATAACGAATATGCGTAATAAATCGTGAATAATCGGCAGTCGTTTTATCCAGAATAGTGTCAAAGATTGTCTGCACACTTTTAACAATTTTTTTGATAACCTCAGTTATTTGTAACGTATCGGCCATATTTGGCTGATCGACTTGTGCATTGACAAAATGCAGAGCAATAAAAGACGCTTCTTCTGGTAGTAAGGATACGCTCATTTCATTTTGAACAATTTCCAATGCTTTTTTACCTATTTGATATTCCTTATAGTATAAATGAGGAACTTCCCACTTGATAGGGTTATCATTTTCCTGAATATGATTTATTGAAAATGTCAGATGATCCGCTAAAGAAAATAGTAAGCCTGTACCGAATTTTTGAGTTAAAATTATTTCGCCTGATTCAATAATTCTGGCAGCAACGCTTAAAATTTCCGGTTGAAAATTGTCAATTTTATGACCTGTTTGTTCCTCCGCATTTGGAGTAAAAATCTTGCTAATTAAACTCTCATCGATTGAATCACCTTGTTTTTTTTTAAATCCTATTCCTGTTCCAAATAAAACTTTTTCACTTCCCATTTGATCTTGAACTAAAACAATATTATTATTCAGTGTTTTTACTACGTTCATTATTCTCACCTCCTGAAAGACAAAAAAACACCAAATCGTAAAACCAAGCTTCTTTCATGAATACCTTAAGAATCACTTCGTTTTTTTGACTTGGTGGTGCCTGACTTTGGATCAGTAACACTCCTGCATCTGTGAATTTATGTTACTATATAAATTTTTAAATGTCAACCCTTACATTCCACCTATTACAAGGATATATTCGGAGCAAAATAGTCCTTTCAACCTGTATTTATAAATGCTAACTATTTTGAAACGTATACAATTAGCGATATTTAGGCTTAAGCAATTGGCTTAGAAAACAAGAAGAAGTTCACGAAAGTCACTCTTCGTATTTTTGTGAATTTCAGATTATTTACGAAATATTCTCTTCTGTTTCCAACATTTATTTAGATAGAACGATTCTGGGGCATAACATTTTAAATTATGTCTTAAACTCAAATTAATTTCTATTAGTTTATAGATCGTTTTTTTGATATTTTTTAATTCAATCTATGATAAATTTAATTCCGTTTTTTCAAACATATAGCAATTATAAAAAACTTACCAAAAATATCGCAATAAATTTATGCCTTCTTTTACCAAATAACTAAAAAAATTCCTCTTGATTGTACAAGAGGAATTTCACATATGAGTATAAGTCGAAAAGAGTCAAGAATCAGTTATCCCCTTTTGTTTTGTGACAAACCAACATTACCTATTTTTTAAATTGTAGAAAGATGTTAGGCCTTTTTACTCAGTAAGTCCACCTAATTGCTCCTCAATACATACTAATTGATTGTATTTCGCAAAACAATCTGGACAGCTTAGAGAATCAGTTTTGATATTTGTTACAAAAGCGATATCAGAGAGGATTAATTCTTCTGTTTCAAAGGCATAATAGCAATACCTTAAACCTATTTTTTCTAAAACTAACTATGGTCATTATAAAACACTCTTCTATAATTTGTGAACACCTATATAATAAATAAAACAGACAGTATTATTAAGTAAGAACCTTTGTACTTAACAATACGTTTAGATTAATCTGTAAGTTCTTTTAAAACCTTCAATCAACTATTCTATAAGAGATCATTTTAGTAGTTTATTTACTTTTCTTTAATCGAATAAATTTATCTACCTCGGTTATCATCAAAATGATCATTCCTGATAAAATCGAAATCCCCCATGCTAACATGGACATATCTTCAGTGTAAAATACTGATTGCATAAATGGCACATAAGTCAAAATCAACTGGAGAATAATCATAATCAAGATTATTAAAAAGGCTTTTGGATTACTAAAGAAGCTTTTTGAAATTACTGGCTGACTAGTACGAATATTGAATAAGTAGAATATCTTACTCAATACTACAATATTAATCATCATAGTACTAGCAACTGCCTGACTAACACCTTGTGTCAATAACCATTCATATGAAACAATACTTATTAAAGCCATTAATATTGATACATATGCCATTTGACAGATATCATGAGTATTTAATAATCGATTTCCTGTTTTACGTGGTTTCCTATTCATGATTCCCTCTTCAGCAGGTTCAAAGATAAATGCAAACTGAATCGTAATAGCCGATACCATATTTATCCATAGGAGTTGGGTTGGTTGTAACGGCATCTCTTTTTGCATCAAAATTGTAAACGCAATGATCAACCCTTCAGCAAAAGATGTTGGTAAAAGAAACAAAATACTTTTTTTTATATTATCATAAATTCTTCTACCTTCTCTAATCGCTACAGACATTGTTCCAAAATTATCATCTGTTAAAATCATATCTGCAGAGTCTTTTGCAACATCTGTTCCTTTCATCCCCATGGCTACACCAATGTCAGCTCTCTTTAAAGCGGGAGCATCATTGACACCATCACCTGTCATTGCCGTTACTTTTCCACTTTCTTGTAAGGCTTCCACAATGTCCATTTTATTTTTTGGTGTCGTTCTTGCAAATACTTGATTATGCAATGCCGCATGTTTAAATTCTTCATGGGACATATGATCAAGTTCCGCTCCAGTGACCACATGTATTTCAGGAGCCAGCCTCAGCTTTTCACCTATAGCTTTGGATGTCAATGGGTGGTCACCGGTTATCATTTTGACGTGAACACCAGCATGATTCATTTCTTCTAAAGCCTGAATGACTTCTTCACGTGGAGGATCAATAATTCCGGCAACCCCAAGTAAATCAACACCCTGGCTAAGCAACTCATGACTTACTTCTTCAACACTTGAAGAAACTTTTTTGAATCCGACAGCCACAACTCTTTTTCCTTCCTCTGAAAGCTCTGATACTTGTTGAAACCAATACTTCTCATCGAATGAAGAATCCATAGTTTGTGCCATTGGGAACAACTTATCTGGAGAACCTTTTATAAAAATAATCCGTTCTTTGTTGTTATTCTCGACTAGCTTTGCCATATATCGATAATCCGAATCAAAAGGCAACATATCAATTTCTTTATAGCCCGTTTTCTCAGGATATGGAAATTGTTTGTAAAATAGTGTTAAGAAAGAACCATCCGTAGGTTCCCCGTTAATAGTCCAGCGGTTTTCTTCTTCTACTAATACCGTATCATTCGCTTCAAAACCAGCTTCTAGAAATAATTTAAGTTGCTTATCTAAATTAACTGGTGTATTGTTGTGAAGAATTTCTCCAACAGGTTTATAACCATCTCCTGAAACTTGAAGATGTTTTTGGTAAAAAACGATGTCTTTCACAGTCATTTCATTTTTGGTTAACGTCCCTGTTTTATCTGTAGCGACAACATCTACCGAACCCAATGTTTCTACTGCTGGCAAAGTTTTAACTATGGTATTCTTATTTTTTGCCATATCGCTTACACCCATTGCTAAAACAACAGAAGTTGTAGCAGGTAATCCTTCTGGGATAGAACCGACAATCATTGTTACTACTGCAAGAGATAGAACTGATAACGAATACGTCTCTAAAATTAAGCTGAAAACAAACAAAGCTATTGCTACAGCCATGATAACATAAGTAATTCCTTTTCCAAGTCCATCAATTTCTTTCATGAGTGGTGTTTTTCTAGTTTCCGTATTATTCACTTCTGAGGAAATTTTTCCTATTTCAGTCTTTGCACCAACTGCCGTTACAATTCCTACTCCACTACCTGACGTAACAGAAGTTGAAGCAAATGCTAAATTAACTCTTTCAGCAAGCGGTACATCTGTTAATGCTAAAGCCTCTTCAATCTTTTCAACAGAATCAGGTTCACCAGTCAAAGCAGATTCTTGAATTCTCAAATTATCCGCTTCAACTATTCTTAAATCAGCTGGAACATTATCGCCAGCTTCTAAGAATACAACATCGCCAACAACTACTTCTTCAGAAGGGATATCTTTTCTGACACCTTCTCTGTAAACAGTAGCTTCAGAGGATAGCATTTCTTTGATTCGTTCTAACGCATCAGAAGCACTCGCTTCTTGATAATATCCTATCAGTGCATTTACAATAACCACTAATGCAATGATCATAGCATCTGACGTATGCCCCATTATTAATGTCAGCAATGCTGAAAACATTAAAATATAAATGATCATATTATTAAATTGTCTAAGCAGTAATTTCCATTTCGGTGTTTTTTTTGTTTCTAATTTGTTTAATCCATATTTAAGTAAACTTTCTTCAACTTGCTTCTTATTTAAACCCTTCTCTAAATCGGATAGTTCACATTTTTCTAAAACTTCTTTAATATCCAGTTGATATATATTTTTTTCATTCATAGTTGTATTTATTTCCTCTCCTAATTGACTAAATTTTTATAACACAAATAAGCCCATCATTGTACTAGACAAAGAGCTAGATACTGATGCACCACTATAATCTATTCAATTAAGAAGTAGGATAAGCAAACTAAAAGTTTCTGATCACCGTCTACCGAGTCACTTGTCAATTAAACCACCTCCCATTTGATAACATAAGGATACCAAATAAAAACTAATTTGACAACCTCTAATAATATTGTGATTAGTTAGTTCCGGTTTGTTTATTTAGTTTGCTTGTTAACAATAGATAATAGCCCTAAAACAATACTGAATTATAGTCGTTTGGTCCCTTTAAGTTATTTTATATCAGCGCTCTCATACTCACTTATAAAATAACTTAACAGTCTCTAAACATATTACTATGAGTCTTCTTTCCCCTCTATTGATATTTTAAAATAATTTTCTTCAACTGAGATTTATATGACTCGATAGTATACTTAGATAAATTATGAACCTTGAAATCTAACAGGTATTCATCTATCATTTCTGCATGCAGAAAAAATACCATCCTTTCTCTTAATTAGAGAAAGAATGGTATTCAATAATGATTGTTGGTTATAGTCCGCACTACATCAACTATCCAGTACTGCTAATTAGAAGAAAATTCAAGTTAGCAATACATTCTTTTGCATAGTACGTAACTATTGGTCTACCTAATACTTTCAAAACAGATTACTTAACAAGTAATCATAAGAAACCCTTTTATACCAAAGAATTTATTATTTGTTTTTTAAGTTGTAGAAAGATTTCAAACCTTTGTATTCAGCAACTTCGCCTAATTGGTCTTCGATACGTAATAATTGGTTATATTTTGCAATACGGTCAGTACGGCTTAGAGAACCAGTTTTGATTTGACCAGCATTTGTTGCAACAGCGATATCAGAGATTGTTGAATCTTCTGTTTCACCTGAACGGTGAGATACAACTGCAGTGTAACCAGCTTCTTTCGCCATTTCGATTGCTTCGAATGTTTCAGTTAACGTACCGATTTGGTTAACTTTGATAAGGATTGAGTTAGCGATACCTTTTTCGATACCTTCAGCTAATTTAGTTGTGTTTGTAACGAATAAATCGTCACCAACTAATTGAACTTTGTCGCCTAAAGCAACAGTTAATTTTTTGAAACCATCCCAGTCATTTTCATCTAATCCATCTTCAATTGAGATGATTGGGTATTTCGCACATAATTCTTCGTAGAATGCGATCATTTCTTCAGTTGTTTTTTCGCCTTCACCTGAATCAGCTAAAACGTAAACGCCTTTTTCTTTGTCGTAGAATTCAGAAGAAGCAGCATCCATAGCAAGAACGATATCTTTACCAGGTACATAGCCAGCTTTTTCAATTGCTTCGATGATTACTTCAAAACCTTCTTCGTTAGAACCAAGGTTAGGAGCGAATCCACCTTCGTCACCTACAGAAGTAGCTAAACCGCGCGCTTTTAAGATTCCAGCTAATGCGTGGAATACTTCAGCACCATAGCGTAAAGCTTCTTTGAATGTAGGAGCGCCTACAGGCATGATCATGAATTCTTGGAAGTCGATACTGTTGTCAGCATGAGATCCACCATTGATGATGTTCATCATTGGAGTTGGCAATACTTTCGTATTGAATCCACCTAAGTAGTGGTATAAAGGTACTTCTAGGTAATCAGCAGCGGCACGAGCTACAGCGATTGAAACACCAAGAATAGCGTTTGCGCCTAATTTACCTTTGTTAGGAGTTCCATCTAATTCGATCATTGCTTTGTCGATAGCCATTTGGTCACGTACATCGTAGCCAATGATTGCTTCAGCGATGATGTTATTAACGTTGTCAACTGCTTTAACAACCCCTTTACCTAAGTAACGAGATTTGTCGCCATCACGTAATTCAACTGCTTCGTATTCACCAGTTGAAGCACCAGATGGAACCATTCCACGACCAAAAGCTCCGCTTTCAGTGTATACTTCTACTTCGATTGTTGGGTTACCGCGTGAGTCTAAGACTTCGCGTGCATAAACATCAGTAATAATTGACATGTTTTGTCTCTCCTTTGAGTTTGTTTTATACTAAGGGGATTCGATTCCCTTAATTATGATTGTAGTGAATAAACGCGCGCTATGCAAACATTTTTTGCATAATTCATAGATTATTCAATGAAACTTCAATTAATTGCGTATATTGTTATAAGACGTAATTATTTAACAGCATCAAGTAAAGCTAAGAATGAGACAGCTTCAAGACTCGCTCCGCCAACTAAAGCACCATCAACGTTTTCTTTTGCCATATATTCAGCAATATTTTCAGGTTTTACAGAACCGCCGTATTGGATACGTACAGCTTCTGATACTTCTTTACCGTATAATTTTTCAACTGTTGAACGTACAACACCACAGATCTCATCCGCAATATTCGCATCAGCAGATTTACCAGTTCCGATTGCCCAGATTGGTTCATAAGCAATGACCATTGATGATACTTGCTCATTAGATAAACCAACTAAACCATTTGTGATTTGACCTTCGATCCATTCAGCAGTTTTGCCTGCTTCGTATGTTTCTAAAGATTCACCACAACAGAAGATTGGTGTCATGTTGTTTGCAAAAATCGCTTTGGCTTTTTTGTTGATGTCTTCGTCTGTTTCGTGGAAATACTCACGACGTTCAGAGTGACCGATGATTACATATTGAATCCCTAAGTCTGCAATAGCTGCTGGTGAATTTTCACCAGTAAATGCGCCTGAGTTTTCCCAGTAGCAGTTTTGTGCAGATAATTGAACGTCAGAATCTTTAAGGTTCCAAGCTAAAGGTGCTAAAAATAATGCAGGAGATCCAATAACTGAATCAACAACATCTTTTGATGGAACAGCATTTTTTACTGCTTCAGCAAAGCTTTGCGCTTCTGCTAAAGTTTTGTTCATTTTCCAGTTACCAGCAATGATTGGTTTACGCATGGAAAAGCACATCCTTTTCTTTTTTGTGGTATGGATTGGTCGAACCAATCCAGTTTCACAAGCCAGATCTTTTCAGTGTTACTGAAGATCTAAATGGGCTTGTTCAACTTTTTTACTTATCGTTGATTGCCGCTAATCCTGGTAATTCTTTACCTTCTAGTAATTCTAAGCTTGCGCCCCCACCTGTTGAAATGTGAGTGAATTTATCAGCAAAGCCTAATTGGATTGCTGCTGCAGCTGAATCGCCGCCGCCAATGATTGTTGTTGCGTCTGCTAAGTTAGCGATTGCTTCACAAACACCGATTGTCCCTTTAGCAAAGTTACTCATTTCGAATACGCCCATTGGTCCGTTCCAAACGACTGTTTTAGCACCAGCTAATTCTTGTGCAAATAAAGCAATTGTTTCAGGTCCAATGTCAAGACCCATTTGACCATTTGGAACATCACCAGTATGTTCTTCTGTTGGTACATCATTTGAGAATTCTGCTGCTGTGATTGAATCAATTGGTAAGACTAATTTGTCACCAGCTTTTTCGATTAATTCTTTTGCTAACGCTACTTTATCTTCTTCTACTAAAGAGTTTCCGATATTCATGCCTTTAGCTTTGTAGAATGTATAAGTCATTCCGCCGCCGATAAGAATTTTATCTGCTTTAGAGATCAAGTTTTCGATCACACCGATTTTATCAGAAACTTTTGCGCCACCTAAGATAGCTACAAATGGACGTTTAGGTGCAGTCACTGCTTCACCAACGAATTTGATTTCTTTTTCCATTAAGAACCCAGCAACGGTTGGAATACCAGTTGACGCAATTCCTACGTTAGAAGCGTGCGCACGGTGAGCCGTACCAAATGCATCATTGACAAATACATCGCCTAAAGAAGCCCAGTATTTACCTAATTCAGCATCATTGCCGCTCTCTTTTTTACCGTCGATATCTTCAAAACGTGTGTTTTCAAACACTAAAACGTCGCCGTCTTTCATGTTGTTAACAGCTGTTTCTAATTCAGTTCCGCGAGTTTCAGGAACGAATGTTACTGGTTTGCCCAATAATTCGCCTAAACGTTCTGCTACTGGTTTTAATGTTTTGCCCGCTTTATCTTCTTCTGTTTTCACACGACCTAAATGAGAGAATAAAATTGCTTTCCCGCCATTTTCGATTACGTATTTGATTGTTGGAAGTGCTGCAACGATACGGTTATCGTTTGTGATCACGCCATCTTTCAAAGGGACGTTAAAGTCAACACGTACAAGAACTTTTTTGTCTTTTAAGTCTACATCTTTGATAGTCTTTTTAGCCATTAAAAGTTACCCCTATCTAATTTTATTTTTGAAAAGAATGATTTTCTTGACCTTATAAAAAAGCGAGGAAGCGCGATGCTTCCCCGCTTATTATTTCACAGTTGTTCAAATTTCACTAATGATAAGAGTGATTCTTATAAGTTAGCGAAGTACTCTAAAGTACGAACTAATTGTGCAGTATAAGACATTTCGTTGTCATACCAAGCAACAGTTTTCACTAATTGTTGATCGCCAACAGTCATTACTTTAGTTTGAGTAGCATCGAATAATGAACCGAAAGTCATACCTACGATGTCAGAAGATACGATTTGATCTTCGTTGTATCCGTAAGATTCGTTAGCAGCTTTTGCCATTACTTCGTTTACTTCTTCAACAGTTACTTTTTTGTCAAGAACTGTTACTAATTCAGTTAATGAACCAGTTGCTACAGGAACACGTTGAGCAGCTCCATCTAATTTACCGTTTAATTCAGGGATAACTAGACCAATTGCTTTAGCAGCACCAGTAGTGTTAGGTACGATGTTTTCTGCTGCAGCACGTGCACGACGGAAGTCTCCACCAGGGTGTGGTCCATCAAGAGTCATTTGGTCACCTGTGTAAGCGTGGATTGTAGTCATAAGACCTTCAACAACACCAAAGTTATCTTGTAAAGCTTTAGCCATAGGAGCTAAACAGTTAGTCGTACATGAAGCACCTGAGATAACTGTTTCTTTACCTGTTAAGATATCGTGGTTAGTGTTGTAAACGATTGTTGGTACGTCATTTCCGCCTGGAGCAGAGATAACAACACGTTTAGCACCAGCTTTTAAGTGTAATTCAGCTTTTTCTTTTGAAGTGAAGAATCCAGTACATTCAAGAACGATGTCTACGCCTAATTCGCCCCATGGTAATTCTTCTGGGTTACGGTTAGCTAAAACTTTAACTTCTTTACCATTAACGTTGAAAGAACCTTCGTGAACTTCAACTGTTCCGTTGAAACGTCCTTGAGTTGTGTCATATTTTAACAAGTGAGCTAACATTTTAGCATCTGTTAAATCGTTGATTGCTACTACTTCGATTCCTGCTACATCTTGGATACGACGGAATGCTAAGCGTCCGATACGTCCAAATCCATTAATACCTACTTTAACTGTCATTAAAGATTTCCTCCTTATGAAAATCAAAAATTTTTTTATTTTAAAGGGTTACCCCTTTTAAAATCTCATTTGCAGCAGCTTCATCTGTGATGAGCCACGTTTGTTTTGGTGCATTTTTCATATATGCCCGAATCGCTTTGGCTTTTGATTTACCACCTGCGATTGCAACGACATTGGGAATTTTTTGAACATCTTTCAATTGAAGTCCAATTCGTGGGATCTTATAGACCACTTCGCCCTCTTCATCAAAGAAATATCCGAAAGACTCTGCTACAGCATTATTTTGCTTCAACATGACCATTTCATCATCTGACATTTTACGGCGTGCCGCCATATGCAACGCACGACCGATACTATGAACAACACAATTGCTTTGTTCGATCAGATTCAGTACTTCTTGAATCGTTGGTTCCTGTAATAAAGAGTTATATGTTTCAAGACTTAATTGCTCTGGAACATATAATGCTCTATGATGTCCACCAGTCTTACTTGCCATCACAGCACTTACTGAGTTCGCTTGAACGGTCATTGCTTCACCGATCCCGCCACGAGCTGGAACAAATAGATTATGTCGTTTTTCTGTCTCTAACGATCCCATATGCTCTGCAGTCATCGCCATCGTCGTACCACCCATTACAGCAATAATGTTCTCACCATCAGGTAAAATCAAATCTAATGAATCAGTCAAAATATCGCCAAATTCATAAAGTACTTTCTCTTGATTATCACTATTACCAGCAACTACGATACAGCGCTTGATACCAAAGTATTGACTGATCTCTTTTTCGACTTGATGCATGCCAAGCAATTGATTCATCACTGATTCTAATCCTTGGTAGACTTCTAAGCCTTTTTCGGTTAATGTCATACCGCTTTTTGAAGTTTCTATCAGTTGTAGGTTTTTTAAAAAATCTGTCTCAGTTCTCAAGACTCGTTCTGTAATCCCCATACTGTCAGATAGACTTCGGCGTCCAATAGGCTGCATCCAGTAAATATTACGAAGAATATGAAATCTTTCCTGCATTACATCGAGCAAATCTGGAGCAACTGCTTCAATCATTTTCAATTCATTTAGCATGATGCGCTCCTTCGTTGGTCTAAAAACGTCCAAGTTAGACTTAAAACGACCTATGAACTTTAAAAAAATAGGATTGACGTTCTTCTTTTTCATTGTTAAGTTCTTTAACAGTCTTAAAAGCGTCCCTCAATCTTACAAATATAGTTTACCAGTTTTCATTCTTTTTTTCAAGAAAAAGAGATTATTTTTTTGAAATGCTCCGTCTATTCTTTAAAAATAGTCTTCCTTTATGTCTGTTTACCTTTTCTGTGGTTCTATGGAACTAAAAAAATCCAGCACTCGTCTGGATTTTTTGCCTATAGCTTTTAAAGGTCCTCTTCATAAAAGCGACCAAGAATTTTTACATTATCAGAAATACTTACAAAAGCAGATGGATCAGATTCTTTCATCGCCGATTCCAAAGATGGTAATTCATAGCGTGTGACAACAGTTAAAAGTAATGTCTGCTTATCATGACGGTATGCACCTTCCGCTTCATGGATAATCGTGATCCCACGTCTCATTTTCTGCTGAATCCCATCGATCACGGCATCTGGATTCTTTGTAATGATCATAACTTGCATCTTCTTTTGTTTGGTATAAACTGCATCTGTCACTTTTCCGCTTACAAAAATCGACAAAGCACTGTAAAACATATATTGCCAACCAAACAAGTATCCTGCAACAAAAATGATCAAGCCGTTAAAGTACATCGAAATCGAACCCACAGAGCGACCCGTTTTCTTACGGATCGTAATACTAAAAATATCTAGACCACCTGAAGATAAGCCATTTTTCAATGCAAAACCAATACCAGACCCCATCACTGCTCCACCAAAAATCGCACAAATAATCGGATCATTAGAAAGAACGGTTTGAGGCACGATTTGCATAAAAATCGATGTTAAGGTCACGGTCAAAAAAGTAAAGACTGTAAATTTTTTCCCGATTTTACGCCAAGCAACAAAAAATAATGGAATGTTCAGCGCATATAAGGTAATCGAGACAGGGACTTTAAAACCTACGACTTTTGTTGATAAGGTCGTCAAAATCTGCGCTAATCCAGTAATCCCACTGGAATAAATATTACCTGGTTGATAAAAGAAGTTCATCGCAACGGATGCCAAGATCGCATAAACGATCGATACTGAAAGTTTTGTCGTGTAATCATGGACAGGTAAACTTTCGAAGAATTTTTTCATGTAGAAATAGCCTCACTTTACTTGATTCATTTGATTCTCATTATACGTGCTTTAGGGTAAGAAAAAAAGCACTATCGCTTAAATAGAAGAAAAGTATTGCGATTTTTTCATTTTAATTTGGCCGTTTCATCATCTTGCAATACGTTGCACATCAAAGAAGAGCGCTTACGGAACCTAGTCTCTTCAGTTATTATCGAATTGTACAAAACAATAATGAAATGAGGAATGATCATGCGACACATAGAATTAGAGCAATTTCCTGAAACATTTTAAACAATTCAAAAACAGCAGAGGATTAAGCCACTGCTGTTTGGTCACTATTAATATGAACGAAGTGTATTCAACATTTCTTTATAGCCTAAACTTCTAGCATAGTCTTCAGCTGTTCGTCCAGTGTTATCTTTCGATGTCTTATCGGCTCCACCTTCTAACAAAACTTTGACGATTTGTTGATAGATTTCAGATCCGTCTGTTAACGCAACTGCTTCAATCAACGCTGTATATCCATAATTATTTTGATGATCAATAGCAGCTCGACCATCTTTTAAAAGCAATTTCACATTTTCAAGATGACCTTTTTCAGCTGCTGGAATCAAAGCGTTCCCACCAAAGCGATTCACTTTTTGTTGATCTGGCACTTGTTTGTCCAGCATGTATGCTAAAATTTCTGTTTTTCCTTGGGCTCCAGCATAAAGATATGGACTATCTGAAATTTGATCTTGCACATTTATATCGGCGCCTGCATCGATCAGTTGTTTAGCAATGTCGATAAAGTTTTCATGGGTTGCAATCAGTAGTGGTGTTTCACCTTTATCATTCACTTCATCGATCAGGTAGTTCTTGTCTTGAAGTATTGTTCCTACTTTGGCAGCATCATTTTCTGTCACTGCTTGAATCAATGTCCCAGCTGGAAAGGTTTGATTGGCTTGTTGTGTGCTACTCGTTGAAACTGTTTCTGATTCATTTGTTTGACTTGTACTACTTTTTTCAGTTGTCATACTTGTACTCTCCTTTACCGATTGTTTTGTATCAGCTGTTTTAGGTTGGCACGCCGAAAAAAAAATTAAAGTAAAAAACAGGACTGATATCTTTTGGAATAGCATTTTAGTCATAGCGCTCCTCCTTTAACTACGTTTACAGTTAGTATAAAAGATAAATATAAACAAATTATAAACGTTGTCTACTAAATAGACTTTGTAACTATTATTTTCAGTGCTTATTTTCATTTTATCCAAAGACATGGCGAGTGATTATAAATAAACGAAATAAAAAAATGGGAGCAGTATTTTTACCCACTCTCCCATTTTTTATTTCGTCTATTGTTTAAAATACAACTCGACTTTTTGTGGCTCGTCAAGTCCAGCCTTTAATAGAATGATTTTTGTCTGAACATTTTTAAGTAAGTCTCCTTGATCGTTATACTCATTTTCCGAGTTTAAACTAATCGACCATTTAGCATTCTTACCATCGTTTAAAGCTAAGGCAGTGGTTCCAAATTGCTTGGCTTGCTCGAATGGATATTTTTCTACTTCCCCGTTCGCTTGGATCACAACTCCTGTTGCCCCGCTAGACGTTAAACTGGTCCTTCCATCTTTTGATACCCAAGAACCTGTCAAATTTGATAACACATAAGAATAGGCTATTTTTCGTCCACCATATGTGCCAATATATTGATGTAAGGCTTGGTCTTTTGAACGATACACCAAAACACAGGTTTCATTCGTTAGCCACGTTAGTTGATAATCCGTGACCTCCCCAACAGGTAGTTTTTCTTTTAAGCGTGCAACCACTAGATAATAATTATTGAAATAGTATAATGCATGATCATTACTTGTTTCCTTCACTAAAAAAAAACTGTTTTGCATCTGGTGAAAGGCTCATAATTGTTTTTTCTTTTGGCTTTACCAATCCAAAGAGGATACTTACTATGATAATCACCGCGATTTCAAGCCAAATTATCTGAATTTTTCTTTTCTTATCTAGGTCGATCAAGCATAGTAGCGTCAAGCCTAAAAACAAAAAGCTTCCTACTATCGCAGCGAAAAGAAGCCAATCACTAATCAAATCGAACCCTCTCGAAGAAATAACCATGAATCCACCTAAAAACAGCAAGCATAGAATCAGCAACATCAAAAAGATGATCCCGCTAATTTTTTTTATTGTTGTCTTACTCCTCATCTGCCTTTACCTCACGATCAAACACCCAATTTTCACCATTATCTTTTGAAATAAATTTCCCTTTTACTAAACCACCTCTGTAGTCACCAACTTCTCCTTGATTTAGCAAAAGTTCTAATTGATCCCCAGATTTAGCTGGCATTTCAGCCACTAAAAAAATAGCTTTATACTCTTCCGGCACCTGAATCGTCACAGCTTTCCAACTAGCTCCGCCATCTTTTGTGACTTGTACATTAGGTGCTGCTCCGAAAGATAAAAAGCCTGTATTTTCATCAACAAAACCACCAGCTTGAACCAATGATGTTTGATTGGTATTAGCCGTTTCTTCCCAAGTTTTCCCACCATCGTGTGTTAAATACGCTACTGTTCCTTCTTGACGAGCAACTCGACCACCAGAGTAAATCACATAGCCAAAATCTTTGCTTAAAAAATCGATCTTTCTAAAACGAATACTAGCATTTTCTTAGGAAATCTCATATCTTTGCCACCTTTTCCCTTGATCCACCGTTTGTATTAGCTTCAAACCTAGATCTTTATATAGAAATGACGTTTTTTCTTTTGTTAAAAAATAGCTGTTTTCCATCAACTCGTTATCATAAGAAGGCGTATATTCGCCAAATTGAATATTTTCTAAACGTTCAGGAACTTCTTCCCAATTCTCACCTGAGTCATAGGTAACATAGAGTGATTCCCCCTTGACTAATACATCCGTTTGCTTTTGACTAGCCATTTTTGGCGGTTCATTTTGCTCATGTAAATCGTTTTGTTCTGCTTCTTGCAGCCCTTTGATTTCCTTATTATATGTTTCAACACTTGTTGGTCTAAACACATAAAAGGACAATCCTACAAAAATGGTTAATACAACAACAGTCATCAAAAAGAGAATATGATTCTTATTTTTCAATTTCCCCACTTCTTTAACCAAATCTCCTATTTAAATTATAGAGGAACTATTCTTTTATTGAAAGGGCTATTTTCGCTTATGAGATAAGAAAAAAGCTTCCAATAAACGATGGTAGTTTATTGAAAGCACGTTATTCTCTGACTAAGTCAAGATTTATTCATCTATCGCAGTTACATCAATGTTCAATTCAAATAATTGTAACGGTGAAACCACACTTGGTGCACTTGTCATTGGATCAGCTGCTTTTCCGTTTTTAGGGAAAGCAATCACTTCACGAATATTGTTTTCACCCGCTAATAACATTACTAAACGGTCTAAACCTAATGCGATTCCACCGTGTGGAGGGAAGCCGTAGTCTAAAGCATCTAATAAGAAGCCAAACTGCTCTTGCGCTGATTCTTTCGTAAATCCTAGTGTTTCAAACATTTTTTCTTGTAAATCACGTTTGTGAATACGCAGCGAACCACCACCTAATTCATAACCGTTCAAGACGATATCATATGCTTCAGCATAGACTTTTGCTGGATCTGTCGAAAGTAATTCAATATCAGATTCTTTTGGTTGCGTGAATGGATGGTGAGCAGAAACGTATCGACCAGCTTCTTCATCATATTCAAATAATGGCCAATCAATAACCCATAGGAAATTAAATTTAGACTCATTGATCAACCCTAATTCTTTCCCTAAGCGAGAACGAACAGCGCCCAAAGCAGCCGCAACGATTTCTGGTTTGTCTGCACCAAACATCAAGATATCGCCAACCTCAGCATTTGTTGCTTTGATCAAGTCATCTGAAACCTCTGTTAAGAATTTTGCAATCGGTCCTTTTAGACCATCTTCTTCTACTTTTAACCAAGCAAGTCCTTTGGCACCAAATTGACTTACATAGGTACCTAGATTATCCATATCTTTTCTAGAATATTTATCTGCTGCGCCTTTAGCGTTCAACGCTTTAACATGTCCGCCATTTTCAAGCGCCATTTGGAAAACTTTGAAATCAACATCTTTGACCACATCAGCGATATCGATCAATTCCATATCGAAACGTGTATCTGGTTTGTCACTTCCATAACGTGACATCGCTTCATCATAGCTGATACGAGGGAATGGTAACGTCACTTCGATTCCTTTTGTTTCACGCATCACTTTCGCTAACATTTCTTCAGTCATTGTTTGAATTTCTTCTGGAGACAAGAAGGTTGTTTCTAAATCAACTTGGGTAAATTCTGGTTGACGGTCCCCACGTAGATCTTCATCACGGAAACAACGAACGATTTGATAATAACGATCGAAACCTGCATTCATCAATAATTGTTTAAAAATTTGTGGTGATTGTGGTAACGCGTAAAAATGACCTGCATGGACACGTGAAGGAACTAAGTAGTCACGCGCGCCTTCTGGTGTTGATTTACCAAAATAAGGTGTTTCGATATCGATAAAATCAGTATCATCTAAATAATGACGAATCGATTTTGTTACTTCATGACGTAATTTTAAGTTTGCAGTCATTTGTGGACGACGTAAATCTAAATAACGATATTTCATACGAATTTCATCGCCAACATTGTTTTCATCTTCAATTAAAAACGGTGGTGTTTTCGCTGTATTTAAAATCGTGATGTCTGTTGCCATCACTTCAAATTCACCAGTTTTCATTTTAGGGTTGATTGCTTCTTTGTCACGATAAGTTAGCTCACCAGTAATTTCGATTACATATTCACTACGGCATTTATCTGCAATTTCCCACGCCTCTTTTGAGTGGGCTGGATTGAAGACCACTTGCGCAATTCCTTCACGGTCACGTAAATCGATAAAAATAACGCCACCTAAGTCACGGCGCTTTTGCACCCACCCTTTTAAGGTAATTACTTGTCCTACTAAATCTGCAGAAACTTCTCCACAGTATACTGTTCTTTTTGCCATTGATTTTTGCTCCTCTTCATTTTTTACTTTTTATTGATCAAACATCACGGTCATCATTTCATCATAGACTTCATCGAATCTTTCATAAATATCTGATAGTGGAAATGCTTTTTCATTACGATTGGCCATTGATTTTACATTTACAACGCCTTCTGCTAATTCAGTTTCACCTAATGTCAATGCTAGTTTGGCGTTTAATTTAGCGGCTGTTTTAAATTGCGCTTTGGCTTTACGATCCATAAAATCACGATCAGCTGAAAAACCAAAATTACGAATCGCTTGAACTAGTTTTAGCGATGTAATATTTGTTTGCTCACCGATTCCAACTACATAAGCATCGATTTCATTGATTACAGGAACTGCAACCCCTTCTGCCTCCATTGTAATCAAAATACGCTCGATTCCCATCGCAAAACCAAAACCAGGAGTTGCAGGTCCTCCTAATTCTTCAACTAATCCATCATAACGCCCACCAGCACAAATCGTTGCTTGTGCGCCCATGCCAGGTGCTTCACTCATTACTTCAAAAATCGTATCTGTGTAATAGTCTAGCCCACGAACCATATTGCTATCCACTTCAAACGGGATATTCAATTCGTTTAGCATTGTTTTAACTGTTTCAAAATGTTCTTTTGATGCCTCGCTAAGATAATCTAAAATCGAGGGTGCCTCTGCTACGATCGCTTGGTCTTTTTTATCTTTACTATCTAATACACGCAATGGATTCTCGTGCAAACGACGTTTTGAATCCTCACTCAATTCAGCTGCTTTTGGTTCTAAATAATCAATCAACGCTTGACGATACGCCTTTCTTGTCGCTTTATCGCCTAAAGAGTTGATCACTAATCGAATTTGATTGATGCCTAATTGTTTGAAAAAGTCTAAAGCCATTGCCATACTTTCAACATCAACCGCTGGATCCACGCTACCGAAAGCTTCTGCTCCGATTTGATGGAATTGTCTCAAACGACCTGCTTGAGGACGTTCATAACGAAACATTGGTCCCATATAATAAGTTTTATATGGTTTCGCAAATTCAGGGCCAAATAATTTATTTTCAATAAAAGAACGAACGATTGGCGCTGTTCCCTCTGGACGTAAGGTTACATGACGATCCCCTTTATCGTAAAAGTCATACATTTCTTTTGACACGATATCTGTTGTATCTCCTACGCTGCGAGAAATGACTTCATAGTGTTCAAAAATCGGCGTACGGATTTCTTCATATTGGTAGTCTCGAAAAATCAAACGTGCTGTTTCTTCAACAAACTGCCATTTTTCGGAAGTTCCTGGTAATAAGTCATTGGTTCCTTTTGGTTTTTGATAACTCACATTCTTCATCTCCTATTTATTGTTCATTGTTTGTATTCTATTTTGGTAAAGTTTGATTGGTTTGAAGTAGCTTTAGAGCTGGTTGTAAGATTAGATTATAATTTTCCTTCGCTGATCATTGCTTTTTGTTTCGATTACGAGGTTTGGTGATTCCTAGTACGGAAACTTCTCTCACTTCGTTCGCCAAGTATTGTTCATCATCCACTCTGGCGGAGCCAGTCGTGGTGATTCACAACAAAAACTCGCCCTTGTATTAAATACAAGGGCGAGTGAATAGACACACGCGGTACCACCTAAGTTCGAAAGATTGCTCTTTCCTCCAACGATTAACGCTCGTAACGGAACGGCTTTTCCTCCGTTCATCTCCAGAATGTCTTTCGATCTTTCTAATGAAGTTGCTTTCAGCCATGGCAACTTTCTCTTCTACAGTTAGTTTGAAATCTACTCGTTCTTTCATCGATTTTTTTATAGTATCTATAAATTACTAGAGATTGGAAATAAAGTCAAGCAGAATTTCAACGAGCAGTTCATTAACTACCGTAACAAATAGCAACAATCATTATTTGCTACTCAGTGTCTGCCACACATTCAACGTGTCTCTCATCCCTTTAACATGATGAACTCGAACGATTTCTATACCTTTATTGACAGCAAATAATGAAGCGGCAATCGAGCCGAAGTCACGTGCTGTTGGGTCTGCTTCATTAGTCAATGCCGCAATCGTTCGTTTTCTTGATACGCCATACAACAACGGATAATCTTGATATCGAAAAGCTTCTGGATGTTTTAAGATCTCTATATTTTCTTCTTGTGATTTGCCAAAACCAATTCCTGGATCAAAACAAATTCGCATTGAATCAATTCCCGCTTTTTGACAAAGTTCTATTTTTTCTTGATAAAACTGTTGAATATCGTCAGCTACTGATAATTCAGTACGTCTTGGACGTGAATGCATGATGATCACACCACAATCAGGATATTTTTGTGCGATCTCAATCATACCATTCGTATCCAACCCTTTGATATCATTGATGATATTCGCTCCTGCTGCTAATGCTGCATCGGCAACTTCTGGAAAATACGTATCGATTGAAATCGGTTTGTCTGTTTTTTTTCTGACTGCTCGTATGATCGGCAAGATTCTTTCCTTTTCTTCTTTCGCTGAAATCTCTTGATAATTTGGACGTGTAGATTGGCCACCAATGTCAATGATATCAACATTTGCTGCCAACATTTCTTCACAGTGAGCCATTGCTTTAGCTAGTTCATTAAATTGGCCGCCATCTGAAAATGAATCAGGTGTCACATTTAAGATTCCCATAATTTGGGGTTCTTTTTTAGTAAAGTATCCCTCTTTTATCATCTTTTCTGCTCCTTTAATTTTCCAACCAATTGCTTCAATGCCGATACTCTTGGACTTAGATCATTCCGTTGCGCTTTGGGTAACTGAGCAAGGGTTTTATGTTTTTCTGGTAGATAAAAAATTTTATCAAAGCCATAGCCCATTTCGCCTACTTCTTTTGTTGTCAATTCTCCTTTGAGCTCTTTTCCTGAAAGAAGATACTCACCATTTGGCCAAGCATAAACCAATACAGCATGTAAAATTATTGCTCGTGATACTGTATTTTGTTCGTCAAATAAACGAAAAAGCAGTCGATTTTTTTGGGTGTCTGTCATCTCAGATTTAAAAAATCGCGCTGTCTCAACGCCTAAGAGTTCAGGGAAAGCTTCAATTTCTAAGCCACCATCATCAGCTAATACCGGTTTTCCAAGTATTTCCGCATAAAATCGAGCCTTGATCAGTGCATTTTCAGCATATGTTTTACCAGTTTCTGCGATCTCACACTCTTTTTTCGTATAGTTGGTATATGAAACAAACTGAATCTGGTCCTGAGGATAGGCGGACTGCATTTCTTGTAGCTTGCCTTGGTTATTCGTACCGACAATGATTTTCATTCTACTCATTCCTTATGCCTTAATTGCTTTTAAAAAATCATTTTTACATTCTTTATCGGTTTTAAATACACCTTGATAATGAAAAGTTTTCGTTACGCTACTAGGTGATTTAACACCACGCATCGTCATACACATGTGTTCAGCCTCAATTGCTACAGCCACACCTTTAACAGGTACATGTTCAACTAATTTGTTTGCGATCATGATGGTTAGGTCTTCTTGTACACTTGGACGTTTGGCACAATTTTCTACCAAACGGGGCAACTTACTTAAACCTAAAACTTTGCTTGCATCAGGGATATAAGCAACATGGACTTTCCCATAAAACGGTAATAGATGATGCTCGCACATTGAATAAAATTGAATGTCTTTGACTAGTACCATATCGTCTTCATTCAGACTGTCAAATAATGCATAATCATCAAACTCTGGCGCTCTTAATGAAGAAAATACTTCCTTATACATTTTAGCTACTCGAGTTGGTGTATCTTTAACGCCTGCTCTATCGGGGTCTTCTCCAATTGCACTTAGGATTTGTTTTACTGCCTGCTCAATTACGGCTAATTGTTTTTCATCCATCTTCTTACCAACTTTCTTTACTAAGCCAAACTTCTGCTTGATTCCCTGTAGTTGCGATCAACTGATCAAACGATTTTCCTTGATATGTCTCTTCTGAGTAAACATCTTTTAATGGAACTAACACAAAGGATCGTTTAAGCATTTCTTTGTGTGGAATAGTTAAACGGTCTGTTGCTATTTTTTCACCATTCATCAATAAAATATCAATATCTAACGTCCGCGGTCCCCAATGGATCAAACGCTCTCTGCCTAATTTTTTTTCAATTGCCTGTGTTTTGTTTAATAATTGCAGAGGATCATAAGTTGTATTGATTTGAATTACAGCATTATAATAGTTTTCTTGAGGAACATCACCATATGGCAATGTTTCATAAAGTTTTGATTTTTTAATGACCTGAATCTCAGGTTCTTGATCCAATAATTTAACGGCTTTTTGCAACGTTTCTAAGCGATCACCTAAATTACTCCCTAAAGCTAAATAGCTAATTGTCATATGAAGTCTCTTTCCATTTCGATTTCGATATTATCAAATACTCCTGGCATTGGTACACTATATTTTCTAACACGAACAAGAGCACTTGTTAATTTTTTGCCATGTTCTGCTTCAATATCATCTAAAATTGCTGAAGCGACAGCTTCTATTAAGTTATAAGAATGAGTGGTTAACCGTTGCGCAATTTGATCATTCACTTCAGCATAACTAACGGTGTCATTCACATCATCTGTTTTGCCAGCTTGATCTAATGATAATCTTAATTCCACATCAACTTCCAACTGTTGGCCTAAAATTCGTTCTTCTGGTAAAACACCATTTTTAGTGTAAAACTTCATATTATTGATTCTGATTTTTCCCAATTTGCGCCCATCCTTCATCTGTTTCATTACTGATAAACTCAGTTGCCATTATTATACTATAGAAAAGCCAGAAAAATTTAGCTTTCTGCTTTTTAAGACATTTTGTTACCAAAATTCCAATAGTTAATGGAAATACGCCGCTTTATTTTAGTACAAATTGAATAAAAAAAGAAATGAAGCATTTTGCCTTCATTTCTTTTTTTAAACTTAATGATGATGCAACATATCATGGACAATATCGGCGCCTGATAAATCACTCTTATAATAGGTTGGCCAATTTTCCAATTCTTTCAATAGCGTATCCTGACTCTCATCTCCAAAATACAAATGAAAATGCTCAGCTTTCGTTGGCTTGATGTTATGATCACTAAATTGAATATGCTTTGGGGCACCGCTATTTTCATCAACCGTACTAAATAGATAGCGTACACCTTTTTTACCAGAATCGTAGGTCAAAATTTTATACCCATCATATTTGTACTCTGCTTTTTGAGATGTCTCACCTTTAACAATTTCAATTGTGTTTTCTTCGACAATGATTCTTTGCGTATCTGTCTTATAGCCTGTTGTATAATACTCTTTATACTCATCAAAACTTTTGTCTTTTTTCTCTTCCGCCTTATGTTTCAGTACTTCATCTAACGTTCCATCAAGTAAATAAGGATAAATCGATTGCCAATCACCAGACCAATCTTGCAAAGTTCTATTTTGAACGTCCTCTTCTTCAAACTCTCCGTCATGTGTGTGCTTATGTTGATGATCAGGCACTGATTCTTCTTTGGGAGTCTGACTGATTTCAGAATTCTTATTTGTTATTTCTTGATGCTTATTTTGAGTGCACCCACTAATCAGTATAGCCCCTAATAAAAAAATGCCTAATACTGTATATCTTTTTTTCTTTTCCGTTTTCATAGACGAATTCCCATTTTCATTTTATTGATTAAATCAACTTTATTTGATAGCTCCTTTCTGTTTTAGCCGAAACAAAACACAATGATTACGATTTAATCAAATCATTTTATATTACCTTTTAGAAAAAAATCAACAAATGTTAAGACTTCTTTATCATCTTAGTTATTATTTCCAGTATTGCTTTCGTTTTTAAATGGCTAAAAGATCCGTTAACTCAATCATCGCTTGTTCTATTCCTTCTAGCAGTTGTCTTGCTTCCTTTTCACGATTTATTTTAGCTGAAATAGTTAAAATCACTTCTTCCTCTAAAATACCATAATACAGACCAAAACCACTTTTGTTGACGGGACCAAAGCTAAACGATTCTAAAATGTTATAAGGAATCCCAGTAGTAGAGATAAAATCGTCACCTAAAATCTTAGGCACTTCTGCAGTAAAAGTAGTTGTCTCTGTTTTGGAACGCACTGTCATTTTTTGCAAGCCAAACAGATGGCGCTCCACACCTTTACCGTTTTGGCATTGAATAATACGATTAGAATGCGCCATTGCAGCTTCAAAGAATAATGCGACTAACGCTTCTTGGTTTTGTCGCTTATTTTTATTGTAAAAGGCTTCTACAAATTGCTTTTTCTCTTCGCTGATTGAACGAGCTGATTCCGTTCGTCCCTCATAATACATACGCATTGCAACTGGTTCATAAACCGATCTTAGCTTACCAAAAACTTTTTGCTGTGCGATTGCTAAGGCAATATGGAAAAAAGCATCTGGGCTGACTTTTGCTTGCTTCATTCGTTCTTTTCCTATAGCTGAAATGACTCGCTGTTTGATACTATACGAACCATTTTCTTGTTCCACGAGCTTGTGCGCCGCTTCTAAGCTATCGATCATTTGGCTCGTCAAAGTCCACTCCATTTTTTTAGCAAGGTCAGAAGAACATTTTGTAGTTATTTTCATAGCGGGATCATTAAATGATTCAACTATTTTAGTCAGTAAGTTCAAAGTTGGTACACCATCGATCGCAGTATGCTCCATATTAAAACCGATATGACCATTTTTAGTAATGACTGCTTGGGTTGTTTTTGACAGAAATTGATGGCTCGTATTCAATAAAACTTCGGTAATGCGCTCCTCTTTTGACTCATCTTTACCCTTTGAAAAGCTTAAAATAAACAAAGCAGCTTCAATTTGTTTCAGGTTCTGATGATTGAATTCCTCTTGTTTGAGTTGTTGATAAAGCACGTAAGAACTCTCTCTTTCAACTCCAGTTAGATAAGAAATCAACTCTTCTCCTTGTTTTGGGATTATCTCCAGTGATTGAATATAATTCAGATTTTCTTGTAATTGCTCCAAAGGATAGATTTCCCCTGATGCATCAGTGACATCTAAACGAAAATAAACGCCATTCACAAAAATCATGATGTAATTTTCAGTTGTTTGAGTTTCTCCTCTATACAAGTAATCCTGCTTATTTCCAGGTATTCGACAGCTTTTGAAAAAATTTAAGTAGAAAGACATATCTACATGTTGATTATTTTTGGTAAATTCGATCGGATATGTTCCGTCAGCTAAACTTAGATAAATTTTAGTCATTTGATAAATCAACTGAGCGGCTCGTGCTTCTTTTGATTTGATCATAATATTCCTCTTTGATAATCAATGCAAAATTTGTTTCACTTTGTAAAGGTCGACGACTTTCTAAATAACTTTTTTGCCATAACGGAGCTAACCAACTACCCGTGGTTTGTTCCATTTGTTCAACTAATTCTGTTTGTAACTGCGCTCCAACAGACGTACTAAAGATTGCCGCTTTTGTTTGAAAAGCTGCTAGCTCTTCTGCTGTGACTAGAGGGCTAATCCATTCGTTTAGTCTAGCTAAGGTTTCATAGAGTTCCGGTACAGGTAGTTTTTTTAATTTCGGTTGTAATTGTTCTTTGTATTTTTCCATTGTACACCTCAACAATCGCTTGATACTTCATTATACCAAGCATTTCTATCTTAATGTGACTTTCCTTATAACTTATAAAAAAAACATCATTCCCCCGTAAATACCTTCAGGAATGATGTTTCTATTATTTATCTTTTGTATCAATAATGATCGTGACTGGTCCATCGTTGATCAATGATACTTTCATATCAGCTCCAAATTCACCTGTCTCTACAGGGATCGCCAATTCTTTCAATTGTTTATTGAATTGCTCATATAAAGGAATTGCGACTTCTGGTCGAGCTGCTTCTATAAAGCTCGGTCGGTTGCCTTTTTTCGTATCTGCATACAAGGTGAATTGCGAAACGCTTAAAATACTCCCATTAATCTCTTGTAGACTTAGATTCATTTTGCCACCATTATCTTCAAATACACGAAGTTTACTGATTTTACGAACTAGATAAGCCACATCATCTATTGTATCTGATTCATGGATTCCCAATAAAATCATAAATCCTTGAGCGATTTTCCCAACGCTTTGTTGCTCGATCACCACTTCAGCTTGTGTTACACGCTGAATCACTGCTCTCATATTTATACCTCCTAGCCATTGGTACGACGGACATTATAAACGTCCGGTATATTTTTAATTTTATCCACGATTGTTTTTAAATGTGCTAGATTTTGGATTTTCACTGTGACGTGGATCATCGCCATTTTATTTTTAGTCGGCTTGGCTTCTACACTCACTAAATTTTTAGTCATTGAACTGATGACTTGTAAGACATCATTCAATAATCCACTGCGATTATAGCCGTAAATCTCTAAATCAGCATCATACTCTTTATTCGAATTATCAGTATCTTCCCATTCCACTTCAATCAAGCGTTGGGCGAGTTCTTCTTGATGTTGCACGTTAGGACAATCAGCTCTATGAATTGAAACCCCGCGGCCTTTTGTGATGTATCCAACGATTTCATCCCCAGGAACAGGATTACAACAACGACTGATACGAACAAGCAGATTTTCAACACCTTGAATCACGATACCGCCCTCATGACGAACTTTCATCTTATCGGATTCTTTTTTGACAGGTTGTGTCATTAATTCTTCTGCTTCTTGTTTTTGGCGTTCGATTTCTTGCTCTTTTCGCTCTTTTTCTGTTAAACGATTAAAGACCACTTGAGCACTGATTTCCCCATAACCGACAGCCGCATAAAGATCATCTTCTGTTTGGAAATTAAAACGATCTAGTGCTTCCGCCATTTTCGTTTTACTTAGAAATTCTTTTGGCGTAAAACCGTGTTCGATCAAGTACTTACTGATAGCGTCGTGACCTTTGATAATGTTGACTTCACGATCTTGAACTTTAAAGAATCGTTTGATTTTGTTCCGCGCCTTACTGGTCGCAACCATTTTCAACCAGTCACGACTTGGACCAAAAGAGTTTGGCGAGGTCAAAACTTCAATAATATCTCCATTTTTCAGTGTGTAATCCAATTGGACCATTTTTCCATTGACTTTGGCACCCGTTGTTTTGTTCCCGATTTCAGTATGCACACTATAAGCAAAGTCTAACGGACCAGAGCCTTTCGGCAATTCGGTCACTTCACCAGTTGGAGTGAAAACATAGACTTTATCGCTGAAAATATCGCCTTTAACACTTTCCATAAATTCAGAAGCATCGTAGCTTTCATCTTGCAGTTCCAGAATTTCACGGAACCAACTCAATTGTTTCGTATCATTATCTTCATCGACTTTTTCAGTCTTACCTTCCTTATAAGCCCAGTGAGCCGCAACCCCAAATTCAGCGATTTGATGCATTTCGTGAGTCCTGATTTGAACTTCTACAGGGTTGCCTTTTGGTCCGATAACGGTCGTATGGATCGATTGATACATATTAGCTTTTGGCATTGCAATATAGTCTTTAAAACGTCCAGGCATTGGTGTCCACTTTGTGTGAATCGCGCCTAAGACAGCATAACAATCTTTGATCGAATCAACGATTACACGGATTGCCAATAAATCATAAATTTCATTGAATTGTTTTTTCTGATCTTTCATTTTGCGATAAATCGAGTAAATATGTTTTGGACGTCCATAAATTTCAGCATAAATATCTAAATCTTCTGTCGCTAAACGAATGTCTTCCACAGCTTCTTCAACATAAGCTTCCCGTTCGTCTCTTTTACTTTGCATTAAATTAACGATTCGGTAATATTGATTTGGATTGATATAGCGTAGTGCGGTATCTTCCAATTCCCACTTGATCCGGCTGATCCCTAAACGATGGGCAAGCGGTGCATAGATTTCGATTGTTTCTTGTGCAATCCGACGCTGTTTATCTTCCCGCAAATGTTTTAATGTGCGCATATTGTGCAAGCGGTCAGCTAATTTCACCATAATCACACGTAAATCTTGCGCCATTGCTAACAACATTTTCCGGTGATTTTCAGCTAATTGTTCTTCGTGAGATTTATATTTTATTTTACCAAGTTTGGTCACACCATCCACTAACATCGCAACGTCAGCACCAAACTCATTTGCTAGATCTTCCAGTGTTACGTCAGTATCTTCTACTACATCATGTAAAAATCCTGTCGCAACAGTATGTGGATCCATCCGTAATTCAGCTAAAATTCCAGCCACTTGGATTGGATGGATAAAATAAGGTTCACCTGACTGTCTAACTTGACCCTCATGCGCTTTTTCTGCGTAATCGCAGGCTTTTTGAACAAACGCAACATGTTGAGGCGCCATATATTTTGACACGAGCTTAATGACTCCAGGTCCTGTCATAATCTCCTCTTTTGGCATGCTTCTCACTCCTTTTACTTTTGGGTCCGACCTTCAACTCTTAGTGCTTTAGCACTTAGAATTTGATGAGATCGAAACGTCAGTGTAGTGTCCTCTATCTCTACGTCGCTTCGCTTCCTAGAATAGAGGCACTCCTTTTACTTTTGAGTCCGTTATCTTTATTTATGTAAATAATCGATCTTTTAAAAAAAGAAAAGCACCACTTGAAACAGTAGCACTTCCAATCTCTTTTATTATACTAACATTTTTCTGGTTTTTCAATTCCTCAAATTTTAGCTCCATTTTGAAATCAACGGTAAAATCTCACGACCATTGCTAATACCGATATAAGATGCTCCTGCTTGAAAAAGAAGCTCGATTTCAAGTAACGTTGGTGCTTTTACATTAACTTGAAAGGTCATTTGTTTTCGTCGACCCGTTCGGAAAATACTCATATCATAAATCGCTTGTTCCATCGTTAAATTTAATCCTAATGAAATTGCATTGATTTTTAATTCTGCTAGATCCATCGTTAATCTTTGTTTTTGACTATCCGTCAAGTGGCTACTGTCTAAAAAGAATCCCAGAGCATTCCGCCCAAATGATAGTTGTTCTAAAGCTTGATAACTTTCATTGCCATAAATTTCTAGTTGATCAGGTGCCATTGTTACAAAAACATCTGCTGCCCCATCTCTATACAACTGTCCTGTTTCAAATGCCTTTTTAGCTAGCGTTCCACCGCCTAACGGAAAATCAACAAAGCTACCTACTTGGATCGTAGTTCCAGTTAATAACTGTTTTGCTCTTGCAACATTGTATGGTAAAACAAAAATAGAACGCACAGAAAACTCCTTCAGGAACAGGATTTCTTCTGTAAACCGTTGATCCGTAAGTTCCGGATCCATTAACATAATTGAAAGTCTTTGCAACTCTAACTCCATAAAGAACCCCCTAAACCTTACACTAATTCAAATTGATAACTAATAGCGCTCAACGCATATAATGGCGCTGTCTCTGTTCGTAAAATACGCGGTCCTAATCCACAAATAATACCGCCATGATTCTGAAATTCTGCTATTTCCACAGGAGCAAAGCCTCCCTCTGGACCAAAGATGATCAAAAGCGATTCGCCTTGTGTCAATTCGGAAAGCGCCGTTGCAAAAAGACTGCGTTCCCCAATTTTTGCAGACTCTTCGTAAGCGATCAACACTTTATCGTAACTAGAAAAACCATCGATCAACTCTTGCTCTTGTTCTAATAATACAACATCCGGCGCAAACTGACGATGTGATTGTTCAGCAGCTTCTATAGCAATTTTTTTCAAGCGTTCTGTTTTTTTAGCCAGCTTTTTGTGATCCCACTTAACAACGGATGCTTTAGCAGGAAACCCAATAAATTTATGACTGCCAAGCTCAGTTCCTTTTTGAACGACCCATTCCAGTTTATCTCCTTTAGGATAACCGCAAGCAATCGTAACATTAATAGGCAACTCTTTTTCAGCTTGTTCTTTACTAATTTCTTTTAAATAAACCGCTTCTTCGGTAATATCGGTTATTTCAGCAATGATTGCCAAACGGTCACTAAAAGCTAAAAACACTTGTTGTTTAGGTTCCATTCGCATCACTCGCACAATATGATGATAGTTTTCTCCTGTGATTAGATACTGTTCTTTGGCTTCATAAGGCTCAGTTAAAAAGTAGCGTTGCATCTTACTCTTCCTCTGTTTTCTTTAATATAATCGCATACCAATCCCCTTGTTGGAAAACTTGATCCACAAGAAAACCCTGTCCAGTCATTTTTTCAATGACCATTGCCTTTTTCTCATGAATTATTCCCGAAACGACCAAGGTACCGTCATTTTTCAATAAACGCCAAGCATCTTCGATCATCAAGGTAATGATATCTGCTAAAATATTGGCTACGATCACATCTGCTTCAATGGTTACTTCTTTAAGTAAGTCATTTGCCGAAACCTGAACATCACTGGCAATCGGATTCATGTCCATATTCTCTTTGGCCGCCGTCACAGCGACTTCATCTAGGTCGTAAGCATAGACATTTTTAGCCCCTAGATATTTACTAGCAATACTCAATACGCCTGATCCTGTTCCAACATCCAGTAAAGTTTCGCCACCACGTAATACTGTTTCTAATGCTTGTAATGTTAAGCGAGTTGTTGGATGCGTTCCTGTTCCAAATGCCATTCCTGGATCTAGTGTGATAATTTTTTCAAACTCATCTGGCGCTTCGTATTTTTCCCAGCTTGGCACAATCGTCAAAAAGCGGGTAACGCGTACTGGGTGATAATATTTTTTCCAAGCAGTAGCCCAATCACTTTCAGCTACTTCACTTACGGTTACATCATTTTTCCCAATGCTTAAACCAAATTCTGGTAAACGAGTAATGCTTTCTTTGATAAAAGGCAATATTTCCGGTAAAAAAGTTGTTTCAGGAAAATAAGCCATTACTAAAGCGCCATCTTTGATATGTGTGAATTGTTCTTTGTCTAGTAACTCTCCGTAAAGGTCACTTTGAAAATTTTCCACATCTAAAGAATCTTCGATGGCAACGCCACTGGCACCTGCCTCCATCATAATATTGGAAATTGCTTCAACCGCTTCACTAGCTGTTTCAACTTTTACTTCTGTCCACTTCATACGATCACCGCTTTCTAATAGCTTGGATAAGCGATATATGTGTCGCCATCGGCTTTTTGATATTGTTGTACAGCTTTTTCAAACGCTTCATCTGACCATTTCAGTTCAAATATTTCCTGATTTTCATCTGTTAAAAAATCTAACAAGTCACTTTGTCCTTCAGTTAGCACCTCATTTAAATAAGTAACAAAACCGTCTAATACAGATTGTTTGATGCCTTTTTTACCTTCATAAGGGATAACAGCTAAATAGTCGTCTTCATCTACTGAAGCTTTTTCAGGGTTATAAAATAAAACGCCATCCTCAAATTCAATGATTTCTTCTTCAGAAACAGTTCCTATTGCATCATCAATTTGTTCATGAGCAGTATTTTCAGCGAATAAACGGAAAACCACTTCGATTGAATGATTTCTGGTATTCCAGTCAAGTGCGACATCATATTCTGTAATATTTTTGGTAATTTGTTGATCTAAATAAGTTAACATTGTTTTTTTTTTCATTTGGTTTCTTCCTTCCAGCCAAAAGCCTTTTGATCGACATCACTTCTTCGTTGCTTAGAAATATAAGGATTCCCAGAAACAACATATCGTAACGGTAATTCTGTCCAAATCCCTTTATTCGGAATGCCAATTCTAGGCAGTGAGATAATTTGCTTGGGTGTTCTTCTTTTTTCAGGAACAATTCGTAAAGAGCTGTCAAAAATCGAGTCTCCATATAAGTCTCTATCAATACCTAACGCAGCTACCAATTTACCAGGTCCGTTTGACAACTCGATGCCGGTTCGTCCATTACGGTTTATTTGCATCTTATCGATACCTTCAACTGGCTCAAGAGCACGAATCATGACTCCTTGAGGTTTCCCTTTTTCTTGAGTCACCATATTTAAAATCAGATGGGTATGCATAGTATATAAATAAATCGTTCCAGGCTTTTCATACATCGCCTTTAAACGAGGAGTATCTCGCAACCCAAAACTATGGGCTGCTTCATCTTCTGGACCAAGATAAGCTTCTGTATCCACAATATAACCTGCAAGGGTACCCGCTGCTGTTTTGTGTTCTAAGTACATTCCCAATAAAAATTGAGCTATTTCTTCTGTTGATTTTGTATTAAAAACATTTATTGTCTCATTCATTATTTTTCACCACCTCCTATAATACACGATTCTAAGCCTATTATCCATCGAAAGAAGAAACGATTAGTTAGATAAAAGCTGATTTTTTCCTGTTTTGACTGGTAAATCAACGGACAATGCAAACGTACGTTCTTTGTGGTATAATGAATGGATAACGAAATTATTATCAAGTTTTGTTGGTAAAATAAGCCTATTGCGCTCTTAAGATTATCTAGCTGCCTGGGCTAACTCTTCGGAAAAAAGATAAATTATGAATGAGGCAAAAAACACCTCAGTCATAATTCCCTATTTTTCTGTCAGAGCTGAACGAGCCCATTGCACTTTTATGGTTATCTAGCTACGCTTTTAAATAAGGAGGTCCAACTATGCAAAAACCTTTAGCTTATCGTATGCGTCCACGTAATTTAGATGAAGTCGTTGGTCAACAACATCTTGTTGGACCTGGAAAAATCATTCGTAGAATGGTAGAAGCACGGATGCTATCTTCTATGATCTTATATGGTCCGCCTGGCACGGGTAAAACAAGTATTGCTAGTGCCATTGCTGGTTCCACAAATTATGCTTTCCGTTTATTGAATGCTGCAACTGATACGAAAAAAGACCTACAGATTGTTGCGGAAGAAGCCAAAATGAGCGGTACTGTGATTTTGTTATTAGATGAAGTTCATCGTTTAGATAAAACAAAGCAAGACTTTTTATTACCCCACCTTGAAAGTGGTCGGATTATTATGATTGGGGCAACAACGGAAAACCCCTATATCACGATCAATCCAGCTATTCGGAGTAGAACGCAAATTTTTGAGGTCAAACCACTGACTGAATTGGATATTCAAAAGGCCGTCAAAGAAGCATTAGTTGATAAAGAACGTGGCTTAGGCGAGTTTCCAGTTGTGTTAGAAGAAAAAGCATTGCAGCATCTATCTCGTGCAACAAACGGTGACTTACGAAGCGCCTTGAACGGACTGGAATTAGCCGTAAAGTCAACACCTGAAAATGAGAATAAAGAGATTCAGATCAACCTTTCGATCATTGAAGAATGTGTACAGCGGAAAGCGCTGACTCATGATAAAAATGGTGATGCTCATTATGATGTAATTTCAGCCTTTCAAAAATCGATCCGCGGGAGTGACGTTGATGCGGCTCTGCATTATCTGGCTAGGTTAGTTGAAGCTGGTGACTTACCGATCATTTGTCGCCGTCTGATGGTGATTGCGTATGAAGATATTGGTTTAGGTAATCCGCCAGCTGCGGCACGGACTATTACAGCGGTCCAAGCTGCAGAGAAATTGGGCTTTCCTGAAGCTCGAATCCCTCTTGCAAGTGTCGTGATCGACTTATGCCTATCACCAAAATCAAATTCTGCGCTTAGCGCAATCGATGCTGCTTTAGCTGATATACGTGAAGGAAAAGCTGGGGATGTACCTGATCATTTACGTGATAGTCATTACTCAGGTGCAAAAGATTTGAATCGTGGGATTGGTTATCGCTATCCTCATAATTTTGAGAATGCTTGGGTCGATCAACAGTATCTTCCAGACAAAATAAAAAATGCTCATTACTATGAACCGATTGATACCGGAAAATATGAACAAGCATTACACCAACAGTATCAACGAATCCAAGATTGGAAAAAAGGAAAGAAAACTTAACAGTAATCCGCTTTCAAATTTAAGCACTCTCATTGCTGTTTGCTCTATATTGTGCTATTATAAAGATGGTAAATCTGTGATGTGCGCGTTGTCTTTTTTGTGTGTTGACCGAACATTTTATTGATATCTAGGGATCCTTCTGGTACCTAAGCTGGTAACATGCCTTATCATTTGGTAGTTCAAAGCTGTCAGTCGTGGAACCCACCTGCTTTGTTTGCGGGTTCAATACTATAGGACGAATAACGGCATCGACGGATTTTACCATTTTTTTAGATTTTCGAACAATTTGCGAAGTGCAAATTGTTTTTTATTTGATGGAGGTTCAATGCATGATTCGCATACTTATTTTTGTATCTGTTGCTTTATTAGTTATTATTGGTATCTATTTATTAAAAAAGGCAACTGTTTTTCTACCTTTAATGCACAACGGTGAACCAGATGAGAACACGCAATTTTTACATCAATTTGGTGTTTTTTATTTAATTTTAGCTGCTATCGGCATTTTAGTTGGAATCTTTAATTTAAAATTTTTTTCTTTGTTCTATATTTTTAGTTTGCTTGTAATTTCAGCTGTATTCAGTGTTATGTTTGCCAAGAAGATTCTATAACAGTCTCTTCTTTTTTATTTTCCTTTTTTGTGATTTTGTTCTACAATTAAAGTATCCAATGCTAGGTATCTTCAACTATTTGAAAAGGAGTGATGTATAATGTTACAAAATTATCGTAAAATTCTGGTGGCGGTTGACGGATCAGCTGAGGCAGAATTAGCTTTTCAAAAAGCAATGAATGTTGCTATGAGAAATGATGCTGAACTATTGTTAGCTCATGTTATTGATACACGGGCATTCCAATCTGTTTCTTCTTTTGATGGTGTTTTAGCTGAACAGGCTACTGAAATGGCGAAACAAACACTAGAAGATTATAAAAAACAAGCTAAGGAACATGGTTGTGAAAAAGTGTCTAGTGTCATTGAATATGGTTCTCCAAAACCTTTGATTGCAAAACAATTGCCTCAAGATCATGACGTTGATTTGATCATGTTAGGCGCGACTGGTTTAAATGCTGTTGAGCGATTATTTATTGGATCTGTTTCTGAGTACGTTATTCGCAATGCTGCTTGTGATGTGCTAGTAGTAAGAACTGACTTAGACAATAAAATCCCAGTTTTAAAGGATGAAGATTAACTTTTAATCATTAAAAGAAGCAACTCGACTAAAGTCGAGTTGCTTCTTTTTTGAACAATTATTTTCTTAAACGCTCAACGTCACGAGCAATCATCAATTCTTCATCAGTTGGAATCAATAATACTTTAACTTTAGAGTCATCTGTAGAAATCACTGATTCTTTTCCACGAACATTGTTTTTCTCGTCATCTAATTCACAACCAAACCAAGTCATGCCTTTGATTACTTCACTACGGACATGTGAATCATTTTCACCAATTCCAGCAGTAAAGACAATTGCATCAACACCGTTTAATACAGTTACATAACTACCGATGTATTTACGGATACGATCTGTGAAGATATCGTAAGCTACTTGAACAGCTTCTTTATCCATATTTGCTTCTAAATCACGCATATCACTAGAAATACCTGTTAAACCAAGTAAACCTGATTTTTTATTTAAGATATCGATCATGTCTTTGATATCAGTCAATTCAAGTTTTTCCATTAAGTAAGCTAATAAAGAAGGATCGATATCACCTGAACGAGTGCCCATTGTTACACCAGCAAGTGGTGTGAAGCCCATTGAGGTATCAACCGATTTACCACCATCAACAGCTGTAATTGATGCACCATTTCCTAAGTGACAAGTAATAATTTTTAACTCTTCAATTGGACGTCCAAGCATTTCTGCTGCACGATCGGCAACATATTTGTGGCTTGTTCCATGTGCACCATATTTACGAGCTGCATATTTGTCATAGTACTCAGTTGGAATACTATATAGGAAGTTGTGTTTAGGCATTGTTGTATGGAATGCAGTATCAAAAACCGCAACACTGATAATTTCAGGTAAGATTTTTTTAAATGCTTTGATTCCCATTGCATTTGCTGGGTTGTGTAATGGTGCAAGATCTGCTAATTTTTCGATTTTCGCTAAAACTTCATCATCGATAACAACAGAATCTTTAAAGTCTTCTCCACCAGCAACAACACGGTGTCCAACACCTGTAATTTCGTCATAAGAAGCTAGGATATTCAATTCAGTTAATTTATCTAATAACATTTTTACAGCAACATCATGATCATTGATATCAATGACTTCTTCATATTTTTCGTCGTTTCCATATTTGATTGTAAAGATTGAATCATTTAAACCAATTCGTTCAACGATTCCTTTAGCGATTACTTCTTCAGTTGGCATTTGGTATAACTGCCATTTTAAACTTGAACTTCCAGCATTGATTGCAATTGTTTTAGACATAATACTCTCCTCTTTATCGGTTGTTTTATTTTAAATTTGAAGACTTCCAAGCCTCAAATTGTTGAAAAAATTGTGTGATTTTTGCAGGGTCTTTTAATGAACCTAATTTTGCAACAAGTACTTCTTTCGCTTGTTCACTATGCTCACCTTTATTTTGGACAAACAAAATACTTTTTCTGGATTGGACTGATTTAAACAGTTCATCCGGTAGCTGGATCATTCCTTGGAGATAAACATTTTTTTGCAACCAATTTTTGAAGAATGAACTCTGTTCGGTCTCTAAAATATTGGTTGGTATCAAAAATAGTCCATAACCATCGGGTTTTACAAATTTCATTGCTTGCTCCATCAATAAATGATGGGCATAACTATGTCCTTCTTCTGCTGCTGAATCAAATTCTTTAGCCTTCTCATCATTTGGATAATACCCAATTGGCAAGTCACTGACTGCTACATCAACTGGGTCAACAAGTAAGTCTTGTAAGCCATCTTGATGGAATAGTTGTATTGCCGCTTTTGTCCACTCATTGTTAGTAGCCGAAACTGAAAGCAATGTATCGTCAATATCTACACCAAAACCTTGAGCTGGATAGTTTGCTATATTCAGGTTAAGAATGATCGTTAAAAGAAGATTTCCCATACCTGATGCAATATCTAATATCTTTAGTGAATGGTCTGGTTTGTATAGTTGTTCGATCAAATAAACAAACAAGAAACCGATACTATCCGGCGTTAGCTGATGATTGGCCTGTAAGGACTCAGCTTTATTCCCTTTAAGTAAGATCAACTGTGACAAACGTCTAATTTCTTCTGGATCTAGCTCTATTGCTTGTAGTTGTTGATAAATGGTTTTAAGCTTTTGAACAGTTTGCTCATCAGGGACTCCATCCAACACACGTACTTGGAAATTATCAATGATATTTTCGCCATTTTCAGTGTATGCATCTAGAAATGATGTGTCTAAAGATTGTTTAAGCAATTGGATCGACTGCTCCATTAAACCGAAAGCCTTTTCTATTTTCTCAGGGAACAAAAGAAACACCTCAATTTCCATCTATAATATAACAATTTTCATACCTGTTCTATTTTAACGAAAAACCTGACAATAATCAATCAATTTCCCAATATTATTTATAAATCGCTGAACTACTCTTATTTTTTTAAAAATAATTTAATGTACCAAACAGGTTTTCTTTCAAAAAACATCCCTCTGTATTAGTTTTTTTAAATTTTAGTTTGAAACACGTTTCACAAATTTTGAAATGCGCTAACTTTACTGATTATCTATTTATTTTTTAGTTGTATTTTTTCTATTTCATTTTCTTGATACTCTTCTTGAAATTTGTAAGTTTTTTGATTTAATTGAACTACAAATTTCAGCACCGCTCGATCATATTCATAGTGTACTATTCCTGCTGAAAAATTCTGTTGACCTTTATTTTTAAGCTTTACATTTCCTTGTTTAATATCAGAAATAAGCATGCTTACCATTGTTTTAGCGATGTAATATTCTTTTGTTCTTTGTGTAAATTGCTGTGTTAACTGAAAATCATCTAAAACTTGGATAAAAATGAAGCTAAATAAAAATACAAATAGTAATGCGGTAAGTAAGATCCCCCCTTTATAGTTATCATTCATGCGTATGATTCCCAGTAATGATCCATTTTGCAGCAGCGTAAACATCATTTTCAAACGTTACTTCTATCATGACATACTTACCTTCCTCTTTAAATATAGCTTGTTTGACCTCTGTAAGAAGTGGTTGATAGCCACCATTTTCTACTTTTACAATCTTCCCAAGTTTATGTTCAATCCAGACCTTTTTATTATTTTTTGTATTTGTTAGTATAATTTTATTTGCTTGGGTCTTTTCGTAATGACAATTTTTCACTTCATTTTCTAGCTGAATCATAAATATTTGCCATTCTTTTTCTCTTTCACTTTTTAAACGAGTTGTCACGACAACAGCATTTTTGATAGAGGCAGAAAAAAGCAGACAAATAATCGATAATAACAATAGAGCGAGTAAACATTCTATTAACGTAAAACCTGAAAACTTATGTTGTCTATTATTCTTGCTTAAGTATAAAGCCCTCTTTTCCATTTGTGATCTCCACTTCAACCAATTTATTATTCCGCTTATCAAAGCGCACCTGATAGCTGTTATTTGATACATGCTCACCTTGAATAGACTGCTCTCCATAATTCTCATAACTCTTCATTTCTTCATATAGTATACGGTGCATCAGCAATTGTTCTGTCGCTTGTTTGTTTTTTCTAAGCAACAGTGTATTTAACGAAATATAGCTCCCAACTATTATGCATAACAGACCCAGTGCAACTAAACTTTCAAGTAAAATATAGCCTTTATAACTGCTTGATTTTTTTAACATACCGGCCACTCCCCAATTGAAATTGGAATTCGATCATTTGATTTTTTTCTACCCATAAAAAAGAAAATTTTGCTAGTTTACCATTATTTCCTGAGCCATTTTTAAAAATGATCTTGTCTGGTCCAGCCGCTTTTAATGCTGTTGGAACATTTAGAATAGCATCATTAGTTGGCTCATTGCTTTTATCTAGAAGAAACTTGATTTGCTGCTTCTGTTTAAAAAATACGATTTGTGTGTCTGTCATCTTGACAACCGCCATTTGTTGGGTAAACAACATTTTTTTCTCAAATGAGGATAAAAAATGTTCAACCGCCAATACTTGCTGTGTTTTCTTTATAGCAAGTGTTGGTAGCAATATAAACATCGTACAAATAAACAAAACTAACAACGATTCAATCAACGTAAAACCTTCTCGATTGTTTAGAGTCATTTTTTACTAGCCTGGTATTTATCATATTGCTCTTGTGTGATATATTGTTCATTCAACAGCTGTTCTATCGTTGGTGTTTGATTTTTTTCCATCGTGTAAAGATCAATTTGAGTCTCTACTATTTTGACTATTGCCTCATTGCCTTTTTTATCCACACCTTCTTTATGTTTAGCCAGGTTGGGTACAAACAATAGAATCAAAACAGAAATTATCAATAATACAACTAGCATTTCTAATAAGGTAAAGCCTCCATATTTCATTTTTTTTCGCTTCATAAAAACTCCTCCATTCCACCATAAATTGGCAATAGCATTGCGGCATAAATACTTACAACTAGTAAAGCAACCACTAAAAATATGATTGGTTGTATCCACTGAATCAGTTTTTCTATCCGCTTGAAGAAATGTCGCCAACAAATTTCACTATACAAAATCAATTCTTTCCCTAAGTTTCCTTTCACTTGTCCTTGCTGAATAATCAAAGACAATTCTGGCGAAAAAAACGGAAATCTTGGTAGTTGCTCATAAAATGTTTGTCCCAACATTGATTGTTCTTCAATTTTTTCAGAAAGTTCACTCATAAGAGAGCGTTGGTCAATGATTTGCATCAAGTGAATAACCGTTTTGATTTCTAAACCTTGAGAAAATAACTTCCCCCATTCAAGCGCAAAAAAAGCTGAAGTGTACTCTCTATAAAAGCTCCCTAAAACAGGTAATTTAGAAATGTATACAGCCTTCTGTAAATAAGTTTTTTTCCTAAAAAACCAACGAATCAAGACAATCAGAACTACAATACTGAATAAAAAAGAAAGGATAAAATACGGACTTTGTTGAATGAAGAGGATTCCAATATTATTCGCTTGAATCGTTCCATTTGCCATCAATTGAGGTAATAAAATTTGACGAATACTAATCAAAACAACTGTTAAAAAAAGTAAAAGTAGCACCGGATAGCTGATTACTTTATAAAAATTTTGTCGTTGTTTCTCCATAATTTTCAAATGCTGTTTAATTTTTTTTAGTGTTCCTACTAAATCACCATGCGTCTGAGCAAATTCAATCTGCGTAATAATTGTCCCTGGAAACCCCAATTCAGCCAACCCATTGTGTAAAGGATCTCCCCGCTCCATAAAATCTAACAGAAAATCAATGCTATCTTTTTGAACAGAACGAGATTTTTTCATAAACAGCAAGCTTTCTTTGATCGTGAAACCATTACTTAATAAATCTGCAAGTAATTGAATAAACGCTTGCTGCTCTTTTTTTGACAAATTAATCTTCTTTTTCTTCTTCAAATGTTTGATTATCAATAAAGCCATATGCCCAAACCTTTCTTAATTCTTGCGACCACTTAGAAACCATTTTTCTAGAAAAATTATAGTCCATAAGTAATCCACTAATTTCTTCATCCTTTGTCGTCCGAAACGGTAATAATCGTTGATAAATAATACTTGCTAAACACTCTGACACCTCTCTTTGTTGAACACCTAATTCAGCTAGCCGTTCATACACTCCGCTAATACTTCTTGCATGGATCGTTGCAAACACGGTATGCCCTGTAAGTGCCGCTCTGATTGCAGCCTGTGCAGTAAGCCCATCTCTAATTTCCCCAATAATTAAAATGTCTGGGCGGTGACGTAAACAGGCCTTGATCAATACATCATAGGTCAAATCGATTTTAGAATTTGTCTGTAGCTGTAAAAAAGTCTCTTCTTCGATTTCAACAGGGTCTTCAATCGTAATCACTTGTTGAAACTGGTCCGTTTCTTTTGCTAGTTTGTACATCAAGGTTGTCTTGCCTGAGCCAACAGGACCACAAAACAAGTGTAAGCCACGACGTTTAACCTGATTTCTAACCATTACTAATTGTTGAGGTAAAAAATAATTCTCACGACTATTGCCTAAAACATGTAAAAAACGAATAACTAAACTTTCCCTCTGTCTAAAATCACCAACCGTCGATAAGCGCAGTCGTATTGCCTCTTTGTTGATCATGTAAGTTGCGGCACCCACCTGCGCTTTTCTCTTTTCACCAACGTCCATACCACCGATAAATTTAAAATGAAAAATCAATTTTTCACCGTTACTTTCATCCAGTTCTTGAAAAACTACCCGTTTTTTTCCTTTTCTGGTAAAGATCTGAACCTTATTTTCAATAGGTAAAATATAGATATCTTGCAAACATTCAGCAACACCCCACTTAATCAAATTTAGAGAAAGTTCTTTAATATCCATTTTCGTCCCTCCTTACAGTAAATATACGCAGTTAAATAAAAAAATAGCGAAAAAAAACTAAAACAAAACAGGTTGTTTTGTCTTAGCTTTAAAAATCATCTTAGTTATTACGTTTTTCATTCAAGCTTTTCTAGTTCAACTTTACCTAATTATTTTGGATCAAATCAATAGAACTTAAAAATAGATGATCCATTTCTAATCTTTAACGTAAAGAAATAAAGCTGTAAACGTTGAAAAATCAACACTACAGCTTTACCAAGAGTTCTGATGCACTATCTTCCCCAAAATAGTTTATCGTTTTGATATATCCATTATACTAAAAAAACGATCAGAATAACTTTCAGAAATTGTTAATTTTATTAAAATTTTTGAGAAAAAGTTACTCCCACTCAAAAGGGTTGAGTAGGAGTACTTGCTTTATCTAATGACAAAGACTTAGATCAGCTCTATTATATCAAATATTTTAGTTTATTTTTCTCAATCTCTTAGTATAAAGTGTTAACTTTTTGACAATACTTCTCCCTTATTTGATCTTTCGTCTATTTATTTTTTGATTTATCAGATAAACTGGGATTCCTAGCAATGTAATCCCGATCCCAATACTAGCCAAAATGGTTTGTGTAAACAATGTAGTAATCAAAATAAACGCTCCACCTAAAATTGCGATGATTGGAATGATGGGGTAAAACGGGACTCGATAAGGTCGATTAAGTTCAGGCTCTTTTTTTCTTAAAATCAATACAGCCACAAATATCAATAAACTAAACAACCACATAACAAAAACCAGCATATCAGTCAATAAATCAAAACTACCTATAGACATCATGATAGCCGCAATACTAAATTGAAAAATTCCTGCCATATAAGGAACCACAAACTTCTTCGATAATTTTTGAAATTGTTGACTGAAAGGGATCATCCCTTCCAATGCCAACGCATATGGAACTCGAATTCCTGTCATCGTATATCCATTCAATGCGCCGTAAACAGAAATTAAAATACCGATTGTTACTAATTTACCGCCAATCGAACCAAAAATTTGGTTTGAAGCTTCTGATGCAGCATTGAGATTGCCTGAAAGTTGCTCAATCGGTAATGTTTTTAAGAAAACAAAATTGATTAAAACATAAACGATTGTAATAAACGTCAACCCCAAAAAGATTGCTTTCGGTAAATCTTTTTCTGGTCGTTTCATTTCTCCAGCTACAGCTCCTACGCCTAACCAACCATCGTATGCAAACATTGTTGCCAACAAAGAACCACTAAGTGCTTGAATAAAACTACTATCTCCGCCAGGTTTGACAGGAAATAATGAGACCTCCACATTTGCTGGCATGAATAGTCCTACCAGCACGATCAAAGCAATTGGGATCATCTTAATAATTAATGTAAATGATTGCATACTTGCCGCTGTTTTTGTTCCCAATAAATTGACCACAGTCACACTTAATCCAGTTGCAAATGCTATTGGTAGTAAAAAATCGTTTGATAAATGGAATAAGTGAATAAACTGAGTACCAAAAATAATTGATAGTGCTGCAATATTTGCGGGAAAGTAGATCACACTTTGTGCCCATCCCAATAAAAATCCTGGTAACTTTCCATAAGTATACTCAACATATTTGACGGCCCCCCCAGTTTTTGGAATTGCTGTGGCTAACTCTGCACTAGTTAACCCTGCACACAATGTCAGTATACCTCCTAAAATCCAAGCAAAAATCGTTAGACTCGGAGACTGGGCAAAACTGACGACACTTGCTGTTTTAAAAAATACTCCTGCTCCAATAACAGTCCCCATAACTGTTGAAAAAGCGCCAAATAAAGAAATCTCACGCTTTAAATTATTCTCTTCCATGCCTATCCCCTCTCTATCTATCAAGTTATTTTTCTAGTATAGCTTTTCTGAAGTTAAATTCAAGTCTTTCCTAGTCATTACAAAGAAAAAAGTATAGATAAGCCTTTATCAAGCTTTATCTATACTTTTAATTGAAAGAAATTTAGCTCTAATTTTGCCCATAATAAGCGTTTGAACCGTGTTTTCTAAAAAAATGTTTATCTAAAAGATATTGTGGAATTGGCTGAATAGCTTCATTCACAACTTCTGTCATACTCGCCATTTGTGCTATTTCATCTAAAACAATGCTGTTTTCTACAGCTTTTTGCGGCGTTGGTCCCCATGTAAATGGTCCATGACCGTACACTAACACTCCTGGAACAGCCAAAGGATCGATTGCTTTTTCTTTGAAGGCTTCTACAATCACTTTCCCAGTCTCAAGTTCATAGGCTGACGTAACTTCTTCTGGTGTTAATTGACGAGTACAAGGCACCCCACCATAAAAAGTATCAGCATGAGTGGTTCCGTATGCAGGAATTTCACGACCTGCTTGTGCCCACATTACTGCATATTTTGAATGTGTATGTACCACTGAACCAATTTCTTTAAACGCTTTGTATAATTCTACATGGGTCGCTAAATCAGATGACGGCTTTAATCCTGCCTCTATTGTCTCTCCATTCAAGTCAGTCACGACCATATCACCCGACTTCATCGTACTATAAGAAACTCCACTCGGTTTGATTACGATCACCCCAGCCTCTCGATTGATCTCACTCACATTTCCCCAAGTAAGCTTGACCAATCCAGCATCAGGTAGCTCCAGATTTGCAGCAAAAACCCTTTCTTTCATTTCTTGAATCAATTGTTCAGTTGTCAATATAGCCTGCCTCCTTTAAATATGGCCATAAAAATGCTTTTGCTTCTTCTATTTCTTTTTCAGGAGTGTCGCTATTTTCACTCCACATTTCAATTAAGAATGGACCATGATATTCCAACCGTTTCAATGTTTTGAGACATCCCAAGAAATCTACACAGCCATTGCCAAATGGCACTTCTTTAAATTTCCCAGCAAACTGATCTGTCACGGCTAATGTATCTTTTAGATGAATCGCAGAAATTTGATCGATTCCAATTTCTAGTTCATAGCCAACATCATTTCCCGGCCACGCTGATAGATTGCCAAGGTCGGGGTATACTTGTAAATAGGGGGAACGAATTTGTTCTTTGATCTTTAAAAATTTGGAGATGGAATTTATGAACGGATCGTCCATAATCTCAATAGATAAGACAATTTCCTTGGATGCTGCCATTGCTACAGCCTGCTTTAAATTTTCAATAAAATATTCCCTTGATCTCACTGTTTTCTCTTCGTAATATACATCATAACCGGCTAATTGGATTGTACGTACCCCTAAATCCGATGCTAAATTTAGCGCTTTTTCCATCAATACCAAAGCTTTTGCTCGTACTTTAGCATCCTCTGAACCAAAAGGAAAACGTCTGTGTCCGCTTAAACAAATCGATAAAATTTTTACATTTGTCTCATAAATGGCTTCTCTGATTTCTTTACGTTCTTCACGAGTCCAGTCCAACCGATCAAGTCGCTCATCCGTTTCATCAATCGACATTTCAACAAAATCAAAACCTAGCTTTTTTGCAAGTAACAAACGTTCTTTCCAACTAATATTTTTAGGAAGTGCTTTTTCGTAGATCCCTAATGTAGTCACCTATCTCACCCCCAGATACGTTTGATTTCAGCTTGAAAATTTTTGGCTGCCTGTTTTGGATCAGCAGAAGCCGTAATGCCTCGCCCCGTAATAAAGGTATAGACTTCAAGATCTTTGAATAAGGTTAATGTTTCAATATCCAAGCCTCCAGTAACAGAAACTCTAAAACCCATTTCAATTAGTTTTGCTACCTTGGCCAGATCTTTCTCTCCCCACGTTTCACCTGCTAAAAGAGCATCTCGGCTTTGATGATAGATTGCTTGAGAAATGCCTGCATCTAACCATTTTTGGGCCTGATCATAGGTCCAGTCTCCATATAGTTCAACTTGAACTTCTTCCACTTCTTTTGCTGCAGCTTCCATCGTTGGAATCGTTGCACAGCAAATGACAGTCATCCAGTCTGCTCCAGCTTCGCGGCAATTTTTAGCAACGGTTCCGCCAGCATCTGCACATTTCGTATCAGCAACAACTTTCTTATCGGGATACAGGGCACGAATGCAACGAACAGCTTGCTCTCCTGCTTGTAAACAAAGAATTGTGCCAACTTCTACAATATCAACAATTTCACCAACAGCTACCACATCTTTGATCGCACTAGGTAAATCCGAATGGTCTAAAGCTACTTGTAAATTAGGTCTACTCATTTCATTTTCTCCTTGCCTTCATTGTCATGAGAGCCTGGGACATAACTCAAAAAGTTATGTTTCAGGCTCTTCGTATCCGAATAAACGGTAGGAGCAGAAGCAACTCCTTCTTATTTCTCGGAGTTGAACACTTCTGTCCCAATCTCATACTTTTGCCATAATTATTTAAATTTAGCCGCTAAATCTGTTTCTTGAACACGCTCACTGATTTCTTTAGCAGACATTACATTTTTCACACCTACTACAGTAATGCCTTTTTTCTTAGCAGCTTCAAACATATTTAAAAAATTCATTGGACAAAAGACAACGTCATATTGTCCTGCTGTGCTTTTCCCTTCAGAAATAGCACAATGGTGGATATTGGTAATGTTAAATCCTAGTTCTTTCAATGCTTTCTCCACACTTTTTTTCATCATTAAACTGGTTCCTGATCCATTTGCACATGATACTAATACTCTCATTTTAAATTCCTCCAATCATATTATTAAGAATTAAGCGTTTTTTGCCGCCATTTTTTTTACATATTCATCATAATCTTCAGCAATCAAGAAGTAGCCTTCCGGATTTGCCCGATATTGCAATTGTGGAATTGCCAATAGTAAAATCACTACTAAAGCGACTCCAAAATAACCTAAATACTTCATTAGAATCGTCATTATCGGCCAAACTGTTGCCCAGTCAAACATACCAATGTACCCACCATACTGAGACAATCCGATAAATGCCGCTATCAAAGCAGAACCTAAAACTTGGATCACACCTGAAATAAACGGGAAGATACAGGCTGCTTTAAACCCGCCACGATTATTTGCATAAACCGCAATTACAGCATTGTCAAAAAATAACGGAATAAATCCTGCAATCACGATAACTGGTGATTTAACTAAAATCAGTAAACCAATCGTGATAAATTGTCCTAGGGCACCAAATAAAAAGCCAATCGTTACAGCGTTCGGTGAACCAAAACCAAAGGTCGCAGCAACATCGATACCTGGTACAGCACCCGGCAACAATGTATTGGAAATACCTTGGAATGATTCTGTCAATTCTGAAACGAAGGTTCGGACACCTAATTGTAAAATAGCAAGATAAACTGCAAAATATAAAGCTGTTTGTAAAATATAGAAAAAGAAACTTTGCCCTTGCTCCATAAATCCTGCCTCGATCAGATAGGCTGGTCCTAATACAACTAAAATGATTCCAAAAAAGAAGAGCATCAAAATGGAAGTAGCAACCATATTTTCATTGAAGATCGATAAGAAGCCTGGCAACTGTACATCTTCTAGCTTTCGATTATTTTTATTTTTTTTCATTTTTTCAGATAGTCGAGCAAAAATGTATACCCCAAACATCTGTTGATGGGCAATTGCAAAACCTGCTCCTTCTGTTAAATCTTGCGTGATATCAACGGTTAAATTCGATCCAACAGCCCAATAACAACCTAAAATAAGTCCCATGATCAACAATATTTGAATCTGACCTAAATCAGGAAAACAGAAAAGTAAAATCCAAAACGCTGTTGCCGCCTGTTGAATTTGAACATTCCCTGTTGTAAAAACAGCTCGCAGCTTTGTATACTTCTTAAAACGGACTAATAAAATATTCATGACAAAGGCAATCAATAATAAAATCATCGTATCACTGAATGTTCGTCCAAAAGTTTCTTCAATACCTGCTGTAACAGCATTTTGACCAAAGTAAGGATCAATGACCATTGCATCTAAATTAAAGCGTTCCTTTAACCCCACTAAAATTGGTCGAAAATTATTCACCAAACCGCCCGATCCAACCGTCAAGATCAAATAACCAACCGTTGCTTTTAAAAAGCCCGCAATACTTTCATATAACGGTTTTTTAAGTAAAACATAGCCCAATAGAACAATAAACCCAATTAAAAATGCCGGCTGCGTCAAGATATTTGCAGCGAAATAATCCCAAATTTCCATGAGAAAATCCAATACTTGTGTCATTTACTCCCCTTCTTTCTATACGTCAAAAGTTGCCATCACTTTTTCGTAATCCTCCATATTCTCGACATCCATCAATGCTTCGATCACCCCATCAGTCATCAACATCTCAGATAGATTTGAGATATTTTCTACATGCTCTTCGCTATTTTTAGCAGCTAAAGTGAAAAATAAACGTGCATTCTTTTCAGCGTTATTCTCTTCAAAAACGACATCTTGACTCATTTTTGTAAATGAAATCGCCGTTCCTAAGACACCTTGACTATCTTCTGAAGAATGCGGCATAGCAACACCTGGTACGATCACGATATAGGGACCATATTTTTGAACACATTCTACGATTTCATCAATGTACTGTTGTGTAATGATGCCTTTTTCCAATAGTGTCTGACAGCTTAAAATAATCGCATCTTGCCAATTATCAGGAGTATCGGTACAAAATTGGATCAATCCATTATCATAAAAATACTTTAGCATTCGCTCTCCTCCTTCTTATAAAAATGATGGAAACGGTGTATCATTGTCCCTTGTAAAGACATCATCAAACCCACGGTAGAAATTAAATTCAAGTTTATCTTTGTCGTTTGGATAGGTAAATTTCCCACCAACTTGCCAAATAAATGGTTTAAATTGATAATCCAAGCGATCTTTTTTAAACTTCCAGATTTCTGTTATTTCCTTTGGATCCGCCATAAAGTTTGCCCAAATATCATAATGAACTGGTATCACCACATTGGCATTTAAAGATTCTGCCATTCGTAGCATATCAACTGACGTAACTTTATCCGTGATCCCACGTGGATTTTCGCCATATGCGCCTAAACAAACATCGATTTTGTGCTCATTCCCATGTTTAGCAAAAAGATTAGAATAATGTGAATCTCCTGCATGATAGATATTGCCAGCACTTGTTTCAAATAAATAATTGACAGCGATTTCATCCATATCTTGAGGTAATTTGCCTTTCAGTATTACTTCAGGATCCTCACAAGTTACCAGAGCTGTTCTATCAAACGCTTCTAGAGCAACAATATCCACATCATTGATCGATAGACGATCACCAGGTTTTACGATTGTGGTTTTCTCTTCTGGAATGCCCCATTTTAACCATGTATTTACCACTTCTTTCGGTCCAATAAACCGTGCCTTCGGACAATTTTGATGGACGGCCGCAGCTGTATTGATATCTAAATGATCCGAATGAATATGAGTCACGACCAACGCATCGACGTCTTTGACCGCAAATGGATCGATCACAAAGGGCTGAGTTCTAAGATTAGGTTGCATGTTCTCACATCCACTCATCCGCATCATTTGATGCCCTTTTTTCATTTTGCCATTGCCATGTGTTCGTTTTCCAGTTCCGCACCAAAGGTCACATAAAATGTTCGTCCCTTCATGTGACTTCAACCAAATCCCTGTACAGCCTAACCACCACATAGAAACGGTTCCTGCCTTGACTTCTTCCTGTTCGATCTCCTCATTCAAGTAAGTTCCCCATTCAGGAAAAGTGCTTAAAATCCAACTTTCTTTTGTCACATCATGAATTGTTGCCATACGATCCCTCCACATTTTCTCAATCTCGATTACACTTTTTATTCTACAATATTTTTAACCGTTTTCAATCTGTTTATACGATCGTTTTAACCATTTTAAGAACGTTTACATTTAAAAAGAAATTATACAGGATTATAGATTCTTTTTTTATGTTCATATCACATCTTTTATGATATAGTTGCGATGAGGTGAGAAAGATGAAGAATTTAGTTTGGAAAAGTATTTACTTTTGGAAAAAAGGCTTCCTATGGGCTGCTTATGTATTGTTTGCGTTCTATATTTATTATCTAGTCACTAGTTCTCAAGAATTAGGCGCAAAGCTTATTTTTGGCTGTCTGGGTGTTATTGTCTTAAGTATCGTTATTCTTTTTGAGTATTTAAAAAATCTATATGAAAAAATGATTTATGCTTTGACGGTCGAATGTGATTTACAAAAAGCCATTGCTTTAAAAGGAACCTTAAAGAAAAAAGATTTGTTTAATGGCTTTAAACAGTCTATTATTATTTTTGACAGTCTTCTTTTATTGGATGAAGGAAATTACGAAGTTTGCCTAGAGCATTTACATAAAAATCAGCATTTCTTTCATTCCACATTGGATTACCTCTTCATTTATTATCATACGCAAATGTATTGCTATTTTTTTTTAAAAGATGAAGAAAATTTAACTACTTGCCTAGAACACTTATTGAAACTGAAAAATGCTAAAAAGAAACAAATGAGCGGCTTGTTTTCTTGGCATGAAATCATTGGAATAAGATATTTCTATCAAAACCGAAATAAAAAATGCTTAAGTGAATTGGCTTTAATTGATAAGAACCGTTTAAATAATCGGGAAATGACCTATCTTTTATATCTAAAAGGCCAATCTCTACTTAAACTAAATGAAACATCAGAAGGCTATCGTGTGTTAAAAGAGGCAAAAAGAATAGGAAACACACTCGCTGTCGCACAGATGATCTAGAGGGGAGGAAATTACATGAAAAGCTCACACCAAACAATTAAAAATCGTCGTGATAAACTATTGGATTTGCTGCATAATGAAACTAGTTTACTGGTGAAAGAAATCAGTCATGAATTAGCAGTTTCAGAAATCACGGTTCGCCGCGACCTGACTGCTTTAGAAAAAATGGGGTTAGTTCAACGAGCCCATGGAAAGGCCCAAATCGTTCAAAAAACTGGAACAGAAGATTATAATGAAGAGATCGAAGTCTTAAAAGATGCTATTGCAAAAAAGGCTGGAGAGTTTGTTAAAGAAGGCAATACCTTGTTTATCAATACAGGCTCGACTGCATTATCTTCCTTAAAACATTTAGGAGAAAAACGTGTAACGATTGTGACTAACAATGTCAAAGTCGCTAATTTGGACCATAATCCAAATGCCACCGTAATTTTGTCTGGTGGCGAAATTCGTTTTCCAAAGGAAGCCTTAGTTGGGGACATTGCTATTGATTCATTTTCAAAGATGTCCTCTGACATTTCAATCATCGGTTGTTCAGGTCTTAGTGTTGAAAATGGCATCACAACACCCGTCTTACACGAGTCTAAAATCAATTCACTGATTATCGAACGTACAAATGGTTTAGTAGTCGTCGTTGCAGATTATCGTAAAATTGGTTTTTCATCTAATTTTACGAGCGGTACTATTAAAGATATCAACTATTTGATCACCGATACATTCGCCTCACCAGAAGTGCTTCGAGAAATCGAGAAGCAAGGTGTTCAAGTGATTCAAGTTGAAGTCTAAGCGTTCAACATCATTTGTTTTATCACTAGGAGCAAGCGCTTTAAATAAAAGGAGGATCGTATCATGCGGATCAAGCAATTAGATTATATTGTAAAAGTCGTTGAATTAGGTTCTGTCAATGAAGCAGCCAAACATCTTTTTATCACTCAACCAAGTCTTTCCACTGCTATCAGAGAATTAGAGCAGGAAATGAATATTCAAATTTTTCAGCGGACTCAAAAAGGCATGGTTCTTACCACGGAAGGCACAGAGTTTTTGTCCTATGCCCGCCAAATCTTGGAGCAAGTCGACTTGATGGAAGAAAAATACAAAGGAACAGAGACTCGTCGTAGATTATTTTCTGTTTCTGCACAACATTATGCCTTTGCAGTCCATGCCTTCGTCCAATTGATCAAATCTTATGAACAAAATGAATATGAATTTACTTTTCGGGAAACTCAAACTAATAATATTATCGAAGATGTCAGCACGTTTCAAAGCGAATTAGGTATCTTGTATTTAAATACATTTAATGAAAAAGTGATTCGTAAATTATTAAAAGAAAAAAAACTTGTGTTTCATCCTTTATTTACAGCTCATCCACATGTTTTTATTAGTAAAAAAAATCCTTTAGTTGGGAAAAAATCAGTTACCTTAGCCGATCTAGAAGACTTTCCCTATCTTTCGTTTGAACAAGGTCAATTTAATTCTTTCCACTTTTCAGAAGAGATATTAAGTACTCGCTATCATAAAAAAAGCATCCGCGTCAGTGATCGGGCAACGTTATTTAACTTTCTGATTGGGGTGGATGGCTACACAATCAGCTCTGGTGTCTTAAGCCGAGAATTAAATGATGAAAATATTGTTGCCTTGCCTTTAGAAGTAGATGAAACGATGGAAATCGGCTGGATCCATCCGGCTCAGATGCCACTATCTCCGATGGGCGAAGAATATTTACGTTATTTAGAGGAACATATTATCGATTATGGATTTAGTATTATAAATGTAAAATAAAAAATTCCTGATAAACCATTTCGGCTTTATCAGGAATTTTTTCATTATAAGTTCTATCAACTTTTCTTAAGAATTAAACACTTTTTCCAGCTTTTTTTCGTCTAGCTTAAAAAAGCAATTCTTTAGGAAAGTAGATAATTGAATCAGGGAATAAAGATCATTCCCAGCTCCAATTCCTAACTTTCTCAAGAATTAAACACTTTTTCCAGCTTTTTTGATTTGTTTACTTCTTAATTGTCCGCAAGCTGCATCGATATCTGTACCATATTCTTTTCTGATTACACAATTAACGCCATTTTTCTTTAAAATATCATAGAATTTCAATACGTCCGCTTTTTCACTACGGCTATATTGATCATGTTCACTAACTGGATTATATGGAATCAAGTTAACAAAGGTTAACTTCTTCTTGTCTTTCAACAAGTCAGCTAATTGCTGAGCATGTTCTGGGCGGTCATTTACATTGCTCAACATGATATATTCAAACGTGATCCGGCGATTTGTTTTTTCCAAGTATTCATCAACAGCACCCATTAATTTCTCAATTGGGAAACTGCGGTTGATGCGCATGATCGATGTCCGAACATCATTATTTGGTGCATGTAGCGAAATGGCTAGATTGACTTGCAGACCATTATTTGCAAACTCTTTGATCTTCGGCACTAAACCACTTGTTGAAACCGTAATATGACGTGCTCCAATAGCTAAACCTTTTGGATCATTGATCGTATGTAGGAAATTCATTAAGTTATCATAGTTATCAAATGGTTCACCGATCCCCATCACAACAATATGGCTTACTCGTTCTCCTTGTCCGCGTTCATCAAAATAATGTTGAACTAGCATGATTTGCGCAACAATTTCCCCTGCTGTTAAATCACGTTGTTTTTTTAATAAACCACTTGCACAGAAAGTACAGCCAATGTTACACCCTACTTGAGTCGTCACACAAACAGACATTCCATATTCTTGACGCATTAAGACCGTTTCAATCATATTCTTATCTGGTAATTCAAAGAGATACTTCACTGTGCCATCTTTGGCTTCTTGGATGATGACTTGACGCAACGGATTAATGATAAAGTTTTCTTCTAATAATTCAATTACATCTTTTGATAAATTTGTCATTTCGCTAAATGCCATAACACGTTTGATATAAAGCCATTCCCAAACTTGGGTGGCACGGAACTTTCTTTCGTCATGTTCGATAAACCATGCGATCAGTTCTTCTTTTGTTAAACCATAAATGGATGCTTTTTCCACTAGTTGTCTTCCTCATTTCTTCTAAACATTCGCTTCATACTATAACGTATTGTGCCCGATTTGTCTATATGTTATCTGGTTTAGTCCATCAAATTAGACTTTTCTTATCCCTTTGATTTTACGCCTACCATTATTAACGTATACTCCAAAAAATTCAAAAAACAATATAAAAATCGATACAAAACGTGTTCTGTTTTGTATCGATTTTTATTATATTTGAACTAAGCGATAAACTTTTTTGAAATAGAAAACACGAGCAATTAGGTAATACCCAATTTGAATCAGGATAAACACTCCTAACACTTGCCATCCTGCTACTTGCATTCCTTGATTAAACATGTGATACATCGCCGTTAGTGCGACTGCACCATGGATCACCGAAACAATGATCGGTGTAAAGAATAAGATTCCAACCTGTTGATAAATCATCTTCTTCAACTCTTTCTTCGTTAACCCCATTTTGTAAATCATCTTGAATTTCTCTACATCCACATCCATATCGCTATACAATCTGAAATATAGGAAACTTCCAGCTGATACAAAGAAAACAATACCGATAAAAATTCCGACAAATAAAATTGGTGCATATTCATCTGTAATTGTTTGTTGTGAATAACTCTTAGCCATTAATGCTACGTTTTTTTCCTGGAATTTACCAATCGAAACCAGTTCATCATAATTAGCATTTTTTGGTTGCCAAACAGTTGTAGTGGTACTTTCTAAATTTTGTAGCTCACTATTATCCGGTACCAGTATAGTTGTTCCATAAGCTGAAACAACATTCGTTTTTTCCGTTTTAATAACTGGCAATATCGTCTCGTTTGGTAGTGCTACTTCATTAAGTGTTGTTTCTTTCATGCCCACCATATTAGTTGGAAGCAATTGGACAGCTTTTCCTTCTGTCTGGATCGTTGGCTTTTTAACCAACTCCGCAAGGTGATTATACTCAGACTCTTTAACAAAGTTAACATGATCAGCATTTGTATAAGTTGTCAGTTTTCCTTCGTCGACTTGAATCCCTTTATCCGCCAACAATTGAGAAAATTCTTGTTGAACTGAAGCTGTCTCTTCAGCAGTTCCTGTAACTTGGAATTCATACGGAATTTCATTCATACCATCTAGAATCATATTTTGAAAGCCATATAATGTACCAATCGCAGCAAAGGCCACTGTTGAAATGATTGATACTAAGAAAAACGAGCGGGCATTATCTTTCATACGAAATGCTAAATCTGAAAAAACAACCATATTCGTTTTTTTCCAAAAAATACTTTGTTTCTTTTTCAATCGTTCAATTACTGAAACGCTTAATTGATTAAATAAGAATCGAGTCCCAGCAACGACTAAAAAGATTACTGGAATCATAACCATCGGTACTAACATTCCTTTGACTAATAAAGCAATCGCATAGCCTACACCAATCAATAAGATCGCTAAAATGGTTTTAATCGGAGAGCTTTTGATCGTCCCTTTACCAAGGTCTCCTGCTTTCAACAATTCTTGTAAACTTAATTTTGGCAATCGGAATTGAATAAAAAATGAAATAGCTAAAAATAATACTGCAAATGAAATTACGGTCAAAACAAGTGCTTGTAAGGGAAAATAGAACCCAAAATTGACATGCATCAATTTATTACTTAACCATAAAATCACTTGTGAAAAACCAATTCCAGCAATGCTTCCCATGATCGTAGCAAAAAAACCAATGACTAAATTTTCGATAAAGACCATTTTTTTCAGCTGCTTTGGGCTCATTCCTTGAATCATCAATAAGCCAAACTCTTTTTTCCTTGATTGGATAAAGACATCCATTGAATATAGAACAAAGAAAAAGGCAAAACCGTAAATAATGATTGCAGCGGCCAACATGCCAATTTGAGCATTTTTATTTAAGCCATTTGATAATGCTGGATGAAATGCAAAAACTGTAAATGTAAAGAACACCATTACTGAAAAGAGCGTACTCAGAAAATAAGCCATATAAAGATGCTTATTTCTTAAGGTATTGCGAATAACAAATTGACTAAAACTCATTATCAACACCTTCAATCTCAGATAGTTTTACCATAATTTCATCGTAAAACATCTTTTGATTGCCATTATGGCGGATTTCATCGATCAATTCACCATCTTTGATAAAGACGATTCGTTTACAATAGCTTGCAGCTAGTGGATCATGTGTAACCATTAAAATCGTGGCTTTTTCATCTTCATTTAATTGTTGTAATAGCTGCATAACATCTTTTGATGATTTTGTATCTAAGTTTCCTGTCGGTTCATCCGCCAATAGGAGTTGTGGTTGATGAATCATCGCACGAGCTACAGCAACACGTTGCGCTTGTCCTCCCGAAATTTCGGCAATTCGTTTTTTCAATAAACTAGCAATACCTAAACGTTTTGCTAATAGATTTAGTTGTGTTTTCATGATTGAGATTTTTTCACCATCTAAAGTTAATGGTAAAACAATGTTTTCTTCAACTGTTAACGTTGGCATCAAGTTAAAGCTCTGGAAGATAAAGCCTAATTCTCTTCGTCTAAATTTAGCAATTTCTTCTTGATTTAGTTGATTCGGATCTTTTCCATTCATTAGAATATGACCTGAAGTTGGTTGGTCGATCGTTGCTAAAAGATTCAAGAAGGTACTTTTCCCACTACCAGAAGGTCCCATGATTCCAATAAATTCACTATCATTTACGGTTAAATTTAACCCTTTTAACGCTTCATATTTAATTTCTTGACCATATGTTTTCGATAAATTTTCTACTTGCAACATTATTATCGCTCCTTTTCTCTACTATGCTAGTCTATTCTAATTCTAACGAACACACCATAGAAAAAAATAACAAGTTACTTACACTTTTGTAAGTAACTTGTTATTTGATTCACGCTTCATATTCAATTACATATGGATAAAGAGCTGTATTATAGATTGCTTCAGAAAATTCAACGATTTTTCCAGAAAGACCAACCGATTTACGAATTCTTTTAAGTCCATTTTTTTCCGATGTCGCTAATATTTCTTGTTGTTCAAGGGTTAATTCTACAGTTTGAAAGCTGTCTTCAAACTTCATGATCTCAATGCCATGTTGATCCATCAAACGATACAATGATTCATTCTCAAAATCTTCTAATGGAACATCAGCTAAGCTCGTTGGTAAGAAGTAGTTAAAATAAATATAAGGTTGATCATCTAAGGTATATAACCGAGAGACTTTCACTGCTTTTTCACCTAGCGATTGATGCACTGCAGAACCTGGTGTTAATGCTACTTTTTCTAAGTTTAAAATTTTCTTAGCTACCTTTTGTCCTGAATCATTTAAATACTCTGTAAAGGTTCCGGCTTTTGATAATTTATTGTAAGGACGGTTACTTAAAACAGTCGTTCCTTTGCCGCTTTTTTTCTCCACTAATTCTTCTGATGATAATAATTCAATAGCACGGCGAACGGTGATTTTACTCACATCAAATAGTTGCTCAAGTTCCGCCTCTGTTGGTAACAATGATCCTACAGGATAAGTACCATCCATGATATCTGCCTTGATTTGCTCTGCAACGTCTAAATAGAGTACGCTTTTTCTTCTCATATTATCCATCCTTATATTCTTTATTTAGTTTATCATTTCATTTCAACTTATTTATGCTTGTTTTAGATTACTCTAATTCTAATCGTATTTCTGATTTAATTCAACTTAGCATCTGATTTCCTGCTAGTATTTCGTACATTATACCAAAGAATCCATTTATCGAAAACCTCTTTAGAAAAGTAACGCTCATAATCTACTCTATCTTAGAAACTTAATAAAAAGAGCCTGGGACATAACTCAAAAAGTTATGTTTCAGGCTCTTCGTATCCGAATAAACGGTGGGAGCAGAAGCAACCCCTTCGGAAATAAGCTGAACTTCACAAAAATTTGAAGTGCAATTTTCGTGAAGTTCAGCTTATTTCTCGGGGTTAAACACTCCTGTCCCAACCTCCTTTTTATTATTCTGATCCCTGATCCATCGGTCCATCATCTGGTACAGGCTCAAGAAAGACTTTTCTTGGCTTACTCCCTTCAGACGGTCCAATCACACCATGCTCTTCTAATTCATCAACTAAGCGTGCTGCCCGATTATATCCGATTCTAAAGCGTCTTTGCAGTAGGGAAATACTTGCGGTCTGCATTTCTACGACCAACGCCTTAGCCTCTTCATATAATTCGTCTTGAGGTGCATCTCCAGATCCGCCACTTGTTGTTTCTTCTTCTGTTGGCATCATATTTTCTTGGTAATCAGCTTCTTGCTGCTCTGTAACAAAAGCCACAACCCGTTCAACTTCATGATCTGAAATAAAGGCTCCTTGAACACGAATTGGTTTATTCTCTCCCATCGGTAAGAACAGCATATCACCACGACCCAAAAGTTTTTCGGCACCGTTACTATCGATGATCGTTCGTGAATCCGTTCCACTTGAAACGGCAAAGGCCATTCGTGAAGGAACATTGGCTTTGATGATTCCTGTGATAACATCCACACTAGGCCTTTGAGTTGCTAAAATCATATGGATACCAGCAGCCCTTGCCATTTGTGCTAAACGAATGATCGCATCTTCCACTTCATTACTGGCAACCATCATCAAATCAGCTAACTCATCAACAATAACAACAATAAATGGTAATATTGGACGATTCTCACCGTCTTCAAGGTTTCGCTGAATGACTAATTCATTATATCCAGAAATATTCCGGACACCAGCCGCTGCAAATTTTTCATAACGAAATTCCATCTCTTGAACGACTTTTTGCAAAGCTTGGGAAGCTTTTCTTGGATTTGTAACAACTGGTGTTAATAGATGAGGAATCCCGTTATAGACATTCAACTCAACCATTTTCGGATCGATCATCATCAGTTTTACTTCATGAGGTTTTGCTCTCATAAGAATACTGGAAATAATGCCATTGATCGCAACTGATTTCCCACTACCTGTTGATCCAGCAATCAGTAAATGCGGCATTTTAGCTAAATCAGCTGATTGAACCATACCAGAAATATCTCGTCCAAGTGGAACTTCCAATAGTTTATCTGGATGACTTGGTGCAGCTTCAATAATATCTCTGAATGAAACAGTGCTGACAGTGCTGTTTGGCACTTCGATCCCAATCAATGATTTCCCTGGAATCGGTGCTTCCATCCGTACATCTTTCGCAGCAAGTGCTAAGGCGATATCATCTGTTAGACTAACGACTTTACTAACTTTAACCCCTACAGCTGGTTGAATCTCAAACTTTGTGACAGCAGGTCCTAGGCTTGCTTTGACAACCTTGGCATCTACACCGAAACTCTTAAAGGTTTGTTCCAGAACGCCAATATTTTTTTCGATTTTCTGATACTCACCACTTTGATCAGCTGCAGGAATTGAATCCAACAACGTTGAAGGCGGCAATTCGTAATCACGATCTTCCGCTTCTTCTGAAATTTCAAATTCTAATTCGCCGCCTTCGTCAAGCTCCGGATCGGCCATTGGTTTTGCTTGAACTGCCTGAGCTTCTGTTTGACTTTGGAAGCTATCGATTGGCACCAAGGTTAATTGTTCTGGTTCCTGAAGGTCTTTTTCTTCTTGTTTCCATGCTTCTTGCGCTAGTTTTTCACCAGGTGTTAATTCACGCACATCATTTTTTAGACGTTCTTGCGCACGTTGCTCCATCTCTGCTTGTTTGGCTGCACGTTTTTCTGCACGCTTCGTTTCTTTTTCAGCTTGACGTTCTGCACTTCTAGCCGTTAGACTACTAAGTTTTTCTCGAATGATCTGCAAACCATTCATCACTTGTTGAAAATCAAGCATACTCATTAAAAAGACACCAATCGCAATCAGTAACCCGGCAATCAAATAGCTACCAAACTGAGCCACTAAAAAGAACGTTAGACTATACAGAGCTGCACCGATCATACCGCCACCGACATTTTGAGCAACAGTACTTGCCTTTAGATCCATTCTAAGAAATTCCCATGTCGTTCCCATAATATCAGGTGTTTGGGTCCCTACACTACGAAACATGTATGCATGTAGCAATAACAAAATACCTAAATAAACAAATACTCCGCCAATCATTGGCCGGCTTTTTTTTATGGGAAACTCTTTCCCAAAAATAACGAGTGACAGGCCATAAAGCATCAGTAATAATGCTGCTACTGAAAATGTATTTCCTATTACTACACGTAAACCATTGGCGATCAATGTGCCAAGAAATCCTAATTTTAATAGTCCAAATAATCCGAAGAAGATAAAAAAGATACCGAGAAAAATGAAATTAAGATGTTCTTGTTGCTGTTGTTGCTTTTTTGTTTTTTTCTTTTTTGCACTTTTCCTTTTTTGTGCCATGTAACATCCCTCTTTTCAATCAATATCCATTATACCTAAAAATCGAGCCGAACAAAAGTACCCCCATTGTTTCTCTTAAAATTTTAATGATTTTCAGTAGAATTCTTTATTTACTCATCGCTCGTCTTTGGATGCCGATGCCTGTCATTCCTGAAAGAATCGACAAAATCGGACACAATAAGATAAAGAAACTAAAGGGTGCGTATGCTAATGTAGATACTTGTAACGTACTTGCCATAAACACGCCACTTACCCCCCAAGGAATCAGTGAATTCAGTACAGTACCAGAATCTTCTAACGCTCTAGACAACACTTCTGGGGCGAGTTCTGCTTGATCATAACTTTCTTTAAAGGCCCGTCCTGGCAGAATAATCGATAAGTACTGCTCACCAATCATCAAATTAGCTAACGCTCCACTAAACACTGTTGCCGCAACTAAACTACCGGTTGATTTTAATTTATGCGCAAGCGGGGCCATCAGTACAGTGATCACTTCCATCTTCATTAATAAACCACCTAACAACAACGTTAAAAGAATCAATGAAACTGACCACATCATACTTTGGATCCCACCTCTAGTCAACAACGCATCGATTTGCTCCATACCAGTTTCTGAGACAAACCCATTTTCAATAATCGTGCTTAACTGTTTCAAGTCAACATTTTGTGTTTGAATTATATACATCACACTAGACACTAAAATTGTCACTAATAATGATGCAATTGCGGGCACTCGTTTGATTGAACACACCACCAGTAATAAAATCGGTAAAATTGCCCACCAACTAATTGCAAAATTCTCTTGTAAAACGGCTAAAAACTGTTTGGTTTCTAAATCAGTCTGTCCAATTTTTGTTTGAAACCCAATTACTGCGTATAAAATAAACGAAATAATAAACGCTGGTACGGTCGTCCACATCATATTTCGAATATGCTTAAATAGATCTGCTCCCGCTACAGCTGAAGCTAAATTGGTCGTATCCGATAGCGGAGACATTTTATCCCCAAAGACTGCCCCTGAAATAATCGCTCCTGCCAAAATAGCAGAGTTGAAGCCCATCGAGATCCCCATTCCCATCAAGGCTAAACCAATTGTTGAAACTGTTGTAAAGGCACTTCCGATTGAAATCCCCACAACTGCACAGCTAACAAAAGCCGAAGGTAAAAAGATTTTAGTGCTGATAACTGAAAATCCTGCAAACATCATCGTTGGAATTACACCACTTGCAATCCAAACTGCAATCAGAGCTCCGATCAATATGAAAATGACCATGGGAACAATCCCTGTTTTTACGCCTTCAATAATTCCTTCATGGATTTTGTCCCAAGAAGCACCACGCCACTTACTCCAGCCAATCAATAAACCTAACGCACATAATACAGGAAAAATTGGGCTCATGCCAACGCCAATCACACAAATACTAATAATCAATAATAATGACAAAAACACAACTAATGCTTCTTTAACACTCAATTCTTTCTTCATTTACGTTCCTCATTCTTTTTATAAATTTGATTGTTGAATACAAAAAAATCCCTGACAATCTGAAAAAGACTGTCAGGGACGTATAACGGTGAGAAAAAATCAGCTCCTTCGGAAATAAGGAGCTGAATACTTTTGTCTCGGCCTCAATCTACACGCGGTACCACCCAAATTGAAATTAAAAAATAATTTCCTCTCAAAAGACGCTAACGGATCTCACCCGAATCGAACATTTGCTCCAGATTTGTAATTCAAGTCGTTGTTTTGATCAACTTCCATCAGCCGTTGACTTTCTGTCATTTCCACACAACGCTCTACTATGAATCCTTCAAAGCACTGATTACTATTTTAATCTGTTAACGGTAAAAGTCAAAACGACCTTTAGCTAACATTTCTTTAATACCACCTGTTTCAAATAATGAACGATCCATGATAGCTTTTTTGATAACAGAAGCAGGATATCCTTTGACTTCGATTTTTCCAACCTCACCAAAGGCATGACTATTACCAATTGAAGCAACTGAGCCTAATGATTTAAAGGTAAATTCTTTTGTTGGTTCACCTTTTAATTGTGCTTTGATGTTTTTCCCTGCATGTTCACCCATTTTAAGTGAAATTTGTGCAGTTGTTGGATAAGGTCGATTTGATTCTTTATCCATAACAGCAGAACAATCACCAATAATATAAACATTATTATGATCAGCATCTGTTAAGTCCGCTTGAACCATCACGCGTCCACGTTTGGCTGCAAAACCAGAATCACCTACTACATGACTGCCGCTAACGCCTGTCGTCCAAATAATTGTTTTTGCTTGTAGTTCGTTTAATTCGTTCGTTTCTTGATTATCTAAATAAACAACTGTATCTTGTTTGATCTCTTTGATCGGTTTGCCAACTAAGAAATTGACACCCCATTTTTTCAAATGATCGATACCGTAACCACCGAGTTTTTCGCTAAACATTGGTAATAAACGCGTCACCGCTTCAACACAGTACAATTGGATTTTATCAGGTTCAACACCAGCAATTTCAGCTAGCTTTTTCTTGCCTTCATGCAATGAACCTAGTAACTCGATCCCAGTAAAACCGGCACCGCAGACCACGATTTTCAAACAGTTTTCGTCTTTGGTTTCTTTATAGGCTTCCATTTGCTCAGTTAAATGTTGATAAACTTTTTCTGACGTTGGAATGTCGACCATTTTTAATGAAAATTCTTCTACACCTGGAATCCCGAAAGATTCTGATTCATAGCCTAGTGCCACAATCAAATAATCATAAGAAAGGGCTTCTTGATCCTTCAAATGAACCAATTGGTTTTCACTATCGATTGTTTCCACTCTACCTTGTACAAATGTTGTGCAAGCAGTTTTTACAACATCTTTGATTGGATACGTAATTCTTTCCGATGTTTGGATTCCTGCTGCAACTTCATGGATATCCGTTGCTTCAAAGTGGTAATCATTTTGATCGACCAATGTGATTTTCAGATCAGTATTGCCTCTTTGTAATTCATGTAGCGCTCTTAATCCGGCATAGCCAGCGCCTAAAATAACGACGTGCTTACTCATTTAAATCCCCTCTTAACCTTTTTATTTTATTATTTAAGCCACAATCCTATGGCAAAAAATACAACTTGTGCAAGTGCACCGACAGCTAAAATCCTGACTGCGCAAATAAATGTTTTCGTTTTGACTTGTTCATTTAAGAATAGCTTCGTTTGCTTCCAAATAAAGGGTAGGACCAACAGCGTCAATAACATGGTCATAGGTGCTAAACCCAATACAACACTTAAAATGATCGATATAAAGGCAATCATAATCAATCCGACAAACAACTGGAGTGCCGTTTTTTTCCCTAAATAATGAACTAACGTAAAACGCTGATTTGTTTCATCTTCTTCTAGATCACAGATGTTGTTAGCTAACATCAAATTAGCAATCAAGCAAGTGTTAGGCAATGACACCAAGAAAATCCTGCCGATATTCTCTGCTGTCCATTGAAAAGAATCAAATGTATTGATATAAACGCAAATCAACATGATCATAAAGCCCATCGTAAAGCCCGAGAAAACTTCTCCCAAAGGCAAACTAGATAACGGTTTAGGACCAGAAGAATAGAAGATCCCGATCAAATAACAATACAGCCCCATCCATAGCAGAGGCCAACCGACAAACAGTGAAAGACCGATTCCGATCAACGCGGAGATCGCCACCATCCAAATGATCCAGCGACGAATCATCGACAACGATAAATGCTCACGTCCGATAATATTCGTTTTATCTTTATAATCATGCCCTTCTTTAGCATGATGGTAGTCATTATAGTTATCTAATATATCAACAGCCATATTGAAAATGAACATCGCAATAAAATAAATAAGAACAAAACCTAAATGGACACTTCCATAATGATACCAACTGAAACAAATGCCTAAAAGAAAGGGTAAAACACTGGCTGTCTTTGCTTTTAGCTCAACTAATTCAAAAAATACTTCTCTATTCAAATTATACTCTTCTCTCCTTACAATATTTAGTTTTATGCTCACGGAATAATTTACTTGTGTTTCTCGACCTACATCGTATACAATCAATAGTATTGAATTACTGAAAGGACTATTGTGTTATGAATGACTTTTGGAAAGAATTTCCGATTATCCAACAACAATTGAATGAAACGTGCGAACTGATCAGACGCCAAGTTAAAATAAGAAACAAAGAAATCGAAACAGCTTTGATCGAATTAACCTATTCAGGTGGAAAATTATTACGCCCAGCGTTCTTTTTTCTATTTGCTCAAATCGGTGATGAACAAAAACAAGATCAGCAACAATTGATCAAAATCGCTGCTTCCATTGAAATCCTGCATATGGCAACCCTTGTTCACGATGATATTATCGATGATTCACCACTACGCCGAGGAGCCATCACGATTCAAGCTCGCTATGGCAAAGATATCGCTGTTTATACAGGCGATTTATTATTTACAGAATTCTTTGAGTTACTTGCTGAAACAATGAACGGTTCTGATTTCTTACATACAAATGCTTCTGCTATGAAACGGCTGCTTTTGGGTGAATTAGATCAAATGCATACCCGTTATAAACAGAACATGACCGTCTTTGATTATTTGCGCAGCGTCAATGGGAAAACAGCTGAGTTGTTTTCACTAAGCTGTTTAGAAGGTGCTCACTTTGGTGTTGCGTCAGCAGAAGTTCAACGGTTAGCAGCCCGTATCGGTCGTCATATCGGGATTGCTTTTCAAGTTTACGATGATATCTTAGATTACACCGCTGATGAAAAAACCTTGAAAAAGCCCGTTTTAGAAGATTTAGCGCAAGGTGTCTATACGTTACCTTTGATCTTTGCCATGAGAAAAGCACCCGAACGCTTTGCTTATTATCTAGAAAAAGGTGCAGATATCACAGCAGAACAAGCAATCGAAACAGCACAACTAGTTCATGAACTAGACAGTGTGAACGAAGCCAAAGCATTTGCCAAACGTGTGACAGAAAAAGCGTTGACTGATATCCAAAAACTGCCTGATTGTTTAGGGAAAGAACAGCTGACTTTATTGACTGAATTATTGCTACAACGGTCATTTTAACATGATAGTCATTTTTAAAACAGTTGAGGCAAAGCTCTTAGAGTTTTGCCTCAGATGTTTTATATACTCATCGTTGATTCATTCCGCGATCAATTGCATACAACTGTTGATAATGTTGATTGGTAGCCAATAACTCTTGCGGAGAACCGCTCATTTCTAATTGACCATCTTCAATGAAAATCACTCGATCCATCATGTGGACTCCTTGTAGGTGATGGGTGATCCAGATAATCGTTTTATCTTCTAGTGTCTCAAAAAATGTATCCAATAATTGTTGTTCTGTAATTGGATCTAATCCAGTGGTTGGTTCATCTAACAATACAATAGGTGTATCTTGAAGTAAAATAGGTGCTAAAGCTAAACGATGACGTTCACCACCAGAAAAACGTAATCCAGCTTCATCAACCATTGTCAATAAACCTTCAGGCAGCCCTTGGATCATTTCCTTTAGCCCAACCTGCTCTAACACTTGCCAAACCTCTTCCTCAGAAGCTTCTTCTCGCCCGATTCGGACATTATTTAGAATCGTTGTCCTAAAGAGATAAGGCGCTTGATGAATCACTCCGATTGATTTTGTGATTTGATCGCCAAATTCACTAGTTGACATTCCACCTAATGTGATCGTCCCTTTATTTGGCTGTAAATCTCCACGAATCAACGTTGCTAATGTACTTTTCCCAGAACCACTACGCCCCAAAATTGCTAATTTCTCTTTTGAATGGATTGTCAGATTTAAGTCTTTTAAAACTTGTTTAGATGTTCCTTCATAAGCAAAAGATAGGTCACTGATCTTGATTTCTGTATTATCGATCGTTACTTCTTTAGGTCGTGATACTGCTTCTTCTGGTTCTGGTAAATCATTCAATCGTTTGATGGAATCTTTATAAATATTTGTTTCTTGCGCTGCATCAGGTAGCGGTGCAAAAGCATCGATCAACGGGAAAACCGTCAACGTAAAAGCGGCGATCCAGTTTGCCGCACCACCGTGATTTCCTGGAAAACGAACACTAGTCCAAGCTAAAATGGCAATAGTAATCACACCAAAGGCCACTTGTAATAGGAAATCACGAAAACGATTAAAGCGTTTGATTTGTTCATCCAACTGACGTAGTTTTGCTTCTTGCTGTTCATATGAATGGACAAATTCCTGACCACGTTGGCTAAATACCCAATCAGAAACACCCAAAATATTATCTGTCAATGTCTTGTATAATTCATTTTTAGAGACTTTTTGCCTCTCTTGTCTGGCACCATTGACTAAAACTGAGATTAAAGGTAGTAGAAAAATAACAACGCCTAACATCAACAGCATGCATAAGCCAAACCACCATGAAAACAAACCAAGTCCAATAATAATAAAAATATATAACAACCAAGCAATTACGGTTGGGAAAATCGTGCGTAAATATAAATTCTGTAGATGATTGATATCTTCTGATAACAACCCTAAAATATCTCCAGTTTGATATTTTGATTTAAAGAAAATCGCATCTTTTTCTAAGACCATATAAAGCTTCAAACGCAAGTCAGAAGTCATTTTCAAGACCCAGTTATGACTAACTAAACGCTCAATATAACGAAAAACTGGACGACTGATCCCAAAAGCACGTGTCAATACAATAGGAATATAAATCATCAAAATATTCTCTGGCAATGATGCTGCTCGGCTAATTAAATAACCTGAATTGAACATCAAAGCGCCGGCACTAAAAAAAGTTAAAAAACCTAAAATCAACGCTAAGTATAATAACCCTTTATACTTTTTCAAAAACGGTTTGACCCATTGATCTTTTTCATATAATTCTTTATTTGTTGGGGTATTTTCCATTATTCTGTCCCCCTCATTTGATTGACTAGTTTCACGTAATAACCATTTTTCTCTGTCAATTCAGCTAATGTTCCTGCTTCAACGATTTGACCTTTATCCATGACCAAAATATAATCCATTTCCGCCATCCAATGTAATCGATGAGTGGCAAAAAAGACAAGATGATCATTCATCAATGGTAACATTTTTGTTTTTAATTCTACTTCAGTTTCAATATCTAAGTGAGCAGTTGGTTCATCAAATAATAGAACGCGACGTGTCTGATCTAAAAAGGCTCTAGCAAGCGCTACACGCTGAGCTTGACCACCGCTTAACATTCGCCCACTTTCACCGATCACCGTGTTTAAACCCTCTATAAGCTCCGTTACAAGGTTTTCTAACCCTACTAGCTGAACTGCAGCTAAGACATCTTCATCCGTCGCTTCTGGTGTATAAAAACGAACATTATTCGCTAATGTATCCTGGAAAATATAGGGTGATTGAGGAATATACAGAACTTGCTTCTGCCACTCTTTTTGTAAAAAGTGCGGAAGCTTTTGTCCATCAACTTCAATTGTTGTTATTTCAGCATCTGGCTCTAAAAAACCACTCAATACATTAATCAGTGTTGATTTTCCAGAACCGCTGGCCCCAATGATCCCAATTTTTTGATACCCTTTTGCAGCAAAGTCTAACCCTTTTAACGCTGGTTGGGTAGCTTCTTCATATTGAAAGGTCAACTGTTCAACAGCTAATTCACTCAAAGCTGTCCAATCGCTTAAAGAAAGCCGATCCGTTTCAGTCATTTCTGGTAAATCTAACACAGCTTGAATTGCCTGAAATGAATTTTTTCCATCTAATGTTGCATGATAATCACTAGCAAAATCACGAACAGGCAAAAAGAATTCTGGTGCTAAGATCAAGGTCGTCAAGGCTGGGAAAAGTAAAATCCCCCCTTCCAACAAACTTAACCCTAGAAATACTGCTACAACTGCGACTGATAATGTTGTAAAAAAATCCAAAGCAAATGTTGATAAAATCGCAATTTTCAAGGTACTCATCGTTGCTTCTCTAAACCGTTCACTCGTATTATAAATACTGCCTGCATACTTTTTGCTCAAGCCAAACAGTTTCAACGTATCTAGACCTCGCAACGAATCAATGAAGTGATTAGATAAAATCTGAAAAGCTTTGTATTGTTTATCTGCTTTACTTTGAGCTGCATAACCCAGAATGATCATAAAAATAATGATCATTGGAAAAACAACTAATAGAACAACCCCTGAACGAACATCTAAGGTAAAAACAAAAATCAAAATGATCCACGGAATAATCATCATGTTCATAATTTTCATCAGGATCAAATGTAAATAATTTTCTGCCTGACTGATTCCTTCAAGCCCCATAGTGATCATATTTCCCGTACCATTTTTTTGAACTACAGTCGGTCCTAAACGGAAAACCTTTTGGAGTAAAGCTTCTCTTAATTCACGGGAACGATCATAACTAAAGGTATCCAACATTTTTTCACGCAGATAGGTCACCACATGTCTGCCAGTATAAAACAAAAAGAACACCAAAATATTCAACAGCTGGTCACTTAACTGACCACCTTCCCATAATCCAACAACGGCTTTAGATAAATAAAATGCTTGTCCTATAATAAATACTGCTTGCAGGAAAGAAAAACCTGCAAGCAAGATCATGATATTTTTGATTTTTGGCATTTTTAAGATGGCTTTATCGATCATCCTTCATACCCCGCAGCAGCAATTGCTGGATGTTTGATACGTTTTCTAAAGACATAATAAGACCAGCCTGTATAAGCTAATACGAATGGTAAAATCGTTAATGATAACCATGTCATTGTTTTCAAAGTATATGGAGAACTTGAAGCATCTTTGATCAAGATATCATAGTACCCCTCACTCCCAATCATGACACGTGGGAACAAGCCACTAAATAATAACGCCACTAAAAGAATCAACGTTAAGCCACTAGCAAGAAACGCCAACATTTCTTTTTTCTTAAAGACACTCACATTGGCAACCACTGTTAAGGCAACGATTCCTACCACTAATAATAACGTCACGACAAAATGATTATCAAAGAAATCTGTTTTGAAGTACAACAACGCTGCAAACACAACTAAGCCCACATATAAAATCCAATAGAAGAATGACGCATAGTTACGTGCACGTTCTCTGACTGGCCCTTCTGTTTTTAAGGCAATATAATTTAAACCATGTAAGTAGCATAATAAAGACAATGCAACGCCACCAACCACAGAAAACACATTAATATAATCTGTAAATGACGCCATCATATTCCCGTCTACGTCAAGCGGCATTCCTTGAATTAAATCAATGAATAGAACACCGAAGAAAAACGGTACGATAAAACTACCGATCGATAATGTCCAGTTCCACAGTCTACGGCGTTTACCATCTGGCATCCGGTGACGAAATTCAAATGACACACCGCGAATGATCAAACCAACTAAAATGATAAATAAAATCAAGTAAAACCCGCTAAACAATGAAGCATACCAGTATGGGAAAGATGCAAACATCGCCCCACCTGCTGTTAATAACCAGACTTCATTACCATCCCAAACCGGTCCAATCGTTTGGATGATTTGTTCTTTTTCTTCTTCATCATGAGCCAATGTTTGAACCGACATCCCCACGCCAAAGTCAAAACCTTCTAAGAAGAAGAAGCCTGAGAATAAAATACCAATTAAGACAAACCAAAGCAATTGCAACGTACTCATTCGCCAAAGACCTCCTTATCAAATGGATCTACATCAGTAGAATTCGCCTCTGCTAATTTCTTTTCTTCATAATCCGGTCCTTTTTTAAGTTCAACCGTAACCAAGTAAACCATTACTGAACCTAGACCTGCAAAAAGAATAAAGTAAATAATATTCGATGTTAATAATGACGCTACAGATACGTTAGGTGATACACTATCTTCAATCGTAAATAGACCATAAACAGTCCAAGGATAACGACCAAGTTCAGTGATCAACCAACCTGTTGTATTTGCTAAGAATGGTGCAAACGTACATAATGCCACGATCCAAACCATCCAGCGTTTTTCATAAAGTGAAGGTTTTTTCTTACGACTAAAGAATAGACCTAAAGATGAAACTAGTAGCATTAATGCACCAAATCCAGCCATCACTCTAAAACTCCAGAATAATGTATTAACTGGTGGATAATAATTTTTATCATCACCATACTGTTCTTTCAAACGTTCATTGACTGTATCCATTCCATCAACGGAACCAGATAGACTATTATAAGAAAGAATACTTAACATATAAGGAATTTGAATCCCAAAGACTTGTTTATGTTGCGCTTCATCCGCCCATGCGATCAATGTCCAAGCAGCAGGATCACCAGAATCTTCATAATCCCCTTCCATTGCCGCAAATTTCATTGGTTGATCATTGATCAAAGCTTTCATTTGTAAGTCACCTGTAAATAAAACAGATAGAGAGCCAAACAAAGCGATCCATAAACCAATCCGCATAGATACTTTATGGAAACTAATATCACGTTTTTTCAAAATTTGGAACGCAGCAAGACCTGCAACGATCATTCCGCCCATTACAATTGCGCCAGACAAGACGTGTGTAAACTCATACCAAACTTTTGGATTACCAATAACTGCACCAAAGTCGATCAATTCTGCACGACCATTGTTTAATGTATAGCCCACTGGATGTTGCATAAAGCTGTTTGCAGCTAAAATCCAAAAAGCCGACATCATTGAACCAAATACAACCAACCAAATAAATGTTAAATGAAGTTTAGGATTTACTTTATCCCAAGTAAAAATCCATAAACCTAAGAATGTTGATTCTAAAAAGAATGCAAGTAATGCTTCAATTGCCAGTGGAGCACCAAAAATATCTCCAACAAAGCGTGAATAATCTGACCAGTTCATCCCGAACTGGAATTCTTGAATAATTCCTGTTACAACTCCGACTGCAAAACTTAATAGAAAAATGTTGCCCCAAAACTTCGCCATTTTGCGATAACGTTCATCTTTTTTCACGACATACATCGTTTCCATGACTGCAACTACAAGTGCTAATCCTATTGAAAACGGTACGAAGAAGTAATGAAAGACTGTCGTCATTGCAAATTGGAATCTTGCTAATGTTACAATATCAAACATCAATAATCCCCCTTGTTTTTACTGTCTCCACAAAAAGAATAAGCTAATTTCATTCAACATAATTATTCATTTGTGCAGTTGGTTAGTGCTGTCAAAATGAATCAAAACCCAGAATAAAATAAACCTAAAGACAATATGTGTGTGGAAACTCTTTTTATTAAATTTAGAATGATTCCAAATTAGAGTATACTCCTTTTATTGCAAAATACAAATGTTTCCGCCCATTTTCATTAAATTATTCCTTTAGTCTAGGCGAAAAATAAGAAAAATGAGTTTAAATGACAGAATAAAAAAAAACACTTCACCCAAAGTGTTTTTTTACTTTAAAATTTTAGTTTAGGGCTGAATTAAAAATATATACGTTAAAGCACAAATCATTATTATGTATCGAATGAGCACTAGCTTAAACTCCAAAAGTTACGACTTTCCAAGACTTCCAAAATTCATCTTTTTTTAATAACCACATCCAATTTTTGTGATGAGAGCCTGGCATAAAACCAGAATTTTGATTATTTTCCTCTCTAACCTCAAAATCAGAATACAAGACAATAAAAATTTTTTTGTCTGCATTTTTTACACTTTTATTTTCTTGATTCTCTGTTAAATAATAATTGATTTCCATATTCGATTTTTCTTCATCATAGTAAATTTTGGTCATTTCACAGTTAGTAAATCCTTTAAACTCTTTCTTCACACGATCAATCGCCGTTTCAATTTCGGTATTTTTAAACTTTTCAGACTTTTCAACTGTCATAACAGCATTTTCTGTTGATCCTTTTTTACCACTTATGGATACAGTGTAAGCAACAATAAGAATCAATAGTAAAATAATCCATATCTTTTTTCCCACCAACAACACCCCAATACATCTATTATTACAATAGAAATGTTTTTACGTTTATTATCTAAAGCAATTTTAAATTAAACATTTATTCTAACAGCCCTTTTTCCTTTGAATAATCCATATATTTATATACCTTCTCAATCTTATCGTGCTTC
>NZ_NGKY01000001.1:381541-442438 GCF_002140855.1 Enterococcus sp. 7E2_DIV0204
ACAAAACAAAACGCTTTAACAAGCTGTTTATGCACTGTCTCTTATACACATCTAGATGTGTATAAGAGACAGCAATTAAATTGTAACATGAAATCTAATTCTATTTATCAACTAGTTGAGTTTAATCTAATATCCATAAAAATATTCAATATAAAACTTATATACCAATCATTTTTTCAAAAAAACAACCAGAGAGTGCTCTCTGGTTATTTAATAAATCTTTTATTTTTCAATACCAAACAATTGGTATCTCACAACTAAATGAAGCAAAAAAACCATTACTTATATCATTATCTTTAGATGCATCTAGATGTGTATAAGAGACAGTATGGATACAGTGTAAGCAACAATAAGAATCAATAGTAAAATAATCCATATCTTTTTTCCCACCAACAACACCCCAATACATCTATTATTACAATAGAAATGTTTTTACGTTTATTATCTAAAGCAATTTTAAATTAAACATTTATTCTAACAGCCCTTTTTCCTTTGAATAATCCATATATTTATATACCTTCTCAATCTTATCGTGCTTCACTTTCTCTATTTTTTTTTGAGTAAAGCCTGCAATAATCCCCTTATTCTGCATTTCTTCAATCATTGCAGTCAATTGATAGAATTCTGTCAACAGTTGTTCTTCATTCGTTTCATCAGCTCTTGAAGGGGGATGATCATCAAAACCGAATCTGATCGCCTTTGACAATGCTTGTTGGATCTCTGCACACTCTTCCATTGCAACTAAAGCTAGATATTCATTTTTCCTCATCTTTTGACTCACCTCATACTTTATCTTTGAAAATAATCAACATACACTGGCACTGCCGCCTCTTTTAGAACACCTTTGGCAACTTCAGGTCTATTCGGACTTTTTGAAAAAATCTCTTCACTGCCAATCATAATATTAAAACCGGCGATCTCAGCTAATTCATCATGCCCCAAACCATAAACCATTCTACCTAAATTGCTCCATACCATAGCTCCAGCGCACATACAACAGGGTTCACAACTTGTATACAGGGTATATTCTGATAAATCTGTTATTTTTTGACTCGTACAAAAATCACGAATAATGCCTAATTCTGCGTGATAGGTGGGATCACTTTCCGTGTGGATCTGATTTTCACCAGTTAAAATAACTTTATCGTTTTTGACAAGTACGGCTCCAAATGGTTCATTTCCATTATTGCTAGCGTCTTTAGCAAGTTTTAGGGCTTGTTTCATGAATTTAGCGTCTAGTTCAGCTTGCTGTTGTATTACTTCAATATTATTCTTCACAATGAACACCTTCCTCTCAAAAATTAATTATCTATTTTCACCGTCAATTAAATTGTAACATGAAATCTAATTCTATTTATCAACTAGTTGAGTTTAATCTAATATCCATAAAAATATTCAATATAAAACTTATATACCTGTCTCTTATACACATCTAGATGTGTATAAGAGACAGCTCAAAAATTAATTATCTATTTTCACCGTCAATTAAATTGTAACATGAAATCTAATTCTATTTATCAACTAGTTGAGTTTAATCTAATATCCATAAAAATATTCAATATAAAACTTATATACCTGTCTCTTATACACATCTAGATGTGTATAAGTATTCAATATAAAACTTATATACCAATCATTTTTTCAAAAAAACAACCAGAGAGTGCTCTCTGGTTATTTAATAAATCTTTTATTTTTCAATACCAAACAATTGGTATCTCACAACTAAATGAAGCAAAAAAACCATTACTTATATCATTATCTTTAGATGAGGCTTCAAAAGATAAATATACTTTAGAAATACTTTCATCCAGATTATTTATAATAACAGCATTATTTTCAATAACTGGTTCTATCGTTACACCTTGTTTATCTGTAGAGCCACTAACTGTTCTTTTACCATCAAATTGTTTAGAGTATTTCACAGGATGTTCCATCACGAATTTTTTAGTTGATTTATCCACATAAATGGTTGGCAAATTCACATTCATCCCCCCAAATGCTTGAATAGATTTTAGTTTAGGTAATTCTGATAACATACTAAAATCGCGGATATTTGCATAACCAAAATATAAATTTTCAAGATTTTGTAATTCACTAAAAGGGGTAATATTTAGTACTTGTTCTTCATCTCCTTGTATCAATGAAGAATACGCATGATATTCTCTCAAGTTATTCATACCAGAAATAGGACGAAAATCAGCGATTCCTAAACCACTAATTTGTATTTTTTCAGCATTTATTGCATATTGAACTCCTTCTATAGATCCATTATCAGTGCCACTTATCTCTTTAATTTCACTCATTTGTTGAGCTGTCGGCAATTCATTTTCTACCGGTTCTTCAATTTGATCGACCATACTTTTTCTTAACCAATCATCTGAGACGTATATTTTTTTCTCATTTGCTAAAGTTCCTTGGCTGAAAACACCGAAACTTATAATTACGCCTAAAACAAAAACTCCTGTTATCAAATTCATTTTACTCTTTTTCAAAAAAATTCCTCCTTTATGTTAACAATATTATTATATAACAAAACAAAACGCTTTAACAAGCTGTTTATGCATTAATTATTTTCTTTTCGATATAAATTACATATATAATGTAGATTAAAAAGAACTATTCGATCAATTGTTTATGATTATTTTCACATAATTAAAAAACATTCCACTTTATCCCAACCGAAGATACTCTCTTTAGTCAGGCAAGTAGAATGCTTTTTTATTACGTTTAACATATATTCCTTAGTTAACGAGGATCAGTCTTGTTTCATCGCTGCTTTTAACGCTTGTGCTAGAGCACTTTCTTCTGGTTCTTCTTTTTGCGAATATTTCTTCATTAACTTACGTTCTTCATGTTTAGTCAGTTTTTTATTGCGTTCTTTTTTGTCTTGCATTTTTTCAGTAATTGAACAGTATTTACATTTAAAGTAAGCACCATTTTTCCCATCAATAATTTCCATTTTACGATGGCATTGAGAGCAACGATGGTTTGAAACTTTAGGATCTTTTCTGCGACGGTAGCTGCAATCTTTATTAGAACATACATAGATTTTACCGTCTTTGGTATTTTTCTCACGTAAGTTTGAACCACATTCTGGGCATTTCTTTTGTGTGATTGAAAAATCTTGGTATTTGCTTTCACTTTGTTTGATCTCGTTGACAAGTTTTTTAGTGTCTTGCTCGATTGCTTTTAGGAAAACAGTACTGCTTTGTTTGCCTTTGGCGATTGCTTCTAATGTTTTTTCCCATTTTTCTGTTAGCTCTGGGGTTACCAATGATGGGTTGACTAGTTCAAGTAGTTGTTTACCTTTTGGTGATACATTTAAGCCGTTGGTATTGCGTTCCATCAACTCTGACTTGATCAGTTTTTCAATGATTTCTGCACGTGTGGCAGGAGTTCCTAAGCTGTATTTTTCCATCAGCCCTAAAAGAGTTCCTTCAGTCAATGGTTTTGGTGGTGCAGTTAGTTCTTTATTAATAGTGAAATTTGGTGGAATCACCATTCCTAATGTCCAGTCAACAGACGGAACCACGTCTTCTTTTTCTTGTTTCCAACCAGCTACTTCGACTTTACTTTGACCGAAGATAAATTGTTCTTTGCCAAAGCTTACAGTTACTTTTGTTTGTTTCGTCCGATGCGATTCAGCAAACATGCCGAGGAAGCGAGTCACGATCATGTTGTAGATTTTTTGTTCATCTCCACTTAATTTCTCATAACGTGGACGTTGTTCAGTAGGAATCAGTGCATGGTGATCTGTCACTTTCTCATTCTGGAAAACCTTCGTCAATTTAACTTGCCCACCATCTTTGATGTAGGTTTTGACTTCTGGTGCAAAATCACTTACTGCTTGCAACCGTTCCTTCATCGTTGCTTTCATATCTGTCGTTAAATATTTACTATCGGTTCTTGGATACGTTACGATTTTATGGAACTCATAGAGACTTTGAACTAGCGATAGTGTTTTCTTTGCAGAAAATTGATAGCGTTGGTTAGCTTCCTTTTGAATTTCTGTTAAATCATAAGGCAGTGGTGCTTGTTCTGTTTTCGTTTTTTCTTGAATATCCGTTACTTTGCCTTTTCCTTCGCTGAGTTTTTTCACGAATGTTTCAACATCGTTCCGTTCTTTAAATGCGTACGGATTGCTTTGAACTAGTTTTGCTTTTTCTTTTTGAACTTGCAGCTCTACTGAAAAATAAGTTTGGGGTCTAAAGCTTTCAATTTTCTTTTCTTGTTGACGGACTAGAGATAGCGTTGGCGTTTGTACTCTTCCTGCTGATAAGCTATCTTGATATTTTACGGTCAATGCACGTGTAACATTTAGACCAACTAGCCAATCCGCTTTAGCACGCGCTAATGCTGAATAATATAGATTGTCGTATTCTTTTGCTGGTCGTAATTTCTTGAAACCATCTTTGATTGCTTTATCAGTTTGTGAAGAAATCCATAGACGTTTGACGGGTTTATTAAAGTTGACATATTCTAAAATCCAGCGAGCAACTAGCTCGCCTTCACGTCCAGCATCCGTTGCAATCACCGCTTCTGTAACATCTTTACGATTTGCTAATTGTTTGATTGCTTTTAACTGGTGTCCTGTTTTTGGTAACGGTTTGATACCTAATTTTTTTGGTACCATAGGCAGAGTCTCCATTTGCCATGATTGCCATTCTTTATTGATATCTTCCGGCATTTTTAAACCTAAAAGATGACCTAATGCCCAAGTAACAATGACTGTCGGACCTTCGTAGTAACTTTTATTTTTTTGATTTGCCCCTAGTACTTTACTTAAATCTTTGGCAACACTAGGTTTTTCAGCAATAATTAGTTGTTTATTTGCCATTTGGTTCACTCACTTTCTGTATTTCCTTATGTAAATTGGGTTAATGGTTAAAATATCAGTAAGTTGATTCTACCACATTTGGTCTATACTGCGCGCCTCTTACTGAAGCATTTTAATTGAATTCCTAATTGCTAAGCTATATACTTACAATAAGTAAGCAAAAAAACACTTTTATCAAGGAGAAATTATGATCACAATTGAATTTTTTCACGACGTCGTCTGTAGCTTTTGTTTTCCGATGTCTTATCGGATGAGGCAAGTTCAAAAAGAATTACCAGAAATAAAGATTATTCATCGCTCTTTTGCCCTCGCTAGAGAAGAGGCTGATCACGAGCAGATGTTTGGTTCTAGAGAAAATGCTAAAAATGAAATTTTAACACACTGGGTTCATGCCAATCAAAATGATGATCTTCATCGATTTAATATCGAAGGAATGAAAGCCGCTGATTTTCTTTTCCCCACTTCTATGAATGGGTTACTTGCTGCTAAAGCAGCTGGTGTTGTATCTGAAGAGTTGGGCTATTGGGAAGTGTTTGATGCACTTCAAAAAGCTCTTTTTGTTGAGAGTCGAAATATTGGCGATCTAGCTGTAATCGAATCGATTGTTAAACAAAGTTCGGTTGATTTTGAAGACTGGCAACAAGCTTTTGTGGATCCAGCAACATTAGCACTTGTTGAAGATGATTTCCGCATTGCAAATGCGTATCAATTGACTGGCGTTCCAGCATTGATCGTGAATGGAAAATATTTGATCAATGGAGCACAGCCATTAGAACAGATCATTCAAGCACTTCAAACCATCAAAGAAAAAGAAGCGCCGCTGATTGAAGCAAATGATTCAGAAAGTGGTTCTTGCAACATGGAGGACGGTAAATGGGTTTGTAAAGACTAAACAAACCTATGTAGAGAAAAAAAGATAGAGCACACGATAATCAAATTATCTGTGCTCTATCTTTTTGATTCAGTTTAAACAAGACTTGATTTACAACATTTCGCCTTAGCACAATCATTATGACGTTCATGAAAATCATCACCGCTCTCAAAAGTTACAGCTTGCAAATCTTTCAACAAAGCAAGTCCCTTATATTGCTGCAGATCCTCATCACATTCCTCACACCAGCGTTCATCCCCCGCGTTCCAGAAGGCCGCTAAATAATTAACTTTTGTATTTATGTATTCATATGTTGAAGAAAGTTCTTGCCATTTTTTTATGTAGTAACGTTCAGCCTCTTCCAAAGAATCAAATGTTTTATTTTCTTCAATATCTTCCTGCCAATCTTCAAAAAACCACCAAGGCTCATTATCGCCATACATGGTAACAACTTGGTACATTGATCGATCACTCCAATTCTTTCTACAAGTGCTATTCTAGTCACTTAGAGTAAAACTTTCAACTTAAGTGCTTGTGAATTAGTTTTTTGTCTAAACGTTCATTCGTTTAATTTTACCATAAATTGAAATAGACGAGAGAATAAACTTGGTTTTCTATTTATTTGATTGCGTATAGAATGCGTATTTGCTAAACTATGTAAAGAACAGAAAGGAACATTTTTTATCATGAAAAAACCAGTATTTTGGAATTCAATCGCTATTTATTTATTATTATATAATAATATTTTACTCATCATTTCGCTGATCATAGCCTTAAAGACTGTTGTCGAAGGAAAAGGTAGCTTCGGCTCTGATGTATGGTATCAGATTTTTGTTTTTCTTCTCTATATTATTGTGATTGCCGGTTTAATGACAGGCGGTAAAAAAGGTTACTTTGTTTCTGTACTCTTCATTCCGTTTATTTTTTTAATGTACTTTTATCCCCCAATGATGGTCAGCCTATTTCCAAAAATGATCATGTTGGCATTTCGTGTGGTTGAGTTAGGTTCAATGGTTTACCTAGTAATTTCACCAGAATCTAGAGCTTATATTCAAAACAGTAATCAAAAAAAGGGTATGGGACAAAAGTAAAAAGCACTTTTGTTTCACACCCTAAATGCGAATAAACGGTGGGAGCAGAAGCAACTCCTTCGGAAATAAGCTAAAATTCACAAAAATTTGAAGAGCAATTTTCATGAATTCCCTCTTATTTCTCGGGGTTAAACACTCCTGTCCCAGCCTCTTTTTTTTAGATATATTGTAATACTTTTTCTTCTTGGTAAGCTTGATCGATCAAGCCACCACCAAGGCATTCCATACCATCATAAAAGACAACAGCTTGCCCTGGAGTAATTGCTCGAACAGGTTCTGAGAAAATCACTTTAGCCTTGGTTCCGTCACCTGTTAACACCACCTTAACAGGAATGTCATCTTGGCGGTAACGGAATTTTGCTGTACATTCAAAAGATTTTGGCATTTCTGTATCAACAGTGAAATGAATTTCACTTGCATCTAAATGTGTCGCATATAATTGTTCATGATGAAAACCTTGCCCAACATACAATGTATTCGTCGCTAAATCTTTTCCCACGACAAACCAAGGTTCTTGTGAGCCTTTGCCGCCGCCGATACCTAAACCTTGGCGTTGACCGATCGTATAATACATCAACCCGTCATGCTGACCTTTGATTTCACCATCTAATGTCACCATATTCCCTTTTTTAGCTGGTAAATAGTTGCTTAGAAATTGCTTGAAGTTCTTTTCTCCAATAAAACAAATCCCTGTTGAGTCTTTTTTCTTAGCTGTTGCTAAATTGGCTCTTTCAGCGATTGTGCGAACTTCCGGTTTTTCCATGCCACCTAACGGGAACATTGTTTTAGCTAATTGCGCTTGAGATAATTGACTCAAGAAATACGTTTGATCTTTATTGTTATCCACTCCACGCAACATGCGCACAGTGCCGTCTTCTTTTCGTTCGACTTGAGCATAATGTCCAGTTGCAACATAATCTGCCCCAAGTTGCATCGCATAATCTAGAAAGGCTTTAAATTTGATTTCCTTGTTGCACATCACATCAGGGTTTGGCGTTCGGCCTGCGCGATATTCTGCCAGAAAATATTCAAATACCCGATCCCAATATTCCTTTTCAAAGTTGACTGAATAATAAGGAATACCGATTTGATCGGCAACTTTTGCTACATCTTTGTAGTCTTCCGTAGCTGTACAGACACCATTTTCATCCGTGTCATCCCAATTTTTCATAAAGATGCCTACGACATCATAGCCTTGCTCTTTTAAAAGCAACGCGGTAACAGAAGAATCTACACCTCCGCTCATGCCTACAACGACACGAGTTTTGCTGTTATCTGTCATTTGATCACCATCATTTCAATTTAGATTCTGAACTCATCTACGATTTGAAGGTCGTAACTTTTCAGTGATACTTATTATACTAGTATTTTGGAAGAAGTAAAGGTATTGAGAGGAAACGACTGCTTTCTTAGTACATATTTCTCTAATATAGGAGAAAAAAATAAGACTCGATCTGCATAGATCTTGTCTTATTTTAATATGCCTCAGTTTATGCCTTCTCTAACACACCACGGCTAATCATACCATCCATCAAGAAATAAAATTTTTCTTGACTCATTGCATGAGTTTCATTTTTGAAGATATTCATTGCTTTTAATCCGTTAGCTGTTGTTACAGACATTTTCAATGTTTTTAAATCTTCAGCGATCGTAATTTTTAATTTGAAACCTTCTTTACTTTGGGGCGTTGCATCCAAGGGACGAATAAACTGAAAATTCCCTGAATTTGTTTCAGTAAAACCATTATCTTTCAGTGTATATTTTTTAGCTTGTTCATTTACTTTATAAAATACTGTACAACCTTCTACTGTCGCTTTTTCTTTAAATGCCATTTTTCCACCTCTTTATTTATTGTCTCTTTTATTATAGTTGGTAGGCTTTCTTTTTACTAGTTCTATTCCTACTTTTCTTTGATTACTGCTTGATTTTTTGAATCGTTTCACTTAATATTGCTGAAAATCGTTGGATTTGTTCGCAATCATTGCCTAATCCGAAACTGATTCGGACAGATTCTTTGATTGCCGGATGATTCTTGCCATACAGCGCCTCTAAAACATGAGACGGCTCTACTGTTCCTGCCGTACAAGCTGAACCTGTTGAAATGGCAATTCCTTGAAGATCCAAGTGCATCAATAATAAGTCACTTGATACTCCCGGGAAGCGTAAGTTTAAAATATGGGCTAATTTATTTTCAGGATTACCGTTGATTTCGTAAGCAATTTTATTTTCATTCAAATGAGTTAAAATCAGTTGTTGGTATTCAGCATATTTCTTATGCCGCTGTTCTTTCTCACTTTCGGTCAAAAGTGCAACAGCTTCCCCCATCCCAGCAATTCCCGCTAAGTTTTCTGTCCCTGCTCGACGTTTTTCTTCTTGCTCCCCACCATGTAAAAAGGCTGGTAAAGAGATTGCATCATTTTTAAACAGAAAGCCAACACCTTTTGGTCCGTTGATTTTATGAGCGGAAATACTTAATAAATCTATCCCAATTTCATGAGGTGAAATTAGTTCAGCCCCATAGGCTTGGACAGCATCTGTATGAAATACGGCTGGATGCGTTTTTAATAAGGCTCCGATTTCTTTGATTGGTAATATATTCCCAATTTCATTGTTTCCATACATTACTGAAACCAAAATCGTGTCATCCCGCAGGGCTTTCTCAAAATCTGCAATAGCCAGTTCCCCATTCTTATCAACGGGCAGATAGGTTACTTCAAAACCCATTTTTTCCAAATACTTCATTGTTTCTAACACTGCTGGATGCTCGATCATTGTTGTAATCAGATGCATACCTTGTTCTTTTTTAGAAAGTGCCGTTTCAATGATGGCTGTATTGTCTCCTTCTGTACCGCCGCTATTAAAGATAATTTCATGAGGCAATACATTCAGACTAGCTGCGATCACTTGTCTAATATCTTCTAACTTACGACGTGCTTGTCTACCAAATGTATGAATACTGGACGGATTACCAAATGTATTAGCCATTTCATTGGCCATTATGTCAATAACTGCCGGATGTGCTGGCGTAGTTGCTGCGTGATCTAAATAAATGGGGTCCACTGAACTCGTCCTTTCTGAATCATTTTTAATGGATTTAGTTTAACATAACTGAAAATCTTACTCAAAGATTGCTTCTTCTATCGCTTATTTTGCGAACCGTTTTTCTTTTCGATAAGTATAAATATTGCCATACGTAAAGACCGCGATCCCCGCCCAAATAAAGCCAAATGCGATAAATTGGTCGGCTGAATAAGGTTCATGGTATAAAAATAGTGCTGAAATTAGCATCAAGGTCGGTCCCACATATTGAATAAAACCCAGAATGATATAAGAAATTTGTTTCGCTGCTTGTGCAAAAAGTAATAGTGGGATTGCTGTAACAACGCCTGCCCCCATCAATAATAAATTAGTAGACGCTTCATAATTCATAAATCCTTGTCGTGAAAAGAAGACTAAATAAATCAACGCAACAGGTAAAATGACAAAAGTCTCGATCGTCAAACCAGTATATGAACTTACGGTGACACCTTTTTTAATCAAGCCGTAAAAGCTGAATGTCACAGCCATAACTAAAGGGGCTAAAGGAATTTCTCCAGTTTGAATCGTTAATAAGACTACGCCAGCTAATGCTAAAGCACAAGCAATCATTCCTGAACGACTCAATTTTTCTTTCAAAATCAACGTTGCCAACAGGACATTGACTAAGGGATTCATATAATAGCCTAAACTTGCTTGGGTAACATGTCCTTGGCTAACAGTATAAATAAACGTAAACCAATTGATAGAAATCAAAATAGCCGCACAAATAATGGCAAATAATTTTTTCTTGTCTTTCAGTACCGTTTTGACCTCCGCTAAAAACAATGCCCATCTTTTAGTCACCAAAATATAGACGATCATAAATAAAAATGACCAAACGATCCGATAGCACAAGATATCAAGCGGATCAACTGTCGGCAGTAATTTCCAATAAATTGGAATGATCCCCCAAAATACATACGCAATAAATCCTAATAAAACACCTTTTTTCTGTTCATTCACAGACGTAACTCCCTTCTTTTCTTCAATCCATCTAAACCATAAAAAGAAGTCCAGTCTAAAATAATAGCTGAACTTCTTTCTTGATTTAAGCAGATCGTTATTATTTTTCTTCTAAACGAAATAGCGGGCTCATTGGTGTATTTTCGTGAATTCGTTTCACAGCTTCTCCCATTAGTTCCCCACAAGAAACAATATTCAAGACAACTGGCTTACGTTCTTCAGAAATAAAGACAGAGTCCGTCACACAAATTTGTTCAATTGGTGAGGCATCCAATATCGCTTTTGCTCCTTTAGATAATAAACCATGTGAAGCACACGCATAAATACATTTTGCGCCATTTTCTTTTAAAATCTCCGCAGCTGTTGCCATGGTACTGCCGGAATTTAAAATGTCATCTACTAAGATACACGTTTTTCCTTTGACTTCACCAATCACATAACCTGAGCGTACACCATCTACTTCATCTTGGTCAATAATAGCAAGCGTCGCATCTAAATATTCAGACAAACTTCTCGCACGCTGTACACCACTATTTTTAGGAGAAACGACCACAATCTCTTCTCCTGTCAACAGCTGCTGACGATAATGATGTGCAAATAGCGGCATCGTGAATAGATTATCCACTGGAATATCAAAAAATCCTTGCACTTGAACTGTATGTAAATCCAGTGTCAATACACGTGTAGCGCCTGCTTCTTCTAACAAATTAGCGACTAATTTTGCTGTGATTGGTTCTCTCGGTTTAGCTGTACGGTCTTGTCTCGCGTAGCCATAATAAGGTAATACCACATTGATTGTTTTAGCACTTGCTCGTTTTAATGCATCAATCATGATCAACAATTCCATTAAATTGTCATTAACTGGAAGGTTGGTCGACTGAACAAGAAAAACATGGTCCCCACGAATACTCTCTTCAATATTGATTTGAATCTCTCCATCACTAAATTGGCGCACCGTACTTTTTCCCAGTTCAGTCCCGACAACTTCAGCAATTTTCTCTGCTAAAGGACGATTGGCATTCAAACTAAAGATTCGTAATGTTTTGTCTTGGTATTTTTGGGTCATGATTTCCTCCGTGATCTAGTTTTTTTCAATTCTTATACTTAAAAAACTTCAAGTTCTATTCTACCACTGATTCAGTAAAAAATCATGGATCTTTTTCTTTCTTGTGACAAATAATTGAAAATATTGAGACGATTAAGAGAAGAAATTTCGTGCTTACAAAACTGTTCGTTAAATCCCTTAGAATCACCTTGCGATTCTTTTTTGTATCAGTAAAATAAAGAATAATCGGAGGTGATCGACTTATGCGTCACAAAAAACATCATAGAAAAAGCAATCCTTGGATACCTATACTAATTACCTTGATTTTAATCATTTTAGTCGGCATCGAACTTTACCTTTTGTTTTTCCAAAATCATTCTGAGCCTACCCTTTCTAAAAGCTCAAATGCGAAGGTCGAACAAACAACTGAATCTTCTCAAACACAACCCAACAGTAGCGAAAAAATAAAGCATTTAGATCAAGAAGTTCAGCCTGCTTCTAATTTTGCCAATGAAATAAACCAGAAGTTAGAAGATAGTCAATTTATTGGTTCTGCTTTGATTATTCATGATGGCCAAGTTATTTTGCAAAAAGGCTTTGGTTACGCTAATTTTTCTGAAAGTCGACCAAACACCTATCTATCCACTTTTCAAATTGGTTCGATTCAAAAGGCTTTTACTGCTGCTCTTATTCTACAACAAGTTCAAGCTCAAAAACTTTCATTAGATGATACAGTGGATCGTTTCTATCCAAATATTCCAGATAGCCAAAGAATAACCATTCGGCAATTATTATCAATGACATCTGGGTTACAGCAAAAAATCAAACCAACTATTATGATGTCGGAGGATGATTTTGTTCAGTTCTCCATCTCTAATGCAACGATAGATGTTTATGGTCAATACAAATATGAAGCAGTCAACTATTCTATTTTAGTGGGCATTTTAGAACAGTTAACAGGAACTTCCTATCGAACATTGTTCACAAAAACCTTTAATCATGGTCTTAAACTATCGCACACATGCTTTTATAATGATTTTATCAAATCAAGTAATCGAACCTATGCTTACAAAAAAGTTGATGGTAAAAATTTTGCTTCTGAAATAAAAGATGATCCTTTAGGTTTTGATCAAGAAGTTGGTACTGGAAATGTTGGTATGACTGTAGGCGACCTTTATTCTTTTTACTCGAGTTTACTTGAAGGTAAAATTATTGATCAACAAACTATCGATGAAGTTTGGACTCCAGAAATTGGCTCAAAGTATATGGGGGGGCTTTATTCTTTTTCAAATTATATTAGAGGGCACGGAATCGAAGCAGGTTTTGAATCAAATGCGAGAGTTTCAAAAGATAGACAAAATGCTGTGATTCTTCTTTCAAATCAAAAACCTGAGGATAAAACACTTCAGAAGTTAGCAAATTCTATTTTCAACTCATTAGGTCCATACAACAGTGAGTAATTTTCAATAGAATGAAATGTGCTCTCCGTTAAAATTGGCTACTTAACACTTAGATTTTGATGTGATCGAGGCAGAAGACTTAACTTTAGCACGTTTCATGTGTAGAGGTTAAGGAGATCAAAACGAAGTGTAGTAATTGCTTCTGTTCCCACCGGCTATTCGTATAAAAAGAACCTGAACTATAACTTTTTAAGTTATAGTTCAGGTTCTTTTTATTATTTTTAGGCAAACCTAAAAAATCGGTTGATTTTAATTTAACTTTATCTTATACTCATTTTAAGGCAAACCTAAAAAGGAGGTTTTTTTATGTCTATAAATAATAATAACATTACAGTTAAGCAGTTAACTGTTAGTTATCAAGGTCAAAAAGCTTTGATTGATATTTCACTACAAATTCCTGCAGGAAAAATCACTGGGATCATCGGTCCCAATGGTGCAGGAAAATCAACTTTTTTAAAAGGAATGCTCGGCTTACTCAAAGCAGATACCAGAACAGTTTCTCTAGGAGAGCAGTCTATCGATTCTCAAAAGAAGCGAATTGCTTACGTGGAACAGCGTAGTGCATTGGATCTTTCTTTTCCAATCAACGTCTTGGAAGTTGTTCTTTTAGGAACTTACCCAAAATTGGGTATTATGAAGCGTCCCAAAAAGCAAGAAAAAGAGCAGGCAATGAAGGCTCTCAAAACAGTGCAACTAGAAGCTTTTGCTAAACGTCAGATCGGTGAGCTGTCAGGTGGACAGCTACAGCGAGTGTTTATTGCCCGTGTGCTGGCTCAAGAAGCAGATGTTATCGTTTTAGATGAACCTTTCGTAGGGATCGATATGACCAGTGAGAAGGTCATCATGGATATTCTTAAACAGTTAAAGGATGCCGGAAAAACAATCGTGATCGTCCATCATGATCTTCACAAAGTCGCACATTATTTTGACGATGTGATCATTTTAAAGAAAGAACTCATCGCATGTGGGCCAGTTGTAACAACCTTTACAAACAAAAATATTCAATTGGCTTATGGTGAAACAATGGGCGATATTATAATCAAAGGAGTGGCTGATGCATGATTGCAAATTTTGTTGATGGTTTGGTTCGTTACCAATTTTTACAAAACGCGTTGATTACGTCGATCATTGTTGGATTGGTTTCGGGAATCATTGGTTCATTTATTGTATTACGAGGAATGTCTTTGATGGGCGATGCGATTTCTCATGCTGTATTGCCTGGAGTGGCTGCCTCTTATATGTTTGGTGTTAACTATATTTTCGGTGCTTCGATTTTTGGGATTTTAGCTGCATTATTAATCGGCTTTATTACGCAAAAAAGTCAGTTAAAAAATGACACTGCTATTGGCGTTGTCTTCAGTTCATTTTTTGCATTAGGTATTATCATGATTTCATTCGCCAAAAGTTCAACTGACCTTTATCACATTTTATTCGGAAATGTTTTAGCCGTTCGCGATTCAGATATTTTAATTACGGCAGTCGTTGGCGTTATTGTACTGATCTTTGTCGGATTATTCTACAAAGAGTTACAAATTACTTCTTTTGATCCAACCATGGCTCAAGCTTACGGCTTAAATGTTCAATTTTTCCATTATGCTTTGATGTTTTTATTAACCTTAGTTGCTGTTTCATCCTTACAAACAGTCGGAACGATTTTGGTGATTGCAATGTTGATCACACCAGCGGCCACAGCTTACCTACTGACAAATCATTTGCCTTCGATGATTGCTTTAGCGTCTCTCTTTGGCATATTAAGTTCGATCATCGGGTTATTTTTTAGTTATTCCTATAACTTAGCCTCTGGCGCAACAATCGTTTTAACAGCAGCAGCGTTTTTCATTTTAGCATTTCTATTTTCACCAAGAAAAGGATTATTTTTTGTCAATAAACAGAAAACGGAGGAACCAATCTTATGAAGAAAAAAATACTTTTTATCACTGCTTTAGCCAGTCTCTTTTTACTTGCTGCTTGTCAATCTAAATCTGCTAGTACATCAGACCAAGAAAAGATCAATGTTGTTGCGACAAACTCGATTCTTGCTGATATGGTGGATAATGTCGGAAAAGACTTAGTCAATTTGCACAGTATCGTCCCTGTTGGAACCGATCCCCATGAATATGAGCCACTACCAGAAGATGTTGCTAAAGCTTCGGAAGCTGACGTTTTATTCTTTAATGGTTTAAACTTAGAGACCGGCGGAAATGGCTGGTTCAATAAATTAATGGAAACAGCCAAGAAAAAAGAAGATCAAGACTTCTTCTCAGTTAGTAAAAATGTCAAACCGATGTATTTAACCAGTGCCGGACAAGAAAATGAACAAGATCCACATGCTTGGTTAGATATTCAAAATGGCATTTCTTATGTTGAATCGATTCGAGATACATTGAGTAAAAAAGATCCTAAAAATAAAGAAACATACGAAAAAAATGCCAAAGAATATATTGATAAACTCTCAACTTTAGACAAAGAAGCAAAAGAAAAATTTGCTGATATTCCAGACAACCAAAAATTACTGGTCACCAGTGAAGGTGCTTTTAAATATTTCTCTAAAGCATATGGATTAACTGCTGCTTACATTTGGGAAATCAATACTGAAAGCCAAGGAACGCCTGATCAAATGAAACAAATCATCGATCAAATCCATAAAACAAAAGTTCCTGTTTTATTTGTTGAAACAAGCGTCGACAAACGTAGTATGGAAAGAGTTTCAAAAGAAACTGATTTACCGATTTATAGCACGATTTTCACTGACTCCATTGCGAAAAAAGGTGAAGATGGTGATAGTTATTTCGCTATGATGAAATGGAATTTAGATAAGATCCATGATGGATTGATGAAATAGAAAATAGCTTCTGACAGATTAAAACATGTCAGAAGCTATTTTTTAATTAAATCATTTCCTCAATATCGATCACACGATCTGTAATATCTGTATAAAATTCCTCCTCATGAGAAACAATCACGATCGTACCTTGAAATTGCTGGATCGCTTGACGTAAGCTTTCTTTGGCAACCGCATCAATGTGATTTGTTGGTTCATCCAAGAAAATAAGGTTACTTGAATCCATGGTTAGCTCACAGAGTTTTACTTTTGTCTGCTCTCCCCCACTTAATAAACGTAAATGCTGATTCACCAGCTTATCTGGTAAACCACATTTAGCTAGGTAAGTCCTAATTTCTTTGACTGTTTTTTTAGGGGAACAATCACTTAAATAAGTAAGTGGCGTCAAGTAATCATTTTCCCACGTCAAATCTTGGGAAAAATAAGCAATTTTAGTATTGGCTGGATATTGATATTCACCATTAATTGGGTTGATCTTGCCTGTTAATGTTTTAATTAATGTTGATTTTCCAATACCGTTAAACCCTTTGATTGCTACTTTTTCACCACTATGAACAGACAGATTGATTGGTGCTAGTAATGGCTTCGTGTACCCAATGACTAATTCATCTGTAATCAAAGCCAAGCTTGCCACGATCGGTTGATACGGAAATTGGATTTGTGGTTTCATCAAGCTGCCTGGAGGAGCCATTCGCTCCACTCGATCCAATTGTTTCTGGCGACTTTTCGCCATGGTAGCACGATTTCCAGCTTTGTATTTACGAATATACGCTTCGGCTTTTTCAATTTTTGCTTGTTGCGCATGATATTGTTTTAAGTAACTTTCTTTGTTTTGTTCCTTTTGTGCAAAAGATTTTTCAACATTTCCTGTATATCTTGTCAATTTACCAAATTCAATATCGCAAATACAATTTGTGACAGCATTTAAAAAATGGTAATCATGAGAAACCAAAATAAACGTGCCATTAAAATTGTTCAAGTAATTGATGAGCCATTGAATATGCATATCATCCAAATAGTTTGTTGGTTCATCCAATAATAAAACATCCGGCTCTTCTAAAAGAAGTTTTGCTAGAATGACCTTTGATCTTTGCCCTCCACTTAGTTCATTCATTGGTCGATCTAAGCCAATTGCTTCTATTCCTAGACCATTAGCCAAATCATTGATGATCGTATCAATTTGATAAAAATCACTTTCGTCTAACTGTGTTTGTAAATTTCCTGCTCGTTCTAGTAATTTATCTTCACCGGTCTTACTATATTTTGCATATAATTCATTGATTTTATTTTCGATTTCATATAGTGGCGTGTATGCTTGGTGTAAAAACGCATTGATCGTACTATTTCCGATTACTTCCACATACTGGTCCAAATAACCGATTTTGGTTTTGTTTTGCCACGTAATACTACCATCATCAGCTAAAATTTCACCTGTTAAAATTTTGACTAAGGTTGATTTTCCTACGCCATTTTGTCCAGTTAGACCCATGTGGTCCCCTTTATTGACACGAAGTGATGCATCTTCATACAGAATTTTTTCACCAAAACGTTGGGTTAGGTGTTCGATTGTTAATAAACTCATGTTTACGTCCTCTTTTCCATTCTCGCAAAGGTGTTTTTCACTGTCTTTGCTTCTAGTTTATTGTAAATTGCAGTAATCATTTGTTTTTCTTCAAAAATTAACATTGCTTTACACAACGTTCTCGCACGTTGATTTGAAAGGTCTTTGTTTATTCAGACAAAAAAACAAGCGATCAAATAGGTCCACCTACTTATCCCTTGTTAGTATCAACAAAGGACAACGTACGAAACACGTTGTCCTTTGATCAGCGCTATAAAAATCATGATCATCGTCAAAAGTAAAACTAAATAAGACTACATCTTAGCCACAAAAAATTTAGTATACATTTAGACGATGAAGCGTTCATTCTATTAGGCTCCACAACAATGCTTCATCACATTCATATGTTGGGAGCTGCTTCTTTTCACAAATTTATCTGAAAGAAAAAACATTCTTAATCACCTTTCTTTACAAAAATAGTTTACCATAATTGCTTTGAAAAGCAAGAATATTACTAAGTAAGTTCTTTTCTTTCAAGTAAAAATAAAAAAGCATACAGCTTGAAGTTCGCTATTAAACTTCAAGCCGTATGCTTTTATTCATGATTAATCAATCGAATTTAAATACGTCAATGCATAGCGAACATGAAATTCTGTTGCCAAAGCCAAGCCTGTTTCATCAATATCAAACTTTTCATGATGATGGCCATATTGCGTTGCTGGATTCTCTAAATTTCGTGTACCAACACGTCCATAAACACCGGGTGCTTTAAGTAAAAAGTCAGCAAAATCATCTGCGCCTAGACTCTTGGTATGATCTGTCACAACGTTTTCTTTGCCAACAATTTCAGCAGCGACTGCCTGTGCTAGTTCAGTTGCTGTATCATCATTGATCAAAGGACCTGCTGCATCATGAATATGGAATGAGGCAATTTTTGTGCGATGTGCTTCAGCAATTTGATTGGCGATTTCTTCGACACGCTGTAAGACAAAGGCCCGCGTTTCATGGCTGAATGCTCGCACCGTTCCTTCAATTCTCGCATGATTCGCAACAATATTATATCTCGTTCCAGCATCCAGTACACCAATTCCGACTACAACTGGATCTAATGGGCTAACTTCTCTTGCAGCGATTTTCTGTAACTCGACAACAATACTTGCAGCGGCCAAAACAGCATCTCGTCCCACATTTGGCTGCGCTACATGACTGCTGAGTCCTTCCACTTCAATTTTAAAAATATCACAAGAAGCATTTGTGGCACCTTTCGTTGCTACCAATTTCCCGACAGGAACGCTTGAATCTAAGTGGATCCCAAAAACCTGATCGATGTTCTCGACAAAGCCGCCATCGACAAACTGACAAGCCCCAGCTCCGATTTCCTCGGCAGGTTGAAAGGCTAATTGGATTGTACCAGCAAAATCTGCTTCATGGCTTTTCAACACTTTAGCTGCTCCCAATAACGCTGCAGCATGTCCGTCATGACCACAAGCATGATTTAATCCGGGATTTTTAGATTGATAGGCTTTGCCTGTGGCATCTTCTAATTCTAACGCATCAATATCCGCTCTTAAAATGATTGTCTTACCAGAACCTTTTTCTCCTTTTATCGTAGCCAATACACCAGTTTCACCGACTGCTTCAAAAGGAATAGTCAGCTTGTTTAGCTCTTCTTTGATTCGTTTGATTGTTTCAAATTCTTTCAAACTAGCTTCTGGATATTGATGAAAGTGACGTCTAAGTGCGATCACTTCATCAGCATTTTGTTGAATTTCTTCTTGAATCGATTGTTTTGTCACTGTCGTCATTGATTCGTCCTCCTCTTATTTTCTACCAAATGTTTCCCAAGCTGGGATACTTGATCCTTTTGATGTTTCTTCGATCACTTTTTTCGTTTCTTCTTGTTGATACGTGTCAACTACTTTATTGTACGTTTTATTGTCTTTGTCCGCTTCACGAGCAACAATGATATTGACATACGGTTTTGATGTTTCATCCACAGGCTCTAAGAAAATCGCATCTTTCGTTGGGACAAACCCAGCATCGACAGCCATTCCGCTATTGATCACAGAAGCATCAATATCTTGCAACGCTCTAGCTGTTTGAGAAGCATCTAATTCTGTGATTTTTAAGTTTAATTTGTTTTCAGTGACATCACTTACTGTCGGAGTTTGTTTCTTAGCAGGATCTACTTTGATCAACCCAGCACTTTGTAATAGCAATAATGCCCGTCCACCATTTGTAGCATCATTTGGAATTGCGATTTCAGCACCCGTTTTTAATTCTTTGACATCTTTAATTTTAGATGAATAAATCCCTAATGGTGCACTAACCGTATTTCCGATCGACACAAGATCTGTTTTGTGTTCTGCATTATAGTTATCCAAGAAAATTTGATGTTGGAACGAATTTAAGTCGATCTCTTTTTCGGCTAATGCCGCATTCGGTTGGGTATAATCAGAAAACTCTACAAGCTGTAAATCGATGCCTTCATCTTTTAGACGTTCTTTAACTGATTCTAAAACTTCATTGTTAGCACCCACTACGCCTAATTTAACCACTTCATTCTTGTCGCTTTTAGCACTTCCAGCAGAACATCCTGCTAATACAAACCCAATTGTTAACGCTAATCCGATAATTTTAATTGTCTTTTTCATTTAATTTTCCTCATTTCTCCTATTTGTTTTTTTTAATGTGATGTTCTCTTGATCAATGTATTACTGATAAACTGACTAGCAAAAACGAACACTAAGATGATCAGTGTTGCAACGATCGTAACATCTGTCTGAAAACGATTATAGCCTCTGGTGATTGCTAAGTTACCTAAGCCACCTGCACCAATTGCACCAGCCATTGCGGTCAAACCAATCAAATTGATGATTGTAACGGATGACACTCGAATGATACTTGGTAATCCTTCAATTAAATACACTCTAAAAATAATTCCTAAAGGACTAGTTCCCATTGATTCTGCTGCTTCAACAACACCTGGATCAACTTCTAATAACGCATTTTCAATCTGACGTGCAAAAAATGGAATCACTCCTATCACCAGTGGCACTAAAGCCGCCGTTGTCCCAATCGTTGTTCCTGTTAAAAAACGAGTGATCGGCTGAATCAATGCCAGCATGATGATAAAAGGGATGGATCTACAAACATTGATGATTTTTTCTAAAATATTATAAAGCACACTGTTTTTTAAAATCCCCTCAGGCCCTGTTGCTACTAACACAACCCCAAGTAATGTGCCTAAAATTCCTGCGATAATGGCTGTCCAAAAGACCATATATAATGTTTCGATCGTGCTATCAATAAATTCCTGTTTTAGTAATAGGACATTTGGAAAATACTGTTGTAAAAATTCCTGCATATAAGTCACTCCTTCTACTTTCTCACTTTAGATAACATGTAATGGGATAACATTTTCTTTTGATTCACTTGTTTTCAAGATTTTGATTTTTACCCCTTGTTGTTGTAAAAAGTCTATTGCTTTTTCTCGTTGTGTTTCTTCTCCCGAAAGAATCACGATCAAATTGCCAATTGGCACTTGCTGCAAGATTTCTACATTACCGTACAAAATATTCGTCACAACATGGTATTTGCTATACAGCTGTGCAATCAATGGTTCACTCGTTTGTTCCCCTACATAAGAAATTTCTACCAACACTTCATTCCCACCCAAATCAGTCAAACTAGGATGTTGAATAATCGTCTCCAAGGCTTGGTCAATATGTGTCGCTGTTCGGATAAAGTCCTTCGTCAAGGCTTCTTTTGGTTGGCTGAAAATCGAAACAATATCATTTTGTTCAATCACTTGTCCATCTTCCATCACAGCTACTTTGTTACAAATTTCTTTTACGACTTGCATTTCATGCGTGATCAAAACAATTGTTAAGCCGAGTTCTTTATTTAATTTCTTTAATAACTCTAAAATCTGAATCGTCGTTTTTGGATCTAATGCACTCGTTGCTTCATCGCACAATAAAATTTCTGGATCATTTGCTAAAGCTCTAGCAATCGCTACGCGCTGCTTCTGTCCACCAGATAACTGGCTAGGGTAGGCATCTTTTTTCTCTGAAAGACCTACTAGATCAAGCAAACGCTCGATTTTTTCTTTTCGCTGTTCTTTGGATAAACCAGAATACTTTAGTGAAAAATCAACATTAGCAAAAATCGTTCGCTCCTTCATCAGATTAAAGTGCTGGAAAATCATCCCGATTTTTTTACGTTGTGCTCTTAGTTCTTTCGGTGAAAAGCCTAAAATATTTTGATTGTTGATAATGACTTCACCCGATGTTGGTCGCTGCAGTAAGTTGATTACCCGCACCAAGGTACTTTTGCCAGCTCCTGAATAACCGACAATTCCGAATACATCTTCTTTTTCAATGGTTAAGGTGACATTTCTTACTGCATCGATTTGCTGTTTTTTTTGATAAAAAGTGACATCTATATTTTTTAATTCGATCATTTTTGTTCCTCCTGTAGTTCTTTTGGAATAAACCAATAATTCCCTTGATTATGTTCGTTCAAATATTTTTTAAACGCATCGGAATGATACGCTTTTATCACCGCTTGGGCCCAGTCGCTTTTTGAATTTTTTTCATCAATTGTTGCAACTAATTCGTATTCTTTTAACACATCTTCTGAGAGTAAACTATCTTTAGGATCTAGCTTGGCACTATAAACAATACTTCCTGGTATTACAGCAAAATCTAAATCTGCTAAACTTCGAGGTATTTGAGCGGATGACATTTGAATCAGTTCCAGATTTTTTGGATTGCTCACAATATCTTCTTTAGTCGCTTTAACTGGATCAACACCTGCTTTTAATTCGATCCAGCCAGCTTTTTGCAGTAGGTTAAACGCTCGTGCTGTATTTGAAGCATCATCTGGAATCCCGATTTTGTCTCCTGTTTTTATGTCATTTAATGTACGTTTCTTTCCTGGAAACAGCCCGGCCGGGACAGTAGGAATTGGTGTGATTCCCACTAAGTGTGTTCCTTTATTCTCGTTAAAATTGTTTAGATAAGCTGTGTGCTGATCTACATTTAAATCAATGGCCCCTTCTGTTAATGCTACGTCAGCTTGAATCAATTCTGTAAATTCAGTTTGTTCTATTTGATAGCCTTCCTTTTCTAGAATCGGTTTAACCGCTTCTAAGAATAATTCGCTATACGGACCAGGTGAGGTTCCAACTCGAACAATTGGTGCTGCTTTGTCTTGATCTGATGCTACCTTATCATTCTTACCACACGCTGCAATTCCAACAATCCCTGTTACGATCAACACTAGACTGATTAACTTTTTCTTCATCTTATCATCCCTCCATTATGGTTAGTTATAAAAAGAAAAAAGCATCCTCAAATGTATAAAACTATACATTTGAGGACGCTTTTGCGTGCTACCACCTCTATTTGATATCCACTCACATAGATATCCTCATCAAGTACAGCGATCCGTGATCACTTATACTCTAGTACTATAACGGGTACATCCGTCGCTGTCTTATGAATGATTCACTCGAAGCGCTGCTCAATGGCCATTTTCTAGATGTCGTTTACCGCTTGTTTTCAGCTACCCAAGCTCTCTGTTAGATATCGTTTCATCTGTACTTTCCATCTCATTGCTTTATTTATTTGATTTAGTTGTTTGAAGGATCAATACTTCCTTCGTCAGTCTTGTATTATTCAACATACAAAAAGCCCTCTACCAGCTTATGCTAGTAAAGGGCGAATAATCGCGGTACCACCTTTTTTTTAAAAGTAATCCTCATTACTTTTCTTAGACCAAGTCTTATAACTTGTCGCTTTGATAACGGGAGCTTTCCCGAAGCTGCTTACTTATCAACAGCTTGTCCTCATGAGGCCATCTTCAATTCTTATGCGCTTATCTCTTTTCACCAACCGAGACTCTCTTGTGAAGCACGTCCAAATTTACTCTTCTCTTCAACGGACTGTTATTCATTTGTTGTTACGTTGTATTCTACTGGAAAATAAATTCCATGTCAAATCTTTTTTTAATTTTTTTATTCGGTGATTGTTTCAGCAGTACTAACTAGGTATTGCGTCAAAACATCCTTAGATAACTCTTTACCATATCCGCAAATTGGACATAGTAGATAATGACTAGATGATGTTGTAAAAAGCGGAATCCAAAATAACGTGAATTTTCGTCCGATTTGTTTTCCTTGCATAACCACTTCGTTGTTACAATGGCTACAGTCACATTGAATCACCGTATCCCCTAAATCTTGTTCAAATCCTTTACTACCCCAAACAATAAACATATTTATCATCTCCCCTTTGTTTCAGTTTAGCAAGAATTGTTGACTAGTGTCAATAAAATTTTTACTAATAAAGGATAAAATCAACTAATAGTTATATAACAATTTATGAAACGATGTCAATCACTCTCACAAACGGAAATCTATTGACAAACCTTACTTTCTACGGTAATCTGTTATCTGTATTACTATTATTGCCGCCTTAGCTCAGCTGGTAGAGCACCACCATGGTAAGGTGGGGGTCGACGGTTCGAATCCGTCAGGTGGCTCTTAAAAAACTATACCTTTAGCTAATAAGGGATATAGTTTTTTTTATTTAAATTGATCAGCTACACTTTGTAGAAAACAGGTGAAAATAAATGCCCACTCATAAAAAATTAAATGTTGAATTCTATCAAAAAAATGACCAGCAGCTTTACTCTATTCTGACTCAAGATATCCGTGTCATGCGTTATATTACTGAAAAAACAGAACCAGAAAATGAAGCGATTGAGAACTTCAAAAAAATCTTAGCATATAATGCCAGCCATCATGATCAAACAGGCTACTATAAAATCTTTGATCAAGCTACTTATATCGGCTTTGGTAAATTGTCTTGGGATGGAGGAAATAAAATCGAGATCGGTTACATGATTTTACCTGAACACTGGGGAAAAGGTTATGCGACAAAAATAATAACTCATTTGTTAAACTTAGTAAGACAATCAGAGCAGCTATCGCAAGCTACTATTTACGCTATAATCGACCCTAAAAATGGTGCATCAAAACACCTTTTAGAAAAAAATCACTTTGTCTCTGTCTGGCAAGGAATCGAAGAAGGATTACCTTCTGAACACTTAATCTGGCAGCCTTGATCCATGCAAAAAAAGTGGGTGTGGGACAAAAGTAAAAAACACTTTTGTTTCACACCCTAAATACGGATAAACGGCGGGAGCAGAAGCAATCCCTTCGGAAATAAGCCGAAATTCACAAAAATTTGGAAAGCAATTTTCATGAATTCCTTCTTATTTCTCGGGATTAAACGCTTCTGTCCTAGCCTCACTTTTTTAATCATCATATCGTTTTCGTTTAGACGAAGCAGGAATACCTAAAGCTTCTCGGTATTTGGTAACCGTTCGGCGAGAAATTTCGATTTCTTGCTCTTTTAATAAATCTACTAGTTTTTGATCAGAGAGTGGTTTAGCTTTGTTTTCATTATCTACTAAAGATTGTAGTTGTTTTTTGATACTGCTAGTTGATGTTTCTTCTCCTGTACTATCATTTGACAGACCATGTGAGAAAAAAGAACGAAGCTCAAAAACGCCGAACTCTGTTTCTAAATATTTACCATTCACTGTACGACTAACTGTAGACTCATGAATCTCTAAAACTTCTGCAATTTCCTTTAATGTCATCGGTTTCAATGGACGATCTTCTTTAAAAAAGAACTCTTGCTGACGTTGGACGATCTCTGTACCCACTCTTAAAATCGTATCTCCACGTTGAACAATCGTTTTTGACAACCATTCAAATTCATTTTTCTTTTCCTTAATATACTCTTGCACTTCTTTATCGTCTGTCGCTTCCATCCGTTCAAAGTACGCTTGCTGAAATTGAAGTGTTGGCGTACCCGTTTTATTAGAAAGAACCGTTAATTGATTTTCTTTGATTCTTACGGTCAAATCTGGACGAATATATAAGCCTGATGTCGATTCAAAAATACTGCCCGGTGCGGGTGTTAAAGTCTGAATGTAATCGAAAATCGTTTGGATTTCTGATAATGCAACATCAAATTTTTTGGCAATCAGTCCCCATTTTCGATTCGCCAAATGATCAAATTCTTCTTCAATGACAATATAGGCTAGCTCTGGTGCTGTATCATCTCGCTCAACTTGTAACAATAGACACTCACGCAAATCTCTGGCACCAACACCCGCTGGATCCAACTGTTGGATCAGGGTTAAAGCATCAAGCATTTCAATTGCCGTTGCGCCTGTTTTTAAACTCGCCTCATCTAAGTCGATCATCAAGTACCCATTTAAATCAATATATTCAACTAAAAACAATACTAGCGTTCGTAAATAAGTATCACGATAATTCAAATGGATCTGATCGATCAAATATTCAAAAAGCGAAGTATGGTTATCAGGAATCTGATTCAAATAATTGTTTTCTTCATTTGTGTATGTGCGACTGCCCACACTCGAAAAATCACTATAATTTGTTTCTGTTTGAATATCGATCAATGGGTTTTCTAATGCTTTGGCCTCTATATATGCAAAAAGTTCCTCTGAATTGTATTGTAAAATCTGTATCGATTGCTGTAATTGTTGGGTCATTGCAAGTTTTTGGACTTGTTTTTGTTGTTGTGATAAATGTTGTTCAAATTTCATTTTTTTGGTCCTTCCCCTTGTAATTTATCAAATTATCAGCTAAACTAGTAAACGTGCTTGCGCCCTTAGTGTAGTGGATATCACGTAAGATTCCGGTTCTTGAGACGGGGGTTCGATTCCCTCAGGGCGCGTCATTTTACTTATTAATAAAGTGCTATATAAAGAATTATAGCATAATTTAAAATCAGATGTAGTCATAACTTATTTGATCATTAAGATATTTTCCACTCCAACATTACAATTTTTGTAATGTTTTTTTATTTAATTTAAGTTTTTTCACAATAAGAATGTATTTCCTAACAGTCAATATATTTTCTCATTTATCTATCGATTTACATTAAAACTTGATAAAAAAACATTGTTTTTTATGTTATTATAAGTTTTCGAAAATATTATAGTTAGGCAGTTGATAGTATTGAGTCAGCGTCACATGAGACTTTTGGTTCTTTCCATTTTTTTAGCGCTCACAGAATTTTTTCTCACTCGTTATTTTAACCAGCTCACAACGATTGATTATCCGCTTTTATTTTTAGTCATCACTTTTATTCAAGGAGGAATTTTTCTATATTACTTACTCTCATTCATTCTGCTATTATTTCTGACCCACAAATCTAAACCGTGATTATATATCTAATTTCTGCTAAAAAAGGAGAACGAACAAAACTGAAGATCCGCTTTGTTTCGCCTCCTTTTTCAACTTTATAAAACCATCGTCTCCAATTCAAAACGGATCTTGCTTTGGATTTTCTGAATTTTTTCGATTTCTGTGCGCTTTCCATCTATTTGAAATTTTTGAGCAATCGAATGGTTATATGAAATAATATAACTAATTGCCCATAATTTGGGATTTTCGATAATGTCATCTGCCAAAGGATATAATAAGGCAAAATGCAATCTGATTTCTTCTAAGACATCTACGAGCAAAATAAGATCATCATTGATCAACTCTTTTTCTAAAAATAATAAAATCCTTTGATATGCAGCAGAGTCCAACGGTCCGCCTATCGAGGCTGGAATAACGGTATATTTCTTATTATCTCTCCACAGAAATTCAATTTCTTCTTTAACATGGAGACTTACAAGTTCTTCAAGAATCCAAGACCGAACTAAATTATGTATTCGCCCATCCAATAAAATTTTTTTACCAATCGCAATAAATTCATCTTGAGGTAGTTGACCCGCTTTTTTGACTAACCCCAATTGTTCATAGTAGTTCTGTGTATTAAGATCTTCTAACTCTTCTTTTAATTCTTTGATTTTACTAACCTCAAAATTCCGATACATAAGCTCAACATGACGAATTTTTTTCTTCAAAGAAATCAATTTTCTCATTTCACCACTTTGTTCCATCAAAATTCGCTCATTGATAATGCTATGTGCTTGAATGAATAGGTGATTCTGAATTAAAATTTGAATATAGAGTTCTAGATAATCTAAGTAAGCAAAATATTTTTCTTTCATTTCTGATGCTAAAGATAATGCTTGCTCATTTTCACCTGTTTCTAAATACATATTTACCAATACCAAATTTAGTGGAAAGTCTTGCCAAATGGCATATGCCTGCTCATAATAGTATACTGCTTCGAGTAAATTATTTTCTTTGGCCGCTTCTTGTCCTAGCTCAATAAATCGTTCATAGTTCTTTGGAAATGGAATTTTATTTGTCAAAAGAAACACCACCTTCCTAATAATTATTTCTTATAACATAGTATTTATCTACATAAACTCTATTAACAAAAGAAATAGTGTGTATCGTTTAAAAAGGAAAAAATTTTCTTAACAAACCCTATTAAAACAACTGACTGTTAATATAAATTTCTGATGATGACAGCTGTTTCTGGTTGACCCTGAGCTTGCATTCGTTCTGCTTTTTCGCTCAAAGTATACCCAACATAAAAGTCTTTTGTCAGCTCATCTTGTACTTTAAATTCCATAATTTCTTCAACATGAAAAGCATTTGGTTCAACTTCTTGAACACTATCCCACCCAGTATCAATAAATACTTTGGTATCATCCTTAATTGCGCTATTTGCATCCAACTCTGCTACAAGTTGCCTCAATTGCGAAAACGTCATTACCTCTACTCGATTATCCATTGTACTGCCTCACTTTCTTCTGTATAGTTTTATTTTTTAGCCAACTGCATGTATTTCCACCCATTTACTTTTCTCCTCTATTATCATAACCTAAAATCATATTTTATAACACTTAAAATTAAGAAGAAGGAAAATAAACTTTTTTTGTTTATTTCCCTTCTTCTTTTTTTTACTCTTTTATCAAGTTGCCATCTTCAATACGGTAAACACTATCGCTCCACTCAATCATTCTTGGATCGTGTGTGACCATGATCGTTGCTTTTTGCTTTTCATGTGCTTCTTTTGCTAAAATTTTTACCACTTCATATGCGTGTTCTGTGTCTAAGCTAGCAGTTGGTTCATCCGCTAAAATCAAACTCGGTTCGTTAAACAATGCTCGAGCAATTGCTACTCGTTGACGTTCACCGCCCGAAAGATCTCTTGGAAATTTATTGATCAAATCAGCAATATCCAAAGAAGCTAATAAGTCATTGATGCGCTGAGTCTCTGTTTTTTTCTTTTCGATTTTATCGACTAGTGTAAATTGATTTCCTACAGTTAAAAATGGAATCAAATTAGATGCCTGTAAAATAAAGCCAATTTCTTCAAAACGTAATCGTGAGCGTTTCTTCTCACTCAGATGAGTAAAATCTTTTCCGTTAATCACGATCTTACCTGTTGTAGGTGACTGTAGTCCGCCTGCAATGGTTAAGAATGTACTTTTTCCAGAGCCAGAGGGACCAATAATACTGACAAATTCTCCAGCTTTAACACTTAAATTGATTCCTTTCAACGCTTCCACTTTTGCATGACCTTTTCCAAATGTTTTTCGAATATCATCCATTACTAAAATATCAGTCATTTTCTTAGCCTCCTATCGCTTTCATTGGATCGACATGTGTCACTGTCCGAATGGAGAAAACGCCGCCTAAGACCGCAACGATAATCAATACGATACTGTAAACGAGTAAGTTTGTACTATCCAATTCAAACGGCATAGCAGATGGTAAGACAAGGTTTGTCAATAACGTCAAGATGACACCGATCAAAACGCCAATCACACCTAAAATAAAGGTTTGAGCAATGATTGATTTAATAATATAACCATTTGAAATTCCTTGTGCTTTCATAACACCAAATAAACTCGTTTTTTGCAAGGTCATTACATAGATAAAGATACCAATAATCGCAGCGGTGATGACAAATAAGAAATAGATCATCGCATTGAGTGTCAGGTTCTGTTCGCTGTATCCAGGTAGTTTTTGAATAAATTCTTCAATACCGTATTTTACCAAATGATCATCAGTTGTTTCTAGTTTGATCTTATTTGTTGGCGTTTTACGAACAACGATGCCATTGATTGGTGCTTGAGCACCTTCGATGATTTTACTAAATTTAAGCTCTTGCCATTGATCAAGGGATGTATAAATTAACGGAACAATACTGAAACTATTTTGTTTCGTAATCCCAACCACCTTCAACTCTTTATCAAGTTTTCCGATTTTTACAGCATCGCCCAGTTTGATTCCTTTATCCACTAAATTTTGTGGAATAATAATTTCTCCAGCATTTTCAAAGTAACGCCCTTCAACCAATTTAGGTTTGATTGAACTATTCTCAGCTACGCCAAAAAGAGAAATATTGATTTTGTCGGCTTCTTTGTTTTTACCAACCTTGTTTAACGCTCCAGCATATTGTCCAAGCGGTTCTACATTTTGAGCCTTTACGTGTGTTAAATCATCCATTACTAAACTTGATGCGTTCAAGCTTTTGTTAGCATCGCCAGATAGAATAATACTTGTTGCCTCCCACTGATCTACGCCTTGACGAACCCCTTGGGCAAGTCCATTAGCTAACCCCGACAACATAAATGCAACATAAGCAACTAACACAATGACACCAACCACTAACGTATACCTAAGCTTAAAATACTTCATTTCTTCTAAACCTAAAAACATTGATTCCACCTCTTTTTTATCAATCGATAAAAAAACAGCTAAAAAAATAAACAGTTTTTTATCACTTGATAAAAATTTTAACACGAAAAAAAGAATTAAACAACGTTTTTTATCATATGATAAAAAAACAATTTAATTCCTCAAGATAAAACACCATGTAATACCATATCCATTAACTCAGAAATTTGCGCTGAGCGCTCTTTTTCTGTAGAAAGCTGATGAATCGTTGAAAATAACAATGACAAACTCATCAGATAAAATTGAGCTGCCTTTTTTGAAGACACACTGCTGTTTAATGGCTCTTGACTCGATTCAAAAATAGTCTGTAATGGAACTAGATAATAATCATTCAATATATAAAATAGCTGCTGTTTATTTGCTTGTTCCATTTCTGCTGCACTTTGATGGATAAAAGAAAAAATATCTCTATGATAGACAGTTAACAGAGCATTGGTGCATTTAATCAATTGATTTTCGATGGTATCTTGTTCTTCATGAATCTGTTCGATTGCACTTTTTAACTGAATACCAATTTGTTTATTAATCTCAATAAATAGAATTTCTTTATTAGAAAAATGATAATACAATGCTGGTTGTGTAATATTTGCAGCTTTAGCAATATCACGAGTAGAAGTATTTTTGTATCCGTTCGTTAAAAAAAGATCCTTCGCAGTTTCTAAAATTGACTGATGTGTTACCTCAAATACTGATTCTTTTTTCATTACCGCTCCTCCGTTCTTCACTAGTTTAAATCAAAATCAGAAAAAAAGATAGTCTATAAATCTAACCTCAGCTATATTACAATGATTCGTCATTTTGAAATAAATGATCCTTTTTTGTAACCCAAGAAACAAATATTTAACCTATCTTTTACAGACATTATAAAGAAGCTGTGTTTAAATATTAACTGGTCTTAAAATAATAAAATGAATACACTTTAGTTATAAATAGATCAACTAACATAAATACTTGAGGAGCGTTTTTTTGAAAACACAGATAATTATAACCAAATTATTTTTAAGCGGCTTGACCGTTGCTGCTAGTTTAGTAATAGGTAATCAAGCTTTTGCAACCTCTACACAGCCAACTCCCCCAGATAAAATCATTACAGAAGCTTCACAAAAACTATCCCAGTTAAAAGTGGATAAACAATATTTTTCAGATAAAAAAAGCAAACAAACGATTCAGCTTTCTAACTTAGAGCAAAAAATGAAAAAAATCCAAATCAGTCTTGAACAGCTAGAAGAAATTGAATCTGTTACAGCCATCTCTGAAACAACAAAATCAACTAAAGATCAGAACGTAACACTCACAACAACTTTTTCACCTGTTCCTATCCAAAATAACCCGATAGTTGAGAAAAAAGAACAATTAACTGAATTAAAACAACAACAAGCTCTCTTAAAAACAAATACAGAAGACATTACAAAAAAACAGGCTGAAACAGTTAAACAAGAATCCCAATTAACAGAAAAAATCACTCAGGCTAAAAAACAACAGGAAGAACAAGCAAAAAAAACAGATGCTCGTTCAATGGTTATTAACTCGGCCAAAACACATTTAGGTAAACCTTATGTATATGGTGCTGCGGGTCCTGATTCCTTCGACTGTTCTGGTTTAGTTCAAGTTGCTTTTGCTGCTGCTGGGCATGCTTTAGGTCGTACAACCGCTGATCAAGAATCTGCTGGAACGACAATTTCAGTTGCAGAAGCTCAAGCTGGCGACTTAGTCTTTTGGGGAAGTCACGGTGGGACCTATCACGTAGGAATTTCAACAGGCGATGGTTCTTATATCCATGCACCCGTTCCTGGCGACGTTGTCCAAGTCGCAACAGTTGCTTCCTATGCTCCAGACTTTGCTGTACGAGTTTTATAAACAGTTCAAAAAACATTGCTCCTTTTATGTGAGCAATGTTTTTATTATATATTTATACTCCTTGTTTCATTAGGAAAACAACCATATTATTTATAGAATATCCCTTCTTTATAAGAAATTCTCATTTTTTTTCCTAAACATCGAAATTCTTGAGAATTATTAGGAAGTATGGTATTTTATGGTTGTGTGTAATTTGATTTGTGTTCCCTCCATCTCTCTGATGGAGGAATATTTTTTTATTTATCTATTTTTATAATTTTACAAACAAGAACCATTCATTCTACTCTGATGTCTACCTCTTGTTTTCCTCATATGATTTTGATCACGATTTTGTCTTCTACCATAATACTCATCTTCTGACATTACTTGATCTTGTTTCTTCTCATCGGTCAATTGATTATTCATGACCTCTCGATGTCTTACATGTCTAGACTTCATTTCATAAGAATCCATACGATCCTCTTCACCATGCCCTACGGCTTCACTCACTGTGATAAATCCCATTGTACCTATCAATAAGCCTACAAATAATCCACTAATCATCTTCTTTTTCATGTTCTGATTCCTCCTTGATTAAAAATGTGACACGTTGGTCCAGCTCTAACTGAATAACTTGACTTGAGTCTAATAAATAATTGTGTCAAATATGTGTCGAAAATAAATGCCCTAAACGCGTAATTATTGTCTATAATAAAAGAAGAATCTAGGAGGTCCTCTCATGAAAAATATTTTGATCATTGATGATCATTTACAAATTACAGAAGTACTCAAAGAATATGTTTTAAAAGAAGGATTTAATCCAATTATAGCTGATAATGGTCAAGCAGCCTTAGATGCATTTTCTAGCCATGCGATTGAATTGATTTTATTAGATGTCATGCTACCAAAAATCGACGGATTTGGTGTTTGCAAAACGATACGTGCAACATCAAATGTCCCAATCATCATGATCACAGCCAAAGGAGAAGACTATAATCGCATCATGGGGTTAGATATTGGCGCCGATGATTATATTATGAAACCATTTTCCCCAAGTGAAGTGATGGCACGAATCCGAGCAATTTTAAGACGAATTGAACGAACAGAAGAAAATCAGCATACTATGGATCGTTTGACTTATGATAATTTGACTGTTTATTTGGAAGAAAAAAAAGTAACGATCGCCACTCAAGAAATTATTTTAACAAAAAGAGAATTAGAGCTTTTATGGCTACTCTTAGCCAATCCAGAAAAAGTTTTTTCTCGAGATAACTTATTGGATAGTTTATGGGGCATCGATTACTTTGGCGATGCAAGAACGGTTGATACTCATATTAAACGATTGCGCGCCAAACTAGACGAAGTCTCGCATCCAAATTGGGAAATTGCGACGGTTTAGGGCCAAGGGTATAAGTTTGAGGGTAAAAAATGAAAAATAAGCTGACTAGAAAACTTATTCTTTATTTTTCTCTAACGCTGTTGCTTTTTTCATTAGTAATTGGTGTAGCATTTAGTACTTTATTTTCTAAACAAACGATCACGATCCATACAGAAGAAATGACACGCCGAGCAACAGTTATCGCCGAGACTTTAAGCGACTATTTTGACGAACAAGAAACCACAAATGAAAGTAACTCATCTATGCATGGCATGATGGGATCTGGTTCTTCCATGAAGATGGGTATGGGGTATTCTTCTTTCCTTCATTTCATGGATCAGTTAGCACTGGATGATATTTGGATAGTTGATGAAAATGCTGATACGATTACCGTCGGTCATGGTATGCACAATAAAGAATATAGTGAGTTACCTGAGAATGCGCAAGATGTCATCAAAAGAGTTTATGCTGGAAAAACAACGAATAGTGATGCTTTTAGTCATTTTATTGGAAAACCAACCGTAACAGTCGGTGCTCCTGTCACGAATAACGATGGCACTGTTTTAGCTGTGGTTTTACTTCATTCAGCAGTCTCCAGCGTTCATAAAGAAGAGAATCAGGGGTATTTATTGCTCTTTATCAGTATTTTGATTGCTTGGATCATCGGACTGTTGCTCTCTATTTTATTATTAAAAAAATTCATCGCCCCGATCAATAAAATGAGTCATTTTACAGAAGAGCTTGTTGTAGAAAATTATGAAGAATCGTTAGACATCCAGACTAAAGATGAAATAGGTCAATTGAGCGAAAATTGACTATTTTAAAAAATCGTTTAGCAGAAGCGAAATTTCAGCGGGAAAATCGTGAACAAGCACAAAAAAATTTTTTATCCACGATTTCTCACGAATTGCGAACGCCAGTAACGGTCATTCGCGACTTACTCGAATCCTTAAATGATGGTTTGATCCAGCAACCAGAAAAGATCGAGCAATATCACCAACAATTATTAGCAGAATCAATCGTATTAGAGCGCTTGATCAATGATTTGCTAGAATTATCTCGGTTAGAAAATCCAGAATTTACGATTACAATGGAGCCTATTGCAATCAATGATGTTTTATCAGACAGTTTGAGGAGTCTCCGCTTGAAAACTTCACCAAAAGAACAACAATTGTGTTTTAAAACCTCTTTAGAAGAACCCGTTGTTGTCAATGGTGACTATGGTCGAATTCGACAGCTGTTTGTTATTTTGATAGAAAATGCCATTAAGTTTGCACCACCTAAAGCAATTATTGAGATTCAAGCGAACAAAGTAAATGATACGATCAACATCAGTGTTCATAATCCAGGTTCCTATATTTCTCCAAAGGAACAAAAAGAGATCTTTCAACGCTTCCACCAAGCACGTTCTAAGGAGCAACTAGACGGTACCGGATTGGGTTTGGCAATTGCTAAGGAAATCGCTGAACGTCATCACTTTTTACTCAGTGTTCGTAGTGATAAAGAGACTGGAACAACATTTGACGTGACAATACCGATAAAATAAAGCAACAGCTGAGTTTATTCCCAAAGAATAAGTTCAGCTGTTGTTTTATTTTATTCGACCGTTACACTTTTGGCTAAATTACGAGGCTTATCTACGTCATAGCCTCTTTGCAATGTTGCAAAATAAGCAATCAATTGCGTTGGAATGATACTCACTAAAGCGGTCAATAATGGATGCACATCTGGTATAATGAATTGATCCGTTTCTTTTGCCAATGATGACAGAGCAATAACAAAGTTGCGAGCACCACGACTTTCAACTTCTTTTAAATTTCCACGTGTATGTGCCGCTGTTTTTTTATCTGTGATCACGCCAAAAACGGGTGTCATCTCTTCAATCAACGCAATCGTTCCATGTTTTAATTCTCCAGCAGCAAAACCTTCTGCTTGGATATATGAGATTTCTTTTAGCTTCAATGATGCTTCCATCGATACATAGTAATCTACACCACGCCCGATATAAAACGCATTTCTTGTAGTCGCTAAATAGTCTTCTACCAATTGACTAATTATCATCTTTTCAGCAATGATCGATTCTATAACTGTAGCAATCACACTTAATTCATGAGCAATATCAAAATCAAGTGAGGACGGGTTTGCTTTGCTATCGCCAACGGCTTTAGCAAGCACTGCTAAAACTGCAATTTGTGCCGTATAAGCTTTTGTTGACGCAACCGCAATTTCTGGTCCTGCATGAAGTAATAACGTGTAATCGGCTTCTCTAGATAAAGTAGAGCCAGCTACATTTGTTAGTGTAAGCGACGGTAACCCTAACTCACTAGTTTGCACCAATACTTGGCGACTATCCGCTGTTTCTCCACTTTGACTCAAGAAAATAAAAAATGGATTGTCTGATAATAATGGCATATTATAGCCAAACTCACTTGAAAGATGCACTTCAACTGGAATGTTCGTCATTTTTTCGAGAATCGCTTTTCCCACCCAGCCAGCATTATAGCTAGTTCCACATGCGATGACATAAATACGATCGCTAGCAGTTATTTGTTTAATGATTTCTTCATCGATCACAGTTCGTCCAAGAGTATCTGTATATTCCTGTACGATTCGACGCATAACAGCTGGCTGGTCATCTATTTCTTTCAACATGTAATAAGGGTATGCTCCTTTTTCGATATCACTTAAATCTAGTTGTGCTTCATAGGATTCACGGTAAACCAAATTGCCTTTTTGATCTTCGATCTCGATTTTGTCCGCTTTAACAATAACCGTTTCCCCATCAGCAATTTCCACAAAATGGTTTGTTTCAGCTAGCATTGCCATCGCATCACTGCAGATTACATTAAAATCATCGCCTAATCCAATTAATAATGGACTTTTATTTTTTGCTACATAAATCGTGTCTGGATCATTCTTATCAATCAATGCAAATGCATACGAACCTTTAATCACATTCAGTGCCTTTTTAAAGGCTTCTTTTGTTGTCATTCCAGATTCTGCAAAATATTCAATCAAATGTACGGCAATTTCAGTATCTGTTTCACCTTCTAGTGGAGTATTTTGAAGAAATTCCTGTTTTATTTCTTCAAAATTTTCGATCACACCATTGTGTACTAAAATAAACTGATGATTGCTTGATGTATGTGGGTGTGCATTTCTTTCACTCGGTTTGCCATGCGTAGCCCAACGCGTGTGTCCGATCCCCACAGTTCCTTGAACTTCTGGACTGATCTTGTTTTGTAGATCGGCGATTCGACCTAATGATTTTACTAAATGATCGTCTTGATTTTTTCCAGTTACAAAAATACCTGCTGAGTCGTAACCACGGTATTCTAACTTTTCTAATCCTTGAACTAAGATATCAGTCGCATTGTCTTTTCCAATAATTCCTACAATTCCACACATATTATCTATTTCCTACTTTCTCGGTTTTCTTAAATCATTGACCAAGAAAAAAGGAATTGGCGGATAAAATATAAGTATTAAGTCGTTTCCTGTTAAAACCACTCTCTATTTTTTTATCCGTCTCTGCTCTTTTCTTGATTTGTTTCTTGTTGGTTTCTATTCTGCGTAGTTGGCATTTTGTTATAACGTTGCAATTATGTTTTATGTCCAACTTGTAGAGTGCAGTCCCTAGAGCCATCCGCCGAATCTTTCGATAAGCTCTCTCCTCGTCACCTGATGAATCAGGCCTGGCGCTATTCCATTATTGGTATAACTAACCTCCTTTTCAAAACTTCAAATAGAAACTGCACTAATAATACAATATAAAGAATATACCTGTCAATACTTTTATATGAAAAAGGAATTGGTCTAGTCAGAAACAAGAAATAGAAAGAGGTTGGGACAGGAGTGTTTACCCCCGAGAAATAAGAAGGAATTCACGAAAATTGCACTTCAAATTTTTGTGAATTTCAGCTTATTTCCGAAGGGGTTGCTTCTGCTCCCACCATTTATTCGGATACGAAGAGCCTGAAACATAACTTTTTGAGTTATGTCCCAGGCTCTAAAAAATATTAGTTAAACGGATTATAAAATCTCCCACTATTTACTTTGAATAAGGCAAAACTGACCATCGTCAGTACAATAGCTAACCCTATAACGATAAAATCAGAAATATGAAATGGTTGTTGTGCATACCAGGTTCTTTTTTTCTTTTCACCAAAGCGCCGCAACTCCATTGCTGTACTAATCGTCTCAATACGATCTAGACTTGAAAGGATCAGAGGAAAAACAATCTGAGCCGTTCCTTTGATTCGTTGCATAAGTTTCCCTTTTTTAGACATCTCAAAACCACGAGCTTGTTGCGCCAGAGAGATATTGACAAAATCTTCTTGAATATCTGGAATGTAACGAATTGCCAAAGCTACAGCATAACTTATTTTATAACTAACCCCGATTCGATTTAAGCTAGAAGCAAACTCACTTGGGTTCGTTGTTAACAGAAAAATCAAGACTAACGGAATCGTACAAAAATATTTTAGAACTAGATTGAACTCATAAAATAATTGCTCTTGCGTCAGGGTAAATCGCCCAATCCCTTCCCAAATAACCGCTCTAGACTGATATAATTCTACTCCGTATTCTGGTGCAAACAGGTAAACTGCAATGATATTCAATAATGAAAAAACAAAAATAAATTTTACAACGAAGGAAATTTGATGCCACTTGATATTTGATAGCTTAAATAAAACCAGTGAAAATAAGGTCATACCTATCAAAAATCGGGTATCATAGGTTGTCATACAAGCAATCGATAATAGAATCAGAAAAATCAGTTTAGCTGTTCCATTTAACTTATGAATAACTGTCTTATCAGGAATGTAGCCTAACATCTGATGTTCATTCATTTCAAACGCACCTCCTGATCATACGTCATAAAGTTTTCTGTAAATAAAAACGGATCATCCAACCCTAAATGTTGGGCAAAAGTAAATAAACTTGTTTCTTTTAAAGAAGCTCGTTCTACTAACTCAGAATCTGTTAAAACCTTTACTGGTGTTGTATCAGCGATAATTTTACCATCATATAATACCAACGCTCGATCTGTATACTCCAGCATCAGATGCATGTCATGAGTAATCATTGCAATCGTGACGCCCATTTGATTCAGCTCTTCTAAAAATGTCATCATTTCAGTATAATGTTTAAAATCTTGTCCTGCAGTCGGCTCATCCAATATGATCATTTCAGGTTCTAAAACTAAAATCGCCGCAATCGTAACGCGTTTTTTTTGCCCAAAGCTCAGCGCCGAAATTGGCCAATGACGAAACGAATGTAGCCCACAGATTTTCAAGACTTTTTCAACTCGCTCATTGATTTCAGCTTCTGAGACTCCTTTTAATGTCAACCCTAGAGCAACCTCTTCAAAAATCATTTTCTTAGAAATCATCTGATTTGGATTTTGCATAACAAAGCCAATTTTATCCGCACGTTCTTTGATAGAAAACAGTGTAAAATCGGTACCTGACCAGCTCATTTTGCCCGATTGAGGTGTAACAAATCCGCAAATAGCTTTACTCAAGGTAGATTTACCAGCGCCATTTTTCCCAACAATACTAAGCATTTCTCCACGATTAAACGCAACTGAAACTTCATTTAAAACATACTGATTATTTTGATTATATTGGTACGTCACCTTTTCTAATTCTAATAATGCTGGTAAGTTTTTTTGCTCTGAAAATCTGGTTTGTTTGGTCATCCAGTTTTCCATTTGCTCTTTTAAATTTGGTGCTTGAACTTTTTCAATGTTAGACAGCTGTTCAACCGTTTCTAAGTCTACACCAGCATATTTCATTGCAGTTATATAGAGTGGCTCTCGAATTCCTTGTTCAGTTAGAATCTCTGTTTTTAATAAGTCATCAGCTGGTAAATCTGCTACCACTCTTCCCTCATTAAAAACAATCACACGGTCAACCGAACGATACAAAACATCTTCTAAGCGATGTTCAATAATCAAAATAGTCGTTTTGGTCTTTTGATGGATCTCTTCTATCAAAGCAATCGTTTCTTTTCCTGCTTTAGGATCAAGATTTGCTAACGGCTCATCAAACAATAAAATTGGTGCTTCATCAATCAAAACACCTGCCATTGATACTCGTTGCTTTTGACCACCAGATAAATCTTGCGGTCGATGATGTAAAAAGTCATTTAAGCCGACTATTTTAGTCCAATGATCGACTTCTTCATGCATCTTCATTTGTGAAACTTCATCATTTTCTAAAGCAAATGCAACATCTTCTCCTACTGTTAACCCGATAAATTGACCATCTGTATCTTGCAATACTGTTCCAACATCAAATGATAAATCAAATAAGCTAGTCTTGGTTAAGTCTTTGTCGCCTATTTTGACAGATCCGCTTATTTCCCCTTCATAGCTATAGGGAATCAAGCCGTTGATGCATTGAGCAAAAGTTGATTTGCCACTGCCGCTTGGACCAACGACAAGGACTTTTTCCCCTTCATAAATCGTTAAATCAATATTATGTAATGTTGGTTCAACCTGACTATGATATTGAAAAGTAAAATCGTCAAATATTATCAGTGGTTTTTTCATCGATGCCGCTCCTTTATTCTATGTAAAAAGGACAAGAAAAGGACTAAACTTAAAAAATCAAGCTTGCTTTTTCTCGCCCTTAATTTTATTTCAGAAATTATATTTATGCTAATTTCATTTTACTATATAATCAATCTTTTGTTAAACTACCTTTTTTTGTGCGAGTTGCCGCATAAGCTGCCATCAATAAGGTTCCAATGATTCCAACAGCGATGATGTTCAAGACTACAGCAATCACACCCTGCGTATAGACCTTACTTGCTGGCTCACTGTAAATCAACACATCCAAGGTCGGTGCAATCAGTCCCCAAACAACCGCATTTCCAATTACTTGATAAATATTAAAATAAATAATGTCTTTTTTATTGAATTCACCATGTTGAAGATCGATTTTTCTTCCAGCTAAACCATAGATTACCCCTATAATACCAGAACAGATGATCCAACTCCACCATGCACTGCCATATGTTGTAAAATCTTTTAACGTATGACCGATCAAACCAATCAAGCCGCCTGCTACAGGTCCAAAAATAACAGAAATCAATGCCAAAAATGGATAAGCTGTTTCTAAGTTTGTGTTAGGAAATCCGGTTGGAATCACAACAAAACGACCTAAAATAACAAATACTGCTGATCCAATCCCAATTGCGACGATTGTTTTTACTGAAAAATCTTTTTTCATTTATCCCCACTCCTATTCAAAAATAATTTTTGGTGCTTTTCTTAACTGGATGGTCCAATCGGTCCCCGTTCCGATATGATACAGTTTTGAAAATGAATCTTGATTGACTGCCACACCAATATTGACCAATGAGTTAACATAAACTAAAGGTTCCCCAATATTCACATCTGCAAAAGATTTTGCAAACTTCATAATGTTTTGGTAAACTTTTTTCCCTTGATGATAAATCGTAACTTGTAGTTGATCATCATGAGTGATTTCTTCTTCTTTCATAAACGCTAAAGGAATATTTGTCCACAAAGAACCGAAGCGAATATCTAAAACATCAATACTGCCTTCTAAGATATGCTCGCTATGCTTGGCTTCAATCAAAGGCAATGCTTGGATAGAATCGTTGGCAACAATATTTCCTAGCTCTTCAAAAGAAATTTCTCCACTCGCTAAACGTGCCCCATTATACGCATAGATATCTCTACCGTGAAAGGTGTGGCTTTCTTCTGAATGTGGCAAACGACTGGTTACTTCATCAATTGCCCGAATCTCTTTGATGCCTTGATAATGAGCGATGTGCGTTAACGACCCATTATCTGGTGTGATGATATAATGTCCAGAAATTGTTTTTGCTACGATACTTCGTCTCGTGCTGCCCACACCAGGATCAACAACAGAAACAAAAACGGTTTCCTGCGGCCAATATTTTACCGTTTGATACAAACGATACGATGCCGCCCAAATATCATAAGGAGGGATCTCATGGGTCAAATCACCAATGGTAATATCATCACTTACCATGTGAGCAACACCATACATTGCACTGACAGCTCCATCACCAAGTCCAAAATCTGTTTGTAATACTAAATAATTCCCCATTAAATTGCCCCTCTCTAGAGTAGTCTCATACCTCAATTTTTTATTCAAAGAATTGATTGAAAGCAAAGGACTCTTTCTTATCAATTCTCAAACATAGTACCTTTTTCTGTTTATTCTGTCAATAAGGTTATCGAACGTTTACTAAAATAAATCCTTTATTATTCGTTTTTTTTTTAAACAAATAAGATAGGCTAAGGTATCACTCTCTGAGCCATATCTTAGCCTATCTCTTTAACTATTGATTAGCCTACGCCAATTTCTGCTTTTACAACAGCAGCGATTTTATCCACATAATAATCAACTTTCTCTTGCGTTGGTGCTTCAGCCATCACGCGTAATAATGGCTCAGTCCCAGAAGGACGAACTAAAATACGACCATCGCCATTCATTTCTGTTTCCATCAATTCAACGATTTCTTTGATTGCTGGCACATCCATCGCACCATGTTTATCTGTTACTCTGATATTCACCAGTTTTTGTGGGTAAACAGTTACCTCAGAAGCAAGCTCTGATAGTTTTTTACCAGTTTGTTTCATCACATTTAATAATTGAATACCTGAAAGCATGCCATCCCCGGTTGTATTGTAATCAAGGAAAATCATATGACCTGATTGCTCTCCACCAAAATTATAGTCATTTTTACGCATCTCTTCAACAACATAACGATCACCAACTTGAGTAATCACATCTTTCATTCCAGCAGCTTCAACAGCTTTATGGAAGCCTAAATTACTCATGACAGTTGTAACGATCGTATCTTTTTTCAAACGGTTCTTTTCAGCAAGATACTTCGCACAAATAAACATGATCTTGTCGCCATCAACGATATTACCTAATTCATCAACTGCAATGATTCGATCACCATCGCCATCAAAAGCCAAACCTACGTCTGCCCCTTTTTCAACAACCATTTCCGCTAATGTTTCAGGATGTGTTGAGCCTACACCGTCATTGATATTTAAACCATTTGGGCTTGTCCCCATAGTATAAAAATCAGTTTCCAAATCTGCGAATAAACGATTGACAGACGTTGCAGTTGCACCATTTGCTGCATCGATACAAACAGTCAAACCAGCCAAGTCATCTGGAATTGTCTGAACTAAAAACTGCGAATATTTTAGTAGTCCTTCTGGAAATTCATCCAGTGATCCTAAACCTTCTGCTGAAGGTCGCGGTAAGTTATCTTCTTCGGCATCTAGTAATGCTTCGATTTCAAGCTCTTGATCATCGACCAATTTAAACCCATCTGAACCGAAAAACTTGATACCATTATCTTCTGCTGGATTATGAGAAGCTGAGATCATAACTCCTGCTGATGCTTTTTGCAGTCTTGTTAAATAAGCTACACCTGGCGTTGAGATTACCCCTAATTGGAACACTTCGATCCCAACAGATAACAAACCTGAAATTAAAGCCTGTTCTAATAATTGTCCTGAAATCCTTGTATCACGACCGACCAATACTCTTGGTCGACGAGTTGAATCTTCATGCTGGCTTAAAACATATCCGCCAAAGCGGCCTAATTTAAATGCTAATTCTGGTGTTAATTCTTTATTGGCAATGCCTCTAACACCATCTGTTCCAAAATATTTACCCATTATAACTCTCCTTCTACTTACTAAACAGTCTCAAGTACTTTATTGAATCCACTTCAAAAGAATCCTAATTTTTTAATCAATCAACTTAATTCACAGGTTCTGAACTACTCCCGTTTTCTATATCATTTGCCACAGTACTTTCAGTACTAGTCGAACTTGATGTGCTCGATGTACTGGACGAACTTGCTGGGCTTTCACTTGACGGCAAAGGATTCGGTATCATTTGACTTGAACTTGCTGTTGTTGAACTTTGTCCTCCGCTTGTTTCAGAAAAACTAGTATTGGTTCCTACAAAAACTGGATTGATTGTTACTTCTACTTCCTCAGGAGAAACAATATAATCAGCATTTGTTGGGATCTTTATTGTTTTTTTCATTGATGACTTTATATTACTGACATCAACGGGTAGCTCTATTGTATTGATCGCATCCAAAACAGATTTTGTTCCTCTGATTTCAACTTTTTGCTCTGAAAGAGTAAAAGTATAATGCTCAACGCTAGACGGTGGTGAACCAGTGGCACTAATTGTTAGACCGACTTCTTTTGATGGTAGTGATAAATCAACAACCACTTTGACTTGCGGTGCCGGGTTTTCAATACTTAATACTTGTCCTTTACTATCAAGTGCTTGTACATTCACTGTTTGTTTGATCGTATCAACTGATTGTTTAACATTGGATAACGGTGCCACTACACGGTTGATTGCTTTAGCAGTCTCTTCTCCGGTCGTGATCTCGACCGTTTTAGGACTTACAGCTACTTTTCCCACTTTATAGCCTTCTGCTTCGATTGTTTCTGGTATTTGTGCTTCTACACTAAATGATTTTGTTACTTTTTTCTCTACTGTTACAGTAATTGTTTTTGGTTCGATTTCAGCTGTCACAGCCGTACTCAAGCCTTTGACTCTTAATTGAATCTCAGAAGTCCCTAGTGGTGTTTTAGTCAAATCAGCGACCACTTGGAAATTTCTAGTATCTTCATTCGATTCCAAATTCAGTTGAATTCGATTGGCACTGCTCAAATGAACATTAACCGTTTCTTCATAGCCAGAAACAAAATACTTATCTTGATCATACTCTACTTGAACTGGAATATTATAAAGCATTTCATCGTAGATTTGATTTGTACCAGACACATTGGACATGCTCCCAGATGCATTGGCATTAAAAAACAACAACAAGGCAAACAATAAGGCTAATAAACTCGAAAACCAATTACTTTGGGAGGGCTTTTTCATTTCTTTTTCGCCCCTTTCGATACACCTTCAAGAAAGTGCTGCAAAAGGTTCTTTTTATCTTTGCCTTCTTCTTTAGGTACTAATTCTGCTCTAAGTATTTTTAAGTATTCTTCTTGGCTGAGTCTAGAAATCAAATCATTGTTCAATGTTAAGCTAACATCCCCGGTCTCTTCCGACACGATAATGGTCACAGCATCACTAACCTCACTGATCCCAACCGCTGCTCTATGGCGAGTACCAAATTCTTTGGGAATCAGATTACTTTCAGATAGAGGCAGATAAGCACTTGCTACAGCAATTTTCCCTTGTTTGACGATCACAGCGCCATCATGTAACGGTGTATTTGGAATAAAGATATTGATCAGTAATTCCCCTGAAATATCCGCATCCAAATCGATTCCAGTTTCGATATATTCATCTAAGCCTGTATTTCGTTCTACCGTGATCAAGGCACCTATTTTTCGTTTTGACATGTATTGAATTGCCTTATCAAACGCAAGCACCATTTTTTCATCTTCCTGTTGCTCAGACTTACTCGTACGGAAAAATGAGCTCCTACCAAGATGTTCCAAGCCTCGCCGAACTTCCGGCTGAAAAATCACTACTGCTGCGATAACACCATACATGATGACTTGATTCATCAACCAAGATAACGTATGTAGTCCAATAATTTCACTCAATATTCGAATCACAATGAACACAGCGACCCCTTTTAACAACTGAACCGCTTTTGTTCCTTTAACGAGCATGATCAACTTGTAGACAAGATACCAGACTACCAAAATATCGATAACATTAATAATATAATCACGCGACAAGAAATCTGATGAGATCAATTGCCGCCAATAATTCAAATCAAATAATTGACTAAGTTGAAAAGACATCATAAACCTCACTTCTCTCTGAAGATTTCTTAATTAGTATACCATAATCTTTTACTTGGTTACAGGATGAGCGCAATCGATAGAAAAATTTAACTAAAAAAGAATGAAAGAATTAGACTTAGCTGCCTAACTTCTTTCATTCTAAATCAAATCCATTGCTTATTCTTCTATTTTTCCGCGTTTTGCCGCACGCTCTGCTCTTCTCGCCGCTCTTTTTGCTTCAGCTTCCGGATCAGTTACGCGCTCTTTCTTCACGCGAGGTGCTTTTTCAGTAACGGATTCATCCGTTGTTTTTTCTAATTTTGCCCGAATTTTTTCCTCTTGACCAGCCATACGAGCATAATTGTAAAAACGATTTTTGGCATCATCGACCGTTTTCTCAAAAAGTTTACCTGCGAACGCTGGCTGTGTAGATTCTAATGAAGAAAAGCGAACTTGTTTGCGCATAAAGCTTTGCATCTCTTCAAAATTCGGCTTTTTATAATCTAAGGTCATTGGATTTTTTCCTGATTCTCTCAACTCTGGATTATAGCGATATAAGGACCAATAACCAGAATGAACTGCTTCTTTTGCTTCTTCCAGAGTCTTACTCATACCACCGGCTAGGCCATGAGTGATACATGGTGTATAGGCGATGATAATTGATGGACCTGGGAACCGTTCTGCTTCTTCAAAAGCTTTGATAGTCTGCATTTGATTAGCACCTGAGGCAATTTGAGCTACATAGACATTCCCGTAAGTCATCGCCATCATTCCTAAGTCTTTTTTAGAAACATATTTCCCACTAGCCGAAAATTTAGCAATTGCAGATGCTGGTGTGGCTTTTGATGTTTGCCCACCTGTATTAGAATAGACTTCATTATCTAAAACAAGCATATTCACATCTGCCCCGCTAGCAAGCACATGATCGATCCCACCATAGCCAATGTCATAAGCCCAGCCGTCTCCTCCAATCATCCATTGACTGTTTTTTACAAATAAATCATTATCTGCATAGATTGCTTCTAATAAAGGTTGCCCAGTTTTTTCAGCAAGCAAAGCAGCTTTTAGTTTTGCTGCACGCTGTTGTGTTCCTTCACCTGTGTGCATATGATTGATCCAGTCTTCCATCAACAATTTCAATTCAGGTGAAACATCTTCCATGGCTTCACTCATCTTCATTGCTAAATGTTCACGACGTGTTTGACTGGCTAAAAGCATTCCATAACCAAATTCTGCATTATCCTCTAGCAATGAGTTAGACCAAGCTGGTCCTTGACCTGCATCATTGGTTGTATAAGGTGCGACTGGCGCCGCCCCACCCCAGATGGAAGAACAGCCGGTTGCGTTTGCAATCATCATGCGATCACCAAACATTTGAGTCAATAGTTTCACATAAGGTGTTTCACCACAACCAGAACAAGCACCCGAAAATTCTAATAAAGGTTTATTGAATTGTGTTCCTAAAACTGTGTTTGGTTTTGCTGGATTTTCTTTTTGTTTCAACGTCATAGAAAAGGCCCAGTTCATAGCTTGTTCTTTTTGTTCTTCGTATGGTTTCATGACTAGGGCTTTGCCTTTAGCTGGACAAGCATCCACACAAAGTCCACAGCCAGTACAGTCTTCCACAGAAACTTGAATGCGGTATTTCAAGCCATGTGCTCCACGCATTTCTCTAACAATATAGCCAGCTGGTGATTCTTCCATTTCTTCGTCATCTACTAAAAATGGTCGAATAGCCGCATGCGGACAAACAAATGCACATTCATTACACATCGTACAACGATCACTATTCCATTCCGGTACTTCAACAGCGATCCCGCGTTTTTCCACAGCCGTTGTTCCAAGTGGCATCCGTCCATCTGTCATATCATTTTTAATAAACGCACTAACAGCAAGTTCATTGCCTTCTTGACGATTGATCGGTTCTACGATTTCATGGACATAATCTGTTACGTTTGCTTGGCGAATTTTCGGTTTTACTTCAATCGTTTGCCAAGCAGTTGGAACCTCAACTTTATGCAACAGTTCCACAGTACGGTCAATGGCTTGAACATTTTTTTCGACAACAGACATCGATTTTCTAGCATAGCTTTTAAATGCTTCTTCTTTTAAGATCGGCAAGACTTCATCAAACGGCATGATATCTGCTAATTTGAAGAATGCCGTTTCCATTGCCGTATTGATCCGTCCACCTAAACCAACTTCACTTGCTAGTTTAACAGCATTGATCGTATAAAATTCAATCTCATTCTCAGCTAAATAACGTTTCAATTTAGTCGGTAAGAATCGTTCTAATTGTTCATCATTCCAAACGGTATTAAGTAAAAAAGTACCGCCTTTTTTCAAGCCTTTTACTAAATCATACGTATTTAAATACGCTGCTGTATGACACGCAACAAAATCGGCATGTTCAATCAAATAGGTTGAACGAATCGGTGTTTCACCAAAACGCAAGTGAGAAACGGTTAACCCACCTGATTTTTTAGAGTCGTAATAAAAGAAGCCTTGGGCATACTTATCAGTATGATCACCAATGATTTTGATTGCTGATTTATTTGCACCAACTGTCCCATCGGAGCCAAAGCCCCAGAATTTTGCTTGATACGTTTTAGGATTGGTTAAATCTAACGCTTCACCGCAATCAAGTGATGTATAAGTAACATCATCTACGATCCCGATCGTAAAACGAGATTTTGCTGCTTTTTTATCTTTTAATAACTCATCATAGATTGCAACGATTTGATTTGGTAAAACATCTTTTGAGCCTAGTCCATAACGTCCCCCAATAATCATTGGGCGCAGCTCTGATTCATACATCGCACTTTGAACATCTAAAAGTAAAGGCTCTCCACCAGCTCCTGGTTCTTTGGTTCGATCCATTACACCGATTGCTTTAACTGTTTTAGGCATTTTCTCTAAAAAGTTTTCAATAGGAAACGGGCGATATAAGTGGATATTTAAGAAGCCGACTTTTCTGCCTTGTTTTGTTAAGTAATCAATTGTCTGTTCGATCGCTTGAGCCGCAGATCCCATAGAAACAATCACTTCTTCTGCATCTTCAGCTCCATAATATGTCACTAGATCGTAGTTTGTTCCTCTAAGTTCGTTGATTTCATTCATGTATTTTTTCACAATAGCTGGAATTTGTTCGTAATAGCTATTGATTGTTTCACGTTGTTGAAAATGGATATCTGGATTTTGGTTTGTACCACTAACTGAAGGATGATTTGGATTCATACTTCTACTGCGGAAGTTGGCTAATTTTTCTTGGTCTACTAATGGTGCTAGTTCGTCGTACTCCAATACTTCGATTTTTTGAATTTCATGACTTGTCCGAAACCCATCAAAGAAGTTGATAAAGGGAACGCTAGACTCCAGCGAAGCTAAATGAGCAACTGCAGATAAATCCATCACTTCTTGTACACTGCTTTCACTTAACATAGCAAAACCAGTCTGACGAGCCGCCATTACATCTCCATGATCACCAAAAATGTTCAAAGCATTGGTCGTCACAGCTCGGCTAGCAACATGAAAGACTGACGGCAACAGTTCACCGGCAATCTTATACATATTCGGGATCATCAATAGTAAACCTTGTGAAGCAGTATATGTAGTCGTTAACGCACCCGTTTTTAGTGATCCATGGACAACGCCAGCAGCACCTGCTTCTGATTGCATTTCCACAATTTTAACAGGTTGTCCAAAAATATTTTGTTTGCCTTCTGCTGACCACTGATCAACAAGTTCAGCCATTGTTGAGCTGGGTGTAATTGGATAAATAGCGGCTAATTCAGTAAACGCATAGGAGATGTATGCGGCTGCTGTATTTCCATCCATCGTCTTCATTTTTCTCATTATAATCGTCATCATCCTTCTATCTAAAAGTAGAATAGTTGCACGCATATTCTTCTCCATTATAACGGAAGCCGTTCAAATTTGAAACAGTTTGTGAAAATATTTCACAAACTTATTTATTATTTAGCTCTCTCTCTTTAGTTTAAAAAGATTTTTTGTGAAGAACAAAAGATTGGATTCTAACCTTAACGTTTATTCCTTGTTCTTTTTTGATACTTCAATCCTTTTTCTGATAATCTTCTAACTAGCTGGTAAAACCAATCATCTATCGGTGAGAGCCAATCTTGTTTCAGTTCATTTCGCTTAGTTGTGTCAAAATATCTTGGCGGTTTTCCATCAAGTTTATCGTGTGTCTGATATTGATCTAGCCTCGGTCGTTCTCCGTAGTTAAACGATTCACCATTGACGATCGCACTTTCAAGTTGAGCTTTTGACTTTATTTGTTTAGTCCATTGACTTAAGAGTCGGCCTTGCTCATCCACGATAAACTCACTATGATAATCTGCAGATAAAATTTTGCGGTAAAAACCATGATTTCTGATTTTCTTGATTAAACCTTTTTTAGCTAAGCTTCTTCTTCCTTTTGTAAGATCATCTATCATGATATCACTGCCTAAATGGGCCCGATTATGATATTGAGGATCCGCATACAGCCAGTTATTCCCAAGAATCATTTTGATGGCTGTTTCATCATTTTTCAAACCATGTCTGACTTTATAGTTTTCCACATACTGAACATTAGATTTATCTAGTTGATTTCTGAACTGATGGATTTTTGTTTCTTTTGCGTATTTCTTTTTGAGTGCTATTTTTGATAATTTTTTATCTGTCGAAGCAATGAACAGACCGTTCGGATAAGCACACTGAACAGCCTTGGCATAGCTATCTAAAAAAGGTGCCCCTGGCGACATTTGATCACAAAAATTATATTCTGAAGCTGTAAATTGCAAATCACCTAATTCATCTTGATAGCCACCCAAATGGTTAATCACTAACATTACTTTGACATGAGCCGAAAGCTGACTTTGATCGAACATTTCTGTATAGAGCTCAGAACCAATTAAAAAAATTGCTTGATCAGCTTCTAATGCATTTACTTCTCTTTTTTTTATGTAGATAGCAAGAGCAGCATCATCCCAGCCTTGTTGCTGAACGTTTTCTATTTTTTTAAGAGTCATCGAAGAGAATTTTGAATCCTGCATATCTTTTCTCCTTATCGTTCATTTGAATTCTACTATACCCGCTTTTTGATTAAAATCACATTTATTTGAACAATTCAGGAATATAAAAAAACCCAAAACAATTTTTTGTTTCAGGTTCCTACTATTTTTAAGCCGAAACTTCATAGCTTTTTCTCTTTTTTTCTAAAACAATGGACGACTTGGTCTCTTTGTTTTTATGTGCATCACGATGTTCCTGCAAGTGTTCTGGGCGTTTTAGCCAATTTTGAAAATCTTTTTTACTTTCCCATTTGGAAACTAACATAAACTCACAGGTATCCTTATCCTCCGAAAACCAACATTCACTTGATAAACAACCAGGAAATTCTAGCATCGAAGCAACATCTTTACTTGTTTTGCCTTCAAATCTTTCTCTACCCTCTTTTTTTATTACAAATGCAACAGTTTGAACAATCATGGGTTTCTCTCCTTTTCAAGTTTAATTGATAATGATTCTCATTTATAATTATAGCACACTTTTTTGACTTTAACTGATCGATCTCTATAAAAAAGTGGCTAAACCAATTTCTGGTTTAGCCACTCAATGATTAATACAGCTCTAAATATTGTTCTCTTTCCCATTCAGAAACGGTTTGACGGAAAGCAGCCCACTCCATGCGTTTGGCTTCAACAAAGTTTACAAAAATATGTTCTCCTAATGCATTGACCATTATGTCATCTTTGCGTAATTCTTTAATAGCATTATGCAGTGTTGAAGGTAAATCATGAATTTGTGCTTCTTTTCGCTCTTCCTCATTCATCACATAAATGTTACGATCCACAGCCTGTGGCGGCTCGATCTCATTTCTGATACCATCTAACCCCGCTTGTAACAAAGTTGCCATCGTTAGATATGGATTTGCTGAAGGATCAACTGAACGTAATTCTAAACGAGTTGAAAGTCCACGTGATTCTGGAACACGTACTAGTGGTGAACGATTACGCCCGCTCCAAGCAACATATACTGGCGCTTCGTAACCAGGTACCAAACGTTTATAAGAATTGACGGTTGGATTACAAACTGCTGTATAAGCGCGTGCGTGTTTCAACAATCCACCAAGGAAATGATATGCAGTTTGACTTAGTTGCATTGGACCATTTTCATCAAAGAAAACATTTTCGTTTCCTTTGAATAATGACATGTTGCAATGCATGCCTGAACCATTGATTCCATATAAAGGTTTTGGCATGAATGTTGCGTGTAGTCCATGTTTTCTAGCGATTGTTTTAACCACTAATTTAAACGTTTGAATATTGTCACACGCTTCAACAACATCTGTATATTTAAAATCGATCTCGTGTTGCCCCGGTGCTACTTCATGATGAGACGCTTCCACTTCAAAGCCTAAGCTTTCTAGCTCAAGAACGATATCTCTACGGCAATTTTCGCCAAGATCGGTTGGGGCAAAGTCGAAGTAACCGCCTCGATCATTTAAATCTGTTGTGATTTTCCCATCATCATCTAATTTGAACAAGAAAAATTCTGGTTCAGGTCCAAGATTAAATGAAGTAAAACCAAGTTCTTCCATATCTGCAAGTGCTCGTTTTAAATTTCCACGAGGATCTCCTGCAAACGGAGCGCCACTCGGATTATAAATATCACAAATCAGACGTGCAACCTTCCCGTGATCACTTTCCCATGGAAAAATCATCCATGTTGATACGTCTGGATACAGATACATGTCACTCTCTTCAATTCTCACAAAACCTTCAATAGAAGACCCATCAAACATCATTTTGTTACTTAATACTTTGTCTAATTGGCTCACTGGAACTTCCACATTTTTGATTGTTCCCATAATATCTGTAAACATTAATCGTAAAAATCGAACATTCTCTTCTTTGGCAATTCGTTTGATATCTTCTACTGTGTTTTGTTTCGTTGTCATATTATTCCTTCACGTCCTTCATTTTTTGTATGAATCTCAGCTATTACAATTTTGGTCCTCTGGATTGGAATGGATTTTGTTGAGTAAGTCCACCTTGAGAAATAAGTTCGTCATATAAAATTTTCCGAACATCTTCATCCGTTAGCGGTTTGGTTGATTCTTGCGCATGCATTTGTTCTTCCAACTTCATTTCATAGACGCGTTTGATCCCTGCCATGTTTAGACCATCTGATAAATAATCTTTGATTTCCAATAAGACATCAATATCATTTAGTGAATACATGCGACGGTTTCCTTCGCTTCTTTCTGGATGAATCAAATCCTGCTCTTCATAATATCGGATTTGACGTGCTGATAAATCAGTCAATTTCATGACTGTACCAATTGGAAAAACCGACATTGATCTTCTCAGTTCCTTCTCTCTCATATCCACCCCCCTCTCTTTGTTTAAATGTGTAACAGGCTCGTTCAATTTCGATCGAAAAATAAGAAAATAGGTTTAAGGCGCTTTTTCCCACAGACTGATTTTCTCTTTTTTTTCACGAAGCTAGCCTACGTAGCTAATAGATTAGGTATAGGATAGCAAGACTTTTTTCTATTGTCAATGATTTATGTTAGGTTTTCTGACATAAAACTAAAAAAATACAGTAAATCCTTTATGATAAGTCTTTTTCATCTAATTTGTATTAAAATAAAAGAAAGTAAGGTAAAAGTAAAAAATACTTTTGCCTTACCTTCTGAAACCACAGATAAATGTTTCTTCCTTAAGTACCATTTTTCACCAAATGATAGACTAACGGTTCATTCACCTTAAAAAAAGCACTGAAAATAAGTTTATCCCCGGTATAAAACAAGCGTAAAACAATAGTTGTTTATTTTTATTTTCCTCATTGACCGCTCTAAATTGCTGATAAAGTAGAAATAGAATAATCAGTAGAAAAACTGAGGAACACATAAACACTCTAGCACCAGATGCATACATCGTTGGTGAAAACCACATTAACATCGAGGATAATAATGAGGCGCTATAACTTAACCCTATAAAAACCTTTTGCTTCGCAATTGATAAAGAAAATCCAATAACCAAAACAAAGAATCCAGTCCACAATAGATAAGGTAAGATTGCGCCTATAACAGTCCCATTCAGAATGTTGCCTGACTTCAATTGGCCAATCCAGCCACTTTCATTTATAAGTTTAAAATTAGTTAATTTATTAGGAAAATTATACAGTAGCAGCCCTAAAACCACAGTATATCCTGTAGTGATTTTAGCTAGCAGTTTTGAAGAATCGATAAAAAGGGAAATCACCAGTATAACGATAAACAGCAATAACAATTTCGTCTGCCAACCTTCAAACAACCATGAACTACCTCGTAAAATTCGAGAAGACAGAGATAACTCTTTGAAATCAGGCATCCACATCTCGATTTCCTGCTGCATCCTCCCCTTATTTCCAGGCGCTAGAAACATAAAACTAAACCCGGTAACAAAAAATGCCGTTGGGATATATAGAAAATAATTTTCCTTTCTCTTCATGACCAACATAGTGCCATGATAAATCAAAACAACACCAATAACACATGCTATCAACTGTTCATTTGAAAAAGAGAAAATAAAGGCTGGAACTAAATATAACCAGATAGCTGTTTTTTTATTTCTAAAAAAACTATCTGCATAAGGAATCATAGCAAATAAACCTAACGCTAACGGCCAAAGATAATTAATAGCTCCTGTAATCCAAAAAATTGAATCCTTCATGACCCAAATATTCATAAATCCAAGTGATAAAAAAGCCACTAAAAAATCCTTTCGATTAATAGTTCCTACAACTATTCGGACGAGAGAATAGCTATATAATAGCCAAGCACAAGCACTGATTAAATGATGGACAATTAGAGGAACTAAAAATATCAGATACAACATCGCTTCTGGAAACAGTCGTGCAGACCAATGATAGTAGCGCCATTGAAGAAATCCAAAAAAACTATACTCTCTAGGTACTGTCATAAACCAACCATCATCTGAACTCAAATCTACATCAAAATTTGAAAGATATAAAACTGCCAAAACAAACAAGCCAACATAAAACACATAATTATTTTTTATAAACTTTTGCAAATCGAAATACCACCTTAAACTTATCATTTTCTATTTAGTGTATCATTGCATGATAAAAAAAACCATACTAAAAAAAACTTAGTAGGAGAATCATTATATTAATTCTCTTACTAAGTTATAAAGTTTATTAGTTTTGAATACTTCCAAGCATTTATTCTTCCAATGCTCTTACCCATTTAGAATTTTTTTTAGCAAACCCTTTAACATGATACGCATTTTCAGCTTCTTCAAACGTTTCTGATAAAAGCAATGTATGACGAGTCATTTCACTTAGCTGCTGTCCTTGACTTGAAGGGATTTCAAACTCATATGGTACTAACAATTCCATCATCATCTCTCTAACAGCCCTTGTCAGTTGTTCTTTTCCTAAAGTACTTTTAGCTGAAACTAAGACACTAGGGAACAACGTTGGAACAAAATCAGCATCATCAATTTGGTCACTCTTATTGTAAACAGTAAAAACAGGAACTTTTTCTAACGCTAAATCATTCAGTAATGCAACAACTGTTTGTTCATGCTGTAAACGATCCTCTGCACTTGCGTCAACGACATGCAGTAACAGATCCATATTACGGCTTTCTTCCAAGGTTGATTGAAACGCTTCGATCAACTGTGTTGGCAGATCTTGAATAAATCCAACGGTATCTGTTAAGGTTACGATCATTCCCTGGGGAAGTTGCCATTTTTTCGTTAGAGGATCCAACGTTGCGAATAATTGATCTTCTGAGTAGGCGCCAGCTGTTGTCAGCAGGTTTAAAATGGTTGATTTCCCTGCATTTGTATAGCCAATCAAACCAATTTGAAAAATATCAGATGCTTGACGTTTTTGTCGGCTTCGCTCCCGATGGGCTGTCACTTCTTTTAGTTCACGTTTGATTGCGATGATTTTATTGCGAATATGTCGACGATCTGATTCGAGTTTCGTTTCCCCAGGACCTCTTGTACCGATTCCACCACCAAGTCGAGACAATTGTTTCCCTTGCCCAATCAATCGTGGCAGCAAATAATTTAACTGAGCTAACTCAACTTGTAATTTGCCTTCTTTCGAACGGGCCCGCATCGCAAAAATATCTAAAATCAGCTGGACTCGATCGATTACTTTTATGCCTACAGCTTCAACGATCAACTGATTTTGTCTTGGTGTCAACTCATGATTAAAAATGACAATATCTGCTTCATATGCATCAATCAGTTGAACGAGTTCTTCTACTTTTCCTTTACCGATCACGGTCTGTGAGTCTACCCGAGGTCGTTTTTGGGTTAATGAGAATACGACTTCGCCTTGTGCGGTCTTCGTTAAATTTTTTAATTCTTTCATGGACGCTTCGAATCGCGTATAATTTCCTTCTGTTTCAACGCCAACCAAAATGACCTTTTCTGCTATTTTATCCATTTTTTATCCTTCCGAAGATTCCAGCCAGGCGACTATTTCTTTTTCTAATTCTAAAATAGTTTCAGGTGCTTGCACCAAATCCCACCAGCTAGTCTTCATGCGATTTCTAAACCAAGTCAGTTGTCTTTTCGCATATCTTCTTGAATTTTGCTTAACTTGTTCCGTTACTTGTTCTAACGTTTCTTCTCCTGCAAAATAAGGAAAAAACTCTTTATACCCAATTCCTTGAATCGATTGCTGAGGTTGGTTTTTATATAATAATTCCGCCTCCTCCAGCAAACCTTGATGAAGCATTAAATCAACTCGTGCGTTGATTCTATCATATAGATGCGCTCGATCCGTTTCTAATCCAATCAGATAATAATCATACAAGCGTTCAGGTTTTTCCTTAGGTGCCAAAATACTATGCCCCGTTTTATCAAAGACTTCTAATGCTCGGATAACTTTTTTCTGATTATTAAAATGGATCGTTTCAGCAGCTAGCTCATCTTTTTCTTTCAATACTTCCCATAAACGCTGATTCCCGTATGTTTCAGCCAACTGTTGATATTTTTCACGGATTTCTGTCGATTCATCTTTAGCACCTAACTCAAAGTCATATAATAGTGCTTGGATATAAAGCCCTGTACCGCCCACAACGATTGGCAACTTACCTTTTGCAGTAATCGTATCGATGGCTTGACGACCTTCCTTCTGAAAATCTGCCACAGAGTATGTCTCAGTTAATTCTCTACAATCAATCAGATGGTGGACAATCCCAGCTCGCTCTTCTTCTGTTACTTTGGCTGTCCCTATATTTAAATGTTTGTAAACCTGCATCGAATCTCCACTGATTATTTCTCCATTTAAACTTTTTGCTAATTTTATACTTAGAGCCGTTTTCCCAACAGCAGTTGGCCCTACAATAACTAATACTTTTTTCAATTTGTTCATCCCTTATTTTCTATCGATTGACGAATTTGTAATGCTTTTTCTGGATAATCAGTATGGATTCCAGCCAAGCTATGACTAAAGCACAGCTTCATTTGTTCTTCCTGATTGACAGTCCAAGGACGAATCGCTTTTGGAAAATCAATTAGATCATCTATATGTTTCAATACCCAATCGATTTTGGGATGTATCCCTTCGATAAAGGCGGATTGTAATGCACGTTTTGCATCTGCATCAGAAATTTCAAAGACTGAAGCAATTTTTTTATTTTTTTCTATTACCCAGACTTTTTCCAGACTTTCAAAATGAAAGCTTGAATACATATAGTCAAAGGGCCACTTCTGATTTTTCATAAGCTGAACAATCCTTTGTTCAATCCCTTCATAATGTATCTTATCTGTTTTGATTTCAATATTCAACAAACCTGTAAAGTTTTCTTGTTTAAGTAAATTTACTACTTCTTCTAAAGTTGGGATTTTTTGAAACATCGGATTTTTTTTAAACCAACTACCAGCATCAAGCTGTTTCAGCTCTGCTAATGTTAGTTGGGCAATTGCCCCCTGTCCATTCGTAGTGCGATCAACGGTCTCGTCATGGATCACGATCAGATGATGATCTTTTGATAATTGAACGTCTAATTCAATGCCGTCAGCTCCCACTTGAATTGCTTTTTTAAACGCGGCTAAAGTATTTTCTGGATGCGTTCCTTTACTGCCGCGATGGGCGATTATTTGAGTCATACGTATACCTCCAGTTGAAGTTATTGTATCATTCAGTAATTGGAGTAGCAAATCTCACAAATTCTAATCATACTTCTTTAAATTAAACATAAGCAATATCAAGCTTAAATTCAAATCATTTATTAGCTCATTTTTTATCATACTGATTCTGGAAACAGTATTTTAATCTTTTATATAAAAATAACCCAGATCCTAATCTTTTTGATAGGAATCTGGATTAATGCATAGATATTGCACATTTAGAACACTTCAAATACAAAATAAAAGAAATTGATGTGCAAATAGAACATCGTTTTATTTTTCAAATTTTGCTTTCCACTGATCTGTTGGTATAGAACGCACTGTTTTTACACCAAAATACTCTGCTGTAAATTTATTGTATTTATATTCTGGGTCAGGTCCTATGTGTGATAAATCAGGTGAGTATGCCGGATATTTAGTATTTGGATAAAATTCAAAATCTGCTACTTCCGGATTCATATTCCCTTTATTTTTTTCTGAAACAATAAACGCATATCGTTGTTTAGTTTGGTTGTTTGAATTAATAATATCTAGAAAACCACTTGTAAAATTAAAAAATGTAAATAGTAAAAGAGTAACATATAAGGTTGTAAAAATAGGATTTACTATTTTAAAATTATCTAAATTAAATAGATTAGGAAAACAGATTACAAACGCTACTATAATGAACATTACTCCACCAAAATAAGATCTACTCCAACCATTTCCTGTAGGCGAAAGCGAAAGTGAGTAGCACGTTGCCACACCAACTAAGAAATATAAAATCCCTAAAATGTAGTTGTACTTATTTCTATATAAGTAGATACAGAAAATTATCGCCATAAGCGTTATGACAATGAGTACAACAGCATTTTCTGATAGGGAATTTGAAACGTCATTAAGTCCGTACAAAAATCTTTTGGGCAGTGACCAAGAAGAACGGGTAAACCAACTACTTCGGATTCTATTACCAGGTGAGGTCATCATAATAACAAATCCTAAGATTTCACCTAATAAACCTAGCTTCATCCAGTTTTCAACTTTCTTATTGTTGATTTTCCATTCAATCGCCATATATCCTAATATAAGTAACAGTGTTCCTGCCGAAGTATTTTCATTACACCAACCTGATAAGATTCCTATAATAAAGATGATAAAACTAGGGATCTCGACATTTTTATTGTTAACTACTTTATTATGGTATAAATACAAAAGTGAAATCATTATTCCAAAAGTCCATAAATAGTTAATAGCACCCGTTTCCCATAATATTGTTTCTCCAAATTTTGGCACAAATAAAAAGATGGCTATTGTAATAAGCAGGTATCGATAACTACCAAATTTAAGATTTGAAAAATTACTCATTTTATAAATAATTCCCACAACATATAAAAATACTAACGGGTTGACAAAATTAAAAATAATTTTAGGCATTAACAGAAAAAATCTAACCATAATATGAGCAACAGACCTACCGTTTTGCTGCATATATTGTAAATATTCATCATGAATGATTGAACTAAAGCCAGATGTTTTCGCTATATAAGCAAAATCATCCGCAATTAAAGGTGTTAGAAAATTTAACACGACAAGCGTGCAATAAATAAAGATCAAAACAAGAAAATACATCTTTTTAGAATTTATTAATTTCAAAGAGCTAACCTCGGCTTTCATTTTTTTCATCTAACATAGAATCCGATTCATCAAATTCTTTAGATTTATAGATATTATCGATAAAATATAAAGGACGTTTTTTTGTTTCCAGAAAAATTCTGCCTAAATATTCACCTAAAATACCGATAGAAATTAATTGGCAACCACCTAAAAAGAGCATGACAATCATTAAAGATGGAAAACCAGATGTATCAGCGCCAAAAATAAGTGTTTTTATCAGAACATAAAGCATGTATATAAACGTCATAAATGATATGAAAAATCCAAAATACATGGAAATTTTTAACGGAGCTGTAGTATAAGATGTAATACCCTCAATAGCTAATCTCATAAGTGCAGTAAATTTCCATTTTGTTTCTCCATGCAAACGTTCTTCAGCATCAAATTCAATAGCTACTTTTTTAAAACCAACCCAACTATACAAACCTTTGGTATATCGTTGAGTTTCTCTCAACTGTTTTAACGCATCCACTACCTTTTTGTCTAACAAACGATAATCCCCTGCATCCGGAAATACAGGCGTATTTGAAAGGCCTTCAAGAATTTTATAAAACCAGCGAGATGTTGATTTTTTAAACCATGATTCTCCCTTTCTTTTGTTTCTTTTTGCATAAACATCCTCGTAACCTTGGTCCCACAAATTTATCATTTCTAAAATAATTTCTGGAGGATGCTGTAGATCTGCATCTATGGTTATCACAGCATCATGATTCGAGTAATCAAATCCCGCGCTCATTGCAATTTCTTTTCCATAATTTCTAGATAAGTTAAGCAATGAAACATTCTCTGTTGTCTCCATTAATTTTAAAATAGTATCGACAGTATTATCTTTACTCCCATCATTTATGAATAATATCTCAAAATCAATCTGGTTTTCTTTCTTTTTCAAAGATACCATTAGTTTATCGTATAGAGGAAAAATATTTTCTTCTTCGTTATACGCAGGTATAGAGATTAAAATTTTTCTCTTCACTTTCAAATTCCTCCACATTATTTTAAATTTGCGGGTAGCAAAGTCAAATTGGCTAAGATAAGACATTAAGGATATACTCAGCATAATACGTTTAAACCTTACAAGAACAATTATAACTATTTACCTTTAACACTCATATAAAACCTTGTAGTTCCACTTTTATTCTTCAAACAGCCCCATTACCATACTACTAACAAATAGATTGTCTCCAAAAGATGAATAATCTGATGTCATGATCAATTAATTCTATTTATTTTTTGTTCATATATCCTACATAACTGGATGAAAAATAAAAAACATCCCTGCATAAAATTATTATTTTGATACAAATAGTAGATTTTTGTCTTACTTAATTTAACTACTAGCATTCCCAACTAAATCAATTTCTATGGTTTTGCCTTTTCATAATTCACATATTTTTTTAAACCACTTTTAATTGTATAGTTCGGAGTGTAGCCAATACTTTTTAGTTTTTCAATATTTGCTAAAGAGTGCTTAATATCTCCTGAACGCTCGTCTTTATACTCCACAGATAATTCTAGTTTGAATAATTCGTTTAAAACATCGATTAATTCGTTTAAACTTACTGAATTGTTTGTTCCAACATTATAAACTTGCCCTAAAGAT
>NZ_NGKY01000001.1:442538-479682 GCF_002140855.1 Enterococcus sp. 7E2_DIV0204
CATCCTCGTAACCTTGGTCCCACAAATTTATCATTTCTAAAATAATTTCTGGAGGATGCTGTAGATCTGCATCTATGGTTATCACAGCATCATGATTCGAGTAATCAAATCCCGCGCTCATTGCAATTTCTTTTCCATAATTTCTAGATAAGTTAAGCAATGAAACATTCTCTGTTGTCTCCATTAATTTTAAAATAGTATCGACAGTATTATCTTTACTCCCATCATTTATGAATAATATCTCAAAATCAATCTGGTTTTCTTTCTTTTTCAAAGATACCATTAGTTTATCGTATAGAGGAAAAATATTTTCTTCTTCGTTATACGCAGGTATAGAGATTAAAATTTTTCTCTTCACTTTCAAATTCCTCCACATTATTTTAAATTTGCGGGTAGCAAAGTCAAATTGGCTAAGATAAGACATTAAGGATATACTCAGCATAATACGTTTAAACCTTACAAGAACAATTATAACTATTTACCTTTAACACTCATATAAAACCTTGTAGTTCCACTTTTATTCTTCAAACAGCCCCATTACCATACTACTAACAAATAGATTGTCTCCAAAAGATGAATAATCTGATGTCATGATCAATTAATTCCTGTCTCTTATACACATCTAGATTCCAAAAGATGAATAATCTGATGTCATGATCAATTAATTCTATTTATTTTTTGTTCATATATCCTACATAACTGGATGAAAAATAAAAAACATCCCTGCATAAAATTATTATTTTGATACAAATAGTAGATTTTTGTCTTACTTAATTTAACTACTAGCATTCCCAACTAAATCAATTTCTATGGTTTTGCCTTTTCATAATTCACATATTTTTTTAAACCACTTTTAATTGTATAGTTCGGAGTGTAGCCAATACTTTTTAGTTTTTCAATATTTGCTAAAGAGTGCTTAATATCTCCTGAACGCTCGTCTTTATACTCCACAGATAATTCTAGTTTGAATAATTCGTTTAAAACATCGATTAATTCGTTTAAACTTACTGAATTGTTTGTTCCAACATTATAAACTTGCCCTAAAGATTCTTCAGAAGTAGCTACTAAATTTAACGCTTGAATTACGTCTTCAATAAAAACAAAATCCCGTGATTGCTCACCATTACCAAAAATATTAAATACCGATCCGTCAGACTTCATTGCATTTTTATAACGTTCAAACATAATAGAAATAACACCAGAATACGGTGAATTAGGATTCTGATTAGGACCATAAACATTGAAAAATCTTACTGCACTAGTTGGAACTTTATATAAGTTATAGTAGTTCACCACATATTTTTCTGCAGCAAATTTATCAATTGCATAAGGTGTAAGAGGACGAATGACTGACTCTTCCTCTTTAGGTAATGTAGGTTCATCACCGTAAACTGCAGCAGAAGAAGCAAAAACAAATCTTTTCAATCGTTTTTGTTCTTTCGATAATTCTAATAAAGTCAATACACTGTCAAAATTGACAATATGTGTTTCTACAGGACGTTCAACTGAATCAGCTACACTTGCAACGGCAGCTAAATGAAAAATATAATCAAACTCATACTTTTCGAAAATTTCAGTCATTAAATTTTTATCTGTTACACTACCTTCTATAAAAGAAATCGTGCTGTCTTTTTTCAAATTCGATTTACTTCCCATTGAAAGATCATCTACAACAATTACCCGATATCTATCACTGTAAAAATTCGCTAATGTAGATCCTATGAAACCTGCTCCACCAGTCACTAAAATATAGTTCATTTACCTCTCTCCTTAAAACGGTTAACTTGTTTTTAATAACATCTAAATACAGACAAACTACGCTTTTTCAATAAAGTTATATTTCATCAACTTAATAAGTAATCGAATCAATAATAACTCAATTATTTCATTAATGCAATCTTGGTTAATAAAAACAACATTATGACACATTAACCAATCAAACGTTTCAATGAGTTTTTTTACCAAACCTCCAAAAAATACTCTAACCGAGACTGCAAAATACCTAGTCCTGATCAGAGAAGTTTTTATGATTGTTTAATTAATTATGATCTTCTGTTTCCTTACTTGAATTCGTTATTACCCCTACAAAAAACCAAAAAACAACACTACCAATCGTGCTAACTAAAATTAGTTCCGTAATAAACAAGGCCGAAACAGCAATAGCTAATATGCTCAAAATATAGTAAAAAGTAAGGTCATTCACTAAATTTTTACGTTTAAATAAATACTTAACTGAAATGAATACTTTATTAAGGAAAAAAGTGAAGAAGGTAATCATTCCAGCAAAACCAGTAGTCGCTAATACTAAGAACACAAAATTATGCACAGTCAATGTATTACGACCAATAAATGTGAATGGTAGCAGATCGTGTGCATAAGGAATATAGTTCATTGGGGATGCACCGAATAACCAACTAGATTTGAAGATTTCAATTGCACTAGACCACAATGAAAAACGTAAATTGGATACATCTCCGCCTTCTGACACATCTGGTCGATCAAGGCTTATTCTATTAGCATTTCCACTACCTGATATTCCTTCTGACCCAGCGGGATGTAGTAAACCTGGTAAATAAGAAAGTAATGATTTCACCATGTCTATCATTAGATAACTAATTCCTGCTACAATAACAGCACCTGCTACTGCTATTAAAAACTTGAGGATACTATTCTTAACGTTTACTTTTTCAGAGTGTAAGAGTGTGAAGAATGTTGCTACACCCAGAACAATTAGTAAAACAATTACCGCACTTCGTGAACCTGATAGCGAAATAAACATTATTTGAAAAATTATATTAAGAATATGAAATGCTTTCATCCAGTTTTTTAAATCAGCTTTGTTTAACAAGTAATACACAGATAAAATAATTACGACAACTGAGATCGTTGCACCAAAGTTAGGATCCGGAAAGACACCGAATAAACGATTGCCTAAAAATCCCATTCTTAGCGGATAATATCTGTTAGACATTGGAATCTTGACTCCATATTGGATAATAAACATACCTAAAGACACAATGGCTGAAAAAAACCATGAAACCATCAATACAAGTTGAAAATAACTATTTATTTTATCTTTTTTACCATAGTCTTTACCATACTGAAAAATAATCAGGAAGTAAATTGCCTGCCACATGATCATTTTTATATTTTCAAACACCCCATAGTTCATGTTCATTAAACTAGAAATACACATGACTGCAAGAAATAATATCAAAAAGAGATCATACTTTTTCCAATTTTTCTCCTTGACACTAAAAATAAAATCAATTCCGATTATTCCAATCCCGATAAGGCCAGATGATACAAAAAAGAGTTTGTCAATCACATTAGGCATTAATATCAGCGGTCCGATCGTACGACATATTAGAATAATTTCAAAATAAATTATATATATTCCTTTTAATTTTTTAAACATATCTCTTGTCGTTCCCATTTACATCAATCACTCTTTTCTTCCTCATTTTAAAATAGCGAGTTTTCTGGCTATTTTAACAATAATTTTCACCTGTTCTATCTTACCATATATTTAAAGCAGAACGACATTTTTTCTACATATAAACTTTTCAAGATTACTTTTGTTCAAGATCCTTTTTGATTTGAGTAGTAGAAATTTCAGGCGTTCTAGGTAGGTAATAAACGTCAGCCGTAGTTTGATCTTTAATAAAATCAAATTTTCCAGACCAATCATCTCCCATTACGAACTCAGATACGCGAAATTCTTTAACGTCAGATACTTTTTGTTCCCAATTTTCTTCTGGAATAACTAAATCTACATAGCGAACTGCTTCCAACAGTTGCTTTCTCTTTTCATAGGAAAAGTAGGTTTTTTTCCCTTTTTCATCCCAATTAAAATCATCTGTAGATAAGCCTACAATAAGATAATCACCACGTTCTTTAGCCCTTCTCAATAAATTAATGTGTCCATAATGAAGCAAATCGAAGGTTCCATAAGTAATAATTTTTTTCATAAATTTTTTTCTCCTTACTTTAATGATTATTCAACAAGATTTTCTCAATCAATTGACCTGATTCCTGCATACTGAATTTTCTTGCAAAAAGTTCATCACTGCTTTGCAAGCTATCAAAATCTGCTTCTTTGAAATACTTAGGCGTATCATTTTTCCAAACAACATAGCGCAAATTTGAATGACAGGAATTATTATAATTAGGTTGACTAATATTATCTTTAAAAGACGAATTATATACTAAAGTTTGAATGAATAATTCATCTCCATTCAGCGTATTTTTAAATATACGTTGAATTTCTTGTTCCATTTTCACTAAATATTTTGCCAATTCATTCGTAATACTAAACCAATTAGCCCCCATTTGAAATTCTAAACCATATTTTCGGGTTCGATCCACACCAATCATTTTTTGCAAATACTTATATATCTTCCCCAAAAACCATAAGAAATTTTTCTTTTTACCTACCACTTCTTGAAAGGGATAGTGATATTTTACTCTTTCTAAATTTCTACTTTTGATATTCTCTTGTTGAAATTGAAGAAACTCTACTCCATCATTACGATCAAAAAAATCATGAATATAGGATTGGGATTTAATTGGTAAATCCAATCCAGATAAAAGATGGTAATAGCTATATTCGCCCACAAGAGATTCTTTTAGAAGATTTATTTCACATTGAATTTGAGAATACGCGCCCCAAGTCACATTCATTTGGTCAATAAAAGTAATTGTTGATTGATTAACCCCTTTACTTACTGCTTGAACGTCTAAGTTTATTATTTTTTTATCTATATGAATAAAAATATCATTTTTTTGATGGTCCAGTTCCCTTAATAAAACATTCAGCATATCAAAGTTATCATGAGCCATTATTAAGTATGCGTGCTTTTTCATATAAAATCAATTCCTCTTTATTATACTTTTTAGATCAGTTATTACATCCGCCTTCGTTAAAATCAGTGCTCCCACAAAAAGTATGACGATTACTATAGATTTATACATCATATTGAAGAAAAGATTATTGATCAAATTAGGTAACATCAAGCCTACACCCGTTATCAAGATCGTTATAAAAATTTGAGCAACTATTTTACTCGTAAATAATAATCTTAAATCAATAAATTTCCTTACCAGTACAATCCTCAACACACATACAATCACTTCAACTGCAATTAATACTATTGTGGCGCCAAGTGACTGGTACAAAGGAACCAATATATAATTTCCCACTAAGCTAACTACGGAACCAACTATTAATGGAATGGCATACTCTTTATCTTTTTCCATTGCTAAAGCAAATTGATTTGAAAAAATTCCACCTATAGGATTAACAATAATTATTACGGTTACTAAAAGCATATTGATTGTCATTGGCGAAAATTCAGCACTAAAAAACCAAACAATGAACTCTTTCGTATTCACAAAAACAATTGTAAACATAACTAATGACAATAATAAAGTATATTCAAATGCCTTTTTAGTATAGGTGAATACTTTATGTTTTTCGCCACTTGCTACTGCATCCGTCATCTTAGGTAACATCACAATGGTTAATGATGAAAGCAATGCAAGGAGAATTCTAGCAATTTTTTGTGATTGATCATAATAAGAAAGTTCAACATTAGTTGTAAGCGATCCGACAATTGTTTTATCTAAAGTTGTATAAACTTGCATAAAGACTTGAGGAAGTAAAATAATCATTCCTGGGCGCCATAATGATTTGAATATTTTCCAAGAAAATACTGGTAATTGTACGTGTTTCCTTAAATTAAACCAAAAGATCAAGCTACCAACAATATTAGTTGCTGACGTAATCAGTACATATAGTGGAAGATCTGCATCACTTTTTACCGTCAAAATAATCAAAACTACCGAAAGTAATTTAATTAAGGTATTACGAATCACAACTTGTGCAAACTCTTCAATTCCCTGAAAAAACCAAGCAATATCAAACGTTATACCTACTAGAAAAATGATTTGTATTAAATATAGTTCTTTATACTCACTATTCATCATGAAAACTACAATTGTATATAGAAACGTCACAACTCCTCCGATACAAAGTTGCATAAAAAATATATTCCAAAATTCATCGTTCAATGAAGATAATTTTCTCTTAGTTTGCGCAATTCTTCTAATCCTGAATGGATTCATTCCGACTGAAATAATAATCATAAGAAATTGAGCTATAGAAAAAACATAACTATATGCACCTAATCCATCTGCACCTAGTCTCCTACTCAAAATTGGCATTGTTATGACCGGTAGTATAATCAGTAAAACTTGATATAAGGCATTAAATAAAACATCACTAATAAATTTTCTCATTTAATTCATACTTTCACTAATTTCTATTATTTTTTCTACTACTGTATTTGTAGCCGTTCCATTCTCAAAGTTGCCAATCTTTTCTAATAATTTTTCTGGCCCCTCTAACAATTCTTTTTTCTTTGAGTTAAAGATCGCTATGATTTCTTCTGCATTTTTGGCTTTAGGAATTGGGAGTTCATCCAAATCAACATAGAATCCTCTTTCATTCTTATATTCTTCCTCATCGTGGTTGAGTAATATAATCGGTTTGTTTAAAAGTGAAAAATCAAAAAAAATGGATGAATAATCTGTAATAAGTAAATCTGTCTCCTCAAAAAGATCGTCAATCTTTATATGGTCATCAATCAAGCCAATAGATTGATCCTCTAATATAGTATTTATAGCTGTATCCTTAGCCATAACTTTACTAACATTGGGATGAAATTTCAATAAAATCTCCAAATTTTGCCCATTCTCCATAAAAAATTGTTTTAAATTTTCTATCCCTAATCTTGCCAACTGAGGAAAGCCATTATTTTCAGGTTGATCTCTAAATGTTGGTGCAAAAAGTATTTTTATCTCTTTTTTATCAAAAAAGTGAGAAGTAGCTTTTGTACTTTCAACTAGTGAGTCATTTCTAGGAGTGCCAATATTCCATATTTTTTCTTCTGATACTCTAAATGCAGACTTATAGATTTTAGAACTGTACTCATTCCCTGAAAGTAGATAATTTAAGCTTTGGGAATCTTTTACCCCATAGTCCAAATAATGTTTTGCTAATTTATCCGTTGCATCAAATTCTATCTTCTTCAAAGGTGTTCCATGCCATGTTTGAAAATAAACTTGTTTTTTTCTTTTCTTGTAAAAAATTGTTTTTCTCGAGTCATCTACCCAAATTCCACCCGTATATAAATGGAATGCGGATAACACCGAATTATTAGCTACTTTCTTTACGTAGGATGGAAGCTCCACATCAACGTCATCATTAATGAGCCAAACAATTTCAAAGTCAGGTCTTATCTCATACAATTTTTCTGAAATTATTTTGGGATTACCTGAATAGTTACGACCACCAAAACTTGAAAAAATAATTTTATTTTTTTTAAGTGGGTATAGTCGAAAGAATAACGGATATATATTGCGAGAAAGGAATTTTTTTATTTTTAGAATCATTTACTTCATACCTTCCATTTTTCTTAGCAATTTTGCACTCATTTTGCGCTTGGATAATTTATAGGGCAATCTTTTAACTCCACTCAAGAGGATTGTAAGTCCTTTTATGCCGAATGATAACTCTTTATCAGTCAATACGTCTTTTTTGTATTTTACAATAATTTCGATACATTTATCAAAATCCTTTTCATTGTCATGGTTACTTTCTATCATCCTCATCATCATTCTAATTGATTCATAAACATATCGAGTTCTTACTTTTGTACTCAAACCAGGATAATTACTATCAATAAATAGGAGAATCTCTTCATGGATTTGAAAAGAATCAAAACTTTTTACATTAAATTTACTTCTTAAAATACTATTATCTCTTAAAAAATAGTGGTATTTTGTTGAAGGATTTACAACTATTTTGGTTGACTCGTCAATTAATCTGTAAGTAGTGGCTTTATCTTCCATCAAAAGCCCATAAGGGTAACGTATTGTCTTGAAAAGGCTTGTCTTATACAATTTATTATTTGCTGAGTAGCCTATAAAATTATTTGTAAACAATTCTTTCATTGCTGATTCCTTAGTAAATTGCGTCCATGTTTCAGAATTTTGAGTCTGAAATTTTATTTTGCTAAAATCACTGACTTTAGTCATATGAATAACTGAGATATCCGCGTTATAATCGACAATCCCTTCCATCAATAATTCAACATAATCTGCTTCTATCCAATCATCGCTATCAATAAAACAAATATATTCACCTTTAGCTCTATCAATACCGGCATTTCTAGCAGAAGAAAGTCCACCGTTTTCTTTCGAAATCACTATGATTCGGCTATCTTCCTGCTCTTTCTTTTTACATATCTCCAAAGAATTATCTTTGGAACCATCATCAACTAAAATGATTTCTAACTCTGTATAGGTTTGATTTAATACAGAATCAATACATTCTTCAAGATAATCTTCAACATTATAAATAGGTATAACTACACTGACTATGTTCATTTGATCTCCTAACGTTTCTTAAAAATAGCTATTGCCCCCTAATAATACCTCTTAATTAGGGTCTAAGTCAAAATCTATAGTAAAAATGGACTTAGTTTAACTAAATAAAAAGGTGTACACAACTAAGCTATGTACACCTGCTATTTAACTATTTGTATTTTTATTTTGAAAAATTTCGTTCATCTGCATAATAAGTTTTTCCATTTAATTGGAATTCATAATAAATATTGTTTCCAGAAGTCTTTATTTGTTTAGATAAAACAACTTCTTGTCCAAGATAGTTTTTTAGAATTCCTTTAGAAACATATCCTCTTGTCCCCCATGGAACTTCTCCAAACTCCGAGTACTCATAATACTTAACTTTTGTTGATATACTCACAGGTGTTTCAAAAATTATACTATCATAAGCTTTTACTTTAAAATTTCTAACATCAGCAAAATAGGTTTGCCCATTCAGTTGAAATTCATAATACGTATTAGCTCCAGAAGTCATGACTTCTTTTGATATTGGAACAGTTTGACCAATAAAGTTCTTCAGTATCCCTTTGGAAGCATAGCCTCTCGTCCCCCATGGAACTTCTCCATATTCTGAGTATTCATAATACTGAATCAATCCATCAGCATCTAAATCCTTTTCACTGTCAATACTATGATAATTTTTCTTTTTGAAATTTCTAATATCACCATAATAAGTTTGGCCATTTAATTGAAACTCGTAATATTGGTTATTATCTGACGTCGTGATTTCTTTCGTCACTGACAAGACTTGTCCTAAATAGTTTTTCAACACTCCTTTAGAAGCATATCCTCTTGTCCCCCATGGAACTTCTCCATATTCTGAGTATTCATAGTATTGCACAGTTGCATCAAAATCAGCATATTTTTCTGACACGATCTGATTGTAATGTTTTATTTTAAAGTTTCGGATATCAGCATACAACGTTTTATTATCCATCTGGAATTCATAGTACGTATTATTTCCGGAAGTTTTTACTTCTTTTGTAAGCTGGACAACCTTTCCTTGATGAGCTTTTAATACACCTTTAGAAGCATACCCTCTTGTCCCCCACGGAACTTCTCCATACTCTGAGTATTCAAACGGCACAATTGTTGCATCCGCATCAATTGATTGCTCTGAGTCAATCGTATGATAACTTTTCAAATTGAAATTACGTAAATCACCATAATAAGTTTGCCCGTTTAATTGAAACTCATAGTACGTATTATTTCCAGAGGTTTTTATTTCTTTTGTAATTGGTACCGTTTGACCAATATGGTCTTTCAACACTCCTTTGGAAATATATCCTCTTGTGCCCCACGGAACGCTGCCATATTCTGAATACTCATAATATTTAATGGTTGCATCCATATCAACAGTTTTTTCAGATACTATTTGGTCAAACCATTTGGCCTTAAAGTTTCTTATATCAGCATAATATGTTTTACCATTCAATTGATATTCATAATAGGTGTTGTTCCCAGAGGTTTTTACTTCTTTTGTGATCTGTACTGTTTTCCCTACATAGTTCTTCAGTACACCTCTAGATACATATCCTCTTGTTCCCCATGGAACTTCGCCGTATTCCGAATATTCATAGTTTTGAATTGTAGCATCTCCATCTACGATCTTTTCAGAAGTAATACTATGATACTCTTTAATTTTAAAATTTCTTTCATCTGCATAATAAGTTTGACCATCTAATTGAAATTCGTAGTACGTATTATTACCAGAGGTTTTAATTCTCTTAGTAATAGGTAATGTCTGCCCAATGTAATTTTTTAGCACACCTTTAGACGCATAGCCTTTTGTGCCCCATGGAACACTTCCGTATTCTGAGTATTCATAATACTGGACAGCTCCATCTGCCGTTAGAGGTTGTTCATTTATTATAGAATCATATAACGTAATATTTCTAAAATCTGTCCAATAATAAGAGTTCCCTATTTGAAACTGATAATATTCATTATTTGACGTTGTGGTTACTTTCTTAGTTACATACGCATCTTGACCAAACCACTGATCAAGCGTGCCTAATTTTTTATATCCTTGTGTGCCCCATGGCAAATTTCCAAATTCATTATAAGGAGTCGATTTAATTTTGCCAAAAGTGTTTACTTCAGTTTCTTTAGCTATGATATCCGAACCACTTAATGCTTTAACAAAATAATCGTTAAAACTCATAGATATATCAAATGGATGCGAAATGCCTGGAAAATAAAGCTGCGAACTCCATTGCCAAGCTCCAAATTCACTATTCCAAATGGAAGAAGCACTTGGTACAAATGGATACTGTGCTACCCATAAATTACCATAACCAAATTCATTTGGATCTATGTATCTACTGTCTATCCAATTTCTTCCTACATACATCAATACATAGTTATAGCCGTGTTTTTCTACTTGCTTGTTAAATACCTTTGAGGTAGCATTTACGTCTCCTGTGAGAAGATTTGTATGCTCAGCATCATTGACTAAAATTGTACCTGAATCTAAACCTAAACTCTTCGCATAACTCGCAAAAAAATCAGCTTCTGCAATTGCTTCACTATTATTTTTATAGACACTAAAATGATAGACTGAAACGACTAATCCTGCAGCTTTAGCGTTACGAATTTGACTTTGTGCATAAGGATTTATGTAATCAGTGTCTTGCGTTAACTTAACTACGACACCTTTAATTCCGTAGCTGTTTTTCATCATTGTATATTGAGCTACCGATATGTCTCCATTCCAAGAAGAAACATCTATGAAGTCTTTTCCTGGCATATTTTTATCACCTGCTTGAACATCTATAGGGGTATTATATAGAATGTCACGCTTAAATCTCATTGTTGTTGAATCCTTTTGATTGACAAACTCGCCCATACGATAATCTGCTTGAGTAGTCATTGTATCTCCTATCGCTTCAGAAAATCCCGTTGGTCCTACTAAAAAAAAGACAACAAAAAGCAATAAGCTTCCAATTTTTTTCATTTAAATATCCTCCAGTGGTTATTACATACATTTGAAACAATACAACGTATTTTCTAAGAACATTATCAGTTTCTTAGCTTTTTCTGATAGAAATAGCCTCTCATTTTATTTGGCATTATGCTGACCATTGTATGAGCAATTGTCACAAATAAAAAATCACTCAACTTTCCTAGGCCTTCTTGATAAATTACCTTTCTTGCTTTTATTCCAGAAATAAGATACTTACGTCCACCACGTCTATAATACATCTCTTTACCAGCTCTTGCATAGACTAGATTTTTTTGAATATTGTTAGCCTTAAAGCCTGCCTTGAGTAATCGAACCCATAAATAATAGTCTTCAAAACCATTTAACGTTTTATAATTGCCAACCTTCAAAATAGCTTCTTTTTTAAACATGACCGTCATGTGATTAAAAGGATTTCTTCTCTTCGAGAAATTTCGAATCTCTTCATTTTTTTCTGGAACATTTCTTTCACCTAACACATTGGTGATCTCACTTTCGAATTCAATAATATTTGATCCAACAATCGCTAAATCAGTGTTATTCAAAAAAGTATCATACTGGATTTCCAACCTCTGCGGATCCATAATATCATCCGTATCCATTCGAGCAATATAAGGATTTCGACAACGGATAACACCTTCAGCTAAAGCAATACCTAACCCTTTATTTTCATCTAATCGAAAAAAGGTCAATCTATCGTTCAGTTTTTCTTTATATTCACTAATTGCTTCGTCCAAAGACTCAGTCAACGGCCCATCAGCAACCAAGAAAATCTCTTCTGGTTGCTTTGTTTGCACTAAGATACTCTCCATCGCTTTAATAAAATAGTCAACTTGTTCTTTATGATAGATAGACAGTAATACACTTACATCGATCATTTCCACTTAATTAGCCCCTGTCTTTCACTTAAATACTTTTATTTTTTTCTCTTTTAAATATGACACATTTAATTGTTCATCTCTTATCTCTTCCACTCCTTGTGAAGAAACTTTATCAAATAAAATTTTAATTGTTTGTAATAAAATTTTCAAATCAAGCATAATAGAATAGTTCTTGATGTATAACAAATCAAAATTCAGCTTGCTATTGTAGTCAGAGGCATATTTTCCATAAACTTGTGCATAGCCAGTTATCCCAGCTCTAACATTATGTCTCAAGTAATAGTGAGGATTTTCCTGATTGAACTGATCAACAAAGAATGGTCTTTCAGGTCTAGGACCGACAATTGACATATCACCGATTAAAACATTAAATAGTTGGGGCAACTCATCTATTCGCAATGCACGTAAGTATTTACCGATGACTGTTACTCTACTATCATTGGTAGTTGATAAAACAGGACCTGATTTTGCCTCAGCTGTTTCAGACATTGTTCTAAATTTAAGAATTGAAAACTCTTTTTGATCTAAAGTGATTCTAGTTTGTTTATAAATAACTGGACCTTTAGATGTCAACTTAACTAAGAGTGCCGTAATCAGCATTATTGGAGAAGTAATAATAAGAAGTATGATTGATATTATTAAATCTACTAGTCTTTTCACAAAATTATCTTCTGAGTTTAAGCGAAATTTAGATACTTCTATAATACTCTCATCTTCAAAGTTCATCATATTTGGTTTCAACATCATCAAATTTTCAAAACTTGTATTTAAAAACAATTTTTTTTCTTTTTTTGTAACTAGTTCATAAATTCTTAACTTTTCACTTTCATTAATTCGACTTGAGATGTAAATAATATCCACGTCGTCTAATACTTTCAATAAATTTTCATAGTAATTATCAATAATCAAATAGGCTACTTTATGTTTTTGGTTCTTGTGGCTACAAAAATTTTGAGTCGCCGATAATGCATTTTTTTCCTCACCAATAACGACAATTCGCTTTTCAGCGCTAAGTCTTAAATAAATAAAATAAACGAGTATTCTCCAACAACTGAGTAAAATAACTCCTGCTACAAATGAATATCCCAAAACTGATCTTGGAAATGAAAACCATCGTCCTGCAAAAGTGATGATCATAATCGCCAGTGTCGTCAGTAATTGACCAATTAGCGTAGTAAAGACAATATCTCCTTTGTTCTTATTATAAAAGACATAAGAACCCAACAATAAATTAACAGCAACGAAAAATAAAGAAATGTATACTGCTGTTCTTTCATAAGCAATAAAATTATAATCAGGTATTTTTGTTCCAAATTTCATTAAAAAACCACATAGGATAGACACGTTGAAAATAAGAACATCCACGAGAATCGTTACGATACGTTTAAAATTATTCCATTCGCTTTTCCCAGACATAGATTAGCTTCCTTTCTTAAAACAACTTGTATCTAATTCATATACTTGACAATTAAACTAATACTGCTGTTTTTTCTTACTTAATTAAATAAATGTAACCAATATTGTGCAACACTTTTTTTGCAATGTATGGCGTCTGGTTACTTCAAAAAACATTTTAGCACAAAACGAAGATTTATCATAACCTCTATTTTTCAAAACGATTTACAGAAAAGCAGCTTTTTTTCTGTAAAGCCATACCTAAAAAAGACAAAGCAATCGGAAGCCAGTAAGGGGCTACTAATACATCTTCCATAAAAGAATGAATACAGATTGCAAAAAATGCCACAAACAAACTGGCTTCTATTTGACTTACCCGTTGTGTTTTAACTTTTAAATAAATCCAATAAACAATAGGGGTGAAGAACAACGTATACCCAACAATACCATAATTTCTCAAGATATTCATAAATGCATTGTGTGTCCCTAAAGGTTTCCAAGAAGCAATAAACGGCTCCATACCAATAATTACACTTCTCTTATTAGGTAACCACTGTTGAAAGACTTCTTCCCAGATTCTAACTCGCTCTGTGAACAAGCTACCCGAGGTCATTTTTCCCATAAAATAAAAAATAAAAGGCGCTATTATAAAAAGTAAAGTAAATACAATTAAAATCATCCAATCTCTTTGCCCAGATTTTTTTAAGAATATTCGTATGATTACAACCACTGCATCCACTACGATGAAAAATATTAATGCATACATTGCTGCTTTGGCTTGGCATACCCAAATGGCCATACCTCCTGCTGCATATATAGGCAAAATAACTAAATTGAACCAGTTTGAGCCCAAGCTACGAATCATAATGGTCAACATCATGACTGAGAATAAAATACTGGCTCCAATTGTATTTGTATTAATCCAAATAGACACGATCTTATTTCCCATCTCCCAAATAGAAATCGGAGCAATCAAAGGAGGCACATCTTTGTATAGTCTATAAAGTGTTGAACCGAATGCAACAGCATTTATAATAATCAAAATAGACACGTCAACTTTATCAAATGTACTTTTTCTAAAAAAGAAAATAAGTAACAATACTATAGGAATGACTAAGTTTAACAAATGGTTGCTATGTCTAATCGGAGACGTCAAGGTATAAAAAACAAAAATACCAAAACAAAATAAGATAAAGAGATAATCTTTTTTTTCTATATTTCCTATATTTATAATAGTCAAAATAACTAGTGAAAGTACCAATATATAGCTATAATTGTTGTAGATAAAACTAGTTGTACCTGTATCTATTCCAATTACCCAAAGCATATAAGAACAAGCAATCATTCCCATTAAAATTAAGTTATTGGTCCGTTTTAACAAACTGCCCATTATTTCAGCTCCAATCTCTTTAGTTGATTACTTTATAAATGAATGCCCCACTGGAATCAGGTCCATAAATTTGTTTAAATTGGGTAGTCGTATTTGATAATTGTTCAATCTCTTTATACGTAACCAAATATTTTATATTATAAGCTTTTATACTTTCTATATTGAGTCTGACAACAAATGCATCAGCATTCAAAAGCTCAAATCGTGGTAACTCATTGCCTACTTCCACATAAATATGAGAATATCGATTATACACCTTCTCATATTTACCATCAGGATCTAACGGTTTCCATGAATCTAGATTAGGCGTAAAGGCTGTACCATTAAATGTATGGACACCTAACATAGGCAAGAAAGCATGCATCATTCTTTCACCAGCCCACAGTTGGCCAGGGTCCTCTTTTTCAATATTCATAACTGTCTGAGCAATCTTTTTCCCATATATAGGCTCAACTCCCTTTGCAACAGGATTTACGGTAGCTCCTGTTAAAAAAACGACAGCTAGTAGTAATAAAGTAAGTAGATACTTCCACTTATTTACTAAAAAGAAAATAAGCAATCCAGCTATTGCTAAAATAAGGATTATTTCCATTCTACTTAAATATAATCGAAGGTTTCCTTTATACAGTGCAAAAAAATATAAAGCTAAATTGACTGCTATAACAGGTACTTGTACTTTAAATGATAATTTTTTTTGTTCCCATATATAATGGATGAACCAGATACTCAATAATATAGCAGCAAAGCTAAAAGCTAAGTAAGATCGCTCTTCTGGAACATACGACCATAATGTGGCTTTGGCAATGAACACTGGAAATCGCACACTCATCCATAGTAAATTAAACAAACAAAAAATAAACAAAAGAACGCCATAAATATTTTCCTTAATTTTTTTATAAAATAGCCACGGTGAGACTAATAAAATTACAAAGAAGAAATGATAAAAACTGCTTAATTCAGAATTATTTTCATATACTACATCTTGAAAAGGCATTTTCCAATTTGTCAAAAAAAGAAAAATATCCTTTTTAGAAAATGCTCCTCCTACACTCATCCTTTTTCCTGGATAAACAGTATTCATGACACTAATTAGAGAATCCCAAGAAGTAATCAGAGAAACACCTACAATTAAGCTAGTTATAAAAATGGCTAAACCGATAAATAACGTATCAAATTTATCTAATTTTATTTTATAACGAAATTCCAGAAAATAAGCAATCAAAAATAATAAAATCAAATATCCAAAGGGAACTTGCAGTGCAGGATATAACACAAGAATAAAACCAGATGCACAGATGCTTGCCAATAGGGAGTTAAACAATCGGTGATATTTATTATCATGGCAATAAAAATAATTATATATCCCCACTAAAAAACCAAACATGAAAAAGACCAAATCTCCTACTGGTGAAACAAACCACCATTGAATAGCAGATGAAAAAGGAATCCAAACACTCGCTAGTAAAGCTAAATACTTATTTCGCTTTGTCAAAATCAAGCCAATTTCAAAAGATAGTAAGATTAAACCAATTAATTTAATCCCCCAATACCACGAGAGTCCTCTTTCTTTTCCTAAAAGAACATAGCCCCACGTAAAAGGTTTGGCAATGGTTGCCAAATTTAAAGCCGGAGAATTATAGCCGACAATCATATCTTGACCATCCACCGTAATCATCTCATTATGACTTTTTAAGCCAGTTTGAGTTTGAGATAAACTATAAGGTGTTTGGACCATCCATTCATCTGACCTTATTGGTCTTGGTTTACCTATAATCAAACTCTGATTACCTTCTCCATTAGCATAGTCAGAAACATAGTCATCCCACATACTAATAGAGCTACCATGCAACTTAAACACTAAAATTAAAATGAATGCAATGATTGCAAGCACAAAGCGTGCTTTAATTGCTTGATCAGCTATTGCATGAAAACTGTCTTTCATGGTGATGCTCTTCTTATATTCTGCTTGATGTATATCCATTTTTTTACTCCATTTCGTAGTTCATAAAACAATTCACTTCTTTTTAGTCTCTGTATGAAAAATTAGGTATTTCTCTCGTCAAATTAGGATTATAAAACGGATCATCTTCAATCAAAGTAGCCCATTTGTTTTCCATCATCACTTTTTCTTTTTCAAACCGTTTTTTCTTTTTGCCTTTATCATCATACCCTCTTGTTTGAGATTCAAAATGATAAAGTTCGGCTTCATGAAGCCAGACGTTATCGCGTCCCAATGCTTTAACTTTTAGACAAAGATCGACATCATTAAAGGCCACGGTAAAGTCTTCATCAAAACCCGAAACTGCCTCAAAATCTTGTTTTTTCATCAATAGACATGCAGCTGTCACTGCTAGATAATCAACATTCAAAGCTAATTTACCAAAATACCCTAAGTCTCCATGGGGATAACCATAATGTCCATGTCCGGCAATACCGCCTAAGCCTAAAATCACACCTGCATGTTGAATTGTATTGTTTGGATACAATAATTTTGCTCCCACACAACCAATTCGTTCTTGCTGACCAAATGAAACCATTAATTTTAGCCAATCACCATTGATTACTTCAGTATCATTATTTAAGAACAACAGATAGGTTCCTTTTGCTTTTTTAGTAGCAATATTATTGATTTTAGAAAAGTTAAATGGAATATCGATCACAACTACTTGAAACCGCTCGTTAAGTTGTTGTTTAAATGAATCATAGAGTTCTTTCATTTTTTCATCCGTACTGCCATTATCAGCAATAATGATTTCATAATTCTTATACGTTGTTTTTTCAATAATCGAAGTCACACAACGTTTAACATCTTTATAGCCATTTTTAGTCGGAATAATGATCGAAACCAATTCTTCTGATTCAATATCGTAATAAACATCATATAAGCCGTTCGCTCGCCCATGAGTTGCATGACCTTTGATCCCACGACGGACTAAAGCATCTTGAACCGCTCTTAATCCCGCTTCAAATGCATATCCTTTTGACGATTGATCAACTGCTGTTGATGTCGGCAACATCCGCCAGTGATATAAAACTTTCGGAATGTGTTTGATCCGTTCGCTTGTTGTCTTTTCAGTAAAACGAAGAACTAGATCATAATCTTGAGAACCCTCATAGCCCTTTCTAAAACCGCCGATTTCATTAAGAATCGTTGTTCGATATACGCCAAGATGAGAAATATAGTTCGTTCCTAATAGTAAATCTGGTGACCAATCTGGCTTAAAGGCAGGATCAGAACGGTTTCCCACCATATCGATCTTATCTTCATCACTATAAATCAAATCCAATTCAGCATTTTCGTTCAAAGCCTTGACCACTTCATAAAAAGCAATTCTTGGCAGCTCATCATCATTATCTAGTAACGCCACAAATTCTCCTGTCGCTAATGCTAAGGCAGAGTTTGTTGCTTCGCTGATATGTCCATTAGACGGTCTAAAAACAACTTTGATCCGTTCATCCAATTGACTATACTCAGTCAAAAGTTCTTTTACTTTAGGATCCGTAGAAGCATCATCAGCCATACATAGTTCCCAGTTTTGATAATCTTGAATCAAAATAGAATCAATACAGCGACGTAACCATTTTTCCTCAACATTATAAACAGGCATTGCAATAGAAATTTTAGGTTGATATTGAAATGCATTGATTTCTGATTTTATTTGCTCAAAATCAAAGTGCTCCGTTCTTTCTAACCAACTTGGATAAGAAGACTGATTTCTGATTTTTTCGATCTTTACACGTTGAATCGTGCTTTTGAGCCCATTTCTTTTTAAATAGCTGACACCTTTATGTACTTTAATCATCAATCTTGCTAGCTTATCTTCAGTACCAGGAATCAGAGGATGTTTTTTCGCTAAATCGATCCATTCTGATTTACTTGATTGGCCGGACTCTGAAGTAAAAAACACTTCCAATTTCGTTTTCTTTTGGATTCCTTCTAGCTTTATTTCAAATCCAGCTAAAACTGTAGTATCTACCTCATAGATCTGATTAACATCTTCTCTTAAAACTCGTTTGATATCATAAGATGTGACTTGTTCTTGATTGTTGATTGAAATAACTGGTGCGGACTTTGAATTTGTATTCAAAGCCCAGCCAGTTATCGTTAAGTTATTGGATTGTTTCTCCCGATAGATGCTATCAATAATGATTTTTATCTCATCGCTCATGTTTTGCGCTCCTTATATTTAGAGGTCCAATGACCATTATCTCAATGCAGCTAAAGTTACATGAATAATGGTGTTCCTTATAATGAAGGTCTGATCTTATTGATGTCTTGGATTTTTATAAACATCTATTAAATCTTGTTCCGACCATTTATCAGTCAATGATTTAAAATTACCTTTTTTATCATTCGTCTGTTTTTTTTCTTCTGCTTTAAAGATCGCATAAGAACAATAAACAATTTTTTTATCCAGTTGTTTCGCAACTTTCAAGGATAAGTCCGCACCCATAAAGTCTTGGCCTAATTCTTCATTGATACCAGAAACAGCAAGGTAATCAGCTTTTCTGAAGATCATACAGCTTTCAGAGACTGCCTGAACGTTTCTTGGTAACGCAATACGGTAATAATACCCTAAACTCTTACCTGGCGTACCTTGTTCTGGATAAACTAATCGTTTTTTCTCTACGTCGATAGACATACCGATATTTTCAATACGATAACGAGAATCAACAATTCGACCTGTGACAATTCCTGCTGTTGATTGTTGGATCATGTTCATCATCTCAACCAGCCAATTGCTTTTCGTTGGTACTAGACCCGCATCTAAAAGAATCGTATATTCGCCTGTACTTGCTTGAACTAATTCATCCCTTGTTTGTCCGTCACTATAAACAAGTTTATTATTAGTTGAATGAACTTTTTCTTTCATTTGCTTTGGTAACACAATATCGTAATTTTCATAAATAGTTTTTTCTAATAATTTTTTCAAATAATCATTGATATCAGCGGTGTCATTCGTAATCACGATAGATACTTTAGGTGTTGTTTCATAGATATAATTGATTTTATATGAACCATAAAACTCCGCTATTTCAACTGTTGCTTTAATATTACGACGATCCATTGCTGCTTGTACTGCACGTTGTCCAGCAATATAAGCATACCCTTTACTTTCAGGATTCAAAGCTGTTGAAGATTCAATCGCGCGCCAATGATACATCATACCTGGGATATGAGCAATATTTTCTGCATTTTCGGTCGCACGTAAAACAAAATCATAGTCTTGAGCACCGTTAAATTCAGTCTTTAACCCACCCGTTTTTTCTAGTAATGAACGCTTCACTACTACAAAATGAGTAATGTAATTGTGATTCAAGATCAATTCGGAATTCCATTTTGATTTATAAAATGCGTTGAATCGTTTACCACTCTCAGTGACTTTGTCTTCATCCGTATAAATAAAATCGATTGTCTGATCTTCATTCAACGCTTTGACAACCTCATATAATGCTTGCGGTGCTAATTCATCATCATTATCCATAAAACCGATATAATCACCAGTTGCAATCGTTAAAGCTGAATTTGTCGCTTCTGAAATATGTCCATTTTCTTCGCGGTAAATGACTTTGATCCGATCATCTGCATCTGCATATTTTTTTAGTAATGGTTTGATGTAGTCGCTTGGCGACGCATCATCTGCTAAACATAACTCCCAGTTTTCATAGTACTGATTTTGAAGTGAAGAGACACAAGCATCCAACCATTTTTCTTCAACATTATAAACTGGAACAGCTACAGAAATTTTAGGTTGGAAGTTAAATGTTTTGATTTCTTCTAAAATTACTGATGGATCAACTGGCGTTTCCTGCTGTTCTTGACGTTTGAAGTACCATTTCACAGAGCCCAGCAAGCCTCGTGTCTGCATAGAACGGATTGCTCGCTGAATTTTATTACCAGGCTGTACCATGTTTGGTTTTTCTAAACGGTATTGTAGTTTACGCCCATTATTTGCAGAAATATTCAAGATATAAGTTGGTTGATCCTCTGAATCTAAGACTTCAATCACAAAACCATATTCTTGATCCCCTTTTAGCTCAAACATATCAATAACATCTCGACGGTATTCTGTTGTTACAGAATACTCAACAGTTGATTCAGCGGATACTTTAAAGTTGATTGGTAACTTATCTTCTTTAGAATACGCCCAGCCACGAATTACAGTCTTTTTCTCTTCAACATGACGAACGATGTCATCAATATTAAGTGAAACAAGTGAATCAAATTTACTGATTGATACTTTTTTATAGTTTATCATTTGCTTTTCACTCACCATTAATTCCGTATTTTTTGACTGATTTTTTTCCGCTTGCTGTTCGATCACATAATCGATCAACCCATGAATCGTGTCCGAAAAATTGCCTTCGTACTTGTAATCAACTGTGATTGTCATCGTTTTACCAGCAATCTTTTGGTCGTTTATTTCCATAACAGGCACTTGATCATCGGAAAAGAAATACCGTGCCTCTTTATTGTAAACGGCATTTGTTGCACTGGGGTGAATGGTCTCTCCATCAACGGTCAAATCTACATTGACTACTACACCTGTTAAACTTGGAAAAATTTTCAGTAATTTAATATTTTCTGGTATATCGATCGTAAATGTTTTATTTTCACCCGATACATTATTCAACTGAACATCGAATTCTTTTTGGTCTTCCTCGCCACAAGCATATAAGAAGTGAATATTCTTTCTGAAACTTGAGTTTTCAGGTATTGTACGAATCGGATTTTCTACAACTTCAGTAGAAAGTGCATAAAAATACTGATAGACTTCCCCAAATGGGCGTGCTTTGAATGCAGCACGAACTTCCACCGGCAAGTCTTCATAGTTAGATTCCAATTCATTATACCCAACTTCGTTGATCGTAAAATCTTCTTTAGCAATAAATAAATCAATTTCTTCAAAAAGTTTTTCAAAACCGCTTTGAACAAAGAAGGATTTGTGTGTTGCATCTAGCAACCCTGTTTCTCGCCAATCCAACTTATTATTGAAAAGATCGATCAAAACAGAGTTATGGGCAATATTCGGGAAAGTGATCAAGATTTGACCTTCTGCACTTAAGAAAGGTTTGACTTTCATCAATGCATTCTTTGGATTCATCAAATGCTCTAACACATCCGCAAAAATAATATAATCAAAAGTTTGACCTTCAAAATGTTTCGTCCAAGCTTCTTCATCGATATTTCCATAGAATCCGTCATTAGAAAACTCGTTAACGTGATCATATAACTCTTTATCTAGCTCAACGATTGCTACATAGCAATTTTTTTCTTCCATCAAATATTTTGTCATCCGACCATTTCCAGGTCCAAATTCTAATACTCGGCTATTCTCTTTAATTTGGGCAACGATTTTACCAACACTGGTACTCTCATCAACTTCCATTTCAAAATCATATTTCATCTTCAATAGTGTCCTTCCATTCATGATCTAAAATGACAATGCCTTCTCCTGCATAGCGCCCACTGATAAACATGTTTAGGTATTTCGTTTTATAAACCAATGGTACTGTGGCGTGTTCTTCAAAGAATGCAATATCAAAGTAATATTCCCCTGTTAATAGAGACATTTTTCCATATTCCAAGTAAAAGACATTTTTACCTTTTTTCCAAGGTATTTTAACACCATCTAGCAATGTGTTTAGTCCACATACATAATTATTATCAACTGTTCGGATCGCTACCCCACAAACAGGTGATTTTATTGTATCGTTTTTAACAGTATACTCTAATTTAACAATGACCTTTTCATCTTGCGTAACGATCTCTAATGGTTCCAGTGCATAATTTAATAATGTCGCTTTATCAACCTCAATAATATCAGGAACTGTTTCTTCATTTTGAATTGTTTTTTCACGATCAACTGTTTTGATCGATTTTTTCTTTAAAAAGTTTTCGTAATTTGTGGTAACATCCATCGTATCACCATACTCTACGACTTCGCCATTTTTCAACCAGAATGTCCGGTCACAAAAACGACGAACAGAGTTAACATCATGGGAAACAAAAAGAATCGTCTTACCAGAATTTTTGATTTCAGTAAATTTCTCCATACATTTCAGTTGGAATTCTAAATCACCAACTGCTAAAGCCTCATCAACAATCAAAATATCAGGATCAACATTGATTGCTACTGCAAAAGCCAAGCGAACAAACATCCCACTAGAATATGTTTTTACAGGTTGATATAAATGATCACCAATATCAGCAAACTTGATGACATCGTCTACGCGCTCTTCCATTTCTTCTCTGGAAAAACCAAGAACCATTCCGTTTAGAAAAATGTTTTCATAACCAGAGTATTCTGGATTAAAACCCGAGCCTAACTCTAATAATGCAGAAATTTTTCCGTCTATTGTCATTGAGCCCGAAGTTGGTGTCAAAACGCCCGTAATGATTTTAAGGATCGTTGATTTACCAGAACCATTTTCTCCAACAAAGCCGATCATTTCACCTTTTTCAATTTGCATTGTGACATCTTTTAAGGCATAAAAAAGATCGTGATATGTTTTTTTCATTGGATTCAGCGCTTCTTTAAAACGATCAGAAGGTTTTTTGTACATATTATATGTTTTTGTTATATTCTGTATATCGATTGCATAATCTGACATTGTTTACTCTCCTTGTGCTTATCAATCCACATTTAATTTCATTTCAGTGCTATGTTATAGTACATCAGAAAAATGTGGTTTCAAACGTCTAAATACAGTTGAACCAATTAATAAAAGAACGATTGTAAAGCTCCAGAAATATAAGCCATACTGCCAATGTTCCCAGAACCAAGCGCCACCAGTAAATGAATCACGATAGCCTTGAATAATGTAATACAGTGGGTTCAATTTCAATACTTTTTCGATCCAACCTGAAGGCTGCCATAAAATGGGTAGAGTCCACATGATCGTTTGCATTGCTACATTGATAAATTGCATGATATCTGGCAAAAATGGTTGTGTAGATGAAGTAAGCCAGGTCACACCTGTCAAGAAAATAATCAGACAGAACAGATAATAAATCAACTGAAAACTTTGTAATGCGGGGTAAATACCACTTAACGAGGTAATACCAAAACCAATCATAATAAAAAATAAATGTGTATATAAGTTTGAAAGAATCTTTGATGTTGGCAAAATCTGCACATTAAACACTACTTTTTTTACAAGATAGCTATACTCTCTAAAAACGTTTGTTGCTGATAACAATGAGTCTGAGAAAAAGAACCATGGAATCAACCCTGTCACGAGATATACGATAAAAGGATATTTTTCGTTAGCCCCTTGTTGTCGTATTTGCGAAAAAACAAACCAGTAAGTCAATACCGTCACTAACGGTGTTATGAAAGCCCAAACGATCCCTAGTGCAGACCCTGCATATTTTGATTTAAAATCGTTAAATGAAAACTGTAATAACAGTTTTTTATTTTCAAAAATATTTTTAAAAATAGATAGTGTTTCTCGTATCATTGATTCTGTTCCTTTCCTATTTCCATTGCATTTTTATTTCTACTAAAAATAAGCTGCATAACATTACTAGTTTAAATAATATATGCTCTTTTTTCAAGTTATGTAAGTATTTTCTTAAGATTTAAGGAGTAAATGCCGATTTTACAAGGAATTATTTTGCTAACTGGATAATAACGATCCCTAAAATAATGACCCCAGTGCCAATCACAGTTCCAAGTGAAACTTGTTCTTGTAGAATCAATTTTGACCCTACTAAAACAGCAATATTCGTAAAAGCAACGCCCATTGGAACGATATAAGATACTTCTGATTTGCTAATTATGACCATCCATAAAACAAAACTAAGCATATAACATAAAAAACCGATAATCGTTGTAAAAGACATTGAAAAAGAAAAAACAGCATTCGTGATTTGAATCGTATTTGCTTGAGAACCTAATTTAACTAGTATCAAACCTGAAGTTGATAAAACGACATATATTAAGAATAAGAACATTATTTTTTCTCCTTTTTATCTTTCAAAATTGAAAGTTCTTGAATTAACAATTTTATTTGATTTTGTTGCTTTGACAACAAAGCAGAGTTTTTGATTTCAATAAACAACAGCACGAAAATCGCTGCAAATAATAAAAAATTAGAGGTTGTTTCAAAACCTAACTGGGTAGCTAACCATTCTGGCAATTTTGGAAAAATAGCAAAGATCACTAATCCAGCAGAGATAAACAACCATCTAATCGCATTTTTCAGTAGAAAGATATTTTTATTGATTGACCGAATGATGTACACAAAAAAGAACAACGAGAAAATCAACATCTCAATTCTTAATATCGGACTCATTAATCTCCCTCCCTCATAAAACCTGAAACAATGATGGCGATACTTACTTCAATCATATATTTAACTGAAGTAAACGAACGAATCGAAGATTGACCACCAGAGCGCTCCATCATATTAACAGCTACTTCTTTAATCTTAAATTTCTTCTTCAATAGATGAACCGTTGATTCTGGTTCTGGATAGCTTGTCGGATATTTTTTTGAAAAATAAGCAATGATTTCTTTATTACAAGCTCTGTATCCAGAAGTCACATCATAGATTTTTTTCCTAGAAGATAGATAAATTAAAAAAGAAAGAATCTTGATTCCAACACGTCGCATAAACGTCGTTTGAAAATCTGCTTTTTCGTCTGGTAAAAACCTTGAACCAATCACAAAATCAGCTTCTTTTTTCAAAATCGGCTGTACAACACAATCTAAACTATTGATATCATGCTGCCCATCACCATCAAATTGGACTGCAATATCATAGTCATTTTCCTTTGCATATCTATATCCAGTTTGGACAGCACCACCAATGCCCAGATTCACAACCAAATGAACTGAATTAATTTGATTCTCATCTAAAATGGCTTGGGTTTTATCTGTCGAGCCATCGTTAATCACAACATAATCAATCGTATAAGAATAATTCTGACTATGATGTCCTTTAAAAACTTCAATCGATCTAATCGTATTCAAAATATTCTCTTCTTCATTGTATGCAGGTATAATTAATAATATTTTCAATTCATCTTACTCCTTTATAATTAGCCTTGATAATAATTTCCTAAAGTGAGTAATATCATTGTCAATAAGAAATACGTTGCTATAGATACAACCCAAATGTTCTGTGCACATTCTGACTTTTTCATTAACGCTCTTTGTTCACTCAATTCCGTTTGAGGATAAAAAAGTTTTGAACTATTCACAAAGATCGGTAATAGAACCAATAAACCAATGTAATATCGTCCTTGTACGCCTTCTACTGTTCCTAGTCCCACTGGTGTCCAAGTCAAGTATTGACTTAAATTAATGGCAAAAATAATCCCTACCATAACCACTGCGGTGCCTAAAGAATTCAAGTAATTTTTAGCTTTTATCTCTAATGGATAAAAAACAAATAGTCCGCCTATATAAACCAAATACATAAATGCAATATGTGGTGATCCATAAGAAAACCAACCGAATGTAAACAATTCAAGATACTTACTAATTGAATCGATTATTCCAGAAAACATTAGTTTGATTGCTGTTGGAACATTGTGTACCATAAATTTAAGTTGTTCCGTCGGATCTTTTTCTGGAATCCTGTTTGCTGGCGTAAATGTCGTATAGTAATAATACCAAAGCAAGGCTATCATTGCTGCTATAATTACCGCTCCTAAAGCTATGAAATACGTTTTTCTATTTTTGTATTGACTCGGTTTGATAAAAATCAAAATCCCCGCTAGCATCACATAAGGTAATTTACAAGTAGCTAAAATACCACATAATACTACAAACAAACCAATTTCTTTCGCTGCAATTTTCGTTTCAGCTGTAATAAAATTAATAAATAGTGACATGGCTAAGAAAACCAACCCATACGAAACACCATCTTGATTATACGAGGCTGCAAGATAAACTGTCATTGGCAGCATTGTGACAACCGCCATCGGCACCTTGAACTTTTTTACATTTTTGATAGCAAAATAAGACAAAATTGCGTAAACAATCAAATTAAGTAATCTACCTAAATAAAAACTCCAATACAGATTGATATTCAGCAACTTTCCTAGCAACCAACCAATAGCTTGTGGTATGTAACTGATAAACGAATACGTTGCTGTAAGTGAAATAATCGTTTCTTCATTTTGTTTCGTTGTATGTTGCTCTTTCTTTAAATCATTGTGATAGTTTTGATGTATACGGTCTAAAACAACTCGAAAATCTTTAGAGATTTTCAGTTGATCAGCCTTATCACTCATGCCAAAATGTCCCTCTGAAAGATACACTGCTCGTGAAAAATGTGCGTGTTCATCAGGTGTATCTAAAACGGGAGTGATAAACGTAAATAACGATCCCATCAGTATAATAATCCAAAACGTACTTTTGGCTAAATTTTTCCCAATCAATAAAATACTAAGCAGGCTAAGCAAACCTGTCAATAAAAGTATCTTTTTAGGCACACTTGAAAATTGAAAAAAATACAATGTAAAAACTGTAAAAATTATAAGTAGTGCCACTAAATATTTCCATCTTTGTTTAAAAATTACCTTGAACCATCCTGTAAATTTTGCTCCACAAACCAACACTTTTTTCCTCCTATTTTTTTGTACTGATCAACATTTCGTCCAGCGCTTTTTCCCAAGTCGGAATATCAAAACCTAGCGCTTTTGTCTTACTAAGATCCATCACAGAATATTTAGGTCGAGTTGCCTTTTGAGGGAATTTACTTGAATCCACTGGTAAAATTTCAACCTCAGTATCTTTTAAAATTTCTTTTGCAAACTCATACCAATTACAGCTATTATCATTAGATAGATGATAAATACCATAAGAAACTTTTTCTTTTATAACAAACACCATAAATTCAGCTAAGGTTCTAGTCCAAGTCGGTCGACCAAATTGATCATCGACAACCGTTAATTGATCGCGTGTTTCAGCTAGTTTTTGCATTGTAAAGACAAAGTTATGTCCATATTGGCCAAATACCCAAGAAGTACGGATAATATAATATTTCTCCATGATTTCCTGAACAATTTGCTCACCCAATAGTTTAGTACGACCATATTCATTTTGTGGATTCGTTTGATCATCTGTTTTATACATCTCATCTTTTTTCGTACCATCAAAAACATAATCTGTACTAATATACACTAACGTTGCATCTACTGCTTTTGCTGCAAGTGCTACGTTGCGCGTACCTTCTACGTTGATTTTCTCGTCTAATTCTTTTCCTTCATCTTCTGCCTTATCCACAGCAGTGTACGCCGCACAATGGTAGATTACTGTCGGTTTTAACTTCGTAATATAAGCCATTGTTTTTTCTGCATTTGTAATATCTAGTTCTTTTGAATCAGTGGAAACGTATTTTGTTCCCTGTTCATCTAACAAATGACGTAGTTCCGTTCCTAATTGTCCATTACCGCCAGTTAAAAGTATCATTTTATTTCCTCCTTTGATAAGCAAACAGCAAGAACTTTATTCTTTCAGCCTGTTATCAATTCGTATTTAGAGCGTGGAGCAAAACCATTTTTTAGTTTTGTTCCACGCTCAACAAGTCACTATTTTAATCACACTCGGTTAAAATCAGATGTAAGATATTCTCGAAATAGGATAGCGATTATTGACCGTTCTTCGCATAGTTGGCTTCAACAGCTTCTTTATCCGCTTTCCACCAGTCTGAATTTTCTGTATACCATTCGATCGTATCCGCTAAGCCATCACGGAAATTAGTAAACTCAGGCGTCCAGCCTAATTCTTCTCGTAATTTTGAAGAATCTATTGCATAGCGTAAATCGTGTCCTGGACGATCGTTTACATGTTCGTACGCATCTTTTGGTTGACCCATTAGCTCTAAAATCAATTCCATTACTGCTTTGTTATCTTCTTCTCCATCGGCACCAATCAAGTAGGTTTCACCGATTTTTCCTTTTGTCAGAATCGTCCAAACAGCAGATGAATGATCATTTGTATGAATCCAGTCTCTAACATTTTTACCAGCACCATATAATTTAGGTGTGATTCCGCTCAAAATATTGGTAATTTGACGTGGAATGAATTTTTCAATATGTTGGTAAGGTCCATAATTGTTAGAACAGTTAGAAATTGTTGCTTGTAGGCCAAATGAACGTCCCCAAGCTTTAACCAATAAATCCGAGCCTGCTTTTGTTGAAGAGTATGGACTTGATGGATTATAAGGCGTTTCAGCAGTAAATTTTTCACCTGCACCTTCACCATGTCCTGGTAGATCTTCTCTTAAAGGTAAATCACCATAAACTTCATCAGTCGAAACATGATGGTACCGCACATCATTTTTACGGCACGCTTCGATTAGCGTGTAGGTTCCAATGATATTCGTTTGTACAAAGGGAAATGGATCATTCAATGAGTTGTCGTTATGTGATTCTGCCGCATAATGAACAACTGCATCTGTCTTCTTCACTAATCGATCAACTAACTCAGCATCAGCAATGTCACCTACAACTAATTCAACACGATCAGCTGGTAGTCCTTCAAGATTTTTTTCATTTCCTGCATAAGTTAATTTATCTAATACCGTCACATGGACTTCTGGATGGTTGTTTACTACATAATGAACAAAGTTTGAGCCGATAAATCCAGCTCCACCAGTAACAATGATGTTTTTCATCTTCAAGATCTCTCCTAGATTTTTTTAGATTTCACCATAAATAAAAGAATTCTCTGCTTCAAATTCTTTCAATGTCGGGTGATTTTTATCTTTTTCAGACGTAATTGCTTTTTGGATATCGATCGGCCAATCAATCGACAAATCAGGATCATCAAAGGCAATCCCGCCATCTGCAGCTGCATTATAGTAATTGTCACATTTATACATAAAATTAACATTCGGTGTCAATGTTACAAAACCATGTGCATATCCTTTAGGCACCAGTAATTGACGATGGTTGTGTTCTGATAAAATGTAGCCTTCCCATTGACCATAAGTCGGACTCCCTTTGCGGATATCTACGATCACGTCTAATACTGCCCCGGTTACAACACGAATTAACTTCGTTTGAGCGGCTTCCCCTTTTTGGAAATGTAAACCGCGTAATACGCCAGCTTCACTTGAAAGAGAATGATTATCTTGTACAAAATCAAAACTCAAGCCTTGCTCGGCAAATTTTTCTTTTGAATAGCTTTCCGTAAAGAAGCCACGGTGATCACCGAATACATCCATTTCAATAATTTTAACGTCTTGTAATTTTGTGTCGATTACTTTCATTCTGTCTTCGCTCCTAGTCTGTTTCTGCCAATCTTAATAAGTATTGTCCATAACCATTTTTCTTTAATGGCTGTGCTAATTCTATCAACTGATTTTTTGTGATATAGCTCATTCTATAAGCGATTTCTTCTAAACAAGCTACTTTTAAATTTTGTCGCTTCTCAATCGTCTCAATAAAAGTCGATGCTTCTAAAAGCGATTCATGGGTACCAGTATCTAACCAAGCAAAGCCTCTGCCCATTAGTTCAACTGATAATTTATTTTTTTCTAAGTAGACTTTATTAACATCCGTAATTTCTAATTCGCCACGATCAGATGGTTTGATATTTTTTGCGATTTCGATCACATCGTTATCATAAAAATACAATCCAGTTACCGCATAATTTGATTTTGGCTTTTCTGGTTTTTCTTCAATAGAAAGAGCTTGCATATTGCTGTCAAATTCAACCACACCAAATCGTTCTGGATCATTCACGTGGTACCCGAAAACGGTTGCTCCGCTTTCTTTTGCGGCAGCACGTTGTAACATATTAGACAGTCCCCCGCCATAATAAATATTGTCACCTAAAACAAGACACACACTATCATCACCAATAAACTCTTCGCCAATAATAAATGCTTGCGCTAATCCGTCTGGACTTTCTTGTACAGCATATTCAATATGAATTCCAAGATCTTTTCCGTCCCCAAATAAACTTTCAAAACGAGGTGTGTCATCGGGTGTAGAAATAATTAGAATTTCCTTGATACCTGCTAACATCAATGTCGACATTGGATAGTAAATCATTGGTTTATCATAGATAGGCATTAATTGTTTTGATGTTGCTTTCGTTAACGGATATAATCTGGTTCCACTTCCTCCAGCTAAGATGATCCCTTTCATGAAAAAAACTCCTTATACTATTTTTTATTGTCATTTACTAACATTACTAATTGCTATTATTGCATTATTAGCAACGATTGTCATTCATTTTAAGAATATTTTACAAAACTGTAAAATAGCCATTTTCTATGAATTAAAAAAAATTCTTTTGAATAGAACATAGCTAATTGCACAGCGCCATTTCAATTGTTGAAAAAAGCTAGCTTTTGTATTGATTTCACTCGCATTGTTGTTATGCCTGCGATACAACGTAAGTGTTTGCGGAATCAAAGCACTTTTATTTTTATAGGCTGCAATTAAACCGATCCACATATCATGCATAGGCACTTTAGCTGGTATAGGCAAAATTCTTGATTTAAGACTGCCACGAAAAGCCATCCCTGCGCCAATATATTTATTTTTCACGATGTTGTGAAGAAAGCCTAATGTCACCTTTCGATACTCAAAGTAAGAGGGTTCAATGACTTGTAATTGTTCATCAACAATCACTAAATCACTAATAACCAAATCGATTTTAGGGTTAGAAGCAAAAAAACTCAAGGTTGTCTGGACTTTTTCTGGCAACCAAACATCATCTTGATCAGCCAAAAAGATAATGTCTCCCTGACTTTGATTAATTGCAAACTCAAAATTAGCAATCACACCTTTGCCGGGACCTTTAAAAAATTTGATTCGTTCATCTTGCGCTGTATAGCGATTGATGATAGTCATTGTCTCATCCTTAGAACCGTCATCAGAGATGATCAGTTCATCAGAAGCAGTCATTTGAGGTAAAATACTGGCAAGTTGCTCTTCTAAATATTTTTCTCCATTATATGTTGCTATACAAATTGAGATCATTTATTTTCCTTTCATTAGTAATCGATACTCTAAAAACGTACGTCGCCAAATGTTCCGATTCTTAACAAGAAAAAATTGTTTCACCGATCTTAGCAACAAATGTCTTCTGTGAATATAAAATTTATTTTGATCATATTTTTGATAAAAAAGACTTTCGGCTCGAATAATCGATTCATATCTTTCACTACTGAGTGTTTCATAATTAAAAACTGATAGCTCATGTTCTAAGTGATGATCTAAGACACAAATTTTTTTATTCAATTGACAAATTTTCCAAAAAAGCCAATGATCTAAAAAATCTAAAGGAAACTCTTGATTAAATGAACCAATGCTTTTTAAGACTGTTTTAGGCAACGCGGTTCCAGAATTAATGCTCATAATCTCTTGTGAGTAGATGCCAGCTTTAGGCAACTCAGAATGACGTCCGATATAGTCTTCTGAAAAGACAGGCGAAATTTGTCTAGCCTGAGCGAAAACCAGTGGAACATAAGCAGCAATCGCTTCATCCAAGGTCAAGGTTAAGAGCGCGGCAAGATAACGATCATCCAATAATGTATCTTGATCAAGCAGTAATAAAAGATCGCCTTGAACCTGACTTAAAAACTGGTTGCCAGCATTATAAGCCTGTGCCAAGCCAGGATTTGTTGCATCATGGATATACCGTACCTGAGCATGCTGAAATAATTCATTAACTTGCGGTTCAGGACTATTATCATAAATGAATAGGTAGACCGACTCATTTTCAGTCATTGCTTTTTTGATAAGACCGTAACTTGGAGTCTGAGAGAATTCAGTCTGATATAAAACAATTGTAATCACCAACTTATTCTCCACTAAAAAAACCTCCAACCCCATTTGTTGAAAAACTTGATCATCGATTGCATAAATATCTTAAATAATTTTTTGTTTTTATGTGCACCTTTTTCATACAAGTGCGTTACAGTTTCAAAAGGAGTATACAAAATTTTATACCCTACTTTTCCAAAACTCAAACAAAGATCATTGTCTTCAAAATACATGAAGAATCGCTCGTCAAAACCACCGATTTGTTTAAATTTATCGATATCAATGACCATAAAGCAACCGGACCCCATTTTAATATAAGAAGTTTGATCGTCTGGTAAGTCACGACATTCATAATACCTCAGCCGTTTGTCAAATAGCTTTTTGACCGATTGAAATGGAACAAAACGCAACATGTAATCAAATACGTCTAATTTCTGACGGACTAAGTATTGAGTCGTTCCATCTGAGTTCAATACTTTGGGACAGACTGCGGCAAGTGGCTCTTCTTGTATTCGCTGAAGCATCTTATCCAACGCCTCTTTTGTAAGCAAAACATCTGGGTTAAAAATAACAGCATACTGTGTATCAACCATTTTTAGTATCTGATTATGACCGTAGCCAAAGCCTTTATTTTCTTCTGATTTATGCATGGTAATAAACGAACCATACAGTTCAAGTTGGTTTATATACTCTTGTTCAGAAGCATTATCAAATATATGTATATCATAAATTGACTCTAGGCCGAGTTCGAGTTTTAAATTATCAAGCACATCAAAAATATGACGGCTATTGTGAGTAACAATAGAAATTGTTATTCTATCATTCATATTTTTGCACCTCGTTTGAAATAAGATAAATTCAGCCAGTGATTTTAGACTAGCTTCCTTCACCTATGCGTTTAGCTATCAAAAATGTTTTCTAACAGAGAAACATTCTATGCATCAACTTTTTATTTGAATTCTAGGAAAGCGGAGCAAAACTTACTGAGTCTTACTCCGCTTTTTCCGTTTACCTAATAAATAAATTATAGCACAGCTTAAAAAACCAGCAAAGATTCTTACAATTTATTTACTTTTTCTTAGAGTGTTTTCCTAATCTTTTTTCTAACTGTTGATGACGAAACTCTCGATTGCCAAACATCCGCAAAATATACATCAACGGCTGATGATTTTCTCCAACTAAACCAATCATTTCAATAAACAATTCCAGCCCAATCGCACTAAAAACAATCAGTAGAATCGAAGCAACATTACTTGCATAGCTAAATAACAATGCGACAAATGAAAAAACTAATGCCAAACCGTAAATTGTCATGACTGCACCTTTATGTGTAAAGCCAAGTGACAACAATCGATGATGTAAATGCATCTTATCAGCGGATGAAATCGGACGTTTATTCATTAGTCGACGAATAATCGCATAGACTGTATCCGTAATTGGTACACCTAAAATAATCATTGGTGTAATAACCGTGATAAATGTCGCATTTTTCAATCCTTGTAAGGACATCACCGCAATCATAAAGCCTAAAAACAATGCTCCTGTATCCCCCAGAAAAACTTTAGCTGGATAAAAATTATACGGAAAAAATCCCGCAATGCTAGCAACTAAGATAAAAATCACAATCGGAATATAAACTGTTTTAGCATGAAGGAAAAAGTAGCCGATCACACCGATCGTTGTTAAACTGATGATTGAAACACCAGATGCAAGTCCATCTAAACCATCGATCAGATTGATGGCATTTGTAATAGCCAAAATCCAAAATAGTGTCAGTGGCAAACTAAGCCAGCGTAAATCAATATGTCCAAAAAACGGCAAAGTTACAGCATCGATCCGAATATCTGCTACAAAATAAATGACTAAAGCCCCTAACAGAATCCCTAGTGTTTTTTTCTTTGGCGACAATTCGTAAATATCATCGATCAAACCTGTTGCAACTACAATCCCCGCACCTAAAATAATTGGCCAGATATAATCAACTGGTATAATCGACTGAAACATAACTAAACAAGAAAAGGCAAAGACAAAATAAATGCTTAGACCACCTGCTGTCGGCATGATTTTAGTATTTACTCTTCTTTCACCTGGAGCATCATAGGCGCCTATTCTAAAAGCCAATAATTTAATAATTGGCGTTACAATCAGCGATAAAATAAACGTCAGAAATAGACGAATAAAAATTTCATAAATAAACATCGACATGCTGAACCTACTTTCTTAATGTACATCGTATATTATACCGAATCATTCCACATTTACAAGTTGGAACAGGTGTTTCCACAGCTTAGGAAAAGCCTGTGTTCCTACTCATTTATCTGAACCAAAAGCAATCGAGCTATTTCTTTAACTTTTCTTTTATTTTATCAACTAAACGATTAATCAATCCATAGCGATGCTGGATTTTTTCATTTGACAGATATTCTTTGACAACAGCATTGATAATACCACCTAAAATAATGATCGTAGCTGCAAAATTCAGCCATAGCATCAAGATGATAAAGCTTCCTATAATTTGATAACTAGCGATCTTTGAACTGAAATACGTAATATAGAGTCCAAACACTTGAGATAACAACATCCAGCCTACAGTTGCAAATACAGCACCAGGCACGATGGAACGAAAGGACAGCTTAGCATTGGGAACAACCCGATAAATCAAGCACATGATCACTAAAAGAACCAACGAGGTTATCGGCCACTTTAATGCTTGGAAAGTATCAATAAAATCAGTGGAAAAATGAAAAATCGGTTGTAGTAAGTCTAAAATCGTTTTACCTAATCCTAAGACACCAACTACACCTACAATTGCTGTCAAAAATAAGAGAATAACGAACAACGACATTAAGCGGACAATAATAAAGTTTTTTCGCTGCTCAACACCAAAAGCCTTGTTCATTGCAGTTTGTAAAGCATTAATACTTTGACTGGCACTCCACAAAGCTGCTAAAGCAGAAATAGAAAGCAAACTGCCAGATCGTTGTGTTAGTAATGACTGAATCGCCGGCTTTAAATCATTGAAAATAGCCTCTGGGATCGCTTCTGCGATATAAGGCAGAACATCATTTGGATCAATATGTAAATACGGTAGGAGATTTCCTACCGCAATCAATAGAGGAAACAAGGACAAAAGTAAATAGTAAGCCACCACAACAGATGTATTACCTATTTCCGAATCGACCATTCGATTTTGTGTCGTTTCTATGAAACGCATCAGGTTCTTGTTACTCTTTACTTTGTTCACTAGTTTCATAAAATTCTCCTCTAATTTAAGTTCATTAGTATGTCAACTCTTCTCCTTGAGAAGTCAAAATTTTCGGACCCTCTTTCGTAATTGCCAACGTATGTTCAAATTGACAACTGAGTCCCCCGTCTAAAGTATACGCTGTCCAGCCATTTGGATCCATTTTCATACGCCAAGTTCCAGTATTGACCATCGGCTCGATCGTAATAACCATTCCTTCTTTTAAGCGCAACCCTTTACCTGCTTCACCATAGTGAGGAATAACTGGACTCTCATGAATCGTCGGACCAATGCCATGTCCTACAAAATCTCTTACAACAGATAAATTTTCACTTTCAACATAGGTTTGGATCGCATGACCAATATCACCAATGCGATTACCGACTTGTGCTTGTTCGATCCCTAAGTACAACGCTTTTCTGGTTACTTCCATTAAATGGTCTAATTCAGGTGTTGAGTTTCCTACAACATAAGCCCAGCAAGAATCTGAAACAGCTCCTTTTAAATCAATACACATATCTACTTTGATCAAATCACCATCTTTTAATGGTTTTTTCCGAGGAAATCCATGACAAATTTCATCGTTGATACTGCAGCAAGTAGCATATTTATAGTCCTCAAAACCAATTTGGGCAGCAATGCCGCCATGACTTTCAATAAAGTCTCTCACAAATACTTCAATATCCCAACTTGTCACGCCAGGTTTAATAAATGTACGTAAATGACGGTGAACATCTGCCAATAACTCTCCAGACTCATCCATCATTTCAATTTCTCTTGGTGATTTTAATGTAATCATTTAATCTCGTCCTCCTAAATTTAAAAGCTGAAAGAGCTCATTCAGCCTTGACAGGAAAATAGGAAATTATAACTGAGGTGTTCTTTACCTCATTTATAATTTATCTTTTTCCCGAAAGGCTAGCTCTCGAAGCTAGATAACAATAAAAGTGCAGTGGGCTCATTCAGGCTCGTAGAAAAATAGGGAAATAGGGTTGTGACGCTTTTTGTCACAAGCATATTTTATCTTTTTTCATAGAGACTAGCCCACGTAGCTAGATAA
>NZ_NGKY01000001.1:479782-723150 GCF_002140855.1 Enterococcus sp. 7E2_DIV0204
ACTAAAAGCGTAACGGGCTCGTTTAAACTCGTAGAAAAATAGGAAAAGATAGTTGTGACGCTCTTTGTCACAGATAGCTTTTATCTTTTTTCATAGAGTTTAGCCCGTGTAGCTAGATAACTTACGGTCACAACATTCCGCTTTGCTTCACCTTGTACTTTTCAACATCAGTTCACTTCGTTCACTGTGTTTCAAAGCAAAAGCTGAAAGGCTAGCTCTCGAAGCTAGATAACAATAAAAGTGCAGTGGGCTCGCTCAGGCTCCTAGAAAAATAGGAAAATAGGGTTATGACGCTTTTTGTCACAGGCAGATTTTATCTTTTTCATAGAGACTAGCCCACGTAGCTAGATAACAATAAAAGCGAAGTAGGCTCGTCCAGTTCTGACTGAAAAATAGGAAAAATTGACTGTGGCGCTTTTTGCCACATTCCATTTTTATCTTTTTTCCGAAGAGCTAGCCCACGTAGCTAGATAATCTTTATCTAAGAGTATTTTATCATAATTTGTGAAAATTTCACTGAAAAGTCATTGTTAAACATTATTTTCATCTTTTTTCTTCTTCTGATCCACTACAAACGGTGCTATTAAAGCAAATTCTTCATTTTTAGCTTCAATTTTGTAATTTACACGACCTTCGTTCTTCTGATATAATCAAGGTTGTATTATTTGAAGGAGGAAATCTAATGACCTTAGCTAAAATCGTTTATGCAAGTATGACTGGAAATACAGAAGAAATAGCAGATATCGTTGCTGAAGCTTTAGAAAATTTAAATATTGAAGTTGAGATCAACGAATGTACACAAGTGGATCCTGAAGACTTTGAAGATGCAGACATTTGCGTTGTCGCAACTTACACATATGGTGATGGTGAGTTACCTGATGAAATCGTAGATTTTTATGAAGAGTTACAAGAAATCGATTTATCTGGAAAAACGTATGGTGTTTGTGGTTCTGGTGATACTTTTTACGATGATTTTTGTAAATCAGTGGATGACTTTGACGCTGTTTTCACAAAAATTGGTGCTTCAAAAGGCGCAGATAGTGTAAAAGTTGATTTAGCTGCTGAAGAAGAAGATATTCAAAATCTCGAAGCTTTTGCGAAAAAACTAGCAGGAGCTGTAAAATAATTATTGAAACAATTAAAGACCAGAACAAAACTCAATGCGTTTTGCTCTGGTCTTTTCTTTTTAGTAGATCTAACTATCGATATCGATTGGTTCATCCCGCTCTAATATCTGATCGATCGACTCTTTCATCAAGTGCTCGATTTGTTGCTCGCTTGGATGAATGATTCCAGATGTCATCAACGCAGCAATCCCCGTTGCGACGATCCACGTTCCCATATGAAGAGAATTGATCTCTGTATCATTTAATTTTTCATAATCCGGATCTTGTTTGACCGCGTTGGAAAAATAACTGTACGAAAATTCCTGCATTCTTTTTCCGCCACCGTACTCTTCCAAATATAGCGCACGATATAGTTTACTTTCATTTTTAGCAAAATGGATATAATTTAAAGCTAAGTCGACAATCGTATTGCCTGTATGCGTGACAGGGAATACTTCTTTTGCTAAATATTGATGGATCTTTTCAAACAGTTCTTCTTTCAGATCATCCATATTTTTGAATTCTAAATAAATTGGTTGTGTTGAGCATTTCATTTTGGTTGCAATGTTACGTGCGGTGAATTTCGAAAAGCCTTCAGTGGCCACTACTTCGTATGCAGCATTTAAAATCTGATCTTTAGTAATCGTTTTTTTTCTTGCCATAATCTTTCAATCCCCTCTACCTATCTTACAACGCTTCCATATAAATACTACAGTTATTGTAACACGATTTGTTTATTCTGCAAAATACTAGTCCTTCGTTTCAAATTATTTTATTTAATTGATTACACGGGTCTTTCAAGGCATTTTTCTAAGAATTAAATAAGCTCTTAATGCTGTTCGATTGTTTGAGTTCAAGCTCCGTACGTGTTATGATATTCACGATTATACAAATGCAAAACTAGGAGGCTATTCTATGTCATTACCAAATTTTAATGAGATCTTAAAGAAATACGCTAGACTGATTGTTGAAACTGGTGTTAACGTTCAAAAGGGACACAGCATCGTTTTACAAATCAGCGTTGATCAAGCACCATTAGCTCGTTTGATCACAGAAGAGGCTTATAAACTTGGGGCTGGTGAAGTGATCGTTCAGTGGAATGATGATCTTGTGCAACGTGAATTTTTACTGCATGCTGATGAAAAATATTTGGATACTATTCCTCAATATAAAATAGATCAAACAGATGACTGGGTTAACAAAGGAGCTAGCCGTATCAGTGTTGTCTCTGCTAATCCTGATGCTTTAGCAGGCGTTGATGCTGATCGTGTTGCCGCTTTTCAAGCTGCTTCCGGCAAAGCATTGGTCAACTTAAGAAAAGCAACACAAGCGAATAAAGTCAGCTGGACAGTCGTTGCTGCTGCTGGCAAAGAATGGGCTGCTAAAGTTTTCCCTGACCTAACAGACAGCGAGTCTCAAGTAGACGCTCTTTGGGATGAAATTTTTAAAACAACTCGTGTGTATGAAGCAGATCCAGTTGCAGCTTGGAAAGCTCATGACAACAAATTAGCAACCAAAGCGGACGAATTAAATAAAGAACAATTTAATGCTTTGCATTACACAGCTCCAGGCACTGACTTAGTGATTGGATTGCCTAAAAACCATTTGTGGGAAGGTGCTGGTAGCGATAACGTTCGTGGCGAAAAATTCATGGCCAACATGCCGACAGAAGAAGTCTTCACTGCACCTGATAGACGTCGTGTTGATGGTGTTGTCTCTAGTACTAAGCCACTTAGTTATGCTGGAACAACGATTTCTGGTATGAAATTTACCTTTAAAGATGGAAAAGTCGTTGATTTTTCTGCTGAACAAGGTGAGGAAGTATTAGGTAAATTACTAGAAACAGATGAAGGTGCACGTCATTTAGGTGAAGTCGCATTGGTTCCAGACCCTTCTCCGATCTCTCAATCTGGTATTATTTTCTACAATACTTTATTTGACGAAAATGCATCAAATCATTTAGCTTTTGGCTCTGCCTATGCTTTTAATCTACAAGGCGGAACAGAAATGAGTGAAACAGAATTAGAAGCAGCTGGTTTAAACCGTAGTCATACTCACGTTGATTTCATGGTTGGATCAGACCAAATGGATATCGATGGTATTCGTGAAGATGGTACACGCGTTCCAATCTTCCGTAATGGTGATTGGGCTTAGTATTAAAAACGTACTGATCAACTCGATCAGTACGTTTTTTTAGAAAGAAGATGTTGAACTATGGACTATCCAACTACATTAGTTGAAGCAGTCTCACAGAAAGTACACGGTCACAACTTAGAAGGCTTTCTTTCAGGACAAGGACCTAAACATGCCCCTTTAATGCTCATAGGAGAAGCACCAGGTGCAACAGAAATAAAAACATCTATCCCATTTAGCGGACGATCAGGAAAAAAATTAGATAGCTGGTTGGCTGAGGCTGGCTTAGAACGAAAAGAAATTTATATTACTAGTGCAGTAAGAAGCAGACCCTTCACCATAAAAAAACAACTTAACAAACGAACTGGAATCATTGAAACAAAATATCCAAATCGAACACCCACCAAAAATGAAGTTGTCGCTTTCGCCCCATTACTAGACTATGAAATCAAAACGATCCAACCAAAAATCCTTGTACCAATGGGCAACGTTGGTTTACAACGATTGCTAGGACACAGCTATAGGATTTCTGCTTACCATGGCAAGTTACTCCATTTACCGATTCTTACTTATGCAAAAGAGAAAAACCAACTTGTTGCGTCCAGTGATCTCTATACGCTATTTCCGATTTATCATCCCGCAGCTGTTTTTTATAATCAAAAACTTGAAGCTATAATTCAACATGATTGGCTTTTACTAGCTAAAATCATCAAAAAAAATAGGCAAAATAATTAATAAATAAGAAGAAAAAAGTGGGACAGAAGCATTTATTCACACTTAGGGTCCGAGACAAAAGTAAATACCACTTTTGTCTCGGACCCTTTTTTATGTTCCCGACTGGAATCGAACCAGCGGCCTATCGCTTAGGAGGCGATTGCTCTATCCTACTGAGCTACGAGAACATTCACTTACTTATTTTAGAAGTCTTTTCAGTCAGTGTCAATGGAAAACAAAAAGAAAAGGGATGGGTTATGCCCCATCCTCTTTCTTTTTATTTCTTAACGTTCTTTTTTCCTTTCAACATCTTAACTAAATAGAGCCCACCTATGACCACTGCTAATGTTTTCCCGATTTTACCATTTCTTGCAACTTTTTCTTCTTTCGTTTTGCTCACAGTATTCACTACCTTTCATTTTGCACTTTTATTCGTCTCTTTGTCTTATATTATAAGGAGTTTTCATCCGTTTCGCTAATGATCCGCTTATAGTCAAAAAATTCGCAAAGGCTTTTCATCGATGTTAAGGTTGAGCTATACCATTTATGGTAAATAAAGAGAATACAGAGGTGCTTGGATGAGTGATCAAACAAAAGAAAATGTATTTGCTGAGCGACAAAATAGTTACAAACAAGAAAAAGAGGCGATTTTCAAAGAAGCTTTGAAAGACTATCATGAAGAGCTCTCAGGAGAAACGACGGAAAATGACGAAAGTAAGGGATAAATTTAAATAGGCTAAGTGAGCATTGAAACAACTAACTCACTTAACCTATTTTTTAAAAGTAATCCGCCAAGAGCGGCACGCCTTTTACTAAACGTTGGTCCAATGACTGAATTTGTTTTCTTGATCCTGTCATTTTTCCATAAAAATGTAATTCACTACCCTGACGATACCCCATAAAAAGTTGAGTTAATACTTGAATTGAGCTTACAATCAAGTCTTCTTCTTTCAATAAGTTAGGAATCTGACTAACTTTATTTACGACGCTTTGGCCCTCTTCCGTTATTTGTAACGACCAAATCCCTTGATTCCATGGGCCATAATTATCTTCAACTTTAAGATAATACATTTCTTCCTTCCCAACCTCAAACGGATACTTAGCTAGAAAGCTTTCTAAATCAACAATTCTAGCCATCATAAACGGGGTGGTTTTCATTTCTACTAACGGAGATGACATCAAATAGCTTAAATTTTCACCATCAAACCCTGTCTCCAAACGAAACTCTCGTGATGAACCGTTATGAGAACCGATAAAACGGGTGATCGATTGAAATGCTTGATTCGTCAAATAGCCCCATTCTTTAATGCGAAAATACTCCGCACTAGATTGGTAAATCAAATACCCCTGAGGATTCCCTTGTTCATCTTCGTAAATCGCAAACTGATTCTTTTCTTCCAAACCAAATGTATAATCCAACCACCAAGTCTCTCGAATCACTGCCCCTTTTTGATTACTTGACAACTCAGAATAAATTTTCTGACAACTATTTTTTGCCTCTTCATAGGTGAGCCGTATCATCTTGCCTGAAACGGCTTTGACATTGGGCCAATCTGCCGCTTTAACTGTATAGCTAATTTGCTCGAATAATTGTTCAAAACCATATTTTCTATAAAATGGATAGGAGAATGGCGCCAAGTAAGCGAGCTCGATCCGATTTTCAGCTAACTCTGTTAACAGCTGTTTCATAATAGTTGAAATGCCGCCTTGTCCGCGATACTCAGGGTAAGACGAAACGCAACCAATACCGGCCATTTGATAGCAAGTCCCATGAAACGCTACTCGAAATGGTGTAGAAATAACTTGACTTGTTAAGGCATTCTCTGCAAAATACCCGTAATTCTGGGATTTTGCAACAATCTGATTAAATCGTTCTTTTCGCTCCTCGGTTTTAATTGAATTGAATGCATATGCAGCCAAATCAAACATCTCATCAATTTTTTCTACTCCCATAAGACGTACTTCATTCTTCATTGTTCTCCACCCTAACTAAAAGTAATTTTCTACTTTTCATTGTACTCCAATACAAACGGATGTCCAGAATAAAAACGACCCTTTTCATTACGCAAAAACGAGAGCGAGACAAAACCAAAAATACGTTTTGTTTCACTCTCTAAACCGAACAAATACTTTCGTCTCGGCCTCATTCCATATCTTATTCAGCATTTCTAAATTGAATCACTCTTTAATTCACTAATCATATTCGATCCAACGCTTAGATTTGTTTTTTATTCTTCTGGTTCACCTAAATTAGGGTCCATTTTATTTGCTGCGATGACAAAAGGAGCCCAAATCACGAATGCGACAGCTAAGTTGACCAGCGTCAGAACGATCGCCCGCCAGTCACCCGCTGTTGCTAAGAAACCACTTATGATCGTCGGCATGACCCATATCACATTCACAACGACAGGATTCACTAATCCGGCCATCGTTGCAAAATAAGCGATCGTAGCTGTTGCTAATGGCGCTACAATAAAAGGAATCAACATAATCGGGTTCAATACAACTGGCATCCCAAACATCACTGGTTCATTGATATTGAATAAGCCAGGCCCTATGCCAAGTTTGCCGACTGTTTTATAGTCTGCACGTTTTGATAAAAGTAGAATCGAGATAATCAAGACTAAGGTAACACCGGCACCACCAGGCCAAACGAACGCTTCAAAAGAACCCGCAACCCATTTATAGGGAATTTCTTGTCCTTGTTGGTAGGCATTGGTATTGTCTACCATCGCTACACCATAAATCGATTGTAAAACCGGCGACATGATATTGGTTCCATGCAGTCCGAAGAACCACAAAACATGTACTAACAACACAATCAATAGAACAGCGCCATAACCTTGAGACAAACCAAGCAATGGCGTTTGAATTGATTCAGAGATCCAGTCAATCAATAATTTCCCTGTCAATTGTTCAAATACATGATAAATCAGTCCTGAAACATAAAGAGCTGTTACCCCAGGAATAATTGCGGCAAATGCTTTTGAAACAGCCGATGGCACTGAATCAGGCATTTTAATAACAATATTTTTCTTTATCAATTTAGCAAAAATAATAACAGAAATAAACCCAAAAATCATTGCTGTAAATAGGCCTGTTCCCCCCATATATTTACTAAACGGGAAATACCCCCAAGCACTAGCATCAACTGCCGAAACACCATCAACTGTATTAACCGTCGCACCAGCATCCGTAAATAGTTGCGCAATATTTTTTGGTAATTTTTCAGCCAAGGTAACAGTCGCTGTTGCACTTTGTGGCAAGCCAATGAAAAAAGCAGCTAATGAGACTAGCATACCTGATAATGCATCGACATCGTAAGCTCTTGCCACGTTATAACCCAAAGATGCGGCAAACACAACAGCCATGATTGCTAGCGTTCCCGTCCAAACCAATCCATTTATCGCAATCACGGGTGTAAAGAAGCTAGTGATTGCATTGCCTTCTCCTAAATACGTATTAGGAAAATCGCGCATAAATGCATTTAATAAAACAGCAATCGCCCCAGCCATCGTAACTGGCATCATACCAATAAAGGCATCCCTTAATGCCACTAAATGTTTTTGCGCTCCAATCTTCGCAGCTACAGGTAAAATATACCTTTCCATCCACGCTGTTAATCCATTCATTTTTTGTCCTCCCAAAAATTTATTTATTTAAAAAGTTTGCACTCTTCAAAACAGCCTCATACCCCCTAAAATAAATCACTTATCCACACAAAATATCGTATCAATATAACCTTACATTCTTATAATAAGCAAAAATCATGCCAAATTGATCTAGACCAAAACCGCACGATATAAAGCGCTTTCTCAACACAGTGTTTTTACACACAAGTTACACTGTGTATTTTGTGTGTAAAAAAACCAAAAAAAAAGAGTGCCTATATGACACTCTCATCAATATGATTCTTCCATCATTTTTAACATTTTAGTAAACTGACGTTTTTTAAAAAACATCAGGATCGTACCCAGTACGGCATCATTCATTTTTTGTAAAAATCCATATGATTCCATTTTCTCGTTATAACGAATCTCACACGATTTTTCATCTAATGGTTTGATATCATATTGAACCAAGAAATCATTTTTCGTTGTTGATGTGCGAAAATGGTAAGATGTATTTTCAACAAGTTTTTCTACTTTGATCCGCGCTCGGCTATTTTTTGAAAATTGCTTAACATATTCAAAGTTATTTAATTGTTTTCTTGTTAAACTTTTGCCCGTATGCTTTCGTATATCAAACAAAACAGAATCCATGACTTGGTCATAAAAAACAGATGCAGGAATATTCATTTTTTTTATAATTTCCATTATCTTTTCACCTCGTTACTCTCTTTCTTATTTTGTTCTTCTTTCTTTCTGCCTTTGAAGAAAAAATACCCTCCAACAACCACTAAGAAAATACCTGTAGTCATACTTAACAAATCATACTTCATTGATGCAGGATTCAGCGCATATAAAATTATAATTAAGCCGATACTACATACAAATAAACCATTTCTTACCATTTTGCATCCATCCAATCTTTTTAAACTGCAGCCGCTTGGAAGAACAAGACACCGCCCCAAGGTTGTGCTTTGATAATTTCTTTTGCTTTTTTTGCTGCTTCTTCTTTATCGCCAGTTACATCAAACGCTAATTTGATTCCTTTTTTTTCTTTGAAAGTGTATGTAAAATCGCCACCGTCATAGCTTTCTAATAAATTCTTGATTTCTTCTTGTTGCATTGCACTCGCAATTGTAATCATTTTAAGCTCTCCTTAACAATAAAGTAGTTGCTTTCACCTTGTCAAAGGTGAAAGCAACTTACTATTTAGTTTTTTTATTCAAAATCAGTTGGTTCCATTCTGTTGGCCGCTATAACAAACGGTGTCCAGATTAGGAACGTTACAACCATACAGACAAGTGTCACGATCGGTGCTCTCCAGTCAGCTCCTGTTGCTAAGAATGATAGCAAGACTGGTGGAACAACCCACGTTACTTGTTGTGAAACTGGTGCTACTAAACCAAAGTATGTTGCTAACCAGCCGATTGTTGTTGCAACAACTGGTGCTACTAAGAATGGTACAAACATGATTGCATTTAATACGATTGGTAAACCAAACATGATTGGTTCGTTGATGTTGAAGATACCAGGTCCTAATGATAATTTACCAACAGTTAGGTAATCTGCACGTTTAGAGAATAGCAAGATAGCAATGATCAAGACGATCGTACCACCTGAACCACCAAACCATGCAAAGGCATCAAATGAACCACGAACCCACATATAGGCTTTTCCATCATCAATGGCTTTCAAGACAGCTGGCGTACCAGTTAAGCCTTTGTAGCCTTTTTGGAAAATATCGATATTGATCAATTGCGCTTGTCCCCAGATACCTTCTAAAACTGGTGCCAATACGTTTGGACCATGAATCCCGAAGAACCAGAAAATTTGAACGAAAATCGTTACGATCAATACGGCACCTAAACCTTGAGATAGTCCCAAGAATGGTTCTGCAATATATTTTTGGACTAGATCGATGATCAATTGTCCACCTGTTAATTTACCTACTACAAAGTTGATAATTGCAATAACATATAATGCGATCGTTGCAGGCAAGATAGCTGCGAACGCTTTTGATACTGCTGGCGGAACTGAATCAGGCATTTTGATTGTGATATTCGCCAACATTAATTTACAGAAAATGATAACAGAAATTGCACCCATGATCATTACGGTGAAGTATGCGTTACCATTTAAGTGATCTAATTTTAACCAACCCCAACCACCGGCTGTTAATCCTTCGGCTGTTGCTGACCAACCACTTGTTGCAGTGTTTTCATTGATTGTGTTCATTAATTCTTTTGGAACCGCTGTTTCTAATGTATTAGAATAAGCAAATGCAATCCCTTGAATCAATGTTGCCAACCCAACGATACCACCCGCTAAGTCATTTACTTTGTATGCTCTTGCTAGATTATAGCCCCAAGAAAAGGCAAAAATCAAGCCGGCAATCGCCAAAGTACCATTCCAAACAAATCCGTTGATACCAATAATAACGTTAATAACTGCAAAAATCCCTTTATCTGCAGCAAGATTGGCTGCATAATCAGAGAAAAATTGTTGCGGCAAGTCACGAATCATCGCGTTGATCATTACGGCAATCGATCCTGCCATTGTTGCCGGCATTGTCCCGATAAAAGCATCACGAAGTGCAACTAAGTGTTTTTGCGCACCAATTTTACCGGCCACAGGTAGAATGTATTTCTCCATCCAGGCTGTTAATCCATCCATTTTTTAATTCCTCCTATAAATAATATTTATTCAAAGAGCGATAAAACTCTTTAAAACAAAGTAGTAGTTAAAGTCCCGTTCAAAAAACTTTAACCTCTATTTTCTTCCGTTCAAAAAAGAAAATGATACAGCTTATTCGTTGTCCATACGACGATACAGATCAATGATTTCTTTTGCTAAATCTGTAAATGCAATCGATGTCATTAAATGATCTTGACTATGAACTGTCAATAACGTCACTTGGATATGATTTCCTTGTGCTTCTTGTGTTAACATACCAGTTTGAGAATGATGTGCTTGGACTAAAGATTCCTCTGCATCAACAATTTTTTGATCTGCTAAGTCAAAATCGCCTGCTTTGGCAGCCGCAATCGCTTCCATTGCATCGCTTTTAGCATTGCCTCCATACATGATCAATCCCATTACTGCTTCTAAATTTTGTTGATCTTCCACGTTTGTAACTCCGTTCATTGTTTTATTTTTACTGATCCATCAAAGCGATTGCTTGATCTAAGACTTTTTCGCCATTCATCATGCCATAATCAGACATGTTGATCACGTCAAAAGGAATTCCTTTTGGTGCTAGTTTTTGCTCAAATTGTGATTTCATGAAACGTACTTGTGGTCCTAAAAGTAATACGTTTACATCTTTAGCTTCTAGGTTGTTGTCTGCATCTGATGCCGATACTGCAAAAATATCTGCTTCCATTCCACGATCTTCTGCTGCTTTTTGCATTTTTGTTACTAATAAACTGGTACTCATTCCTGCTGAACATACTAACATAATTGTTTTTTTAGCCATTTTTTACACTCCTTCTAATAGTTGTTGTACTTACACTTTTATATAAAGCAAGAAGTGTGCCAAATAGATGTATAGACCAAATTCAGTAATAGCACGGTTTTGGTCTATACGTCTTTGTGTACACACTAATAAATCCACAATACACACTATCTTTTGTGTGCGTTTTCTTTACCTTTAAACCAACGTTTGAACCGTTTTCAACATAAAGTGTTTTTTAATTAAAACCATTATTTCTTGTCAGTTCTTTGAACCAGTAGCCACTTTTCTTGATTGTTCGCTTACCTTCTTGTTCTAAATCAACTGCAATAAAGCCATAACGGTTTTTATAAGCATTTAGCCATGACCAGTTATCCATACACGTCCACATGTGATAGCCTTGAACTTGGCTGCCTTCTTGAATAGCTTGATGAACCCATTTTAAATGATCTGTCACAAATTCAATCCGATAATCATCTTCGATCATGCCATCAGCATTTACAAAGCGTTCTTCTCCTTCAACACCCATACCATTTTCAGAAATATAGCAGCGGATATTGCCATAGTTTTCCTTCAAATTTATTAAGGTATCGTAAATACCTTTTTCATAAATTTCCCAACCACGATATGGATTCATCTTTTTACCTGGCATATCATATACATCATAGAAATCTTCTGGTAAAATACTGTTCCCTGCAATTTCCACAGGAGTCTCTTTCGCTTTTACTCTGCGCGGTTGGTAATAATTAACCCCTAAAAGATCGATCGTATTCTTTGCTATTGTTTTTAGATCTTCTGGTGTTGTTATAGGCATTAAATCATTTTCTTTGACCCATTTTATAATATCTTCTGGGAAATGACCTTTAACTGCCGGATCTAAGAATGAGCGATTGAATAAGCCATCGACTAAACGTGCCGCTTCAACGTCTGCTTTATTTTGTTCATCTCTTGGGTAAGTAGGTGTCAAATTAAGCACGATCCCTATTTCACCATCTAAATCCAGACTATGATAAGCCTCAATTGCTTTAGCGCTGGCTAGCGCTTCATGATAAGCTACTTGAACACCGTGCTTTAAGTTGACTTCATCAGGATAGTGCCACCCGTATAAATAGCCACCTTCAACTGGTACGATCGGCTCGTTGTGTGTAAACCATTTCTTCACACGATCGCCAAATAATTCAAAACAAGTTTTAGCATAAAAAACATACTGATCAACGACTTCACGATTAAGCCAGCCGCCTTTTTCTTGCATCGTCATCGGCATATCAAAGTGATACAAATTAAAGAAAGGCTCAATTCCATTTTCTAATAGACCATCAATAACCTGATTATAAAATTCAACCGCCTTTGGATTGACTACTCCAGTATCAGGATCAGGAATCAGACGGCTCCATTGAATCGACGTGCGAAAAGAATTATGACCTGTTTCTTTCATCAGTTGAATATCTTCTTGATACTTTTTGTAAAAACGTGACGTTTTATCTGGCCCTACATTGTTAAAGAATTTTTCAGGTTTTTCTTCATACCAAAAATCCCAGATATTTTGCGCTTTTCCATCACCTTCAAAAACACCTTCTGTCTGTGGGCCACTAGCTGCAGATCCCCACCAAAAACCTTTTGGAAATTGATAATCCATCATTGTCATCTCCTATAAATTATTTTCATTTGAAAATAGATAAAATCTCCTTACGGTTGAGAAAAAATGATTACTCTTTTTCTCTCAACCTCTCTTAAGGAAATTTTATCTATTGGTTACCTGATTAAGCTTGGCTATTTGCTTTCTTGTGCGTGTGCTGCTGCTTCTTGTTTCAAGAATTGATCCGTTGCTACTTTTACAAACGGAATATAAATCAAGACAGAAATCGCTAAGTTAACTGCAGCTAAGACACCACCAGCAATACTCTTAGTTGCTAAGAATCCGCCAATGATCGGTGGTGTTACCCAAGGTGGCATAAATGTAGCCGCTGGAACTAAACCTGTTGATGTTGCAATATAAGCCGTTGTTACAAGAACCATTGGCGTAATGATAAATGGAATAAACATGATCGGATTTAATACGATCGGCAAACCAAACATTACTGGTTCGTTAATATTGAAAATACCTGGTGCTAAACTTAGGTTTGTAATGACTTTAAATGGTTTGTTTTTGCGTCCTACTAAGAAAATGGCAATCAATAGACCTAAAGTAGCACCTGTTCCACCTAAATTGACAAAAGAATCAAAGAACGGTTTGTTTACGATATAAGGAATTTTTTCCCCTGCTTCTAAGGCTTTGATATTTGCATCGATTGCTGGAACATTGATCGTTTGCATCAAAGGATCCACCATATTCGCTCCATGTAGTCCGAAGAACCATAAGAATGGTGTAATAAAAGCTAATAATAACGCTGAAGGATAGCTATTTGCCAATCCCATAAATGGTTTTTGAACGGCCTCATAGAATGAAACCACAATGTTGTCGATTCCAAGACCTAATAAAATAGATGTGATCAAACTGAACAAGCTGATCGTGATCATCGCAGGCAATAATGCCGCAAATGATTTTGCAACCGCTGGCGGAACGCCATCCGGCATTTTAATAACTAATTTGTCATTCCCAACTAATCTTTGGAATAATTCACCTGAAATAAGTGCAATAACTAATGCAATAAATAATCCTGTAGCATCCATACCACTTAGTCCGCCAACAGCAAAGAATGAAGCAACTGAAACAGTTCCTGCTGCAATACCATCTTTACCATAAGATCTCACTAAGTTATAAGCCACTAAAAAGGCAATTAAAACTGAAAAAATTGCAAATGTTCCGTTCCAAATGTTCCCACCAAAGCTTTTCCAAATTGGTGCATCATTGGCGATCATTGGAAATAGTTTATCCATTAATTCTGGAAATCCAGGAATCGGTAGATTGTTGATCAAAACTGCAAGTGCGCCTAAAATCATTAACGGCATCGTTACCACAAAGGCATCACGAATTGCCACCAAGTGCCGTTGTGCTGCAATTACTGAAGCTTTCGGCATAAAATATTTTTCCATCCATTGAACAAATTTGTCCATCGTTTGTAAATCCCCCTAAACAATATTTATCTAAAAAGCATGCTGCTTTTCAAATCGGTCGTTGTAAAAGCGCTGTTATAAAAGCAGCAACTTTTTAGTTTGTCTCAAAATCCAAGTAATCTTTACTCGTTATCCATGCGACGATATAAATCGATGATTTCTTTTGCTAAATCTGTAAATGCGATCGCTGTCATTAAATGATCTTGACTATGAACTGTCAATAACGTCACTTGGATATGATTTCCTTGTGCTTCTTGTGTTAACATACCAGTTTGAGAATGATGTGCTTGAACCAAAGATTCTTCTGCATCAACAATTTTTTGATCTGCTAAGTCAAAATCTCCTGCTTTAGCGGCTGCGATCGCTTCCATTGCATCGCTTTTAGCATTACCTCCATACATGATAAGTCCCATAACTGCTTCTAAATTTTGTTGCTCTTCCATAATTTTAACGCTCCATTCATTTTTTATTTAAATTAATTACCCATTAAAGAAATTGCTTGATCCAATACTTTTTCGCCGTTCATCATGCCATAATCAGACATGTTGATCACGTCAAAGGGAATTCCTTTAGGTGCTAGTTTTTGCTCGAATTGTGCTTTCATGAAACGCACTTGTGGTCCTAAAAGTAATACGTTTACATCTTTAGCTTCTAGGTTGTTGTCTGCATCTGATGCCGATACTGCAAAAATATCTGCTTCCATTCCACGATCTTCTGCTGCTTTTTGCATTTTTGTTACTAATAAACTGGTACTCATTCCTGCTGAACATACTAACATAATTGTTTTTTTAGCCATTGTTACCACTCCTTCTATCTCAATTTTGCTTTACACGTTTATATAAGCAAGAAGCGTGCCAAAAAAATATATAGACCAAATCCCACGATAACTGGGTTTTGGTCTATACGTTTTGTGTACACACTATTATTTTTCGGGCTACACACTAATTAATTTTGTTTATATTCTGAGATAGCTTTAATTCTATTTTCTAAAAACAGTTGTGTAAGATGTGCAATATCAGACTCAGTAAAGGCTACACGATAGGCTTTTTCGATCACCATTAAATTGGTTCTAGTTACATCTGTTTCTAAGCGGTTCTTTTTCATAAATTCAGGAAGATGCTCAAATTCTTTTGATTTTTCGCCTTTTAAAATAGCATCGACTAAGAAAGCCAGATGAATCACGATCCCAGCGTCTACACCAGGTTCTACAATAATATGCATATCGGTTTGGATTTGATGAACTGTTTTTTGCAGCATGACAATTAATTTTTGTAATGAATCGACTGCCGTAATCGTGCCACCTAATGATTTTACTATTTTCTCCGTTGGCACCTCATCTCCTGCGATACGTTTTAATACATTTAGTTTTTCATCATCGAAGATATCATAGGCTGAAAAGAACGGAATATTTTGGTATTCAACATCTACCGTTCCTGCAATTGCTTTGATTTCATATTCTTCCATCAAACTGTCGATATGCTTTTTAAATGCTTCACGTTCTAAGAACTGCATTTGGATGATCTCTACTTTGTTTTCATCAATAACGGGTAAAATTCGTTGGTACAACTTCGCTGCTACCCCTTCACCAGTGAAACAAGTGACTACAACCGCTTTTTTAACTTCATCTCGATTTTGCGGACTCGTTCTAAATTGTTCTCTAATAATACTTTCAAATGACATTTGAATATTTTGATAGATATCCTCTAAGCTGCGTCCCACACTAGCCATACGAATAGCTTCTAACACAATCATCGTACTGGTCATAGTGATAGCTTTCGTACGAATACCCGTTTCTTCAAAAATCAGGTTACCAAACGAATTTAATGAACCCATATCCGTTAAAAGCAGCATACCATTGACTAATTTCTCACGATGACTCAATACAAAAGTTTTTAGCTGTTCATACATGGTTTGAACTTCCATGGTCAGCGGCATGTTCATCGCCACACCGGTCTCAGTTCCAAGTAATTCTTGCGCTGTTTTTAGCATACTTGAAGCTGTGGAATCACCGTGCATCAAAACGACAACGCCAACATTGTTCTCATGAACTTTTTCTTTACTGCCGACATTGATCGATAAAAACATACTGATAAAACCAATCTCATCAAAAGGAATTTCAATATTATTTTCTTCTTCTATGATTGCAGATAAATCCATGGCAACTTGAAATTCTTTTTTCATTTTTTTACGAACATTGTTTAAGTTAGGATGAACAATTACATGTCCCTCTCTAACTCGCTCGATTGTACTTTGTAAATGGAGTGCAAAAGCAAAACGCGCTTTTTCATTGTAGGTACGCTCTAATCTTTTTTCTGCGATATCATATAATTGATCTGTTAGCTTCCAAATTGGCTCTGGCAATAATTCTTTGTGTACTGGATTTTGAGTCAATTCATCCACGTACGTTTGGAAATAGGCATCCATGTCACTGGAAATTAGTTGTTCCAAATTAACATTTTCTAATTCATTAGCTGATAATGTAGCCACTTTTTCTTCGATTTCATTGTAAACCTGCATATCACGAGCTGGATCTTGAGACCAAACAACTTCATTCGTACCAGGTTCAAAGCTTAGATAATTACTTTTACTATCAACAAAACGATCTAAACGATCAGAAACTTCTTTGATTTTTAATAATCCCTTTTGAACTTGAAGTGGCAAATCTCGTTTTTGGATCACTAAACTAGACTCGTTATGAGTACGATAATGTAGAAAAGATTTTGCACAAACCAGTTTCAAGTCTCGTTTGACTTGTCCAATATTGCCTTCTGCATCATATAACATAAATGCTAGGATCGCTTCTCTTTTAATATCGATTCGTTGATTTAAACGATTTGCTTCTTGTTTGATAAACAATGAAATAATATCATAACGTTCATCAAGTGAGCGTGCATCTAACGATGGTAATGTGATAGCCATCGGAATTCTGCGGTTAAAGGTTGTTAAAAAGCTTTCAGAAGATTCTGTAGTTGCCCCAATAATTTGAACAGATGCTTCATAAGTTTGACCACTTTCACCAAGTGGGCGATAGATGCCTTTATCAATAAAAGTGAACAACATTTCTTGTCCTTCCGGTGGTAAGCGATGGATTTCATCAAGGAATAGAATTCCTCCATCGGCTTTTGACATCAAACCTGGGCTATCTTCATTAGCTCCAGTGTATGCCCCTTTTTTCACACCAAAAATATGCCCAAAAAGCAATTGAGGATTCTGAGCGTAATCAGCACAGTTAAACGAAACAAATGGAGCATCTTTTGCTAGCGTGTTTGAATCGACCGCAAAATGATACATACATTCTGCAAATAACGATTTACCGGTTCCAGTTTCACCAAAGATGATAGTATGTAAGCCACGCGGCGGATATAAAATTGCCGCTTTAGCCTGCTGGATGCTGACTTTCAAAGAGTCTTGCGCCCCAACTAAGTTATCAAATGTTACCTCACTGGAACTGTCCACATGTACTCTGTCTTCTTCTGTTACAACGGAATAGACTACGGGACGGCCATCGCTTTTAATAATTTTTTGTTCTTTGAATAGTTCGCTTAAGTAACGACTCGCGTTACTTCGATCGATTGACAACTCTTTGGCAACCTCTGCTGCCGTCATGCCTTGTGTTTTTAATTCTAAAACTGCTAAAATCTCGTCTTTTCTAGATTTCATGGATAGCCTCCTAAATCATGACGTTCTTACTTGTTACTATGCTTCAGGTTGAGACGGTTTCCGTCTAGCCCCTTTGTTTTTATTGCTTTTTGGCCGTTTTTTAGGTTTAGCCGTCTGTTTGCTTGGTTGTTGTGTGGTTACTGGGTCTTTTTTGTGCGGTAATTTTGTGTTTGAGTGTTTTTTTTCGACTGTATTTTTTTCTTTTCTATTCAGATGGATTGCACCATCGTATAGAAAAATTTCCTTAGAAGGAAGTTCGATTTTTTTCATCAATCGTTGATAATCTCTCTTCGTCGCATCATTAACAAAGGTGATGACAGAGCCCGCTGCTCCCATTCTTCCAACACGTCCAGCACGATGGATATAGCTTTCTTCTGATAAAGGAACTTCGGCATTCACAACAAATGGAATAGCTTCAAAATCCAAGCCTCTTGCTGCGATATCCGTTGTTAAAAGCATTACAGCTCTTTTTTTAGAAAATTGATCGATCGCCAATTTCCGTAATGTTTTATTTTGATCGGAAGCAAGTCCAACCACTGTTAATCCTTCATAAATCAGTTTGTTTTCAACCGAGCCCAAATCAGCAACTTGATTGAAGAAAACCATAGCTCGAAAATCTGGTGTATAAGCCAAACTTCTTAAATAATCACTTTTCTTTCTAGGTGATAAAGCCATGAAATAATGGTTGACAACGCCACCTGACTGATCTTCATTTGTTACATCAATGATCGTCAGCTGATCCGTTAATTTTTTTGCTTCTTCTACCACTCGATCCGCAGTCGCTGAGTAAAAGACAAGCTGAAACTCTGTTGGCGCACTTGCCAAAATTTGTTTCGTTAAATTCAATTCTCTATCATGAAAGAGTTGATCGACTTCATCCATCACAACCGTCTTTAGCAAATGGCTTTTGATTTTTTTAGTTTTGATCAATTCTAGTACGCGGCCTGGGGTTCCGACTAAAATTTCTGGTTTCTTTTTAAGTTTCTCGATTTGTCGACCAACGTTGGCTCCGCCGATCAGACTTTGAGTTTTTAATTGCAGAAGTGTTGCCCAATCCCGCACAACTTGACTGATCTGCACAGCTAATTCTTGTGACGGTGCTAAAATCAACAGTTGACTGCCTTGGTCTTTTTCTACATTTAAAAGTAATGGTAAAACATACGCCAGCGTTTTTCCTGATCCAGTTGGTGAAATCCCCAAGAGGTTTTCCTTTTCTTGCAAAGGGTGGAAACTCTTTTCTTGAATCATCGATGGCTCGCTAAAACCAGAAGCCTGCCAATGTTCTTGCAAGGCTTCTGGTAAATGTTTGATAAATGTCATAATAGTCCTTTCTTGATTAAACTTGTTTATGCTTTGTCCGCATCAAAAACGATGCCAGCACTTTTTCTTAAACTTGTTAATACTTTATTTACGTTGCGTGATAACTCGACCCACTCCTCGTAACGCACACCCATTATCGAATCGTTAGGATTTTCTAAGATATCAGCAAAATCATTGGCTTCTTCTATCATTGGATTTTCTTCGGTCGTAACAGAGATGATATCACGTTCTTGATGGTTGCGATCGTGATATTCAGCTTTTGAAATCGCATTGACACTATCTAAGATCAACGTACCGCCATCAAAATAAATTTCAGAATCTAAGAAGGAATCTGCATTTTTTCCTGTTTGTAACGTTACATCAAATAAATCATATCTTAAAATCGCTGTGCCAATTCCATCAACAGCTGTTGGGATTTTTCTTGCAAAATAATGACTTTCATTTGGCATACCGAACCACCCCACTGCGGCATAGACTAAATAGACACCTAAATCCGCCATAGCTCCACCTGAAAAATGAGGTGAAAAAATATTTGGTTCTTGACCATCCAACACTTGGTCATAGCGTGAAGAATATTTCATATAGGTGAAATTTGCACCTATAATTTGATTTTTTAAAGGCAATAGCTCAGCAATTTTTTTGAAACTTTTCTCATGGATATTACGAGCAGCTTCAAAAAAGAAGACTTTTTGCTGATTAGCCAACTCAATAATTTCGTTCATTTCTTCCGGTGTTGAGAAAGCTGGTTTTTCAACAATAATATTTTTGCCGGCTAAAATGCCTTGTTTTGCCTGTTCAAAATGGAGTGAATTCGGTGACGCGATATAAACCGTATCCATATGAGCAATCCCGAAAAATGTTTTTAAATCCGTTGCATATTCAACATCACCATACTCTTCACCAAATTTTTGAGCTGTTTCTAACTTGCGTGAATAGACTGCTGTCAAATCATAGCGGTTTGTTTCCAACGCTGCTTTGACAAATTGATGACTAATCCAGTTTGTTCCAATAATACCTAAGTGAATCATCTTTACCCTCACCTTTCTGAATTTGGATCTTCAAACGTTTTGGCAACATCAAACGGTACCTGATGTTCTATTGCTATTGTATCAGGAGTGACACTACAATTGTAAGCAATGACGCTTAATCCTTGTTTTTGTCCTGATAAAATGATTTCTGCTAAAGCTGGCTGCATCGCTGTATGGATCGTTGCTATTTCAACTTTTTCAAATTGAACAACAAACAATACATAGCTTTGATACCCTTCTTTTGTGGCTTCGATCAATTCTGTTACATGTTTTAAGCCACGTAACGTTGGTGCATCAGGAAAGGCGCCTACTCCGTGATTTTCTAAGGTCATCCCTTTCACTTCAACGAAAGCTTGATGCCCGGTATTCGTTTTTACTAGTATGTCAAACTGTGAATGGGCGAAACGCTTTTCTCTTTTTACCGAAATAATTTCGCCATTTAAGTCTGGTAAAACAATGGTACCTGCTTGGATTGCCTGAGCAGCCAGTGCATTTGGAACTTGACTATCGATATTAAACCATACATCATTTTTTTTAACCGCAATTAGATCATACTCTGTTTTTCTCTTTGGAGAAGGCTGATAAGATAAAGCAACTTCAACTTCCGGATGAAATAGTTCTTTACAGCGGCCAGTGTTTTTTACGTGAACCGTTACTATTTCACCGGTCTCTTGTAAGCGACACTGTGCAATAAAACGATTTGGTCTATCAATAAAATACGCTAAATACACATTGGGATATGTAATCATTGTACCACCCTTTCTTCAAAACAATACCATATTTTGAATGAAAAAGCATTGTCAAACTTTTCAGACAAACGTACTCCTATATAACAGGAAACAGAGATAGAAACGCTACTTAAAAATTAAAAAGAATAAGGACTTCATTAAGTTTTTTTATAGGAAGAGATTTTCGAATAGTTTGTTTTTTAATTTCGTGCTATGATTGATTTAGAGGAGAATGATACTATGAAAAAACATTGGTCATTATTTTTAGGTGCATCACTTATTACGGGGATTGCCGGCTCATTGTTCTTAAAAAAACAACAAGAAAAACAGCAGGCTGATTCAGATATTCCTACTTTATATAAGAGTTATTTGGGCAGTTGGTGGTTCGTTAATAAAGTCAAAGCCACCCAACATACCTTAAAGATCGAAGATGATTTGCAAATCATTATCGATGGTAAAAAATTAAGTTACATGTTAGTTGAATTAACAAATAAACGCTTAGTCGCCCAAGATGAATATGGCTATCATTTAATTGTTCAATGTCTAAATGATAAACCTGCTTCGTTATACGATGAAGCAGATGATGCTACTTATGTTTTAGAAGCAACCAATTCTTTTGATTGCCCAACTGAAAACTAAAAGAAGCGATCCCCGTAATTGTTTTATGTGGGACGCTTCTTTTAGTTTTTGGTTCGTTTAAAGCGTATCAATTTGTTTCCGCTCGATGGTTTTACTTAGTTTCCCTTCACGCTTCGTTAATTCTGCTTTGATTTCGTCTGGTGAAATGTTTTGCTCAACGAGTAAGACTAACATATGATAAATCAGATCAGATGTTTCAGAAACAAGTTCTGTTTGGTTATTTTTTGCGGCAATGATCACTTCTGTTGCCTCTTCACCAACCTTTTTTAAAATCTTATCTAGCCCCTGATCAAATAGATAATTTGTATAGGAGCCTTTTTTTGGCGTTTTTTTGCGCGCACGGATTTCTTCATAGAGTGTTTCAAGCATGTCTTTTTACCTCCTTTATTTTTTTCCCGAGACCTTCAATCCTTGGAGCTTTAGCTCCTAGGAATTGATGAGATCGGAGCAGAGCATAGTGACTAGCTCACATAGCTAGAGAATTACATTAAAAAAACAACTATGCTGTCCTGTATGACAAGCAGGTCCTGTTTGCTCAACAGTGATAAGTAACGTGTCTGAATCACAATCGGTCACGATGCTTTTTACTTTTTGACTATTCCCACTAGTCTCACCCTTATTCCATAACTGTTGACGGGATCTTGAGTAAAACCAAGTTGTTCCTGTTTCGAGCGTTTTCTCAAAGCTTTCTTCGTTCATATAAGCTAGCATCAAAACCTCGTTTGTTTTTTCTTCTATAATAATTGCAGGTAATAGACCTTTACTAAAATCTAATTTCATCGACGTACCTCCATTCCCTTAAGCGCCAAGGACTCTTTTAATTCTGGAATTTTTACCTCTCCATAATGAAAAATACTAGCAGCTAGAGCCGCACTGACTTTAGTTTGCTCAAAGACTTCTACAATATCTGCTGCGCTACCACATCCTCCTGACGCGATAACTGGAACATTGACAGCCTCGCAAATAGCTTGATTCAATACCAGATCGTATCCTGCTTTAGTACCATCTGCATCCATACTAGTTAGTAAAATTTCGCCAGCACCTAAAGCCACTGCCTTTTTAGCCCACTCTATCACATTTAATCCGGTATCTTCACGTCCGCCTTTAACAAAAACATGCCATGAATCACCTGTTCTTTTAGCATCGATTGCGACAACAATACACTGTGAACCGAATTTCTCAGCCCCTTCTTTGATCAGTGCTGGTCGTCGAATTGCCGCTGAGTTAAGAGAAATTTTATCAGCCCCCGCCTGCAGCATTCTTTTCATGTCGGAAACACTCCGAATTCCACCACCAACAGTCAAAGGGATAAATACTTCTGCTGCTGTCCTTTCGACTACTTCGATCATCGTTTCACGCTTGTCACTCGTAGCAGTGATATCTAAAAAAACTAACTCATCGGCACCTTGTTCATTGTATGTCCGTGCAATCGCTACTGGGTCTCCAACATCTTGTAAATCAACAAAATTAATTCCTTTGACTACTCGTCCATCTGTAACATCTAAACAAGGAATAATACGTTTAGTCAGCAATTTGTTCCACCTCCAGCATATCAGCTAAGGCAATAGTCCCATTATAAAAAGCTTTTCCGACGATTGCACCGTACAGCCCTAATTCTGCTAATTTCATTAAATCAGCTTTGCTACTAACCCCACCTGAAGCAATGATTTGTACATTCGGTACAATCTTTGCCAGTTGTGCATAATCATCAAAAGTTGGCCCTGCTAACGTGCCATCTTTAGAAATATCTGTGTAGATAATTGTTTTGACACCAATTGCCGCCATTTCCTTAGCCATCTGTAAATAATCTGTTTCACTCACATCTAACCAACCACTAACAGCAACTTTTCCATTTTTAGCATCGATTCCGACAGCAATTTTATCCCCATGTTTTTTGACCGCTGCTTTGACTAATTCAGGATCACTTAAAGCTGCTGAACCAATAATGATTCGATCGATTCCTAGTGCCACATAATCGTCTACTTGTTTTAATGTACGGATACCACCACCAACTTCTATTTTTAAGCCAGTTGTCTTTTTCATAGCTTCAATTAAAGGCGCATTGGACGCCTTCCCCATCAAAGCACCATCTAAATCAACAACATGCATCATCTGAATACCCGCGTCTTTAAATTCTTGTGCTTGGGCTGCGGGATCATGATTGACGATCGTTTTTTGGAGAAAGTCCCCTTGAACTAACCGAACTGCTTTTCCTTCTCTAATATCAATTGCTGGTAAAACGTACATGCTCCACTACCTCCTTAAATCCTTTTAAAATCCGTAAGCCTGCCTCACTACTTTTTTCAGGGTGAAATTGTGTCCCATAAATAGTTCCTTTTGAGATCATTGCAGGTATTTTAATGGAGTACTGAGCAATCGCGTCAATCACATCTGGTTCACAATCAGCATAATAAGAATGAACAAAGTAGACATACTCTTTAGCCACATCTTTTGTCAGCAATGTTTCTTCGGTTACTACAAGTTGATTCCACCCCATATGAGGAACAGGTAAATCAGGATCGTCAGGTAGTCTTTCACACAGCCCTTCGATCAAACCCAATCCCTCTGTAAAACCATTTTCCATACTGCCTTCTAATAGTAGCTGCATACCTAAACAGACTCCTAAAATCGGTATCCCTTTTTGAGCCGTTTCTTGGATCACAGTCACTAAGCCTCGTTGTTCCAACTCTTTCATCGCTAATGAAAAAGCTCCGACTCCTGGTAAAATCAAGCCATCTGCTTTTCTTATCTCAGCAGGATCAGCAGAAATTTTATTCTCTAATCCAACAAAATCTAAGGCTTTTTGAACATTACGAGTATTTCCAGTATCATAATCAATGATAATAATCATCTACAAAATTCCTTTCGTCGAGTTGACCCCTTGAATATCAGGATTTTCAGTTAGCGCTTCTCTCAATGCTCGCCCGGTTGCCTTAAACAAGGCTTCTATCTTATGATGTGTATTTTTTCCATGCAAGATTTTTAAATGTAAATTCATTTGGGTATTGAATGCTAATGCTTGAAAAAATTCTTCTGTCAATTCTGTATCAAAATCCCCAAGTTTAGGATTATCAAATACCGCATCAAACACTAAATAAGAACGACCGCTTAGATCTAAAGATGCCATACCTAAAGACTCATCCATTGGCACAAAACTAGTACCATAGCGATTGATTCCGGTCTTATCTCCTAAGGCTTCACGAATACATTGCCCTAAAACAATCCCGACATCTTCCACAGTATGATGACTATCTACTTCCAAATCACCCTCTACTTTGACCTCCAGCGAAATACGACTATGACGAGCAAATAGAATCAACATATGATCAAAAAAACCAACTCCGGTTTGAATCGTAACTGGTTCTTGACGATCTAAATCAAGTTTCATCTCAATTTTTGTTTCTGCAGTTTCTCTTTTTAAACTAGCTGTTCTCATTATTTTTCCCCCAGTATAAAATCTTCTTTTCTAGAATCACTTAAACCGATATTCAACTGCTCTTGCATGTGCTTCTAAACCTTCTTTTCGTGCCAGGAGTGCTATTGCCTCCTTCGCTTGCGCTAAGGCTTCTTTTGTATAATAGGTGACTTGGCTATACTTCACAAAATCATAAACGCCTAACGGTGAATAAAATTTTGCCGTACCACTTGTTGGCAACACATGATTTGTTCCTGAAAAATAATCTCCTACTGGTTCTGATGCATAGTCGCCTAAAAAAATCGATCCAGCATTTTTGATTTCATGTAAATAGCTGATTGGATCGAGCAACTGGACTTCTAAATGTTCTGGAGCGATCTCATTCATGATCGTAAACATCGCTGCAACTGTTGAAGCAATAATGATCATTCCATGATTTTCGATTGCTTGTTTTGCAATTTCTTTGCGCGGTAATGTTTCTAATTGTCGATAAATTTCTTTTTCAACTCGCTCTGCAAGCTGGTTTGAATCTGTCACTAGGATCGCTCTGGCAAGCGTATCATGTTCTGCTTGCGACAGCAAATCTGCTGCAATGTATGCAGGATTAGCTGTTTCATCTGCGATAATCCCGATTTCAGAAGGTCCTGCAATCATATCGATTCCGACGGTACCAAAAACTTGTTTTTTAGCTGTCGCTACATAAATGTTACCTGGTCCGACAATTTTGTCTACTTTCGGTACCGTTTCAGTCCCATAAGCAAGTGCTGCAATGCTTTGAGCTCCACCCACTTGAAAAATCTTATCTACACCAGCGATTTTGGCTGCCGCTAAGATTACATCTGGGATGCCGTCAACTGAAGGCGGGGTGACCATGATGATTTCTTCAACTCCCGCAATCTTAGCTGGCAGAACATTCATCAATACAGAAGAAGGATAAGCTGCCGTCCCTCCTGGTACATAAACACCTACGCGGGCTAAAGGTAGCACTAATTGCCCCCGTAGTACACCTTGTTTTTCGGTGTCCATAAAGTCATACTGTTTTTGCTTTTGATGGTAACTCACAATATTCTCTTTAGCCGCTTCTAGAGCTTTGAGGACTTCATCCTCTACTCGTTGGTAGCCCAAATCGATTGTTTCTTTTGATATAAACAAGTCCTCAAGCTCAACTTGATCGAATTTTTTTGAATAGTTTTTTAGTGCCTTATCACCATTTTGAATGACTTGTTGAATGATTTGACGAACTTGTTCTTCTATCTCTTGATTGTCTTCATGGGCTAGCTTTACCTCCGCTTTTAATGCAGTCAAAATTTCTGTGGTGCTTCCCGTCAGCCAGTTCATATCATTTCTCCTCCAATCACATTCTCTAATTCATCAAACAGTCGAAAGATTGCTTGACGTTTACGTTTAAGCATTGCTTTATTTACAATTACTCGCGCTGAAACTGGACAGATATCTTCAAAAATCTCTAAACCATTCTCTTTTAAGGTTGTGCCTGTTTCGACAATATCGACGATTGCATCCGCTAATCCTAAAACTGGTGCAATTTCCACAGATCCTTCGATCTTAATGATCTCAACATCTTCGCCTTTTCTACGAAAATGTTCAGAAGCAACTGCTGGATATTTCGTTGCAATCCGTTTTCGTTTATAATCATCTGGTTGATAACTTTTTGTTGATGCAACAGAAAATTTACAAACACCAATCTTTAAATCCAACATTTCATAATAACCAACTGGATGTTCAATCAAGACATCTTTACCAACGATTCCTAGGTCTGCTACGCCATGACGCACATAAGTCGTCACATCAGCCGCTTTTACTAAAAGAAATTTAAAGCGTTGATCAGGACTAATAAAAATCAATTTTCGTTGCTTGTCCTGTATAAACGAAATGTCGATCCCTGCTTGTTCAAATAGAGCTAGGGTCTGTTTTTCCAAACGCCCTTTCGTCAGCGCAATCGTTAATTGTGTCAATTTTGGTCACCTACCTTTGTTACATGTGTTTTATTTTCTAGCACTTCAATTACCTGTCGATATTGCCATTTCTCAGCATATTCTATCGCTTCTTCCAATGTTTCAAATAACGATAACTGATAATCAGGATACTCTTTTACCAAGGATTCTGCTCTGCCCAATTGTGCTAAAGAACTATGAACTAGCGTTGTGGGCGGTTTTAAAGCAGCAAGCTTATTTAGTTGGTACTGTAACGTAACCAAGGTATCTAAATTGATGCCTAATCCAACTGCAGGTATCATCGGATGATCAAATTGTTCCGCCAAATGATCATATCGGCCACCTCGTAAAAAAATATCTGGAACTAAATCAGCATACCCGTTAAACAATACACCAGTGTAATAATCCATCAATGTTATTAACCCTAAATCTACAGTCAATGAAATAGTTTCATGATAGCTCTTAATAACACTCATTAGTTTTTCTAGCTCATCGATGACTGGGATGATTTTCGACTCATTAGGCAATAATGTTTTAGCGACTGGCAAGACTTCTTCTACTTCACCAAACAATCTGGGAATTGCACAGATAAATGCATCTAGTTCACTAGGATAAATGGCAACGAATCGTTGAAGGTCTGTTAAGCTTTTATGATTAAAATACGTTTGAAGTTCTGTTTTTGCTGTCTCGTCTAATCCCAGTGATGTTACAATCAAACGAAAAATTTGTGCATGACCTAACTCAAAATGAAAATTAGGTATCTCTAGTTCCTCTAAAATTTCAACAGCACAAGAGAGACATTCAACTTCTGCTTTCAAAGAGGAATAGCCAATCAATTCAATACCAGCTTGTGTCAGTTCATTTTGTTCCCCTAACATATCATCGTTTGAGCGGAAGACTTTTCCACTATAAGATAATTTAAGCGGAGGTTGAATTCCTGTTGTGGCAATTACACGCCCTATTGGCATAGTCATATCTGGCCGTAAAACAAGTAAGCGACCTTGTTTATCAAAAAAACGATAAAATTCTTTCTCATTTTTTTCTTCACTATAAAACACATCTTCAAATTCGATCACTGGCGTATCAATACGCTGGTATCCTCTTTTTTTCACGATATCATTAACTTGTTGCTCTAATTGATAGGCACCATTAGCTTCTCGAAATAACTTATCCTTTGTACCTGACGGTAAACTACGATTCCATTTCATACGATTTCCTCCTAAATTTAAAAGCGTAGCGGGCTCGTACAGCTCTGACAGAAAAATAGGAAATTCTAACTGAGGTGCTTTTTGCCTCATTTAGAATTTATCTTTTTTCCGAAGAGCTAGCCCGCGAAGCGCGAAGCTAGATAACGCTAAAAGCTGAAAGAGCTTGTTCAGCCTCGACTGGAAAATAGAAAAAAATGACTGAGACGCTTTTTGTCTCATTGAGTTTTTATCTTTTTCCCGAGAGGCTAGCTCTTGAAGCTAGACAACATACAGTAACAACATCCCATTTCGCTCGCCCTCTATACTTAATAGCCAAAATAAAAAATCGTCCCCTTGGCAAATAAGCCAAGAGGACGAGAATAAGTTTCACGTGGTCCCACCTCAGATTTATTTTTACTTCACAGTAAAAACCTCTGTTAGTTAGATAAACTAAAAAGCGATAACGGGCTCTCCGATTTTTCCTACTGAATTTAGAAAACGAACTTAATTTCGTTAAGCTAAACGGGTGATTTCAGAAAAATAATTCACAGGCGTGTTCAATGATCCTTCGCTATTTCCTCACAGCAACCGGAAACTCTCTAAAACGAAGCAACTCATCTACTATTCTGGTCAGCATTTTTTCATTTTTTTCTCATATATTTTTAAACAATCTATCACGAAAAACAAATATAGTCAATAGTTTTTGCAAAACTTAAATTACGCACAAGAGGAAATCTTTTCCTTGTAGAAATCATGTATACTGTCATTATTCATGAAAAAAATAATCAATAGCGTTCTCATGAATAAGAGTAATGCCTATTAAAATGATTTTCAAGGCTTATTTTAAACCTTTTTTAACTTGCTTCTTATAAATAAAACAGCAACCCCACAGACTAATAATCTGAGGAATCACTGTTAAATGACACTATTCAACTTGATTTTATCAAAGTGCTACTGGAAAATAGATCTCAACTATATTTTTATCAGGTGCAGTGGTATTAGGATCTGTTTGATAGATTTCAAATGGTGCTCCATTCATTGTGTACCCTTGTTCTTCGATCCACTTTAAAATCTTGCTATATACTGAAGATAATTCTGTATAAGGACCAGTATACGTAGACACTGCACATAGGCTCGCAGCAAAAGTTCTCGTTTGCTCATTTTGTTCAGCAATCGGTACGGCTAATTCCATATCGGTATTTTCTGGATCAAAATCTGGACTATGATAAATCGTTAGTGGCGGTCCTGTGGGCGTAAATTTTTCTGCAGTTAGACGACCAAATAGTTCCCCTATATAGTGACCATATTCATTGACATTCATTTGTTTTTTAAGATATAAAAGATTCATTTCTGGTACTTCTGTAAGTTTAACTTCGATTGTATTCAAATAAGACATTATTTTATTTCCCCTTTCTAATATCGATAAATCATCAGTGATACGCTCCAATAATCGGGAATAACTCTGCATCTTTTGGCTGATTTCCTTTTTCTTTTTATTGATCGTTACCTGTAACAATTCTTGATCCTGTTCACTTTCAAGAACCTGCTTAATTTCTTCTAAAGAAAATGTATATTCTTTCAATCTCTTGATCAAAAGAATAATTTCAAGCTGACTTACATCATAATAACGATAGCCACTTTTAACATCTGTAGACGTTGGTTTTAGTAGATTGATTTCATCGTAATAGCGTAGCGTTTTGGGCGTAACCTGGGAAACTTTTGAAAAATCACCAATTGATAACATGATTACCTCCTAATTTAAAAGCGTAACGGGCTCGTACAGTTCTGACAGAAAAATAGGAAAATAGGAGGGTGGCGCTTTTTGCCACAATCAGATTTTATCTTTTTTCCGAAGAGCTAGCCCACGTAGCTAGATATGGTGACAACGTTCCGTTTCGCTTCACCTTGTACTTTTCAACATCAGTTCATTTTATTCACTATGTTTCAAAGCAACTATTTTTTACTGTCTCGAGACAAACTTATCATATAGGTTCCAGCTAGGGGAGAGTCAACAATTATTCTCAACTTTTTTATTTTCTTTTTTCTATCGCCACAACAGCATAGTTGAGCAATTCAAATACTCGTGAAACAAATAACGCTTTTGAAAATGGTTTGTCTGTTGCAACTACACTAAAGGCTTCTTTAAAACGCCGATCAATCGCTTTGTAATGAGGAGATGCCACATGAAAATGACCTTTTTTTTCAAAGATTTTATAATAGTCGGATTCAAAATCCAACATTTTGGCTAATTCTTTTAAATGATCAGCTGACACCATAATCGTACTTTGCACTAGCTCTTCTTCTATTTCAACAATAGAGTAGCCTTCCCCAGCATTTATAAAATAAATATCCCCATACACAATCGGATAAGTCTTTGTACCGATTTTTATCAGGCCATTTTCTACAAACAACTGAATGATCTTGATTTTCTCCTCATGTTCTTGTTTTGACAGACTGAATAAATTTGATTGATATTCACATAAATAATTACTTTTCACATACAGCCACTTCTTTCATCTTCGATTTAATAGTTAATTAATAGCATATATTTTCCAGATAAACAATTGCCATCATAGCAAAAAAAAAGAGAAAACCATCGCTAGTTTCTCTCTTCAAAGTAATTTATATAGTATTGATTTTCCCAGTAAACTCAATATAGTCTGTCATTGGTGTAATAAACTTAACGCTATTTTCTGATAGGTAAATATTAGGTTTGCTTTGATCATCGTACACTAATAATTCTAGCTCCATACTTATCGCTGCTGCTAAAGATAGATCTTTCGTAGCAAACATAAAGGCTTTTGCTTGTCCTTCAGTTAACTTACCTAGATCAAACTGTTCCTTGATCAATTGCCATTCGCTCTCTTCCAATCGATCTCGAATCACTGCACCATCTGTGATGATCTGACTTGGTTCCCCTAGTTTGCTGATTACTTGTTCTTTATCGTATTGTGAATAATCTGGAACAAAAGCTGATATGTTCCCATCTCCTGATGACTCATAATAAACCTCTTCATCATCTTCTTCTGGATTAGGCACAAAAAGCTGTCCATTTGCCTCTGATTGTTTCACTGTTTCTTTCTTACTACTTTCAGTTGTACTAGAAGGCGTCCTTACTTTTTTTGATTTACGCTTCTTTGTACTGGTAGTAGATTCCGCTTCCTTATTCGAGCTTTCACTCGTTGTACTGGATACACTTGTCTCTTTAACTGGACTGCTAGATGCAGAGTCAGATTCGCTTTTTGCGGCACAGCCTCCTAATAGTAATACCAATACTCCATAAAATAATACAGTTTTTTTCATTGTTTTCTCCTTTTTTAATCGCTAACCAACCTATACTCAAGCTTATCATAATTTTAAAGTAATGGAAATACTATTTGGGCCTTCAACTACTGATTGATTTGTTTTTTATCAGAAGTAAATCGTTGTAATAAACGTTCATCTTACTTCTCACTCTCAATTTTGTAAGACAATTGTTCGTTGATTCCCACGCAAAAAAAGCTTAATTTTTTTATACTATAAAAAGTAATAAAATAACAATTAATTAGGAGAATAAAATGAACGGAAATCAATTAAAACTGATCATGATGGGCTTAATGCTACTTGATCATCTTGCACCACTTTTACCGCCACAATTTGGTACCCCAATCCATATGTTGACCCGCTGCGTTGCTGTATTTTTTGCCTTTATGGCAGTGGAAGGCTTCCATTACACAAGCAGTCGAAAAAAATACCTACTGCGTCTATACGGCTGGGCTACTATCATGTTTATAGGAAATACGCTGATTAACACACTAATCATCACAGATCCATTATATTATGCTTTTAGAAATATTTTTATCACTTTAGCTGTTGGCGTGACGATTTTAACACTAATCGATTTTTCTAAACGAATAAAGGAACCCTTCTTTAAAATAACATCAACACTTTTAGCAATTATTTTGACCTTGGTTACTACTTTAGGCTTGATTCCCGCAGAAGGTGGGCTTGTCGTTATACCATTTATGCTACTAAGTTATTTCTTCAGAGACAATGCGAAAAAAAGAAATATTTCTTATCTTATTTTGGCAATTCCTTTGATTATCATGCCTCTACTTGGCTTACCAGAATATTCTTTTGAGATGATCAAAGTACAGCTTGAAGTAAATTCTGAATTTCTATTCCTTACGGTCATTCCTTTTATTCATTTATATAACGGTCAAAAAGGGAGCAATAATCCGTTCGTTAAATATTTATTTTATGTATTCTATCCATTACATATTTGGGTGATTACATTAATCAACTTTTATCTACATCAAGGATAATTCAAAAAAAAACGCTACTTTTACAGTTAAAGTGGCGTTTTTAACTTTTATTGGTGATACTTCAATTGAACCTTCTTAGGTAATTTTTCAAGAACTAACTGATAAGATTTTTTTAAAAATAGAGCTAATTGTTCTTCGGTAAAAGAAGAATTTTCTAGTAAAAATGAATTCCAATGGGTTTTATTAGCATAATATCCAGGAACGACATCTGAATAATGTTCTCGTAACAATTCATTTTCTGCTGGATCACCTTTAACCGTCATCACCCGGTCACCCGTTTTATTGGTCCCAAGCATACAAAAACATTTCTTCTCAATGCCAAAATAATCGCAATCCCAATCTTCCCGATACTCAACTGTAGCCCCTGGCCATTTTCTTGCTTCATCTTTTAAATACTGAATGTTATCTTGCATTTACTGCCCCCTTCTACTCATTGCAAAACAGGCTCAATAAATTACCGTCGGGGTCTTTGATAATTGCGTAATATTGACCCCAAAAAGCCTGCCAAGGTTCACGAAAAAGTTCGTAGCCAAACCCTTTCATTTTCCCACATAATCGATCGATTTCCGCAGGAGAATCACAAATAAAAGCTAATTCGATTTTATCCCCTGTACTTTTGGGCGGATAACCATAAACTCCTTCAATCATTTTTTTGGTATTTAATGAGATACGCATTCCTTCGTTATTCAGTTCTACATAAGCAGCCTCTTTTTCTCCTAAAGCTTCAAAACCAAATCGCTCATAAAATAAAATTGCTTCCTCCATCGATTCAACAATGATTCCGACCATATCTAGTTTCATTTTTGATTCCCTCCATTCCTTTTCTCCATTATAGTTTCAAGCTTAAATATTGTCTTGTAAAATTCCGACATGCTGACGGATTGCCTGTGGTGATAATCCCGTCATCTTTTTTAATTTTCGAGAATAATGAGCTTGATCAAAAAAACCATATTTTTCGACTAAGTCCAGATGCTCAATCGTTGGTCGACTGACCAATTCCTGGTAAACCTTTTGAAAACGTAGAATATCAAATACTTCATACGGTGAAAGACCCGTTTCTTCTCTAAATGTACGCTGTAAACTACGTTCAGATAAAGAACTACTCGCAATACTTTCAGGATAGCTGATCCCTTGATAATGTTCTTCAAAAAATGTCTGAATTGGTGCTGAGATTTTTTTTACAGTTAAACGATTCAAACGTTCTAAAAAATAAAGATTTGCACTCTCGATTAAAGCACTAAGAGACTCTTGCCCAGATAAACACGTAATCAACTCAGTCGCTATGCCTTTTTCAAACAAAGCTAACTCCAGCAACTGATCTTTCAACCCTTTAAAAGACTGACCCAAAAAAGGATACATGCCGCCTAAATAATACCGAATACCAAAATAAATCAATGGCTGATCCGAATATGAATAAAAAAAGTGTGTACTGGGACCGCAAATATTGACCTGTAAAACATCTAATTCAGTGCTTAGTTGCACAATTAAGTCAGAACACAAATCAGGAATGACTCTACTTGGCGGGCTAGATGAATCTGTATAACTAATCCAATACGATTGTATATAGGAACTTAAACGTAGATCAGGAGCTACTTCTTGATAATCATTTAGAAAATCTTGCCAAACTTTGGGTCGATACATCATCATCATGCTCCTTTCTCACATGCTTTATTCAGTCGGCTTAAAAGCCATCGTTGCCTGAACTGCTCTTTTCCAGCCATCATACAGTTCCGTTCTCTTAGCATCATTGATTTGTGCTTCAAATCGTTTGCCATGATGAGCAAATGCTTTAATTTCAGCTAAATCTTGCCAAAAACCGACGGCTAAACCAGCTAGATAAGCAACACCTAAAGCTGTAGTTTCAGAAAAATCAGCCGCTTCTACTGGTTTGTCAATGATATCTGCTTGAAACTGCATCAGTAAATCATTTTTTGAAGCTCCACCATCCGCTCTTAATCGCTTAATTGTAATCTTAGAATCATTTTCCATTGTTTTGATCACATCAGCGGTTTGATAGGCTATCGACTCCAATGTTGCACGAATCAGGTGTTCTTTTGTTGTTCCTCTTGTTAAACCGAAAACTGCTCCTCTGGATTTCTGGTCCCAAAAAGGCGCTCCCAACCCCGTAAAGGCTGGTACAACATACACGCCATCCGAATCTGTGACTTGATTTGCCAAGGCTTCTGACTCCTCAGCCTTTTCAATCAATTTCAATCCATCACGTAACCACTGAACAGCAGAGCCTGCCACAAAAATACTTCCTTCTAAAGCATAATTGACCTTGCCATCTATTCCATAACCGATCGTAGTCAATAAACCATTGTCAGATAAAATTGCCTGCTCCCCTGTGTTCATCACAATAAATGCGCCTGTGCCATACGTATTTTTAACCATTCCTTTTTCAAAAGCCGCCTGACCAAAGAGCGCCGCCTGCTGATCACCAGCCATTGCAGCAATCGGGATATTTTCTCCATAAAAATGATAGTCTTCTGTATAACCATAGATTTCTGCATTTGAACACACTTGCGGCAACATCATTCTTGGAATACCCAGAATATCCAAGATATCCTGATCCCAATCTAATGAATGAATATTAAATAGCATCGTTCGACTAGCATTCGTGTAATCTGTCTTATGCACTTTCCCACCTGTCAGTTTCCACAATAACCAGGTATCGATCGTACCAAATAATAGTTGTCCAGCTTGTGCTTTTACTTTGGCATCTTTGACATTCTCTAGTAGCCATTTTACTTTAGTTGCAGAAAAATAAGAATCGATGATCAAGCCTGTTCGTTTTTGAATAAACTCTTGATGACCATTTTCTTTCAGTTCATCCGCTAATTCATTTGTTTGCTTAGATTGCCAAACAATGGCCCGGTAAATCGGTTCGCCTGTCTGTTTATCCCAAACAACCGTTGTTTCACGTTGATTGGTGATTCCAATTGCATTGATCTGAGCAGGTTTTAACTTTGCTTCGATCAGTACATCTGCAATCACAGACTGAACTGAATTCCAAATTTCATTAGCATCATGCTCGACCCAACCAGGATTTGGAAAATACTGAGTAAACTCCTTTTGGGCTTTGGCAACTTCCTGTCCATCATGATTGAAGATGATTGCTCTTGAGCTCGTTGATCCTTGATCTATCGATAAAATGTATTGGTTTTGTTTCATATTTTTTCCGCTCCTCGAAGATGATACTTTCATTATAAAGCAAAGTTCACTTAAAAGTCTTGTTCTATTATATAAAACGTTGATCAACTGGTGTTCTCATTTCCCGAAAATTCTAATTTTATTTTAACAATCCATTTTTTTATAATCCTGTACTCACCAATTTAAACTAAAACATAAGCCAAAAAGAACCGAGAAAACGTTATCAATCAAGTGTTTGTTCCCTATTTGTAGATTCAAAAAGTCAAAAACACATTTTTTTCAAGATTAACATATTATTAAATGGTCAAAAAAACAATTTTCTGATAAACTTATGCTGATGGCTTCTTTGAAAGGATGAACGATATGACCCCAAATCGCGAAGACTACCTAAAATTGATTTTTGAATTAGGTGGCGATGAAAATAAAATCAACAATAAACAAATTGTCGCGGGCTTAGATGTTTCAGCAGCTTCTGTCAGCGAAATGATTTCAAAATTAGTAAAAGAAAAATTGGTCGAACATTCACCCTATCAAGGTGTTCAATTAACCGAGTCAGGCTTAAAAAAAGCCAGTACACTGATTCGCAAACACCGCTTATGGGAAGTCTTTTTGGTTGAGCATTTAAACTATTCCTGGAATGAAGTTCATGATGAGGCAGAAGTCTTAGAGCACGTTACTTCTCAAACTTTGGCAAACCGTTTATCTACTTACTTGAATCAACCGAAATTTTGTCCTCATGGCGGTGTCATCCCCAGAGATGATCAACCTGTTCACGAAGAAAAACGTCAAACATTAATAGACTATCCTGTTGGGACTACAATTCGTATCGCTCGCGTTTTAGATGAGAAAGAATTATTGGATTATCTTGTTTCGATCGATCTACAAATTCATGAAGAATACACGATCAATGATATTGCAGCTTACGAAGGTCCGATCAGTATAAGTAATGAAACAAAGAAATTATCGATAAGTTATAAAGCAGCAAGCACTATTTTTGTGGATAAATTATAAGAACTGGTGGTTTCAGAAAAATTTCTGTCACAACCTCCATTATGAAAGCGGGGAAATGAAATGAATGAAAAAATAGCTCTATTTACTATATTTGGCGGCACTGGTGATTTAGCCAAAAGAAAATTATATCCTTCTTTATTCCGGTTATATCGTAAAGGCAATTTGGCTGAACATTTTGCTGTGATCGGCACAGCAAGAAGAGAATGGTCTGATGATTACTACCGCGAAATCGTTCGTGAAACGATCAAAGATCTAAATCCAACAACAGAAGAAGCCGCTGCTTTTTCAAGTCACTTCTATTATCAAGCTCACAATGTCAATGACTCTGAACATTACGATACGCTAAAAAAATTATCAGATACTTTAAGTGATAAATACGAATTAGGCGGCAATCATATTTACTACCTAGCTATGGCTCCGCAATTTTTCGGTACGATCGTTCAGCATTTAAAATCACAAAAAATTCTAACAGATAATGGTTTTGACCGTTTAGTTATTGAAAAACCATTTGGCGCTGATTATGCTTCTGCCTATCAGTTAAATGAAGAAATTCGGGCCGTTTTCCCTGAAAAAGATATTTTTAGAATCGATCATTACTTAGGCAAAGAAATGATTCAAAACATTTCCGCAATTCGCTTTGCTAATAACATTTTTGAATCTCAATGGAATAATCGCTACATCGATAATGTTCAAATCACTTTTGCAGAAAGCTTAGGTGTTGAAGATCGTGGTGGCTATTATGATCACAGTGGTGCCTTAAAAGACATGGTTCAAAACCACATTTTACAAGTTGTCTCATTATTAGCCATGGAACCACCTGTCGCTTTTTCAGAAGCAGAAATCCGCGCAGAAAAAGTCAAAGCATTACAAGCAATCCGTCTGTATTCAGAAGAAGAAGCTTTGGAGAATTTTGTTCGTGGTCAGTATGGTGAAGGAAAATTAGATGATCAGCAATTTATCGGTTATCGCGAAGAACCAAATGTTGATGAACACTCACAAATAGAAACATTCGTTGCGGGTAAATTCTTGATCGATAACTTCCGCTGGTCAGGCGTTCCTTTCTACATTCGTACTGGGAAACGTCTAACTGAAAAAGGAACACGAATCAATATTGTCTTCAAACAAGTACCAGTCAATGTTTTTAAAGACGACATCGACAAATGTGGTGAAAAAACAGATTTGCCACCAAACGTCTTAACAATCTATATTCAACCAACAGAAGGATTTTCTATGACATTAAATGGAAAAGAGATTGGTCAAGGCTTCACGACGACACCCGTCAAATTGGATTATCGTCATAGTGCAGAAACAACAGGAAATAGCCCTGAAGCTTATGAAAAGCTATTATTAGATAGTTTAAACGGTGACGGGACAAACTTCTCTCATTGGGACGAAGTTGCTCAATCTTGGCGTATCGTTGATATCATTCGTCAAGCTTGGGATAAAACCTCCGTTGATTTCCCTAATTATGCAGCAGGATCGATGGGACCTGATGCTTCATTTGATCTGTTGGCAAAAGATGGATTTACCTGGGATTGGCAACCAGATATCTGGTATCGTGAACGTGGAAAATTAGATTAATAAAAAGGACTCTGGATAATTTCCAGAGTCCTTTTTATTAATCTTCAAATCCTTCTGCCACAGCTTCTGGATAATTTTCTTCAACAATTGTAGCGCAACGCGCACATAAATGTGGTAATTTTTCATCTTCACCAACATCTGTGCGTACAGCACGACAACGGTCACAGGTTTCACCCGCTGCTTTTTCCACAAGAATCGACATATCATCGAATTTTTCCACATTTTCAGGAACTTCTGCCGTTTTAGCCGCAACCTCAAAACCAGAAACAATCAATAATTGAGCAACATCTGCATCAACAGCTGTTAATAACTCATGGATTTGTTCATTAGGATAAACCGTCACTTTCGCTTCTAATGATTTACCGATCAATTTAGAATTACGTGCTTCTTCTAACGCTTTTAGAACATTATCTCTAAAGTCCATAAACGCTGCCCAAGTGTCTAATAACTCTTGTTGATTGCCAAACTCAGCATAACCTGGGAACTCAGCTAACTGAACATAATCTTCGTCTTCTTTCAAGAAGCTCCAGATTTCCTCAGAAGTATGCGGGATAATTGGCGTTAAAAGTTTTGTTAGAGCAACAGCCGTTTGATAGAACACAGTTTGCATACAACGACGTTGATAGTTATCTTCTGCTTCGATGTAGACAACATCTTTGGCAAAATCCAAATAGAATGAAGATAGATCAACTGTTAAAAAGTTCATTACTGAACGATAAATTTGCATGAAATTATATTTTTCATAGCCTTTTTCACGAATTTCTTGAATCACTTGATTTAAACGGACAACCATATATTTATCCACAGAACGTAATTCTTCATAAGCAACAGTGTGTTCTTTAGGCTCAAAATCACTTGTGTTTGCTAATAAGAAACGCATTGTATTACGGATTTTACGGTAAACTTCTGAGACTTGGTTCAAGATGTCCATCGAAACACGCACATCCGCTTCATAATCCACACTACTTACCCACAGGCGTAGAATATCTGCACCCATTTGTTTGATTACTTTATCTGGTAAAATCGTATTCCCCAATGATTTACTCATTTTGCGACCTTCACCGTCCAAGGTAAATCCTTGGGATAATACAGCTTTATAAGGCGCTACTCCGTTGATCGCTACACTTGTTGTAATACTTGAATTAAACCAGCCACGGTATTGATCAGAGCCTTCTAGATACATATCAGCTGGGAAAGTTAGTTCTGGACGTTCACGCAAGACAGCCTCATGTGAAGAACCAGAATCAAACCAAACATCCATGATATCATTTTCTTTTGTAAATTCACCATTTGGAGAACCTGGGTGTGTGAAACCTTCCGGCAATAACTCTTTAGCTTCACGCTTAAACCAAACATTTGATCCATGTTCAGCAAAAAGATTCGCTACATGATCAATTGTTTCCGGCGTAATGATTGCTTCGCCATTTTCAGCATAGAAAATCGGTAATGGTACGCCCCACGCACGTTGACGAGAGATAACCCAATCGCCACGATCACGAATCATGTTGTATAAACGCGTTTTTCCCCAAGGTAGGATCCAATCGACTTTTTCAACTTCATCTAAGATGTCTTGACGGAACTTATCGATTGAAGCAAACCATTGTGGTGTAGCACGATAAATCACTGGTTTCTTTGTACGCCAGTCATGTGGATAACTATGGGTAAAGAAATCTAATTTTAAGAGTGCATCTTTTTCATCAAGTAGTGCCGTAATCATTGGATTTGCTTTATCATAGAAAATCCCTTCAAAACCTGGGGCTTCATCTGTAAATACACCACGGTCATCCACAGGTGAAAGAACATCTAAATTATATTTCTTCCCTACAATATAGTCATCTTCACCATGTCCAGGAGCCGTATGAACTAATCCAGTACCAGCGTCTAAGGTTACATGGTCCCCTAACATTACTAACGATGTGCGATCATAGAATGGATGCTGTGCTGTCATATATTCTAGATCTTTACCAGAAATCGTTTCTAAAATCTCAACTTCATCCCAGCCAATTGCTTCTTTAACTTTTTCTAAAAGATCTTTTGCCACTACATATTTTTTGCCATAAGCATTTACAAGGACATATTGATATATTGGATTTACCGAAATTCCTGAATTCGCAGGTAATGTCCAAGGTGTTGTCGTCCAGATCACAAACGAAGTCTCTGTATCTAATATTCCTTTGCCATCAACTACTTTAAAGGCTACATAAATAGAAGGTGATTTAACATCTTTATATTCAATTTCAGCTTCTGCCAATGATGACTCACTTGAAGGAGACCAATAAATTGGTTTTAGACCTTTATAGATATACCCTTTTTCAGCCATTTTTCCAAACACTCGAATTTCAGCTGCTTCGTATGAGGGATCTAATGTAATATAAGGATTTTCCCAGTCTCCAGCAACACCTAAACGTTTAAAATCAGCACGTTGTGTATCTACTTGTGAACGGGCATATTCTTCACATTTTTCACGATACTCAGCTAAAGTCATTTCTTTTCTTTTAACACCTTTATTTGTTAACACTTGTTCGATCGGCAACCCATGCGTGTCCCAACCAGGAACATATGGTGAACGAAATCCTGACATAGATTTTGAACGGATGATGATGTCTTTACTGATCTTGTTTAATGAATGACCCAAATGGATATTTCCATTTGCATATGGAGGTCCATCATGAAGGACAAATGTTGGTTTCCCTTCGTTTAATTCTTGACGTTTTTCATAGATTTTTTGTTCTTCCCAATCTTTTTGCCACTCTACCTCGCGGTTTGGCAGATTCCCACGCATTGGAAAAGCTGTTTTCCCCAACTGTAATGTTTCTTTCATTTTCATTTTTATTTCCTCGCTTTCTTTTGTAACGATTGCTTAATAAGTCATGCTGCTAATAAATGAAATATAGTCTAAACCGGATCACTTGCTTTGTTTTTTATCAGACATTTTGGTGAGGTTACTTCGCTCCTTGCAGTCGCCAAGTACTGTTCATCATCTACTCTGGCGGAGCCAGTCGTAGTGATGAACAGCAAAAAGTACCTTCATCCCAAGGGACGAAAGTACTCGCGTTACCACCCAAATTTAAAATAATCGATCAACTCAATTATTTCCTCTGTTAATTGTTAACGAAATCACTCGTCAAGTTTTACTTGATTCAAACTTGAGTAAAATAGAGGATCTTTTCAATACCAGGGTCTGTCAAACTTGCACTATCATTGACTCGCTAAAAGAATGGTTATTGACTTTTCTGTTCTATTTATTTACAAAATTATTTAGGATCTTTATTTAATAGATCTAACATTGCTTTTGGATCCATAGCTGCTTGTTCTAATGTTGGTTCATCCACTGTAGTTGGTTCTTCAGTTAGTGTTGTCTCAACAACTACATCATTGCTACTATCAAGTTCACCTGCTAAGACTTCTTTGATAACAGTATGTGAGTCACTTACGTAACTTGAGAATGGTTTTAATAATTCGTTCCATTCTTCACTTTTCACTTGCTCTAATTGCGCTTCTAACATTAAGCTCAAACGTTGATGGAAGACACGTGTTTTCTTCTTCAGATCATCTGTTTCAGCTGCTAATTGACGAGCACGATCAGTTGCATCTGTTAAAATTTCTTTGGCTTTTTCTTCAGCAGAAGTAATTAGATTGCTTGAACGTTTTTCAGCAGAAGAAATCATTTCATTTGCTGTATTTTCAGCAGAAGTTACGATTACCTCTGATTCTTTGTTCGCACTTGTTTTCACTTTGTCTGCAGTATCTTGAGCCACAATAATTGATTGATTCAACGCATCTTTCAATTCATTGAAATATTGTAATTTTTCTTCAGCATGTTTTAATGATTTTTCAAGCTCACGTGTTTTTTGAAGTGAATCTTCATAATCTTTTGTTACTTGATCTAAAAAATCATCGACGTCGTCTTGATTGTAACCTCTCATTTTCGTAGAGAAATTCTTATTTTGAATATCTAATGGAGTTAATGCCATATTCCTTCACCTCTTTGGATTATTTTCGTAGAACTCCCAATAACAAACGAAACTTGTCCTTTTTCGTCTTCCCCTCTAACTCTTGGATTTGAATTCGGCCAAAACCTCTAATAGACACGATATCTAGTAAGTCTACTAAGAAATCTGGTCTGATATTCTCCGTCCAATTCACTTTAACTTTTCCAGATTCGATCAACTGTTTTGATCTCTGTCTAGATATATTATATACGCTAGAGATTAAATTATCCAGACGTAGTGAACTTATTGTTGTCCGCTCATGTGACCAATCATCTTTTGGAAGAATGATCTCTGTATAGTTTCTTTTTTCTAGTCTTACTGAAATTTTCCCGATTTTCTCTACCTGAGTTATAACAAAATTTGCTACTTCTTTCGCAACAAATACTTGCCACCTATCACCATCAGAAATAATATCACCAAAATATTCACGCTTGATCCCTGTATTAACTAGGGTTCCTAGTACTTTACCGTGAGATAAGGTAGAAAATTTTACAGGATAAACAATTTCAAGTAATTCTACTTCAAAATCCTCTTCTTTTGGTTCATAGTAATCTGGAAAAATCAGACAGCGTCTCCGCTCAGCTTGTTCGTATCCACCGTAAAATTGGAACTCAAGCTCACTATTTTGCCGTATCAATGTTTCTAAAATATAAGCTTGCCTAGGATCTAAAAAGTCAGATAAATAAGGAGCATACTGACTTTCAACCTGTTCCAACCAATCTCCAACAAAATCAATAAAAGGATGCTCATCTTTTCGAAAATGTTGGTACACATTTGCGTTCACAGATAAATCATCCTTTCTTTTATTAATACATGAGTGATTGTAAAATCCGTCCCAGTGCACTAGCAGCTAAATTTAATACAATGATTGCAATCATTACGTTAAAACCTACCATGCCTATTCTCAAATTTAATCGGTCAAATATGCTTAAGTAAGGTTCACAAATTCTTGCAATCAATCGACCAAATGTAGAATCGTAGGCTCCTGGAAACCAAGATAACAATGCATAAATGATTAAAAGTCCTGAATAAATTTGAACAGCCTTATATAATAAATATATAAATAGAGCGATAATCATTACCTCCTGACTAGAAATCAAACATTTGTTTCTTCGCTAATGATTGAGCCGTTGCGCTATCAATTTCAATGTTTGATGGTGTACAAAGAAAAATTTCATCGCCTACACGTTGAATATCTCCATCTAATGCATAAACCGTTCCTGTTAGAAAATCAACAATTCTTCTTGCTTGATTTTCTTCCACTAAATGAAAATTAATCAATACAGCATCACTTGCAATAATATGTTTAGCAATATTCATTGCTTCAGAATAAACCCTCGGTTCAATAATCGTTATTTTCCCTGGTCTACTTGCGCTATGTGTATCTTGCGAACGTTTTGAACTTGAGTTATTAGAACTACGCATGGAGACAACCTTTTGTTCATTAAATGCTGTTTCCTGACGGCTTTCTTTCTTATCTTGATGCGTTTCTGTTGAACGATAACGAGCAGATGGTTTTTCGGTTAAAGGCTCAGTTGCAGTCGGTCTTTGTACCTGTGCTTGTGTTTGTCGAACCGTCTGTCTTGGTTGTTCATTCACTACCTTTTGCTCTTCATATTCATCATAATTATCATATTCATCTTCACCAGATAATCCAAAAAAGCTCGATAACGCATTTTTACTAAAAATTGACATAGATTCCCCTCCTTTACGCACCTCTGAATAATGCTGTTCCGATTCGTACAAAAGTTGCACCTTCTTCAATAGCAATCGGGAAATCGTTACTCATTCCCATGCTAAGCTCTGTACATGGTGCATATGACAGATGCTGATTATTTATTGCTGATTGCAGTTTTTTTAGCTTAGAAAATACTTCATGAAGAACTGGTTCAGAAGCATCTAACGGAGCCATAGTCATTAATCCTATGATTTTGATTTGATCAAACTCAGCTAGCTGATGGATAAAATCGAGTACTTCCTCTGATTTGAATCCATGTTTACTTTCTTCACCGGTTACGTTCACCTCAACAAAACAGGAAATTTGCTTTTCTGCTCGTTTTTGGATTTCTTGTGCTAATTTCAAACTGTCCAAAGCATGAAAATAATCTATCTTATTTATTATTGATTTTACCTTCCTACGCTGTAAATTACCAATCAAATGCCACTTAATAGATGAAAAATTTTCAAGTGCCGCTTTTTTTTCTAGTAATTTGTCGACTCGGTTCTCAGCCATATTCTCAACACCAAGTTCAGCAAGCTCCTTGGCGATCTCTTTTTCCACTGATTTAGTCACAGCAATCATTGTTACATCATTGTCTGACCGTGAAGCTTTTTGGCATGCCAGCTGAATTTCTTGATTTATTTTTTCTAAATTATCAACTAGCATGATCAAAAGTCGCTCCTATCTTTTTCTACGGAAAAATGGTGGTGTGTTTAACTCATCGTCATTGTTTTGTGATGGCTCTTCACGATGAAATGTTTCAAAATCTTTCTTTTCAACATTTTCAAATGTTGTATCTTCGACTTTAGGTCGTACGTTTTGCTCACGTCGGATATCCCAGTCACCAAAAGCGCTTGTTTCTTCTTGAGGTTGTGGTTGTGATGGAGCTGGTTTTGATTGCTCCATATCCAATACTGGTGCTTGTTGTACCGTTTGGATTTGAGTAGGTCTATGTTGACGTTGTGATTTGCGATCTTTTTTAGAAGGATCGATTCCTGTTGCAATAACTGTAACGCGAATTTCATCCCCTAAATCTTCGTTGATAGAAGTACCTAAGATAATATTTACATCACCAGTTGCTGCACTTGTTACGATATCTGATGCATCTTGTGCTTCAAATAAGGTCATGTCTAGTCCGCCAGTGATATTTAACAATACTTGTTCTGCACCATCAATAGATGTCTCTAACAATGGAGAAGAAATAGCTTTTTTAGTTGCTTCGATCACACGGTCTTCACCACTAGCAACACCAATTCCCATCAAAGCAGTTCCTTGGTTTTCCATAACTGTTTTCACATCAGCAAAATCCAAGTTAACATACCCTGGTGCTGTGATCAAATCTGAAATCCCTTGTACACCTTGACGTAAAACATTGTCTGCTTCACGGAATGCTTCTAGCATTGGTGTTTTTTTATCTACAACTTCTAATAGACGGTTATTTGAAATGATCAATAACGTATCAACGTTTTCTTTTAAAAGAGCAATTCCTTCAGCAGCAAAGCGTCCACGTTTTGGTCCTTCAAAGCTAAATGGTCTCGTAACAACACCTACTGTTAAAGCGCCTAGTTCTTTGGCGATTTTAGCAACTACAGGGGCTGCTCCAGTTCCTGTTCCGCCGCCCATACCAGCTGTGATAAAAATCATATCTGCACCTTGTAAGGCATCTGAAAGAACTTGTTCACTTTCTTCTGCTGATTTTTGACCGACTTCTGGTTGAGATCCAGCACCTAAACCACGTGTATATTTAGGTCCAAGTTGGATCACTGTTTCTGCTTTTGAGTTTTTAAGGGCTTGTACATCTGTATTGGCCGCGATAAATTCTACGCCTTTAACGTTTTCATCGATCATACGGTTAACAGCATTACCACCGCCGCCGCCTACACCGATAACTTTGATGACAGCGCCATTGTTAATGTTATTGTCTAAAGAAAATTCCATAGTATCGTTTCCTCCTGTTTTAATTGTTAGTCAAAAATGTTTGAGAAGAAGTCTTTGATCTTGCCAGTAACTTTTTCACCAGATTCATGTATTTCAGAATCATCGTAATCATCTTGTGGTGTATCTGCATAAGTATCATATTGTACTTCTTGTTGAATGGCGATTGGTTGGGATGATTTGATCTTCTCACCAGGAATCGCACCTTTTGCAATATGATAAATGTCATTTAGTTGAGCAGAATATTCTACGATACTGATCACATTTGTAAATACTGGGTTACGTAACCCCATATGATTAGGCACATATAATTTCACACTCGCATCAAAAATTTCCTGTGCTAAGTCAACCACACCTGGAAGGCTTGCGCCGCCACCAGTTAGGATCACTCCGCCTGGAAGTTCTAAAGCATCGATTTCGTCTAACACTTCTTTAGACTTTTTAAAAATTTGTTCAACTCTTGCTTCGATTACTTCTGAAAGATAACGTTCATCCACTTTTACAGGTTCTGATTTACCAATCACATCAACCGGAAATTCTTCACTAACTGATGTTCTTTCAGGATAAGCATCACCATAGTTGATTTTCAATGCTTCAGCGTTATTGAACGATGTATTCAAAACGATAGAAACATCTTTAGTGACAAATTCGCCACCTTCTTGATTCACATGTGTAAACTTCAATTGTTTATCATGCATCACAGAAGTCGTTGTTTGTCCGCCACCCATATCGATGACGATTGTTCCAAAGTCTTTTTCACCGTCTGAAAGAACTGTCTCTGTTAATGCTAACGGCATAATAACTAATTCATTCACCGTCAAGCCAGCTTTTTCAACACATTTTCTTGTATTATGGATAATTGTTTTCGGACCTGTGAAAACTACTCCGAACATTTCTAAACGAACGCCAATCATTCCTCTAGGATCTTTGATCCCTTCAAATCCATCTACCGTAAACTCTTGTGGTAAGATGGCCACGATTTGACGTTCAGGAGGAGTTGAACGAACCAGAGCTGCCGATGCTACGTTTCTTACATCTTCATCAGTGATTTCTTTTGACTCACTACTAACAGCGATCATCCCTTGACAATTTTCAACTTCAAGTAAGTTTGCTGGTAACCCCACATTCACACTTTTAATTTGAATTCCCGCTTTTTCTTCTGCTTGTCTTACTGCTCTTTGAATCGCATTTACTGTTTTATCGATATCGACAATGATCCCTCGATTTAATCCATCAGATTTTGCGTTTCCTACGCCAATGATATTCATTTGACCTTCAATAAACTCAGCCACTACAACTTTTACTGACGTTGTACCAATATCAAGGCCTACATACATTCCTGTCTTTGCCATGAATGGGGTTCCTCCTCCTATTAATTCCAATATGTATGCGGGCATAAAATGTCCTTTTACATATATATTTTTTATGAATACTCACTTCTTTCAATTTTACCATAAACATAGGCTTTTTAGAAAGCAGATTCTACTATTTTATTCTTTTATTTTTCTTAACTTTATTCTACCGCCTGTGAAGATTCTTCTACACTTTCTTCAGTCGCCTCATTATTAAAAGGATATGAGAAAATACCGACTTCCATATCGATGATTCCCGGCTTCTCCATTTGACTTGCTACCTTGCTGTAATACGCCATTTTCTCCTCTAATTGAGAGATATTTACGATCACTTCATTTGCGTCTTTCATGTGAAGATTAATCAATTCTTTGTTTGCATTAGAAGGCGCATAACGAATTTCTGAGATATTTTGCTTCAAATCCTCAGGCAGTTTATTATAAGAATTCATTAAGTTTTTAATGATCGATTGGTCTTTAAAGTTTTGAAAAACAGGCATACCACTCACAGGTGCTTTCATTTCTTCTGGTAAAATTTTTCCATTTTCTAAAATTGGATGGTAAACATTGTTAACAGATTCTAAAGCAACTACTTTATACTCATCGATTTTGATATTGAATGAATTGATTCCGTTCAATGAGATCGAGGCCTTTTTCACACGTGGTAGTTGACGCTCAATTTTTTCTTCATAAATTTTTCTGTCGCCAAATTGCTCCCACAAGCTCTTACCTTTTTCTAGCTTAGATTGCACAATGATCTTCTGGCTATCTACAGCTTCACTTCCCGTCACGCTAATATTCCCTAACTTACTAAGTGGCGAAACAAAATAGAGCACAATGACTATTGCAATCAAAAAGACGGAAACGATCAATGTCAGTCGTCGATACAGTCGTTTATTGCGCACTTCTTTTATTTTTGGTAAGCGGTCTGCAAAAGATTCGTAAGTTTTCTTTTGTTTCTCTTCTGTTTCGGGATTTTCCGAAGCAGATTCTTCTGCTACTGTTTCGTTTTCTTCCTCTTCCAACGCTGTCTCTGTTTCATCAGTTTCTTTAGAAGAATTCCATATCGGCTGATCGCCTTGTGTTTTTAAATACTCTAAATTTTCTTTTTGCCAAGGAGTCAGGTTTTGTTCATCTGGAAGTTCTACAGGATCGACCTGTGGCTCTTCTGGTCCTTTTGAAGCATCTTTTTTCTTACTAATCTTTTACACCCCCTATCAAATAATTTCTTTTACCACTTTATAAAGTCTTTCAGCAGCATCAGGAATACCTTCTTGTTTAGAAGCTGTCGCCATCGCTTGATGACGTGTTTCATCCAACAAAATCCCATCGACTTCAGTCGCTAATTTAAGACCAGTAAGTTCTTGATCAGCAATCATTTCAACCGCTCCAGATTTAACCAGACTTTGAGCATTCTTTGTTTGATGGTCATTTGTAACATACGGACTAGGAATCAAAATTGCTGGCAACCCCAACGCTGTAAATTCTGCTATAGATGTTGCTCCTGCTCGGCCAACCATCAAATCGGCAGCAGCTAAAACTTCTGCCATTTTATCAATATAAGGCCGAATGCTTATGTTTGTCAATTTCTTTTCGGAAAGATTTAATGTTTCTTGTAATTCTTTATAATATCGCTCTCCTGATGCATAAAGTACTTGGTAGTCTCTTTGTTCAAAAAGAGGCAATGCTTCAATAAATGCTTGATTGATTTTCAGAGCACCACGGCTTCCACCAAAAATGACCACAGTTTTCTTGTTAGGATCCAAGCCATATTCTTTTAGAACATCTGTCTTTTCAATCATCACAACTTCTTGTGCTCGTGGATTTCCAGTTAAAACTACTTTATCTTTAGGAAAATAGTCAGCCACATCTGGAAAGCAAATAGCAACTTTAGTTGCATACTTACTTAAAAATTTGTTTGTCATACCTGGTATACTATTTTGCTCATGCACAATCGTTGGTATTTTCAATTGTTTTGCTGCATATACAACTGAACCTGATACATAACCACCCGTTCCGATCACAACGTCTGGTTGAAAGTCTTTAATGATTTTTTTTGCTTTTCCAATACTATTGAGAAAAAGATAGACCGTTTTAATATTTTGCGGACTAAGCGAACGACGAAACCCTTGGATTTTAATCGTTTTAAACGGGATGTTGTATTTAGGTACAATTTGAATTTCCAAGCCTATTTCTGTTCCCACATACATGAATTCAGTATTTGGTTCGATTTTTTTTACATAATTAACGAAAGCCAAAGCAGGATAGATATGTCCGCCTGTTCCGCCGCCAGTTATTAATATTTTCATAATTATCTCACTTTTCTATGTCTTTTAGCTGGTGTATTGCTTGAATAAACGCTTCTCCGCGCAACTCAAAATTAGGATATTGATCCCAACTGGCACACGCAGGCGATAATAGAATAGTATCATCTTTTTCGGAAAAATCATAGGCTTCACTCACTGCTGTTTGGACATTTTCTGTTAATTGTATTGTTTGGATTCCTGCTGCGATTGCTGCTTTGTGTAATTTATCTTTTGTTTCTCCGAAAAGCACGATGGCTTTGAGCCCTTTTAATGAAGGAACTAACTCGTCAAAACTATTTCCTCGATCTAAACCGCCAGCTAATAGAATCAGTGAAGAGTGATCAAATCCACTTAAAGCCATTTCCGTTGCAAGTATATTTGTTGCTTTTGAATCATTGTAAAATTTACGTCCTGCTAATTCGCCAACATACTGTGTACGATGCGGAACTCCAGTAAAAATCATCAATGTTTGCCTAATCACTTCGTTTGAAACACCTTTTAATTTTGCCACAGCGATTGCTGCCAAGGCATTTTCAATATTGTGACTTCCTGGTACACCCAATTCATCTGCTTTCATGATTGCTTCATCTTTGTAATACAATTGTCCATCAGCAAGGTAGGCGCCAGTAACTTTTTCTTTTGTTGAAAAAGGAATAATTGCAGCTTTCGTTGTTTTGCTTAATTCTTGTAGTTCTTCTTGATTCCAGTTTAAAACGATATAATCATTTTCCTGCATATTTTCTTGAATAGCCCATTTAGCTTTTACATATTCTTCCCTTGAACCATGATAATCTAAATGTGCTTCGTAAATATTCGTGATCACAGCAATTTGTGGACGGAATGTTTTAATGCCCATCAATTGAAAACTCGATAATTCCATAATAATATCATCAGCAATACTTGCCTCTTCAGCAACTTCACTAGCTGGATAACCAATATTCCCTGCTAAACGAGCAGTTCCTGCTAAGCGATCAGCATTTAAAAGCAACCCGATCATTGTCGTTGTCGTGGTCTTACCGTTTGTTCCAGTAATACCAATGATAGGACATTCAGCAATTTGATACGCCAACTCCACTTCAGTGAGCACGGGCAAGTTCAAGCTTATAGCTTTCTCTACTAAAGGATTCGTGTAAGGAATCCCTGGATTTTTTACAATCAAAGAAAAATCTTCATCTAAAAGCTCAATTGGGTGCCCACCTGTAACAACACGAATACCCAAGGTTAATAAATCTTGGGCTTCTGGGTTTTGATCAAATTGTTTAAAGTCATTAACTGTCACAAATGCACCTAGCTCATGCAACAACTTCGCAGCACTAACACCGCTTTTAGCTAGCCCTAAAACAAGGACTTTTTTATTTTCATAATCTGTTATCTTTTTCATTCTAAATTCTCCTTATCTTTAGAAAAGCTGAAAGAAGCGGTTAACTCTGTAGAAAGTTAGGAAATTTGATATGGAACGTTTTTGGTTCCTTTTCAAATTTATCTACTTTCTAAGAGTTGCTTCTGGATGCTAGTACCACTTTAACCCTTTAATCATATCTCTAAAAAATAATCCACAATGTAATAGCTGAACAAACGGCACCTGTCAACCAGAAAACAATATCGATTTTCCATTCAGACCAGCCACACATTTCAAAATGGTGATGGATCGGCGACATTTTGAAAATTCGTTTGCCGAATAATTTAAATGATGTAACCTGTAAAATAACACTAGCTGTTTCACACACATAAACGAGACCAATCAATAGTAAGGTCCATTCTTGTCGTAAAATAATAGAAATAGCTGCTAATAATCCACCTAAAGCAAGTGAACCGACATCACCCATAAAGATTTTAGCCGGTTTTTTATTATAAGGAAAGAATCCTAATAAACCACCGATTACACTCAAACAGATGATCACAACATCAAATTGTTGTTGTTTCCATGCAATAATTGCATAAGTAGCAAATGAAATTGTCCCTAATCCTGCAACTAATCCGTCGATTCCATCCGTTAAGTTTACTGCATTTGAAAAACCAACTAACCAAAAAATGACAAATACCCCATAAAAAATCCCTAATGGCAACGTCACAACACCGAATAAATCTAGTGTATCTGACAAGCCTTCAGAACGATAAACAAAATAAAACACTAAACCGCCAATGATTTGACCGAACAATTTTTGACGAGAATTTAGACCCATATTTCTTTTTTTAAAGACTTTGATAAAATCATCTAAAAAGCCTAATAACCCATACAGTACTAAAATGAATAAAATAATCAGTAAAGACGGAGTGAGTTCTTGTTTCCATAGCCCTACTAATAATGCCGTGATAAAACTTGCAACTAGAAATACTAAACCGCCCATCGTTGGCGTGCCTGTTTTCACATTATGCCAAGTTGGACCATCTTCACGCGTTGTTTGTCCTTGCTTTTTCATTTGGAAATAACCGATAAACATCGGCATCACCGCCACTGTGATAGCAAAACTGCATACTATGGGAATAAAAATTTGTGTCCACTCCATGATATCTCTCCTAATTATTCGACTCGTATTGGTCTACCTGTTATTCTACTAAACTTATTTATTTTTCTGGTTCTGCTATTTTAGTTGATTCACTATCCATTGACTCCATAACCAATTTCATCAACGGATTGGCAATTTTTGCAAGAGCTTCTCTCGTATAAGTTTGTGGTTTTTTCATGGTTAGATACAAAATATATTCTGGATTATCAGCAGGAACCATTTCTACAACAGAGTAAGTATAATCTGTTAACCCAGCCATATAACCATTTTCTCCTGTAATTTGCGCCGTCCCAGTTTTTGCAGCTACATGGTAGCCTGGAACTTTATAAACGTCATACGCAATACCATAATTGGGATCTTCTACTGTATCGACCATGTAAGTCCGTATATCGTTAGCTGCTTGCGGAGTGATTACTGGTTGTCCCACTTTTTCAGTTTGTGTGACTTTTTCTTCCCCAGTATCTTTATCAACGATTTTACTAATATATTGTGGTTTCACCATTGAACCGTCATTCGCTATTGCTGTATAAGCTTGCATCATTTGAAAGTTTGTAACAGAAACCGCTTGTCCAAATGATGACATTGCGATATCGACCCAGTTATCTCCAGGAAGTTCCCCAGCAGATTCACCTGCTAAACCTGAATTTGTTGATTTTCCAAAACCAAATTTTTCTAAATAGCTTTTCCAAATTTGACCTGTCGGATCCATTGCCTGTTCTAATGTCAGCATCCCGACATTACTAGACCAAGAAATCGCTTGACGGAAAGTTAAAGGTCCAACTGCTCCAAAATCATGATCATTTACTGTTCGATCATCTAATTTATAACCACCCGCTGGATACGCGAATGTTGTATTTGGACTAAATTTGCCTTCCTGGATTGCTGCTGCCGCTGTAAAAAGCTTCATTGTAGAGCCTGGTTCAAATTTATCTTCGACCAATATATTCCGCCAGACAGTCTTGTCATTTAGCCCTTCTTTTGTTTCGGGATTGAAGGAAGGTCTTTGAGACATCGCTAGTATTTCACCTGTTTTGGCTTTCATCAACATTGCCGTCATATCTTCTGGTTTAAACTCTTCTACAACTGGATCTAACAGTATTTCTAACTGACTTTGAATCCGAGAATCTAGGGTTGTGTATATATCTTTTCCATCAACCGCTTTTTTTTCATTCGCCACAGTTCCTGGTAACGGATTGCCGTAGACATCTTTTTCATACTCGATCTTACCGTCTTGACCACTCAAAATATCATTATACGATTCTTCTAAACCCATTTTCCCTATGAGGCCTTTTGAATCGTCCTCTGCATCAGCTGAGTCAGTATACCCGATAAAGTGAGAAGCAAAAACACCATTCGGATAAATTCTTGCTGGATGACCTTCAAAATAAAGGCCTACTACTTTATTTTGCTTGAGCTCTTCTTCGATTTTTTGTCTCGTCTCTAAAGTGATATTTTTTCCTTTATTACCAAACTCCACTTGGAATTTGACTGTCCCATCCTCATTAACACCTTTATTGAGGAATCCTAAAGCTTCATCCTTCGTAAGCTCAGTATTTCTATCTAAAATTTCTGCTAGTGTTTGGAAATCTTTTTTCTGTGCATACAGTTTTTTGTTTTCTTCACCTAAGTATGTTTCAGACAAAATCGCATAAACAGAATAAGATGTAGCATCTTCTGCGATAACTTGTCCATTTCGATCTAAAATGGACCCTCTTTTTGCTTTGACCACACTACTGCCTTGATAAAGATTCGCTGTCTTTTCTGGCAATGAAACTCCTGCAACTTTCCCAACAGCTACTATGTACGTTAATCTAAAGGCAAATAAAAAGAACAATCCAATACTCGTAGCAAATAAAATAATGCCTACTTTTTTACGATTGTTCATTGGATTTAAGTTCTTCTTTTTGACAAAATTCTTTATTTTATTTTTTATGCTCATTTATTTCACATTCCTTATACTATCAAGGTTATCTGAAAGCCCTTTGCTTTTTGCAACGTCCCTGATGCGATCTGCTTTTGATAGTTCATTTTTTTGTTGCTCTAATTTTAAGGCAGATTCTTCTTTCTCTTGGATCGTCGCTTGCGTTTCAGTAATTTCGTTTGTCATTTGTGTAATAGAAGTACGGACTTGAATGGTGAGAACAGCTATTCCAATAATCGCTACTAATAATAAAAAGCCGATTGTCTTTTCCAAAAGTGAGATATTTCTCAACTTCCTTTTCGGAGATTGGGGTAGGTCTAGATTTCTCTGAACTTTAGGTTTCTGTTCAGCTTCTGTGACTGGCTCCTCTATTACTGGAATGTCATATTGGAAATCTTCCACTTTTTTTAACTCAGCCATGTCGTTACCCCTTTCTTTATAAGTTTAATTTAACTTTTTCGGCAATTCTTAATTTAGCACTTCGTGAACGATTATTCTCAGCCAACTCAGTCTCACCTGGTAAAATTGGCTTTCTTGTAATTACTTTCAACTCTGGTTGAAACTCTTCCGGAACTACGGGTAGTCCAGGTGGTAGATCCTGCATAGTACTATATTCTTTAAACATGCTTTTGACAATTCGATCTTCTAAAGAATGAAACGTGATCACACTGATCCGACCATTTTTATTTAATAAAGCAATAGCTTGTTCTAACGATTCTTCTACAACGCCAAGTTCATCATTTACCGCAATTCGAATGGCTTGGAAAATCCGTTTTGCTGGATGTCCACCTTTTCGCCTTGCTGGCGCTGGAATTGCTGCTTTGATGATTTCTACTAACTCACCAGTTGTTTCAATAGGAGCCTTTTCACGTACTCGCTCGATTTCTCTGGCAACTTGTTTAGAGAATTTTTCTTCTCCGTAACGAAAGAAAATCTTCACTAATTCATGATAGCTGTAATCATTGACCACATCATAAGCGGATAATGCTGCATCTTGATCCATCCGCATGTCTAGCGGTGCATCTTGGTGATAACTGAATCCGCGCTCAGCCTCATCTAACTGAGGTGAAGAGACACCTAAGTCGTACAAAATCCCATCGACTTGATCAATCCCATGATTCGCTAATTCTTCTTTTAAATGTCGAAAATTCGACTTGATAAAGGTCACCATGCCTTGATCAACATATTTTTTTAATCGTTGTGCTGCAAAATCCAATGCTTTTTGGTCTTGATCGAACGCGTACAAATGTCCTTGTTCGCTTAATTGAGAGAGTAGGTACTCGCTATGACCTGCACCGCCCAATGTGCAATCGACATAAATGCCGTCTTCTTTCACATGTAAGCCGTCAACTGTCTCTTTTAGTAAAACAGTATAGTGCTGAAACTCTTCCGTCATAATGCTCCTCTTTCTAAAAACCAAAATCAATCATTGTTTCTGCAATTTCATCAAAATTCTCTTCAGCTTCTGTAGAAAATTCTTGCCAACGGGCTTCATCCCAAATCTCGATTCGATTTGAAACACCGATGATCACACAAGCCTTCTCCAAACTGCCATGTGTTCTAAGCGCAGCAGGAATGTTGATCCTACCTTGTTTATCTATTTCACATTCAGTAGCAGCCGAATAAAAAAAGCGGACAAACGTACGGGCATCCTTTTTGGCCAGAGGCATTTCTTTTAACTTTTCCTCTAATTGTTCCCATTCGGACATCGGATAACCAAATAAACAGCCATCCATCCCTCTTGTTACCACAAACTTCTCACCTAATTGGTCACGAAATTTAGCTGGTACGATGAGTCGGCCTTTGGCATCTATATTATGTTGAAATTCACCCATAAACATAGCCAATATTCCCCACTTTTCCACTTGATAGAAATAGTCTACCACATCCCGCCACTTTCTACCACCAAAAACAGTGAATCTTCCCTCATTTAATGGTTATTTAAAAAGTTTGTAATATTTCAATATGTTCCCACATTTTAAAAAAAAGCGGTATCAACAGCTATGTAATCGCTTTTTAAAGGAATTTCCCTACGTGTTTTTATGTTTGATTTCTCATAAAAATATTACAAACAAAATAGGTGGGGAGTAGTGGGGAGTATCCGCCCACCTATTTTGTTTTTATGAAAAGTAATGGATGATATTTAACAAAACAAGTACGCCATATAAAATTAAACTCAGTAGAAATACTAAGCGCCAAAACATTTTAAAATATCTACCATAGAGGATCTCACCATAATAGTATGCTTGAAAAACAGCAACACAAATACCTAATAGTAAAACTGAGATAACCATATAAGGCACGATCGATTGTCCATAACTATCTTTTGACAATTCATTTAATCCTATAAACAAAAATGGAATTGAAATATCCGGCGCTTTTACTTTAAAACGTTCTGTAAGCGAGAATGTTGAAATAATAAAATTGCACGCAAATAAGACAATAACTGGAAAAACATACCAAAAGAGCATAATGACTGAAAACGACACCATTTCTTAACAATTCCTTTCGTAACACACTTTATTAACTATACTTTATTTTCTTTACACAGATGTTTCATTTCGTTTAAAACTTCGTGCCTAAATAATACTATTTTCCAAGGGCTTTATTCCCCAAAAATAAGCCAACTCCATTATAATAGAGTGAAATAGATTCTTAAAAAAATGAGGTGACCTTTTGATCAACTATTTAAAAATAGAAAACGGATTATTTACCCCATCTAAAACCGATACAGACGACACAATCTGGTTGGCTGTTGAACAACCGACGGAAGAAGAGATTGCACACTTAGTCACAACTTACAAACTCCCTAAAGATTATATCACAGGTGTCTTGGATGATGACGAAAATTCTCGTTTTGAGGGGCTTCATCAAAACGTCTTGGAAGAACCAGCCTTGATGCTTGTTCAATATCCTCACGCTACAATCAGCCCAAGCGGATACACGCAATTAAATACATTTCCGTTTGGCATTATTTTAACCACAGACGGAAAAGTGATCACAGTAATCAATAATTCAGCGGATTTCTTAAAAAAAGCTCTTTCCACCCCAGTCCCGGATATCGAACTGCCAATTCAAGAAACCTTAATATTATATTTAACTTGGCATATTTCAACTTGTTACAATCGTTTTTTAAAAGAATTGATTAAAGAAACCAATAAGCTAGAAGGAGAATTAAAAGTTTCCACCGAAAATAGCCAACTTTACCAAATCATGGATATCCAAAAAAGTTTAGTTTATTTTGAATCTGCCATCAATTCTAATTTAGAAGTCTTGAATATGCTTTACAGTGCTAGTATTTTTAAAGATCCTAGAGCACATCTACCACGACTTCATGATATTCTGGTTGAAACAAAACAAGCAGCGACCACAACTAAAATCCAACTGAAACTTGTGGATAAAATTAGCGACACCTTTTCAGCAATCGTTTCAAATAATTTGAATAATGTCATGAAAATTTTGACTTCGTTAACGATCGTCTTGACGATCCCTACGATCATTGGTGGAATCTTTGGTATGAATGTTAAACTCCCCTTTGCCAATCGAGAAGATGCCTTTTTCTGGATTTTCATTATAACAACAGGAACCTGTATCTTTGTGATTCGACGGCTAAAAAAACGAAACCTTTTGTAAAATTTCTAGTTGCTGATTTTAGTAAAACGATGTAAACTAGAGAAAGTAAAAAATAAGGATGTGTATAATCAATGAACGATAAAAAGACAAGTACTTTTTCTAAAGTCACTAAAATCGTTGTTTGGTTGATGCTAATTGCCATTGCTGGCTCAACAATTTTGACAGCTATCATGAGTTTACGATAATCAACTAAATAAACAGCAGAGAAGAAAGATTGATGTTAAACATCGTTTTTCTTCTCTATTTTTTTATTCATTTTCACGTAACAAAACTCTCGATTGACCGCTATTTAACAGCAAGCCTCATCAAGAGTCAATTTGTTCACTTTGTTAATGTCTGCGTTCATTCTCCGCCATGTTCAATAGTTCTTTTGCATGCTCTGTTGTTAATTTCGTAATCTCACTTCCAGAAAGCATACGCGCAATTTCTGCTACGCGTTCATTTTGTTTTAGCCTGCTAACTTTCGTCTCTGTTCGCTCGCCAATGATTTCTTTTTCAATAAAATATTGATAATCTGCTACCGCTGCGACTTGAGGAAGATGCGTAATACATAGTACTTGAGAGTTTTTGGAGATTTGATAAATTTTATCTGCAATCGCTTGTGCAACGCGGCCGCTCACTCCTGTATCAACCTCATCAAAAACGATACTAGTGATGCCTTGTGATTTAGAGAAGATTGTTTTCAACGCCAACATCACTCGAGAAAGTTCCCCGCCAGATGCCACTCTAACTAGAGGTTTCAGCGGTTCACCTGGGTTTGTTGTGATATAAAATTCAACTTGATCTAAACCTTCTTCAGTAAATTGTTCTTGTGCTAATTCAGTAAAACGAATATCAAACACTGTTCGTTCCATATACAACTCTTTTAATTCCCGTAAAATATTTTTTTCCAGTTTTTTCGCAATTTTTTTTCGGATATCTCGTAGCTTCAAACCGTTTTCGACCACTTGATTCCGCTTTTCGATCAGCAACGTTTCCAGTTCACCAGTCCGTCCTTCCAAGAAATCAGCATCGGCTAGTTCACGAGTGATTTCTTGATAATAGTCTAAAATAGATTCAATAGATTCTCCGTATTTTCTTTTCATTTGTCGAATCAATTCCAACCTTGTTTCCACATCATTTAGTCGATTTTCATCTAACTCTAAACTATCAATATGTCTTGACAAATCGCCGCTGGCTTCTTGTAAAAGGTAATAACTATTTTGAACAGCTTCTGATATTGCCTTGTATTCTGGATCTAGCGTCTCGATTGATAACAGCTCATTCATAGCATATCCGATTTTATCTAAACTACTGTCACTATCTCCATTGATTGCACTATAGCTTGTCGCTAAGGCATCAGCGATTTTCTGAAAATTTCCCAGCTTGTTGCGTTCTTCAATCAATTGTTCTTCTTCACCCAAAACGAGTTCAGCCGCCGCAATTTCATCACTTTGGAATTGCAACATATCCATACGCTGAGCAAATTCTTTTTCATTTTTTTGACGATTCCTGACTTTCTTTTCGATCATGCGGTATTCCGAATAGCTTTCTTCATACTGCTCTTTTATTTTTAGTAACTCTTTCCCACCAAAATCATCTAACATGCCTAGGTGTTTCTCACTTTTCATTAGTTCTTGGTGTTCGTTTTGACCATGGATGTCAACTAAAAATTCACCGACTTTACGTAAATTCGCAATATTAATGATCCGACCATTAACTCGGCAAACATTTTTTCCTGAAGTTGATATATCACGTTGAATCACGATCGACTCTTCATCTGTTTCGATCCCTAATTCATCTAAAAGAGCAATCAATTCTTGGTTTTTAGGCATCGTAAACAACCCTTCCAACGTGCACTTAGAAGCACCTTGACGGATATAATCACTTGATCCTCGACCACCTGTCAGCAATCCCATTGCATCAATTATGATTGATTTACCTGCTCCGGTTTCCCCTGTTAAAACCGTCATACCCATCTGAAATTCTAATTGCAGCGAAGATATGATTGCAAAATTCTTTACAGAAAGTTCTTGCAGCATTTTTATTCACCTCCGTTTTATAAATATCGGAAAAATTCATTTTTTAAAAACTCAGCATCTTTTTCAGTTCTAGCAATAATCAACACACTGTCATCATCGTTGATTGCCGCAAAAACGATTTCTTTGTAATGCTTTTCGATTAGGTTAGAAGATGCTGCAGCATTCCCTGGTATAGTACGCAAAATAACCTGCTTTTCCATTTGATCAACTGAAACAAATGCATCTTTCATCAATTTTTCCAACTTTATCGATGTATCTTCTTTAGTTTCAGCTGGAATACTATAACGATAACCACCATCTATCGAAGGCACTTTAATCAATTTCATTTCCTTAATATCACGAGAAATCGTTGCCTGAGTCACTTCTATGCCTTTTTCTTCCAGATATGTAACAAAATCTTCTTGTTTTTGGATATTTTTATCAGCTAATAAACGAGTAATCAGACGATGCCGATCTTTTTTCCTCATAATAATATGCCCCTTTTTCGATTGATTTCCATTTTATCATAGCGTATTTTTATTCATTTTGAAAGTCTAAAAGCTAAGAAAACAACATCCTCACATGCACTCTTCACCTTAATGCTAAATAAAAAATCGACTGAAAGCAAATTACCTAGGACTTATCTACATCTAAGGCACTTCCAACACTTAAAGAAACGCTTAAACTCCCCCAGTAAAAATAGTTCAGCTATTGACAAACGCAAACAGAAACCGCTAACATTAAAAATAGATTAAAGAGAGGAAGCGAGTTTTATGAAGAAAAAAAGAGTGTTTGTTACGGGTACAACAGGAACAATGGGTGGCGAAACTATGAAATAACTTTTAAATCGATCAGAACGTTTTCAAGTCGTCACCCTTGCAAGAGATTCAGAAAAAAACCGTACATTTATGCAACAGTATATTGATAATCCTGATTTGGAAGTTCATTGGGGCGACTTAGTAAACTATGATGACGTCCTAAAATGTGTCGCTGGCTGCGATTTTGTTATCCATTGTGCCGCTTTCGTCTCGCCTTCAGCTGATCGCTATCCGGCTGAAGCAATGAAAATCAATTATGGCGGAACACTCAATTTAATTCAAGCAATTTTAGCTCAACCAAACAAAGATGACATTAAATTAGTGAATATCGGAACAGTAGCGGAAACTGGCGATAGAATGGCCCCTATTCATTGGGGACGTGTTGGCGATCCCTTAAAACCTAGCGTTCATGATTATTACGCTGTTTCAAAAATCGCTGCTGAACGTGCTGTTATCGAATCCGGAATCAAGTATTGGGTATCTTTGCGTCAGACTGGGATCATGTCGATCAAAGAATTCAGTTTAAATGAAGGAATCGCTTTCCATCAGCCTTTAAACAATGTCTTGGAGTGGGTCACCGATCACGATTCAGGTGTCCTTTGCGCTAACGCCTGTGAAGATTGGGTCGATACTGACTTTTGGGGACATGTTTACAATATCGGTGGTGGTGAGGATTGTCGAAATACAAGCTATGAGTTGATGTCAGCCATGATGAAGGAAATCGGCGTTAAACAGTTTAAAGAAGTTTGCGAGCCTAATTGGTATGCTACCCATAATTTTCACGGTCAATGGTATTTAGATTCCGATAAATTAAATGACTTCCTACATTTCCGTTCTCAAACAACAAAAGACTTTGTTCGTTACTATGGAAAAGTTATGCGAGAGCAAGCTGCTCAGCAAACACCTGAAAACACGCCCGTTATGAATAGCAATCAACTTGCTGCCATGTTAAAACAAACAAATGAACAAGTTGCATTAACAGATACAGGAACCTTGCATTGGCTGATCCATAATCAAGAAGAACAAGTGGATCCATTCTTTATCTCAAAAGAGCAGTGGGCTAAAATTCCTGGTTGGGATCGTTTTGTTCTATATCGACCAGAAGGAGAAGCTATTTGGTTGGATCATGGTTATGATGAATCAAAACCTAAAACAGAATTATCTTTAGCTGATTTACAGCAGGCTGCAAAGTTTAGAGGCGGAGAATGTTTGTCAGAATCAATGACAGCTGGTGATTGGACGACTAAATTAGACTTTACATGCCATTTAGGCCACCATTTTTCAGCCAGTCCAAGTTTGGTTTTAGAAGGTGGGCATTGGTGCGATGAATGTGAAAGAAGTAGCTGGAATTATCACGAACTAGCAAAGCAGAGTCCTTTCTTTGCTCAAGTTTGGTACCCTCTTCACGATAAATCTGAGCAAACACATGAGTATAAAAAATATGTAAAAGATACTGATATAACAGCTACTTCTAAATTTTAGATAAGAAAACTCTGGCACACGATAGAGATTCGTTGCCAGAGTCTTTTTATTTTTTCAATTGCTGATGTGCGGTCGCAACAACTTCTTCGATATTTACAGTATCTTCAACGACCCCTTCACCTTCTACCGAAGTCAAATAAGCTAAAAACTCGATATTTCCTTCTCCACCAGTAATCGGCGAGAAATCCAATCCACTGATAGTATACCCGTGCTTTTGAGCAAACGAAAGAATTTCATTTAAAACAAATGTATGGGTTTCTGGTTCACGAACGATCCCTTTTTTCCCAACTAACTCTTTACCTGCCTCAAACTGAGGTTTGATCAGTGCAACTACCTTACCGCCTGGTTTCAAGATTTTGTGCAATGGAGGTAAAATCAATTTAAGCGAAATAAATGATACATCAATGGTTGCGATATCCGGCACACCTTCATTGAAATCTTCTGGTGTACTATAGCGGAAATTTGTCCGTTCCATAACCACCACTCGTTCATCCTGACGAATTTTCCAAGCCAACTGATTATAGCCGACATCTAGTGCATAGCTCAAACGAGCACCATTTTGTAATGCTACATCAGTAAAGCCACCTGTTGAAGAACCGATATCTAACATCGTTTTGCCCGATACATCTAATTCAAACACCTCTAAGGCTTTCTCCAATTTCAAACCACCACGAGAAACATACTGCAATGTCTGCCCTTTTACTTGAAGCGGTGTTTCGATCAAGATTTTTTCACCTGGTTTGTCTAATCGCTCATTTTTATCGTTATAAACCAATCCGGCCATCACTGCCCGTTTGGCTTTTTCTCTTGTTTCAAATAATCCTTGAGTAAACGCTAAGATATCTACGCGCTCTTTCTTCATAAGTGCCTTCTTTCTATCATAAACGCAATTGTTCTACTAGTTCTTGTAATAATTCTGAATGAAATTCTGAGCTTGTTTGCCTGATTAACTCTAAAATATCGCTTCCCATTGACAATTGCTCTTTCAAGGCTTCTTTTGCACCTGCTAATCCAAGTAGACTAGGATAAGTGCTTTTGTTTAAAGCTTCATCCCGTCCAACCTGTTTACCTAACGCTTCTTCTGAACTCGTAGCATCTAACAGATCATCTTTGATCTGAAATGCTAACCCTAAATGCTGGGCAAAAACACCTAACAAATCGACAACTTCTTCCGGTTGATTTGCTAGGATTCCACCTGCTAAAAGAGCAAACTCAATCAAAGCACCTGTTTTCTTTTCGTGAACTGCTGCCAACTCGCTTAATGTTAATAAACGATCCTCGCCTTGCAAATCACCCGCTTGTCCAGCAACCATTCCTTGTGTGCCTGAAGCTTTGCTTAATAGTTGGATCAACAGGACTTTCTGATTCGCTTCTATTTGGCTAAGAGCTAATAATTGAAATGCTGCAGTAAGCAAACCATCACCTGCTAAAATTGCATGGGCTTCGCCAAATACTTTATGATTCGTTGGCTTGCCTCGCCTCAGATCATCATCATCCATTGCCGGCAAATCATCATGGATCAACGAATAAGTATGAACCATTTCCAGCGCTGCACCAACTTGATAATCGTGGGTTTGTGCTTCTTTGTTAAATGAACGGAGAACTGCTAAAACAAGCAACGGGCGAAATCGTTTGCCACCGGCTCTAATTGAATACAACATAGCCTCTTTTAAGCGTTCATTTGCAGTGTAATCATCGATAAAGTTTTCCATTTCTTTTTCAATAAGCGGTAAACTCTGCTTACGAAAATCAGTGAAAGCCTCCATCAATTTTCCTCACTTTCTTCAAAGGCAACTTCCTCATTATTTTCAGTCATCACTTTCGTTAATGTCTTTTCAGCTTTTTCCAAAGTATCTTGACACTGTTTACTTAAAACCATCCCTTCTTGAAAAGCGGCTAACGCCTCCTCTAAAGGTACATCGCCACGCTCTAGACGTTGAACGATTTCTTCTAACTCAGTTAATGATTCTTCAAATGTTTTTTCGACTGCTTTTTCTTTAGCCATCTTTTTACTCCTCTTCAGCAGGTATTATTTTTTCAATCACCGTATCTACAATACCATCTACATAATGGATTTGAATTTTTTCTTTTGTCTTCAGTTCATTGACGGACTTCACTACTTGTTGTTCTTTCGTTGTATAACTATAGCCTCGACCCATGATTTTTAACGGACTTAGCAAATCCAGTTGTTGTACAGCAGAAGTAAATTGTTTTTCTTTATCTTTCATGTATTGTTCCATACGATCATGAAGTGTTTTACTCAAAAACGTTAGTTGCTGCTGTCCTTCTCTGATTTGCCCCTGAGGTGTTTGCTGTTTGAACTGCGCAATGATTTCTTGAGCTATCCGTTGTTTTTGATGATAAACGGTTTCCATTGATTGCGTCAAGCGCTGCGTAATCCGATCCAGTTTAATTGTTTGCCCTTCATATAGACGATCAGGCTGTTTGAATACATATGAATTTTTCAAACGTTGGTAACGCTCATTTTTTTGTTGTAGTTGGTAAAGGAAACTTTGTTCTAAACGTGTTTGCCGTTCTTTAATTTTCAGTAGTTCTTCGTTTAAAACAGGTACTGCCAACTCTGCTGCTGCAGTTGGCGTTGCAGCTCTTACATCTGCGACCATATCAGCAATCGTCACGTCAGTTTCATGACCGACTGAAGAAATGATCGGTGTTTGTGCCTGATAAATCGCTCTGGCAACTCGTTCCTCATTAAATGGCCACAGGTCTTCAATCGAACCACCACCTCGTCCAATGATCATCGTATCAAAATTCCCGAGCTCTTCTACACGCTGAATATTGCGGACAATATCATCTGCTGCTTTATCACCTTGAACTAAGGTTGGAAACAAAACAAGTTGAGCGATCGGGTATCTTCGTTTGACTGTGGTAATAATGTCTCGGATAACGGCACCACTAGGGCTAGTAATAACTGCAATCCGTTTAGGATAGCGCGGCAGTATTTTTTTAGGTCCCTCAAATAAGCCTTCTTTCCCTAACTTCTCACGTAATTCAGCTAACGCTTGGTACAGCGCACCAACTCCGTCTGGCTCCATGTGTTCTACATAAATTTGATATGAACCGCCGCTTTCATATAACGAGATCCGACCAACTAGCAATACTTTCATACCTTCTTTGGGTTGGAATTTCAATTTTTGAAACGCTGATTTAAACATGATCGCAGAGATTTTTGCACCGTCATCTTTGATACTAAAATATTGATGAGCATTTGGCCGCATTCGAAAGTTAGAAATCTCACCCGTTAAATAAACCCGTTCCAAGTATGGATCAGCATCAAATTTACGTTTTAGATATTTGGTTAAAGCTGTCACTGTTAAATATTGCTGCTCCATCTTCTCACCTTACTTTTGTTTTTTAGCGGCTTCTACCGTTTGATACATCAACATTGTGATAGTCATGGGCCCAACACCTTTTGGTACTGGTGTAATGAAACTTGCAATCGGTGCAACCTCATCGAATTTTACATCACCAATCAATTTGCCATTAGCATCTCGATTCATCCCAACGTCAATTACAACTGCACCTGGTTTGACAAACTCTTTTGTCACAAAATGACCGCGACCAATTGCTACGACTAAAATATCCGCTTCTCTAGCGACTGCAGGTAAATCAACCGTTTTTGAATGAGCGATCGTAACAGTCGCATTTTTCATCATCATTAATAGTGCCATTGGTTTTCCCACAATATTACTACGCCCAATTACAACTGCTCGTTTGCCCTCTAAATCAATGTTATACGCTTCAAACATTTTCATGATGCCATATGGCGTGCATGGAATCATTGTAGGTTCACCTATAAATAAATGTCCCATATTCATGGGATGGAACCCATCAACATCTTTATGGGGGTCAACAGCTAACAACACTTTTTCCTCATCAATATGCTTTGGCAATGGTAATTGAACCAGTATTCCATGATAATCTGAATCATGATTATATTGTTCGATTATAGCTAGTAGTTCTACTTCTGAGATCGTTTCAGGTAAGCGTTCGATTTTCGAGCGAATCCCGATTTTAACTGCGGCTAAATCTTTATTTTTCACATATGTTTGACTTGCTTGATTTTCACCTACTAATAAAACGACTAAACCTGGACGAATGCCTTCTTTTTCAAGTTCTTGCACTTCTTCTTTGATTTGCGCTTGCATTCTATCTGCTAGTTCACGACCGTTGATTAACTCTCCCATAAGTTCACTCCTCTTTTTTGCTTACATTCTTTTATTTTAGCATAATTCAGTTAGTCTTAACACTCTATAATCTTTATCTCCTTGAATTGTATACAAATGAAACTTCTCTCCCTTTGTACGCCTTGTATTGTTCATCATCTACTCTGACGAAGCCAGTCATAGTCCTTCAATTCTTAGAGCTTTAGCTCTTAGAAATTGATGAGATCGAAGCGCAGCGTAGTGATTCACTAGTAAGGTTACTTCTCTCCCTTCGGTCGCCAAGTATTGTTCATCATCTACTCTGGCGAAGCCAGTCGTAGTGATTCACAACAAAAAAGATTCAAAGTATTTCTACTTTGAATCAATATCTTTCATTATATTGGCTAAAACACCATTAACAAATTTTCTTGAACGATCATCGCTATATTTTTTAGCTAATTCGATCGCTTCATCTAAAGCAACCGTGTTAGGTACATCCCCAACATAAAGCATTTCAAAAATAGCCATACGTAAAATAATCAAATCCATTTTAGCAATACGAGTGATCGACCAGTTGTTTCCTAAATGTTTTTTGATGATCTCGTCTAGTTCTGCTTTTCGATCACAAACGCCGCCTACCAATAAATCTAAGTAAGTTGGGACGAATTCTTCCCCATCTTCACTAATGATTTCTTGATTATCTAACTCTAATGCATAAGAAATTGCATCTTGCTTTGTTAAGTCAACATTAAAATCTAAAGGAAATAGCGCTTGTAGCGCCTTTTCACGAATCTCGTGACGAGTGAAACTTGGCTTACTCATTTTCTCCCTCATCTTCCGGGAATAATTCATCAAAATCTGGTTCAGGAAGTTTTTCAGGTACCACTGCTACAACATGAATATTCACTTCTACCAAATCGATATCCGTCATAAACAGCACTTGCTGTTTCACACGATCTTGCATCTCTAATGCTACTTTAGGTACTGAAATACCATAATTTAAGTAGCAATAAATATCGACTTTCAAGCCTTCTTCTTCTGCTCTTAAATAAACACCTTTACCATGAGCAGCACGGCCTAAAAATTCTGTTACATTATTAGCAAATGTCCCACGCATACCATAGACACCTTCTACTTTAGATGCTGCAATACCAATAATGACTTCAATTACTTCCGGCGCAATGACGATTTCGCCTAAAGAATCTTTTGTATTGATTACTAGATTTTTTTCGTCAGTCATTTTAATCCTCCTTATAATATAGGTAACAATGTTCCACTTTTAGCTTTTTTCCGAAGGCTTTCAAGCCTTTGAGCTTTAGCTCTTAGAAATTGATGAGATCGAAGCAGAACATAGTGCTAGCCCGCAAAGCTAGATAACACAACGATAACAATGTAAGAAACATTCACTGAATCATCAAGGTTTCCACTCATTTACCTATCTAAGTTTACATTCACACCTAGTTTATCATTAATTAGCTTGTTTCGCTACCAAAAAAACTATGAGAAAATGCGTCGAAAACGGTTTATGTTCAAAATCTGATTACAACTAAGCGCCCACCGTTTTTTTTCACTGATCTAGCATTTTTTATAAGATGATCAATTCTTTAGGTGAATGCGTTAGTACACGGTTTCCTTCTTCCGTTATCAATAAATCATCTTCGATTCTAACACCACCAAGTCCAGCTAAATAAATACCTGGTTCATCCGTAATCACATTTCCTGGCACAAATTGTTGATCTGCTCTGAAGGAAACATTCGGACCTTCATGGATTTCCAAGCCGATTCCATGCCCTGTACTATGTCCAAAGGCTTCACCATATCCATAAGAAGCAATATGATCACGCGCAATCCCATCTAGCTGAATACCAGTTAAACCTGGTTTTGCTTCATCGAGTACCTTTAATTGTGCCTCTAAAACGATTTGATAAATATCTTTTAATTTACTATCTGGTTCGCCAATGGCAAACGTTCTTGTCATATCTGAAACATAGCCTTCATAATAACAGCCAAAATCTAACGTGATCAAATCCCCTTTTTCGATGACCTTTTGACTCGCCACACCATGAGGCATCGCAGAACGAATTCCACTTGCAACGATTGTTTCAAAAGAGACACCAGAAGCCCCTAAAGAACGCATGTAAAAATCTAATTGGTTGGCAATTTCAATTTCTGTCATTCCTGGTTTGATCACCGTTAAGATATGTTTAAACCCAAGATCTGCAATGCTACACGCTTTTTCGATGATTGCAATTTCTTCTTCATCTTTAACTTCACGCAATTCTTCAATCAAGCCAGCTACTGGAATCAAGTCGCAAGGCGTGATCTCTTCTAATAAACTGTATTCTGCAAAACTCACAAAAGCTTCTTCAAACGCAATATTATCTAGCTGTTCTTTTTCAGCAATTGCTACGACTTCATCATAAATCGGACCAGAATTTTGAATGATTTCAAATCCTTGTGCTTGTGCCGTAGCTTGTTCTGTATAACGAAAATCAGTAACAAAAAAGGCTTTATCTAGGGTAATCACAGCTAATCCTGTCGTCCCAGTGAAATTCGTTAAATAACGTAAATTGTACGGACTTGTCACTAAAAATCCTGAAAGATCATTTTTTTTCATTAATGCTCTTAATTTATTTACTCTTACCATCATTTTTTTCATCCTTCTTTCCAAAATAAGTTCTTCTTTATTATAGCAAATAATGATTTTGAAAAACACCGAAGACACACAACCTCTAAATTATTTTAAAGTTTCTCCATTTACTACTCGATATTTACCTTTTTTTAAGCTATATCCGTTATAGTAAAATTCGAAAGTGAGGTCAACAATGAAAAAAAGATCTATTGTCTACTTATTTTTATTCGCCATTATTGGTATGGTCCTCTATGCCTTTTTTATAGAACCAAAAAGAATCGTTACCCATCATTATACAGTGGGGACTAACGATGGACAAAAACCTGTCAAAATTGTTCAGCTCTCAGATATTCACATTCAAGAAAACTATTCTACGACACAATTAGAAAAAATCGTCACAAAAGTTAACAATGAACAACCTGATATTATTTTATTCACCGGTGATTTATTTGATAACTATGCAAAATACGGACCTGCCGAAGAAGTTATTACAGCACTCGACCGCTTGTCAGCCCCTTTAGGACAATATGCAGTTTGGGGAAACCATGATTACGGTGGTGGGGCCGCTCACGCTTATCCAGAAATTTTAGCGGCATCTGGTTTCCAATTATTGGATAACTCTGGTGTCAATGTTCCTTTATCTAATGGAAAATCAGTCTATATCGGCGGTTTGGATGATTCTATGTTAGGTAATTCCTTGATCGAAGAAACATTAGCTGGCCGACAAAGTGACTACACTATTTTAATGAGCCATGAACCAGATAAAGCTGATGATGTATTAGACCATGATATTCAGCTAATTTTAGCTGGACATAGTCACGGAGGACAAGTTAAACTACCTTTTTTTACAATCAAAAATGCGCTGGCCGAAAAATATTATGATGGCTTTTATAGTTTAGCTAATGAGACAAATTTGTATGTTAATACGGGTTTAGGTACAACAAAGATTCCGGCACGTTTTAGAGTACCTCCGGAAATTGCAGTTTTTGATCTTTACGTTTAATTTTTACAAACGGGTAGCCCAAATGCTATAATATTTGGGCTACCCGTTTCCTGTTAATGTATTCATTTAGCTAAGCATTTTTACTCGACCGCCGATTTTATCAGCAAATTTTTCTGCATAATGTTTATTTGGAAAGACGCGAACACGATTTTTATCTCTTGTACGTTGTCCGTCCTTACCGATATATCCATGTAATACTTTTACAGCGTACATGACAATTCCTCCTTTGCTTTATTATTAAGTGATGATAAAACTATACTCAAAAGAACTTAACTCAAACATAAAAATCTGCGAAGAATGTATGAAGATGTATTAAGAAAAAGCGAAGAATATCTATATTCGTTTAAGAAGGACGCTTATACTGGAAAAATAGAAAAAAAGTTGAGCTATTACTTCACTCAACTCTCTATATAACATTATGGTCCTCACAGGTTGAAAATTGCTCTTTACCTTTAAACGATAATGTCTTTTGTTTTTTTATCCATATGTATCCTAGCTGTCCATGTTTCAAAATTGACCAGTACAGGTTTTACATGATTCAATTCTTTCTGATATGCTGACAACTTGGGTTCGATTTCGTCTAACGACTCAATCTCTTCAATGATAAACTTCCCTTTTAAAAGCAAACTTTCATGTTCAATTTCTTCATAGCAACAGACAGAGCCGTTTGGATTACATCGAATATTTTTAACGGTTTCACCATTTCCATCCAAATAAAATTGTAGCTTCAATAGCCCTTCTCTCCATAACGGTTCAGAAACAGTAATAACCGTTGGAAAATCACGCTGATCAATTGTTGAAATCAAAAATACGGTACTTGAATTTAATAACCTGACAATTCTCTCATGTATTTCCATCGCTGAGGTCCCCCTATTGACCAAGATTCTACTAATTATAACAACATTATTTCTTTATTGGAAAATTATGCCCCTTTTTTTTTGCTAGATTTTCTCTTTACTACTCAAAAAGTAGGACAGAACGAAGTTCCGTTCTGTCCTACTTTTTATTTAGTCATCCAATTCATTGCTCTCTTGTAACCAATTACTTTGACGACTTACACTTAAAATCATTCTACAAATCGGTCCAACTATAAGTAATTGCAATGGCAAAGCCATAATCAAATTTTTAGCAAACGCACCAAGATAATAGCTCAAGAAATTTTCTGTAAAGCCAAACTGCATAATGACACCATACATTGACATAAAAAAGACCATTCCTAAAACCATACAGCTAGAAACAGCAATGATCATTTGGATTTTTTTCTCTTTATTGACTGGTAAGGCAAAGGCAATCTTTTTAGCTGGTGCCGAAACGACTAAGACATCAAATAAAAATGCAACAATAAATCCTGGGACTAGTCCTCCAAATAAATTACTTAACGAAAATTGCCCATGTAATAAAAGATTGTAAGCACTCATTATACTCACCATTGAAAAACAGACAATCGTCGTGAAAAATAAACCTTCTTTTTTGTTTTGCGGCATAAAACACTCTCCTTTATTTTTTGTAGCAGAGTTTATGCTATCATAGAAAAAAAATTCTCGTAAGTTAAATTTTTTTAATCATTTCTTAATAGTATCTCTTGAAATAACCATGTACATTTTTTCCAAATGATTAAAATTAAAAAAACAAAATAATAAAAAAACATATTCTAATTTTCAAAAAAATAATAATGACTTATGATACAATCAATTTGTTTAACAATATTATGAATAAGTGAGGAATTAAAATGAAGAAGACATTTGTTTTAAGTTTGGTCGTATTATCAAGTATCGTATTAGCATCATGCGGAAATTCTGCAAGTAAAGAAGACTCCACACAGCAGGAAACTAAAACATCTCAAAGCAGTACATCCAAATCTACAGAAGAAAAAATGGATGAAACAAGTGGAGATTTTGTTAAGACTGCAAAAGATACTACTTTTGATGGCAAGATGCTCAAGGGAAATTCATATAGCGTGAAAATTACTGATACAAAAGTTATTCAACCTGGTGAAGCTGGCAATGAATACGGTGATAAACCAGTAATCGCATTCTGGTATGATACTATTGTTTCGCCTGACTACAAAGATGATCATGCAATAAATCCTAATACCTCTTGGATCATGAATTTTAAAGCTGTTCAAGATAATGATCCAAATAAGGTCAACGAACTACAAGTAGCGTCATTACCTGATTCTCAATATTTAGAATCCCAAATAGCAGAAATCAAGCCTGGCGGAACCGTTTCAAATGCTACCGCTTACGAATTGACTGATACTGAAACTCCAGTTACATTAATTGCTAAAAGCATTATAGGAACAGAGTATGGAAAAGCAGATTTTCCAGTGAAATAATACCACTCACGTTTCCATCAAAATTTGCAATTCAGTATTCCTATGGGAATTAATTTGATTAACCTTATCTTTTTAAAATCAATTTTATTACAACCGTTTCTGACATTAAAAAGTATCTCTACGCTTGTTTGACAAAGAGTAGAGATACTTTTTAATAATACTGTTGAGCTACTGGACATAACCTGTGAGCTATCAATTAAATGAAATAGATGGTTTCTTTCATTTAATAATCTAGTCGTGTCCTGTTAACATCTACTACACTAAACATACCTAACATAAAAAATACTCCTAGCAACATCAACAAACAGCCCACTTTAAATTTACTCCTATTCTTCAATATGATAATGGATTTAGTCTCCTTAATCTTACATATTTGCGCGCTTTTTGTGCACTCTAAATTCAGAAAAAGTGAGACGCTAATCAAATTTTTTTCTGATTATTGCCTCACTTTTTTTAAAGCGATTGTCAAAATTTTTTCTGTTAATATTTAAATGATTTTACTGCAAAAGCATTTGCTCCAGTTTTTCGAACTTCTGCTTCAATTTCATTTCTTACGATAGGTGTATCATGGTCGTTAAACCCTTCACCTTTTACGCGAACATCCCAAGTGTCATAAGAATTTTCTTCGCCATAAGTTTGACCGTCCAATAAAATATCTTTTAAAAAGCCTCTCATATGTGAATCAAAATCTTTATTTCCTGTAAAAGCAGAAGCTGGCATATTACGTGCTTCGATACGAGCACTGTTTTTATCCCCATCTACGATAGCAATATTTTGTTGCATATACCCAGGATAGTACGTTCTTAACTCTTGCTGCAATCGAGCTAGTGAATTATTCAACCGTTTACCTTGCCCACTTTTAATCACTAGTTTATATCGACCATCACTTTGCTTATGCGCTTTGACTTGATCACTTAATAATGTCCAAGAATATTTAGTTTGAATCCAAGCTACCATATGTTTGGCTTGATCGAATGAAATATTGTCAATTGCAATACCATTTCTTCTTGTTTCTGGTGTTGGACTTCCACCTTTTAACCGGTAAAAATCATTCGGTGGTCCACCCAACCATCCACCTTCTATTGATGTTTCTGAAATTCCATTCGATCCGTAATTACAATGAATAATTCTGCTATTACTTACAAATACTCCTGTATGACCATTTGCTCCCAAACTAGTCCCTTTGCCTCCTGAGATAAAAATATCACCTCTTCGCACCTCAGCACGTGAGATAGGCTGTAACAATGATCCGTCTAACGCATAAAGAGTTTCAGTGTTTCCAATCGCAGTTCCTACTGGCAGAAAACCTGCTTCAACTAGGGCATTATACACGGCTGAACTACAATCATAGCTATAAGGACCATAACGATTTGTCATGCTATATGTTACCTTTCCTTCCCTTGCTCGAAACCAGTTTATTACTGATTCAATATTTGCCATACTTTTCACCTCCCGATAATAACGTTTTTGTAAGATCTTACATCGTTAGTATAAAGAATATTTATTCTTTCAAACTATCATTATTCTGTCATTATCCTCCCGAATACAAAAAGCCACCGCACAAGCAATGACTATATATGATTAAGTAGCCAAAACTCAATTTAAATGGCATCAAACTCATGCTGATTAAAATACCACAGGCTATCATTACTTGTGAATAATATAAACTCTATACAACTATGTACCTTTAAAAATCTGATATACCCACATTTAAAACTTTGTATCTATTTTTTAGAACAATTTTATTATTTTGTACTGTTTTACACATATCCTTTATGCTGAATCGTAATCTTCCCTTACGAACTTTTTACTTAAAGCTACCTCACTATCTATAAGTGATTAGTTTTAACTCGTGATGCATTGATTTTAGTAAGAAAAGACTAAAAAATATCAAAACGCTAGCTAAAACTAGAGATGGTTCCTGCCGTATTATCTGTGAGAACAAAATCATCTAATAAAATAATATCCCTTTGATAATAAAACATACAAACTCTTAGAAAGACTGCTCAATTCGCTCATTTTTAATAGATGTATTCAAGTTACTGTTTATTTAAAATAAAAAAACTCTATCCCTTAATTAAAAAGGATAGAGCCATTAAGTTCAATTATTATTGAGCCACTGGGTAAACAGACACTTGTTTTTTGTCGCGGCCTTTACGTTCGAAACGTACTACACCGTCAACTTTAGCAAATAAAGTGTCGTCTCCGCCGATACCTACGTTTGCTCCTGGGTAAATTTTAGTTCCGCGTTGACGGTATAAAATTGATCCACCAGTAACAGTTTGTCCATCAGCACTTTTAGCGCCTAGGCGTTTAGATTCAGAATCACGTCCGTTGGAAGTAGAACCTCCACCTTTTTTGTGGGCGAATAATTGTAAATTCATATTTAATAACATAGTCTGCACCTCCTATTTTTCATTTATGGTTTTGACTTGAATAAATTCAAGATTTTCTTGCTCGATTGCTTGGAGACCTAATAAAAGATTTTCCAAGAGAATTTGGGCAATGTTGGTTTGTTCTTGATTGGCCTTTGAAATCACTTCAACATAAAGGTAACCACCTTCATCTTCGTTGGTTTCAACAATCGGTTCAAAACCAGCTAATGCATCGATGCCATTGACAGTACTGATCGCTAAAGCAGACACTGCTGCGCAAACGATATCACTGCCATAAGGACCCGATTCAGCATGCCCTGAGACTTCAAAAGAAACAATTTGACCTGAGTCATTTCGTTTAAAAGAACTTTTAATCATTGATAGGCCTTCTTTCCTATGCAACTTAAAAGAATTATGCGTTGATTGCGTTGATTACAACTTTTGTATACGGTTGACGGTGACCTTGTTTGCGGTGAGTGTGTTTTTTAGGTTTGTATTTGAAAGTTACGACTTTCTTTTGTTTGCCGTGTTTTTCTACAGTTCCTTCGACAGTTGCACCTGCTACAGTTGGAGCTCCTACTTTCGTAGATTCGCCACCCACTAAGATAACTTCGTCAAAAACAACTTTTTCGCCAGCTTCTACGTCTAATTTTTCAACGTAAATTGCTTGACCTACCTCAACTTTTACTTGTTTACCACCAGTTTTGATAATTGCGTACATGCTATACAGCACCTCCTTCTTCTAGACTTAGACTCGCCATCCCAAGTGACAACAAGATGATTGTCATACTTAAAAACTTGTTCTGTGCGGTTGTAGCTGTGGAGTCCACAATTACAACATTAATACTATATCAAAATAAGGAACAAGAGTCAATAAAAACTTAGTCATTTAGCTCTAAAAATCACTTTTCGAAACTTTTTTGTTGTTATTTCTAAATTATGATTGACTTTGTTTTCCATGTTCATTATAATAAATTCTGTTGCGTTAACATTTTGCGCCAATAGCTCAGCTGGATAGAGCACTCGCCTTCTAAGCGAGCGGTCGGGAGTTCGAATCTCTCTTGGCGTATTATTTTAAACGTTTATATCAAAAAAACACCGACTATTAGAATTTTTCTAACAGTCGGTGTTTTTTTATTTTCTCTTCTCAAATCTATGAAAGCTCTACTTTTCCTGTATAGAGTTGATGGTAAATACCTTTTTCTTCAAGCAAATCTTCATGGCTACCCCGTTCAATAATCCGGCCATGATCCATTACCATGATCGCATCTGAATTTTGAATCGTCGATAAGCGATGAGCGATAACAAATACGGTTCTGCCTTTCATCAAACGGTCCATTCCTGCTTGCACATGCTTTTCTGTTCTAGTATCAATGCTAGAAGTTGCTTCATCCAAAATCATTACAGGTGGATCTGCAATCGCTGCTCGTGCGATGGACAATAATTGACGTTGTCCTTGTGACAAGCCTTCACCATCCCCTGTGATCACCGTATCGTATTTATTCGGTAGATTATTAATGAAATCCTCGGCATTGGCCAGCTGTGCCGCGTTAATCACATCACTATCTGATGCATCCAGCTTACCATAACGAATATTTTCCCGAATCGTTCCGGTAAACAAATGAGTGTCCTGCAAAACAATCCCTAACGACCTTCTCAACGAGCTCTTCTTGATCTTTTTCACATTGATTCCATCATAGCGAATTTTGCCTTCTTGAATATCATAAAAGCGATTGATCAAGTTGGTGATTGTCGTTTTACCTGCCCCAGTAGCCCCAACAAAGGCGACTTTTTGTCCTGTTTCTGCATAAAGATTGATATCTTTTAAGACACGATTTTTTTCTGTGTAACCAAAAGAAACATCTTCAAATCGCACATCTCCAGTTAATTCAGTATAGGTGACAGTACCGTCTGCATGAGGGTGTTTCCAAGCCCATATTCCTGTTCTCGCTTCACTTTCAACAAGATCTCCAGCTTTTCGCGTTACATTCACCAATGTTACATAGCCATCATCTACTTCCGGTTTTTCATCAATTAAACTAAAGATGCGATCGGCTCCTGCTAAAGCCATGATTACAAAATTGATTTGTTGAGAAACTTGACTGATCGGCATATTCAACGAACGACTTAATTGAAGAAAAGACGCAATCATCCCAATGGTTAGACCTGAAACACCGTATACTGAAAAAATTCCGCCAACAACCGCTAAAAGTACATACTGTATATTTAGCAAGTTCATCATGATCGGCATTAAACTATTCGCGTACTTATTTGCTTTAGTAGCACTTTGCCGTAATTCTTCATTGATTGCTTTAAATTGTTTGATCGTTTGTGGCTCATGATTAAATATTTTCACTACTTTTTGACCATGCATGATTTCTTCAATATAACCATTAACACTGCCGAGATCTCTTTGTTGTTTGCTAAAATAACGGCTACTACGTCCAGCAATCATCCGAATTGTCACGATCATGATAGAAACAGAAACAATTACAACCAAAGTCAAGGGAACACTGATCGTAAACATCGCAATAAAAACACTGACAAAACTAACCACGGCCATCACTAAATTCGGAATACTTTGAGAAATCATCTGGCGTAAGGTATCTGTATCATTCGTGAAATGACTCATGATATCACCATCAGAATTTGAATCAAAATAACGGATCGGTAAAGTTTCAAGGTGGGTAAACATTTCATCTCGAATCGTTTTTTGGGTTCCTTCACTAATTCGCACCATGATCAAATTAGAGCATAGATTCGATATGATCCCAACAACATAAATCAGCGCCATCGTTGTGATTGCTTTTAACAATCCAGAGAAATTGGGGTTACTTTGTCCAAGTAGCGGAGTAATGTAATCATCGATCACTACTTGTAAAAATAAAGAGCCTCGAACATTGGAAAATGTGCTTAAGAAAATGAGTAGCAGCACTAGTACCAGAAGAAACTTATTTTGTCTAAACATATAGGCAAATAAACGTTTCAACGTTCTCAAAGGATTTTGATTTTTACGAATTCCTTTTTGTTCATCACGCATCCTCTTCACCAAATCCTTTCGCTTGAGATTCATAAACTTCTTGATAAATCTGATTATTCGCTAATAATTCGTCATGCGTTCCAATTTCATTGATCAACCCTTTATCCATCACAATGATCCGATCAGAATCTTGAACAGACGACACTCGTTGTCCGATGATAAACGTTGTTGTCCCTGGAATCTCTTGACGCATCCCTTCACGAATCAACCGATCTGTTTTAGTATCAACCGCACTTGTTGAATCATCTAAAATCAAAATTTTTGGTTTCTTCAATAAGGCTCTGGCAATACATAAACGTTGCTTTTGTCCACCAGAAACGTTATTTCCCCCTTGCGAAATCAACGTATCATATTTATCGGGAAACTCCTGGATAAAACTATCCGCTTGCGCAATCTTACAGACTCTGATTAAATCTTCATCTGTAGCATCTTCATTTCCCCAACGTAAATTTTCTTTGATCGTTCCTGTAAATAGCACATTATTTTGCAACACCATGCTGACTTGATCACGCAATGATTTCAGATCATAATGCCGTACATCGTGTCCGCCAACTTCGACTGATCCTTGGGTAACATCATATAGTCTTGGGATCAGCTGAACCAATGTTGATTTAGAACTCCCCGTTCCACCAACGATTCCGATCACTTCACCCGATTTGATTTTCATATTTGCATGCATCAAGGCTAGTTTTTCAAGATCATTAGCATAGCTAAAACAAACATCATGAAAGCGAACCGAACCATCTGGAATTTCATAAAGTGGGGTTTCATTATTTTTTAAATCACTTTCTTCAGATAAAACTTCTGTGATCCGCTCTGCAGAAGTTCGTGCGATCAGCACAATCACAAAAACCATTGATAACATGTTTAAGCTCATCAAAATCTGCATGGTATACGTAAACATGCTGACCAATTCACCAGTAGTCAACGTACTGCCAACGACAAATTTCGCCCCTAACCATGATATCAGCAACATGCATGTATAAACCGCAAATTGTAAAATAGGGTTATTAAACGCAACAATACTTTGGGCTTTTGAAAAAGTTTTGTAAATGTCTTTAGAAACAGTTTTAAATTTTTCGTCTTCATGTTCTTCTCTTACATAAGATTTAACGACCCGAATTCCTTGTAAATTTTCTTGAACTACGTTATTTAATTTATCGTAAATACGAAAAACTTTATTGAAATTAGGATGAGCAAAATAAATAACGAGCGCTAAACCGATCATCAAAAACGGTACAACACCTAAATAAATCAAAGACAGATCCTTGTTGATACTATAAGCCATCGCTAATGAAAAAATCATGATCAATGGACTACGGACTAAAAGTCGAATAATCATTTGATACGCATTTTGGACATTGGTCACGTCTGTTGTCATTCGTGTGATCAAACTTGAGGTAGAAAAACGATCAATGTTTGAAAAGGAAAAACCTTGGATTCGAACAAACAATTGATCTCGTAAATTTTTCGCAAATCCAGCTGAAGCAACGGCCGCATAACGACCTGACATCGCACCAAAAAATAACGCAATAATTGCACAAATAAATAAAATCGCTCCATACATTAAAATCGCTTTGGTGTCTCGTTTTTCAATCCCATTATCGATCATCATTGCCATGACTAAAGGGATAATGATGTCTAAGATAACTTCCCCAGTTACGTACAATGGCGTAATGATGCTTTCTTTTTTATAAATACCAATATTGGCAATCAGTTTTTTTATCACGTAATCAACTCACCTTCTTTATTTATTTTTTTACTGTTCTCAGATAGTTTTTCCAACAATTTAAAAAAGATTGCTAGCTCTTCTTCCGGGATCCCCTGAACAAGTAATTCATCGAATTTATGTAGCTTCATGATGTTTTCTTTGACTTTTTGTTGACCGAGTTCAGTCAATATGATTGTTTTGTAGCGATTGTCTTCTTTGCAACTGCTTCTTTCGATAAATAAGCGTTTTTCCATTGTTTGCAGTAAACCAGTCGCAGTGGAGCGCCGAATGTCAAATTCTTGTTCTATGTCTTTTTGGTAGACCGGTACTTGTTGGCTGTTGCGACGGTGGATAAAATTGAGGATGCGCATTTGGATGCTTGAGGATGCTTCGCCATCGTCTTCTTTTAAAATTTCTGCTGCTTTACGGTTAAGTTCGTTGGCTAGTATTCTGATTTTTAGACCGATTTTTCTGTCCATGATTTACCTCCTTGCTTAATAGTTCGGTTCCTAACTATAATACGATAGAGCTTTAGAAAAGGTCAAGGAGTTTTTCGTATTTCTAATTAATATAGGGTGTTACATATAAAAATGTAGATGAACTCCTAAAATAGGTTTTCGTCTCAGACTGTAGACAAAAGAGGCAAGCAGCCTTCTTATCTAGAAGAATTGATTGTCTCTTTTGCTTTTTAAGCAAAAAAATAAGCAAGAACATTCGCTCCCACTTCCAATTTGCTAATTCCTTTAAGTTCATTGCGGCAAAAACAAGCATCGTATGCACTTGAACTTTTTCTACTCCTCGATACTTAGTCCAACGCATGCCATGCTTTTCTTTTGCATCTGCGAAAACTCGTTCAATTGTTTCTTTTCGTTTTTTATATTTTTCTTTATTGTACGCCGTATGGCGTAAATGTTCTGCCGCCTCTAAATAGGCTGCGCCCATAAATGGCGATGAATTTCTTTTTTGTGTTGTTTGCTTGTCGTACACGGGGTAAGTAACGGACAGTTTTCACAAATATAAGGGGTTGAAACATACTTTCTACAGCCATCTCTTGTAATGGTATTAAACCGGAGAATTTGGTCATAGGTAACAATCGTAATGAGAATCATAAACAAACTCTTTCTAAATAATCCTTTTTTTCCTTTGGGTCGAGCATAAGGAAAAATCGGATGTAGTTGACGATCCATTAAGTACTTTGTATTTCAGGGTGTTTTTTATGCCGCATCAGCAGCTACTCCGTGAAATGAAAAATTTCTTGCACGTATTCGCTCAACTTGCGGAACAAGTAGATTCAATAAGAGGATAAATAAACTGAAAATTTAGCGCCCGGTCAATTTTTCGTACAAGATGATTTTTAAGGACTAAAGATTCAAGGGAGACAGAGGTTTCATGTTTTCTAGAGTCTAAGGAATGTTTTGACATCATTAGAAATCAACCCTTTCGTTAAAATGTAATTTTTTTCAATTATAGTGTACAAAAAAGACTGTAGATAAAGTCTTTTTTAGGACTTTATCTACAGTCTGACTGGACGATCAATCGTCCAGTTTATGCTTTTTTCAGTCTATATCAAGATTTGATTAACTAGGAAATACTTTTTCCGTATAATAAACTCCAGATCCTTGATAAGGATATTCTGCTGTTGGAATAGTTCCAGCAGTTAAAACCCTAAAATTATTTGAAGCAATATATAGAGTAGCGGGAATTTGATCGCCACCTGTAGATCCATAAGATATACCAAAGCTACCTGCACTATGTGGTTCAAATCCTGCGGGTACTTTTGCAATATCCACCCACCGTACAGGACCTTTAATAGTTAAGTAGGAGCCAACTATAACCATATTCCCTATACGCCAAAGTCGTATAAAACCACTTTTAATATTAGTATTGATAGTTGAGTCTAAGGTAATTTCCCTATAGGCAACACCTTGATCAACTGCGATAGGGATGTTATTAATTTGTGGAACACTCGTAAAATTCTTCACTCCAGCAATATCTTCATCACCTGTTTTTTTCACTAACGTTTCGTCTACCCCATCAATCGCGCTTGTATGCGTCTTCGGATATAATAAATTTCCTTTTTCTTCTAATTGTACGATATCTGCCATTATACTGCTCCCACCTTAATAAATGTTATTGTTGGTAATGTATCTAATTTTTTCTTATCCATAGCACTCATTAGCCCATTGACTGTTTGTGTTGCTTCAGCTGTTGTTGTAGCGTTTGTTCCAGCTGGTCCCTGTGGTCCCGTTGCCCCTTTTAGACCTTGCGGACCAATTGCGCCTGCCGTTCCAGTTGTACCTTGAGGGCCTTGTGGACCTGTATCTCCTTTTTCACCTTTGACCGTTGTGATCCCTTCAACTGCACTGACGTGTGTTTTAGGATAAACAACAGCTCCATCACTTTTTAATTCAACGATATCTGTCATACTGTTCCCACCTTATCTATTGTGATATTTGTGCCTTGAACCCCTAAGTCCTTGGCCGTTAATGTAATATCGCCCGTTTTTCCGTTGATCGACGTTACGCCGGCTCCTACTGTTTCGATTTTATCTAAACCGAGGATTGCACTAACATGCGTCTCGGGAAATACTTGACGTTGTACGCCTGCTTCATCTGTTTCCATGACTTTTCTAATTTCTACTTCATGAGCCATTATACTGATCCCACCTTTCGAATAAAGAACGTATTTTGCTTTTGACTGTCGATCTCAGCTATAACCAAAGCCGATGCTTCTTTTTTATGAGTAACGGTTCTGACTTTAGTTACAGTATGATTCAAGCTAAACTTATCATCGCGAATCGTTCTAAGAACACCGGTCTCTCCACTTTTCAACGTAAAATGTGCTTGTTTTAGCTCTTCAATCAGATTCAAAAGGTTTCCTGCAACATTCTCGTCTAGAATTCCTTTGATTGTAGCAAACCATTGATCAAATGTAGCTCGTTGAATTTCAGTCCATTGATCATAGCGCTGTTGACTGGTTGTGATCCATGTCTGAAACTCTGCAATGATACGTTGTAGTTCTTCTTGTGCAACCAGATACCAGTCATCATAAATCTCTTGACATGTTTTCACCCATTCTGTAAAATAGCGTAAAATTTCTTCAAACGTCCAAATATAGTTGCTGTCTTTGATTCCTTCATCGTAAATACTTTCTTTAACGTGGTAAGCAAAATCTCGTGTGGAAAATTGTTGACGCCAACTTAGGTCTTTTTGAAGTGCCCTAAAACTGAAATACGCTGTATTTTCTCCTGTATTTTGCATATCGTAATTAGTTAATGTGTATTGTAATTTGCCTTTTTTTGCATCAATGATTTTCGTGACTTTTTGCTCAGATAAACCAAGTCCGGCATGGTGTCCTTGTTTGACGCAGAAAAATGGGGTTAAATTTGAAATATCTTTTGGTTTACCGTGTTCCGTAATCGTCACATCCAAGACTTGAGTTCCTTCGTCAAATTGACGAATCATGATTGATGGAATATTGTCGTTTGGTTGTGTGATCGATAAAAAAATTGGATATATAATTGACATTTCCTCACTCCTTTCTAAAAGTTGATTATTTTGGTGGAATTACGATTGAACTGATTTCACTCGAGCCGACCCACGTTCGCTCGTATCTTTCAATAATTTGTCCCTTGCCAATATTTTGTTCGTAGGTTTGGAACCCATCATTTGTTAAACCTCGGATAACACCTGTGTGGCCATAGGTATAATCGACATTAAATCCACCAATGTTTCCGCCTCGTTTCCAGTTGATGATTGCGCCAGATACTAAATCTTTATACTCCGGCTGATAAATAACTTTCCAACCAACAGCAGCCCAATCATAAGAACTGCCAATATCAGCTGCTCCCTCAGTGCTGCCTATAACATGACTTAATGGATAACTGGTTTGCGCACCTAATCCACAGCCACCTAAGAAACCAGAATATTCAGCTGGCACGGCATAGCATTGACCATTTCCCCAATACTGACCCACTAATGATTCTAAATGATCCAATCCTGCTTTTCCTGTTCCAGTTGATGGTTTTAAATTGTGAAATTTGTTATACCATCCTTGTGCATAACCTTGCCTTTCTGGATGAGCATTTTTTGGTCGCTCGAAATTCATTTCAAATGCATAGGCTGCTATCGCTGGGTCAGAAACTATTTTAAACTCAGCAACACCTGTTGGAGTAACCGCGCCTAGCCACTGTCCATTGTACATACACCAATCGATTAGTTTTCCTTGTGCTAATGTTGATTTATAGTCATTGTTGATACCTGCAGCTGCAATCAGACGTCTAACATATTCTCGACCATCCCATGTAGGACTACCAACTAAAGGATAGCTAGACCCATCCCATTGAACTAGTCCATATGCAGGACCACCGATTTGATCAGTATCTGGATTCATGGTGCCGCCAGTTTCTTGTTGGACGTTTCCTAAAATTCCCGCAGCTGCGGCGTGACTGTATCCATTAGAGGTTAAATAGCTCCATAAATCCCAAGCAAATTTATCCTCTTGACTGGTTACTTCTGACGGATATCCGCCGCCTGTACCACCATTGCCTCCATTGCCAGTTCCGGGAATGACTTTGACACCATTGATTGATAGGCTTCCTTTAATGTCTACATTTCCTGTTATTTTTACATCTCCGTTGATTTCTCCTTGACCATGCAAGCGCCAAATTTTTTTATTTGCACTTGATTCCTTAGGTATCTCAAAAATAGGACTAGGAGCTCTTTCATTTTTTGAAACAGCAGATCCAATTGAAAATTTATAGCCTGGTATCTGACAAATCGCTACTCCTACAGGTTCCTTCGTTTCTCCATCTACTACTGCACCAATCCAAGCTTCTTCTTCATTCTTTTGCTGATTTCTAAAAGCAATTGTTCCATTTGACTGTAACTTGATTTGAAATTTATTGTCCTTTTTTGTTTGGACTGTTACGCCTTCAAGTGTACCTGCTTGAATAAAATCTGCATTAAACTTTCCATCAATCGTCCAAGCAGTTTTAGGTTGGTTAGTAAACTTATCTTTAACAAAACCAATTCCTTCAGAATTCATTACCAAAAAATGCTTACTATTTTCTAACGAGTTTCCGTCCATGAATACTTGTTGGTACGGCTCACGACTATTAGATTTTCCAGTTTCAATACCATTCATCAATTTGATAGAACCGCCTTTAGCGCCACGAATAATATCATCTTGCCATTTAGATATTTCTTCTGAATCATAAAAAGTCATCTTCTTCTCTTCTAAAGAATCAACATTTCCTTTTAAATCAGAAGTCGCTTTTGAAATGCTTTTCGTGATGTTATCGCCTAGTCCTGTTTCAACTTTTCCTGTTAAACGATCGATTTTGACTTTGAAAATCCGGGTTTGGTAATGGTAATTTCGATCATGTCGATGAATCGTTACGGTATTCCCGATCGTATCGCCACCTAAAACCTCCGTTTTAAATTGAACAAGTGGACGAGAACACTCGACAAGTGAGTCATAGGTTTTTTGTAGGAGTTTTGCTGGATCTTCTTCATCATCAAATGTAATAACTTTTTCCCGTCTCCGCATCCCACCACTTTTTAGCGGAATACCATATTGCTTGGTCATCTCGGGAAATTCTAGCCAATTTTGTCCTTTGGGTTTATTCAAAGGCTTGCCATTCGTTTTTTTCCACTCTACATTCGTGAATTCGATCCGTTTGCCATCACCATCACCAACCTCTTCACCGCGACCACGTCCAATCAAACTTGTATAAACTTGATTCCGATCTTGTTCTTTCACAATACTTAACGCTTTTTCACCATACGTAAAGCGTTGCTTGCTTTGTTCCCCAATTTCACGATAGACTTCTAGCCATTTATCGGTAATACCGATTCCGTCAATCTTATATTTGAACAGGATTTCGCAACCTTGTGCTTGAATATTTTTTAAGGCATCACGCACAGAGAGAAAACGAAAATCGTCTGTTAGTGACGGTAAATTTGATTCGATTTTCCCCAAACGCCATTCGGTTTCTATCAACAATTTTTGAATCGTATTTTTGATCGATTCATTTTTAACTTGGACATTTTTAACCACGTAGGAATCTAACTCATCAGGTGCAAAGCTAATTCCCACAAAAGATAACAAGTTTTCCTCTTCACTATCTAAAATAATTCTATATAAACTATATGAAGCGGCTTCTTCCTTCACAGCCATATAAGCTGCTTGCTTTAATTCTTCGTCATAGATGGTTGATACATTGAGCGTATCATTCATCAACTCAGCTTTATTTGAAGTGATTTCTTTTTCCTGAATCACTTCGACTAATTCATTTTCTTTAACGATTCGAAGCAAATGTTGCCGCTCATCAAAAAAATAAACGCTCTTGTTCATAGTTGTACCTCCCGATAAGAAAGAATCATTTTACCGTTATTACAGTGAACGGATTGACCTTCTTTAATCCTAAAGTTTTCAAAGTCACTTTCTAAATCGAGTAAAAAAGTTTGATCCAATTCATTTACAAAAACTTTTCCTTTTAAGAAATCAAACACAACTAGATCACCTGCGCTTAAATTGTAACTAGTGATTTTGATTGTTTGGCCGCCGTTTGTAATCTTTAAAGGACCAAAAGCGGCAATCCTTACTGTAATTTTTTCTGGTATCGTTTGATAGGGTAAATAGGTTGTGATGGTTTCATCGGTTTGCAACAAAACAGAGTATTTTTTCGGATCTGTGCACAGAATTTCAAAGCTTGCAATAATGCTATTGGTATCTCCTCGTACCTCATCTGTCGCAATATATTGTCCATAATAGTGATAATCCAATTCGTCTTTAAAACGAATCTCAATCGCAGACTCTTTATAAAGTAAACGCATCAATTGATGGTATTTTTTCTGAACATCTTTGGCGTCTTTTCCAATCAATTGATAGGTTACTTTAAGCGTTCTGGCGGGTAATTTTTGATTTAGTTTGATACTTCCAACTTGAGTTTCTTGTGTATCTACCGTAAGTGACAGCATTTCTCTACCTGTTACCGCTAAAGTACGATAGCCATCAATCACTTTTTCCAGATAAACACCGTCATATATCATGGCTGAAGAAGGAAGAATCAAATCATCTTTATGGACTTTTTTCGTTGTGTCTTCAAAATAATACATTTTTTCCCTCCTTCTAAAATGCTAGATTGATAGCAGAATCTTGTCCCATTGCTTCTGAAATATCGGAAACAAAGGCTTTGAATTGTTGATTGCCGAGTTTGATGTTGAAGGTTGCAGGTTGTTTAGTTTGAACCATCATTTGTTTGCTACTTGATTGAACGGATACATCTTGAACTGTTTCTAACTGCTGATCTAGACTGTCTAAGCTTGGCAGCATGATTTGAGAAGCTAATTTATCCATTGGTTGATCAACTACATGAGCATTTCTTTCAATACCAATAGCTAGACCCGCTGGTAACATTGCTCCGATTTCATCTCGCATCCAACGTGATGGTGAATGGATTTTGAAAAGACCTTTAAATGCATCTCCAATACTTTTACCAATGTTCATAACTGCGTCCAATGCTGCTTTAGCCATCCCTCCGATACCGTCGATCAAGCCTTGAATTAAGTTCATTCCTGCATCCTTTAAGTCAGGAACAGCTTTTATTACTGTTTCAAGAAGTTTCAACATGATTTTAGCACCTGCAGCTATGACTTTCGGTATGCTTTCACCAATTCCTTTTACTATAGCTAAAATTAACTCAACTGCCGCTGCTAAAATTTGCGGTAAATTCGCAAGTAGTCCTTCGCAAAGTTTTCCAACGATTTCTACTGCTGCATCTAATAATTTTGGTAAATTTTCAGACAATGTTTTAACTAAGGTAGTAATAGCTTGTAACGCTACTGGGATTAACGCAGGTAAGACTGATGCCACTCCTTCAGCTAATTTAGTTAAAATTTCGATCCCTTTATCAATGATCAATGGTAAATTATTCGTTATGTTTGCAGTAAATGCTTCAATTATGTTCGTTACTGCATCAATGATTTGATCTTTATTCGCTAAAATCCCATCAACTAAAGCGATTAATAAATCTAATCCTGTCAATAATAACTGTGGTGCTGCAGACAATAAGCTTGTTGCTAATGATTCAATCAACATCAAAGCTGCTGGAATTAGAGTTGGTAAGCTTTCAATTACCCCATTAACTAAAGCATCAATCAGGTCAACCGCACTTTGCATGATTACAGGTAGATTTACAGCGATTGCTTCGGCGAATCCAGCAATCAATTGTGTGCCTGAAGTCATTAAATCCGGTAATTTTGAAATGATTCCACTCACAAAACCTTGGATTACCTCAGGTCCTTTTTCAATTGCAGTATTAATCATACCTTCGAGTTGATCACCAAATTGGCTATTCACTAATCCCATACCTACAAGAGCAACACCTAAAATAGCTGCTGGCCCTAATGCCTGTAAAGCAATTCCAAAAACAGAAGTTAGCCCTTGAATCATGGTCGACATTGCTGTAGTACCAACGCCAGCAGATTTTTGTATTCCTTGGCCGATACCGCCAAAAGCCTTTGTAATTAAAGGTACTTCTCCAGCCATTTTTTTGGAGCCTAATGAAATAGATTCAAAAAAACCTGCCACATTCAATGCACCTGAGCCCATTTTATCCATGGCTTTCCCCACTCCTACTTCTAAAGACAACATTCCATATGCCATCTGTGGAGCTAAGCTTGTCACTGTTTTAGATAGATTTCTTGTAAAACCCGTTACTTTAGAATCTAACGAAATAAACGGATCTAACATTTTTGTAGGTAAATCTTTAAACGGTGATTGCATTTTACTAAAACTAGTTGCAACAATACCACCAATTCCTTGAGATTTTTTACCTAGTACATTAAATGCCTCAGTGGCTTTTCCCAACTGACTAGTTGCCTGTGAACCAAAACTTGTAAACATCGATTCAATAGAAGGTAAGCCAAATTTATTTAACGTAGCTTCTAATTCCTGGAATGAACTCTTTACATCATTAAAAGCCGTTTTTATTGCATCAGGATTTGAAATAGAAGAAAATAAGTAATTAATTTTTTCTTCTAATTGAGCGGTACTGTCAGTTATTTGAGTTAATGACCCGTTCAACCCTCCATCTACAGCAGATAAAATAGCCTTTACATTAATTTTATAGTCCACTTTCTCCCTCCTTTCCTATGAATTAAAATTCACGATCCAATTTTGAAGTTTTTCTTTATCAGGAGAAGTTCTTTTTTGTCTGCCTAAGATTTTCTCTTCTGCTTTGCGATAATCGAAGAATTTATCGAAGGTTCTAAAGACTGGCTTGCCTTTTCGAGTTTGTCCAGCCATGACTGTAGCCCAAGCCTGCATATGAATTTCATATTGTCGATCCAGCTGCTTTAATTGATAAGCCTTCATTCGTAGCTCGTAATCTAGGATCGTCAAGCGATCGATTTCATTAAAATCTTCAATCTTCAAGAATCGTAAACAATTTAAACGAACTTGCTCATATACTTCAGCAAACGTTATATCTGTTACGCTTGTGCTTCTTCTAGCATCTTGCTGGTCATCATTCCGGTATATTCCGACTTTTTTAGCTCATCGACCACTTCTTCAAATAGATCCTTTGTGCCATTTTGCTCAACATACTCTTCTAAAAATTTGACTGTCATCCGAGGTTTTTCTGTCATATTAGCAATCAATAAAACTTCAAAAAGAGTATCTACGTCAGATAAAAGCAGATTTGAAACAATTGCTCCCACACCTAATTTCAACTGCATGCCCCCACGTTCTACCGAGTAGCGTTTATTGATTTCTTTTAAAAATCCGTAGCCAAATTTACAATCAAATGTTTTTTCGTTCATCGTTAATTCCATATCTTTTCCTCCTAATTTTAAAAGCAGAACAAATCGGTTAATCCTATAGAAAATTAGGAAATTGGTATTGAAACGTTCCAATGTTTCATTGACGATTTATCTATTTTCGTAAGGTAACAACGTTCCGCTGCACTCCACCTTGTACTTTTCAACATCAGCTCATTTTATTCACTGTGTTTCAAAGCAAATGCTGAACAGGCTCTTTCAGCTCTGGGTGAAAAATAGCTTGAAACTCTTTTTGTCTCACTTCATTTTTATCTTTTTCTTCTGAAAAGCTAGCCTGTGAAACTAAATAACCTTTAAAAACTATGCTAATTGCCTCACTCTATAAAAATGTGAAAGAGGCTAGAAATCAACCTCTTTCATAATAGTTGTAAACTATTGCGATTACGCTTTCGGTTCCACTTTTACAGTGTCCTTAAACTCATAATCGCCACCTTCTGATGTATCCAGCTCTAATGCCGCAAAACCATTCTTACCTGCACCTTCGATCGCCCACTCCAAAGAGTATTCAACTTTATTTTCTGCTGAATCAGTTTCTTCAAATGAAGTAAAATAGCCTTCAAAATATTTTGCTTTAAATTTGCCTTCATCATTGCCAGTACCAATTTCCTTGGTATTAATACGCCAAATCTGAACACGCTTGTTTTCATCCATTGCCGTTTCCAATTTGTCGATTTGAGTTGAACCGATTTTATACAATGTTGTTGCCGTCACTGTTGTTTCAGTCGCTCCTGGTGTGACTACACTGCCATCTTTCGTGACAGTTGATTCACTTTCTTTTGATTTGGAATAACCATTCTCTGTGCTGTATGCTAAGCCCCACGCACGTTCATTTCCTTCATCTTCGGCTAAACGAAAACGCCATACTACATCTACTCCACTTAATGCTGTCATCTGTTCATTTCCTCCTTGTGTTTTACTGCTGTGTTAATTTTTTTAATTGAGATGCCAGTTGATTTTTCCGTCGTTGTTCTGCCTTTACTCTTCGTTGCAGCTTTTCGATAATTTTCAACTGTTGTTTGATTGCCTTATCTTGCTGCTCAAAAGTTAAGTACATCTTATTTTGCAAAGCAACATCCTCTACTTTCACTTTGACATCTCCTCTCATTTAAAGTCACGGGCGACTCTGTGAATCGACTGTTTACAGCAGTTATTACTTGATGAACCTAGTATACAAAGAAATAGTAAGTTCAAACTCCCAGAAGTCTGTTAAAATCATCCCAAGATACTGTTACATTTCTTTCACTATTTAGAGGGTTAAACCTTCTTTTTTTCTGATAAAAGCCGTTACTATGGTAAAATAATGGAAACGACAAAAAAGGATGTGCTGAATCATGTTCTTACAAAAATATACCAACGATTTCTCAAAGATGATCCAGCAATACCAATTAAATGACGAACAATTGCGCTATACAGGAACGCCAGAAATGCCTATCAAGATTTCTTTGAAAAATCCGTTCATCCATCCGATAATAGGAATTGCTAATGATCGCTTGACGAATTTTTTTGTCTTGGATGAAAAAAAGGATGTTGCTTTATATACAAGCAATGAGCAGGCACTTTTACTTAGAACCTTCTCCACGGATCAAAGATACCAAGGACAAGGCTATGCGAAAAAAGCGCTCCAGTTATTACCGGAATTTGTTCATCTACATTTTCCAAATACGAATGAAATTATTCTTGCAGTAAATAAACAAAATATAGCAGCGCAACGTCTTTATGAAAAAACTGGGTATCAACGGTTAAACAGAATCGTTGATGGAGAATATGGACCTTTATATATCATGAGTGTAAGATTGGACTAAAGGAGACAAGTAATGCAGAATAGAATAATTGAAAATGATCAACTCTATTTAAGAGAACTCACATCTGATGATTTCGAGGATTTAAGTTTGATTTTACAAGATGAAGAAACGATGTATGCCTATGAGGCAGCTTTTACGAAACAGCAAGTAAGTGATTGGTTAAACTGGAATTTAAAAAGCTATCAAGAAAACGGCTTTGGTTTATGGGCAATCATCGATCAAAAAAGTCAGAATTTTATCGGTCAATGTGGGATTGTTTATTCTGATGTTGAAGATGAATCGCTCTTAGAAATCGGCTATTTAGTAAACAAGCAATACTGGAATCAAGGCTATGCAAGTTCCGCCAGCCAACTATGCATGGCTTATGCTAATGACAAATTAAAGGCTGGAAAAATTTGTTCAATCATTCGAGATACAAATCTGTCCTCTCGAAAAGTTGCAGAAAAAAATGGTATGACCATCATCAAACAATTTGATAAAGATTATTCTGGACGACCAGTCGGACATTTTGTTTATAGTCTTGATCTAAACTAACAATATTGGAGGGATCAAATGCCTTTTTTAAACGTTTCTGGTGCTACTATTTATTTTGAATCGAAAGGTCAAGGAAGTCATATTTTATTAATTCACGCTGGAATCGCTGATTCACGAATGTGGTATCATGAATTTCATTCTTTGGCTCAGCAGTTTCAAGTCACTCGATTTGATCTTCCTGGCTTCGGTCAAAGTTCATTTACAGGCGGCTCATTTTCTTACACAATGATCATTAATGAACTTTTAGACCATTTAAAAATCAAACAAACATACATCTTCGCAGCCTCTTTTGGTGGAAAAGTAGCATTAGATTTTGTACTTGAAAATCCTAAGCGCTGTTTACGTTTAGCATTAGAATCTTCCACTATTGGAGAATGGGATTTTTCTGAAGAATTGCAACAATATGATGAAAAAGAGGAACACTTATTAGCACTAAATCAGTACGAACAAGCAGCCGATTTAAATTATCACACATGGGTTCTTAGAGACCGTGATCCAAAATATTTCAATTCTAACATAAAAAAACTAATACTTGATATGCAAATGACAGCTTTTACTAAGCCAGAGCCACTATCACCCATTGAAGAAATTCAAATGGCTCAACCACTATCTACAAAATTAGATCAGCTCACATGCCCAGTGTTGATTATTATTGGTGATCATGATGTTGATGATTTTCAAAAAATTTCTGCTTTTTTACATCAAAAAATTACTCATGCTGAAAAAGTAATTATTCCTAATGCTGCTCATTTAGCTAACTTAGAATGTCCAGAATTAGTTGAGCAACTGGTAACTGATTTTTTTTCTACACTAAACAACTATTAATTATTCAACAAAGAAAGTAGTGGATATCTTGTTATTCTTAGATCACAGTCCAGATTTAAGTCCTATCGATTTAGAAATTTATAAATATATTACGTCTCACCTAGATGAAGTGGTTTATATGCGAATTCGTGAGCTAGCCAAAGAAACCCACAGCAGCACTGCCAGTATTTTACGCTTTTGTCGAAAGTTTGGTTGTGAAGGGTTTTCTGAATTTAAAATCAAATTGAATTTATATCGAAAATCATTGACTGAACCAGTCACCACACATGCCGTGGATGAAACCTCTTTTACTAATTTTATCCAACGCTCTACTGAAGCTTTTTATCAAGAACGGATTCAGGCTGCAGCAAAATTATTGTCCGAAAAGGATCTTGTATTGTTTATCGGAACCGGCTCATCAAATATTATTGCTGAATATGGTGCACTGTATTTTTCTTCTATTTTTAGTATGGCGTTTCATATCGAAGACCCAATCAATCACCCAGTCAATTTTTTCAATAAAGCGATGGCAAAAAATGTGTGCGTGATCGCTCTTTCTGTTAGTGGTGAAAATGAGGCCATCATCAATTATCTAAATCATTTTATTACAAATGATAGTTCGATTATTTCGATTACTAATAGTGAAAAATCACCGATTGCAGCCCTTTCAGACGTAAATATTCCTTATTATATTTCAACAGAAAGAATTGGCGATAGTGATATTACATCGCAGGTACCGGCGCTTTATACGGTGGAGTATTTGGCGAAGGAAGTCCAAAAACAAAAAAGAGTAGAACCTAAATAAACGGCAAAAAAGCGTTAAACTCCTTATTACATTTCGGAGCTTAACGCTTTTTTCTTGATTTCTTTTAATTATTTTCCTTCTTTAAAGAAAGCTGGTAAATATTGTTTATGTGCTTCCAACAATTCATCCATCACTTCTTTAGCAACATCCCCACTAGTAATTAATGGATTCATCGTAAATGCTTGTAACAACGTACCGTAATCGCCTGTAACGGCCGCTTCAATCGTCAATTCTTCCATTGATTTCATCACTTGTAATAAACCACGTTCTTGTGGTTTAAAACTACCAAAGTTATAAGGTACAGGCCCTTTTCCAGTGATCGTACACGTTACTTCTACTGCACTTTCAGCTGGTAGATCCGTGATAGTACCGTTATTTCGAGTGCTAACAGTCATTGTTGTGCGTTTGTCATTATGGATTGAGTTGATGATTTCACACGCTGCATCACTATAACGTGCACCACCACGTTCTGCTAATTGTTTTGGTTTATAATCTAAATTAGGATCTTTGTATAGTTCAAATAATTCATGTTCGATTTCTTTGACTTTTTCAGCACGTGTTCCATTGTTTTTAAAATCTTCTAATTCTTCTGCTAACATTTTATCTGTGTAGTAATAATAATTGTGGTATGGACAAGGAACCATGTGTAGGTTTTCGACTTGTTCCCAAATCAAATTATTATCTTTGATGTTTGCTACGATCGATTTGGTATCGTCTTGACCATACATGACTTTGATCAGCTCGTCCGTACGATCTTTGCCATTTTTATCTGTAATCGTATGCCAGTGTAAATGATTGATCCCAGCAAATTGGAAGAATAAATCGCGATTGTCTTCTCCTAGCAATGCTGCTTCTTCAAATACCGCATTAACTGGAATATTACACAAACCGACAACTTTATCCCAATTACCATAACGTAAAACAGCTTCTGTTACCATACCTGCTGGGTTAGTAAAGTTGATCAACCAAGCATTTGGACAGAGTTCTTTCATATCTTCTACAATATCTAAAATTACAGGAACTGTTCTCAACGCTTTAAAAATACCGCCAGCTCCATTTGTTTCTTGACCAATCAATCCACGGCTTAGTGGGATGCGCTCATCTAAAATCCGTGCATCTAAAAGTCCTACACGTAATTGTGTTGTAACGAAATCAGCGTCTTTCAATGCTTCACGACGATCTAGAGTTAAGTGAACTTCGCAATCTACGCCAGCTGCTTTGACCATACGTTTGGCCATTGCACCAACGATTTCTAATTTTTCTTTTCCTGCTTCAATATCAACTAGCCATAACTCACGTACTGGCAATTCATCATATCTCTTAATAAAGCCTTCAACTAATTCTGGTGTGTAACTTGATCCTCCACCGATCGTAACGATTTTAATTCCTTTTGACATTTCCTTCAGCTCCTTAAGTATTTTATCTGACTTAAGTATAGCCTTTTAACAAGTCAGAATAAATAGAAAAGAAGAAAGTGGTTACATAGTAAAGGAAGAAGTAACCTGTAACATTTGAGTAACAAGACGTTACAAAAAAAGTATTGAACATACTTTCTTGTTCAATACTTTTTAACTCAATCAATCATCATACTCATCAAATGAACCTCTAAAAATTCTCCATCGTCCGTCTTCGCACCACGATCCATGATCGTTTCTGTTTTAAACCCGATTTTTTCATACACATGAACCGCACGCTGATTGCGGTGTTGGACAGTCAATTCTAGACGACGGATCACCTTACTTTCCTTAGCCCATTCAATTAGCTCTTCCATCATCAAACTACCTAAACCAAACCCCCAATAATCTTTTAAAATGCTGATACCGATCTCACCTATATGCTCCATGCGTTTTTTCGCTGATGCTTTGACAGAAGCCGTGCCAATGACTTTTCCGTCTGCTAAAGCCACCATCAACACGTTATTGGGAGATTCATATAAGTTCGCCAAGTTTTCACTCATCTCGTCTGGTGTCATTTCCATACCTTTTTCATCCATTACAAGATAGGGGGTCTCTCTTCCAACAATTCTTAAGGCTTGTAAAATATCTGCAGCATCAGCTGGAATAGCTTCCCGAATTGTAAATTCAACCTCTGTCATGTACGTTCCTCCATTTTTTGCTCAATACGTCTTAAAAACTGTTCTGATTTTTCCCCAAAAGCTTGCATTAGTAGTTTTCTTTTTTCCATGTCTTCTGGATCTTTCTCAATCGTGATATCTAAATAGTCAGCCGGCAAAAATTCTCCTAATAATTTTCCCCATTCAACAACGGATAAGCCATCGCCTTCAAAATATTCATCTAATCCAAGATCATCTGCGCCATTTTCGATCCGGTAGACATCCATATGATACAGTGGCAAACGTCCTTGTTGATACTCACGAATAATTGTATAAGTAGGACTTTTGATCATTTGACCGATGCCCAGACCTAAGGCGATCCCTTTGGTCATTGTCGTTTTCCCTGCACCAAGATCGCCAGAAAGAATGATTGCATTTCCTGGATCAGCAACCAAACCAATGATCTTCGCTATAGCTTCCATCTCTTCAAGATTGTCGATCATCATTTCCATTTTATCACCTGCCTATTTAAACAATTCATGTTTCTATGTACTGTAGTATACCGAATTATAGCAAAAAAAACTAGGGAACTGAGACAAAACGCTGAGCGTCTAGTTCCGGTTTCCTAGTCGTTTTAATTAGTTCATTAATGTTTGGGCAGCAGTAATGATCGATAATTTGTAAATATCTTCTTCATTTGCACCACGAGATAAATCAGAAACTGGTTTGTTCAATCCTTGTAAGATTGGACCAATTGCTTCAAAGTTACCTAAACGTTGTGCAATTTTGTAGCCAATGTTTCCTGATTGTAATTCTGGGAAAACAAAGACTGTTGCTTGGCCAGCGACTGGTGAATTTGGTGCTTTTAATTGAGCAACTGACGCTACATATGAGGCATCAAATTGTAATTCGCCATCGATCTCAAGTTCTGGAGCTAAGCTTTTCGCAATTTTTGTTGCTTCGACTACTTTGTCTACTTCTGGCGCTTTAGCAGAACCTTTTGTTGAGAAGCTCATCATCGCTATTTTTGGCTCGATATCGAATAATTCAGCTGTTTTTGCACTGTCAACAGCAATCTCAGCTAGTTCTTGTGCTGTTGGGTTTACATTGATTGCACAATCTGCAAAAATGTATTTTTCTTGATCGCGACCACGAACCATGATCATCGCACCACTTGTACGGCTAACACCTGGTTTTGTTTTGATGATTTGTAATGCTGGACGAACAGTGTCGCCAGTTGAGTGGATCGCGCCACTAACCATTCCATCTGCAAGTCCCATGTACGTTAGCATTGTGCCAAAATAGTTGACGTCTTTCAAAATCTTGCGTGCATCTTCTTCTGTGACTTTTCCATTACGGCGTTCAACAAACGCTGCAACCATGTCTTCCCAGCCATCATAATTATCCGGATCGATAATCGTAAAGTTAGATGTCTTGATTCCACGAGCATGTGCTGCTTCTACAATGGCTTCTTGTTTCCCAATCAAGATCGGTTCCATTAATTCTTCTGCTTTCAAGCGAGCTGCAGCTCCTAAAATACGAGGATCTGTTGCTTCTGGGAAAACAATTTTGATGTTACGGCGAATGACTTTAAATTTTAAGCTATCGAATAGTTCCACGATATACCCTCCAACTGATTATTTATACTAACTTATCATACACCATTCTTCAAGAAAATAACAGTTATTTCTAGCTGTATTAGTGTAAAAAATGCTGATTCTGATATTGTTTTCACAAACATGCCCTTCTGCACTATAACAGAGAGAACTGTTTTAGGACACTGTATCAGGCAACTGCCAGTTGATCGGCGCTTCTCCTAATTGCTCTAAAGCTTGGTTTGTTTTTGAGAATGGCTTAGAACCAAAGAAGCCTCGATGAGCTGCTAAGGGACTTGGATGCGGTGATTTAATGATAATATGTTTACTTGTATCAATCATTTTGATTTTTTCTTGTGCGGGTTTGCCCCATAGGATAAACACAATTGGTTTATCTCGATCGTTCAACTTCTTAATAATAGCATCTGTTAGATTTTCCCATCCTTGTCCTCGGTGAGAATACGCTTGACCATTACGCACCGTTAAAACAGTGTTCAGTAAAAGGACTCCTTGCTTTGCCCAGCTTTCTAAAAATCCGTGGGCAACTGGTGGATAACCTAAATCAGCTTGCAGTTCTTTATAAATGTTCATCAAAGATGGCGGTGTTCTCACACCTGGTTGCACAGAGAAACTTAACCCATGTGCTTGATTCGGACCGTGGTAAGGATCTTGCCCTAGTATCACCACTTTTACCTCTTCATAAGGGGTCAATTCCAAAGCAGAATAAATATGATACATATCTGGATAAATCGTCTGCTGACTATATTCCTGTTTCAAAAAATCCCGTAAATGCAAATAGTATTCCTCTGTAAACTCTTCTTTTAAAACATCTTGCCAACTATTATGAATAATTGCTTTCATTTATTGCCCTCCTTAATTTAAATGCGAAACGGGCTCGTCCAGCTCTGACAGGAAAATAGGAAATTATGACTGTGGCTTTTTTTCCACAAGTCATTTTTATCTTTTTCCCGAAAGGTTAGTACGTGAAGCTAGACAATTTCGATCGGTACGCTATTTTTTAATTCTAACTAATTAAAACTACTATTCTGACAGCTTTCTTTTACACGTTAAGCATATCTGATTTTTTAAGAAGTGACAAGAACATTTTTTCTGCACTGAAATGGAAAAAACATGGTAAACTATAGATAAGTTAAATAAACGAGGTGTAGAAAATTTTATGATTAAATTGATTGCTTCAGACATGGACGGAACATTACTCGACTCAAAAATGGGAATTTCTAAGAACAATGCATCTGCTATTCGAGAAGCGGAACGACGTGGCATTGAATTTATGGTCGCTACAGGACGCGCTTATACCGAAGCAAAACCTGCATTAGATGAAGCTGGGATCGAATGTGCGATGATTACCCTAAATGGTGCGAAAGTTTTTGACAAAGCCGGGAACTCGCTCTTTACAGCTGGGATCGACAAAATTACAACACTTGAAATTTTAGATATTTTAGATGCACATGATGTGTATTTTGAAGTTTCAACGAACAAAGGTATTTATTCTGAGCGCCAAGAAAAAAGAATTGAAAACTTTGCTTCGCATATCGCTACAACGATGCCCCATTTGACTTATAAAGTAGCAATCGCAATGGCGGCAGCTCATCTGTCTTTACTAGATATCACTTACATCAAAGACATGCGGACATTGATCCAAGAAAGTGATATCGAAGTGCTAAAAATCATTGGTTTCAGTATGGATGGTCCAAAGGTTTTAGGTCCTGCAAGTACTGATATTCGACAGTTAAACGATTTAGTTGTCACATCATCTGCCCAAAATAATATTGAAGTCAATCATAAAAATGCTCAAAAAGGAATCGCAGTTGCTCATGTTGCGAAAGATCGCGGAATTTCAGAAAAAGAGGTCATGACGATTGGAGATAATTTTAACGATGTCAGCATGCTGCAATGGGCTGGTGTTAGTTTCGCCATGGGAAATGCTGAGCTAGAAGTTAAAGACCACGCAAAATACCTCACATCGACGAATTTAGAAAACGGCGTTGGCGAAGCAATCATGCGAGCAATCCGAGAAAATTTGTAATATCCAAGTAACTAAAACGCTGAAAAGAGGTGAGATATGGTGTCTGAGTTTTTTATTCAAGAACAACAATTGAGCAATGTCACAAGAACCCTTGTCAAAGATGAGGACGGTAAGTCCACTTTCTTACTTGTTGGACGCTGGGGTACTCGTGGTGACGCGCTTTCTTTGTATGCAATGAATGGCGAACTAGTTGCCAGCATCAGACAGACATCTTTTGCTTTTGGTTCACGTTTCGAATTGTATAAAGGATTTGAAAAAGTTGGTGTTTTAAGAAAAATCTTAAATTTAAATGCTGATTTTTATTATATTCAACACTTGCATTGGACTGTTTTAGGTGACATAAAAAATCATCATTATTCTATTTATCAAGTCAATCACAACAAAATCATGGAAATGAGTAAAGCCACTCTCTTTTCAGGTGATTATTTTAGTTTAGTAGTTACTAATGATGAAGATGCACCACTATGCATTTGTGTTGCTGCTGTGTTAGATTACTGGTTATATAATAAGAAGAAACATCAAAATCATAAACCAATCATCGGTTGGGGAACTTGTTAAACAAATAAAAAATCAGCGGATGGTTATTCGCTGATTTTTTTCTGCATATGGTCGTATAAATGTCCGCTGATCATCATCTCAGCAACATCTTTAAACCCTTTACGGCTATACAATTTTTTAGCATTAGGATTCCCTTTGTCTACACTTAAACCAATGACTTCTTTACCTGATTTTTTAGCCATTTTTGGTAAAGCATCTAATAATTTAGAGCCAATTCCTAAACCACGATATTTCTCATCCACAGAGATCGAATCAAGGTACCATTCACCAGGTAACGTTTCTGGATCGATAAATATTCTGATTTCTTCATCCAAATTGTATTTACGCAATACTTTTTTTAGCGGTTCATCGATGATCGGTTCATCCTCATTAGGGTAGCCAAACGCAATTCCAGCAACCTCGCCCGCTTCTTCATAAACCAGACCACGTTGATAACCATAACGATAGGTAGGGTCTGCAACAGCTTCAGCTAAAACAGCCAAAAGAGTGTCTTCTGGTACAATTTCTAATAAAGGTAATTCCATATCTTTTAAAATAACTAAAATCAACGGAGCAATAGCCTCTCCGTCTTCTTTTGTTGCAAAACGAATCATTGTTATTCCTCACTTTCTATTCTTGAAGTGTACCATTTATTGTTTATTAATGCATTACATTCCTTTGTTTTTTAATTTGTTTTAATAATCGTTTGAGGAAACAATGTAACAAAAAAAGACACTCAGATGAGTGTCTTCGTTTTCTATTGAATCGTAACTTTGACGTTATTTCTACGTCCCCAAGTTAAACATTGGTCAACTGTAGGGAAATGGACGTCAATGATATTTCCGTTGATTGCGCCGCCAGTATCACCGGCAACTGCAAATCCATAGCCTTCTACCTGTACAAGCGATCCTAGTGGAATCACGCTTGGGTCAACTGCAATCACATTACTTTGTGAGCGAAGATCGATTCCTGTTGCTGTAATGAAACCAGAACCTGCTTCTCTCCATGAGTAAGCTGTTGATTGCATGTAAAGAACACGACCATTTGCTCCACCATTACCCGTTTCTCCGCCAGTGCTTGGTACTTCTTCTGGTTGAGATGGCGGTGTAACGACTGGTTGTTCTTCACTGCTAGAACTAGAGCTTGAACTGTCGCTTGATTCACTACTTGATGAAGAACTGCTACTTGAGCTAGACGATGAGACAACGTCAGCTTTTCTTTGAGCTTCTTTAGCTGCCTCTTGTTGTTTGCGAGCTTCATCTGCTTTTTTCTCATCTGTGATTCGTTTTTCTTCTGTTTGTTTTTGACTAGCGATTTGTTGTAACGCTGTTTGATTATCAGATAATTGCTGTTTTAATGTTACAACTTGCTCATCCATTGCTGATGCTTCATCCTGTAATTTCGTTTCGTTGGTTTGTAATTCTTCTTGTTTACTTTTTACAGTTTCTTTAAGGTCAGACAATTTTTCTTTATCTTGAGATAGTCTATCGATTTTTTCTTTTTCTGCATTTTGTAAGATCGTCATCGCATACGCTTTATTAAAAAAATCTGATACACTTTCAGCATCTAATAATACTTGCCATGTACGCTGTTCCCCACTTAGCTGGACATCTTTCATACGATTTCCAACGACTTCTTTACGGCGTGCAATACTTTGCTCTGTTACTGTGATTTCGGCTTCAGAGTTCTTGATTGTTTCTTCAGCTTTTGAAATATCTGCTTTAAGTTTTTCAATTTCAGCGTATTTTTCATTAACATCATTCAGAGCTGTATTGATGTCTTCGCTAAGGGATGCTCCTGTTTGTGCGGCTTGTGCTTCTTTGTCCTTCAGCTCATCTAATGACTCTGCTGCGGCGCCGATTGGTAGAGCAACATTTATTAGCAAGACAGCAGCTAAAAATGGTATCAATTTTTTTACTTTCACTGAATCCAACACCTTTCCTAACTAAATCCAACTCCACCTATTATACTAATCTACAACGCTTATTTTATTTCAATAGCGTTACAATTTATTACGTTTTAACGAAAACAGCCCTTTTTCTGTAACATTGCTTTGTTCTATCTAGTTCGTTCTTTTTAAAACAAACCTTTAAAAACCTTTATATAATAACGTTTATGACTCTTATAAGACACTACGAATGACTGTTATACTTTATAGATATTATTTACTATTTTTCTTGTTTTTATCGATGATTTGTTGAACTTCAGAAGGGTTTTTAACATTTTTCAACTTCAAATTAGGATAATTTCGAATCCAACGTTTTTGATTGTAACTCATATGACCTACTATTTTTTTAATTGACGGTGTGTTTTTGAACTCTTCTATCAAGGAAGTTCGTTCCATTTTTTTTGATTTTTTTCGCTCGTTGATTTCATCAGAAACAGATTCTTTAAGCTCAGAAATACTTGCTGATAACTCATCACGTTTTTCATTTAAGGTTGCAGCTAATTCTTGTTTACGTTCTTCAACGGCTGCACTAAGTTGAGTTGTGACTTTTTTGAATGATTGCATATTAACTAATGTATAAATTAAATCGCTAGTAATCAGTAATAATAAAATAATCGGCAGAACCAAGCCAAATTTTTCAGATAAAAAGTGCTCTAACAACATCACTTTAGGATGGATAACACGGACAATCAGCACACAGCCGACACCCCAAAAAAGTGATACAGGCAATGCGACACGGCCATTAATATTTAGTGGTACATCTTTATAATCCCACCAAGAAGCATGGAACAACTTTTCCAATCCATAACTTGTAATATACTCTAGAATCGTAACCAAGATCGTCGATAATAAGTATAAAACAACAATATTTTGTCTAAGCGGCTCTAAAAAATACAGGACACCTACTATACCAAAACCATAGATTGGACAATACGGACCTACTAAAAAACCACGATACACAAATTTTCTGGCCTTCAATGAGCAATAAACAGTTTCCCATAGCCAGCCAATAAACGAGTAGATGAAAAATAATAAAACGATTTTAATAAATTCATTCATATCTTTTCTCCTTAAAATAGCATTTACTAGCTATTGTATCAAATAACCACAGTTTTATGCGAGTATCTTTATTCTGTTGGAAAAGTGATATACAATAGAAGAAAGGTTTTTGCTTTGAAATTTGCCGAGAAACATGCTAATAAACATGCCAAGAAATACAACGAAGTCATGAGTTGATATTGATTGGTACAAGGTGACTGAAAGGAACGTTGTTACCATATCTAGCTACGTGGGCTAGCCTGCTGCTCTTTTGCTTTGAAACACAGTGAATAAAATGAACTGATGTTAAAAAGTACAAGGAGTAGCGAAGCGGAACGTTGTTACCTATATATTAAGGAGGATCTCATGATCAATTTACTCAAGTACGCAAAGAAATACCGCAAGCAAATTATTCTTGGGCCATTTTTCAAGTTTTTAGAAGCTTGTTTTGAATTAGTGCTGCCCTTATTTATGGCACGTTTGGTTGATCAAGGAATTCGTAATGGTGACCGAGCTTACGTGATCCAAATGGCCGGTTGGATGTTTTTGATGTCTGTTATTGGTCTGATCTGTGTCATGATTTGTCAGTATTATTCTTCAATTGCCTCCCAAGGTTTTGGAACAGAATTAAGGAATCAGCTGATGAAAAAGATCAATCAACTTTCTCATGCCGAGTTGAACAGCTTTGGAACAGATACATTGATTACCCGTATGACAAATGATATTAATCAACTTCAGTTAGCTTTGGCAATGTTGATTCGACTAGTGATTCGGGCGCCTTTTTTAAGCATTGGTTCTGTCATTATGGCTTTTTATATTAATGTACAAATGGGCTTTATTTTTCTTCTTATGTTGCCAATTTTTTGTATTATTCTTTATTCTATTATAAAAACAACCGTGCCATTATATAAAAAAGTTCAAGAAAAACTAGATTTACTAAATCGTCAAATCAGTCAAAATTTAAGCGGTGTTCGTGTGATTCGAGCTTTTGCTAGGAAACAGACAGAAGAAAAACACGTCAACAAAGTAACGGACGATCTATCTTCTATCTATATTCGAGTTTCAAATATTTCAGCTTTACTAACGCCTGCAACGACTTTAGTCATGAATCTTGGGATTTTAGCACTCCTTTATCTTGGCGGAATCAAAGTAGAAATCGGCGGGTTGCAACAAGGTGAAGTCTTAGCTTTGATCAATTATATGAATCAAATGTTACTTGCCTTGATCGTTGTCTCAAACTTAGTTATTATCTTTACACGGGCCTCAGCATCGGCTTCAAGAGTTAGTGAAGTTCTAGCTGTCGTTCCAAGTATCCAATCAAATAACACAAAGCCTCCTCATAAGGAACAAACAAATGGAATCGTATTCGATCATGTCTCTTTCCGCTATCAACCAGAGGCTGGGCTGGCTTTAACGGATATTTCCTTAACTATTCCTGCAAGCTCAGTCTTAGGCATTACAGGTCCTACAGGTGGTGGAAAAAGCACCTTGACTCAATTGATTCCCCGTTTTTATGATACAAGCCAAGGAAATCTATTCGTTGATGGTATCAATGTTCGTGACTGGTCTATAGATAAACTACGCAAAAAAATCGCCATTACACCTCAAACTGCCGTTTTATTTACAGGAACGATTCGAGAAAATCTTCAGTGGGGAAAAGAAGATGCCACTGATGAAGAATGCTGGCAGGCTTTGGAAACCGCTCAATGTAAAGATTTCGTTGAAAACCTAAGCGACGGTTTGGATACACAAGTGTATGAGGGCGGAAAAAATTTTTCTGGTGGTCAAAAACAACGGTTGACGATTGCTCGCGCTTTGATTCATAAGCCTGATGTTTTAATCTTGGATGACTCGTTGAGTGCTTTGGATTATCAAACAGACTTAAACTTGCGAACAGCTCTCCAACAAGACTTAAAAGAAACGACACTGATTCTAATTTCTCAGCGAATCAGTTCGATTCAACAAGCTGATCAAATTTTAGTTTTAGCAAGTGGAAAGCAAGTTGGTTTAGGAACCCATGAAGAACTATTGCGACATTCTCCAGCATATCAAGAAATCGTCGCTTCACAAGAGGAGGAAAACGAAAAATGATAGACAAAAAAGTGGCAACTAACTCATTTAATCGTTTCATGCCTTATCTGCTCCGCTATCCAAAAGAAATGCTCGCCGCTATTTTTCTCGGTATTTTGAGTGGATTGACTACCGTTTTGATGACTTACTATATGGGGAAATCGGTTGATACGATGATTGCTAAAGGAAATGTTGATTTTATACTTCTTGTGCAGTTGCTTAGCACATTAGCCGGCATTTTAGTTATTACCGTTATTAGTCAATGGCTGATCCAGCGCTTAGGCAATCGAGTTTCTTATCTTTCTGTTGCAGAACTACGTAAAGATGCTTTTGCTCATTTAAATCGTTTACCTTTAACTTATTACGACCAAACTTCACATGGAAATATCGTCAGTCGTTTTACAAATGATATGGATAATATTTCTGTCGCTTGTTCGGCTGTTTTCAATCAGCTGTTTTCAGGACTATCTGTTGTAATTATTGCTTTTTTCTTTATGCTAAAACTCAGCCCGATTCTTACAGCAGTTGTTCTAATCGCTACACCCATTATTTTTTTAGTCAATTGGTTGGTTGCGAAATCATCTCAGAAAAATTTTTCCGCTCAACAAAAAATCGTAGGGGAAATTTCAGGTTTTGTTTCTGAAATGGTTGGAAATCAAAAAATCGTCAAAGCATTTCAACAAGAAAATGCTTCTCAAAAACGGTTTGAAGCTTTGAATCAAGAATTATATGTTCGTGGTCAAAAAGCCCAATTCTCTTCTTCATTAACAAATCCATTATCTCGTTTTGTTGATCATTTAGCCTATTTATCGATTGGTCTTGTTGGTGGATTATTATTATTAAGTGGTAATCAGACGATTACAATTGGCGTGATTTCAAGTTTTACGATCTACTCTAGCCAATTTTCTAAACCATTTATTGAATTATCAGGAATCACTACGCAAATCCAAACAGCCTTAGCTGGATTAGATCGCACCTTTGAAATTATCAGTCAGCCTGAAGAAAAACCAGATGTTCAACATGCGTTTGTGTTAAATGATGTTATAGGAGAAGTAATTTTTAATCATGTTGATTTTGCTTATACGCCTTCAAAACCATTGATTCAAAATTTTAATTTAACCGCATTACCTGGTGAAACAGTTGCAATCGTTGGAAAAACTGGGGCTGGTAAATCAACTTTAGTCAATCTATTGATGCGTTTCTATGAAGTAGATAACGGTCAAATTTCGATTGATAATCATAATATCACCCAAGTCACACGAGATAGTTTACGAAAAAACTTTGGGATGGTGCTCCAAGATACTTGGTTGTTCGATAGTACGATCCGCGATAATCTAACCTATGGCAACCCAAACGCTACCGATGAGCAAATTGAAACAGCTATGAAAAAAGCCTATATTTTTGATTTTGTGACTCGTTTGCCTAAAGGCTTGGATACATTGATCGGTGCTAGTGGTATTAAAATCTCTGAGGGACAAAGGCAGCTAATGACCATTGCTCGGACCATGATTAGTGATCCACCAATGTTAATTTTAGATGAAGCAACTAGTTCAGTCGATACATTGACCGAGAAAAAAATTCAAGATGCCTTTTTACAAATGATGGACGGCCGGACAAGCTTTGTGATTGCCCATCGCCTTTCTACCATTAAAAATGCGGATAAAATTTTAGTGATGGAGCAAGGCTCTGTCGTTGAGATTGGTAGTCATGATGAACTGATCGATAAAAAAGATGGCTATTATCATGCGTTGTATGAAGCGCAATTCAAAAATCAATTGTAATAGAGAAAAGACCTCGACTTTCCATGGGATGTTAGAAAGTTTGAGGTCTTTTTTTATTTTAAATTGGTCAATGATTTATTTAAAAATTGCTTATAAGAAACTTTATTTCCTAAATAGTATGTGCCAATTACTTGTACTGGGAAAAAGACGATATTTTTCACGATTCTAGGCGCCCACCAAGCAAGGTTAGAGATATTCACACCGTACATCAATCCTAGCCATAGCGGTGTTAAAAACATATGAATAATCAATGTAACAGACAATGTCGCCAAAATTACTCGTTGCCAAGTTAGCTCCCTTTTATAATAGAAAAACCCATAAATGGCACCAGAAATAAAGGCATTTAAGGTAAATCCAGGAAAATAAGGCCCTTTTGGAAATAACAGCATACCGACTGTATCAGCTACCGCACTCCCGATCCCCGTCCAAAATGGACCAAAAAGAATCCCCATCAATGACTCTGGAATAAAAGTCAAACTAACTCGTAAAAATTGGGTTTCAAACGAAATAAAACGCGTGAAAACTACCATCAACGCAATCAGTAAACTCATCAACGTAATGGTTCGTGTATCAATCTTTCTTTTCTTCATTTCTAGCATCTCCTCTAAGAGCTGCTACACAAAAATATGCAGCGAATGCGAAAACAAAACCGCGAATATAAGAAAAGCGGAACGAACTCTCTCAGCTTCGACTGAAAAATAGGAAAACATGACTAAGGCGCTTTTTGCCTCATTCAAGTTTTATCTTTTTTCCGAGAAGCTAGTTCGTGCAGCTAGATCATAAAAAAGTGGAACGAACTGTCCTAGCTATTTCACTACTCTCATATATTCTTCGTCCAAAAGGCAACATCCCATCCTTTCAGCACTTAACGCTTTATTTCCTACTCTGTTTTTATTAGGCCTAAGCCTAAATGAAATATAACATACTCCTTACCCAGCCGCAACAAACTTTAATCGGAATAATCAAAACGATAGCGGTTTATTATCCGTTTCATGAACCACATTTCTAAAGTCCGCAAAACCAGCTTGTAAGCCTCTTAATAAAATTTCAGCAGTCCCAATATTTGTGGCTAAAGGAATCTCGTAGACATCGCTCAAACGAATCAATGCTGTCACATCTGGTTCATGAGGTTGTGCAGCTAAGGGATCTCGTAAAAAAATCACCATATCTAACTTATCCTCGGAAATCATTGCACCAATTTGCTGATCCCCGCCTAATGGTCCTGATTTAAATCGATGCACGGGTAATCCAGTTGCTTCTGATATTTTCAATCCTGTTGTTCCAGTTGCAAATAGTTCATGTTTTTTTAAAATCGGTTGATAGGCCAATGTCAATTTAACCATCAACTCTTTTTTCCGATCATGCGCAATCAATGCAATTTTCATCCTTGCTCCCCCAATTGAGTTCTTTTCATCATTATAACAAAGTCTTTCACTATAGAGTAAAAAGAATGACTGGGCCTTTGTCACTTTGACGAAAAAAAGGATTTTTCTTGTGCAACCTTCCGTTGAGAATGTATAGCGCTTTCATTTATACTAAGGTTACACTAAAAAAAGAAAAGAGTGACGATAATGGTAGAAATGGCATTAAAACATATCTATAAAAAATACGATAATGCAGAGAATTATTCTGTAACAGATTTTAATTTAGAAATTGCTGATCGGGAGTTTATCGTTTTTGTTGGGCCATCTGGTTGTGGTAAATCAACAACTCTACGGATGATCGCTGGTTTAGAAGATATTACAGAGGGCGAACTTTCGATTGGTGATAAAATAATGAATGATGTTGCACCAAAAGATCGTGATATCGCGATGGTATTCCAAAATTATGCGTTATATCCTCATATGACTGTGTTTGATAATATGGCTTTTGGACTAAAACTTCGTAAATATGACAAAGCAGAGATCAAAAAACGTGTAGAAAATGCTGGGGAAATCTTAGGATTGACAGAGTATTTACACCGTAAACCAGCTGCTTTATCCGGTGGACAACGACAACGGGTTGCTTTAGGTCGGGCAATCGTTCGTGATGCGAAAGTCTTTTTGATGGATGAACCTTTATCTAACTTAGATGCAAAATTACGTGTAGCAATGCGTGCTGAAATCGCTAAGTTACATCGTCGTTTGGAAACAACTACAGTTTATGTAACACATGACCAAACAGAAGCTATGACCATGGCAGATCGAATCGTTATTATGAAAGACGGTTTTATTCAACAGATTGGCTCGCCAAAAGAAGTCTACAATACACCAAACAATGTCTTTGTTGCAGGCTTTATCGGCTCTCCTGCTATGAACTTCTTTAATGTTACTTTAAATAACGGTATTATCCGTGATGGACATGGTTTAGAATTGATGATTCCTGAAGGGAAAAATAAATTATTGGTTGAAAAAGGCTATGAAGGAAAATCGGTGATCTTTGGTATTAGACCTGAAGATATTCATAGTGAACAAGTGGCTTTAGATACCATGAATGATGCAGTTGTTCGTTCTGAAGTTGTTGTTTCTGAACTATTAGGTGCAGAAACAATGCTTTACACAAGATTAGGTGATACAGAATTTATTTCAAAAGTTGATGCTCGTGACTTTCATAAACCAGAAGAAATGGTTGATTTAGCGTTTAATATTAGTAAAGCCCATTTCTTCGACCCAGAAACTGAACAAGTCATTAAATTACCTTAAACAATAAAAAAGCTGAGTAGCGTATTTAGACGCTGCTCAGTTTTTTTATTGTTGCGGCTCAATCTCTTGGGGAAGAATGTCCGTTTTTACTTGTTCCAATTTTTTAGCCTGACTAAATACTGGAATATCAAATTGTTTGCTTAATGCATTCGCTACAAAATAGGCAACGTTGTAATCAATCAAACTATGGATCAGCCCGCCAATACCCATCAGCAAAAAGATCGAATACATATATCCTTGCGTGTAGTAAGTTTCCGGCATATTTCCCATCGTGTAAAAAACACTTACTACAGCTAATTCTGCCGCAGAATGTATTAAGCCAATAACAAAATTAAACAGTTGAAAACGGCCGTTGAACAAAACGAATTTATGCTTAGTTAACACGATTGTTGGATATTTCTGTAAATAAAATGCTCCTATCAGTGCAAAAAGTAAATGAGACAATGCTCTTAAGGCAATGATCGGTGTCGCCGACAGAAAGAAACCAAAACCAGTACCTAAACTAACCGCAACAGCTACTCCTGGTGAAAAAAACATTGCTAAAAATAATGGCACATGACTAGCTAAAGTAAAAGAAGCAGGTCCAATCACGATCCTTGGCATAACCATAGGAATGATGATCCCCATCGCTACTAGCAATGCCGCAATTGTTAAGTGCCTAACTGAATTCTTTTTCATAATCTCCTCCGATGTGTCTTGACATATACGACATCACCTATTCTACGAGAAAAAAAACTATGTGTCAAGACACATAGGTTTTTTTCATTATTTAATGAAACTTAGAATAATCCCGTAATTTTACCATCTGAATCAACATCAATTTTTTCATACGCTGCCTTTTTTGGTAATCCCGGCATCGTCATCACGCTACCAGTATAGGCCACAATAAATCCTGCACCAGCTGAAATTTTGATATTACTGATTGTTATCGTAAAATCAGTTGGTCTTCCTAGCTTCGTTTGATCGTCTGAAAATGAATATTGTGTCTTTGCCATACAAATCGGTAAGTTGCCAAATCCAAGTTTTTCCAGTTTAGCAATTTCTCTTTCAGCAATCGGTTCATAGCGAACAGCGGTTCCACCGTATACTTTTTCGACGATTGCGCTGATTTTCTCTTTGATCGGCAATTCATCTGGATAGGCAAATGAAAAATTACTTTCCTGATCGGCTAAACGAATAACCTCTCTTGCTAACTCTTCACCACCAGCACCACCGTGCGCCCAAACATCGGAAAGAACAACATTTACATTGCGTTTTTGACATTCTTCTTCTACGAGCTTCAATTCTGCTTCGGTATCTGTTGGGAATTTATTGATTGCTACAACCGTTGGTAAACCAAAAACAGTCGTTGTATTTTCGATGTGTTTTAAAAGATTTGGCAAGCCTTCTTTAAGGGCACTGACATTTTCAACACCTAACTGATCTTTCGGTATACCACCATGCATTTTCAAGGCCCGAACTGTCGCTACTACGACAACGGCTGAAGGACGAATTCCAGATTTCCGACATTTGATATCAATAAACTTTTCTGCCCCTAAATCAGCTCCAAAACCACCTTCGGTTACAACATACTCCGCTAGTTTTCTAGCCGTATTTGTAGCAATCACACTATTACAGCCGTGAGCAATATTTGCAAATGGTCCACCATGGATCAAAGCAGGGTTATTTTCCAAGGTTTGTACCAGATTGGGTTTGATCGCCTCTTTCAATAAAGCGGTCATTGCACCTTGAGCATTTAAATCGCGCGCTGTAACTGGTTGATTGTCATATGTGTAGCCAATAATGATGTTGGCTAGATTTTCTTTCAGGCCATCAAGATCATTAGACAAACATAGAATTGCCATAATTTCTGATGCAACCGTAATTTCAAAACCGTCTTCTCTTGGAACACCATTAACTCTGGCTCCTAAACCATCCACAATATGTCTCAATTGACGATCATTCATGTCCACAGCTCTTTTCCAAGTGATTCGGCGATTATCGATCCCCAGCTCATTACCTTGGAAAATATGATTATCAATGATTGCCGCAAGCAAATTATTTGCTGCCCCAATTGCATGGAAATCACCTGTAAAATGAAGATTGATATCTTCCATAGGAACCACTTGAGCATAACCACCTCCAGCGGCACCACCTTTGATTCCAAAAACTGGTCCTAAAGAAGGTTCCCTTAAGGCAATGATCGCATCCTTACCAATTCGATTCAAAGCATCACCTAGACCCACAACAGTGGTTGTTTTCCCTTCACCAGCTGGCGTTGGCGTAATTGCTGTCACTAGAATGACTTTTCCATTTTTATCAGCTTTAATTTTTTCAACAGCGATTTTTGCTTTATATTTGCCATAAAGTTCATATTGTTCTTCATTCAAACCAATTTCTTCTGCTACTTTAGTAATCGGCAGTATCGTTGTTTCTTGCGCAATTTCAATATCTGACTTGACCACTTCTTCCCCTCCACTTCACCATATTATGAGCAGTATCAGCCTTTTTTTAACCAAGACATTGCTGTATCTGCATAAACTTGGGCACCTTCAATCAAGACAGATTCATCAAAAACAATCGCTGGATTATGAAGATTGATATTTTCTTCAGATGCTACTAATAGAACAGTCGTTGTTGGAATCAACTGACTGATTTCACCAAAATCTTCACTTCCCATAAGTGGTGTTGATGTAGGAATGGTAACGATTCGCTCAGCACCAAACGTTTCCGTTAATGATTCTTTAGTAAATGCTGTCAATGCTGGATCATTCACATTTGTCGTACATTCATTAGTGAAAACCACTTCTGCTTCAGCCCGGAAAGCTTTCGCAATATTTTCAGCCATCACAGTCATTCGTTCTTTAACTTGTATGCGGACATCTTCTTTTAATGTTCGTAAGGTTCCTTTCATTACGGTTGTTTCTGGAATAATGTTTGAAGCGCCAGGAGTTCCACCAGTAAATTCACCGATCGTTAAAACAAAACGCTCTTCTGAACCGATTTCTCTTGCTGAAAGTTCTTGTAAAGCGGTATAGATATGAACTGCTACATTAATTGGATCGATCGCCGTCTCAGGTTGTGAGCCGTGTCCGCCTCGTCCTTTGATATTGATTTCAAACCAATCGGCACTGGCCATAAATGTTCCTTCTGGTGTTGGCATGATTTGACCTGCCTTCATCCCTTTAAATGGGAAAACATGAATCATCATTCCAGCATCTACTTTAGGATTTTCTAAAACATGATTTTCAATACAGACTTTTGAACCTGAAAGAATTTCTTCGCCTGGTTGAAATAGTAATTTTACTTGACCATCTAACTCATCTTCAAACTCTTTTAAAAGTTTAGCCGCTCCAAGTAACATGGTTGTATGCATATCATGACCACAAGCATGCATATAGCCATTTTCGGATTTAAATGGCAAATCGGTCAACTCTCGAATCGGTAAAGCATCCATATCACCACGTAAAAGGAACGTTTTACCGCTCTTTTTACCTGCCAATACGGTAATACCAGACTCTCCGCAGGATTGAGGTTCATAGCCATATTCAGTCAATTTTTCTTTTACAAAAGCTACGGTGTTTGGCAAATCCAAGCCAATTTCAGGATTTTGATGTAGATGTCTTCTAATTTGAATCAGTTCTTCTTCTAGACTTTCGGCAAACTTTTTTTGTTTTTCTGTTAGCATTTATTTTTCTCCTTTTCCTTTAAAGCTAAGTGACTTGTGACGACTCTGTATCGGTTGATCGACTGTTGCAGTTGCTAAATTTACCAACAGTGCCTCCAAAGCTAACACCCAAGAAACTTTTCTACTATTATATATAGTACCAAACATTTCAGAAAATTTGTCCTATTTCTGTTATTTTTTTGGAATTGTATGAATGCCAAGTCCGAGAAGATTTTCGTAGGCTTCACCCACACCCTCATTATAGGTTGGATGGGGATGAACGATCGAGGTCACTTCATGAATCGATAGACCGTTTACGATTGCTGTTGTAAACTCACTGACCATATCAGTTGCGCGAGCACACATTAATTGAGCACCGATGATTTTTCCGTTTTCCGCATCAGCAATCACTTTAATGAAACCTAATCCAGTTCCAGCAATCATTGTTTTTCCATTACCCGCCATATTATATTTCCCAACTTTTACTGAGAGACCTATATTTTTTGCTTCGATTTCTGTCATACCAACAGACGCTATTTCTGGTGATGTATAGACACAAGATGGAATGATCTCTAAATTGTATTCAACTGGTTGTTGATTCATCCCTAAAACTGCATTTACTCCTTGAGCTGAAGCTAGGTGTGCTAATTGCGTTCCACGGCTAGCTACATCACCGATTGCGAAAATACCTTTAATAGAGGTTTCAAAGGTTTCATCTACCCAAATTGTCTGATTCTCTATTTTTAGATCTAATTCAGACTCAAATAAATTGGCAAAACTGGCTTTTCGTCCTGTCGCAATCAAGACCACATCACTAGTGACAGTTTCTTCCTTTCCTTTAGTAGCGTAGGTGCAAGTCAACTGTTGATTTTTAGAAATATCGGTAACGATCGACTTTGTTGCAATCTTGATCCCTTGTTTTTTTAGAGTCATTGCTAATTTTTTAGATAGCTCCTTATCAAAATTTGGAAGCAACGTATCTGCTGTTTCGATAATTGTCACAGCGCAACCTAGTGCATTAAAAATCGTTGCAAATTCTACGCCAATCACACCACCACCGATAATAACCAAACTTTTACAATTACTTGGCTCAGCTAAAAGCTCATTACTTGTTACAACACCTGGCAAATCACTACCAGGAATCGGTGGAATCATTGGTCTTGAACCAGTTGCAATCAGAATCTTTTTCGTTTCATATATTTCCCCAGCTATTTTGATTACGCCAGCTTTGATAATTTTAGCTTTGCCAAAAATCAACTCAATGCGATTTCCTTTGACCAATCCTTCAATTCCTTGTACAAGACTATCAACAACTTTATTTTTCTTTTCATAAACCTCTTCCATATTTATCTGTAAATCCTTAACATGAATTCCCTCAGTGTTGGCATTTTTTATTTCACGAACAATTTCTGCAGAATGTAACAACGCCTTCGTCGGAATACACCCACGATTTAAACAAGTACCACCAACACGATCCCCTTCAACCAAAGCAACCTTCATTCCCAATTGAGCCGCTTTAATCGCAGCCACATAACCACCTGGACCAGCACCAATAACAATTAAATCATAACTCATACCTTTCCTCCTTTCTTTAAAAGCTGAACAGAACCGACTAGTTCCCGAACAAATTAGGAAATCAACTTAAAGTTGCTCTTTAACTTTCAGATGATTTCTCTATTTGTTGAGGGAACTGTTCTGTGAAGCTAGATAAATTTAAAAGCTGAACTGGCTCGCTCAGTCTCGACAAGAAAATAGGAAAAAATAACTGAGGTGTTCTTTTCCTCATTTATTTTTTATCTTTTTCTCGAGAGACTAGCCAGTAAAGCTAGATAGTTTAAAAGCTGAATGAGCTCATTAAGCTCCGACTGAAAAATAGGAAACTATAAGGATGGCGCTTTTGGCCATAATTATAGTTTATCTTTTTTCCGAGGAGCTAGCTCATGAAGCTAGATAGTTTAAAAACTGAACAGAACAACTAGTTCCTAATTTCTTTCTCTCCAAAAACCTAGCTATCAGCACTTCCAAAATCATACCGAACAATTGGTTTTCTTGCTGCTCTCACTTCATCAACCCGATGGATTTGAGCATGTAGCGGATAGTCATGAAAGGCTGCTGGATTTTTGTACGCCTCTTCATAAAGGTTACGATAGACCGCGATTGCATCATCCAGTCTTTCTTTTGATTCCGTTTCAGGCGGTTCAACCATTAAAGCTTCGGGCACCGTTAATGGGAAATACATTGTCGGTGGATACATTTGATGATCTAAAATCCCTTTAGCCATATCTAAAGCTGTAACACCCGTTTCTTTTTTTAATTTGTCTAAACTGATGACAAATTCATGCATACAGGTCTCGCCGTATGGCACTTCAAAAATATCTTTTAATTCATGAAGCATGTAATTTGCATTCAGTACAGCACTTTTAGATGCTGAGGCTATCCCTTCAGAACCTAAAAATAAGATATATGTCAAAGCTCTCAAGAATACTGAAAATTGACCATAAAAGCCTTTGACCATTCCAATTGAATGTTCAGGTTTAGTAAATGAAATTTCTGTTCCTTCTTTGACTGGATAATAATCAGGGAGAAACGGTTTTAGTAATGTTTTACAACCAACAGCCCCGGATCCTGGTCCACCACCGCCATGAGGCGTTGAGAATGTTTTGTGCAAATTCAAATGAATAATGTCAAAGCCCATATCACCTGGGCGAGCCACACCCATAATGGCGTTTAAATTTGCGCCATCATAATAGTTCAATCCACCAGCGTCATGAACGATTTTGGTAATTTCTAAAATATTTTTATCAAAAATCCCTGCTGTATTCGGGTTCGTCAACATTAGCCCCGCTGTATCTTCGCCAACTGCTGCTTTTAAAGCTGTAATGTCCACACAACCATGCTTATCTGAAGGAATATTAACTGTGATCATTCCTGTCATTGCCACACTTGCAGGATTTGTTCCGTGAGCTGAATCGGGTACAATAATTTTATTTCGTTGCGGTTGGCCATTTTTTTCATGATAAGCTTTGATCATTAGTAAACTGGTAAATTCACCATGTGCGCCAGCTGCAGGTTGAAATGTAATGGCATTCATTCCAGTGATTTCTTTTAATAAACTTTCAGCCATCGTGAAAACTTCAAGGGATCCTTGGACCGTATGTTGTGGCTGAAGTGGATGGATATTAGCAAAAGCTGGATAAGCCGCCATTTCATCGTTGATCTTTGGATTATATTTCATTGTACATGAGCCTAATGGATAAAAACCATCATTGATCCCAAAGGTTGCATTCGCTAACTCCGTATAATGTCTGCTGATTTCTGGTTGAGGAAGTGTTGGTAAATGGAGCTCTTTTTGACGTTTCATGGTTTCTGGAAGTTTAGTAGTTGGTACATCACATGGGGAGATCATTTCATTGTAATACCCGTCTACACTGCGTTCAAAGATTAATTTCATTATTCACACGCCTCCTTCACCAATGCAACTACTTCATCGATTTGTTCTTTTGTATTCATTTCTGTCACGCACCATAATAATCCTGTGTCTGTAGGATAACCGCCTAAGATATCATGCGCTTCTAATTTCGTTAATATAGCTTCATTTGAAACAGGAAAACTCATAACAAATTCATGGAAAAACGGACTTTCATTGTTTCGTTTTACCCCTTTGATCTGACTTAGTTGATCCGCTAAATAATGAGCTTTACTATAACATTGCTCAGCTACCTCCTGAATCCCTTGCGCCCCCATCGTACTCATATAAACAGCATTCGTTAATGCGCATAGTGCTTGATTTGAACAAATATTAGAGGCTGCTTTTTCTCTACGGATATGCTGTTCACGAGCTTGTAAGGTTAACACAAATGCTCGCTTACCTGCTTCATCCACCGTTTCTCCAGCAATCCGACCAGGTAATTTCCGCATCATTTTTTCTTTTGTGGCAATAAATCCAATATAAGGTCCGCCAAAAGCTAATGGTAAGCCAAATGGCTGTGAGTCTCCTACTGCAATGTCGGCCTCAACTTCACCTGCTGTTTTCAAAACGGTACTGGCTACCGGATTTACACCCATAATAAATTTAGCTTTCGCATTATGAACCAATTCTCCTATTTCCTCGACTGGTTCGATCCCACCATAATAGTTTGGTTGTTGCACAATGAAACACGCACTTGTTTCATCTAATTTTTCTTGTAAGACAGCTAAATCTGTCAGACTGTCTTTTTCTGGAACTATGATAAATTCAATTTCTCTAGAACTAAAATAAGTCAATGCTGTTTGAATCGTCATTGGATTCGTTGTTTCTGAAATCAGAACTTTCAACCGTTTTTTCTCTAAACACATATTGATGGCTTCAGCCGCAGCAGTTGGTCCATCGTAAACTGAAGCATTGGCCGCATCCATTCCAGTGATTTCACAGATCATGGTTTGATATTCAAAAATCGACTGTAGCAGCCCTTGACTGATTTCAGGTTGATAAGGGGTATAGGATGTCATAAATTCTTCTTTTGCTGAGATTTGCTTAACAATAGCTGGAATATAGTGATTGTATGCTCCTGCACCACGGAAAATGCTTGAGAAGACTTTGTTTTTCTTTCCCATTTTTTCTAGAATACGACGTACTTCAAATTCTGATTTTCCCGCTGGAATATCAAGTTTTTCTACAATCATTTCTTTGGGAAGTGTTTGGTAGAGATCCATACCATCCGTTAATCCGATTATTTTCAGCATGTCTTGGTATTGTTGTTCTGTTGATCCAAGATAATTACCCATTCATTACGCCTCCTCAGATTCTTCGCAGAATTTCTTATATTCGTCAGCAGTTAATAAGTCTTCGATTGCTTCGACTCCCTCTACTTCGATCAACCATGAATCCAATGGTGCAGAATTAATCAACTCTGGACTATCCATCAACTCTTCATTGATTGCTGAAACCGTCGCTGTGATTGGGGAATACGCCTCTGAAACGGCTTTAACTGATTCGATATCCGCAAATGATTCACCTTTTGTGACTTCATCTCCTTCATCTGGTAAATCAATAAACACAATATCGCCTAACTGGTCTTGCGCATAATCAGACAGACCAATCCTAACTTTATCTCCATCAAAAAGTACCCACTCATGTGATTTAGAAAACTTCAATTCTTCTGCCTTTGCCATAATAAACGACTCCTTCTTTTCCAATTATTTTTTTACAAACGGTATTGTTACAACTTCAGCCGCAATTTTCTTACCTCTAACTTCTACTTCGATTGGTGAACCAATTTCTACGATTCCTTTTTCCACTAAAGCCATTGCACAAGCTTTATTGATAAATGGACACATCGTACCTGAGGTTGTTTGGCCAATCTTATCCCCTTTAAAATAAACATCGGCTCCTTCACGAACGATCCCACGATCCGTTAACTGTAAACCGATCCGAGTAATTTTAGGTTCTCCTTTATCAAGTATGCCCTGTTTGCCAATAAAATCTTCTTTTTTCATTTTGACCGCAAAACCTAGATCTGTTTCAAGCGGTGTAATTTCTTCAGACATTTCATGCCCATAAAGTGGCATTCCTGCCTCTAAACGTAGCGTATCACGTGCACCTAAACCACAGGGGATAATACCGTATTCTTGACCTGTTTCTACTAACCGATTCCATAATTTAAGTCCATCTTCCGGTTTACAGTATAACTCATAGCCAAACTCCCCTGTATAACCCGTTCGAGATAAAATACAAGTTACACCGCCAACATTGGCTTGTTCAGTAAAACTATAATATTTTTTTGGAATTTCTTCTTCTTTCGTTAATTCCGCTATAATTTCTTTAGCAGAAGATCCTTGTAATGCGATCTGAACAAACTGATCGGATTGATCAGAAAATTCAACTTCACCGAATAAGTGCGCTGTCATCCAAGCAACATCTTTAGCTCTATTTGCTGCGTTGACTACCAGTAGATATTTCTCTTCACTACATTTATACACTAATAGATCATCGATTACCCCACCATTTTCATTACACATCAAGGTATATCGAACACGACCTATTTCTAAATTGCTAAAATCATTTGTTAATAAATACTGCAAATTCGCTAAAGCATCTTTTCCCTCGTAAACAACTTCCCCCATATGGGAAACATCAAATAATCCAACTTGATTGCGAACAGCTAAATGTTCTTTTATCACACCACTATCTTTATATTGGACAGGTAGCGTGTAACCTGCGAATGGAACCATCTTCCCGCCTGCTTCAAGATGTGCGTCATATAAAGGTGTTTTTAGATCCATCTTCTCTACTCCTTTGCTTCTTTGTATTTTTATTTCTTCGTTTTGATGACACCTCCAAGCAAAAATAACTATATAAAAACAGAGGAACAGGCATCTTAAAGAAATGCCTGTTCCTCTGTACAAAACCTGAGAGATTCGTCTTCATCTTGAAGAGTTGCTCCTTCGGTGCTTCCGCTTTCCAGAGTAATGTCCAACTACGGTCCTTTTACCTGAGATCTTCATGATCAATGTTTTGCGTCACTGGTCATTTATTCCTTCGGTGCTATGACTAGTCTCTCCCGTAATTCTCTTTCATCTAATTTAAATTAAGTCGATTCTATTCTTTTTTAGGCATTGAATAATACTGTTGTTCAGTCTTCAATTCAAAATATTGAGGTTCAGAGCTGTCCAATATTCCAGCATTCAAAGACAATGTCTGGATCATACGATTCTCGTACAAATGAATGTACATTTGCTTTTCTTTACTGTCATAAGCACTAGTATATTGCGTATATTGTACATCTGTATCCGAACTAACTTTAACAACACCTTTTGGAATATCAAAACTATCTAAAATATGAAAAATTTGTTCAACTGCTTGTTCATCTTCGACTTTTTCTGAAAAATGCTTCAAAAATGCCGCTCGAATAAACCGTGATTGGGGTGTGAAATCTCCCGGAATCCCGCGTAAACCAGAACCTTTACCATTTGAAAAAACATGAAGTTCTTCCATCTGAATATCAGGTGCTATTAGATCACTAAGCCCGACATAATTCTGAAGATTCGTTAAATGCCAGTCAAATTTTGGGCTATTGGTAAACACTCCTACTGGATTGTCATAAACTTCATAGCCACCATCGATTGAAGGCTCAACCACAACCGATGCACCTGATTCATCTTGAAATACATAATGCTGGGGAATTCCCATCTGATTATCAACAATAGCAATCGCCGTATCCTGATTTACCCGCTCTTTGATTTCAGCCACAGAAGCATAATTCGTCAAGGCATAGGTTACAAATTCGGCTCCTGCTAAAGGTAGTTTACCCTTAGCACGAATTTTTTCTGATTCAATATAGCGATTATAATTGCCAAAGTAAAACGAGCCACCCATCAATCCTTTTTCGTTAACACCGTCTACCAATAATGGATGTCCAGCAAGTGCCACGCCCATTGCAGCATATTGTGTTAAGAAATGATCTAATGAAACATGTAAGTCATAGCTCCTGGGAATAATTGCACCATCATATTCCATTAATAAATTAAATTCTTGGGTTCGCCCCCAATAACTATTGCCTGCTTTTGACTTAACTGTGATACCTGTACACATTTTCTCACACCCTTTTTATTTTTTCAAAACCCTGAACTAGGATTCTTTCTTTTTTTGAACCAGTAAGGTGATAGTTCCTGCAACTACAAATGAAATGCCTATAAATAAGAAGGAACTGAAGAAAGCACCATTTGACAATTGAATCAGGGCTCCAATAATCGTTGGAGCAACAAAACCGCCTGAAACACCGATTGCATTAATCGTTGCATATTTTGCAGAAACTTCATCTGATGGAAATAGTTTCAATGGAATACTCATCAACGTTGCAAATGCTAAACTAGCACAGGAAACAGCGAGTGTTAATGCGATCATACTCAATACAAATGTGCCGACGACTGAAACCAACACAGCAAAAATCCCACCGCCTACGGTTGCCACAAAAATAACATTTTTCTCTTTACCAATGAAAAATTTATTTACCATAACACCGCCAACCATCGCTGCAACCATTGTGAAAAAGCCAATGACAGCTGTTACGCAAGCAGTTTGAGATAACCCAAGACCATGAGCTTCTACAAGATAAGTCGCCATCCACCCATTCAGCCCATAAATCGCCGCATTGATGAAAAAAGCGGCAAAAATCAAAATCCAGACATTTCGATCTTTCAATACTTCTCGAAATGAAATCGCCGCCTTATTTTGCAGATGTTCCTTTATACCGCCAAATTCTTTTGGAATCACAACGTACATTAAAACAGCAATCAATAATACAGCCGCTCCTAAAAAATAATACGTCTTATGCCAGCCCACCTGAAGCAACAATGGTGCAATCAATAGTGGTCCTACGATTGCCGCAAAACCTGAGGAAGCGATCATCGTAGATTGCGCCGGACCTCGTTTTTCCATTGGTAACTCTTGTGAAATAAAGGTACTTACAGAGGATGGATAACCCGAATGCGCAACGGCTCCTGTCATAAAGCGAATAAAAATCAAATATAATAATGAAAAGCCAAAACCAAATAAAAAAAGGAAAATTCCAACTAAAAAAACAGAAGCAATCATCATTTTTCTTGTCCCGATCTTACTGGATAAATACCCAAATGGAATTTGAAAAATCGTATAGCCTAGAAAAAAAGCACTTAATATCAACCCTTTTTGCTGAGGGTCGAAGCCTAAATCAGTTGCAATAGTCACTAGAGACATGCCAATTGTCGTTTTATCTACATAAATACAAGTGTATCCTAGAAAAATAGCTGCCAACATCCAAGTAACATTTCTTGTTTTTTTATTTTCCACGGTCTCACTCCTAACAATAGAAAGCGCTTTCTAAATGTAATTATGCTTGATATTTTGAAAAAGTCAATAACCCAATCCAATAATTTTACATAAAGTCAAAATAAATTAGATTTTCTTTCTGATTCCAAGTATATCCCTTCACATTATGCATAAGGTAAAAAATAGACTGAGAAAAGCATAGAGCTTCTTTTCTCAATCTATCTTCCAGTTAATGATTTTTTTCTAAGGTATTACTCAAACGACCAAATTCTTCCAAGGATAATGTTTCTCCTCGGCGTGATGGATCGATTTTTGCTTCGGTTAAGCTTTCTGTTAACCAAGCTTTTGTTTCCTCCTCTTTACCATAAAAATGAATCAAATTGTTCCATAATGTTTTACGGCGTAATTGGAATGAGGCTTTGGTTAATTTGAAAAACTCTTTCTCATTGGTTACAGCCACAGCAGGTTGCTCTCGTTTCGTCAGTTTGATGATTGCTGAGTCAACATTCGGTTGTGGAATAAACACAGTTTTGGGGACAATGAACGCAATGCTCGCTTCCATAAAATACTGAACAGCAATCGATAACGACCCGTAAGCTTTTGTTCCTGGTTTTGCAGATATTCGATCCGCAACCTCTTTTTGCATCATCACGATCATTTCTTCTACTTCTAAATCAGATTCTAAAAAGTGCATCATGATTGGTGTAGTGATGTAATAAGGAAGATTAGCTACTACTTTGATTGGAAGCTCTTGCTCAAAGACTTCCTTTGTAGTGCCCACTAAATCGGCTTTCAATACATCATTATGAACCACTGTAACATTTTGATACGGACTCATTGTATTCTCTAAGACTGGGATCAAGCGATCATCGATTTCAAAAGCTAAAACTTGTGCCGCATTTTTAGCTAATTGTTCAGTTAAAGCACCAATTCCAGGCCCTACTTCTACAACATTCGTGTGGGTATCTATTCCAGCTGTTTCAACGATTTTACGTAAGATATTCGGTTCTGTTAAAAAGTTTTGTCCTAAACTTTTTTTAAATGAAAAGCCATGTTGCTTCAAAATTTCTTTGGTTCTTGAAGGGGTGGCTATTTCTTTATACTCTGTCAAATTGATTCCTCCGATTTTTCATTAGGTGTTTCATTTATACTATTCATTGCCTCTATCAGTTCTTTTTCTGTAATCCGAAACATTTTCAAGCGTTTGGTCAATTGCTTACTATTGGTGTAGCCAATACGCAATTCGTCGCCTAATTTTTCACGACGTTCTTTTGCACGAGCCCCAGCTATTAAACCATACTCTATCAAGGTTTGTCTAGGGATTTCTTGATAATCATCTGCCCCATTGACTGGGGTAACTATTTTCTCTAATGCTTCCAAAATCGCTTCATCACTAGCATGCTCCACACCTAAACTATTTCCTCGTTTCTTAGGTGCAGCAAGCTGACGAGAGAGAAACGCATGCTTGGCATCGGGTACAACTTCCATAATTGTTTTACGAATTTTTTCCCCTGAAAAATCTGGATCAGTAAAAATGATGACACCACGCGTTTCTTGTGCATGTTCGATTTGTTCTAAAATATCCTCATTGATCGCTGAGCCGATTGTTTCAATCGTATCAGCATTCACAACTTCTTGAATACGTCTAGTATCGTCTTTCCCTTCAACGACAATAACTTCTTCAATCCTCAACTTATCTGTCATTCAGCTAACCTGAATAAGCGATGCGCATTAATTGTTGTTTGCTTCGCTATCTCTTCAAAAGGAACTTCTCTTAGTTCTGCAATTTTTTCTACTACATAACGAGTATAACCTGGTTCATTGCGTTTGCCTCGATAAGGGACTGGGGCTAAGTATGGTGCGTCTGTCTCCACCAATAAACGATCCAAAGGAACAGCTTTAGCTACTTCTTGAACCTCTAATGCTTTCTTAAACGTCACAACACCGCTTAAAGAAATATGCATCTCCATATCTAGAAATTTTTCCATCCATTCAGGATCGCCACTGAAACTATGCATGATTCCGCCAATATCCCGAATATCTTCTTCTTTTAAAATTTTATACGTATCTTCCATTGCATCTCGTGTATGGATGCTGATTGGTAGATTCATTTCTTTGGCAATTGCGATTTGACGTCTAAAAACACGTTCCTGAACTTCTTTTGGATCTTCCATCCAGTAATAATCTAAGCCGATTTCGCCAAGTGCTACTACTTTTGGCGTTGTTAGTAAATGCTGTAGTCTTTTCTCGATATCAGGCGTATAACTTCCGGCTTCTGTTGGATGCCAACCGATAATACTTTGGATTTCTTTATAGTGTTGGCTAAGTTCCAGAGACTTTTCGATCGTCGGTGTATCAAAACCAACTACCGCCATTTCGGTTACACCTAATTCTTTCGCATGTTCAATTGTTTCTGGAATATCTTCGTTAAATTGTTCTGCATTTAAATGAGTATGAGAATCAAAAATCATGTTCATTCACTCCTTAATATAAAAGCGTAGTAGGCTCGTTCAGCTCTGACAGGAAAATAGGAAAAATCGATTGTGGTGCTTTTTACCACAAACTATTTTTATCTTTTTCCCGAAGAGCTAGCCCGCGTAGCTAGGTAACAATAAAAGCGTATCAGGCTCGTTCAGCTCTGACAGGAAAATAGGAAATTATGACTGAGGCGCTTTTTGCCTCATTCATAATTTATCTTTTTTCCGAGGAGCTAGCCTGCGTAGCTAGATAACATATGGTAACAACGTTCCACTTCGCTTCACCTTGTACCATTCAACATCAACTCAGTTCTTCGTTGTGTTTCTTGGCATGTTTCAAAGCAAAAGCTTATTAGGCAGTCCGCATAGCTAAATAGTGCAGCATCCTAATTCTACTATAATTGCTTGTCTATCTTCTATACTTTATCACATTTTACCCAAAAGCTGAATGGACAGCTCCGATAAATTATCAGCTTCTTATAATTGCATTATCAAAAAAAATAGCTTATACTATTCGGTCACGGCAATTTATGTCAGGAGGAATCAATATGTCAAATGATCACACACAAGAAACCCAACATTTGCAACAGGTTTATGAAGAATTAAGTCAAGCCAGAGAAACATACCAAGCTGCTATTGACGAAGTTAGCACTACAGGAAAATCAGTATTGGAGCAATTTGGTGGTGATACAAAATTAAATTTTGATAGTTACTCAGATAATCTGGAAACATTTGCCATGATGGAGATGAAAAATAGAGAAATCGATCAGTTGAACATCCAAAATGCAACTGCAGCTATGCAACTTGAAAAAGTCGAGCGTTTACTAAAAGTTCCTTATTTTGGAAAAATCGATGTAACATTTCTAGATACTGATGACGATCGTGATGTGTTTTATATTGGCATGAATGATTTTACTAATTTGGATGGAGATTCACGAATCTATGACTGGCGTTCACCTATCGCTTCTCTTTTTTATAATAATGTTTTAGGTGACAGCAGTTATTTAGTTAATAAAACAGAGATTCCTGTAGCCTTAAATCTGAAAAGACAATTAATCATCGAAGAGGATCGTTTAATCAATTTCTTTGATACGAGTCTAGCGATTCAAGATGATATTTTGCTCCATTCATTGGAAGCAGATTCTTCTCAATATATGAAAGATATTACAACAACGATCCAACAAGAGCAAAATGAGATTATCCGTGATGAACGTCATCCACTGCTTTTAGTCAACGGGATTGCTGGTAGCGGCAAAACATCTGCTATCATGCAGCGAATTGCTTATTTACTTTACAATCATCGGACACAAATTACGGCCGATGATATTTTACTACTTTCGCCAAATTCGACATTTATCGATTACATTTCCCAGGTATTACCAAATTTAGGTGAGCGAAACCCTTTAAATCTAACCTTACTGCAATTTCTAAAATTTACCTTTCGTGAAAAAAAGCCGATCGAAAGTGAAGCCGCATATTTCAATCGGATCACAGCGGAACAAGTGAATTCTCAGCAGAAAGTCATCCAATCTCAAACATTTGCTGCATTTATTCAGTCATCCGATGATCCAACGCTGATTCAACAATCTTTGTTCCAACCGATTTTATTCAAAGGTAAACCAATTTTCTCCGCTGAACTGATTTTTAATTTATATCAAGAAACACCGAATACTTTATCGATCAGAGACAGATTATCTGCAACAAAAGAAAAATTATCCAGCTTATGGAATCGTTATCTGATTAAACAATCTAAGTCCAAAAAAATGATCGATCAAATGCAAGATCTGACTGAAGCGGAACAGTTGCGTTATTTTGATATGATATTTACCGAAGATGATGAAGAACAACTGACGGAATTTGCATTGCAACGGTTGCAAAAAAAATACCGTAAAGTTGCTGATGTAATTGCTGATACGTCGTGGTTTGATCAATGGTTACTCTTTGAAGCGTTGTATCAACAATACACACGCGTACCTTATAAAAGAACCTCGTCAGCTTATACTGCAGACGAAGTCGTAAGCTTACTACTGATCAAAGATAAATATATTGAAGATTTATCTAATCGACAAATGGCTTTTATTTTAGTGGATGAGGTCCAAGATTATACTGAAGCTCAAATTCTTCTACTGCTAAAACTATTCCCGCAAGCTAACTTTACTTTGGCAGGAGATGAAAATCAGGCTATCTTCAATACATCGATCAGTTTTATGGAATTGAAAGAGTTATTATCTGCTTCTAGCCGTTCAGTCACTTCTTATCAATTATTGAATAGTTACCGTTCAAGCAAGGAAATCACGCAACTTTTCCAAACTTTAGTAACAAATCATGAAAAGCTCAAAATCGTATCGATCCGAAAAGATGGTGAGAAACCTAAGTTTATTCCTTGTGAAAATCAAGATACTTACTTAGAAACGCTCACTTCACTTTTAGCTTCCTTATCTCCTGAAGAAGCGACCGTGATCATTACAAAAACTGGAATAGAAGCAGAAGAATTAGAACAACAGCTGATTAAAGAAAACATCACTATTAAGGCTCAAATTCTTTCCATCGATATGGCAAAAGGACTTGAATTTGACAATGTGATCATTCATGACCCTTCAACCGTACGCTATGGAACAACGGAACGAGAAAAAAAGATTCTTTATACAGCAATTTCTCGTGGTATGAAACAGGTGTTTCTGCCTTATGTTAGAGAGCTTTCTGAATTGCTTAAAAATAAATAGTTATTGAAGATCATTCAAAAAACAGACTTTAGTCCGATTTTATTATCGTTTTTCAGCAGTAAACTTAATTCCAGTCTGGTTTTTAATTTGATAGGAGGGAATGCTGTTTGAAAAATTTCTTCGAAGAATCTGACTTTCTCAAAACAACGATCCGAAAGAACGTAACGATTAATCGAAAACCTCAAGTTAATACGATTTGGCACTGGGTATTACTGATTCTATTTGGTTTATTAGCTTATGGATCAATGACACAACAGCTTCTTCTGATCGCGATTTTTATTGTTATTGCGGCAATTGTCAAAGGTCCCCTAATGCTTTTATGGGGCGCTGTCTATTCTGCTTTGATCGCCTTTTTTCCGCCTCTTGGACTCTTATTGTCTATTGCATTTTTCTTGATAAATCTTGGAACAGTCGCAAAAAGTTGGCGGATTTCCTTAACCAGTGCCTATTTTTATTTGGTTCCTCTAGTTGGCAGTATTCTTAGAGCTATCATAAAGAATGAGCCGACCTATACCGTTTTGATTTTTGTCGCCTTTAGTATCTTAGGGTTACATTTTTTACTTCATTGGCTATACAAAAATAACAGCTTGAGCCGAAACCTGACTTGGTCGATCATTAGCGTTCCTTATGCCATAATGATCATGTTGTTACCGACTCGTTTCCATAGACTTAAATCAACTAAAAAATTAAAATTTTAATACTTTTCTCTGCTCATGTTTTGCTTCAACATTATGAGTGGAGTTTTTTTATCCACATTCATATGACATAAATCCTATTTCAGATGACAATAATCCATATCTTTCTTAGAATAGACCTTCTATAATGAAAACGTAAACAAAATTATCGAAAGGAGCATTATCATGAATAAAAGAACTGTAGCGATAGCTGGAACCTTTGATTCCAAATCTGAAGAATTCCTGTTTATCAAAGAACAGATTGAAAAAACAGGCCTAAATACTTTTTTGATCCATACAGGTATTTTCTCCCCTGCATTTGAACCTGACATTACCAATCAGCAAATCGCTCAAGCAGCTGGAACTGATCTCACAGAAATAGCTGCGAATAGAGACCGAGCCCAAGGAACCAAAGCAATCGCCCAAGGATTAGAAGTTTTACTGCCACAATTATATAGTGAAGGTAAATTTGATGGAATCATATCTGCCGGCGGCTCAGGTGGAACGTCAATGGTCGCACCAAGCATGCGAGCCCTACCGATTGGTGTTCCTAAATTGATAATTTCTACAGTAGCTGCTGGTGATGTTAGTGGCTATGTAGGATCAAGTGATATTTTCATGTATCCATCAATTGTCGATGTCGCTGGTCTCAACTCCATTTCCAAGAAGATTTTTACCAACGCAGCGAATGCGATTAGCGGAATGGTCATTAATCTAAGCACTGAACAAGTGTCCGAGAAAAAAGTCATTACCGCAAGTATGTTTGGTGTAACAACACCAAGTGTTGAAGTTGGTAGACGCTTGTTAGAAGAGCAGGGTTATGAGGTACTTGTATTCCACGCTACCGGTGCTGGCGGCAAGTCTATGGAAAAATTGATTACAGATGGTCATATCGCTGGCGTACTAGATCTGACAACAACTGAATGGTGTGATGAATTATTTGGCGGCAATATGCCTGGTGGAGAACATCGTTTAGAAGCGGCGGCCATAACTGGAATTCCTCAAGTTATATCTTTAGGCGCACTTGATATGGTAAACTTTGGTGCAGTAGACACTATTCCTGAAAAATACCAAGATCAACTTTTTTATCAACACAATCCCATGGTTACCTTGATGCGAACCACCGCAGAAGAAAATAAAAAGCTTGGTGAAAAAATTGCTGAAAAATTAAATCAAGTAACAAGCAAAAGCATTTTGATGCTGCCGCTAAAAGGTCTGTCTAGTTTGGATAGTAAAGGCCATGAGTTCTATGCTCCAACCATCGACCAAGTCCTATTTGATACCTTAACAGCGAACATCAACAATCCTTTAGTGGAAATCATTTCACTAAATTACACTATCAATGATCCGCAATTTGCAACAGCTGCTGCGGAAAACTTAACTCAATTAATGAATACACAAAATCATTATCTCTAGCTTCAAGAGCTAGTCTCTCGAGAAAAAGATAAAAACTAAATGAAACAAAAAGCATCTCAGTTATTTTTTTCTATTTTCTAGTTGAGACTGAACGAACTCTTTCAGCTTTTAAATTTAGGAGGAACGAACTCATGAGAAAAACAAGAATAGAAATCTTAGCCGACTTTCGTCAACAAATCGCTGCAGGAAACATTTTATTAGGCGTGGGAGCAGGAACCGGGATCACCGCCAAAAGTTCTGAAGCAGGTGGAACGGATATGCTGATTATTTACAATTCAGGACGTTACAGAATGGCTGGACGCGGTTCGCTCGCTGGATTATTATCTTATGGCGATGCCAACCAAATCGTCATGGAAATGGGTGCAGAAGTCCTTCCAGTCGTCGAAAAAACACCAGTTTTAGCAGGGGTATGCGGGACTGATCCATTTCGTGTAATGGATGTCTTCTTGAAACAATTAAAAGAACAAGGTTTTTCCGGTGTTCAAAATTTTCCAACCGTAGGATTAATTGATGGCGTCTTCAGACAAAATTTAGAAGAAACAGGTATGGGGTATGATTTAGAAGTTGAAATGATTGCGAAAGCTCACGAATTAGATCTTTTAACAACACCATATGTTTTTGATCCTGAGCAAGCACGAAAAATGGCACAAGCCGGTGCAGACATGATCGTAGCTCACATGGGACTAACAACTAAAGGAAGTATTGGTGCCCAAACCGCTCTAACGTTAGAAGAATCTGCCAAACGTGTTCAAGAAATTGCAGACGCAGCCAAAGAAATCAACCCAGAAATCTTGGTGATCTGTCATGGTGGACCAATCGCAGAACCAGAAGATGCTCAATACATCATAGAGCATACAACTGGTGTTCATGGCTTTTTCGGCGCTTCAAGCATTGAACGATTTGCTGCTGAAAAAGGAATCAAAGAACAAACTCAAGCATTTAAGAACATTCGTTAAATTTAACTGAAAAAAAATGAGGTTGGGACAGGAGTGTTTAACCCCGAGAAATAAGAAAGAATTCACGAAAATTGCTCTTCAAATTTTTGTGAATTTCAGCTTATTTCCGAAGGGGTTGCTTCTTCTCCCACTGTTTATTCGTATTTAGGGTGTGAAACAACAGTGTTTTTTACTTTTGTCCCACACCCATTCTTTTATAATGATTTCCGTTTATAATAAAGAAAAGCTTACAGGAAGGGTTGCTTAAAGTGGAACAAAAACAAATGACTCAGCTTAAAAAACAGGTTCAAGCTGGAAAACGAGTTATCGGCGTGGCAGCGGGCTCAGGTTTAGCCGCAAAAGTTGCCGAAAATGGTGGTGCTGACTTCATTTTAGCATTGAATTCTGGAAAATTTCGACAAATGGGGGTTAGCTCCTTGGCAGGCTGGCTGCCTTTTTCGAATGCTAATGAGATGGTGATGGACTATGGTCGAAGAGAGATTTTGCCTAGAGTAAAAAATAGTCCAGTCTTCTTTGGCTTTAACGGAACTGATCCTACAATCAATAAAAAAGAATGGCTACTGGCAATAAAAGCAAATGGCTTTGCTGGAATCAATAACTTCCCAACTGTGGGGATGTTTGATGGTCAATTTAGAGAATGGTTAGACGAAAATAATTTAAGTTACGACCAAGAAGTTGCCTCTATTAAACTTGCACATGAATTAGGGCTACTGACAATCGCCTTTGTCTTCAATCAAACACAAACAAAACAAATGTTAGCTGCAGGTGCTGATATCATTTGTGTTCATTTAGGCCTGACTGGTGGTGGAACAGTTGGTGCAAAAAAGATTCTATCTTTAGAAGCTGGAAAAAAAATAGCCAATGAATTATTTGCCATCTGTGAAAAAGTCGATCCAAAAGTCATTCGCATGATTTATGGTGGACCTGTGGATAGTCCGTTTGATGCAGACTATATGTTTAAACAAACTACGGCTCACGGTTACATCGGTGGTTCTTCATTTGAGCGAACGCCTGTTGAAGACAGTATTGGGCAAATCACTAATAAATTCAAAACAGCTGGCATTCTTGAATCTAATAAAAAGCTTTATCAACTGTTGGAGGAATTAGAACAACATTACGATTATATTGATTTCACTCAAAAATATATTGCCGATCACTATATGGATGAAATCAAATTAACGGAACTTGCAGACATCATGCATGTCAGCCGCCAACATCTAGGGACTTTATTTAAAGAAAAAATGGGAATTACTTTTTCTGATTATTTAACCAGTTATCGACTCAATCAGGCTATCACTATTTTAGAAAATAAGACGGTTTCTATCGGAGAGCTAGCTCAAATGGTTGGATATACTGATGCAGCTTATTTTAGCCGTGCCTTTAAAAAATATACTGGATTTTCGCCAAATGCGTTCCGCTCCTCTAAAAATATGGTAGAAACAGAAGCGGTTGATCCCTCTAACTAAACAGGAATTTCTTCTGTTTCAACCCTTTACTCGCTATTTTTTTTGCCACTGCTAACTCAATCCAAAATCGCTGAACTATGGTTCCTTCAACCAAATATTCAGCGGACAATATACCTCCATTTTTTTGGATTGTTTTTTTGAGCCCATATTTATTTTTGTCACAGGTAAGCATTACTTTAGAAAATCCACGCTTTTGAAAAATTTCTAGTGATTGAGCAAGTAGCACATTAGCATACCCTTTTCCCCGTTCAAAAGGCACGACACCAAAACCAATATTGCCGCCAATTTGTACTAGTCCCTCGGTCAACTTGTATCTTAATTGAACAGCTCCAACTAATTTGTTCGCTACTTCCAGAAAGAGTGTCTCTGCTGGAACAAAATCGTTCTGTTCACTAAGTTTATCTTTTTCAAGTTTCACTAGCCACTCTTGAAAGGTTAGCCCATTTAAATGAACAGAGGATGGTGTTATTTTAGAGGCTCCTGCATTTGTCCATTCTTTGACAAATGCCAAATACTTTTGTTCATCTGTTGAAGTCAACTCTCTTAGAATCATTCCACATTCCCTCCATTTTTAATACTGTTGTTTTGATGGGATCACGCCTCTTACTCCACCTTTTGGATTTGTCATGTCACCAACATATCTAGGAATCAAATGTATATGACAGTGCATAATACTTTGACCTGCATTGATGCCACAATTTGTCCCAATGTTGAAACCATCTGGTCGATAGCTTTCTTCTACTATTTTTTTAGCAACTTTGAGTAATTCGTCAATTGCACCCTTTTCCGCTATAGATAAATCGAAATAGTCCATTTTATGTTTTTTCGGTATAATTAATAAATGTCCTTTACTAACAGGAAATCGATCATAAAAAGCACCAGCTAAATCATTTTCTATCACAAAATCTGTTACGTCACAAAATACACACATGTTTTTCTCCTTTAGCCGATAGATTCTTATTACCTATTATAGTCCACTCAATTGCATCTGAATATACAAAAAAAGATGCTCTCTGCGCTAGCCAGTCTGGACTTAGCTGCAGAAAACATCGTTTTCATTCTTTTTTTAAATCGCTCCACCTTTTAATGCTTTATCCAAGGCTTCGTTTAATTTTTTCATTTGCTCTTCATTGAAAATTTCTTTAGCGCCTTCACGTGCTTCTTTCGCATTTTCTTCTGTTACGGCACTTGGGTTAGCTTCGATTTGTTTGATCATTGCAGCTAATTGCTCATCCATCAATTTTTGAATTTCAGGATCATCTTTTAAATCACTATAATCAATTGAGTCATCCTCTAAATCTAGCTCAGAATCATCTGTTGCTGCTCCAGTAATATTAGACAAAATAGCTTCTAATTCATCTTGACTGATGATTTCTTTTTTACTTGGCATCTTGATCTTTCCACTATTTTTTTGTGGTGTAACAGCCATTGTCATCACAATACTCATTTTAGCATCGTCTTCATCTGTTGCAGCTAATACCATTTCCATATCAAGTGCTTTTGTTTTTTGGTTGATACTGATCTTGATATCCATTTTATCCAAATCATTTTTTAAAGATTTGATCGCATCTTTCATTTCTTTGGCATCGCCTGATTTTTTGTAGTCTTTATCTTCTTTGGCAACTTCATCGATTTTCTCTAGCATTTTAATAATTTCTTTTTTGGTGAATGTATGTGTCACAACATCTTTATCTTGTGTAAATGATTTTTTATCGAAGCTTTCGATCAGCTTCTTCATTTCGCGACCCATTTTAGAATCCTCAGCATTTGTAAAGGTTTTGTTCTTCAATGGATTGGCTTTTTTGTCCAATTCACCTGAAGTAAGTGTATCGCCAGCTTCAGCAATATCGATATATTTTCCTTTTAATTTATTCAAATCGCTTTTACTTAGTTCTATTGGATAATTAAATGAATTGGCTATATCCAGCATTCCTGAAACAAAACTAGTCGACATGAAGTACTTGTCTTTATCTCCAACAAATTGGAATGGTAATTTTTCGCCAAATAGATTTGCTGTGATTTCCATTTCCATTGCATCTGTTTTTTCATCGATCGCATACTTTCCGTCGATACTCATATCTTTTAATTGGCTAGCGAACATTTTGACATACGCGCCGCCTTCATCACCATCATACTCTAAGTCTTTAATCTTCATTTCAAAACTAGCTGCGTTATACTCGTCTCCCTTAGAATTAAGAAACGCATTAGTAAATTCTTTTCTTGGATCCGATCCACAGGCTGCTAATAAAAAAATCGCAACTCCTGTTATAATCCCCAACATGTACTTCTTCATCTTCATCAAACATTCTCCTTGTTTAGTAACTCAATTTTTTTGGTTCTATCATAATGATACAATAAAATATATCCTTTTGATATAAATTTTAGCGATATTTTCCAAAATATTCGATTTATCTAAAAAAAACCAGAACATCTGCCTAATTTTGTTATTAGACAAATACTCTGATTATTTTTGGTTTAATGATTTTCACACCTCAACTATGCGATACTTGCTCCGTTTGGCATATCTTTTGGTGCATCAATGATTTGTAATTTACCGTCTGAAGATTCGGCTGAAAGAATCATTCCCTGACTGATCTGTCCACGCATTTTTCTTGGTTTTAAGTTTGCTACAATCACAACTTTTTTACCAATCAAGGCACTTGGATCTGGATAAAATTCTGCAACCCCAGAAAGAATTTGACGATCTTGTTCATCGCCTGCATCTAAGCGGAACTGTAGCAATTTATCAGCCCCTTTGACTTTTTTACAATCAATGACTTCTGCTACTTTTAATTCTACTTTATCAAAATCTTCATACTTGATTTCTTTTTCTTTTGTTGAAATAAGCTCTGTTTCTTCTGGGTCCCATTTGATTTCTTCTGTTGTTGTTTGGGCATTTTGAGCCATCTTCTTTTGAATATATAGCACTTCAGTGTCAATCTCTAAACGAGGGAAAATAGGTGTTCCTTTCGCAACAACTTTAATTTCTGTTGGAAACTCACCGAAATGGATTGCTTCCATATTCATTGTTTCAGGATCTAACCCTAATTGTTCAAAGATTTTTGTCGGAGTCTCTGTCATCACAGGCTGTAATAAAATCGCTACGATACGTAAGCTTTCAGCTAAATGAACCATAACACTGTCCAACTCATTTTTCTTTTCTTCATCTTTCGCTAAAACCCATGGTTGTGTTTCATCGATATATTTATTAGCGCGTGAAATCAATGTCCAAACTTCAGCAATTGCTGTGTTAAATTCCATTTTTTCCATTGCTTCATGATATTTACCAATCACATTTGCAGCGGTTGTTGATAACTCGCTATCAAATGGCGTCACTTTTGAAGCATATGCTGGAACATGTCCCTCACAATATTTATTGATCATAGCAATCGTACGGTTTAATAGATTACCTAAATCGTTCGCTAGATCATAATTTAAACGAGAAACAAAATCTTCTGGTGTAAAGACTCCGTCACTGCCAAATGGAATCGCACGTAATAAGTAATAACGTAGCGCATCTAGACCATAGCGATCAACAAGGATCTCAGGATAAACGACATTCCCTTTAGATTTAGACATTTTTCCGTCTTTCATCAATAACCAACCGTGACCGAAAATTTTCTTCGGTAATGGTAAGTCTAAAGCCATCAACATGATCGGCCAATAAATCGTGTGGAAACGAACGATTTCTTTTCCGACCATATGAACATCTGCCGGCCAGTATTTTTGGAATAAGCTATCATCGTCTGAACCATACCCTAAAGCGGTGATATAGTTTGATAAAGCGTCGATCCATACGTAAACCACATGTTTTGGATCATTTGATAAAGGGATTCCCCATGAAAATGTCGTACGTGATACAGCTAAATCTTCTAGACCAGGTTTGATAAAATTATTGATCATTTCATTTTTACGTGATTCTGGTTGGATAAATTCTGGATGTTCATTGTAATATTCCAATAAACGATCCGCATATTTACTCATACGGAAGAAATAAGATTCTTCTTTAACTAGCTCAACTTCGTGACCACTTGGTGCTTTCCCACCGATTACTTTGCCTTCTTCGTCACGGTAAACTTCTGCTAATTGTGTTTCCGTAAAGTATTCTTCATCTGAAACAGAGTACCAACCTTCATATTCGCCAAGGTAAATATCCCCTTGTTCTAATAAACGATCAAAGATTTGCTGCACTGCTTTTTTATGGTAATCATCTGTTGTACGAATAAATTTATCGTAGCTGATATCAAGTGTTTTCCATAATTTTTGGACATCTGCGGCCATTTTATCAACATATTCTTTTGGTGTAACGCCTAATTCTGAGGCTTTATTTTCAATTTTTTGTCCATGTTCATCCACACCTGTTAAGTAAAATACGTCAAAGCCCATCAATCGTTTGTAACGAGCCATCGCATCACAAGCAATCGTTGTATAAGAATTGCCGATATGTAGTTGTCCACTTGGATAATAAATCGGGGTAGTGATATAAAATGTTTCTTTTTCTGACATGTAGAAACATCCTCCTTTTAGCATTCTCTTGAATTTACTCCTAGATAGTATACCATACTTGGCTTTATTGAACTAGAAATCCTTGTATTTTCTCTAGATAAAAAAGCTGCTGCCAGCTCCACATTGGCTCAGCTGGCAGAAACTCTCTATTACTTGTACGCTGATGTTCGAATAACCCCATCTTGAACAGCCGCTTCAGCTACTTCTCGAATGATGACATCTACCACTTCTTGATTGAAAGGGGATGGAATAATGTACTCACTGGTTAACTCTGATTCTGGGATGATTTCAGCAATGGCTTTTGCAGCAGCTAATTTCATATTTTCCGTAATTTTCGTAGCGCCTGCCACAAATGCCCCTTTAAACAAACCAGGAAAGGCTAGTACATTGTTGATTTGATTGGGATGATCAGAACGTCCTGTTCCAACGACCGCTGCCCCTGCATCGATCGCATCTTGATAGTCAATTTCCGATTCAGGATTGGCCATTGGAAAGACGATTGCACCAGTATTCATGGATGCTACCATTTCTTTAGAAACTAATTTAGGTGCAGAGACGCCTATAAAAACATCTGCGCCGACCATTGCTTCTTCTAGTGAACCATTGAAATGTTCTTTGTTAGTAATTTCCACGATTTCTTTTTCTAAAAAGTCCATGGGTCTTTCCATCGTTTTGGATAATGCACCATTGATATTAAAGGCAATAATATTCTTAACACCAAAATGATGAAGCATTTTTATGATAGCACTGCCAGCAGCACCTGTTCCCGACACAACAACGTTGATTTCCGCTACATTTTTATGAACAATTTTTAATGCATTGATCAATGCAGCAATCGTAACGATTGCTGTGCCATGCTGATCATCATGAAAAACTGGAATATCTAGCTCTTCGATCAATGTACGCTCAATTTCCACACAGCGAGGTGCTGAGATATCTTCTAAGTTGATTCCGCCAAATGTGGGTGCCATCGCTTTGATGATGTTGATGATTTCTTTAGGGTCTTTAGTATCTAAACAAATTGGGATCGCATCAATTCCAGCGAATTCTTTAAATAGCAATGCTTTGCCTTCCATAACTGGCAAAGCAGCTTTTGGTCCTATATCCCCTAAACCCAAAACGGCTGTTCCATCTGTTACGACTGCTACAGTATTGCCTTTCCAAGTATAATCGTAAACAGAATTTGGACTCTCATGAATTTTTCTACACGGTTCTGCAACGCCTGGTGTGTAAGCCAATGATAGATCCTCTTTTGTTTTCACTTCGACCTTTGAATGAACATCGATTTTTCCGCGCCATTGTGCGTGTGCTTTTAAGGCTTTTTCATAAATGTCTGTCATCTTTTCTCGTCCTTTCCAAATGAACCACTGTTTATTTTCCTAGCATCTGCTCTGGTTTGACCCAAGCGTCATAGTCCGCTTCTGTCACTAATCCTAAAGCCAGTGCTGCTTGTTTTAGTGTTGTATTTTCTTGAAATGCTTTTTTGGCGATTTGCGCACCGTTATCATAACCGATATGTGGATTTAATGCCGTTACTAGCATCAAAGATTGCTCAACATATTGAGTCATTTTTTCTTGATCCGCTTTCATTCCAACTAAACAGTTTTGATTAAATGAGCGCAATCCATCCGTAAGCAATTGAATACTTTGAAGTAAGTTGTAAGCAACGACTGGCATATAAACATTTAATTCAAAATTTCCTTGTGAGGCACTGATGCCAATGGTCGTGTCATTGCCCATCACTTGAACAGCGATCATTGTTAACGCCTCACATTGAGTTGGATTGATTTTCCCCGGCATGATGGAGCTTCCTGGTTCATTAGCCGGAATCGTGATTTCTCCCAACCCACTACGGGGACCACTTGCCATCCAGCGAATGTCATTTGCCATTTTCATCGCATTTGCCGCTAAAGCTTTTAAAGCACCCGATGTAAAAACAGCCGCATCTTTACTTGCTAACGCATGGAATTTATTGGGATCTTCAGAAAATTCACTATCAGTCTCTGCATTCAAATAGTCAAAGAACAACTCAATGTACTCGTTTGAAGCATTTAGCCCGGTTCCAACTGCTGTACCGCCAATTGCTAACTGTTTAAGCTCTTGTATCGCCAATGCTAACATCTGGAAACTATGTTCTAGTCCCGAACGCCAACCGCTGATTTCCTGTGCAAAGGTTACGGGTGTGGCATCCTGCAAATGAGTTCGACCGATTTTTATAATTTTTTCATTTTCATTTTCAAGTCTTTGCAATGTTTGAATCATTTGTTTTATGACTGGAAACAACTGTTGTTCGATCAACTGCACAGCTGCTATGTGAATCGCTGTCGGAAAAACATCGTTTGAGCTTTGTGACATATTGACATGGTCATTGGGATGAACTGTCACGCCAGTATTAGCAGCTAAATGGGCAATAACTTCATTTACATTCATATTCGTTTGTGTACCACTACCTGTTTGCCATAATGACAAAGGAAAATGTTGATCAGCTTCACCCTTAATAATTTTATCAGCTGCCATTTGGATAGCCTCACTGATCGAGGTTTCTAATTTCCCCGTTGTTTCATTTGCTTTAGCAGCCGTTTTTTTTACTAAAGCAAGTGCTTTAATGAGGGCGTTAGGCATTTTCTCGATACCAATGTTAAAATTTTGACGACTACGTTCGGTTTGCGCACCCCAAAATGCTGACTCTGGCACTTGAATTTCTCCCATAGAATCTTTTTCAATTCGGTAAGACATTCTTTGAATCCTCCCTTTTTTTATTTACTATCACTATACTTTAAACGAATCACGATTTACAGTGAAATTCATTTTTTCTCAAAAAAGAACTCAAAAAAATCAGTAACCACTACGATCACTGATTTCTACTCTTAATTATTCGCCTTATTTTCATTACTATGTTTATAACCATAACCAAAATAAATCAAAAAACCTAAGACTAATGCTACCGCAAAAGCTTTCCACGTCGCTGCTTGCAACTGTAACATCAAGCCAATACTAACAACGACGAGTAAAATTGGGACAAACGGAACAAATGGAATTTTAAATTCCCCTGGTTTGGGATCGCCAGCGACTTTTCTTAAGCGAATAATTCCGATTGCCATCACGATCAAGTACATCAATGTCACAATATTCGTCAACTCCGCTAATAACTCCATCGGTACTAATCCAGCAAAGATCATTGTACATACACCTGCAACATAAGTAGCATTTTTCGGTGTCCGATTTTTTTTATCGATTTTACTCATAAATTTGGGTAGTAAACCATCTTTACTGATCGCATAAATAATTCTAGCTAAACTATACATCATCGAAATCGTCACAGTTAAAAGGGTTAAAATTGCGCCAACAGAAATGACACCAGCTACGCCATCACGTTGAACAAAACGCATTGCAAACGCGACTGGATCTTTCACACCAAGTGCATCAAATGGAACGATCCCAGTTAAAATCAAGGTCACGATCACATACAAAACAGTTGCAATAATAATCGACCCAATAATTCCTTTTGGGATGTCTTTTTGCGGATTTTTTACTTCTTCTGCGGTCATACTTACAGCATCAAAACCTAAAAAGGCAAAAAAGACTACTGCCGCACCACTAACCACACCTGAAAAACCAAAAGGTATAAAGGGTTGCCAATTATCTGGTTTCACATAAAAAATACCAACAACTAAGAACAACGCAATGATTCCAAACTTCACAAATACCATCATATTATTCAAACGCAAAGCGGTTTTAGCTTCCAATGATACCCAAAACATCACTACAAAAAGCACCAAAACAGCAATGATATCAATATATGTTCCTTTGGCTGGGTTGTACGCTCCACTCAAAGCTTTCGGTAAATCAACTCCAAGACTGTTCAAAAATCCATGAACATAACCAGACCATCCTGAAGCAACAGACGAAACCGCTAAGAAGAATTCACAAATCACTAGCCAGCCTGTCATCCAAGCAACTAATTCTCCAAAAACGACATACATATAGGCATAAGGACCGCCAATTGCCGGAATCCTTGAAGCAAACTCGGCATAACATAACCCTGCTAAAACGATGGCTCCTGCTGCAACTAAAAACGAAAGTGACAACGCAGGACCTGCATATTGTTTAGCTGCAACACCTGTTACAACAAAGATCCCTGTCCCGACAATTGCACCGATCCCTAGCAAAATCAAATCCATTGTTTTTAAATCCTTTTTCATTGCACTTGGCTCACTTGAAACAGCTGTCAGCTCTTTTTTCCGAAACATCGACATTTCTTTTCCTCCAGTAAATCAATCCATTTTCTAGTATAATCATTGCAAATTTTTTCATAAAAAGAAGCGTAAATATGACATTTACGCTTTCATATACCCTAAAAGGATACCACCTAAAATGACGAATAGGCAACCAATTATGACATATCTCATTTCTTTTTTAGACTTGGTTTCACCTAAAATATAAATACCGCCTAATGTAGAGATAATGATCCCCATTTGAGATAAAGAGAAACTGATTGCTAAACCAAGTTGTCGCATCGTTAACAACATACAGATATTCCCTAACCCCCACAATAGACCACAGCTCATATTACGCCAAACATACCGATCCAACTTAACCTTTTTAAAAGCAAAGAAACTGGCTCCAATCAACATCCCGATACTTTGAGGTAAAATAATCCCCATCGGATCAAGCCCAGCTACATTGATAATAATCGTATATGCGCCATATCCAACTGTTGAAAAGGTCAGTGCTCGTAATCCTTTGTTAAAATCCAACATCGAATTTGTTGTTTTCACACCACTATCATCATCTTGGCGAGCTGTTAGATATGCGCCTAATACTAATAAAGCAAGAGCAATAAAGCCTAAAATATAATCTCGACTGCCTTTCCATTCATGAAAAAAGACTGCTCCAGCAATCGTATTCACAATCAACTGCATCCCCGTTGAAACAGGTAAACCTACTGATACACCTAAATATTTCATTCCATGGAATTGCTGATTTTGCCCCACACTCCAGAATAAACCAGATAAGATACCAATTACAACCATTTGAATAGTGATCACAGGTTGAACAATGAAAAAGACGATCGTCGAAAAGAATACGGCCCCAATCGTCATACCTAATGTTTGCTGATTCGCACTACCACCGATTTTGCCGCTGACAAGACCAATGCTACCCCAAGCAAACATCGGGATCAACGCTACTAATATCTCCATAATAAGCTCCTATCAAAAGTTTGATGTGTTAAGTCTAACAATAAAAGCGTTTGCTATACAACTATACGAGAGCAAAAAGTTTACTAAAATTTCTCTCATTATTTGTTTTATGGAAAATAAGAGAATATTGACTTGAAGGAGCGTACTCTATTTAACAATAATGTATACAAAAACCTTTATAAATTTTATATTTTCCAATGGAAGAAGAACAAGCAAAAATAAAAAAGCTCACGTTGAGAAACAATGATTCCATTTCTCAACGTAGCTATCTATCTTCTTTCATTGAAATAACTTAAAAACGGAAACAACAATTTCATAGTCGTGCCGTCTCCTTCAACTGACTCCATTGTCAATTGATGGCCTAACTTATCCGCCAGACTTTTAGCTAAATACAACCCTAAACCAGTGGAATGCTGTTCACTAGTCCGACCATTTTCTCCCGTAAAGCCCTTATCGAAAATCCTGTGCTGATCTTCTTTAGGAATCCCGATCCCAGTATCCTTCAAGAATAGCCAAGCCCCTTCTTTGGTTCTGGAAATAATGACCGTGATCTTACCGCCTGCTGGAGTATATTTGATGGCATTACTAACAAGTTGTTTAAAAATAAAGGCCACCCATTTTGCATCTGTCAGCACCATTTGATCGTCACCTTCAATAGAAAACTGTAAACTCTTTTGAATAAAATAATTTCCTTGTGTCCGAATCACCGACTGAACAATTTCCTTCAACGAATATTCTTGGATCAAATAATCTCTAGAAAAACTATCCAATCGTGCATAATAAAGAACTTGCTCCACATATTCATCGATTTTACTTAACTCATTTTCGACTAAATAATATTTCTTTTCTGGAATATCATCTTCGATCGATTGCAAAACTAAATTGACAGCCGCTAGCGGTACTTTGATTTCATGAACCCAAGAGTCGATATAATCTTTTTGATCCTGTTGATTGTTGATTGCCTGCTGCATAACTTGCTGGTGCTCCACCAACAAACCGTTAATATAGTCTTGAGCCAATTTTTCTTCTGATTTTGATGCTTCACCTAGATAATGTTGCAAAGATGGCGGATGTTCTGAAATATCTAAAGAACGCCACCAACTTTTTTTTAATGAATAATCGATTGTTAAAAATAAAAGTAAAAACAACCCTTGTAATAAGACCAAATACCCAATAATCGATGGATTCACGACCATATCTGGAGAAAGCCATAAAATAAAACAAGTCACCCCAATAAAAAATAACCAGCCGATCAATAACAACCAATGATCTTTTAAATACTTACTAATTGTCATTTTATGCTCCTATTCTATGGTACGATATATCCTTGTCCCACTTTTGTTTCAATATATCCTTCAAGACCTGCCTGTTCAATTTTTTTTCTTAAGCGATTGATGTTGACGGTCAATGTATTGTCATCCACAAAGCGTTCGTCTTCCCATAAAGCCCGCAATAGTTTTTCTCGTGTTAAAATCTTGCCATGTTTCTTGATCAAAATATAGAGTAAACGGTATTCATTTTTACTTAAATCAATCACTTCACCATTGATTTCCATACTGCCATTATCAACATTTAAAGTAATACCATTATGTGACATGATCTCACTACCGACTTCAGAATAATTATAAGAGCGACGTAAAAGTGCATTGATTTTTGCAATCAGTACATCGATTTGAAATGGTTTTGTGACAAAATCATCAGCCCCCATATTCATTGCCATAATCATATCCATATTGGTACTACGGCTAGATATAAAAATAATCGGGATTTTAGAGATTTCACGGATTTTCTGACACCAATAATAACCGTCAAATACTGGGAGATTGATATCCAACAATACCAATTGCGGATCTTCTCTTTGAAAATCTTCTAACACATGATTAAAATCTGTCGTTCCGAATGTATCAAACTGCCATTTTTGCAACTCTTCGCTGATTAGCTCACGAATCGTTGTCTCATCTTCTATGATCATGATCTTTGCCATTTGCTGACCCTCCTGTTGTTTCTTTCTATTGTACCTTATCAGAAAATCTGCGTCATTCATATAGGACTTTTAGCCGAATTTTTGATAAAAAAATGAATGAAGGGAAACTAATTTTAGCTTTCCTTCATCCTTCTAGCACTTACTCCAAAACCGCAACGCCGCTATCCGATATCGCTTTACCAATAAACAAAAAGACCCCATCTAAAAGTAAAATCGTCATATTTACACCAAAAAAGATCGATAATTTTTCGATTCCTTGGATTTTTTCTTTCGTCCTAAGAATCAGAGATAAGATAAAGTTACTGCCGTATGTGAAAACCGTCAGCACTAAAACAAGTTCTATTAACATTGTTTTTGCTCCCCACAGCTTCATTATATTTTTGGATGCACTTACATTTTACGCTAACTAATGCTTTTTTTAAAGTAAAGAATGTCTACAGTATTTGATTAATTGGTCAGCTACAAAAAGTGTCTGGATAAACAGTGGGAGCAAACGGTCCTCCACGCTTCAAGGATCGGAGTGAAACGAGAACCGTAAATGCAGAAGCAATCCCTAAAAATGATAGTCTCTTGTATCATCCTTACGTCTCTTTTACTTTATAAATTAATGTCATTATCCCACTGATTTTGTTCAGCACTCATTAAGTCATTAGTTACGCCACATTTACTTTAGTTTTTGGTAGATATATTTTCCAGACCTATTCACAACAATTTAGCGATTCACGTAACTTTTTTCAAACCCTTTATTGACCCTAAAAGGGTTTTCCTATAAAATGGGGATAGATAGAAATGAATAAGATAAAAAAAAGCACTTCATGATTTAGCTACCAACTAAATCATGAAGCCCTGAACAGTCAGTGAACACCTGACCAATCAAGTTGCTTGAGCCAATATTTATACATTGACATCTTCCATTTTACTCAATTTTGACTGAAATTTCTAGAGGTTTATACTAGTTTTTTCTGACTTGAAGATGTTTATGCTTATTTATTGAACTTACAATGGCGTTGGATGTGTGTCCGACGCCATTTTTTTGTGTATTCGTTTCTATCTAAAAGAACACTTGCTTACTTTTTAAATCTTAACATATAATTGTCAACCAACCATTGACTATATTAAACGCTGATCCCAACCAGCTTTTACCCATTCTCCTGGATGATTTATTAAGTAAGCAGTGATTCTTTACCTAATAGTCAATTACTACTCCCAAGTATTCTTTAAGGAAACACAATAATCAACATCAACGTAATCTTTTTCGATACTTCCTTTATACGAAGATGATTGTTTGTATTTTCTTTACTGATGACTATTAAAGCAAGAAATAAGCTTTGTTGCTTGTTTCTTGTTTTTTTGTCTACGTCAGTCAAAATAAAGCTGTTGCAATAACATCACATCACATGTGTCGGTTAAATCAATAAAATAAGGACTTTGCCACTGCTGGGTTTTGCTAGCTGTTTTATTCAACCCTATGACCCAATCCGGATAAAGGCGCAAAGCCATCTTTCCTTTGATTGCTCCGGTTGTCAAAATGTGTTGTTCAGCTAAAATTGCCTTGGGAAATATAAACTGCCCGACTTTCTCTTGATCGAAGATTGTGATGATTAATTTTTCTGGTGCAGAAACACTCTCATAGGGCTGATTTTTATTTGCCCTATCTTTTTCCCAAAAAGCAACAAAATAGCCTAATTTTTTAGACGTTATTTTAGCTGTTCTACTTCTGAATGTTTGTTGACCGATTGAAAAGGTTAGGCCTTGGTAGTCTTTATTTTGTTCCTCAACTTTGAGATTTTCTAAAGGTAGATCACTAATTTGGTCTACTATTTTTAGTAAATAATTCAATGATTCCATTATTGCACTCCTTTCCAAGAAATTTTATTGTATCATGTAGATTCAAAGAAAATAAAGGATTCCTGCAAATAATATTTTTAAGTCATTGAAAAAGTGACTGAGACATAACCCTACGAGTTACAGCCCAGCCACATGGAATTAGAGTAAACAGTGAAATCAGAATCTATCACCACACTTCATTTCGATTACATTGTCAAAAATCACCATGAATGGATGTGTGGATTTAGAGTAGTACCTACTTGGTGAAGGCTTCAGAAATAAGAAGATTCTGTCCCAACCTCAAATTTCATTCTTCATATTCTTCTTCATCATCTAGTTCAGGAAGCTCGATTTTCTCCACGGCATTTTTACCTATATCAGATAAATAATCGACCAATTCATCGATTTCCTCAATTGGTGAGACTGCAGCTTCTATCACCATCGCTAAGTTTAAACCGGATAAAACACGTAGATTTGGTCGAGCGTTCATTTGCATCAGCGCTACATTGCACGGCGTTCCACCTTTTAGATCAGCTATTATCAACACTGGATCATTGCCTAACGGTTCAAGCAGCTTTATCAATTTATCTGTTGTACCAGACATGCCATCGACTTCCGTCATAGAAACATCCGTTGCTTCTATTAAATCACCAACGATCATTTTGGCTGATTGTACGGTTTCAGCTGCCATTTTACCGTGGCTCATTAAAATTAATTTTGGTTTCATTCTTGTTCCTCCACTTAAGTATCCTTCTTAGTTCTTGCCCTCTATTTTAGCCATTAGCCTATCTCACTAAGAACATCAGAAATACGTCGATTATGTTGATTCAATAGCGCTTGTGCATCAGCTAATCCAATTTGCCCTTGAATCATTACAATAGCTTCTGCTACGTGATTATGTGCCAAACTCAAATATTCCTGTGCAGTCGTTTGCTCAACACCTGTTGCTTCATGAATAATCTGGATCGAACGCTGAATCAATTTTTCATTTGTTGGTTGAACATTGACCATCAGATTCTGATAAACATTTCCTACTTTGATCATAATCCCTGTTGAAAACATATTTAAAACCATTTTTTGGGCTGTTCCTGCTTTCATACGAGTTGAACCTGTGATTACTTCTGGTCCGACCACAGGAGCAATACCAATTGCCGCCAATAGATTCATTTCACTTGCTTCATTACACGTAACAGCGATCGTCAAAGCGTCCACTTTTTCACCATATTCTAGCGCACCGATTGCATAAGGCGTTCTTCCACTAGCTGCAACTGCAATTATTACGTCTTTATCCGTTAAGTTACATTTTTTTAAATCTGCTTCTGCTAGTTCTTTTGAATCCTCGGCTCCTTCTACTGCGTGAAACATGGCTTCTTTTCCACCTGCAATCAATCCAAATGCTTTATCAGGTGACACGCTATATGTCGGTGTCAGCTCAATTGCATCTAACGTTCCTAAGCGGCCAGATGTTCCTGCACCGCAATAAATCAAACGCCCGCCATTTTGATAACGCTCAGCAGCTTGATCGATCGCTTGGGCTAGATCGGGCAAGACTTTTTCCACGGCTAATGCAACTTTTTGATCTTCCTGATTAATGATTTTTACCATTTCAAGTGTTGATAATTGATCGATATTTTTACTTGCAGCATTTCGCGACTCAGTGGTCAATTCATCCAACTTCATCCTACATCCCTACTTTTCTTTCAGTTTCTCTACCAATTTTCTTGTATCCGTCATATTTTTTTCAATTGTCGTATCTAAATCATCTTGGATTGAGCCTAAATATAAAACGTCTCCCACAGCCATTGTAGAAGCAATCGAAGCAATTGCGCCTACTCGAAGTAGATGTTCATTGGCTGGTACAAGTAATACTTCATCGCTTAACTTCATGATCCGTTCACTTTCATTTCTAGTAATGAAAATGATTTTTGTTTGATTTTTCCGGGCAATTTCACAAGCAATCAAGACTTCTTTGGACATGCCACTATACGAGATTGCAATCAAAACATCCTCTGGCTTAGAGTAATTTAAAAATTCAAATTGCATATGCACATCATAATTAAAAACTGCTTTTTTCCCAGCTCGATTAAATTTATGATATAAATCGTAAGCCGTTAAAGAAGACGAACCAATTCCAATCAAATAGACTGTCTCTGCTTGCTTGATTGCATCGATCGAACGCCTTAAGGACTGCTTATCAGCTAACTCAAATAAATCTTCGATCGTTGCATTTAGTAAAGATTCTACTTTTGCACATAAGGTATCGATTGAGTCATCCACGGCTACGATCGGATCAATTGTTTTTGGCGCATGTTCTGCACCTTGTTTTGTTGCAATCGACAGTTTTAGCTCTTCCCAACTATCAAACGTCAATGATTTAGAAAAACGAGTCACAGAAGCTGGAGAGGTGCCGCTATTGGATGCAATTTCATTTGCGGTCAAGGAAAGAACCAAGGTTGGGTCTTTCAAGATATAATCAGCGATCTTTCGATTGACCTTAGAAAAGTTTCTGTATTTTTGTCTGATAATTTTGATTGCATCCATGCATATTCAGCTCCCATTGCTTATTTAATAAAGTTTAAAATTGTTTCATCAGATTCTGAAGGAATCATTTGTGCTGTGATTTTTATGCCCAATTCATCTAAACGTTTAATTGTTTGGACATCTGTTTCAGTAACAGCCACTGATTTTTTGATTGGTTTACTGTCATCTTTTTGTGAAATGTTCCCAACGTTAAAGGCTTTTAAGGGAACACCGCTATCGATCAAATCAGCCATATCTTGAATATCTTTTGTAATCAAAAAAACTTTTTCGTCATCATAATTACCAGCTAAAATTTTCTCAATTGCTTTTCGTTTAGAAAGGATCGATAATTTTACTCCTGCAGGTTTAGCCATCTTCAATGCCCCAATCTGCATTTGATCTTTGACCGCTAAGTCGTTGACTACCATAATTCTTTGAGCGCCTAACGTATTCGTCCAAACTGTTGCTACTTGACCATGGATCAAACGTTCATCTACACGTGCATGTTCAATTGTCATTCTTCATCATCCTTTTTTAAAATAGATTTCCGATCCAAGCAGTGATTCCTTGTAAATTACCTAAAACCATTCCAAGTAGAATCAATACAAAAATCAAACGCGTTGAATTCATTTTTTTCTTCCCCAACAGCCAATAAGACATCATAACGATCGACAGCGGAATCAAGGCTGGTAGAATTTTATCCAGCATCTCTTGAATGGATAAGGTCACCTCTCCCATTTTATAGGTCAACTCTAGTTTATAAGTTATGACCGAAGGAATCAATCCTCCAACTACTGTTAATCCAAGAATTGCAGCAGCTTGTGTTAATAGCTTCATTTTATCCGCAAATTCCGTGGCAATTTTTTTCCCTTGATTATAACCGATCCATGTAAATTTATAGCGCACCCATAAAACAGTTAAACCTGCAATAATCGGAATTGCCAGACCAAAAGCTTGTCCTCCTTGAGCCATGTATGCGGCAATTGAAAAAACAATTGCTCGGTAGATTGCAATAAACAGTGTATCACCTACACCCGCAAATGGTCCCATCAGTCCTGTTTTTAATCCTGTGATCGCCTGATCATCTTCAATCCCGATCTCCTCTTCTAAAGCCATATCTGCCCCGATGATCAAATGCGACATAGCTGGTGTTGTATTGAAAAAGCCCATCTGGGTTTTAAGCGCCTTTTTCATCTTCTCGGGATCATTCCCGTATAATCGTTTTAAGGCAGGTATGATCACATAAGAATACCCTAGACCTTGCATTTTTTCATAATTCCAGCCCCATTGTAAGCTAAATAAATTTCTCCGATAAACTTTATTGATGTCTTTTTTCGTTAGTTTGTTAGTCATCGATTTCTACCTCCTCATCGTCTTCATAGACAACTGTTCCAGCAGACGTTGCAGAACCTTTATTATTGTTTTGATTCATAACATAAATTGCTGCTAACGCTAAACCAACCAAGGCCACTCCTAAAACAGAGAAGAAGGCCGCACCATAAGCCAATAAGACAAAACCAATAATGAAATACGGCCAATAGGTTTTGATTGGTAAGTAACGCATCAAAATAGCGATCCCCATAGCTGGTAAAATGGCACCAGCAGCTTTCAGACCATTCATGACCCACACCGGAATCCATTCATTGATCACCGTTACAACTTGCTCACCAAAAGCTAACCCGATAAAGACTGGGATCATTCGTGATAATGTCCAAGGAAAAATCCCCAAAATATTACAACGTTCAACTCCTTTATAATTTCCTTCTTCCGCATATTTATCTGCTTTATGCTGGAAAAATGTATTGGTCATTCTACCGAGAATATCTAGTTGCGTTAATAATAAGCCAATAGGCACTGCAACTCCGATGCCATACTCAGCACCTTTTCCTGAAATAATCGCGTAGGCCGTCCCCATCACTGCACCAGACAGAAAATCCGGAACCGTTGCTCCGCCGTAAGTTGCCACACCGAGCGTCATCAATTGCAATGTTGCCCCAATCATCAAACCAGTTTGAACATCCCCTAAAACCAACCCTGTAAACGTTGCAGCAAATAATGGCGTATATGGCCCAATTTGAATAGAGATCTGGTCTAAAACACCTACAGCTGTGTAAATACATAAAATAAGAATAATGCCGATAGAAATTTCCATTTTGATTCCTCCCTTAAACTAAAAGCGAAGCGGGCTCGTTCAGCTCTGACTGAAAAATAGGAAATTCTAACTGAGGTGCTTTTTACCTCATTTAGAATTTATCTTTTTTCCGAAGAGTTAGCCCGCGTAGCTAGATAACACACAGTAACAACGTTCCCCCTCGCTTCACCTTGTACTTTTCAACATCAGTTCACTTCATTCACTATATTTCAAAGCAAAAAAGAATGCGCTTTCTTTCTACAAACAAATCATATCATGATTGAAATCTAATTTCAATAATTAATTTAATTTTTCAAAAAAAGAAATCTTATTTCTTTTTAAAAGACAAAAAAAAACAACTAACCCCATTGGCTAGTCATGTTTTTCCAAAATAACCTCAATATTTTTTTTACACTTCACTTTAGTACGATTCATCGAACTCCTATGTAATGATAAATAGACCGTTTAGATAATTCTTTGAGAAATCGACCAAGTTTCATATTCCGGCATATCAAAAATGTACTTTTCTCTATATGTTTTTTTGTATTCTTGTTCGATCAATTGAATCGTAGCATTTGCCGTATCCTCTGCCAAAGCATAGCCATTAAAGATATAAAAAATAATCAATGTGCATTTTTCATCGATTGCCATTAATTTTGGTAACGTTAACGCTAATGTCTCAGCATTTATTTTCTCAACGAGTTGATTCGCTTCTTTAGATAGCTTGCAGTAATAGTCGATGTATTCTTAATCAACTTTTATTGTTTGATCTACAGTTGCAACATATTCTTCTATCTGAATATTCCATAAAAATGTTTCCACAAGGTTCCCTCCTGGCCTAGATATACTCTATTATGTTTTTTACCGCGAAATACCTACACAAAATATACTGGTTATTTTCTGAACAAATAATCTCTTATTAAGATAGCACAAGGTACCCGTTTTGTTGCATCAAAATGACTATATTATGACACAAAAAAAGTATACTAGCTTTTTTCTATTTTTGAACTAATTTTCCTGATAGTATTGATGAATAAAACACTCGATTTCACGTAACTGACTAGATTCAATATGTTGTCTTTTAATAAAGTAAAAATTCCTCTGATATTCCTGCCCTAGTGAGCGCCAGTTCAAGTTTTTGGTCAACGCTCGTTTGGAAATAATTGACTGACCGATCCCCTGCTCTAAACATCTGACAATCATTTCATTATTTTTGATGATCATTTTTTGAGGATTTAAGTTATGTGCCAAAAAGTAGCGCTCAGTATAATGAAATACTCCAGAATTTTCCTCTCGAACTAGCCATAAATCTTTTGAAAAATCACCAGCATGCACTAATTCATCAGTCAAAATCTCTTGACGAATGATTGAATCGGTGATTAGAGGTTTTTCAATAAAACCAAAATGGGCTTGGTGCTTCTCTATTCCATCTAGTACACGCTCAGAATTATCCATATCCAAAATAAATGAGACTTCTGGAAAGCGCTGGATCAATTGATCAATCAATTCTGGTAGATAATAAACTGCAAATGTATTTGAAGCAATGATCCTACAAGTTTCTCTAGGATTTGTTTGCACTCGTAAGGCTTGCACAACGTCTTCCCAATCGTCAGACAAATTAAGCAAATGATTGTATAAAATATCCGCTTGTTTGGTCGTAATGATTTCTTGCCGACCATTTCGTACAAACAGCTGAATATCAAGCTCTTCTTCCAATAATTTGATTTGATTCGAAACAGCTGGTTGTGAAATAAATAAACGTTCTGCAGCTTTTGAAAAATTTTTTGTTTCATAAACAGCACGAAATGTTTTCAGTAATTTAAACATAGAGACCCTTTCCATTCATTTTCATTATAGATATTATTTTAACTATTTATTTCTCAAATGCAAATAATTTCGTTATACTAGATTTGTAGAGAGATAAACATGGAAAGAAGATGAATATTTTAGTGAAAAATAATAATGTTACAAGAACTTATCTAACAAAAACAATGGTCATTTTACCTGGATTGCTCACCGCTTTTGTGGTCGCCGTTATTAGCAAAATCATTGCGATTTGGCTACCGACTTTAGGTGCAGCAACGATTGCGATCTTGCTGGGTATCTTACTTGGAAATACTTTTTTAAAAAATCCAGTATTGGAAAAAGGGACGAAAATTGCTGAAGGCAAGCTATTAGAATTCTCAGTTGTTTTATTAGGTGCCACAGTGACGTTTCAGACCATCGCACAAATCGGGATCAAAGGAGGTATTTTTGTCCTTTTACAAATGGCTTTAACGATCATTGCTTCTTATTTTCTTGGTAAAAAAATGCAGTTTTCAGATAACATGTCCTTATTGATGGCTGGTGGAAATGCAGTTTGTGGTTCTTCAGCAATTGCATCGATTGCACCTGCGATTCATGCAAAAGAAGAAGAAAAAGGACAGATCATTACCCTAGTCAATTTACTAGGAACTATTTTAATGCTACTGTTACCAATTATCGGCTCCATTGTCTACGGGACTGACATTCTGACAAAAAGCGCGTTGATCGGTGGGATTCTACAATCAGTTGGACAAGTCGTTGCAAGTGCCAGTATGATCAACGGAGAAGTGGTAGAGCTTGCTATGTTGTTCAAAATCATGCGGATCATGATGCTTGTAGTCGTTGTTTACCTTTTTGGTCGATTTAAGCAGCAAAGATCACCGATTACTACAACTACAGAAATAGCACCTAAGAAAAAAAGCTCCGCCTTACCTTGGTATGTTGTGGGATTCGTACTATTTTGTGTGATCAATAGTTTGATTCATTTGCCTGTAGAATTAAGCCAAACAGCCCATTTCTTTAGCGGTTGGTTTGAAATCACAGCGTTAGCTGCAATTGGTCTACGTTTAGATTTTCAAAAATTCTTCAAAGAAGGAAAACGTTTTTTGATTTACGGTCTATCAGTTGGTGTTATTCAAGTGGTTTTAGCAATTGCACTGATCTTTTTATTAGGAATTTAAATAGTAAAAAGTCACTCGAAAAGCATTCGAGTGACTTTTTTTACTGGATTATTTTATTTCCTGTCTATCATCTGCATGGGATTTAAATCCAACATAAGATTTGTTACCACTTAAATTAAGCACAAATAACACAATAACCAGTGATAAAATCGATACTGATAATAATAGCGTCTGTACAGCATCACCGTGTAATACCATCAATTGTCTTAAAATAGCTGTAATACAAATCAGGATCAAATACCGGATTGGAATATGATGCCCTTCTTGAATATAGCGGATCACCATCATAATAAACTCAAATAACATGAAAAATGCTACAACTTCCTGCATGACGATCGATAAGTTTTTAGGCGTCATCGGTTTATTGATAAACGTACCGATATCAATCAATTGACGTATCATAAAAATTAAAATAAGTAGTGCTAGTACGCCCAAAACAATATCTAACACCCAATTAACATATTTTTTCATGATGCCGAATCTTTGTTCTTCTTTCATCTTCGTCCTCCTTTCATTTCAAGAGCTAAATAGTTTTGTTCAAAGTCTAACTAAAAACAGTGGCTACTCTTCCTTTATAAGAATAATATATCATTCTTTTTACACGATGTAAAAATCTAAATCTGAAAAAAGTGCTACATAACAAGCAGTTTAGAGTATTCTACATAAAACAAACGCAAAAAGTCTGACTGAATAATCCAACTAAAGTCCCACTCTTTTTCAAATTACTTATGTTATTTTTGAATCATAAAGTTTGGGGGAATTATTTTATGAATAAAAAATTAGATGCATTTCACTTAAAAGTGATTGCGATTGTTGCTATGTTACTTAATCATATTGGAAGTGGTTTTAGGGTTTATGAGTATTCAGACCAACTATTTTTCTTTACAGAATTTATTGGAAAGCTGACGTTTCCTATCATGGCCTATTTACTCGTCGAAGGGTTTCATTATACGAGAAATATAAAAAAATATGCCGCACGCTTAGGCTTATTTTGGCTTATTTCAATCTATCCATTCCATGTCTTATTTTATCCAGGTTACCCTTTTGCTTTGACAGAATTAGTCAATAATATTTTCTTTGCACTTTTAATGGGACTTCTATTGATTACTTTATACGATCGAACCAAAAATACAGCTATTCACGTCTTATTGGTGATCATCTTTTCACTTGCAACGATCATGTCTGACTGGAATTTAATTGGCGTTTTGATTATTTTTGGATTTTATCGTATTCAAGATGTTAAATTAAAGAAAATCATCCCGCCTATTTATGCTACAGGCTTCTTATTTTTATTGATGTTGATCGTTTACATGATTGCACCAAGCTCCGTCCCTTGGTATGAATTACTTTCAGGTCTTGGTATTCTGATGACTATTCCATTGCTTTTAAATTATAATGGACAACGTGGTTACTCTCCAAATTGGGTCAAATGGGGGTTCTATTTTTTTTATCCAGTACACATGATCCTGCTTATCCTAATACGCGGAATCTTGTAAAAATTGTGCATTTCAATACAGCAGTGTATTTAAAAAGGCGAGTTCTTTTTAAATACACTGTTTTGCGGTTAACACAGAGTAATCTGAAATAAATAAATCTTTTTATCTAGATAACTGCTCAAATTGAGTTGATTTTAACAAATCTATCCGCTAGAATAAGATTACCCCTCTTTATTTTTACTAAAAGGCGAGGGAATTGTTTTTTTACAAAAAAATGTAAGGGTTTTCGAATCAACTAGCGTAAAATAAAGGAGGAGTAGTATGAATACTTTCTTAGAAAAACTACAAGCTAAACTTGGACCGGTCGCTTATAAACTTGATTCAAATCGTTATCTTTCTGCCATCAAAAACGGTTTTTTTGTGGCCATGCCATTATTAATTATTGGTTCGATGTTCTTACTTGTTACACAATTGCCAATAAAGCCCTATATTCAGTTTATGGAGTCCGTTTTAGGTAAAGATTGGATGTCTTTGTTTCTTCAAGTCAACAACATGACGATGAATGCGATGACCTTATTTGTTATTTTGGGTATTGCGAGTGAAATGGCAAAATACTACTCTGTTGATAGAGGTTCAACTCAAGCAATTGCTCTTGTTGGTTTTCTGATCTTAACACCGATCACAGCAACCGAAAACGGTTCTTTTTTACCCTTAAGTAACTTCGGGGCATCTGGTCTATTTGTCGGTATGATCACAGCAATCTTAGCGGCTGAAATTTTCCGTTGGGTCGTTCAAAAGGGCTGGACGATCAAGATGCCGGAATCTGTTCCCTCAAATGTGGCAAAATCGTTTTCTGCATTGATTCCGGGATTTTTTGTCGTAATTATATTTAATCTGATACGAATTGGTTTTACGTTTACATCATATGAAACGGCTCAAAATTTTATTTTTGAAGTTTTGCAAACGCCACTCTTGGCATTAGGCAGTTCACTTCCAGCAACGTTGATTATTTTATTGTTTGAAGCATTACTATGGTCATTTGGTATCCACGGTTCGAATATTGTTGGTGCTGTAATGCAGCCAATTTGGATCGCGCTGACTGTAGAAAATGCGCAAGCCTTTGCTGCTGGTGAACCATTACCAAATATTGTCAATTATCAGTTTTATAGTAATTTTGTCAAACTTGGTGGCTCCAGTGCAACGATTGGATTGGCCATCGCTTGTCTCTTCTTTGCAAAGTCAGTTCAGTTCAAAACTTTAGGAAAATTGTCATTTGCACCAGCAATATTTAATATTAATGAGCCTTTGGTTTTCGGGATCCCGATCGTGCTAAATCCAATGATGCTAATTCCCTTTGTGATTGCACCACTGTTGATGTGTATCCTTGCGTATACAGCCATGGCCACTGGAATTGTCCCATTGACCAATGGGGTTAATCTACCATGGACCATGCCACCTGTGATTGCAGGATTGATGGTTAGCGGCTGGCGGGGAGCTGTTTTGCAAATCGTTCAAATTTTGTTGAGTTTTGGATTGTATTACCCGTTCTTTAAAATGGAAGATTTAAAAGCTTATAAGGTTGAGATGGAAGGAGTAGCAACTAGTGATAAGACACTAGAAATTGAAATTACGGAGGGGGTTTAAATAAGTACAATCAAAAAAGCGAAGAATCAATTCCTGATTTTTCGCTTTTTTACTATCTTTATTCCTCTAAACCATCCCAAATGCTATCACAATCGCTGCTAAAATATTATTTAAAAAGTGAATGGCTATACTGACTTCTAACCGTTGCGTTTTGTAATAAGCCATCGACATGATCAAGCCCATCAATCCATAAATCAAAAAGCTAATTAGGTTTGTCGGTCCGTGAACCAAACCAAATGCAATCGAACTAATCGCAATAGCAACTACTGGAAATTTTTCTAGCCAATAGCCAATGATTCCGCCTCTAAAAACAATTTCTTCCATAATTGGTGCTGAAATTCCAAGCAATAATATGATCAACAGAGGATTTTCTCCGGTAAATATCATTTGAATCGCTGCGTCATTTGCAGTTGTTTCTGATCCTTGGGTATTTAATAAAAGTGTTCCTCCAATTGCAATCACTCGTGCTAAAACAAAGCCGCCTAAAATAATCCCAACATTTTTCTTAGTAAAAAAATCAAATTTTAAGTTTAAAAAACCTAACTTTCCCCCTAAAAACACCAGCAGCCAAATATTCCCAATAATTACCAACATCAGTACAATCGCTTCAAACAATGATAACTGGGCATTGCCCATCGCTAAGGAAGCGCCTTTAGCAAAACTAAATATGAACATCCCCATTTGGCTTACTAAAAATAGCCCAACTAAAACAAAAAACTTTTTAACATATCCCATCTCATTACTCCCTTTTTTTAACTATATTTTTACTGATTTCATTCATCATACCAAACTATGAGGAAGTAGTAAAATAGAGCAACAAGAAGGTTGCATGTCCCTAAGACACTCGGTTATATAAACAGGTCATTCTAATTAAACCCATAAATTCTTTGACACGTTTTATAAATCCGCAAAACAAAGTAGCGAATACCAAAGCCCTTTCTTGATAGTAAAGCACCTAAAAATCGCTTTCTTAACTGAGCATACAAATCAGGATCAAGTATTTCTATATAGTTCCATAACATTTCTTTTTTCCAAAGATCCTCTTCGGTATTACTCTTCAACGCCAAAACAGAAGAAACTGTAGTGACGATTTCTAAAAACTGGAAAAGATACTGTCGACATGATTCATCTTCTACCTGATTAGAGCTATATAGTTCAATCATTTTGTTTTCATTCACTGATTGATCTTCTCTACCAATAAAATAACGATAAAAATCAACGTTCAAATAATAAATTCTTTTAACATAGTGCATTGGCTCAAAAACAAATAAGTTATCGACATAAAAAGTATGTCGAGGTAAATGAAGATTGATCCGTTTTAATAGATCTGTCTTAAAGATAATCGAGTGCATTAATAAATAGTTACCTTGGCGAAATTTGGTCTCATCCCAACCAAACACTTTATTTTCCGGGATAGCTCGTTTATAGGTCACTCGTTTTTTGTGGAAAGCTCCAACTTTTTCATAAACATAGTTCGTTACCAACATATCGACTTGTCGATTATTCGTTAATTGTTTTAATTGTTTTATAACGCGTTGATAGGCTGATTCATTGACCCAATCATCACTATCTACCACTTTAAAATAACGACCAGTAGCAGCATATAATCCAGTTGTCACCGCGTCTCCATGTCCACCATTTTTCTGATGAACCACTTTGACTGTATCTGGATAGGCTTCCTGATATTGATTGGCAATTTCTTCTGTTTTATCCGTTGAACCATCATTCACAATAATGATCTCTACATCGCCGGCTTCACTTAGTAGCGAATCAACGGCACGATGCAGATAATCTTCTGAATTATAAGCTGGGACAACTACACTTAATATTTTCATTTTTATTCCTTCTTCATTATCACAAATTTCATCATTGGGTAATTGATCACCACTTGGATGATGATATTCACAACATTAGCAATAGTTGGTGCAAAATCTCCCACTACAGGTTTTATTGACCCTATCACATGGGGTGGCAGCCAAATAGAAATAATTCCAGCCACAACAACTGTTAAAACATACCACGGTAATGACTTACCTATTTTATTCGTAGAGCCAAAAACAACGTTTCTTTGCACCACGAAATTCACGATTTGTGCACAAACATAGGCAATTAGAAAACTGACAAAACCAACTCGTCCACCTTCAGAAGTTGGATAATCAAAAATAAACCATTGAAAAGCTGTATTTTCAATGAACAGTGGCAACAGTCCGGAGCTCGCCCATAATACAGCAAAATTCGTAACAGTCGCAACATTACTCATTATATTAAACAAGAGAAACTCATATATTTCAGGATGCTTTGCCTTCCATTTTTTAAACATTTGAACTATTTTATTTTCTTCTCTCACCTTCTAAATTCCTTTCAAACTTGGTTAAATCTTGTACTTTTCTCACTCTTTTATTAAGAAAAAAACCTTTCCATAATTGATTTGCCCCTTTAAATTATATAATTCTAATCCAGATTTTTTAAATTTAATTGGCTCAGCTTCTTCTTCCTTCACACTTTGATCTTTCAAGGCGTTCAATAGCTCTTCAGAGGCAACTCTTGGTTTTGCCATTTCTTTTGGCATCGTTCCTTCCCAATCCCAACGAGAAACATATTGGACATCACCTTTGGCCTCCTCAAACTGGTTTGTTGCTGCAAGCTGGTCACTTTCACGTTTATTTTCTTTATTAAAGACAATGTCTTGTGCTACTTCATACTTTTTTGAATCAATGATATCATGCGCATTATTCATCAAATGAATGTTGTACGTTCCTTTTTCAAGCACATAGGCTTTATTTTGTTTTTCATCATAACTTGCCATATCTTCTACATCAAATGTTAAGTTAAGCTCTTCTGATTGATTTGGTTCTAATTCTTTTGTTTTGGCAAATCCAGATAATACTACATGAGATTTTTCAAGTCCGCCAACAGTATACGGTGGCGTGTAGTACAATTGCACGACATCTTTCCCTGATCGCTTCCCAGTATTGGTAACTTTTACCGTCATTTTGATTTCCTTGCCATCTACTTTGAAATCGGAAATTTCTTGTTTAAAATCTGTATAGGACAAGCCATAGCCAAACGGATATTGGACTGCTTTATCATAGGCGGCTTCATCCATCTTACCAGTTTCATTATTGATGTAACGTGTTTCATAATAGCGATAACCTACATAAATTGATTCAGCATAATCTACATATTTATAATGCCAAGTATCTTTTTCGTAATCAAATTCTGAATTGGAGTATGGGAATTCGCCAATGTTATTAAAGGATGGGGCGCTTGTTTCGTCATAGGCATACGTATCAACTAAGCGACCAGAAGGATTGAGCTGCCCAGCAAGAATTTTTCCCACTGCATTAAAGCCCGTTGAACCAGGTCCGCCGATCCATAGAGCACCATCAATCTTTTCATCTTCTAAAAAGCCAAGTTCCATTGGAAATGATGAGTTTAGAAGGACAACTACTTTGTCAAAATTTTCTTTAGCTAAATCAAGGATTGCTGTTTCATCATCAGAAAGTTCTAGGTAGCGCTTGCCTTTTGTACCACCAGTATACTCTTTCATTTCATTGGTAATATCAGCACCCTCACCACTATTTCTAGAAAAAACGACTAATGCTGTATTACTAAATTCTTTTGCTGATTGTATAAATGATTCACTATATTCACTCACTTTTGGCTCATGAATATTAAAATCGCTACCAACCAATTTATGAATGTTGACCTTTTCTCTAGGAACATAGCGTTCATCATAGAATTTAGTTAATTGGTCATTTACTTTGAATCCGGCATTTTCTAGTCCTTTTTGTAAATCAATATTGTTATCTTCTTTCCCACCGCCAGAACCTGTTCCACCATAAGCCACGTTTCTAGAAGCATAGCCAAATACATTTACATTTTTTTCTTGTAAGGGTAACGTTTCATTTTTGTTTTCTAAAAGAACAGAACCTTCTCCTGCTACTTTTTCAGTTAAGGCCATAGCTTGTTCTTTTGTTTTCTTTACTTCGGATTGATCGATTTGGGAAGCTGAAAAATAAGTATTGATAATCATTGCATATTGATTGACCGCTATATTGAAGATAACTAGTACCACTAATAATAAGCAGGATAAAACATATAAAATCTTCCTTGTTTTGCGAATTTTGACAATTCTATAAATAGAATAGACGACTAATGAGAAGGCTAATGCGATAATTATTTTAGTTATCCAGCCAACTAAAAATTGTACATTGATCCCAAATGATGGATTATTGCCACTCGCCTTGCCATGATTGAATAGATAAAGATAAATTAGTGCGACAACTGCAAGCCAGCCTCCTAGTAGTATAAGTTTCTTTTTAGTCATTTTTAGCTTTTTCACATTTTTTCCTCCTTGCTCTTTAGAGGATACTGATTTTTATGATCAATCGTTCCCCTACTAACAACAAGATTATATCTAGTGAAGCATCTAATGAAAACGTTTCCTGCGCAGACTGTAGTATTTCATTCATAACTTGTTTAGAGTATGTGAAAGGATAGAGTATCTTGGGGTTAAAGAATGGAATCATAAAAAAATCCCTACTCAAATGAGTAGGGATAAACATTATTAGGTAATTGTTTTAATTATTTAGCTAAAGCACCTTTAGCTTGGTCAGCTAATGCTGTAAATGCTGCTGCATCGTTCACTGCTAATTCTGCTAACATTTTGCGATTGATATCAATCTCTGCCAATTTCAAACCGTGCATCAATTTAGAATAGCTCAAGCCATTCATACGAGCTGCTGCGTTGATACGTGCAATCCATAATTTACGGAAATCACGTTTCTTTTGACGACGATCTCTGTATGCATAACTGTATGATTTCATTACTTGTTCTTGTGCTGTTTTAAATAATGTATGTTTTGATCCATAATAGCCTTTCGCTAACTTAAGAATCTTTTTACGACGTTTACGGGCTACTACGCCACCTTTAACACGTGCCATGGTTAATTCCTCCTAAATATCTGTTGTCTCTTTGAGTTATTTTAATTGCTAAGTTGTGACAAGAATTTTTTCAGCGTTCTCAAGCTACCTTCATGAGCTAGCTTTTCGGAAAAAAGATAAAATCTGATTGTGGTATAAAGCTCCACCCTCCTATTTTCCTATTTTTCAGTCAATGCTAATCAAGCTCATTCAGCTTTTTACTTCATTCTTGCTAATTGTTGACGAATACGTTTGAAATCGCCTGATGAGACCATTCCTGCTTTACGCAATTGACGACGTTGTTTTTTTGTTTTACCGTGGAAACGGTGACTTGTAAACGCACGGAATCTTTTTAACCCGCCGTTACCAGTACGTTTGAAACGTTTTGCTGATCCGCGGTGTGTTTTTTGTTTTGGCATGACTAATTTTCCTCCTACATTTTCATTTCGCATACAGTTCAACTAAATTAGTTGAAAAAGTTGAACAAGCATCCTAAAAAATTTGTTTCACTAGTTATCAGCTTGTTAGCTTAATTTTCATTCTTCGGTGCCAGCGTTAGAAACATGCTGCGTCCGTCCATTTTCGCTTTTTGTTCCACTGTAGCGATATCTGCAGTTTCTTCAGCTAAGCGATCAAGAACTTTCTGACCAATTTCTTTGTGGGTAATGGCACGGCCTTTGAAACGGATCGAAGCTTTCACTTTGTCGCCTTTTTCTAAGAATTTACGCGCATTACGAAGTTTTGTATTAAAGTCATTTACGTCAATTGTTGGACTTAAACGAACTTCTTTAACGTTGATCACTTTTTGTTTCTTACGAGCTTCACGCTCTTTCTTTTGCGTTTCAAAACGGAATTTACCGTAATCCATGATTCGCGCAACAGGGGGTTTTGCAGTAGGTGCTACTAGAACTAAGTCCAAGTTGGCCGTTTCAGCGATTTGTAATGCTTCCACTTTTGTTTTCACACCTAATTGTTCACCGTCTTGTCCGATCAAACGTAACTCGCGTGCACGAATGCCGTCGTTCACCATCATATCCTTTGCTATGGTCATTCACCTCCAAGTTTTTTAGAGAAAATCAATGCTGAAACTCTTTTTATCAAAGTCTGTGCTATTGTGAAAACACAATAAAAAACAGGCTCTGTATACAGATCCCGCGATTTTCAGACTCATATCAATCGATATATAGAATCCAATATCCAGCCCAGTGACACTGTCAACTAAGGCGAGAAGCGGGTGCTTCTGCTTTCATTTCTCAACTTTAATAGTATATGCTATTTATTGTTTTTTGTCAATACCTTTTTTAAAGTTAAAGCAGAAGTGCCGAGCTCATCATTTCTGCTTCAACTCTATTTATTTTTTTTAGTTTTCAATTAGTTCAGCTATTTTTATGAGTACACCATTTTCATCATTCGATAAAATAATTTCTTTGGCTGCTACTTTTACTTTTGGCTGACCATTACTCATCGCATAACTATAATGCGCATGTTTTAACATTTCCAAATCATTCCCACTATCTCCAAAAGCAGCTATTTCATGATTTTTTATGCCCCATAATTCTTGAAGTTGTAATAATCCATGGGCTTTGTGAATTCCAGGGATAATCAAATCAACATCCCCATGACCACTAGAAACAGGGATAACTTTATCTCCTAAAGCTAGATGCAACTGTTCTAGCACCGCGCCTACTTGTTCAACAGGGAAACTCAAAGCAAACTTAAACAAGGTATCTTCTCTAACTTCAGTTAAATTTGCCACTTTTTTCAGTCGATGATAATATTTTCTACCATGTTCAACAAAAGTATCTGGTTCAGATGCCGCAACATAGGCACTATTTTTACCGCAAAGAATGGTATGACCTTCTTTAAAACCAGCTAAAATAGTTAATACTTCTTGGATCACATTCGGATCAATTTCACCTGTGAATATTTCTTTCCCTTCACTAACCACATAAGCGCCATTTTCTGCTACAAATGACAATTCCTCAGCAATTTCTGGAAAGAAAGATTTAAGCTGGTAGTATTGGTTCCCGCTAGCGATAACAAAACGGATGTCTTGCTGCTTCATTTGTCGGTACAACTGATTAAACGTTTCGCGATCGTAATCTTGTTGACTGTTCAAAAATGTTCCATCCATGTCTACTGCAATCATTTTTACTGTCATTTTTTTACTTCCCTTCAGTCTAGTAATCCAAAATGAGTTAATCCAAATTGAATCCCATTATCCACATGAGATTTTGTGATAAAATCTGCTTGGCTCTTTACATATGTCGAAGCGTTATCCATTGCAATTGCTGTTTGCACGGCTTCAAACATCCCTAAGTCGTTTTCACCATCACCAAATGCATACGTTGGCACATGGCTTAACTTTAAGCTTTCGATTACTTGATAAATCCCAGCCTTTTTCGACTGACCTTTTAAGACAACTGCCATTGAATAAGGGCTATCTCTAAAAAAAGTTAAACGTTCAGCAAAAGCTTCTCGGTACAACGCATCCTTTTCTGGTTGTTCTGAAAAAAGATACATCATATAAATCTCATGGGTCTTATGAAAATCAGTTGAAATTTGCGGCATTGGTGCATTATCCAAATGATATAATTTTTTCATACTATTATCTGAGTAACAAGCCGCATATTCCGCTTCGGTATAACAAGCCAAAGAATGTCCCATCTCCTCCGTAAGCGCCATCAATTCTTGAATCAGCGTTAGTGAAAATACGTGTTTTGAGACAACCTGATTTTCCGCAACATTAAATTGACCATTTAAACTTACATAAGAATCAATTGGAGTCCCTTCTATGATTTGCTTGATTTCCTTTGGCGATCGTCCACTAGCAATAATTGGTAAACTATTCTTTTTCTTTAGTTCCAAAATGGCTTCGTGATTCTCTTTGGATATTTGTGACTCTTTATCTAGTAGCGTTCCATCTAGATCAAAGAAAACAAGTGCTTGATAATCCTTCATGTTTCCCTCCTTTTCACTTCTATTCACTATTAGTGTACTATATTTTTGAAGAACACATCAAAAAACTTTATTCATCTTATCCAAACCATTGACTGGCTAAATAAGAAGAATAAAGTTCAACTTTTTATTTTTCATTAACTAATAATTAGTGAACTATTTCTATTAACTAGAAATTTCCTAGAAAAAGACAAATGATCGACTAAACGCTATATCTATCTTATATGCCCTAGGCTATCCCTGTAGTCCCTACAGTTCTTTACTTGTTAATTGCCTGTTGTTTTTTTCAATCCTTGGATCAATACGTTGATACTAGCAGCGGTCTCAGGATCTTGCAGTCCTTTTTGCTCATTGATATCTTGAGTAAAAATTTGACTCACCCTATTTTCTGAATGTTCAGAACATTTTCCGCAAGCTAAAACCTTGATTACTCTTTTGTTATACCATGTAGCTTTATATTCAAGCTTTGAGACAAATAAAGCCCAAGAAACATCTGAGATACCACGATGCAGCTTACTATTTCTATAAAAATCAGCTTGATGAATATCTTCTATGCAAATCAAATCATACTTTCGAACAATTTCTGTCGTAATCTTATTAAGAAAATCGATTCGCTGATTCATCAACTTCTCCCGCATTTTTGCTACTTTCAGCTTTTGTTTCTGATAATTTTTTTGTTGCGAAAGATCAGTTCCTTTTGCTTTTGCAATTTCTTTACGCCGTGTCAGTTTTCGTTCCTCTCTAGTGATTCGCTGCTCAAATTCTTTCGTAAATTTATCATTGTCGATACGTCTACCGTTTGATAATACCGCAAATTCAGAAGCACCTAAGGTTATGCCAACCGCCGAATACGTCTTCTCGATCGTTGGAATTTCCTCTTCACACAAAATTGAAGCAAAATACTTATTACTAGGAGTCAAAGAAATCGTTACTGACTTTATTTTCCCTATTACCGGACGATGCATTTTCATTTTCACTAACGATTTTAACTTAGGTACTTTCAAATATTTTTCATCAATAATTTTTACTGTACCATTTTGATTGTTCGTCGTATAAGAGGAAACGGAATCTTTCTTCTGTTTCAACTTAGGAAAACCAATAGACTTTTCTCTATGAAATTTTTTAAATGCTCGATCCAAATAAACTTGTGCGTTCGATAAAGCTAAACTATCCACTTCCTTTAAACAAGGATACTCTTTTTTATATTGAGCAGGTGTTGGCAACTTAACTTTTAAATCAGGATTTTCCTTCAGCTGCTTATATAACTGAATCCGTTCCTGCAACAAAAGATTATGCACAAGCCTTACACAAGAAAAAGTTTTTTTAATAAATTCTTCCTGTATTGAAGTAGGGTAAAGCCTATATTTATACGCTTTTAACACCTTCATTAAAATCCCACCCTACCAATAAAAAGCTGAATGAGACGTCTAGCTCTTGAGCAAGTTAGGGAATATATTTAAAGATGGTTTCTATCTTTCACTATATTTATCTACTTGCCGAGAGAGCTGTCTCACGAAGCTAGTTCAAAATGATTACGTCACAATGAAAACTTGTTCATTCATCTGACCTTTTAAAAATGCTAGCTAAGAAAAACAGATTGATTTTCTTAGCTAGTATTTAGTTTGCCAAACTACTCGTGATTCGCTTGGGCTTTTTTCTCTTCAATTTTCTTGCGATAAACGTCAACTTCATCTTCTGAACAATACACATAATGCTCAGGTGTGATTTCTCTTAGTTTACGTTCTTTATTGTCTTCTGGTTGCGGCTTATAGACGATCCGTTTACGCGTCCGTTCATAATCTGGATCAGGTAGTGGGATAGCGGATAATAAACTTTCTGTATACGGATGTACACCAAAATTATACACATCATCACTTGAACCCATTTCCAATAACCTTCCGCTATGCATCACACCGATACGGTCACTAATATGTTTAACCATTGATAAATCATGGGCAATAAACAAGTAAGTCAGACCAGCATCTTTTTGCAAGTCTTGCAATAAATTAACTACTTGCGCTTGGATTGAAACGTCCAATGCTGAAATTGGCTCATCACAAATGATAAAGCGTGGATCAACAGCCAATGCTCTGGCAATCCCGATACGTTGACGTTGTCCACCTGAAAACTCATGTGGATAACGTGTACCATGACTCGGGTCAAGACCAACAACTTTTAATAATTCGTTGACTTTTGATTCGCGTTCAGCTGCATCTTTCGCTAAATGATTGATGTCGATTCCTTCAGCGATAATATCATTGACTTTCATTCTAGGATTCAACGAAGCATATGGATCTTGGAAGATCATTTGCACTTCACGACGAAATGCTTGCATTGCTGATTTTGAACGAATTTTACTGATATCATCTCCATCAAAAATGATTTCACCATCAGTAGGATCGTATAAACGGATCACGCTACGGCCAGTCGTTGATTTACCACTACCAGACTCGCCAACTAATCCGAAAGTTTCTCCTTCATAGATATGAAAACTAATATCATCAACCGCTCTTACTTCGTCAGGACGACCAACGTTAAAATATTGTTTTAATCCTTTAACATCTAAAAGTACTTTTCTTTTTTCACTCATTATTTAACGCCTCCTGCAGTCGTATTATGACGTTCAGCGTAAATCGCCCAACGTCTTGCAATTTCAGCTGGAGGGGTGATTTTTGGTGCTTGTGGTGCTAATAACCACGTTGCAGCTTTATGAGTTGGTGATACTTCAAAATAAGGTGGTGCTTCTTCTGCATCGATCTTCATTGCAAACTCGTTACGAGGGTAGAAAGCATCCCCTTTTGGTGGATCTAACAAATCAGGAGGTGAACCAGGAATCGCATATAGCTTATCTTCGGTTCCTTCCATTGTTGGCATTGATCCAAGTAGCCCCCACGTATATGGATGTTGTGGATTATAGAAGATTTCTTCTGATGTTCCCACTTCTACTAAACGCCCGCCATACATAACTGCTACACGATCAGCAACATTTGCAACAACCCCTAAATCATGAGTGATAAAGATGATGGATGTACTGATTTTTTGTTGTAAGTCTTTTAATAATTCTAAAATTTGAGCTTGAATCGTTACATCCAAAGCTGTAGTCGGTTCATCCGCAATTAGAACTTCTGGGTAACAAATCAATGCAATCGCGATCACGATCCGTTGACGTTGTCCACCTGAAAATTGATGTGGGTAATTTTTCAAACGTTTTTCAGCATTTGGAATTCCCACTAATTTCAATAATTCTAATGCTTGATCAAGACCTTCTTTTTTCGATACTTTATTGTGTTTGATCAACGATTCAGCTACTTGCTTGCCGATCGGCATTGTTGGATCCAATGATGTCATTGGGTCTTGGAAAATCATCGCAATTTCTTTCCCACGAATGGTTTGCATTTGTTTTTCCGTTTTGTGTACGATATCTTCACCTTTAAACAGAATTTCTCCATTATCGATGTTTGCATTACTGCTCAATAATCGCATGATACTTCTAGTAGTCACTGATTTACCACTACCAGATTCTCCTACGATTGCAAGAGTTTCCCCTTTGAACAATTCAAAGCTCACACCACGAATAGCATTTACTTTTCCAGCAAACGTATCAAAAGAAATCTGTAAGTCTTTTACTTCTAATACTTTTTCCATAGTCATTCACTCTACTCTTTCATCTTAGGATCGAAGGCATCACGTAGTCCGTCAGCTAACAAGTTGAAACAAATCATTACGACTGACAAGGTTACGGCAGGAATCCACATCAAATATGGAAGGAAACGGAACGTTTTATACCCTTCATTTAATAATGTTCCAAGTGAAGCGGTCGGCGGTCTTAATCCTAAACCGATGAAACTTAGAAACGCTTCGAAGAAAATTGCTGACGGGATACTGAACATCATTTGAACAATAATTACGCTGGAAATATTCGGTAAAATATGTTTAACAGCGATTTTCAAACGAGATTCTCCTAATGTTTGGGCAGCCAAAACAAATTCTTGATCTTTTAATTTCAAGGTTTGAGCCCGAACGATTCTGGCCATTGAAATCCAGTTGGTAATCACCATCGCTAATACGATTGACAAAATACCTGGATCAAAAACAGTCAGCATCAAAATCATCACAACAAGGTTAGGAATTCCTGAAAGAACTTCCAAGATACGTTGCATTACTGTATCGACACGTCCACCTAACAATCCTGAGATCAAACCGTATGTTACACCGATCGTAATATCAAGTAATGCTGCGATAAATGCAATCAATAATGAGATACGAGTTCCCATAAATAAACGACTCAATACGTCACGACCTAAACCATCGGTTCCAAGGTAAAAGTTGACGTTATCCGGAACATTCGCTTGAGCGTATTTGTCTACCATCTTACCTGCAACATTTGCTGTTCCGTTAAATCCATTGATACTATCTAAAAACGGAATACGCGGTGGTAAGTTGATGTATGCTACATTTTGTTGGGTTGGGTCATGAGGTGAAACCCAAATTGTTATAATTGAAATAAAGATGATGATTCCGAGTAAAATCAACGAAATTACAGCAGCTTTATTCTTTTTCAAACGACGCCAAGAATCTTGTAAAAAGCTTAGTGACGGCGTTGCAATTCGTTCACGTTCCTTGGTTGTTGATGTATCCAAAGGCTGGAAGTCATTTGCAGGTATGTTTTTGATTTTTTCTGGGACATTGTTTAAGTCAACTGTTTCCATTAACCTTTGGCACCTCCTGAAACACGAATTCTTGGATCAATCAATCCATAAAGTAAATCAACGATTAAGATTACAAATACTAATAAAGCAGAATATAAAATCGTTACAGCCATGATTGTTGGATAGTCATTGGTCATGATTGATTTTACGAACTGTTCCCCAATACCTGGGATAGCGAAAATATTTTCAACAACTAAAGATCCTGTCATCAAGCCAACAGCCAATGGTCCCAGTAAGGTAATCAACGGAATCAAACTGTTTCTAAGTCCATGTCTCACGGCTACTTGCCAACGGCTCAAACCTTTAGCACGGGCTAACTCTACATAGTCACTATGTAAAACTTCAACCATTTCCGTTCGAATAAACCTGGCGGAATCAGCCATCGGGCTCATTGCCAACGCAATCGTCGGTAAAATCGTATAAGCAAAACCATTCCACATTGCGATTGGTAATACTTTTAATTTCATGGCAAAAATATACTGCAACAATACCGCAAAGACGAAGTTAGGAATGGAACGTCCTAAGATTGCCATCAACGTAGCTAAGGTATCAACCCATGTATTTTGGCGCATTGCTGCAATGATTCCTAGTAGAATACCGACTAGCGTACCAAAGACAATAGCTTGCGCACCTAATTGGACGGATGGTCCAATACGACCTGCTAAAAGTTTTGCTACAGGTTGGTTTTTAAATTGGAACGAAATACCAAAGTCACCAACTAGAAGGTTCTTTAAGTAAATTCCATATTGAACGATGACTGGTTTATCTAACCCAGACTGCTTATTCAACATAGCGATTGTTTCTGGACTAAGCTTTTCTTGGTTGGTATAAGGAGTACCTGGTAATAATTGCATTAAGAAAAACGTAATCGTTGCGATCAACCACAATGTGATGATCATAAAGAAGACCCGTTTAAGAAAATATTTTCCAAAACTGTTCAAGAATGACACCTCCGAGATTATTTTGACTTCATCAGCTTTTTTCGATAAAGTAAGGATAGAAAATTAAGTAAGGATGAGCACATGAAAAACTTTAAATGGCCTTTAATCACCTCAGCGGTCTCAAGCATCGGCATTTTCACTTACCTATTGATAAATCAATCGCTGACTATCCGTTCCGTATCTGATACCTTCTTCATTGTTTCATTGTTCTTTCTGATTATCGGTTTGGCCTTATGGATTATGTCCTCAGGATTTTTTGATAATTTCCAACGTTTTATGAAAATGCATTTTCGTTTTAAAAAGAAAAATGAACCGAAAGAATTCATTCCATTTTCTGAAATCGGCAAAGCACATCAGCTTTACTGGCTTGAAACTGGTGGTATGTTACTGATTGTCTCTATTGTTTCTTTATTATTTTACTTTTTATGAGCACAGATAGCAAGAGGACCGTTGCCTTTTTATTCAAAGAGGGCAAAGGTCCTTTTTGCTATTGACTATCCATTTTGATTATTCTGAGATATACGCCCATTTGTAATCAAATTTTGGTCCAGCTGGGTGGAATGCAATTCCTTTAACTTTTTCAGAACGCATACGAGCTTGTGCTCTTTGGTAAAGTGGAACGACACCCATATCATCCATAATAACTTTTTCAGCATCGATCATATTATCCCAACGTTTTTCAGGATCATTCGCATTGGTTGTCGCTGCTGCTTTAACATTTTTGTCATATTCAGGACTACTATAGTGACCACGGTTATAAGAATTTCCTGTTTCAAACAGATTCAAGAAGCTACTTGGATCAGCATAATCTGCTCCCCAACCACCTATTACAGTCGTAAAGTCTCCTTTGTTTGAACGATCTAAACGAACAGCAAATGGTACCGGACTAACAGTCACTTTTACGCCATCTAAAGTATCTTGGATAGCTCCTTGCAAGTACTCTACTGTTTTCTTAGAAGAGTCTGTATCGGACGATAGGATGTCCATATCCAATTTAGTGATACCCAATTCTTTTTTCGCTTTTTCCCAGTATTCTTTGGCTTTTTTCTCGTCGTGAGCAATTTCATCGCCTGCTTCATCAGCAAAATCTTTATCTCCTTTAGGGCTTGTTGACATATCTGCTGGAACAAGTCCTTTTGGTTCTACTGAACCATCTCCTAAGATTGACTCAACTAATGATTTACGATCGATTGAATATGAAATTGCTTTTCTTAAATTTTCATTTTTAAATGGTGAGTTATCTTCACGTTGATTTAATTCCATGTATTGAGTTGATGCTTCTTTTTCGATAACGAATTCTGGATCACTCGCCATTTGTTGTGCTAATTCTCCACTCAATACAACTTCATCCACTTGACCATCTTGGAAAAGATTCAATGATGTAGGAGCTTCTTTCACTACACTTACTTTAACTTCGTCTAATTTGACTGTCTTATTATCCCAGTATTCTTTATTCTTTTTAAGAGACCATTCTGTATCTGTTCCTGGTCCATCAAAATCAGCTAAAGTAAATGGTCCATTATAAACGGCATTTTCACTATTAGCAGCAAATTTAGCACCATATTTTTCCACAACATCTTGTCTTTGCGGGAAGAATGATGGGAATGCGAATAAATAATCCATAAATGGTGTTACTTGTTGTAAGGTCACTTCTAACTCATAATCACCGACTGCTTTGATTCCTAATTCTGATTTATCTTTTTTGCCATCCATGATTTCTTGGCCATTTTTAACGGCACTATATAGGGATGCGTATTCTGAAGCTGTTGCTGGATCAACCGTGCGTTGCCATCCATAAACATAGTCTTCTGCTTTTACAGGTTTTCCATCAGACCATTTAGCGTCTTCGTTTAACTTGATTTTGTAAACAAGACCATCTTCACTCATCTCTGCTTTTTCAGCAGCACCAGCTGGTTGTGGTTTATTTTTAGCATCTAAACGGTAGATTCCTTCATAAACATTATTCAGTGCTGTAAAACTAACTTCATCAGTCGCTAACGAGGGATCCGCACTTGGCATTTCTTGTTGTTCGTTGATACGGAAAATTTGCTCTCCGCTCGCTTTGCCATCAGCCTCTTTTGAGCTGCCTGAATCGTCTGTATTTCCACCGCCATTACCACACGCTGCGAGTGTTAAACTAAATAAAGTGATGAATCCAAAAGCAAATGATTTTTTTAACTTCATTCTTTTTTCCTCCCTAATAAGACCTTGATTATTTTCTGAAAAATCAGAATTTAATAATTATTTATTGTTCTGAGGTATAGTTTACAATTTTTAAATTAAAAAATCAAGAATAATCTTATTTTTTTTTAATACATCCATCATTAAATTATGTCTACATTAGAAGCAATTTCTTAGAAAAGGCTATTGAAGGCTGAATGAGCTGTTTCAGCCCCGTTTAAAAAACAGGAAAATATGAGAGCCATGTTTTTGGTTACATTCAAGTTTTCTCTTTTTTTCGAAAACTAGCCCGTATAGCTGGATTAGGGAAAAAGCTAAGTGGGCTGTTTAGTCTCGACTGAAAAATAGGAAAATCCCAACGAGGTGCTTTTTACCTTATTGAGATTTTATCTTTTTTCCGAGAGACTGGCCCGTATAGCTGAATTAAAGAAAAAGCGATTGTCTTCTTATAAATAAATATGTTAGATTAGTAATAGAGGGAATGTATTTTGATAATCACAGACAATGTTGATTTATTTTTACAGCTTAGCATCAAGTAATTTGAGTGCTATTTTTCATATTATTAAAAAGGAGTGATCAGATGCACCATTCATCTTTTTTCAAAGAATTAACTACATTTCATAAACCACAAAAAGCACCTTTTCGCCTGATTGGCGCAGGTATTTGTATGGCTGTCCCCTTATTCATTGGTTATTTTTCCAATAATTTATTGATTGGTAGTTTTGGTTCATTAGGGATTTTTACGTTCCTTTATTATCAAACTCTTCCATTAAAGGAGTTATTGACCCTTTTAAGTTCTGTTGGTGGTTTTTTACTTTTTGGAAATCTTGTGGGCGTTCTTAGTACCCATATTCCTTGGGTCATTCCAATTGCCATTGCTTTGGTCAGCTTTAGTGCCCGGATCATTTTTAGGCTATATAGGATCGCTAAGCCAGGGGCTTTTTTTATTGTCATGGTAACGGCTATGGGAAGTGGTACTAAGATTCCTTTAGATAGAGTTCCTACTATGATGAGTTATGTTTTACTAGGTGTTTTGACCTCTCTTGTAGTTGCGTTTATCTTATACTTTATTGAAGGTGAAACCCCTGTACCACAAAATAAAATTTCTTTGCAGGAACGACTCTATACTGATCCCGCTGCCCTACTTGATGCTCTACATTATGCTGCTATTTTATTTTTGGCAACTTATATCAGCCAGTCATTGCATCTAACGAATGCATATTGGATGATTGTTTCCTGTGCTGCAGTTTTACAAGGTGATAACTTACGTGCTGTGATGCATCGTAATATTCAGCGGATTTTGGGTACTATGATCGGTTTATTGATTGCGGCTCTTCTATTAAGCATTTCATTTACTTCATTAGAAACCATTTTTCTAATTTGCTTTTTCTTTTTGACTGTAGAATTTTTCATTAAACGAAATTATACGATTGCAAACTTTTTTACAACACCTATGGCTTTATTATTGGCAAATTTAGCCCGTCATCAATATTTAGTTAGCTTGCTGAATTATCGTTTGATTGGGATTGTTTTAGGAAGTCTTTTAGGACTTTTAGGCGCTTTTGTACTGACGACTTGCTTAAAGTTCTATAATCGTGCTTATCAATTAAATGAAAACTTAGATAAAGAAACAGAATAATGACACTCAATCTATCATATAAAATTTGGAGGTTTTAGTCATGAAACTCAATAAACCCGTTGCCCCTTTATTGCCTCAGTTAACTGAAACTGATTTCATTTCATTAGATGATGAAGTCATTATTGAAGGATTGATATTAAAAGAACAAGATCTTAGTTATCAAGATGTACGTAATTTAGTTTTTAGAGAGTGTCAATTTGAAAAAATCACGATGAATCGAAATCACTTGGAACGTTTTGAATGTAGTAATGTGATTTTCGATCATTGCGACCTTTCTAACACCGAATGGATCGGCGCTAGTTTTCATCAGGTTCATTTTCGACAATGCAAACTGACAGGTACGAATTTTGCAGAAAGCTATTTGCGTGATTGTCTTTTTGAAGACTGCTTGGCTGACTATTCTTCCTTTAGCGCTACAAATCAAAAAGTGGTTCAATTCAAGCGTACAAGCTTAAATGATACAGAATTTGTTGAAGTAACGTGGAATCACCTTTTGTTTGATAGCTGTTCCTTGACTGGAAGTAATTGGTTCCATACAAAATTGGCTGATCTTGATTTAACAAAGAGTACTTTTGAAAAAATTGCTTTCTCTCAAGAATTACTAAAAGGATTGAAAGTAACTCAAGAACAGGCCATTACAATTGCAGCCGGCTTGGGATTAATCATTGATGAATAGAGGATAGAAAATGGGAACCATCGAAACAGTGCTTATCGCAGTCTCGGTTGTTCTCTTTTTCTTGTGCAGATTATTAATAAGATGTTAATTTTCTTATGAAATAGAATCTAAACATTTTACTTCATATACTTTTTTGGTACACTAGTATAGCTTGAGAACGATTCTCAAACAGTCCATTGGGGGGATTATAAATGAACAAGAAGCTGATCGAGCTTTGGGGTGACCTAGTTGATTTAAAAGATTTGATTATAGCGATAGCTATTTGCGGTGGCACAACGATGGGGAGTTTTTTTCTTGCCCCTGCACATGATACAACGAAACAACTTTTTTTTGGGCTAGGTGGAGCTGTTTTGGGTTTCATTATTAGTACCTTTTTAATTAAACCAAAACGAATTGTGATCATGGAGGACGACGACTAATGGATGTTGGACTACTCTTTCAAATGCTGCTAGCCGTGATCGGAGCTGTCGTTTTATATACATTTATCGGTTTTGTCCCAGGAACGGATGAAACTTCTGTTTTGATGCCTGTCACACTAGCTATTGTTTTAGCAGGTGTACAGCCGATCATCGTTTTAACGTTTTTCATAGCTGCGATCATTACCTTAAATTTAATGAATGCTATTCCAACTGCATTAGTTGGTTTACCTGGTGGCGTGATGTCAACACCGATGATCGAGCATGCTTTATACCTTAAAGAACGGGGACTAGCAACAACTAGTATTAAAAAAATGGCAACAGGTTCTGTTATCGGAACTGCCGTTGCTATACCTGTAAGTTTGCTTTTAGCAAATATTTTGGCGCCTTTTTCAGATTCTGTGAAAGCATATGCCCCATTATTATTTGTTTTCGGAGCAATTTTTTTATCATTGATTGGAAAAAATAAATTACTCGCTTTGCTAAGTATTATCCCACTCGGATTATTGTTTCAGGGGCTACGTTATCTATATTGGGGAATCGGGGCTGTTCCTCAAGAAAAAAATGTGACGGTCTCTTTCTTTTTAGGAATCACGATCGGTCCTTTACTCGTTTCTTTATTAGGATTGTTAAATAAACAAAATCGAGATGCCTTACCGCGACATGAAATAAGTAAAATCAAGTTGAACAAAACAGATGGAAAACAAGCTTCACGGCACACTTTTCAAACAATTACTAAAAAAGAAGCTGGGACAAGTATTGTCGTGTCATTGCTTTCAAACTTTCTCTTCTTTTTAAGCCCAGTCGGTTTGACGATTCTATTTGGTGAGGCAGTTGCAAATAAAGAAAAAGATCCTGTCAAAAAAGCAAGTATGGCAATTACTTCTATGAGCGCCTTATCTCATGCGACTTATCTTTCAGGCGTAATCATTCCACTGATTGCTTTAGGCATTCCCTTATCACCAGTAGCAGTCGGCCCTGCCAACGCCTTATTCAATGCACCACCTGTTTTTACGCTAGAACATAATCTCCATCATCTATTAAGTCGCTGGGAATTTATTTTTGCTATTCTTTTTGCCGGAATCTTGGCTTCTGCCATTACGTACTTCATTGCGATGAAATATGCTCGCCAGATGACAATATTCGTTTTGAAAAAGATTCCCCATGAAGCCATTTTGGGATTATTTATTGGGTTTATTTTATTGTTAGCTTATATGGACGCTGGTTTGATCAATATTTTTGGTGTTTTGCTCGTAGGAATCGTTTGTGGTACTCTTAATGAGATGGGCGTAAATTATGGCGTTCAATTCATGATTCTTTACGCCGCACCTTGGATCACGACACATCTGATATTTAAATAGAAGGACTGTTTATTACTATGTATAAAGAAAAAATAGGACACGGACAAGCATCTGGAAAAATTATCCTGATGGGGGAACATTCTGTTGTTTACGGAGAACCAGCTATTGCGTTTCCTTTTCAAGAAACGTTTATAGCAACAACAGTTGAGCCTAGTACTGCCATGACATTAGATTGCCTTTACTTTTCAGGAAATCTTGCAGATGTTCCGTCACCATTAAAAAGTATCAAAGAAGCAGTCAACCAAACACTGATTGCTCTTCACCAAGAAAATACAACGTTAAAAATCACAATTACTAGTACGATTCCAGCCGAGCGTGGTATGGGTTCCAGTGCGGCAGCAGCGGTTTCGATCGTCCGTGCTTTATTTGATTACTTTGATGTAACATGCACCAAAGAGGTATTGTTGCCTTTAGTGAACCGGGCTGAAAAAATAGCTCATGGAAATCCCAGTGGCATTGATGCTGCAGCAACTAGTGGGAATGACTCCCTATTTTTCATAAAAGGACAGCCCTTAGAATCATTTCCAATGAATGTTTCCAATGCTTTTTTAATTGTTGCTGATACAGGTATCAAAGGCCAGACCAGAGCTGCCGTCAGCGATGTTGCGAAACTTTTTGAGCAGGATAAAGCTAAAATCGCACAACATATTACTGAGCTAGGCCGTTTGACTAGACTTGCCAAACAAGTCATTTTGGCAGATAATGTTTTAGCTTTAGGAAATAGTATGAACCAAGCACAAGAGCAACTTAAAGCATTAACTGTCAGTAATGAGCAATTAGACCGATTAGTTACAACAGCTCGTGAAAATGGTGCAATTGGTGCCAAACTAACAGGAGGCGGCCGTGGCGGTTGTATGATTTCTTTAGCTGAATCGAAAGAACAAGCGGAAAAAATCGCCGCTGCTTTAAAAAACACCGGTGCAGTAGCGACCTGGATTCAATCATTAGGAGTGAACAATTAATGTATGCTGGAAAAGCACGAGCCTATACAAACATCGCCTTGATCAAATATTGGGGCAAAAAAAATGAACAATTGATTTTACCAATGAATAACAGTCTTTCTTTGACCCTTGATGCTTTTTATACAGAAACTACGGTGATTTTTGATGAAACATTGACAAAAGATACATTTTTCTTAAATGACAAATTACAAAATCCTAAGCAAACAGCTAAAGTGTCAAAATTCTTAGACCTCGTCCGCGAGCAGTATAAATTAGCTTTATTTGCTAAAGTTGAAAGTCAAAATTTTGTCCCTACAGCCGCTGGCTTAGCCTCTTCAGCTAGCGGGTTAGCGGCTTTGGCCGGCGCCTGTAGCGAAGCTTTAAATCTACAATTAAATGAAACAGAGTTGTCCCGATTGGCCCGCCGTGGTTCAGGTTCAGCTTGTCGCAGTATTTTTGGTGGATTTGCTGAATGGCAAAAAGGGGACTCTGATCAAACCTCTTTTGCTCAAGCAATCCCTGCAGATGGTTGGGAAAATGATTTAGCGATGCTTTTTGTGTTAGTTGATGATGGTATCAAAGATATTTCTAGTCGCGATGGTATGAGACGAACTGTTGAAACATCAAGTTTTTATTCTGGTTGGCTAGAAACAATTGAAGCAGACTTAACAACTGCCAAACAAGCAATCGCCGCAAAAGATTTTAATAAACTTGGTGCAGTTACTGAAGCGAACGGATTGCGTATGCATGGTACAACCCTTGGAGCAGTACCACCATTTACCTACTGGTCGCCTGAAAGTTTAAACGTCATGCAATTAGTACGCACAGCACGAGAACAAGGTCTACCTTGCTACTTTACCATGGACGCTGGTCCAAACGTTAAAATTTTAGTTGAGAAAAAAAATCTGGCTGCATTAAAGAATATTTTAGCAGAACATTTTTCAGAGCAACAACTGATTACGGCTCATGCAGGACCAAAAATCACTTTGCTCCCTCTAGAAAGGTCGGAAGAATTATGATAGAAGTTTCCACACCTGGTAAGTTATTTATTGCTGGTGAATATGCAGTTGTTGAACCTGGGCATCCAGCGATCATCGTGGCAGTAGATCAATTCGTAACAGTCACTCTTGAATCTGCTGAAAATGTTGGTAGTATTCAATCAGCGCAATACAGTTCATTGCCTGTACGCTGGACCAGACGAAATAATGAACTCGTTCTTGATATTCGAGAAAATCCTTTTCATTATGTACTAGCGGCGATTCGTTTAACTGAAAAATATGCACAAGAACAACAAAAAGAACTTGCTTTTTACCATTTAAAAGTTACCAGTGAATTAGATAATTCAAATGGTCGAAAATACGGATTAGGTTCAAGCGGTGCTGTGACCGTCGCAACTGTCAAATCATTAAGCCTGTTCTATGATTTAGATCTATCTGAAGCAGAAATATTCAAACTTTCTGCATTAGCACATTTAGAAGTCCAAGGAAATGGTTCCTGTGGTGATATCGCTGCAAGTTGTTACGGTGGCTGGATCGCCTTTTCAACTTTTGATCATCAATGGGTCAACGATCAAGCTCAAAAACAAACACTGACGGCTCTGCTTCAAGCAACATGGCCTAAATTAATGATCAAACCTTTGACCGTTCCCAAAAAATTACGTCTTCTGATTGGTTGGACCGGCAGTCCGGCTTCTACTTCTGACTTAGTAGATCAAGTCAATCAATCAAAGGAAGTTCAAAAAAATGCGTATCAGAAATTTCTAGATGACAGTAAAACGTGTGTTGAGACAATGATTACAGGTTTCGACTCTGAAAATATTTCATTGATCCAAACCCAAATTCGGAAAAACCGACAGTTACTGCAACAACTAACATCGCTCACAGGTGTTACGATCGAAACGCCCGCTCTTAAAAAATTATGTAACTTAGCTCAGACTTGCGGCGGGGCTGCAAAATCATCTGGTGCTGGCGGTGGTGACTGTGGTATTGTGATTTTCAAACAAAAATCTGGCATTTTGCCGTTGATGAGCTCATGGGAAAAAGAAGGGATCACTCCTTTACCACTACATGTATATTTTTACGGAAAGCAGGAAAAAAATGAATCGAAAAGATGAACATATTTCTTTGGCAAAAGCTTTTCATAAAGAGAAAATGAATGACTTCGATCAAATTAAATTCATTCATCATTCATTTTCAGAAATAGCGCTGGACGAAGTTGATATTTCAACAACCTTTTTTGATTTTACCTTTAAACAACCGTTTTACATCAATGCCATGACTGGTGGTAGTGAACGGGCAAAAGATATCAACCAGCAATTAGGCATTATCGCTAGAGAAACTGGTGTCATGGTTGCGACAGGTTCAGTCAACGCAGCTTTAAAAAATCCTGGTTTAGCTGATACTTATCAAATCATGCGTAAGGAAAATCCTACTGGTGCGATCTGGGCCAATATTGGAGCTGGGCTTTCTTTAGATGAAGCGAAAAGAGCAGTCGATCTTTTTCAGGCGGATGGATTGCAAATCCACGTGAATGTTCCACAAGAGCTAGTCATGCCAGAAGGCGATCGTAATTTCCATGGTTGGTTGGATACTATTGAAGATATTGTCTCAAACCTATCCGTACCTGTAATCGTGAAAGAAGTTGGTTTTGGTATGAGTAGTGAAACGATTGAGCAATTAGTCTTGCGTGGCGTAAAAGCTGTTGATGTCAGTGGTCAAGGTGGTACTAGTTTTACCCAAATCGAAAATGCCCGTCGTAAAAAACGAGAGTTAGGCTTTTTAACTGACTGGGGCCAATCAACCGTCCTTTCCTTGTTAGAATCGATCAATTGGCAACGAGACTTGACTATTTTGGCTTCAGGTGGAGTGAGACAATCATTAGATATTGTTAAAGCTCTTAGTCTTGGTGCTAAAAGCGTAGGCATTGCGGGAACGATTTTAAACCAATTAATGAAAAATGGTGTTGATGACACCATCGCACTTGTTCAGCAATGGGAAGAAGAACTTAAAATGTTGTATACCTTGCTTGGGAAAAAGAGTACGAGTGACCTTACAACGACAGATATTATTTTTTCTGGTGAGATCATTCATTGGTGTGAAAGTCGTGGAATTGCTTATCAGCCGTTTGCTAAGAGGAGTAAATAAACGAAAAAGTGAGTGAGATATGACTTAAAGAGTCATGTCCCACTCACTTTAATTATTTCTAACTTGATTCAATATAACGTTTTCTTTAACATGTATAAATGGTGTTCATGAAATAACTTTTTCTCTATTGTTTCTAGAGACACCCAACGCATCGGTTCTGTTTCTAATGGCTCTGCAACCTTTTTAGCAAGCGTACAAGCATAAAAATAACCGATATTATGTTGCGATAAATCAGGATACTGTGGAGAAACCCAATGTTTTTCAGCTTTTCCAATAAATTCACCTATACTTAAATTAAAACCTATTTCTTCAAGCGCCTCTCTTTTTAAAGCTTCAATTGGAGCTTCACCATCATTACCCGATAGGCTCTTTCAGGATCTGAATTATCAAATAGCGTGTCCATATCTGTTGTAACGGTTTGTCAACACACACCATACTCATCTTCCATCCAACCACACGGCCATTCTTTGCCTTTGGCAGTAACAGCCTCCCATAGCTGATCGATTTCTGCCTGATCTTTACAATAGACATAAAATGACGTCCCCATTGTAAAGGTAAAATCATGTGCTTCTCCGCTATCCATCACCCTAAATGGTTGTCCATGCATTGTAAATAACGCTTGTGCGACAGTACCATCAGGATTTTTTTGGACATACTCAACCTGACCATCACCAAAGATTTCGATCCATTGATGCATTGCCTCTTCTGCTTTGCCAAATTGTGCTCCCACAAATAAAAAACTAGGTGTGATCGATTGTGGCGTTTCCGCTAAAACTAACTGCCATGAAACACCATATTGATCTTTCAGCCAACCATATTTCTTGCTGAACGGGTATTCCCCAAATTCCATCAATACTTCCCCATTATGACTTAATGTTTCCCATAGCTTGTCGATTTGTGCTTCTGTCTCACATTCTACAAAGAACGAAATTGCTGGTGTTAGGCTAAATTCAGGCCCCCCATTTAATATAATAACTTCTTGCCCTGCTAAGGTTGTCGTCACAGTTAAAACAGAACCTTTGGGTTGATGTTCACTATCCACATAGTAATCGACTTTATCGATGTTACTCTCTTCAAACGCATTGACATAAAATTCAGCAGCTTCTTCAACTTTTCCATCAAACCATAAACATGGAGAAATTTAGACATCTTGGATCATCCTTTCTTGATAAAACTGATTTTCGCGGTCTTTTCAACTAGATCTGTTCTGTCTTTTATTATAATAGAAGCTTTAGCTGTTTTAAAAATATTCTTGTCTTTTTTGTCACCCTTTGAAATTATACAGTGGTCGAATCACTTCTTGAATAATCATTGTTTCTTTGACGTCTTCCATTAGTTGTTTCTTTGGCTTATACGCTTTGGGTGCTTCATCGATCGTTTTCTTTGAAACAGAGGTCGTCCAGACATGTTTCATAGCATGCTGATAACTTTCTAAGCTGATTTTTGCCTTGGCTTGTGAGCGACTCAATAGTCTTCCTGCGCCATGAGGACCTGATTGATTCCAATCTTGATTGCCAATGCCTGTCGCTAAAATACTACCATCTTTCATATTCAAGGGTACGATGATTTTTTCACCAAGCTTGGCAGAGACAGCCCCTTTTCTCAGAAGGTTGTTTTCTAAATCAATATAGTTATGAGGACAATCAAACGATTCTATGACAGCTTTTTTCCATTTCATGCCTTTAAGAATTGTTTCAGCCATGATTTTACGGTTCATAGCGGCATATGCTTGCGCAATTTTCATATCTTCTAGGTAGTTCGTTAAATCATCTGCGGTTACATACGATAGCTCATAGGGCATTTTTACTGATTCTCGTGCTAATTGTAGTTCATGAGCTCTTTCAGTATCACCCTTTTGTTTCGCGTGAGTTGCAGCTATTTTTAAAGCTTTTCTTTGTTGTGATAACTTTTGATAGGCTACTTCTTGATGATATTCAGCGATTTCTTTGCCTAAAACACGACTGCCGCTATGGATCACTAAATATAAACCATCTGTTCCTTCGTTCACTTCAATAAAATGATTGCCACCACCAAGTGTCCCTAAACTTCTTAAAGCCCAACCTTTGTGGATCGGCGCATGGATATTTCCTAGTTCAAACTCATGTTGTTTTTTATCATGTGACTTAGAACCACTAGGGATTCTGGTACGAATGATTCGATCTAATTTATCAAAATTTGTTTTAATCGATTTGTTTAATTTCACAACATGCAAGCCACAGCCGATATCAACTCCAACTAAATTAGGAACTACTTTGTCTTTGATCGTCATCGTTGTGCCAATCACACACCCTGAGCCGCTATGAGTATCCGGCATGATTCTGATTTGACTTTCTTTAGCAAATTCTTGATTACATAAAGACATAATTTGTCCGATCGTATTATCATCTAACATGTCTGTGAATACTTGTGCTTCGTTATATTTCCCTTTAATTGTTAACATTCTGATTCCTCGTTCTCTTTTTATTGTCTGGAATGCAAAATGTCGGCCGCATTCCTTAGCCGCTTTGTTTGTTTCCTTTTCTTCCACTCATTGGATTCACCTCCATAAAATTTCAGCAAAAAACCGCCAATCAAAAAATGATTGACGGTTATCTATCTAAGAACTTAACTTAAATAGCTCTATATACCGAAAGAGAGCAAAAATAACTTTTGCCATTGCTTCAATATAAGATAACGCTCCACAACCCATTTCTGACTTTTACATATTTTGAATTGACTCATTGTCATTTCGCTCCCTCCTTTCTTCTTTGTTTATGGTAGCATTTCATAATTTACTTTGTCAATAGACAATTTTATTCATTACGCCAGCTATTTATATCTTCTTTAATCAAATAATTTTCTGAAATTCACTTGGTTTTTAACTCTTTTATATCCTTGATGTTCGTAAAATTTATGCGCTTTCGTTCTTTCAACACCTGAATTTAAGCGAATACCTTCAGCATTGTTTTCTTTTGCCCACAGTTCGGCATGATTCAGTAATGATTTGCCTATCCCTTGACCATGAATATCTTCATTTACAACAAGCGCCATAACATTCATCAGTTTGGGACCATAAGTACAAACATATTCACTTAACTGAATATAACCAACTACTTTTTCATCTATAACGCTTACAAATAATTGATTCGTTGGCGAAGATACTAAATAGATCAATTGTCTTTTAGCATCTTCTAGTGGATATTCATGATTTAACGGGTACGTATTTAACTGATTGATTGCTTTGGCATCTTCTAGTTTTGCTGCTCTAATAATCATTTCGTCTCACTCCTTCGCATTCTTAGTTTTTATTATACTGCTAAATAAAAAAAGAAGAGCAACTTTTCAGCTACTCTTCTCAATTTATTCAATTAACCATTGTAGGCATCAATGATGATTTGTTTCAATTCACTGATCAACGGTTCTTTTGGATTTGCTGTTGTACATTGATCTTCATACGCTAATTCTGCCATGTGATCAACAGTTGAATCAAGAATTTCTTGTGTCACACCTTGTGCTTTCAAGTTCATGTCGATTCCAACAGATACACCTAAATCGTAAACAGCTGTTGCTAATGCATCCACTAATTCTGCTGTATTTTTTCCTTTAAGACCTAAGAATTTCGCAATATCAGCGTAATCTGTGTCTGCACGGAAGTAATCATATTTAGGGAACATTGCATGTTTTGAAGGATCTTTGGCATTGTAACGGATGATATGCGGTAATAAAATCGCATTTGTACGTCCGTGAGGAATCCCATATTCTCCACCAATTTTATGTGCTACTGAGTGACAAATTCCTAAGAATGCGTTGGCAAAAGCCATACCAGCCATTGTTGATGCATTATGCATTTTTTCACGACTTTCAGCATCTGGACGTTTCACTGAGTTTTCTAAGTGTTCAAAAACTAATTTGATTGCTTGTAAGCTTAATCCACGTGTGTAATCAGAAGCCATAACTGAAACGTAAGACTCGATTGCATGTGTTAAGACATCCATACCAGTATCCGCTGTTACAGAAGCTGGAACTGACATTACAAATTGAGGATCAATGATCGCAACATCTGGTGTCAATGCATAATCTGCTAATGGGTATTTAACGTGTGTTTCGCTATCTGTAATAACCGCAAATGGCGTTACTTCTGAACCCGTACCTGATGTTGTCGGGATACATACAAATTGTGTTTTAACTGCCTTTTCAATTTTATACGTACGTTTACGGATATCTAAGAATTTTTGTTTAGCGCCAAAGAATTCTGTATCTGGGTGTTCGTAGAACATCCACATTCCTTTAGCAGCATCCATTGCAGATCCCCCACCTAAAGCGATGATCGTATCTGGTTTAAAATCAACCATGACTTTTGTTCCAGCATAGACTGTGTTTGTAGATGGATTTGGTTCTACAGCTGAGAATACTTCGATTTGAACATCATTTTTACGTTTTTGTAATTCTTTACGAACAGTATCCGCATAACCGAATTGAACCATTCCTGGGTCACAAACGATCATGACACGTTCAACGTTTTCCATTTTTTGTAAATATTGTAATGAATTTTTTTCAAAGAAAATTTTTGGCGGTAATTTAAACCATTGCATATTATTTCTCCGTTTCGCTACAGTTTTGACGTTGATCAAGTTAACAGCAGATACGTTTTTAGAGACTGAATTTTTACCGTAAGATCCACAGCCTAATGTTAATGAAGGAATCATTTCGTTATAAATATTACCAATTCCGCCTTCAGCAGATGGAGAGTTTACTAAGATACGGCAAGCTTTCATGCGTAACCCAAATTTCACTTGTAGGTCTTCATCTTCTGTATGGATTACTGCTGTATGTCCTAAGCCACCTAATTCAAGCATTGCTTCACATAAATCAAAAGCATGATCTGTATTTTTTGCTTTCATCATCGCAAGAACTGGAGATAATTTTTCACGAGAAAGTGGGTATTCAGCTCCTGCTCCTTCAAGTTCAGCAATTAGAATTTTCGTTCCTTTTGGTACTTTGATTCCAGCGAGTTCTGCGATATGTTCAGCAGAGTACCCAACGATTGCTGGATTAACAGCATATTTTCCTTCGTTCATCACGGCATCTTCCAGTTTTTGTAATTCGTTTGGTTTAACGAAGTACACTTGATGTGCTTCAAATTCAGCTTTTACTGCTGCATAAACTTCTTTATCTACAATCACAGCTTGTTCAGAAGCACAGATCATACCATTATCGAATGATTTAGAAACGATCAAATCATTTACTGCACGTTTGATTTTTGCTGTTTTTTCAATATATGAAGGAACATTCCCTGGTCCAACACCTAAGGCTGGCTTACCAGTTGAGTAAGCTGATTTAACCATAGCACTACCACCAGTAGCTAAAACAATGGCAATTCCAGGATGATTCATCAAACCTGATGTCGCTTCTAATGAAGGTTGCTCGATCCATTGTACACAGTTTTCAGGAGCACCTGCTTTGATGGCTGCATCACGAACGATACGAGCAGCTTCTGCAGAACATTTTTGCGCACTTGGGTGAAACGCGAATACGATCGGGTTACGTGTTTTAATTGAAATCAAGGCTTTAAAAATAGTTGTTGATGTTGGATTCGTTGTTGGTGTTACCCCACAAACTACACCAACTGGTTCAGCGATTTCAATCAATCCTGTTTGGTCATCTTTATTGATTACACCGACTGTTTTATCATGTTTAATGCTGTTCCAAATATATTCAGAAGCGTACATATTTTTAATTGCTTTATCTTCGTAAATCCCACGGCCTGTTTCTTCAACAGCCATTTTTGCTAAAGGCATATGTTGGTCTAATGCCGCCATTGCCATTTGGTGCACAATGTGGTCAACTTTTTCTTGATCGAAGTCTTCCATTTCTTTTAAAGCAACATTTGCTTTTTTTGCCAACTCGTCGATCATCGCTGATACATCAGTTGTTTTGGTATCTTCTTTCTTCATTGTTTTAGCCATTGTGATCCTCCTAAAAAAATATATAATTTATTTTTATTTGTTAACTATTTCACATACACATCATACAACATTATTTTTTTCTTGTAAATAGTTTTATTGTGATTTTCTTCACATTTAACAACTTTTTTATCCATTTTTTCAAGTAAGCGCTTTTTATTATACAAAAAGAAAAAAAGAATCTATTCTTCATTAGAATAGATCCGTTAGGTCTTGCCAATCTTTGATTGTCAGACTACTTGTTTGTGCAATTAATTGCTGGTAATCGAAAAATTCGTTTGGCTCAATATGTAAAATGTCTTCTCGACACGCTTTGATCGATGGTGGAGCTTGCTTTTTCCAACGATAAGAAACAAGATAGTTCATCAATTCTGTCTCGTTAACTGATGAATAACCAAGCTGTTGAAAAGTGTGGCATTTTATTTTTAATTCTTTTTTTAATAAGAATTTTTGGTGCCAAGATAACTTTTCGATGGTTCTCGCCCTCTTTCTAAAACCTATAAGCCTAAATAGATTTAGAAAGAAAAAATTCCAGCAAGCTGGAATTTATTCTTTCGTTTCATCGTTATCAGAAGTTGTTGTTGGCTCTTCAACAACTGTTTCTTCTGTCTCAACAACTGTAACGTCACTGTCATTTGTAACCACAGTACCTGGTTTTACAGTTTTGATTGCTGCACGATCAAATTCAAGGATGATTCCTTCACAATCGATCAATACAGTTTTTTTGTCATTGTCGATTTCAGAGATCACACCATGTAATCCACCAATCGTTACAATATTATCGCCCACTTTCATTGCTTCTAAAAGTGATTGACGTTCATTTTGTTGTTTCTTTTGGGAACGTGTCATAAAAAACATCATTCCAGCTAAAAGAATTAATGGTAAAATAAACGAAAGTCCTCCGCCCATTATCTATTCACCTCTCTATCCTATATTCACTAGTTTACTGTAACAAAATTTCGTGTACAACACTAGTCTTTTGATTATTTTTTTAGAAACTTTTCGCATTCTTTTTGTTAAACCCATATTCTTCAAAAAATGCTTGTCTAAATTCTAGTAGATTGTCATCCATGATCGCTTGACGGACTTGTTTCATCAAATTCAATAGGAAATACAAGTTATGATAAGAAGTTAAACGTATACCAAATGTTTCATCCGCTTTGATCAAGTGACGGATATAAGCACGAGTATAATTTTTACACGTATAGCAATCACATTTCTCATCTAGCGGACGGAAATCTCTTGCGTACTGCGCATTTTTAACGACAAGTCGACCTTTAGAGGTCATACAAGTCCCATTTCTGGCAATTCTCGTCGGCAATACACAGTCAAACATATCAATCCCACGAATGACCCCATCAATCAACGAATCAGCTGTTCCAACTCCCATTAGGTATCTTGGCTTATTGTCAGGAATCAAAGGCGTTGTAAAGTCCAAAACACGATTCATCTCAGCTTTTGGTTCACCAACAGATAAACCACCGATCGAATAGCCGGGAAAATCCATACTGATCAAATCTTTGGCACTTTGGCGTCGTAGATCTTCAAATCCAGCACCTTGAATGATGCCAAATAATCCTTGACGATCTGGGTTGGCGTGAGCTTTCAATCCACGTTCTGCCCAGCGTGACGTACGCTCAATTGATTTTTTCACATAATCATAGCTTTCATCAAACGGCGGACACTCATCGAAACTCATCATAATATCAGAGCCTAGATTATTTTGAATATTGATTGCTTTTTCTGGAGAAAGGAATAATTTAGACCCATTCAAATGATGTCTAAAATGAACCCCTTCCTCTGTGATTTTACGCATATCACTTAACGAGAATACTTGGAAACCGCCAGAATCTGTTAAAATCGGTTGGTCCCAATTCATAAATTTATGTAAGCCGCCAGCTTCTGCAATTAGATCATCGCCGGGACGTAGCCATAAATGATAAGTATTGCTCAAAATCACTCCGGCTCCCATTTCTTTTAAGTCCTCTGGTGACATGGTTTTTACTGTCGCTAACGTTCCTACAGGCATAAACATTGGTGTTGGAAATGTTCCGTGGGGGGTGATGATCTCCCCTAAACGGGCACCAGTATGTTTTTCTTTCTTTATTAAACGATAACGAATGGCTGGTTCTGTCATTCATTCTCCTACTTTCTTTTGCAAATTTACACTTTCCTCATCATACTTTTTTTTGTTCGTATTTGCAAGGTTTTGCAGGCTTTCTTTAGGATATCCTTAGACAAATGAAACGCCTCTCTCTTCGATTATCAGCATTGTGCCTCGTCAGCTCGGCAAGCAGTTGCTGTGATTTACAATAAAAGGAGCTTAGATAAAAAAATATCCAGCTCCAAGGTTTTTAACGGCTCTTATTTATCGCTCATTGCTGTTTCAAGTTCCATCATTGCTGTTTTCACAATTTCAGGCGTAATCTTTTCTTTTATATAATGAATGGTTTCATGCGACTCAGCAGCACGTTCAGCAACGCGCTGATAATCATCCTCTGATAAATACATATTCATCTCTTTTAAAGAAATTGGTAAGTCAAGACTGTGATAAAATGGAATTAGTTGTTCGATTTCTGACCATTTATTTTCGATCACTAACTGGACAAAAACACCGTAAGCCACTTTATTGCCATGTAGCTGGTGGTGACTTTCAGGTAAAATCGTCAATGCATCATGAATTGAATGTGCCCCAGCAGTCCGCCCATAATCATCACCAAAGCCACCAACCATTCCGCCAAGTAAGATATTCGTCTCCACTACATTTAAAAAAGCTTGATTGATTTTTTTCTGCTTCATAGCAACAAGCGCCTCTTGACTGTCAGCCAGTAAAACATCTCGACATTTTTTGGCTGCAAAAGCAGAAACCTGGATTTCGATTGGCTGTACCGCTAATTGAGAAATCATCGCATCTGCTTCGTACCATTTAGCCACAGTATCACCAATACCTGCGATCATCAACTCAATAGGTGAATCAAGAATAACTTTAGGTTCGATCAAAACTAATGCATTACTTTGAGCAAATACATCATAGCGATCCATAGAACCATCAGTTTTATAGATCACACTTAGTGGTGTATACGCCGCACATGTTGCCGCTAATGTCGGTAAAATCAAGATAGGTGTATTACATTGGTTTGCCACCGCTTTACCTAAATCCGCAATTTTCCCGCCACCAACTGCGATAATTCCTTCTAACCCTTCTTGTTCAAATAGTTGTTTCAATTCATCTGTCTTCTCATCTGTGCAGGCACCACCATAATCTACAAACTGTGCATCAATATTCACTAATGTAGGAAAATAGGATTTGGCTGCTGCCCAAGAAGCTTGCCCATGTAAAATCATAACACGTTTAAGCTTTCTTCTATTTAAATGTTCTTCTAAATCATCCCAAGCACCAACACGGCATTCATACTCCTGTGGCGCTCCTCTAACTATCAATGATTGATTCATCTGTCTCAACCTTTCATTTTTTACTTATTTTTATGCAAAAGCAAAATTTTTTAACTTCTTGATAAAATTCACTTTTCCTTTCCCTTAATCTATGATATGATAAAACACATCCGAAAACAATAAATTTTTATACATATATACACGTTTTTTAGAATATTTATTGAAAAATACAACAATTGAATCTACTTGATCGTTATCATTCTATCATAAAGGAGAAGAACAAATGAAACTATGTAAAAAAACCTTAGCCATTATTATTCCCATATTACTGGTATTACTCACTTTTCTACCAGTAACAACCGCTCTAGCCGAAGAACCCGATCCTGTCTACGACAGTATCATGAAACGTGGTGAATTGATTGTTGGACTATCTGCTGACTATGCACCGTATGAATTCCATGCAGACGTTGATGGCAAAGACCAAGTCGTTGGTTTTGACATCTCAATCGCACAAAAAATCGCCGATGATCTAGGTGTTAAATTGAAAATTGAAGAACTGGGTTTTGATGCATTATTAGGTGCATTAAAAACTGGTAAAATCGATCTAATTATTTCAGGCATGGCGCCCACACCTGAACGTCTCCAAGAAGTTAATTTTTCAACACCGTATATGACCGTTCAGCAAAAAGTTGTTGTTAGAAAAGACGACCAAGATCTATTCCAATCAACAAAAGATTTTGATGGGGTAAAAGTTGGTGTTCAAAAGCAAACCACTCAAGAAGAGCTGGCAAAAACAGAATTAGTCGGTTCGGTTCCGACCTCTTTACAAAAAGTACCCGACATCATCATGAACTTAAAAAATAAAAAAGTTGATGCTGCAGTTTTAGAAGGTCCAGTTGCTGAAGCTTATGTCGATCGTGATAAAGCCTTAACCTTTGCTGATGTTACGTTTGAACAAGGACAAAAAGATGCAGCGGTAGCCATTCCTAAAAATGCTCCTGTTTTAGAACAAAAAGTCAACGCTTCGATCAAAACGATCAATGACAATAATTTATTAGATGGTTATAAAAAAGAAGCCGGTAAATTGATGTTTACAGATGATCAAAGCTTCCTTGGTAAATATGGTAAATTCTATATCAGTGGTGCTGGCTATACGATTTTCTTAGCCTTTATGGGTGTATTATTTGGTGCCATACTTGGTGGTTTACTAGCCTTAATGAAACTTTCTAAATCTAAAATTTTACGTGGTATTGCGATTTGCTACATTGAGTATGTTCGTGGAACACCTTTATTAGTCCAAATATTTATTGTTTATTTTGGTACAGGCGTATTGGGTCTTGATTTATCAAAAATCGCTGCTGGTTGTATCGCTCTTGCATTAAATAGTGGTGCTTATGTTGCTGAAATCGTTCGTGCTGGAATCAACGCTGTTAATAAAGGACAATTAGAAGCAGCTCGTTCTCTCGGTATGAATCAACCACAAGCCATGCGCTACATTATTTTACCGCAAGCAATCAAAAATATCTTACCTGCACTAGGGAATGAATTTGTAACAGTAATTAAAGAATCTTCTGTTGTTTCTGTTATTGGGGTTTCAGAATTGATTTTCCAAGCCGGCAATGTTCAAGGCGCCAGCTTTAAACCATTCTTACCTTATCTAGTGGTATCATTGATTTACTTTGTTTTAACCTTTACCATTTCTCGCCTACTAGGTGTTGCTGAAAGGAGAATGAGTACTAGTGATTAATATTAAAAACTTGCACAAAACCTTCGGAAAAAATGAAGTCTTAAAAGGCATTGATTTAGATGTAAACGCTGGTGAGGTTGTCGTGATCATCGGCCCTTCCGGTAGCGGAAAAAGTACTTTCTTACGTTGTTTAAACCTATTGGAACAACCAACTGACGGAACAATTGAATTTGAAGGAAAAAATTTATTAGATAAAGATACTGACATTGATGCACTTCGTCAAAAAATGGGCATGGTATTTCAAAATTTCAATCTGTTTCCTCATAAAACAGTTTTAGATAATTTGACAATCAGTCCCATCAAAGTCAAAAAGGAAACCCCAGAAGCAGCTAAAGAAAAAGCTCTGGCTTTATTAGAACAAGTGGGTTTGAAAGATAAAGCTGCTAGCTACCCTTCCAGTTTATCTGGTGGACAACAACAACGGGTAGCCATCGCTCGAGCACTAGCGATGAATCCTGATGTAATGCTTTTTGATGAACCAACTTCTGCACTAGATCCCGAAATGGTTGGTGAAGTTTTAGCCGTTATGAAAGCTTTGGCCGTTGAGGGGATGACAATGGTTGTCGTAACACATGAAATGGGCTTCGCCCGTGAAGTTGCCGATCGTGTGATTTTCATGGATGCTGGAATCATACAAGAAGAAGGCACCCCAGAAGAAATTTTCGGTCAACCTAAAAATCCTAGAACACAAGATTTTTTAAGAAAAGTGTTGTAAAAACTACAAGAGGGCAAAGTAAGTAGAAAAACTTACTTTGCCCTCTTAAAAAAATAGTATAGAATGAAGTTAAGCAACAAGTAATTGGAGGTAACAAAATGGATCGACTAAATATTTCAAAGAAACATCAACAACCTGCTGAAAATATCTTAATGGATATTGCCACTTTAGCAAAACAAGTACCTGATTTACTGGACCTATCGATCGGCGATCCCGACTTGATTACAGATGAACGAATTATTAATGCCGCTTTTACAGATGTTAAAAATGGACACACAAAATATACCGCTTCTGGCGGGAGTCAGGAATTTATCGATACTGTTATTGCCTTTTATCGGAAACAATATGGTTTATCTTTTAAACCTGATCAAGTTCGAGCAACTGTTGGTGCTTTACATGGCATGTATTTAACATTACAAGTATTGTTAGATCCTGAAGACGAAGTCATTATTCATGAACCTTATTTTTCACCCTACAAAGATCAAGTGATTTTTGCTGGTGGTAAACCAGTATTTATTCCAACTTATGAAGAGGATGGTTTTCAAATCAATATTGATGTTTTGAAAGCTGCCATCACGGATAAAACAAAAGCGATTATTATCAATTCACCAAACAATCCTACTGGAGCCGTTTTTTCTCCTGAAACATTTAAAGCGATTGCTGAATTGGCGATCAAACACGATTTTTATATTCTTTCAGATGAAGTGTATGAAGCATTTTGCTTTTATGATGATTTTGTCCCAATGGCTACTTTTGCACCTGACAATACGATTACATTCAGTAGCTTCTCTAAAGCATTTGCAATGACTGGCTGGCGGATCGGCTATATGATTGCACCTGACTATATCAACAATGCCGCAAAATTGATCAATGAAAGTATCACTTATTCGGCTCCAAGCCCTTCTCAACAAGGAGGTATTTACGCATTAAAGCATGCTGAATCTTTGATACCAACTGTAGTCTCTGTATTCAAAGAACGACTAGAGTACTTAGAACAACGTATTGCGAAAATCCCTTTTCTTTCACTACATCCAGTCAAAGGGAGCATGTATGCATTTATCAACATTTCTAAAACAGGGTTGACCTCTGTACCTTTTGTTGAAACAGTTTTGAAAGAAACCAATGTGTTAATGATTCCCGGAAAAGCCTTTGGCGAGACAACTGGTGATGATTATGTCCGTTTAGCTGCAACACAAAATATTGATACTTTGAAGGAAGCATTTAATCGAATTGAAAAAATGACTTTTTAAATTAAAATAGTTTTGCTACTTCCATTAAGATACAGGAAGCAGCAAAACTATTTTTGCGTTAAGTTAATTTTTCAGCTTTCACCACCACTCTACTCATCATCAGCCAAAGTATTATACAGAATAACGATTGTTGTATTAACACACACAACTATTTGAATCCATAAATTATCTGAAAAATTTTCAGTTATTTTGAGTGTTGCAATTGCTAAAAAGAAACACATTGCTAAAATACCAGCTAACTTCACCCGTTTAAGTTCTTGCTGGATCCGATAAATCGTTTCGATTGGAACACCTTTTTGTTCAGCAATCACTCTCAATTTCCGTTTTCCAAACAATTGCCACATCACGTCACGGTATAACTGCTTAGCGTCCTTATCCTTACTAAACACAGAATAGGTGTCCTTATTTCTACTCTTTTCTTGCTTCAATTTTAATTTGATCAAACGTGGATGCAATAACCGATCATTTTTATCGATCCATAAAAGGACTTCCCGCCACTCAACTAGCGTCAACTCTGGTGAAGTCAACACAATCACTTCTAGGCCTAGCTCCTCCAATTCATCAAAAAATTTGAGTAATATTTGATAGTCTCTTGAAATCACTTCTAAAAAAGCAATGACTAAACAATCCCCCGGCTCTGTATAATCCAACAATCTCTGATAGTCACTTTCTGGATCTTGAAATACTTCATAGCTACGATTGTCATCTGAAAAAATTTCATCTACTTGATATTCTTCTAAAAAATCAAATTGCTGATTTAATCTATTTCCACGAGCATATCCTAGATTCATCCTTACTTATTTCCTCATTTCATTGGTTTAGTCTTTTATTTAGGGATTGTTTACCCTACCTATTTACTTCTTTCTTTGAAGAGATGGGTTTAGAAGATGGTCTTCTTTTATTTATCTGATCAAGTCTATTTGCTATTTCCGTATTTTTTCTAAGGATAAAAATAAGTAGGATACTATGAATAAATATAATACTTCCTAATACAACTAACATTAAATACATTGTACGTCAATCCTATCATTAGATTTAGAGTTTTCATTTATATTCACTGGGTCATAATTGTTCCTAATTTATTTTCCTTATATTCCCAATGATAAAATGTTGGCTGTACTGTAGTTGGTTTGATATATGTTGTCAACCAAAATTCCGAGTTCTTTGATACATCAATTTGAACGGGTACTAGAGAACTGTTATCTGGAATATGTTGTTGGTTAGTTGTAGTCAGCACATACCCCGCCAATTTGTAATTCATTGGTATCTGAGGTATAAACGTATAGTTTGATTCATTTCTTTGATAACGAATAATGTAGGTATTAAAAGATGCTTTATTATTATCGGTTGAAACGGTTGTTAGCGGAAACTCATTTTTTCTTTCACCTATCTCAGTTTTAGTCTCTAACACGCCAAACCCTTTTTTGGGGAGAACAACTTGTGCATTTTTATCAAGCACAACTTGTCGAGCATGAACGGTCAATTTTCTAGAAGCATAAATCAATTTTCCTTCCTGAAAAGTACTACTAATTGTATATTCAAGAGGAGAAATTTGATTTTCAACTGTATCCACTAGTTTAATGAAATCATACATATCAAAATTTTCAGGCACAATAGTTTCTTTTTTCCCAATTTTTAGTTGTTGATCTAATTGGATATTTCCTGATGTCATGGGGGCACCATTCTCATCAACAGCTCTTACTGAAATTTTTTGAGGAATTTCCCTAATTGCCGAGACATCAGTTTCTTCCTCTGTTTCTACCTGAGAACCATATTCAGAAAACTCAACATAGTAGCCCGTATTATAAGTTGTTCGACGATAAGATAAGTCATTCCACATTTTCGTTGGATTAACCGCACTAGCTTGTGCAAATTCTAATATAAACTCATCTCCAGAATTATTAGGCTCAGAAGCAGTTCCTCCTGCGGCAGGATTATTAAATCCTTGATAAACTCCACCTGGGGCTTTTCCACCTTCTTTGAAAGTTGGTTTATCAAAAAAAACTAACCTTTTTTCAGGTCCGTTTACCCAATACCATTGTTGCGCAGAAGCCCCCCTGATGATATAATCTGCAACATTTTCAGATATTGCAGATTCATCGTTAAGTTTTTCACCATTCGATTTCGCCAGTCTTCCACCACCTAACCAACCTGATTGCTTTGCAATATTAGTATAAACAAAATTATGTTCTTCACTTGAAGTTAACGTTGCTAAATATCCAGTTAGTCCTCTGTATCTCATTTTTTTTGCTAAATTATACGCCTCTAACCACGTATACGGTGTTGGAACAAACGTATAATAATGTATTTTCCCATCTGGGGATTCCCAAGAAGTATAGATTAGCTCATGAAAAACTATTTCAATGTTTCCCTTTTTATTAGCCGCACTTTTAATCGTAAACTGTAAAGCTTCTAAAAAATTTTTAATAGTAGTTAAATTATTATTATTGTTCATTGCTAAAGTAAATGATCTGAAATCCTCATCATCACTATTTTGAAATTTATACCAAGAAGTAGGTAAAACAAGTTTATCATAATCTTTAATCTCCATGTTTTTTGGAATTTTAATTTCAAAGGATTTCATTTTCCCATTCAAAGAACTACCCAACGAAATATCAACTAATTTTGCTAAATCAGCTGTTCTTTCAATATTGAAATCAATATAACGATTTGCATCTTTTAACTCAACCTTCTCTTCATCATTTCTCAGCTCAGTATGTTTCACATCGCTCACATTATTAGCACGATCAACTGCCATTATATGTATCCAAGTTTTATTTTCTCTATCAATTCCAGAAACAGTAGTATTGTATTCAGTAGCGCCTACACTAATGTCAATATTTGTTACTTCTCCAGAAAAGTTTCGATCAATTATCGGAACAGTTGTTGCGGAATTATCCACCACATAAATGTACCCCTTAAGTCCACTAGTTATCTCTTCTTTCATAACATCCGACTTTTGTGTTCCAGCGCTTGTAGTATCAGATGCAACATACCATTGATATGATTTCCCTTCATCTTCAGAGAACACTTCAATAGCAAGCTTGTTATCCTTAATATTTTCTACTGCTATATTTGGAACTTTAGGTGGAACATCATCTTTGACAGAGTCATCAATAACCTTGTTTTCCAAATATCTTGCTTCCTTTTTAGAACTATTAGATTCTTCACTTGTCTTACTATCACTTAAAGAAAGTTTATTCCAACTCTTTCCGTCTTCACTTCGATACAGCTGATAACCAGAACTTTCTATATCAGCTGGTTCTTTCCATATCAACTCAGTATAGTTACTTGCTTTTTCATCATTCCATTTATTAGATACCGTTAATTGAAAATCCTGCTGTACTAAATCATTTGACGCCTTTATAAATTTTTGTCCAATTGCTCTATTGACAAAAAAAACACCCATCATACCAACCAAAACTAGCAGAAATATCAACTTAACTATCTTTACATTCCTTCTCACTTTCCCACCTCGCTTTTTCAAATATGTATCAAATCAATGATTTTTTCGTTGAAAACACTCAGTTCATGAGCGTTGGATTTAAAAAGGCATACATGGAATGATATTCCATGTGCCTATCTTTACTCTGCTTTATTAGCCAAATGTTTGTCAATTGCTTGTAGTTCTCCATTATTAGGTACAGTCCCTTGCCACCAAGCATCACGATAAGCATATTTTGTACAATTAATCGCCTCAACTTTTATCAATAAACTAAATTTTGCAGTGTGGTATTCTGCCCCTAATTCCTTTTTTAAATTTACTTGTTTAAACAAAGTTTCTGTCTTATTCGGTTCACCTGCTTTTAAAGTTTTCAAATAATAGTAATACCCATCCTCACCAAGTTTCCAATGGGGACTATTTAAATCTAAAAGAACTTCTGCACCAATTTTTGCAGGTAACAAACGAATACTTCCATTACTTTCTAAACGAATTTCTGGCTGAACCATCACTCGAACGAATTGGTTAATCGTTCCTGTATTTTCTATAGTTACTTTTTTTTCAACCGAAGTGCCTGGTAAAATTGTTGTTGGTTCATTGAAAACTTCATTCACCTTAGTTTGAAGATCTCCGATTTGAAAAATGTTTGCTTTCTCTTCTCTTACCGTCATCGCAGCATAAGCAACCGCACTTCCTATAACTAAACATCCGATAATCAAAGGGATTATCCAGAAAATATGAACAAACTTTTTCTTACGTTTCATCTTTGAGCCCTCCTAATGAACTTTTCCACGATACATCTTTTCTACATATGAATTGGTAGTAATCTTCCAATCCATCAATAACGACTTTGTAACATCATGAGCATCCATGACTGGAATTAATTGATACAAAGAACTTTTGTATTTATTGGGTAAACCTTTATCTAAGGTTACACTCTGAATCAGTTGCTTCGTTTTTTCTTTAGGTTGCAGTACTTCTGAATAATAAAAATAGCCGTCTGAATAATACCAATAATTCTTTATTCCCGATGCTGGTTTATTCTGTTCATCATAAATTTCACGATCGTTAAATTGAATAGTTACATAGTTAAGTCCTTCAACTATCCGTTCACCTTTATAGACATAAGCTGTTTTTGGATTTTTTGTATTCCCTTTATGAACTTCTGATGCAGTATAGTATTTACTTGGACCTATCTTATATGTACGACCTTTTTGCCACGAAGACACAGCTTCTATTTTTATATCCGTCCCACTAGAATTAGCTGCAATTTTCGGACTACCATTTCCCCCCCCATCAGTCATATCAAGTTCAAACTGAGCAAAATATTCGTACAAAGAGAGACGTATAATAGCGGGAGTCTGTCCGTTATTATTCACTAGTAATTTCTTTTCTGTTGCTTTTCCAGGTATCCACTGCAGATTTGGGGTGAAGACTTCATCTATTTCTGCAGAAAGCTTTTTAGTATTAGGCTGACTTAGATTTATTTTCTCATCACTGTAGGTAATCCATGCATATGTGCTTCCCACAACAAGTAATGAGCTTAGAAATACAGAGAATATAGCCAATAAAGGTTTATTTTGATTGATTATTTTCAATATTTTTTTTACACCATTCATTTACTTCTCCCCTTCCACTAGTCTACTTTTGCTTGTTCTTCCTTACGTTTTTTCCATAGTAAAATTGCAATTAAAACTAGTAATAACCCTGCCAATGTTTTATAAATCAAATTTTTGATTTCTTCACCTGTCATTGGAAACATCCCTTTAGGTTTTACCTTAGTTGGTAAAGGTGAACTACTATCTTTGGGATCTATTGGCTTAGGCTGGTTTTTTGTTGCAACGAATGTCCAATGATAAAGTAACTGACTATCTTCTTTATAATCTGCCAATGTCAGGTCTTTATCTACTTCAAATACTGCCGTTAAAATTTGATCTTTTCCATACTCACAAACGCCTAGTATTAACGGCTGAACCGTCCAGTCAAATTCTCCATTTCCCAATAAGGGACCTTGATATATATTTTTTTCATCAAGAGACAGAGTCAATTTGATTTGTTTGTTAAAATCGATTACTCCTTTTGATGAATCTGGCGTAACTACTATTCCTAACTCAAAGGGTTCTTTTAAATCCATACTACGAATCGTGATAGTCTTTTCATAACTTTCTCCAGGTAAGACATTTGGTAAATCAACATAATACTCTCCTTCAGAAGAAGCGGATATTCCTGTCTCATCACCAATGACCACCCCTGGAGGAAGGGTTTGACTGGCAACCGCTAATAGCGTTCCACTGGTAAAGGTGATAAAAATACATGAAAAACTATACAAAACCAGAAATAATAGACGTTTTCGCATTGATCGTTGCTGCATCGTTTTTCCCCTTCCTATTCATTACTTCTTAATTCTCACTTCCAGCAATTAGAATTAACTTACTGCTTGCCCATCTAAATAGGTTGTGATTTTTTTAGTTTCTGAACTATCAGCCCCGTTCAAGTTCCAACCAGTGTTATCTGATAAAGCTTCTTTAGTTGCTTGAATAGCTTCCATTTTCACAATCAAATCATAAGTTGCATTTGTATATTCTTTTCCGATTGCATTTGTAAAGATTAATTTTTTCAATAACTGTGGTGTTGTTGCACCTGATTTAAGTGGACTAGTGAAATAGAAATAGCCATCTTCATTGTTGTAAACCCATTTATCATTTTTCAAATCAGCCGTTGTTCCCATATCTACACCGTACTCAATATTGATTCCACCAACGTTTAAAGCGGCTTTATCCGTTTGAACACCTTTTTTCTCTGAATTAGCTACTGGGATTTGATCAGCAGCTGTCGTTACAGTTACAGCTGGAATAGCTGGAAGACCTAAAGCTGCAATCGTATAATCGTAATCTACATCATATTTTTTACCTGCACTTCCTAATAGAGAAGCTTTAGCATTTGTTGATTCTGGAGATGCGCCTTCTAGAGAAGCTGCTGCCCAGTTCGCTACTGCATATTTGTATCCGCCACTATAAACTGAATATTTAGCTTTAGACATAGTAAAGTCCCAATTTTCTACTAGAGATCCTTCTACATTTCCACCTGTTACTGATACAGTGGTTTCCATTGCTTGGTATTTACCTGGTGCATATTCAAAAAATGCTGAATAATTAAACGTCGTAACTTCGGCACTTGTCACTGGATTCTTAGTAACCGATCCTTTGGCATATACTTTTACACCATCTGGTAAAGCTGCCGCCTTAGCATCTTTAACTTTGCTGGTCACATCTTTATAGTCATTTGTTTGTGTAACATACTTATCTCCGTCATATTCAACAGGAATATCATCTGCTAACGGATTTGGTGTAGCACTAACCGCCCATCCATTATCCCGACTTGTCACAGCACCTTTTTCTGTCAAATGCTTCAAGACTTCTTCATACGATACACGGACAAATACCGGCACATTCCCAGTATTTTTAACAGCTACTTCTTTCGTTGCTTCTGTTCCTGGAATAATGTCTTGAGGTTTCCAAGTCTCTTCCACCGTGACACTGTCATCTTTAATTGCGGCTGCATCCACACGGTTAATCTTTTGATCCTGTGAGTTGATCCAAGCAAATGTCCCCGCTAGAAAAGCCAACAATGCCAATCCAGAAGCCGCTACCAACTTTTTCTTTTTGTTTTTTTTCATTTTTAATAATCCTCCTATAAATATAATGTATATTCTCACTTGCTTTAGATAATTGTTAAAGCAAAGTGTTAATATTGCCTTTCATACCTTGGTCGTTCCCTATGTCTTTTCCTAATTTGTTCTTCCTCTGACGTAAACAGGTAGGATTTCAGCACTAAAAAGAAACCATACAACGAGAGAATACAAACCAGACAGGCCCAAAATTCTTCTCGAGCAAACTCTATAACATTGCCTATCTTTGGCACAGCAAACACGACTTTACCTAATACTCGATCTGTTGTTATTGGTGGATCATTGCTTTTATTCGCATCACCTTTAGTAACAAGGTAATTGCCTTTTTCTCCATTTAATTCCTCTTTCCGCTCGACCATTCTATGAGTCAAATAACGTGTCCCATCTCCAACTGCAAACGTTACAATATCATCTTTTTTGATCTGATCACCATCCATAAGTTTTACAATGACGATATCTCCAGCATAGAATCCGCCTTTTGGCCCCTCTTCTTGCGGAGCCATAGAATTAGTCAAAACTGTATAAAAACGATAACCAAAAATTGATGCTGTTGACTTTGAACTGAATGAAAACATAACTGCCATAATGATGATTCCAATCGTAACACCATAAAAAACTAAGTTACTAAAGAAAGAAAATACCAATACACCTGGACTTTTTACACTAGGCTGCGGAGATTGAGGTCTTTTATAATACTCATCGCTTGTTCTCCTTGTAGGAATCGACCGACGTGGTCTTCTTTGATGAGGTGTTTCTGGATATTCAAAACCTCTAGAGTTTTCATAAAAATCATTGCGAGACCTTTGTTCAGTTGGTCGTGGTCGTTTTTTTATAGTACGTTGTTCATATCGTTCATTTTCCGGATATGCTCTAGTAGAATTCGCATATATCTGACGACCTCGTGAACGTTCTGGAGTACTTTGCCTTGCCTTTTCGTCTTTAGAGCGAATATTCTTTCGGACAGGCGTTTTTCTCGGCATACACAATCTCCTTTCATTTCGTTAAATATTAGTCGTTTACTGACAATTTTTTACGTTGATTTTTATCATAAAAAAAAGAACGACAAAATAAATATATATTTTAATTATTAATATTTCCGCCCACATGTAAACTATACCTATTGTTATTTTTTATGTCAATGAATTTTCTCTTTTTTCTATTCAATTATTTTTTACTAAAATAGAAAACAAAGATACTTCGTTAGATACGTTTTTCATAATTTAAAAAAACAAGAATAAACCCTTAAAAATAAAGGGTTTATTCTTAAATAAAACTAATTATCTATATAAAAAAATATAACTACTATATGTTAGTTTTATTAATAAACATAAACACCATTTTATGAAAATCAACAAAAAATATTTTTGCATTGTTATTTAATATACAAAAAAAACAGGAAAAAAATACAAAAAAAACATAAAATCATTGTTATTTTTAGGTTATTTAAAATATACCTACCCTGTCTCTTATACACATCTAGATGTGTATAAGAGACAGAAATATACCTACCTCAATAACTTCAAAAAATAAGAACGAGGAGTAAAACCTGTCTCTTATACACATCTAGATGTGTATAAGAGACAGGTTATTTAATATACAAAAAAAACAGGAAAAAAATACAAAAAAAACATAAAATCATTGTTATTTTTAGGTTATTTAAAATATATCTCTTATAAACATCTAGATGTGTATAAGAGACAGTACCTACCTCAATAACTTCAAAAAATAAGAACGAGGAGTAAAACTGAGAACCAGTTTTACTCCTCGTTCTTAACTTTTTTAGCTATGCATCAAATAAGCTACGTGTCGCCTCTCTAATTTTTTGTGCCACATAGGGATTATTCATCGTATACAGATGGATTCCATCGGCTCCTTGTGCCACTAAATCAACAATTTGATTGATTGCATAAGCAATTCCTGCATCACGGATGGCTTCTGGATTATGCTCATAGCGTTCCATCATTTTCAAAAACTTCGTTGGCAATGTCACATTAGACATTTTTACCATTCGCTCGATTTGCTTTTTATTGACTACAGGCATAATTCCAGCCTGAATAGGTACTTCGATAGCAGCAATATCACACTTTTCTTTGAACGTGTAAAAATAGTTATTATCAAAAAACAGCTGCGTAATCAATTGATTGGTCCCAGCATCAACTTTTCGTTTTAGATTTCTAATATCTGTGACTGAATTTTCTGAGTCTCCATGTGTTTCAGGGTAACAAGCCCCTATAATATTAAAGGCCCCTTGTTCTTGGATAAATGAAACCAAGTCATTTGCATAACAAAAATCTTTTTTTGGTTCTCTATCCGGTAAAAGATCTCCTCTTAAAGCCAAAATGTTTTCTACCTTTTTTTGTTTCAATTCTTCTAAAATAACCACGATCTCATCTTTTGAAAAATTTACAGCCGGTAAATGTGCCACGCTTGGCAAAAATTGCTCATCTTGAATTTTCTGCGCAATATCTGCAGTGCTTAAATTGGCAGCTGTGCCACCAGCTCCTAAAGTAACGCTGATAAAATCAGGCTGTTGTCCTTTCAAACGATCTAACGTATGATAAATCGTATCGATCGGCGCTGTTCGTCTAGGCGGAAAAATCTCATAGGAAAAAACGGTCTTTTCTTTAAACAAGGTATCTGTTCTCATTTACACCCCTCCACGTACCTTTTCTGCTGCAAGGACTAAGTTTCTTAAACTAGCTTCTGTTTCCGGCAAACCTCGTGTTTTTAGGCCGCAATCAGGATTGACCCAGACTTTTTCGATAGGTAATTTGTTTAAAATACTATGGATCGTTGTTTCGATTTCTTCTATAGAAGGAACACGAGGTGAATGAATATCATAAACCCCAGGTCCTACTTGTGTTTGAAAATCAATGGTTTTTAAAGCATCTAAAATATTTAGATTTGAACGGGAAGCTTCAAATGAAATAACATCGGCATCCATATTATCGATATCTTGAATAATATCCGCAAACTCGCTATAACACATATGTGTATGAATTTGTGTCGTCGGCTGCACTTTACTATGAACAAGACGGAAAGCCGGTATTGCCCAGTCTAAGTACTCAGAATGCCAATCAGTTTGACGTAAGGGTAGTTTTTCACGTAAGGCTGCTTCATCTATTTGAATAATCCCGATACCGTTTGCTTCTAAATCCAATACCTCTTCTTGGATCGCTAAGGCTAATTGCAAGGTTGCCTCTCTTAAACTGATATCCTCACGAGGAAATGACCAATTCAAGATCGTTACTGGTCCTGTCAGCATTCCTTTCATTGGTTTATCCGTTAAGGTTTGGGCATATTTCGAGTAGGAAACAGTAATTGGATTTGAACGTGAAACATCTCCCCAAATGATTGGTGGTTTTACACAGCGTGTTCCATATGATTGGACCCAAGCTTTTTCAGTAAACAAATAGCCATCTAGGCTTTCACCAAAATATTCCACCATGTCATTACGCTCAAACTCTCCATGAACTAAGACATCTAAACCGATTTCTTCTTGGAAAGCGACACATTCAGCGATTTTTTTCTTATTGAAATCAGTATATTGTGTTTCAGTAATTTCACCCTTTTTAAATTTTGCCCGATTTTGTTTGACTTCTTTTGTTTGTGGGAAAGAACCAATCGTTGTTGTAGGTAAGATCGGTAGGTTTAATTTATCTTTTTGAACCACTGCACGTTCGTTTAAAGATGGTAAGCGAACAAAATCTTGTTCAGTCAACGCTTGGACTTGTTGTGCTACGTGTTCATTTTTAGAAAACCGCTCTTGTGCGAATAAGACAAGATTAGTATTCAGTAGGTCTTGATTGAGATCCTTATTTGCAATGATTTGCTTTAGATCATTTAATTCAGCTAATTTTTCTACAGCAAAGGCGAAATGATCTGCCACTTTTTTTGTTAGTCCTGTTTCATTGGCTAAGGTAAACGGAACATGTAGTAATGAACAGGACGTATTTAATACGACATCACCAAATGATTTAATTTTTTCAAGCAATGCTAACGTTTCTTTATAGTTGTTCTTCCAAATATTTTTGCCATTAACAATCCCGGCAAATAATAATTTATCTTTAGGAAATCCATATTTTTCAAGTAGGCTTACTGTTTTTCTACCTTCTACAAAATCTAATCCAATACCATCAAAAGATAAATCGATCAATTCTTGATACGCATCTCGAACGTCTCCGAAATAAGTTTGAACCAAGATTTTCAAATCACCTTTTTTAGCCAATAATTTTTGGTATAAACCCTTGAATTGTTGCACTTCTACTGGGGATAGATCTAAAACTAAAGCCGGTTCATCAATTTGAAGCCACTGGCAACCTGAGCCAGCTAAGCGATTGAAAATCTCGACATATGCGTTAATCGCCGCCTCATAAAAATCAGGTGCCTGTTTTGAACCGTGATACGTCGCTAGTTTTAATAAGGTAAACGGGCCTACAATTGTTGGTCGCGTAATAACCCCAGCATCTTTCCCTTCATTAAAAGTGGTAAATAATGTATCTCCAACCAGTTTTAATTCTGTATCATCATCGATTTCAGGAACCATATAATGATAATTGGTATTAAACCATTTTTTCATTGCCAAGGCCGTCACATCTCCTGACGCTCCTTGATAACCTCTAGCCAAGGCAAAATAAGTTTCTAACGGTGATAATTGTAGCACTTGGTATTTTTTAGGCACAATATTCAATAAAACCGCTGTATCCAATGTGGTATCAAAAAATGAAAAATCGCCACTTGGAATAAAATCGATTCCCTGATCAACCAACAGCTGCCAATGTTTTTTACGTAACTCTTTTCCTATTGATTCTAATTCTTCTGCTGATAATTCGTTTCTAAAATACTTTTCCGTTGCAAATTTTAATTCTCTCAATTCTCCCACACGTGGGAACCCGATAATCGATGTTTTCATACTTTTCCTCCTTCAAAGGGTATTTCAACTACTTTACCACGAGAAGAGAATATAGAATAACACTTATTTTCTATCATTAAATATAGTTTTAAACTATATCGAACAATCAAAAAAGGATAATGATAAGACAAAAGTTGGGTCTCTTTTTGTTAAACAATCTAATCCCGAATAAACGGTGGGAGCAAACGGTCCTCCACGCTTCGAGGATCGGAGTGAAACGAGAATCGTAGATGCAGAAGCAGTCCCTTCAGAAATAAGCCAGCATTCACTAAAATTTGAAGAACAATTTTAGTGAATGCTGGCTTATTTCTGTAAAACACTGCGAGGTACGAGCTGATGTTACACAGTACCTACTTGATTCTCGGGCCTGAACGCTTCTGTCCAAACCTTATCTTTTCTACTATTTTTCTTGTTTTGCCAAGAATTCTTTCGCCTCTTTATTCACAGCTTTTAAATCTACACCTTGCTTTGTTGCGGCAAACATACAGCCACAGTAGCATTGGCGATAGACATCGTACTCTTTGCATAATTCGATTGAACGCTTATAACCATTATTTTTCTTAAAATCACTTGGTAAATAATTAGTGGCATAAAACTTTTGAATATCAATCCCAATCTCATTGATCAATTGACTATTTTTCTTTGGTGATAACGTTAGCGCACTGCCAAAATAGTCATAGCCTAATTCTTGTGCCTTTTCTGCCACGATATCCAAACGCATTTGAAAGCAGGCTGAGCAACGTTTGCCGCCTTCCGGCTCTTCTGTTAGCTCTTTTTCTTGTACCATTTGAATAAATTTATTGGGCTCATATGGCGCTGCTAAAAATCGAACCTGATTGTTTGTCTGCTGATTAAAATCCTCGACAAATTTTTGCTGAACGATTTCCCGACGCTGATATTCTGCTCTCGGATGAATATTTGAATTCGCAAAAAAAATCGTCACATCCGCATATTGCGTCAGATATTCAAGTGAATAGGTACTGCAGGGCGCACAACAACTATGAAGTAAAATCGTAGGTCGAATCGTTGCTTTTTCCCATTCTGCAATGACTTTTTGTAAAACACGGTCATAATTTATCTTTTGATTTGGAGACATCTTCTCCGTTATTTCTGTTAGATTTATCAATGAATTGCCTCCACATTTTATCAAGTTCGATACTTTATTTTACTGCTTAAATGGTAAATTCGCTAGTCAATTTTTAATAATTTGAACTGATTCTTTTAAGCTATTTTGCTCCTTTTCAGTTAGTTGACATGAGATGAACGATTCTATCCCATTTTTCCCGATCACTACAGGTTGCCCATAATAACTATCCATTTGATCATCATACGCTGAAACGGATACGATCGTTTTGGCGTCATTCAAAATCATTCGGATCAGTCGAGCACCACAAGTTGCAATCCCATAGCTTGTGTAACCTTTTCCAGCAAAAGCATTCCAGCCACCCGCACGAACTGCTTCATCCAATTGGTTTAAATCAAGTTCACTATTCCAAGTCAATAAGGGACGATCTCCAATCGTCACAGTCGACCAAGCTACAAATTTAGAATCTCCATGTTCACCATAAACATAGCCACCCACATTCCGACTGTCGATCGATACATTACGGCTTACAGCTTGTTGCATACGTGCTGTGTCAAGCATTGTACCTGTTCCAAATACTTGATTTGTATCAAAACCTGTTAGCTTTTGCATATAAGCTGCAATCACATCAAAGGGATTTGTGATCGTCACAATAATACCATTAAATCCAGATTGTTTGATTTTAGGAGCTGTCTCTTCTACGATTCTGCTAGTAATTTCAAGCTCTTTGAATCGATCGCCTTCCTCTCCTAGTGCACTGATTTGCCCTGCACAAAAAACAATGACCGATGCGTCTCTTAATGCTTGATAATCTTGAATGATAATCTTCGTTTTACCCGTCAAAAAAAACTTGTGCATCTAATAAATCATATTCTTCAGAAATCGCTAGCTTTTCATCTTTATCGATCAAAACCAGTTCGTCAACTAAGTTTTCAGTTACTATTGTATAAGCTAATGTTGCACCTACATGTCCTAACCCGATGATCCCTACCTTACGCATTTAAACACTTCCTATCCCATTTTTCTTAATCCTATCGGAATAATACGCTTCCGTCAATCCTATTTTTCCGTTCTATTCAATGAAAACGAAAAATAAAAAGCCACAAAGAATGATTGATTTTCTTTATGACTTTTTTCTCTATTCAGTTGCTTTTGTTACTTTAAAATAATCAATATGCGCATGTTCATAATCAAGTACCTCAAGCGTAAATCCATCAATCTTGATTTGATCACCTACAGCGATTTGATTATTTTTTTGTTCTACAATAAAACCAGCTAGAGTGGACATTTCAGAGGCTTCAAAGGTTGGGATTTTAATTCTAAAATAGCGTTCAAAATCATCAAGTGTGATTTTTCCGGAGACGATATAAGAATTGTCTGCTTCTTTGGCAATCAAAGCGTTCTCCAGATCTGTTTCATCTCTGATATCTCCGACTAATTCTTCTAAAATATCTTCTATGGTCACCATCCCGGTCGTTCCACCGTATTCATCTTTTAAAATCGCAATATGTTTTCCTTCTTTACGCATCATCGTCAATAGACTTTTAATTGGGATCGTTGTTATCGCCACGATTGGCTCTTCTACTAATTCACTGACTTTTCTTTGATCGTTGATAAATGACTCCTTGATCAAGGCTGGCAATGTCACATACCCTAAGACATTATCTTTAGACTCTTCGATTACTGGATAACGTGTATGTCCTCGCTTTAACGAATGTTGAATGGCTTGAGCTACTGTTTCATCCGCTTCAAAAACTTCCATTGAGGTCCGATCGACCTGAATTTCTTTGGCTAGCGTATCATCAAATTCAAATACATTTTCCATGTAATAATATTCTTCTTTTGTTAATTCACCTTTTTTATAGGAGTCATCTGCTACGTACAACAGCTCTTCTTGAGTGAGTGTTTCTTCTCCTTCTGAGACTAGTTTAATCCCAAATAGTTGTCCTAATTTAGCAGCCGAATGATTGAGCAACCAAATAAAGGGATACATCACTTTATAAAAGTAATGCAGTGGCTTCACAACTGCCAAAACAACCTTCTCTGGTTGGGCAATACTGTAACTTTTAGGAAATAATTCTCCCACAACCACCACAAGGTAGGTAACAATCACAAAGCCTAAAACAATTGAAATCGTGCTGCTGATTGCACTACTAATCGGCAGATCACCTAATAAGGGATGCAGTAATGCCGCAACGGATCCTTCACCTACCCAACCAATGATCAATCCTGTTAAAGTAATCCCCAATTGGCTTGTAGACAAATAGGCATCTAAATGATGCGTCACGTGAATTGCTAATTCTGCATTTTTGACACCGTCTTTTTTTAACTGTTCTAACCGTGACATCCGAATTTTTACTAATGCAAATTCACTAGCCACAAAAAATGCAGTGATCGCAATCATTAACAGTAATATTAAAAAATTTATTGCAAGCATTCTTTACACCTCATTTTTTTCCTGATTCTATTTAGTATTATACTGGTCCTTTATCGATAGTGCGAATAAGAGCTATTGTATCTACAAAAAAGTCTCCAAGCCATTAAATTTGACTCAGAGACTTTTTATTTAGGATAAAGCTTTCCGTTCTCTTAATCTGGTCTTTCGTGTATCGCCAATGATTAATGGAACAGATTCATATTTCACTTCACTATACTCTAAGCCAAACCAGTTTTCTGGTGTGGTCGTTCTCTTTTTGATTGCTAATTTCAGCTGCATGATTTGGCGGTCCCATTTTTTCAATTCGGTTACTTTTGATAATTCTTCCCGAATAATAATAAATTGGAAGTCCCCCACTTCACGTCCTGGTGTCAGTGAATATTTTTGCGGTTGTTTAGGTAAACGACCTTCTTTCATTAAATCATACACGATTTGACGAATAAAGACATTGACTTCTTGAGCCACATGGAACCCTAGATACAATTGAACTTGCACAATAAAATCAGTCCCCATCATATCGACAGAGTATTCTTTTGTAAATGGTTCATCCGTTACTTCAACATTAACAAACCAATAAACATTCGCTCTTTTCGGTTGTTTATCTAAAATAGAGTAAATAATTTGTCTACCAATTTCATCCCCAATCGTATCAGGAGTCATAAACACCACATTGGTTTGAGATTTTGGCACCGTTGTATCATCTTTTAACAGCCGTAATTGTTCTACATATTGCTTAAGCGGAACTGTATCAGATGTTTTCTCTTTAATAATATTGCCCCATTCCCAAATCGTCATAACGGCTAAAATCAAGAGCGCGATCCCTACCGCAACGTAACCGCCATGGAAGAATTTTGCAATACTTGAGACAAAGAAAATCGACTCGATACTACCAAAGAATAAGGTAATTAGATAGGCAACCCATTTTGGCGCACCTTTTTGTAGTAGATAAAACATTAACAAAATAGTTGTCATTAGCATAGTTACAGTAATAGAAAGACCATAAGCTGCTTCCATATGTGTAGAGGTTCTAAAGGTAATCACGATCAATGAACACACGATCCACAACATCATATTAACTGCTGGGATATACATTTGACCGATATTGGCACCCGGATAAATAATTTTTAATCTTGGCAATAGTTTTAATTTGATTGCTTCTGACACTAAGGTAAAAGAGCCCGAAATCAAAGCTTGGGAAGCGATAACTGCCGCAACTGTTGCAAAAACCACACCAATCAGCATAATACCCTTTGGCATCATTTGGAAAAATGGATTTAAATTTTCAATCGCTAAAACTGACGGATCATTTTTAGCACTTAAAATCCACGCTGCTTGACCTAAATAGTTAAGGATAAGGCACACTTTGATATACGGCCAACTAGCCCGAATATTATGTTTTCCAACATGACCTAAGTCAGAATATAACGCTTCTGCTCCGGTTGTTGCTAAAAAGACATTCCCTAAAACAAAGATTCCCAGTTTATTTTCTGGACTAAGCAGTAGATGGATCGCATAATACGGATTCAACGCACGAAGCACAGTCCAGTCTTGACCAAAATTAATCAGCCCCATCACACCTAAAAAGGTAAACCAAGCGAACATGATTGGCCCAAATGCTTTACCAACCGCATCCGTTCCAAAACGTTGGACAGAAAATAGAATAAGAATAATAACTAAAGTAATCATCACGATGATGTTTTGATTACTCCCAAACCGATCAAAGAAAACGGGAATCCCACGCAATCCTTCGATTGCGGTTGTCACCGTTACCGCTGGTGTTAATACACCATCTGCTAATAGCGCCGCACCACCAATCATAGCCGGAATGATCAGATACTTCCCTTTTTTACGGACAAGTGTGTATAAAGAAAAAATTCCGCCTTCACCATGATTATCCGCATTTAAAGCAATCACAACATATTTGATCGTTGTTAAGATCGTTAATGTCCAAAAAATCAACGATATCGCACCAATAATGAAATTCTCTGAAATATTTTGAAGACCACCATTATCTCCAACGATCGCTTTCATTACATAAAGCGGACTTGTTCCGATATCTCCATAAACGACACCCATGGCCACTAAAAGACCAGCAGCAGTCAATTTCTGATGATGCGAAACTTTTGACTTCTCTACCACAAAATTCTCCTCCAATTTAAAAGCGTAGTGGGCTCGTCCTGCTCTGACTGAAAAATAGGAAAATCTGAAGGTGACGTTTTTTGTCACAGGCAGATTTTATCTTTTTTCCGAAGAGCTAGTCCACAAAGCTAGATAATACAAAAGCTGAAAGAGCTCGTTCAGCCTTGACTGAAAAACAATAAAACTTGTCAGAACTCCTCTTCAACCCAATTCCACTTTTTAAGTAACATAAGAGACCTAAGTGAAACGACACTTGGCCCTTACACTTAGGTCTCGCAATTTCATTCTTAGACCAGTGTTCTCACACTTGCTGTTGATCTAAAAACATAGATAAACTATGCTGCTACTCCCCTAAGATTTTTATTTGGACATCCAAATAAAAATATCGATTATTCGTTATAGTTAATTTAAAAAAATACCAGCTAAAAAACAAAAATAACTGATTTTGATAACAACTATAATACTCCTTCACCAATTTAGCAAGTCTTTTATGTAAATAAATTCAATAGTATTTTCAAAGCATTCTTTCAATCTAGCTCAATCTATGAAAAAGAACGCTTGGAGACTTGATTTCCACTAAGAAATCAGCACTTCAAGCGTTCTTTTTATGCTTATTTTATTCTGTATCTTCTTCTGGTGAATAATGGAATTTGATCATTTCATTAACAAAAATCGGAATGATCGATAAGCCCATTACTAACAACCAATGATTGATACCAATTGGAACTAATCCAAACAGCTCTTGAGTAAATGGTAATAATGCAATGACCGTTGTAATGATCACAGCCAATACAGCCATTTCAAACAATGATTTATTGGTTGATAATTTTACTCTGAAAATTGATTCCGTACTTCTCACATTGAAAACATGTAAAATCGATGAGTAAGCTAAAATCAAGAATGCTACTGTTTGACCAATTTCATGACTTGCTTCGAAAAAGTAAGAGACTGAATCAACGTTAGCCCCTAAATAGAAACCAAATAAGGTAATCACTGTAAAGACAAAGGCATTGATTCCGATTTTTTGCCATAAGCCACGTGCAAAAATCCCTTCATTTCTTGGAATCGGTGCTTCATCCATGATTCCTTTTTCCGCAGGTTCTTTCCCTAAAGCAAACCCTGGCAGACCATCAGCCACAACATTTACAAATAATAATTGGACAGCTGTGAACGGCGCTCCCCAACCAAGCAACATAGCAATCAGCACAATAAATATCTCTGAAATATTACAACTTAGTAAAAAGTTGACCGCTTTACGAATATTCCGATAAACAGCTCGACCTTGAGCAACAGCATCGACGATCGTTGCAAAATTATCATCCGTCAAAATCATATCCGCTGCACCTTGTGCTACATCGGTTCCAGTAATCCCCATAGCACAACCTACATCACTGGCTTTTAAGGCAGGTGCATCATTGACACCATCACCTGTCATCGCTACAACGGCACCCGTCCGTTGCCAAGATTTAACGATACGAATCTTGTCTTCTGGCGTTACCCGAGCGTAAACAGAGAGCGATTTCACACGTGAATCTAGCTCTTCATCCGACATTTGTTGCAACTCTGAACCTGTTAAAGCCTCGCTTTTATCCGTTAAAATCCCTAATTCTTTGGCGATGGCTCCTGCTGTTACAACATGATCTCCTGTAATCATGACTGTTTTGATTCCAGCTTTTTTCGCTCTAGCAATCGCCCCTTTACTTTCCGGTCTTGGCGGATCGATCATACCGATCAAGCCTAATAGCCTTAGATTCTTCTCTAAAGCCTCTGAAGTGATTTCTGTGGGTTCTTCATCATAAATCGCATAACCGACTGCAATCACGCGTAAAGCGCGTTTTCCAAAACGATCATTTACTACAGCCGCTTGTTCAACATCACCAAAACGGAAGCGAGTCAGTAAAACATCGAAAGCTCCCTTTGTGACAGAAATATACTTTTTCCCCATTTTATGAACAGTCGTCATCATTTTTCGCTCTGAGTCAAAAGGAATTTCACCGATTCTTGGGTATTTTTCTTCCAATTCAGCCTTAGTATGGTAATTTTCTTCCACAGCACGTACGATTGCAGCTTCGGTCGGATTTCCTTGGATGACTAAATCGTCTCCGTCTTTATCTACAATAACATCCGTACAAAGAGAAGCCATTTTCAAAACTTCCATTGCTTCATCTGTCATCGCATCTTCAGTATCCGTTACTTCATCTCCACGAGACCAAACACGTCTGACCCGCATTTTATTTTGCGTCAACGTTCCTGTTTTATCAGAACAAATCACATTGGCCGTCCCTAGTGTTTCAACAGCTGGTAAACGGCGAATGATCGCGTGTTTTTTCGCCATTTTCTGTACACCATAAGCCAAAGTCAAGGTCACGATCACCATCAACGTTTCCGGTACCGCAGCAACAGCTAAAGATACTGCTGTCATAAACATTTCTAATATTGGTTCGCCTTGGATCTGACCAATGATAAATACTAAAGCCGCAGCAGCTAAAGCAATTAAACTAATCCGTTTCCCTAATTGGTTCAAACGTTTTTGTAACGGCGTTTGTTGGGTTACATCATCATTCAACAAGCCGGCAATTTTACCCATCTCTGTTTGCATTCCAGTTGCCGTAACAATCGCTCGACCACGACCATTTGCCACTGTACAGCCTTTAAATACCATGTTTATTTGATCGCCGATCGGTGCATCCTGTTTGCCTATGTACTCTGAGTCTTTTTCAATCGGTTCACTTTCGCCAGTCAGTGCTGATTCTTCTACTCTAAGTTGTGCCGTTTGGATCAAGCGAGCATCTGCCGTAATCATAGATCCTGACTCTAGTACTAGTATATCGCCAACAACTACATCTTCTGCATCAATGGTCTCAACTTTGCCATCACGTAAAACCGAACTGCTCTGTTTGTTCATATCTTGCAGGGCGGCCAACGATTTTTCAGCATTTCCTTCTTGAACAATCGCTAATACTGCATTAATGATCACAATGGCGATAATCAGAATTCCTTCAAAATAATCCCCGTGATCTGTAGCAATTGCTGTGTAAAATGAAATAGCTGCTGCAACTAATAAAATGATTGTTGTAAAATCCGATAAACTATGCAGAAACTTCTTTACTATCGACTCTTTCTTCGCTTCATGAAACTTGTTCGCGCCATGTTCAGCAAGCCGCTTCTTGACCTCTTGTTTTGTCAATCCTTGTTCTTTATCTGTATCCACTTCTTTGATAATTGTCTCGATAGGTTGTTTGTATGCTTCCATCCTATCCCCCCATTCTTTAATTTTTCCTTCTATTAATATAGTATCTATATTCACTATACCATGTTTTTTTTTCAAACTTCAATAAATATGGCTAAATTTTCATTTTTTTCCGGTAACTTTTTTGTGATTGCCAATCACCCAGCGTATAAAAATCATTGGTTCATTTGAAGTCTTTTAACTTGAAAACGCTTACTAAATGTGTTTCTATAATTATAGAAGGAAGGAGGAACAATCAGTCGTATTGAAGAATTTCTCGAAGTAGATATGAGTAAACGCAAAATTGTTAGCAGAACACGATTCACCTTTCATCAAGATATATGTGTAGAGTATAAAAATCATAAAAACATCTTTAAAAAATAGTGAATATGTGTAAAAAGTTGGACCATCAATCCAAATAAAGCAAAAAAACACGTATAAAGATTGTTTGATTGAAAAAAAATTAAAAAAAGAAATGTATGAAATGTAATGAAAACAAGATTTGGTTTATGAACAAGAAATTCAACTAATTAATTTACATGTATAACGAAAAGTAAAAAATGATCATTCAATACACTGATTCCTTCCGGTAACGAAAGCCAAGCTAGTCGAGAAGCTTGGCTTTTTTCTTTTGATTTTATCTGCAAGTTATTTGTAAGTGAAAGTAAGATATGGTATATTGACTATGCGCTTTTTATTTAATACATAAATTAGACTATTGGAGGGATTTGCATTGCCAAAAAAGAAGAACTCATCTTTTGAGAGTTCCATTCACGTCTACAGAGCCATGAAACGCATGACCCAACAGGAACTTGCTGACAAGGTGGGAGTATCTAGACAAACAATCATTCAGTTAGAAAGAAATAGGTACAATCCTTCCCTTTTACTGGCTCATGACATAGCAGACGTTTTCGAAGTGCCGATTGAACAAATCTTCACTTTCAAAAAATTAACAGATGACGAGCAAACAAACGAAGGAACCGACTAACAGACGGAAGGAAAGGATAAATTATGACTGAATCACTTAAATCTTTTTTTGATAACTTGCCTATAAATCACTGGAGCAGTTTAGTAGTTGTTGTTCTATCTATTTTATTCATAATTTACTCAGTTTATTTTTTCTTTAGTAAAGAAGGAAAAGATGAACGTGGAAAGAAAATTATATCAACAGCAAGTTTTATTTCTTTTATCATTACTTTGATTATACTATTTGCTTTAAGTAACTTGTTCTATGATATTGCGTCATACAATGAATTAGCATATTCATGGATTTTGAATTTCGCTGTATTGCTTATATCTGGTACTGAAGCTATTTGTATTATGATTTTAAAGAAATCAATTTAAAAATAAAAAAAGAGCTAACTTTCGTTAGTTCTTTTTTATTTTCATTGATTTCTATGGCCAACAAACTAAACGAGACCAACCACCTACTGTATTTGCAACAATTGTTTCTGATCTATCCGCAGTATCTTCAGAATTTTTACTTCTTTCAAATGAAGCTCCTACAACTGCATCCACTTTTTTTAGATCTTTCGCTGCTTCCATTTTTTCAATCGATAATTTTCTCATGATATATTTTCTCCCCCTTGCGTTAATACCTAAATTATAATGCGTCTACTCAAATAAGTAAAGTTCTTTTTTCAGATTGTGTCACTTAATAAATAACAAGGATCGTACACTGGACGAATCATATGCTCTCAATATTTGATAGCCTATTCCCGATAATCCGCAAAAAAGGCTTATTGGAATGCAGGCTGGATCAGTCTTCAATTTAATAACGTCATCTGTTAATAGATTAATATTAGTCAAATAATCATCTGAATTTCCATAATTTCCATGACATAAACAATCGTCTTCTACAAAAGTATCCTCGACTTTTCCAATTGATTTCCCGATAACTTTTTCAATGCCCATTTTCCCTCGACACCAAGAATTATTGCGTATTGGTTCCCGTACAAAACTTTTTTCAACTTTTTCTTGGTACCATTCCAGTTTTGCTTCAATCGCCGCTTCTTTCAAGAATTGATTGGCTTGAGCCAATCCATAACAAACACCAGCATAACCATGAGCAAAGCTGCTATCTTCCATTTCCTGAAACTCTACAGCATCTGCGTAATGCGCTAACAGTCCATAGACTTCGTCACTTGGAAATTCTCGGTAGACGGCTGCCAAAATAGCCAGTAAACTAGCTTTTCCATAAAGCCATTCATTCAACTGATTATGCTCCATTACTTGAGCCATTTTCAAGTTTTGCAGACTCTGTTGTAAGTATGCTCGATGTTTTTCATCATCAAGCAATCTCGTCACATAAAAAGCAACGGTTAGACGCATCCCTTCATCAAAAAAGGCACTTTCATAAGAACTTTCAGCTTGTTCATTTTGAAAAAGCTCTTTTTCCAATAACTCAATTACATCTTGATAACTAGCTTTAGGCACAAAATAGTTCAAATAGACTAAAAACAAATAGACTCCGGCACTCCCTTCATAAAGATCTGTGCTTGGATAGGCAATCACTACCTCCTCATTTTCACCTGGTAGAACGGACATCCAATCAACTTCGCCAAGCTGTTGGTCCACTACAATCTGATCAATGATCTTATCACCAATATCAGCAGCCTTTTGCAATAATGGTTGTTTAATAGGACTATTTTGTACTGAAATCGGTATTTTTTGTGTTTTATATTCTAATGTACCTAGACTTTCTTTTAGTAAAAGGTAGGAAAATCGACTGGTTCTTTCTGTTATTTGTTCCATATGCTCCACCGTGTCTTGTATTGGTGTCTTGGCCAATAGTCCAGGGAGCTTGTGACCATTGGTGTAAACTGTTGTCAAAGAAGTGTTCGCTGTAACTAAAGGAATATCGTGATCCAACATTGCTTCTACTTCAAAGGGGATCAACGCTTCTGGAATGATTTTACTAGCCCATAAGTTTTCAATGATCTTCTCCCGTTCAATATAGTTTGACATACTCTCTGTATGCAAAGTAAAATTCAATAAATTCCCATAATCTTGCGTATCTCTGTAAATCAATCTGATTGTTGTATTAGAAAATAACTCTTTGACTTTCTCTATAAAAGCAGCTTTATTTTTCAATAATAATTGATTCATTGTTTGAAATGCTGCCTGGATCACGTGACGATATAATTGATAATCTACATCTTGTCCCGCTAAGCGAGGAATATTTTGAGCACCCTCCATGTACGCTTCCTCTAATTGAAAAGCGATATCACTAGAGCCTTCATTTCTCAGCCTTCTAACTTTTTTAGGCAACTTTTGCTTAGTACCAGATAAAGCGTCCATTTCCAGATCACGTTTCCATTGCTTTTTTTGTGGCAACAAACCAGAGACGATAACTGATTGTTTTTCGATGCGAACTTGCCGTGATAGTTTTTGTGTTTGTTTGAACATCTCAGGACGAATCAACGTTTCCACATCGATCAAGACGGGGTAGGAGCCACTAGCAATTAAGTTTTCCATATGCAAATCTGTTGCCCCTAACCAATAAACGATTGCTAATAGCTGGCCATAGTTTCGATAAAAACTCATCACTTCATTCTCATTTTGACATTCTTGATAGATTACTTTTTCCTCGATCGTAAATGTTGGTAAGACAATACGCTTAATTTTATAGAAGGACAACGTTGTATCTAGTTTTTCCAGATAAGACAGTAATGCATTAAAACGTTCACCTATTTCAAGGTTTTTAAATTTAAAAATCAGGTCTGTCTTCTGTATCTGAAATTGAATCACTGTTTTTCCTTGGTCGTGGCTGTCTCCTTGCCCCAATTCTATTTGTGTAAGTTTTATCGGTGTTGAAATGGCGAAAGTTTCTGTCAATTGTTCAGTAGAATTAGTCAACGAAGCAATAAATTCTTCAATCATTTCACAAGCAAAGCCCAAACGAACTGCAAGAACTCTGGCAAGTGTCGGATATTCTCCATAAAAAAGATACGTTCGTTGTTTGTCTCCAAGAAATTCTTCAATGTACTTGGCAAATTCTGCTTCTTTTGATTCCGCCTGTAACTGGTATTCTTCAATCATTTGATGAACATCCCAAACCAAGGTTTTTTGCGCAATAAAAAAGAATTCAGCAGATAATTGCTCGATCAGTTCCTCGATCACATTTTCTGGTAGTTGAATCAATGGGTATTTTGGTAATAGACGTCTAATATGTTGTTCATAGTAGTTTAAGTGAAAACGAAGTCCAGCTGCTAAGTTCATTTCTTTTATTGGAATTTCCTCTGCAAATAACTGTCTATGTAATTGGAACCACTCACTTTTTTCAACAGTTGGTAATAATAATTGTGCTCGTTCTTCTGTAAACGGCACCAGTCCGCGGTTAAGTTGCTGCTCGTTCCATTGATAATGGTGCATCATTTTATGATAATCTGACTCTTGTAAGAAACTCTTGCGTACTTGCCATTGCTTTAAGTAAACGGGTTCCTCGGTGTCTACATGTAGGTTTCTCCAACACTGGATTCTTTCAGAAATGGTTGTAGCATAACTATAGGTCAACTCTTCGATCATCGTTTTCTCTCCTTTAGCATTGTGTCTCCTCTTTATAATCATAATAAAAAAGTAGCAAAAATACTACGATATTTTTATTTTCTTTAAAAGTAAATAAAAATATCGTAGTATTCAACTGAAGTACTAGCAAAAAATAGTAAGGGATACTCAATCTCTTGCAACAGATAAAAATGATTACCTTAAAAAGGCTCTATTGATCAAAAAATCTTTAGGTGCTAACAAATAGGCTGCGGTTGTTAAAAATTCTGATTGGGCAAGATTGGCATATACCATGCTATGCGCGGCATTTTTCATTTTATAAACAGATAGCAAGTCTGTTGGTATTTTTTCTGAGTATGTTTTTTCAGTGTCCTTAATATCTACGTTTTGGTCATGGTCAGCAAGGATCAACTCAACTGGGACATCTATTTTTTCTAAATCAGCTCGACTGTTCCCTCTGAATTTTTTTTTAACAAAGGACCAGCGCTCTTTTGACATTGGCTCTGATTCTGGCGTATTTGCTAGATATTCTTGAAAAGATACATTATTTTTTAATAACGTGATTACTTGTGCTTCTTTTCCTAAGGCTTCTGTGATTTGTTGCGGTGTTTTGCCTTCTCGTTTTAATTTTTGTGTCGTATAATACGTATTTTGCGTTAACCAGTCAATCGCTGGCGATACCAAGATTATTTTAGAAAGCGGGACTTTCTTTTGCGCAGCAACTTTTGGGACAACCCAACCACCTTGACTTATTCCCCATAACACAATTTTCTCTGTATTTATGGTTGGCTGCTTCCTTGCCCATTGAATGACTTCAGTTACTTCATCTGCCCGATCATCCATCGATTGATTCAGCCAGTTTCCTGCTGATCCAGTAACCCCTGGTTTTGCCCAAGAAATAGTTGTAAATCCAGCTTTAGCAAATTGTTCCATCATAGGCCTATAACCACCTTCGTTTGTGGCATCAACTGCTGCATCTCCATGAACTAGCACTACGATTCCACGAGACTCACGCCCTTTTGGTTGTGTTAACACAGCAGCTAAACGGCCTTTAGTAGTTGGAATCCATTTAGTGGTCTCATGCATATCATAAAAATGTTCATACCAAATAAATATGCCTAAAATCATAAGTAATCCTGTAAAGAGCAGGATCAACTTTTTCACTCGTTTCATCTTATCTACTCCATTCCATAAAAAGCCAATTTGGTTCATTCACTAAAAAACCTAAAAGAACTTTTCTTTTCCTTTTAACGATTGAAAACCCGCACTTCAAATATAGGCGCTTTGCATGTGTATTTTTAGCGGAAACAAGAAGGGTCAGCTTTTCACCTTTTTTCGTATTTGTTTGTGCCGTCTGGATTAACTCCTTCGCAATTCCCTGTTTTTGAAATTTTTCGTATACTGCAATATTTTCAATATACTGCTCCTCATCAGCTGGACGATACTCTAGCGCTGTCAGCAATAAGAGATAGTGAGCGATAGTAAAAAAACCATACTTTTTAACTAAATCAAAAGGATACGCTAGTTTTTGGGTATAATTATTTTTTCCCGCAATAGTCAATAACCCGACGATTTTGTTTTCCTTCTTTGCAATATAATCAACGGGAGCGATCTGCTGAGAATATTTCCGTTCAAGATAAACTAAAATATCCAGCTTTTCAGCTAGCTTTAGATGGAGTGTTCCAAATTTAGCGGAAAAAGATGTTAGCAACAACCTAAGTACCTCCTTTTCTTCCTGCTGACTTAATTGATCACGAGCAATCACATGGATGCTATTATTCATAACCCCCTCACCCTTTCATTGAAATAAACCCTTGAAGTTCATACAAAAGTTTATTGTTCATTAAAATAGAAGAATAGGCTTCCTCTTTGATGATCACTTCTGATACACCTAAGGATGGATAGTTGGTGTCTTGCTTAAAGTTATCAACAGCTTCTAACAATTCTGCCTCTTCTTCTACCCAAACTCTTTTTACTACATAGTCACCCGCTTTTAGACGTTTATCTTTTGCCAAAGGGTCTTCAACGTAAACATCCATCTGCTGATCGCAGACTAAATAATAGAGTGATTCAAAAAGCATAGGTTGGTTGTTTTGAGTATTTTTGAAAGCTTTAAAGAAGCCAGCTATATTCATTGATTCCATCACTGGATATGAATAGACTTTCCTCAAATTTCTTGCTGGCAAGCTAAGATATCCCTCCTCTTTTTGTTCGATCTCTGGCAATAACGCTTCAAGTTTCTTTTTAGCAACGACTAATTGGTGAATTTTGTCTTCTGTAGCTTGTAGTGTTTCTTTTAACGTTTGTTCCGCCCAAACATTATCCTGATTGGTCATAAACTTAGTAATTTGAGCCGTTGATACGCCTAAACTTCTCATTAAAAGAATATTTGCCAACTGATACACTTGATCAATACCGTATTTGTGGTATCCATTATTATCAATAAATGCTGGCGACAATAAGCCTTTTTCTTCGTTATAGCGAATTTGGTGTTTGGAAATAGCCAATAATTCAGCTAATTGTCCCATAGTTAAATATGTTTCCATTTTGATCTCCTCCAATAAAAAATAGATATGCTCATCTAAAACGACTAAAAATGTGGTCCAGTTTTTTTAGTGAGCGTTTGTTCTTAGTTCTGTTAGCATAAACTATGAGGTCACCCAACAGTCAAGTGCCGATAAAAAATAGTTCCTTTTCCACACCATACGAAAGCGATTTCAAAATCATAATAAAAAAAATGCTATTGGATGTTCGTGCATACATAACAAACAACTTCACTATGTATTAAAGCTAATAGTGTAATTTATCCGAAAAAAATAACAAAAGTTTGTGAATTTCCAGTTATTTCTTCCTTTTACTAGAGATAAACAGCTATTTTATAAGCATTTATTTTGTGAATTCTTTACTTTTAGTATATTATAGTTATTAAGAGGTATGTACCAATATTTTCGAAAGGATATGAAAACTATGTTAAAATTATATACTACAAATAGCTGTACATCATGTAGAAAAGCGCGGCGTTGGCTAATTGATCATGATATTCCATTTGAAGAAAAGAACTTTGGCACGACTCCCATTACATTAGACGAACTAAAAAATATATTAATTTTTACTGAAGAAGGCACGGAAGATATTATTTCAATCCGTTCCAAAGTTTTTCAAAAACTAGATATAGATATCAACGAATTACCTTTACATGCATTATTGGAGCTGGTGAAAGACAACCCCGGATTATTACGCCGCCCGATTATGATCGATGAAAAAAGATTGCAGATTGGCTTTAACGAAGATGAAATTCGTTGCTTTTTACCAAGATCTGTTCGCAAAAGAGAATTATCACAAACATTGCTTTTAAGCGGCTTATAACTGTTACTACCTCGAATCTAATAACGTAAAAAAATCGGCTTCTTCTAAATTTGAGCATGAAGAGGTTGGGGCAGAAACAACCCCACCGTTTATTCGGATAATAAGAGCCTGAAACATACCTTTTAAAGGTATGTTTCAGGCTCTTATTCCAACTCTGTTCAAATAGAACCGAGTCTTTTTCTGATTGATTTTTCGTTATCTCACTTTACAAACATAGCATCACCGAAGCTAAAGAAACGGTAACGTTCATCGATTGCATGTTGATACGCAGCCAAGGTTAGATCACGCCCAGCAAATGCACTGACCAACATCACTAATGTTGATTTAGGTAGATGAAAATTAGTAGAAAAGGCTTGGACAATTTTAAATTCATAGCCAGGGGTAATAAAAATATCTGTCCAACCACTATCTGCTTTGATTTGGCCATCAAACTTCGTTCCGATTGTTTCTAAAGTCCGAATCGAGGTCGTGCCTACTGCAACAATTTTTCCGCCGTTCGTACGAACTTCATTTAATTGGCTAGCCGCATCTTCAGTTAAACGATAAAATTCACTGTGCATTTCATGTTCTGCAATATTGTCAACACTAACCGGACGAAATGTACCCAAACCGACGTGTAAGGTCAAATAAACTAGCTTCACGCCCTTTGACTGGATTTTAGCAAGTAGTTCCTGTGTAAAGTGCAAACCAGCAGTAGGAGCTGCTGCAGAGCCATTTTCTTTTGCATAGACGGTTTGGTATCGCTCTGGGTCTTCTAAACGCTCTTTTATATACGGTGGCAAAGGCATTTCGCCAAGTGATTCCAAGATTTCTAAGAAGATTCCATCATAACTGAACGTGACGATTCGACCACCATGTTCGAGTTCTTCAACAACGGTTGCACTTAAACGACCATCGCCAAATCTGATTTTTGTGCCAACTTTTGCGCGCTTGGCTGGTTTGATCAGCGTTTCCCACGTATCACCTTCTGTATTTGTCAAAAGCAGCACTTCCAAATGGCCACCAGTTTCAGATTTTTCTCCATATAAGCGCGCTGGTAATACACGCGTATCATTCATGACTAACGCATCTCCAGCGTTTAATTCATCAATAATATCATGAAAATGTTTATCTTCTATCTCCTTTGTATCACGGTTCAAAACCAAAAGACGTGAACTCGTTCGATCTTTTAAAGGGGTTTGAGCAATTAGCTCTTCTGGTAAATCAAAATCAAAATCTTCTGTACTAAGCATATTTGTCACTCTTTCTACTTGATTTGTCTTGGCTATTCTACCATTTTTTACGTTATCTGGCTACGAAGAAAACACCTTGCTAAAAGACAAAATACTTGAATCTACTGTTTCAAACCGTTAAACTTACTAAAAGTAAGTTATTGAAACTAGGAGGTTTATCATGTTTGCACCACTTCATCATGTTTCCTTATTGACTAGATACGCTGAGGAAAATCACTTTTTTTACACAACGCTTCTTGGGTTGCGTTTTGTAAAAAAAACAGTCAATCAAGAGAATCACAAAATGCTTCACTACTATTACGGAGATTACGCTGGAACACCTGGTTCTGTCATTACCTTTTTCGTCGTTCCGGCACTCGCTAATCGGTATGATAATGACCATTTTTTGAATTCAATCGGACTAAAAATCCCCAAAGGCAGCTTGCACTTTTGGGAACAGCGGTTAACTGAAGCTCAAATGATCTTCACTAAAGAACAAAACACATTATATTTTCAAGATCGAGATCAAGTAACTATTCGGCTAGTTGAAGTAGAACAACCATCATTAGCTAAGGCGTTACAGGTTCAAAACTCCATTCCTGGCGACAAGCAAATTTTAGGTCTTTTGTCGACCGAGTTTCATGTCGCTGATCTTGAAAAAACAGCAGAATTTTTTTATCGATTGTTAGGGTGGAAATCTGATCAGGGGTATCTACAGCTGAATGGAACAGACTTTATTCAGCTAGTGCAGACCGATACAGCAGAAAAAACGAGGATGGGTCGAGGCAGTATGGATCATGTAGCCTTTTCGATTAAAGATGAAACGGCTCTTGATCATCTATATAAAAAAGCGAAACAACAAGGTTAGCATATTGAAAAAATAATCCATCGTAGTTATTTTAAAAGCTTGTACATCAGAGAACCCGGCGGTAATCGTGTTGAATTCGCTACTTTAACACCTGGATTTACGATCGATGAACCCTTAGACGCTTTAGGTGAACAGCTTGCACTGCCGCCCTTCTTGGAAAAAAAGCGGACAGAGATCGAAGCAACTCTTTATCATGAACCATAAATTGAATGACTCTTAAGTAAAATCCTCTATGTAGCTTACCCTAAGATACAAACAGGTGCCAAAGACAAAAATAAATGAACTTATCTAGAATAGGTCAAGATTATTTTTGTTCTTCTGCTCCTGTTTATACCTCTTGAAAATCAAAGACTAGATCAAACAAAACAGAACATTACCATCTCAACGATTCTACTAGGTTTGTCCAGCTTTGATTTTTGCAAAACTGCAAAGATCAAATTTATGAAACAGCTTTTGACTGTCGGCTTCAGTTAAAGCAATTCACAATCCAACTCTTTACACTCTCTAGATAGAAACAAAAAAATGGTATCGGTAAACTCTACCAACACCATTGCATGTTCAACAAATAGGCATCACATAATCCATCTTAAATTCTGGAAAAGAAAGTTCTAGATATTTCTCCCAAAATTGAGTAAAATGGAATATGTCGATGTTACGCATTGACAAGGGCAACTTGATTGGTCAGCTTTCTCTGACTTATCAGGGCTTCACGAATCAGCGCCAACTGATTTGTGAAGTGCCTTTTTTATTATATTCGTTTCTATCTATTACTCATTTTAAAGAAAAACAATTTCATAGTCAACAAAGTGTCAGAAAATATTTCATTTATCTTGTTTTATTATGAAAATAAGCGAATTATTCTCTATTTTTTAGTAGCCTACTTGACTTCTTTGTTAATTAAAATAGGTAAAAAAAAGAGCGAGAGAAACACCTATGAGAGCTATCGCCCTCATAGGTGTTTCTCTCAGCCTCTCTGTTGGACATCCATCTAGATATTCTGAGTATCTAGATAGTCCTCATTGGACCAAAAGGATTCTTCATCTATCGGAGTTTGAGGTTTTCTTTTTTTGGTTGGTATTAATTTTGGTTGTCTCGTTTTTCCCTCTTCAATTAAAAAAAACCATTTTTTACCATCATTGGCTTGAATGATATCGGTAAAATCAATCATATTTTTTTTCAACCATTTTTTTCTATCTAGGTTATATTTTGAATCGTCATGAAACAACTCTTCTTTCAACAACACAAATTTTGCTGAAAAATCCATCCCTGCAGCCATAAGATATAGCTGATCCGCCTCTTCAAAACACAATTCCTCGTTATAAATATCACCAAGTGAAATAAACGCATTGAAACACTCATTTAGTTGAATGCCGCCATTTTTGATACTTGCTTCTATAACCAATTTGAAAAAATAAACTGCTTGTTGGTAATCTTTTGTTTCCAAGGAACGCTTTCCTTGTTCAAACCACTTTTTAATCTTCCTTTTTTTAAACATCCTTTTCTCCTTAAAACTTTTTTGAAAAACGAGCAAAGACAGCTACCAAAGTGCTGCTTTATTAAAACATAGATTCAACCTTCGATTTTTTTATAACACCCATTCAAGCTTAAGGAGAATGTTTTGCCTAACTCCCCTTATATAATAGACCCGTTGTAATTCATAAAACTAGACCATTGTCATCTCTTCGACAAACTGCTAAAACCTATTCAACTTTTTCCAAAATTTTAACATCGCCAGTTTTTGATTTTACATCAATTTTATATTTTCCGTCATTTGATACATCAGAAAAATCATTTCTCAATTCGCCAGTCCCAGTACTAGCAATAACTTTGATTGCTTGACTTGGGTCTTGGAGCCATTTGATAAAACCCGATTGGCTGGATACAGTTGCATTTACTTTACTTTCTTGAATAGCAATTGTTGGTCCAGAGCCATTTTTTAAATCTAATGTCCCTTGATTTTCTTTTGAAACGTTTTTGCCGCTCTCATTGACCATTAAAAGATCCCCTTTGGTTCTTTTTACAATCACTTGACCATCTATTGCCGTGGCCGTAAGTTTCTTTGTTTCGGAGTCTTCTAAAATCATTCGTCCTGAATGATTGTTCAAAACAACATTATCCGAACGTAAAAATTTCAAAATAGAAAGTCCCTTATTGCCATCGATCGTTAAATCACCCAGCATACCAGTGATAACTGTTTTGCCAGAAGTACTTTTAACGTTTAAATTCATCGCTGATTCTTCGATAATTACGTCGCCATAATCACTAGCTACATTGCCTTCATCTGCAATAATATTTTTGGCATAAACATCTCCTGAAATTAAATCTAAGTCAAAATTTTTCGTTTGGATATCCAGCAAACGTAAATCGCCTTGGCTTAAACCTAAGTGAAAATCATCGAGGGTCGTCCCTTTCGGAATAAAGAAAATCACTTCTGAACGTCCTGTTCGTGTGAATGAATCAAAAATATTTTCCTCATCCAATGTTAAGTCAACTTTATTGTCATATGAGCCATTTTCGATCTTTTTAATGTCACTTTCTTTGAATCTGCCTTTCACCATTAAGCTTGGTTTTTCAGTACTAGATACCTCAACTATGGTGATCTCAACATCTGCATCTGAATCAAAACTAAAAGCAGCATGATTGCTGGAAGCTAGATTGATTTCTTTGGAATATGGTCTACCGCTATACATTAACTGGCCTGTTACTGAAAAAAATAGCAACAATGCGATGCCAAGTCCAGATAAACCAATTGCAACCCCATTGATCAAGCGCTACTTTTGACTAAACCAACTTTTAATAACTTGTAAGATAATCGCCAATAAAAATAAACATAAAATTGTTGGAATACCAGCAAGATTTCGTTCTTCTATCAATTCTTTTACGACATAGATCAAGAAAAATCCAAAGACTGCCAACAGTCCTAAAAGAAATAATGGTCTCAACACTTTAAATACCGTCTTGATAAATTTTTGCATTCTTTTTTTCTGAGTTTGAATGAATACATCTTGAATTTCTTCTCTAGGAACAACAGAAGCTTTGGCATTGATTGCAGCATCTAAGCTTAGATCTGCGTAAAAATCAGCAGCTATTTCTTCTGGCGGAGCAAGTCTGGCAACAACTTCTGCTTCTGTTTGTCCTTCTTCTAAACAAATAGCTAATTACTTCAATAAATCTTCTTTCAGCTCGTTAAAATTTTCTATATCTTCTTCAGCAAAAGCAGCCTTTAGTTGGTTTAAATATTCTTCCATTGTGTTCACTAATCTGCCTCCCTCAGTTTATTTACTTGTTCAACGAATTCATCCCAATCACGCTCTAAAAGCTCCAAATATTCTTTTCCTTTATCCGTCATTTGGTAGTACTTTCTGGAAGGACCATCTGGTGATTCTTTGGTATAAATCTCACAATATGATTCTTTAACTAATCGGCGTAAAACTGGGTAAAGCGCCCCTTCGGTAATTGGTATAAACTGATTCACTCGTTGTGTTAATTCGTATCCATATCGATCTTCTTTTTGAATAAAATGAAGTACACACATTTCTAAAGCACCTTTTTTAAATTGGCTGGAAGCCCTCATCGCTCAATCCCCTTATCACAGTTTTGATTGACAAATTACCCGCAGTTTCTATAAGTAACCACTGAAATAAATCGACTATGAAAAGAGCACATGTCTAATTTCTAAAAAACAGCAAATTAAGCGCTGCACCAAAGTGCTTTATTCTTTGGTACAATTCTTGTTCAGTCCTTTATCGGTGGTTATTGCGGTTGTAATTCTTTTTCTCTTGAATGATACCTTGACGCTCTTCTGGTGTCAAATTAGGATCACCCAACTGCCGGCCCCACTCTCTATTTTGCTGACCTCTTTCCCGCCCACTAGCTGAGGCGCCAGACACCGCTTCGGGCTCCTCAACAGGAACAGGTGCTAGTGGCGTTTGGGTCTGTTCTACTGGTTGTTGTGCTGCAGCTTGATCTTGGCCTGCTGCCTGTTCATTTGCTGCTTCTTGAGCTACGGTTTGACTGGCTACTTTTTCTTCTTCCGCTTTTTTAGCGGCCTCTTTCTTTTCAGTCTCTTCTTTTTGTTTTTGAACTTTTTTTGCTTCTTGCTCTTTTAGTTTTCTCTTGATTGAGTTCTCTACATGAGCGATCTTTTAAGAAACGACTTCTGCTAGTCTTTCTCTTTTTAAAGCAAACCGCTCCCTAACTGCTTCATCTTTTGAAAAAGCAGCATCTGCGGTATTTACCGTCTGGGTCGTCCCGATCCCGATCATTAAAAGAGCTATGCAAAATACTATAAATATTGATGGATAAAACATTCCACCACTGTAGCTGACCTAGATCTAATTGCCAGATATAATAAATCAAAGCGAAACAGTTTACCCCTAATAATAGGATCTGAATTTTGCAGTTGCGCCAATCAAAGTAGCTTTTTTCCCCTTGGATCCCTTTAATCGTCACATGGAATTTTTTATTCTTTTTAGGACTAAACAAGGTCTCTTTCCAAACTGCCCAAGAAACTTGCGGTGCTGTAACAAGTTCATAAATATTATTTATGAAGGAATTATATTTTTTTCTAGTAACTGACTTATACATCAGACTTCCCGATAAAAATGCTGGTAACCAAAATATCACTAGTTGCGCCAACATCGTTTTCAAGCTTGAAATGTTAAAAACCAAATATAAAAATGGACATAGTAAATAAATCAATTTATACATGCCAGAATACCAGTACAGCACACCATCAAGATAAAACCATTTTTGAATGAAGCTTAAATTTTTCAGTTTCTCTAATGTATATTTTTTAGCAACCTGGACATTACCACGTCCCCAACGATCCCGTTGTTTCACATAATCTGCTAACGTTTCTGGAGAAAGGCCTGAAGCGAGCGCTTCATTGACAAAGACGCCTTGCCAGCCATTATTTTGCAACAATAAACCTGTAGCCATATCTTCTGTGATCACACCGGTTGTGAATCCACCGATCGAATCTAAGGCGGCCCGCTTAAATAATGCATTACTTCCTACGTACAGTACTGTACTGCATTGAATTGATCTTTGCCTTCTTCTAAACTACGCATAAAAAAGTCTTGCTCATTGTTGATTTCACTATCTAAATATAGATTGTGTTGAAATATATCGGAATTAAAAAACGTTTGCGGTGTTTGAATAAACCCAACATCCTCTTGCGCAAAATACCCAAGCGTTCGTTGTAAAAACTCACGTTTAGGCACCATATCTGCATCTTGAGTCACAATAATTTCTCTGCTAGTTTTGGTTAGTGCATAATTTAACTTCCCAGCTTTGGCATGCTCATGTGTTGGACGAGCAATGAATTCAACATGATGTTTTTCTGCTAATTTTTTTACTATCAAGCGATCTCCATCATCACAAAGATAGATCTTTAATAGCTCTTTAGGATAGTCAATAGATAAACATCCTACAACAGTTCTTTCTAAAATATCAATATTTTCATTATAGGTAGCGATCAAAATATCAACAGTGGGTAACACTTTTAATTCATCTACGGTTTTTTCTTTCCGTTTATACGGCTTCCAAAATAAGATCACTAGAGTAAAGGCCTGAATGAATCCCATAAATTCTGCCAGATATAATAAACTCCCGGCAATCGTTTCAACAATACTTCCACTAGGAATCGTATAAACAAACCGCCAAGCTAAGTAAATAAATTGGATAATAACAAAACCAGTTAAGACAAATTTCCGATAGTTTTCATTTCTCTTCGCTACAAGATAAAATAAAAACAAATAACTCAAACTAAATACCAAATTCCATAACCCAAATTTTTCCATTTTTTTCTCCTTTTCGCCTCCTGTTATTCATAAAACAGTAGTTGCTAGTCAACAATATACTAAGGTTTCCAACTATTGTTAATAGAATAATAGTTAATAAGTCCTTCTTTCCTCTCTTTTTCCAGCATTTCTTAGAAAAATACGTTGCTCATCTCATTCTTTTTGACCTTAAGAATGGTCATAAAAACCTCTGATTTGTCCAAATCGTTGTTTTGTAGCATACTAGTAGTAGAAACATTTGTTAGGAAACATTGTAATTATGTAAGAAACAAGACCAAGAAAAAAGAATTTGGGGTGAGAAAGTTGATCGAATTTCAACATGTTTCAAAAATTTACAAAGGCGGGAAAATCGCTGTAGATGACATCAATCTGTCTTTTGATAAAGGTGAATTTATCTGCTTTATCGGAACCAGTGGTAGCGGAAAAACAACTTCAATGCGGATGATCAATCGGATGACGGATCCTTCAAAAGGGAAAATCTTGATCAATGGTGAAGATATCCAAACGATTAATCCTGTTGAGTTGCGTAGAAAAATCGGGTATGTTATTCAAAATATCGGGTTGATGCCACATATGACAATTAGAGAAAACATCGTACTTGTACCGAAGTTATTAAAAGTAGACCTTGAAGAACGCAATAAAATCGCAGAAAAAATGATCGATTTAGTGGAACTACCTAGAGAAATGCTTGATCGTTATCCAAACGAATTATCTGGTGGACAACAACAACGAATCGGCGTTGTTCGGGCTCTTGCAGCCAATCAAGATATTATCTTGATGGATGAACCTTTTGGTGCACTAGATCCAATCACTAGAGACTCTTTACAAGACTTAGTCAAAGATTTACAAGAACGATTAGGAAAAACAATTGTATTTGTTACTCACGATATGGATGAGGCCCTTAAATTAGCCAATCGAATTGCCATTATGAGTGAAGGTAAAGTGATTCAATTTGATACGCCGGATAATATTTTACGTCATCCAGTCAATGAATTTGTCGAAGAATTAATTGGTGAAGATCGTTTGATCCAAGCAAAACCTGATATTACTACGGTTGGTGAAGTGATGCTTAATAACGCTATCACGATCACACCAGAAAAATCATTATCTGAAGCAATCAAACTAATGAGAGAAAAACGGGTTGATACCTTACTAGTCGTTGACGGATCTGGTGTTTTAAAAGGCTTTATCGATGTTGAAACCCTTGACCGTCGTAGAAATACGGCTACCAGTGTTAGTGATATCATGAATCCAAAAGTCTTCTTTGTAAAAAAATCTTCTTTATTGCGTGATACGTTGCAACGAATTTTAAAACGTGGCTTAAAATATGTTCCTGTTGTAGACGACCAACAAAAAGTCGTTGGTATTTTAACCAGAGCTTCTCTAGTAGATATCGTTTACGATGTTATCTGGGGTGAAGAAGAAACAGAAGAAACTGCTCCAACTCAAAATGAATCAGAACCAACTGATGTCAAACAGCCTCAAGCGGAGGTGTAAAAAAATGAATCAGTTTTTATTAGAAAGAGGAAATGAACTTGTCACTAAAATTGGTGAACATATTTTTATTTCTGGTATAGCACTGCTACTAGGGATTTTATTTGCTGTACCGATTGGAATCCTGTTGACCAGAACCAAAAGAACCGCTGCAATCGTTATTGGGTTGACCAGTGCCTTACAAACCGTTCCATCACTTGCTTTACTTGCTTTGATGATCCCAATTTTTGGTGTTGGAAAAATTCCAGCAATCATTGCATTGTTTATTTACTCTTTATTACCTATTTTACGAAATACGTATATCGGTATCCGCGAAGTCAGCTCAGATTATAAAGATGCTGCTAAAGGGATGGGGATGACTAATGTCCAATCGATTTTTATGGTCGAGTTACCAATCGCTATGCCAACGATCATGGCTGGGATTCGCCTTGCTGCAGTCTATGTGATTGCATGGGCAACACTTGCTTCTTACATTGGTGCTGGTGGTCTTGGCGATTTCATTTTCAGTGGGTTAAACAACTACCAACCTGATTTGATTTTCGCTGGAACGATTCCTGTGACTATTTTGGCTTTAGCTGCCGACTTATTATTAGGACTGTTGGAGAAAAAATTGACGCCTAAAGCATTAAGGGGGGCGGAATAATAATGAAACAAAAACTTAAATTATTACTGTTAACTTGTTGCAGTGCGTTGCTATTAGCAGGCTGTTCTTTACCTGGACTCGCATCTAACTCTAATGATTCAACCATTTCCATTACCGGAGGAATCACATCAGAAGCACAGATTTTAGCCAGCTTAGTTGCTGGCATGATCGAACATTATACGGATGAAAAAACGACGATCATCAACAACTTAGCAACAACTACGATCAATCATCAGGCTATGATGAATGGCGATGCACAAATTTCAGCTGCCCGTTATACTGGAACTGATTTAACAACGACGCTTAACTTAGAACCGATCAAAGATCCGAAAAAGGCCTTTGATGTTGTTCAATTTGAATTTCAAAAAAGATTTCAGCAAAAATGGTTTAATTCCTATGGATTTGCTAATACCTACGCTTTTATGGTCACACAAGAAACCGCTAAAAAGTATAATTTGAAAACCATCAGTGACCTCAAAAAAGTTGGTGATCAATTGACTGCTGGTGTTGATACGTCTTGGATCGACCGTAAAGGAGATGGCTACAAAGGCTTCACCGAAACATACGGCTTCGATTTTAAACGTGTTTTCCCAATGCAGATTGGTTTAGTCTATGATGCTGTTGCTGCTAACAAGATGGATGTTGTCTTAGGTTATTCAACAGATGGTCGGATCGGCAGCTATGATCTGGTGATTTTAGAAGATGATCTACACTTCTTCCCACCTTATGATGCCTGTGCAGTTGCAACAGACGAAATCTTAAAAAAACATCCTGAACTAAAGGATGTCTTAGCTAAATTATCTGGAAAAATTTCAACAGAAACAATGCAAAAGTTAAATTATCAAGCGGACAATGATTTGATGGAACCTGCAACAGTGGCTGATAATTTCTTAAAAGAACACCATTTCTTCGAATCTGAAGGAGGTGGAAAATAATGCAGAATTTACAAGATATGAATCTGCTCCAGCAGTTTATCTATTACTTTGAACAAAACGGCAGCTATGTATTGAGTCAATTTGTTCGGCATTTTCTAATCTCTATTTACGGTGTATTATTTGCCGCTATCGTGGGTATTCCAATCGGGATTTTCATTGCCCGTAGAAGAAAAATGGCCGGCTGGGTCGTTAGTATTGCCAACTTGATCCAAACAGTTCCTTCTTTAGCAATGCTTTCAATTTTAATGCTAGGTCTAGGACTGGGCGTTAATACCGTTATTGTCACTGTCTTTCTCTATTCACTGTTACCGATCATCAAAAATACGTATACTGGGATGATCCAGGTCGATCGAAATATTTTAGATGTCGGTAAAGGCATGGGGATGACTAAGTGGCAACGCCTTTACATGGTAGAATTACCCCTTTCCGTCTCCGTGATCATGGCAGGAATTAGAAATGCTTTAGTTGTAGCGATCGGAATCACCGCAATTGGTGCTTTTGTCGGGGCTGGTGGACTGGGTGATATCATCATCCGCGGAACCAATGCCACAGATGGTACCGCCATTATCCTTGTTGGGGCTTTACCAACTGCTTTGATGGCAATCATTACTGACTGGGTGTTGGGTATGATCGAACGCCGATTAGATCCGGCGAGTAAACATTCATAGAACTAAAATTTTGTACTCTTCATATCCTAGAAAGGAACAGTTTTACTATCGGTAAGTTGAGTAGTAAAAAACGACTTCAACGACTTTTCTGCATCCAAATTGCAAAATAGTTGTTGGAGTCGTCTTTTTAGTCATTACTAAAATAATCTAGCAAATTTGAGTGTTTTGAATGCTACACTATTATTTAACTGCTTATAATTAGTGGCATTACAAAAATAATCAAATTAAAAAAGAAGTGAGTAGAAATACTATACCAAATATTGTTTTTAATGATATAAATAGTGCTTAAAATGAGCCCTAATACTAAAAATGGGATTAAAAGTATCAAACTATAACTTGCTGCCGCTGCATGACTAAATGCAAATAATAGACTAGATATCAACATCATACCTAGTTTTACATAGCTATGATTGGAACTAAGAAAACAATATCGATAGACTATTTCTTCTATAAAAGGGGCAAACAAAATACTTTCTAAAAAGAAAGATATTGTCCAATAATATGTTGCAAAATTTAGTGTTTTACAGTTATAAAAGGAAACAGCTTTTGCTCCAAGCCTTTATCCTGATTTGCTATTTGGTAGATCTTATTATTTCTTCAAATGATAGCTATACGTCGCAACCACAATATTTTCCCGCCAAGATAAACGCAAACGTAAGCGCAAACTCGTTTGGTTATGCAGAATATTTTGCCAGCGCCGATTAGGTACAAACTGTGGAATCAAAACGGTTGTCGTGTAATTCCGTTTGGCTGAATTCCGACTTACTAAGTCCACATAACGAAGAATTGGATTGGTGATCGAACGATAAGATGAATGGACGACAGAAAAACGAATATCTGGAAAATGTTGCTTAAAAGCGGCTTCGATTTCTTTTTCCTTTTCAACGTTTTCATCTAAGGAGACATGCATCGCTACTACATAATCACCGATCGAACGAGCATAATTGACAGCTCCCACATTGGCTTGGGTGGCATTTCCGACTAAGACAATCACTGTATTACCATAAAATTCCTGCTGTTTAACTGTTTCTTCTAAGCGTAGTTGTTCAGCTACATTTTGGTAATGAGTATGAATACTGTAAAAAACAAAAATCAACACAGGCATAATAATAAAGAACGGCCAGATATCGCCTAAACGATACATGAACAAAATAACGATGATAGCATAAGAAATGAAAGCTCCAACAATATTCGCAATTGATTTTGATAACCATTTCTTCGTTTCTTTCCGCCATTTCAGCACCATCCCAGTCTGAGATAAGACAAAAGGTATGAAAACCCCAATTGAATAAAGGGGAATCAAGCGTTCTGTTGACCCTCGGAAGATCAATAACAATACGACAGAACCTGCCGCCAAGGTCAAAATCCCATTTGAATAGCCTAAACGATCACCACGATCCATGTACATATGGGGCATGAATTTATCCTTGGCTAAATTATAGGCTAATACTGGAAAGGCTGAAAAACCGGTATTAGCGGCTACTGCTAAAATCAGCGCTGTCGTAAATTGCAATACATAATAAAGGATATTTTGACCAAAAACAGCTTTTCCAATCTGTGCTAACACGGTCACTTCCGTTTGAGGAACGATTCCATACCAGTAGTTGATAAAGGTGATTCCCACAAAGAAAAATCCTAAGATAGCTGCCATCAAGGTGAGTGTTCCTGCAGCATTTTTTGCTCTAGGCTTTTTGAAAAAAGGGACCGCATTACTGATGGCTTCCACTCCAGTCAATGAAGAAGAACCTGAAGAAAATGCTCGTAAAATCAAGGCAATCGTAATCCCTGGTACAACAGTTCCCGGAATAGCAGTAGCATGTAAAGGGACCGCCCCTGTCATGATTTTGAACAAACCAGTCCCGATCAATAATGTGATCACAGCAATAAAACTATACACAGGAAACATCAAGAAACTAGCGGATTCTCTCAAACCGCGCAAATTCATCAGCATGATCAACAACACAATCACAATCGAGATCGCCACTTGGTGACCATACAATGCTGGCACCGCTGAAATAATCGCCTCAGCACCTGCTGAAACGGATACAGCCACGGTCAGCATATAATCGACCAGCAATGAACCACCAGCCACTAAACCGGCATTCTTTCCTAAATTTTCGCTACTGACAACATAAGCGCCACCACCATGAGGATAGGCGTGAATGATTTGCCGATAAGATAACGTTAACGAAATAAGTAAAATAATAACAAAAGCAGCGATGGGTAACGAATACCAAATAGCAGCAGCAGATAATGTAACCAGTACGACAACGATTTGTTCTGTCCCATAGGCAATTGATGATAATGCATCTGATGACAATAAGGCCAGTGCAGCAAAACGACTCAACTTATGCTCATCGTTTTCAGTTGATTTTAACGGTTTTCCGATAAATAATCGTTTTAAGTAGTCCATTTGATCAACCTCTCCTTCTTTGATTTTTTCTATTTTATTTTCAGAAAAAATTATGCTTTTTCCGCAAACAATCACATATGCTACGCCCATAAATGACGATTGTCAATTATTTATCTGCTAAACTACTGAAATATTTATCCCTTCCTCTTTCGCTATTTAACAAATTCTTAGAACATTCTAGGTGGATATACATTTTAAATGCAACACCAAAAAATTATAAAGAAAATTCCTATTATAATGGTATTGATTTGGCAAACCCATTGGGAGAAATTTTTTCTATGACTTCATACACCCATCTTACTACACGTATACGAGAAATAATATTTATATATCATGGTTCCAGTTTTCCTTGATAAAGTTCATTATCAATCTAGAAAATAACTAAGCTTAAAATCACCTTTAGTTGTTATGACAAGTTTTAAGGAATGAAGTATAATAAGCATTATTTAACTAAAATAGAGGGTAAGCAATTATGGAAAAATCAAAAACTGTAAGGAGCTCTGATGATAAAAAAAGAAGAAATGCCTTTATGTGATGTCGCAACTACAGTCGAATTAGTAGGAAGTAAGTGGAAGTTATTAATACTCAGGGATCTTATTTCAGGCCCTAAAAGAACATCCGAACTCAAACGTTCTTTGTCAGGTATCTCTCAAAAGATTTTGACTGAAAGCTTAAATTCCATGATAGAGGATGGACTTGTAAATAGGCTGGACTTTAAAAAGGTGCCGCCTCATGTTGAATACAGGTTAACTCCTCTTGGAAAGTCATTTCTTCCAGTTATTGAAGCTATGAGGCAATGGGGAAAGTACTACAAGTCGCAGATCTAACTCATAGGTACCTTTTTGTTCCTACTTCACAGATTGAGTTTGATAACATAGTATTATGTGTATAACATAATTAGTGAGGAGAAGAGAATAATGAATATAGAACTATTTGAATTTACTTCCGTTCATACGACGTCTAAACTAGTAGAATTGGAAAATGAATCTGCTCTACAAGTAATAAAAAGTGAGAAAATAATGGAATTCGATGAAAATACCTATTCAAAAGTAGAAAATCGGTCATTTCATAATGGAGTAATTGAAGTAAAAGTTCTGAGTAAACTGTTACCAGATGCACCTGATTTTGCGAGAGGCTTCATTGGAATTGCCTTTCGAATCAGTGAGGACGATTCTTCTTTTGAATCTTTTTATGTCAGACCAACGAATGGACGAGTAAGCGATCCGGTTAGAAAAAATAGAGGTGTACAATATTTTTCCTATCCCAAATATACGTTTGACTATTTTAGAAATCGAGGGATTACAGATTTTGAAGGCCCAGCAGATATCGGTCTTGATGAGTGGATTACAATCAAAGCTGTTATAAAAGATCAAAAAGCAGTTTTCTATGTAAATAATGAAGATGTTCCTACACTTATTGTGGATAATTTGATATTGGGTGCTAAAACAAGAGGTTCCATTGGGCTTTTTGTAGATATTGGTACGCAAGGCTTTTTCAAAGATTTAGAGATTACTTCATACGACTAACTAATACAATGACTACGAAAATTTTTTAAAGTGGCTGAGGCCAAAGTGACAATCACTTTGGCCTCAGCCACTAAATACAAGTAAACAAATTCAAGGCGATTATACTAATTTGGACTGCCTTATTACTATTCTACTATTTGCCATGACCGATGTTGATCAAAATAGTCTGCTTCTTTTTTTGCCTGTTCAACAATGCTTTGGGGATAATTCAGCACATGCAACAGCTGAATGGCATTTCTTGTTGTAGAAGGACCTTGTCGCAATTGATAATCAAAGGTCACGCCTTGTTCTTTAGTAACCTGTTCTTCAAAATGAACATTATCACATGATTCTTTTAAAATTTCTGTCAGTTCAATATCATGAGTCGCAACAAACGCTAAGGACGGATACGCACCTAACCAATGCACCATACTAGATGAGGCGGCAATGCGCTCGATCGTATTCGTACCTTTTAATATTTCATCGATAAAACACAAACAAGGAACAGTTGTTTCAGCCAAGTCCAGCACGCGTTTGACCGATTTTATTTCTGCTATAAAATAGCTGTCCCCTTCAAAAATATCGTCTTCAACTGCCATTGACGTTAAAATATGGCCAAATGGTAATTGGAAGTGCGTTGCTAAAGCTGTGTGAATCGTTGCAGAAAGAATACAGCTGATTGCGACACTCTTGACATACGTTGACTTACCTGAAGCATTAGAACCTGTTACAAGTGTATTTTTGGTCCAATTCACCTCATTTGGCACTGGTGTTGTTAGTAATGGATGATAGACTTCTTCACCCAGCACTTGAACTTCCTCTGAAAAAACTGGCTGACTGGTATCAGGCATGACCATTCGGAAATTTAACACGGCGGCAGCTACTTCTAGCTCTCCCAACAAACGCCACATTTCTTTTGCCTGCAACTCATAATTCTTCAATTTTTCCAAAACAAAATTGTAGGAAATGAATGGTAACATAAAAATCATCGCAAAATAATCAAACATCAGCTCCGCATCACTATTTGACTTCATTCGAAAAGAAATACCAAACTTAGTCATCGCAGCGAGTGGTCGTAAATTTTTCGCCAGCTCTTCTTGAAAAGGTGTTTTTATTTTCGCTATTTTTTTAGCACAGGCAACCGTTTGAACCAAATAGCCCATACAAGTCAGCTCACGTTGGAGTTTTGCCTTTTTTACTTGATAATAGATGACGTTGAATAAAATCGAGCCTAATAGTAATAAAATGGATAACGACGTTGGAAATACCAACACTACTATCAGTAATAGAATAGGCAAAAATCCGCAGAATAGATACAAGTTTGTTTTAGGCAATTCTTGGCTTCTGGTTTCACTTAAATAGCTTTCTACATTATTTTTGTCTTGCTTCCCTAAACAAGCAAAATGAAATTGCAGCTCTTCTCTAATCGTCGGTTTTTGTTGATAATAATCGATCAACCGCTCTAAACGATCATGGCTTTCTTTAGAAAAATTAAAATTTCGTAAACGTTGATACAGCGCCTCTGATCCTACACTAGAATAGGTTCCATTAATTCGCTCAAATAAAGCAAAGCCGTCTAAGTCATACCAAGTAATATCATCGATTTCACTATCATAATCTCGGTACTTTTTTGCCTGACTCCATGCTTCTTTCAAGCTTTCTTCTTTATCAAAGAAACGCGAACTTGGAAACGTTCCCCATTGACTTTTAACCATTGCTCTCAGTTTTAGGCGATTATAGATTTCCATTACAGTGATGATTAAAACAATCAGTCCCACAAAACCAAGGACAATCAATTGAGCTTCCATTCAAAATCCCCCTTTTTTAATCAGTATATGGTTTTGTGAATTTAGATACAAGAAAAAAAGAAACAACTGAGGTAAATCCTTTGTGGATATCGCTCAGTCACTTCTTTTTATTTTACGATTGATAATACTCTTGGTTCATACTTTCATACTCACCCAAATCCCACTCTAAGGGGACATGTTCTTCTACCATCGCTTTTTTTGAATACTCTAACTCTATCTGTTTAGAGTATTGAGGGCTTGCATTCAACATATGGGTAATGGTTTCATCCTGCATTTTTATAATATGTTTCAAACGGACTTTTTCTAATTTTAAATCCGTGATTTCCTCTTGCTGCAAATCCTTTTTCCCTAATAAATTTCTTAAAAATTGCTTATCCCTGACAATCACCAATGTCAACACAACGATCACCACAACGAAAAAATATAGAACAACCAATAACTCACTATTCATCTTTTTAATTCCTCCTAACAATCCATCCCTATGGTACCACGTTAAAGAAGAATATTTTTTCATTTTTTTAGATAAAACAACCGATTTTATATTTTTTTTGAGAAAATAAAACATATTTATATCGATAGTTCATCATTTTCTAAATATTTAAAGTAGATAATTGTGGTCAAAGGTTACTTTCACTGGATAGTCACCAATATTTCTGTAAACTTGTTCCTGAATTCGAATCTTTAGCTCCTGATCTGTCGCTTTAAATTGATTTGGAACAACTAAATCAAATAAGATACGCGGTTTACCACCATGTTCAACTAAACGAATGTCATGTCCTTTTAATTCACTATCGATTCCTTTAATGATTTTTTTCAGTTCCTGATGAATAAACTGTTGTCTTTGGTCATATAAATTTACTGGATCAATATGGCAAACTAGATCCACGCCTAGCTTTTGCCTAAACTCTAACTCGATTTCATCAATTGTTTCATGTGCTTTGGTCAAATCCCAGCGATCATCAATTTCAATATGAACTGACGCAAAGGTTTTGTTTGGACCATATTGGTGGATCAGCAAGTCATGATAGCCCACAATTTCTGAAACAGAGGATAGATACAACTTCATTTGATCGATCGCTGCTTGGTCTGGGCGTAACCCCATCAACTCATTTATAAACTCACGAATCAATTGCAAGCCACTAAAAATAATATAACAAGCAATGACCAAACCAACGATGCCATCGATTTTTAGCCCCGTAACACCTTCAACCGTTGCTGAGACTAAAACCGCAATCGTTGTGAAGACGTCGTTTAAACTATCTTTAGCCGTTGCAACAAGGGTATTTGAATCAATTTTTTTAGCTACCCGTTTATAAAACAGACTTTGCCAAACTTTGATCAAAATCGACAAAACTAAAATGATCAGAATCACTGGCGTCACTTTGATGCTTTGTGGTGCTTTGATTCGTTCAATCGAAGTCATAAAGAATTGAAACCCTACAAAGGTGATCAACAATGACACTAACATCCCACTGATATACTCAAAACGTTCATGACCGTACGGATGCTCTTTATCTGCAGGTTTTCCCGCAATATAAAAACCAACTAAGGTTAAAACCGAAGAAACGGTATCTGACAAGTTATTCATGGCATCGGCCATGATCGACACACTGCCTGAAATCAAGCCGATCAATAGTTTCCCTACAAAAAGGAGTAAGTTAGATAACAAGCCGACAACTCCTGCAAAAATACCAAAGGCTGTTCGCGTATCTGAATTTTTTGGTTGTCTTTTTTCAAAACGATCTATTAAAAAATTTATCATAATCATCCCTACCTCATTTTTAGCATATCTTAAGACTATAAAATGATTTTGGTCATTTGTATAGTGAAATCCTATTTTTATTAGTGACTTTTTATTGTTTAGAAAGACCCAAGTTGATTGATGGGCTTTCTTTGTTTTTTTGTTAGGTTTGCCTTGAAAAAATGAACAAAAAAGAGCGAGAAAAAGGCTGCTCCTACTGATATCTCGGAGCTAAACACTTTTGACTCGGCCTTTTTCAATTTGTGATTCATTTTAATGGAAGATACGACTTTCATGAGAAACTTTCGCAAATTTCTTCGTTTTTTCTTCAATATAAGGATATAAGAATATCCCCAATGCACAGAATACAATTGCGATCGTGCCTAAAATAATAATCGCTTTCCAAGCATTTGGCCAATAAATTCCGCCTGCCGACTCCCGTAATAAATTCACCGCATGGGTAAATGGTAAAAACGGATTGATAAACTGGAAGAACTTGCCGGAAACTTGGATCGGATAATTTCCGCCCCCGCCTGAAATGGAGAGGACTAAGATAATGATCGCAGCACCTTTTCCGACATTGCCGAACAGCGCCACAAGTACATAAACCATCATCATAAACGTAAAGGCGATCAACAAGGCAAACAAGACACTATAAAATGGCTGTCTCACATCTACTCCTAGCACGAAGTAATTACCTAAAGTCACGATCAAGGCTTGCGCTAAGCCCATCACTAAGAATGTTAGCATTCTTGCAGAAAATTGTTCTCGTTTAGAATATTTACCACGGTCTTTTTCATCTAAATAAAAATCAGTGGTTGCTACACTTGAAAATAATACGGCTCCGACCCACAGACACAATGCTGTGTAAAACGGCGTACTAGCTGAACCGTTATTGGCAATTGGATAAATTTTATGTTCAGATACTTCAACAGGTTTTGCAAAGAAGTCACTTTCCGCGTTAGCATCCAGTTTAAGCAGTTTTATCACTTGTCCAAGGTCAACGTCCTTTTCACCTTTACGAATCGCTTCAGCGGCTTTATGAAGCCCTGTTTTAATGTTTGGCCAATCGTTTTGAACTAATTCATTGGCTTTGTTTAAAGCAGATTCTAAATCCGGCATTTTTTCATTGACTGTTTTTAATGTTCCCGTAATGTTTTCTTTGATTTCTGGGTAATCATTTTTAATAAAGCTTGCTGCTAAGCCCAGTTTTTCTTCTATTACAGGTAACTCGTTGTTATAAAGATCTGCGCCTTTATTGATACCATTGACGATTGTTTCCATGTGTCCATTCAGTAATACATTCGCATCATGAACTTCTTGTTTGATCGCTGGTAATTCTGCTTGATATTTTTCTAAAATACCGATTGCATTGGCAACCGTCGCTTGAGTTGAATTTAATAGTGTTGCAAAGTCGATTTGTTTTGCTTGACTAAGCAGACCTTGTGCAGTTGAAATCGTATTGATCAGTTTGGTTAGTATATCATTTACATCCGCTGCAACCGCATCGACATTGATACTACCTGCAATCCCAGCAATGTTTCCAGCCATACTTTCGATCTCAGCAAGAACAGCTTTTAATTGATCAACTGAAATTGAATCCGCGTCGATACTATCTACTCTCGCTTTCAAACCACCGATCAGTGTGCTCAAATTGTTCAAGCTATCAATGATTGGTTGAAGGTCTTGATTACCAGAAGAATTTTGAATATCTGTCAGCATCGCCACTAATTGATCGATCGCTGCCTGTTGTTTGCCTAAACTATCGCTAAATTGTTGCAACATTTGTTTTAAAGCTGCACGTTCATCTGGTGTTAATTCATTATCTGTCAATAATTGTTCGATTTGTCCAGCAATTGCTGATACATTGGAGCCAATGGTTTGAACAGACTCCAAGGTTACTTTGATACTGCTAGTAATACTTGGCAACGCTTCTTGTAATTTTGTTGCACCATCTTTGGTCACTGTTGCTAATTGATCTGCCTGATCTCCAAGTTTTTCAATATCTGGTAACGCCGTTTGAACTTGCTGGATGATCGTTAATCCTTGTTTTGCTTCATTGATTCCATCAGTCATCGTTTGTTCAACTGAAGCAAAATCTTCATCGATCATCGCTAATTGTTTACCAGCATTTTGAATTTCCGGAATTTTTTCTTGCAAGGTTAAAATAACTTTAGCCTGTTCTTTGATCGTTGGCATCTTATCATTTAAATCTACCAATTTTGTTCCTAAAGCATCCACTTGCGGTAAATAGTCAACAAATTCATTTGCTTTCGCTAATTTTGTTTTCAGTTCTGGCATTTTGTCATGAAGTGTTACGACTTCTTGTGTATACTTATCGATTTGCTCAATGTTCTCATCCGTTGATAAAATCATATTTTTTACTTTGGTGATACTGACTAAATTAGAATCTAAATTATAGCCTATATCATTAAATACCGTAACTAAGGTACTACTTGCAGTTTTGGTAAATTGATCGGTTATTTGGGCTTGTAAAGAAGAAGCGCCTTTTTCTGCAATCTTTGGAGCGATCGCATTGATTTTTTCATTGATAGAATACTCTATTTTAGGTTTGACGATTTCACCTGTAGTAAAACTCAATAAATCTTTAGAAAAATCTTTCGGTAAATAAATCCCAGCGAAATATTTCCCGGATTTTACCCCTTTGTCTAATTCTTCTTTTGAATCAACAAACTTCCAACCTAATTGTTTATTTTCATGGAGGTTTTTCAGGACTTCTTTCCCGATATCAACTTCCTTACCTTGAAAACTTGCTACTTTGTCGTCACTGTATACCGCAATTGGCAATTCTCCAGTGTTTGCGTAAGGATCCCACAAAGCTTTGATATTGAACCATGCATAAAGTGATGGAATAATCATCAGTGCAATGATCAAAAATGTAGCAATTGGGTTCTTAAAAATACGTTGCCAATCTAATTTAAATAACTTGAATGTATTTTTTATATGTTTCATCCTGCTCACCTACTCTTTTTAATGACTGATATACTTTAGCATAGTTTTTTTATCAATAACAAATGAAAAATCCATTTTTTGTCTATTTCTACGACAAGTTTCTAGAACTGTCGTAGAGAGTTCTTCTATGTATTTGTTTTCATCATTTAACCAACTATTTTTTATTGATTTACCTCTTCTACTCATTCTTTCTAACACCTAAAAAAAAGACAAACTCATCCGAATGAATCAGCTTGCCTTTATTTTTTTGCTTATAATTTTGCTGAAAACTCTGATACAACTTTTTTGACTTCGTTTACTGAATCAGGATCCAGATAAGAAAGTGCTCTAGGAACCACACTCATAAGGTACATTTTATCGAGTTTATCCGTTGATTTTCTTTCCATCAATTCTGCCAGCAAATGTTTCATGTCTTCTTGATGATCTGGCTTGGTTCGATCCATTATGAAGTCATAAAATTTCTTTTCTTCTGCTTTCATTGGCGATGCCCCCTAGAATTTTATTCTATTATAAACTTAAATAACAATAAGTAGTAGTATTTTGATTTATTTATAAAAATAACAATTATGCAAAAAACAACAAAACGAAAAGGATATTGTTCTGCTGTTTCTCTAACGAATCGGGGAAGCCATTTTTTATGTTTAATTCATTTGCTCAATCATTTCAAAAATATAATAAT
>NZ_NGKY01000001.1:729511-731330 GCF_002140855.1 Enterococcus sp. 7E2_DIV0204
ACTATGCCATCACTATGTTTATATATATACAAAATAACAATAACATTATATCCCATTATATATAAAAATTCGTTTTTTTAAAATAATAATAGCCAGTAAATTTCTTTTTATAAGTTGCGTATTGCCATTTCCCTATGAATCAAGTATCCTTAAAGTGAGGTGTCTATTATGCTGAAACGAGATTTTTTAGAAAAGCCCTTTGATTATATGAATGATATATTATTATTTTTATACAACAATCAAGGCCACGCAACAAAAAACGAGCTAGTCAGTGAATTCCAAATTAGCTTACCAACATTAAATGAATATTTGTCTTTCCTGCAAAGTTTTCTTGAAGAAAATCAGGTGAACGAGCAAGTTGAAATAACAATACACGGTGAGAATATCTCTTTGAAAAAAGAACCAACTTTTCCATTAAAAAAAATTGTTGTCCTTTTTCTGGAAAAGTCGATCAAATTTCAAATGGTCAATCAGTTATTTTCGAAAGGAGAATTGACTTGTGACTATTTTCAGCTGAACTACGCAATCAGTTCTGCAACGTATTATCGAAAAATCACTGAGCTAAATGATCTTTTAAAGGAGTTTCGCCTCCAAATCAAACGTGGAAAACTTATTGGAGAAGAAAAGCAAATCCGTTATTTTTTCTTTAGTTTTTTCTGGTTTCTTTTTGAGGATAAAACAAGTTTGGAGAAGGAAACTGCCAACCAGTATCTTGGCTTTGTAGATATTTTAAAAGAATCGCTTAACTTGGTATTTGATCCGACCGAAGTCCTGCAAATTAAATTATGGATGAAAATATCCTTTAGACGACTTACGACAGAGTACAACCCAGTCATTAGTTCGAACTATGATTATCCAGATCGACCATTATTTGAAGAAATTAATTTAGCCTTACATACATATATGAAAAAAATCGAACGTCCATATACTATTTATGAAGCATACATGTTTTATGACTTCTTTTGTTCTATGAATAATTTTTCGCCTAATTCTGCTTTTGCTTTTAGATTAGCAGAAAAGCAACGTAGAGAAAGTTCTTACTTAAACTACATGAATAAAGTGATTTTAAAATACCTAAAGCAGCAAGGATATTTATCGAGTTACGCTTCCTCTGCTCGTTTACTGTATATTGAAAATCTATTGTTTCAACTTCATTCTCAGCTTTATTACTTTGACGGATTTATCTTGGCCTTTGATAGCTGGACAGTGAAGTCCATCGTCAACGCACATCGTCATCCGTTTTCTGGTAATGAAGTTTTTGAATTGATGGATATCGCTACAAAAAAGTTTGATCAAGATGGTGAAAAAGGCAGTTATAAAAATAAATTCACTGAAATCCATTATACGATCATATTAAATCATATTGCGGAATTAAATGAAGAAAAAATTGCAATTGGTGTCTACCATTCACTCAATCCATTTATTGGTGAATTAGTTATCCAGCATTTGACAAACGTTTTAGGTCATAAATATCCAATTAAAGCAGAAGCATTCAAAGAAGACAGTCATTATGATATCCTACTTTCCAATATCTATAGTGAAACAATATCTGAAAAACAAGAATTAGTTTATATTTTTTCAGATATTGGAAATAGTTATGATATGACCGAAATTGAAAAATTGATTATTCAGTTGATTGACACGCGATAGCCTATTGCTTGTTCCATCTATCACTAATTGAAATTATAACAGAGAACGTATCCCTTATGTTCTCTGTTTTCTTTGTACCTATTAAATTTAATGAGAATAATCGTAAATTCAAAGAAAATTATTATTAATCTATTTATTTTTATTTTGTGATTATTTTTAATTCTAAATA
>NZ_NGKY01000001.1:731430-733211 GCF_002140855.1 Enterococcus sp. 7E2_DIV0204
CACACTCATAAGGTACATTTTATCGAGTTTATCCGTTGATTTTCTTTCCATCAATTCTGCCAGCAAATGTTTCATGTCTTCTTGATGATCTGGCTTGGTTCGATCCATTATGAAGTCATAAAATTTCTTTTCTTCTGCTTTCATTGGCGATGCCCCCTAGAATTTTATTCTATTATAAACTTAAATAACAATAAGTAGTAGTATTTTGATTTATTTATAAAAATAACAATTATGCAAAAAACAACAAAACGAAAAGGATATTGTTCTGCTGTTTCTCTAACGAATCGGGGAAGCCATTTTTTATGTTTAATTCATTTGCTCAATCATTTCAAAAATATAATAATATATGTTATTAAATTATCAAGATTTATACTTTTCTATCAAAAATTCGTATGCTGCTCGTCCTATAATTCCCATTGGCTGATTGATTCCTGGATTAAAATAAAAATCTAGTGTCACTAATTCTTCTAAGGTCGTCTCTTTCTCAATTGCCAAAGATAGGGTATTAATTGATTGTGTAATGTCTCTTTCAGACATTAATTGACCACCAATCAGTTTGTGCGTTCCTTTTTCGAAAACCATTTTGATATGTACTTCTTCTTGTAATTCAAGATAAGGCAGTTGACATGGTAATGTTAAAAAGGTACTTTCCACTTCGATTCCTTCAAACTTTGCTTCCTCTTCTGTTAAGCCTGTGCTAGCAACATAACTGTTGAAGATTTTCGTTGCCGTTGTTTTTTGAGTCGTGTTATATTTTATCGTATGTCCCAGAACATTCATTGCCGCAACTGTTGCACTTCTGACAACATTATTCACTAAAGGAACAAACGATTTACGGTAGCTATTACGAACTGGATAAGAAATCACATCACCTAAAGCAAATATATCTGGATCACTTGTTTGCATATGTTCGTTGACTCGTATCGTTCCATTAGCATTTAAATCTAAAAACTCTTTGACTAATCGACTATCTGGACGAGCGTTTACCGCGATGATTACATAATCATTTCTAATTTCTTCATTTGTTGTATTTGTAACAAACAGCTCTTCTTCCAATTCTGAGAAGCTAATAACACTTTCATTTAAATGAAGTTTCACACCAGATGCAACGATTTTTTCTTCAATCAGTGAAGAAAGTTCCTTATCTAAGTATCGAAAAAGAACTGAACCTGCACTTTCAATCAAATGAATTTCTTTCCCTTGATCTTTCAAGGCATCGCACAATTCTACACCAATGTAACCTCCACCAACAATTGAGATCGATTTTGACTGTTCCAATTTTTCCAATACTTCTACAGAGCTAGGATAACTTTTGAAGACAGTTACTTTATCTTTACTTGGCAATGTTATATTTGTTGAAAATTGATTTGAACCTGTTGCAAGGATCAGCTTTTCATAGCTAATCTCACTCACGTTGTTAGAAGCGTCCTCATAAATAACGTATTTTTTCTCTGGATCTATTGTAGTAACTGTTGCATTAATTAAAACGTCTACCCCTTTATTATTCAATTCTTCTAGAGTCAGATATCTCACTTTGTCCAATTCATCAACCAATTGATTCATTTTCAATACGATTCCGCTTGAAACAAAACTGATCTCACTTCTTTTTTCAATTAGAATAACCTCAGTTTGAGGATTTAATCTCTTTAATGTTAATGCGGCCTGGAGTCCCCCATGGGAGGCTCCGATAATTACTACTTTCACTAAGGTTCTTCTCCCTTCAATCAACTATGCCATCACTATGTTTATATATATACAAAATAACAATAACATTATATCCC
>NZ_NGKY01000001.1:737932-827762 GCF_002140855.1 Enterococcus sp. 7E2_DIV0204
GATTATTTTTAATTCTAAATATTTTTAATATTTTAAAAAAGAAAAAGAGCGAAACAAAACTGAAGATTAGTTTTGTTTCGCTCTCAATCTCTATTTAATCCACCCGATACTATTAAATGGTGCAAATCTAAAGGAAACAACTCCCTCAATTGCCTGTCCATCAACCAATCCAAAGGTTCTACTATCACTAGAATTATTACGATTATCTCCCAAAACAAAATAATATCCTTTTGGGATCTTTTTAAATTGTGCCATTTGATCCAAGCTATCCTGCGACAAATTTACTTTGATTGTCCCATCTGGTAATTCATTTGCAGCAGATAACTCAGAAGCTTTAGGTAAAGACTCGGCTTGGTGATTGATAAACAAATCGTTCCCTTCAGTCCAAACTAGATCTCCTGGCATTCCAATCACTCGTTTTACATATTGAAACTCACTTTTCACAGGTGGTTTAAATGTAATGATCTCATATCGTTTAGGTTCCTTTGTACGACGAACAATAACACGATCGCCATTGAGCATAGTGGGTTTCATCGAATCTCCATCAACCATATGTGGTGACGTATTTAAAATAAAGAAAAAGACCAAAACGGCAAATAATACAACTGGAAGCATAAATTTAATGATTTCAATGATATTCTCTTTTCTTTTTTTCTTTTTTCTTTTTTCAAATTCTTCTTTGGTTAATTTTTTCTTTTTTCGCTTTTTCTTGCTTGGCCCGGCTTTTCTATCTAGTTCCACTTTCGGTCTTGCACTACCTCTAGGTTCTTCTCGAATTCCTTCAATGCGTTCTCTATGTTGTGGACGTTTCTTTTTAGGACCAGCTGGTGGGCGTTTTCTATTCTTCGTGTTGTTTTTCACTTTTTGCTTTTTAGCAAATTTTCGTTTTATTTTTCGTTTTAGTCGTTCAAAATATTCCTTTATTTCATCCATGATACACCTCAATCATACCGATTAATACTCTCAATTAAGGATAACAGACTGCTGTCCATTTTTCCATATAAAAACTAGCTAATCAAAACCCTGCCATAAGTTCTCTTCCTAATAAAAAAGGGGAGCTAAGCAAAACTCTAAAAGTTTCGCTCCCCCCACCTAAACGTACTATCAATCGAATACTAATTCTTGTCCCTCAACAATAACACTACTGCTAAGCTGATTTTTGTTCATCAATGTTTGTATAGATACACCTGAATCTTGAGCAATTTCCCATAAGGTCTGACCTTCTTTTACGATGTAGACTTCTTTAGGTACTTCTTTTTCCTTACTTACAGCACTAGCATTTTCAGCTTCTGTTGTCTTTGGCTTTTCTGCTGTCTGTGTCGTTGGAATCGGAGCTACTGGTGTTACAACTTCACCGCCACCTACCGATGCGCCCAAGATCATTGAACTAGACATAAAGTAAATAGCAGTACTAAACAATATTGCAGAAGAAATCAACAGGATAAGATATTTTTTATTGATTCGTTTTTTCATATTGTTCTTCCCTTCATTCGATCGCTGATCGATCGTTTAGTTGCCAGTTTTATCTAGACGTGATAATTTGCTTAAGCGTTCTTCTAATTCACGATAAATCGTCATAACTTCATTCTTAGATTCTTCCACTTCATTAGAGATATTTTTCGCACGGTTGCCAATATTCAACATTTCAAGTTCAGCTGAGTTGACCATGTGTTTCGCTTCAACTTGTGCTTCACTGATGATGCGATTCGCTTCTTTCTTAGCAGAAACCATTACTTCACCGATTTCTTGTTGTGATTTCAAGGCTTCTTCTTGTAATGATTGGTTTTTCAATAATAAGTCATTGATTTGTTGTTTCGCTTGTAATAACTCAGCTAATTGGTTACCCGTTGCTTCACCTGTTGTAGACATGCTGCGCATTGTTTCAAGCTCTGCATTTAAGTTTTCTAATTCTTCTTCTTTTTCTTTGTAAATGCTTCTTAATCCAGCTAATTCAGATTCAAATACATTTTTTTGGATAGAGTATTTATCATTCAAGCCTTGGATACGGCCAAGATTTGTTTCTAAATCACTTTTCTCTTTAAGCACTGACTCTAATTCTTTCTTCAATTCTTCAACACGGCTATTGTCTACAGATGCATCACTGCTTGTTGACAAGGTGATTTCTTTATCTTTTAAGTCTTGATTTTCTTGTTGTAATTGGTGCATTTGTGCTTGAAGATCAGCAAGTTTTTGTGTTAACTCTTGATTTTCTTTATCAGTAGTTTGAAGTTTTTCATTCAATGATTCTAATTCCATCTTCACCGTCTCCAATGCTTCTTGTTTTTCTCCGATTGTTCCTCGGGCTGCTAGATCTGCTTGTAATTGTTGGATTTCTTTTTCTTTTTCAAGAATTTTTGTATCTAACGCTTTGTCTTTTTCAACAAGTGCTGTTTCTAAGTAAGCAATTTGTTCTTGCCCATTAGTATTTTCTTTTTTCAGCTCTTCGATTTGCGCTTTTAAGCGATTGATTTCTTCTGTAGAATCAGCGGATTCATTAGCATCTTCTAACTCAAAAATTTCTGTTTCTTTTTGGTTAAGCTGTGTTGCCAGCTCATCATTTTTTTCTTTTAATAATTCAAGTTCATTTTGGTTACTTTCAACCTTGATGACCAATTGTTTGTTTTGTTGCGATAAACGGAAGTTTTCCTCTTTATTTTGTTCAAATTCAGTTTCCTGTAATCTATATTCTTCGATCAACTCTCTTAAGCGTGTGATCTCTTGTTCTTGTTCAGCTAATAAGCTGCTATTATTTGTTGTCGTTACTGAAACTGGTCGTTGTTCCTCTTCCGAATTGAACTCGATATCTTGCGTCAATTCTTCCTCAGAAACCTCGTTAATTTTTTTAATTAACCGTCTCTTTGCCATCCTTTTTACACCCCGTCTTTTATTTCTAGCTTACTCTATTTATCTAATGTTACTTTTTCTAAGTTATTGTCTTTAGACTCTCTTGTATAAATAATTGACTTTTTAGATAGTTTGTTTGTTTTATCTCGATATGTAAAGTTAAAATCAATCATCGTGATTTCTTTTACAGGCTGTAACTCTTTGATAAAGGTTTCAATGTTTTTCTCAGCTGTTTGGAAATCACTAAATGTCAATGCTGTTGGAAAGACTGAAACTGTTAATGTCTCTGTTTTTTGGCTAATCAAAATTGCTACATTCGCTTCTCCAAAAAAGGGCTGCCAATCTCTTAGAAGTTGAAGTTCGTAGTTATCCAGTGCTTGAGCATCTCGGCTTTCCACGACTTTTTTCCAAGGAAATTCAGCCAATTTCAATGAGTTCTCTTTATAGCTTTCGATTTCAGCGCCAGAAGCTGTACCTCTGGCATCTTTAATCTCTTCTATCTTCAATTCTAAATCTTTATTATCTTTTCTCAAAGTATCTTGATTATAAAGTATCCCAAAAAATAGTAAGCAAAAAATAATTGCTGCAATCATCAAAAATAATAATGATCGATTATTCTCTTGATATTTATAAAAATTGATCTTGCGTTTCATTTTTGGACTATCAGAATCCAAGCTCTCCAGCTGGAATCGGACGTACAACTGATAACTGAAAAAAAGAAACAGTATTACTACTAATACAAACATGAAAATCGTCATCAAATATAAACTCCTTTATTCCTTAATAAAAAAACACTAAATATATCTATTTTTTTGAAAGTTATCCACTTTCTACCCAATTATACATAGTTTATTGTAACATTACGTTACGTTATTGCCAACTTTTTTTTATAAACACAACGAAAAGTCAATAAAAATAGGAGTTTAAGTAGTAAATTTTAGTGGTTTTTTATCATTTCATTCGAATAAAGACATGTATTATGCTGTTAATTTACAGTTTATTCTTTTTGATGTTAGTATTTTCACTAATTATTAATTAATCGTAAAAATAACAACGACTTCCTAGTAAGATTATGTGGTTAGAAACAACTGTCCCTGTACTTATAGCAATTGGTCTGTCTTATGTTCTTCAATTCAAACACCCGATACTTTTACCGATATGTACCAAGATTTTCTTCTAGCTCAGCTTCAAAAATACCTACGCTAACACCTAACGCACGGTCGACTGAATCCATGATGTCGATTCCTAAATGGCAAACTTTTTCTTTTAAGCGTATTTTATCAATGGTGCGGATCTGTTCCAGTAATATAACTGAATCTCGTTCGATTCCAGTTTCTTCTGAGTTGATACCTATATGTGTTGGCAACTTTGGTTTAGCCATCTTTGCTGTAATCGCGGCTACGATAATTGTTGGACTAAAATGATTGCCTAAATTATTCTGTATGACTAGTACTGGACGTACTCCCCCTTGTTCTGATCCTACAACAGGGGATAAGTCTGCAAAATATATGTCACCCCTTTTGACCATTTGAAGCCTCCTATTCTATTTATACTCCCTTGGCATGCGTTCAGAAAATGTACATGCCACTTCATAGTGGATCGTCTCTAATTTATCTGCCACCATCTGTAATGTGATATCTGCTCCGTGATCATGTCCAATCAATGTGACTTGTGTGCCAGCAGTTGTTTCCCCAGGCAATCGAATCATGCATTGATCCATGCAGATTCTTCCGATAATTTCACACGGTTGCCCATCAACTAATACTGAAAAACCTTGTAAATGACGCAACCAGCCATCGGCATAACCGATTGGTATTGTGCCGATCCATTCATTTTCTGTGGTCGTATAGGTGTTGCCATACCCAATTCCTTCTCCAGCCGGCAATTCTTTCACATGAATCAATTCCGATACTAAGCTCAAGGCTGGTTTTAAAGGATAAACCTCAGGCAGGATACGGCCAGATGGATTCAACCCATACATCGCTATCCCAAATCGAATCATATTCCCTACATTATCTGGGTGCCATAATGCTGTTGCACTATTGCTCACGTGGACATATTTTGGCAACTCAAAAAGTCCTGATAACACTGCTTGAAAACGTTCTGTTTGTTTTTCAAAATAGCTGACGTCTTGTTCATCTGCTGTTGAAAAATGAGTAAATAATCCTTCCCAAACCACCATTTGTGTTGATTGCACTAATTCAACTGTTTGTTTTACATCTTTTGGGGTCCTAAATCCAATACGCCCCATACCTGTATCAACTTTTATATGTATTTTTAATGGTGTTAGTGTTTCTATATAATTTAAGCGATCAATTGCTTGTTCCAGCCAATCTTGAGTTGCGACTGTGACAGACAGGTCATATTTCAGCAGCAATTCTATGTAAGAAACATCCACGATACTTAAAATGAGTATCGGCTCTGTAATACCAGCTTCACGCAGTTCCATCGCTTCATCCAAGATTGCTACACAAAAACCTGTAGCACCACCCTGAATGGCTGCTTTAGCTGTTTGAACAGCTCCATGTCCATAACCATTTGCTTTCACTACAGCAAATAATTCTGTCCCTTGCGGCATTCGTTTTACTTCATTGTAAACATTTTCCTTGATTGCTTGTGTATCGATCACTAACTTTGTGGGACGATGCCATCCTACTGCCATATGTGTCCTTCTTTCTTTTATGCTCGAGATAAAAATAAGCCATACTCAGTATTTACTTCATATGAAAAATATCAGCATTTGTCAGATCAATACCGTCTATCTCGACCTTTATTCGATAAAAATTTTAGCTGGCTTCCAAAATAATCTGTGCAATCGCAAAAGTATCTGTATGCGAAATGGATACAAACACCTTTCCATCATGAGGTGATTTTGTCACTTTAGGAGCACCATTGTCTTCTTTTAAAACCTCAATGTCATGTAATCCCACGCGTCCGATCCCAGTTCCCCAAGCTTTAGAAAAAGCTTCCTTGCAAGCAAAGCGACCTGCTAAAAACTCGATCTGGCGTTTATGTGGTAATTTCTGAAAAAGTACATATTCATTATCGGTGAGAACTCTCTGAACAAAAGACGTTTTATTTTCGATAATTTTTTCGATTCTTGACAGTTCTACCATGTCTATACCAATTCCCTTAATCATCCTTCTGAGTCCTTCTTTTTTTATTTTTATAAATCACTCTTATTCTATCAAATTTTAGCAATTTTTCCACACAATAATGTAAAAAATTAATAAAAAGCTGAACAAGTTCGTTCAACTCGTTCATCCAGATAAACAAAAGAGGGCAGAACACAGCTTTTAAGCCTTGTTCTACCCTCTTAAAATTCAATAATTAGCTAAATTAAATTAACTTTGACTTTTTATTGATTTATTAGTTTGAGTTATCTCTAATAACAAAGCTACGTTTTTTATCGTTATGACGTTTTGCTGAACGATTGTCTTTGCTCTTATTGTAGCCGCCACCGTTTCCGCTGCCGCCTGTGCCTTTGTTATTTTTGTTCCCACGGTAACCACCACCGCCATTTTTGTTACGATTACGGCTATTACCACCACCGCTGCGATTGTTTTTGTTGAACCCTTTTTTATTTGATGGTAATGGGCGTTCTGGTGTAATTTTTACTGGTACAGCATCTGATGGATCTTTAGAAATTGTTTTTAGTAATAATGCAGCTAAATCTTCTGCAGAATATTTTTCTAAAAGATTTTTAGCAGATGGTAAGTAGTTTTCTAGACCATTTTCTGAAATTTTTTCTTCAACTGTTTCGATTGCGGCACCCAATTGTCCTTTAAATGCTTCTTGTTCATTTGGTGGACGTAATGGTGTCATACGTTTTTTCGTTAATTCTTCAATGACGTGTAAATAGCCCATTTCATTTGGTGTAACGAAAGTCACAGACATTCCGCCTTTACCAGCACGACCAGTACGGCCAATACGGTGAACATAGCTTTCAGGATCTTGTGGGATATCGTAGTTGTAAACATGTGTGACTCCTGAAATATCTAATCCACGAGCCGCAACGTCTGTTGCAACTAAAATATCTAAGTTTCCGCTCTTGAATGAACGTAAAACGCTCATACGTTTTTGTTGAGATAAGTCGCCATGAATTCCTTCTGCTTTATATCCGCGTGCTTCTAACCCACGAGCTAATTCATCTACGCGGCGTTTAGTACGACCAAATACGATTGTTAATTCTGGTGTTTGAACATCTAATAAACGAGTCATTACATCGAATTTTTCGAAGTCTTTTGAACGAACATAGTATTGATCGATCAAATCAGCAGTCATTTCTTTAGCTTTGATTTTCACGTGTTCTGGTTCTTTCATGAACTTCACGCCGATGTTTTTGATTGCTGGTGGCATTGTTGCTGAAAATAGTAATGTTTGACGTGTTGACGGAATTTTAGAGATGATTTTTTCGATATCTTCTAAGAATCCCATATTCAACATTTCATCTGCTTCATCTAAAACTAATGTTTCGATTGCATCTAATTTTAGAGTGCGACGATTGATGTGATCTAATAAACGTCCAGGTGTACCTACTACAACATGTGGATTTTCTTTTAATCCGCGAATTTGACGGCCGATGTCTGCTCCGCCGTATACTGCTTGAACGCGGATTTTTTTATCGCGGCCTAAACGGTATAATTCCTCTTGTGTTTGGATTGCTAGCTCACGTGTTGGTGCAATTACGATTCCTTGTAATACACGGTTCGAAGTGTCGATTTTTTGTAACATTGGCAAACCAAACGCAGCTGTTTTACCAGTTCCTGTTTGTGCTTGTCCAATTACGTCTTTACCTTGTAATGCTAGAGGGATTGTTTCCTCTTGAATCGGTGTTGCTTCTTCAAATCCTGAGCGCTCGATTGATGCCAATAATTCTGGTTCTAAGCCAAGTTCTTTAAATTTCAAATGATATCCTCCTAATAGTGTTTGTTGCAGAAGAAATTTTTTCTTCTAACATGATGTTACAGGTGATTTGACTTTCACTAACTTCGAAAATGTTCATGGAATCAGTAAACCTTCTACATAGGTTTCGCGTATTTTCTCATTAGTGTTACCGAAAAATCCACCTTATGAAGCTACAGGCACTAGAAAAGCCAAACGAGTTCGTTCAGCTTTTTTAATCTTTATATGATAGAAAAGTATCTTCAATAGGTACTTTCGATTTATCTACTTCGATCTTCCGGCAATAGGTTATTTTAGCATAGTTTTATATTTTCAGCAAGTTTTATGAAAGCTTGCTACATTTCAAGAAGTTTTGTAACGACTTCATTTAATCCCATACCATTACTTGCTTTTAAAACAACCATATCTTCTGGTTCAAGGAGTAACTTTAATGTGTTTATCAATATTTCTTTTTCTTCTTTATCAAAATAGTGAATCTTATCTTCTTGATATTTTTTCTTAATTTCATCATGTAATGCCTGCATCTCAGTTCCGTAGAGAATAACATCCGTAACTTCCGCAGGATTTAAATGCTCACTCACAGAAGCATGCATCAGTGCTGAATCAGGTCCTAATTCAAGCATATCTCCTAACACGGCTACTCTCTTGCCTTGTGTAGGCATTTGGCTAAAACTATCTAAAACTAATTTCATAGCGGTTGGATTCGCATTGTAGACATCACTTAAAATTTCGATGCCTTTACTACTTTTTAACCATTCCGTTCGATTTTTTGTTAATTGAAATTCAGATAAGCCTGCTTGAATTTTTTCTTCTGATAAATCGAACCATTGCCCAATAGTAATTGCAATCAAGGCATTGCCAACGTTGTATTTCCCTGGAACTGGGATCGTAAACAGTGTTTTTGACCCATTGACTTTAAAGGAAGTATATTCTTTTTGTACTTCTATGATTTGGGCCTGACAATCTGCTGCTCCTAAACTAAATGTTTTGATCGTTTGTGGTTGCTCCTTTGTCAACGATACTAGTAAAGGTTCATCTGCAGGAATGATCAGCAGGCCATTTTTAGCAAGACCTGATGCAATTTCCATTTTTGCTTTGGCAATGCCTGCTCTTGATCCCAAATTTTCAATATGTGCTTCGCCGATCATTGTAATTGCTGCTACTTCTGGCTGAGCCAATTTGGATAAAAAATCGATCTCATTTGCATGATCCATACCCATTTCTAAAATCAGTTTTTCAGTTTCATCCGGCATATGTAAAATAGTATACGGTAGCCCGATATCATTATTATAATTCCCTTGTGTTTTATAGGTTTTAAACTGTTTAGCTAAAACGGCTTCGGTCATATCTTTTGTTGTCGTTTTACCATTGCTTCCTGTAATCGCAATCACTGTTGGCTGCATTTTCTTTAGATAATACACAGCTAAGTCCTGCATAGCCTTCAATGTATCCGCTACTTGTAAGATCGGTAATTGAGCAGGTGCGGCCTCTGTTCTACTCCAAAAGGCTGCGTGCGCTCCTTTATCCATAGCACCTTTAATAAATGAATGCCCGTCATTTTCACCTTTCAACGGAACAAAAAGATTTCCTGGTCCAATCAATCGGCTGTCAAATTCGATCCCTGTCAATTCAAAATCTGCCCATTGTCTCCAATCATTTGTCGCTTGTACCGCTTTGGCTGCTTCCCAAAAAGTAAGTTTCATTGGTCTCTCTCCTTAGATTTCCTTTAACATCAACGTTTCTTATAAACAGCTACTCATACATAAAAGGGCTGAAACAAAACTGATTCCGTTTTGTCTCCTCCCTTTTTGTCGTTTATCTTTCGTAAAAACTTTGTCTTTGTTTGAATCGATTTAACGCTAATTGAATTAGTTCTTCAATCAAATCGTTATATTTCAAGCCCATATTTTCCCACAATAATGGATACATACTAAATTCTGTAAAACCAGGCATTGTGTTTAGCTCATTTAAGAACAACTCATTCTTACTTGTTAAAAAGAAATCACATCGGCTTAAACCACTGCCGTCTAATATAGTATAGGCTTTTTTAGCAAATTCTTGTGCTTTTTGATGTACTTCATCGGGCACTTCAGCTGGAATTTGCATCGTGATTTGGTTATCGATATATTTTGAATTGTAATCATAAAACTCAACATCTTTAACGATTTCGCCTGGTAAGGTTGTTCGCACATCTTCATTACCTAAAATCGCTACTTCGATTTCACGCGCTTCGATTCCTTGCTCAACAATTGCTCTGGAATCATAACGGTAAGCTTCTTCTAATGCATTTTGTAGTTCTTCACGATTTTCAGCTTTACTGATTCCCACACTAGAACCCATATTAGCAGGTTTGACAAAGACTGGATAAATCAATGAACCTTCACATTGCTCAAAGACTTTTTTAGGATTTTCTTTCCAATCGCTTCTTAGTACGGGAACAAATGGCACCTGAGGAATCCCAGCTGTTTGTAGTAAATATTTAGTCATGATCTTATCCATTGCATTTGCACTTGCTAAGACGCCTGCACCAACATACGGTAGTCCTAAAGTTTCTAAAAATCCTTGGATCGTACCATCTTCTCCGTTAGGTCCATGTAAAACAGGGAAAACAATCGTATCTTCTTCCTTGATTTCACACGGCATGATCACACGACCTGTAAACTCGCCCCACTTATCTACATCACCATCTTTAGACCAAGTCAATTTAAGAATATCTTTACTCTCAGGTTTTTCTGACAAAAGCGGCCCTTTGACCCATTCACCATCTTTACTAATAAAAACCAATTGAACTTGATAATAATTATAATAAATCGCATTTAAAACTGAATAAGCAGATAATATTGAAACATCATGCTCCTCACTTCTCCCACCATATAGCAAAGTAATCTTCAAATGCTTTTCCTCCTAATTTTTAAAGCTGAAAGAGCTCATTTAGTCTTGACAGGAAAATAGGAAAAATTGACTGTGTCGTTCTTTGGCACATTCCATTTTTGTCTTTTTTTCGAAGGGTTAGTCCGCGAAGCTAGATAATTTTTAAAGTATCCAGATATCACAAGGCTCCTATATCCAACAAAGAAATTCAAAATAACTCTTTCATATTTTAGCATAAAAGAACTAGTCCGAATAGAAACAAATCATCAAATAAAAGAAAAAGTTTCATAATTACTGTTGTTTCAAACTAGAAGACTATTTTTATTTACTTTCCCTGATAGCTCTTAATCATATAAAACTAAGATCCTTACTTTGATAGAACGAATTTAACCTATTCTGTAATCAAAGTCACTAGTTTCGCTCTAAATTTCTCCCGATCATCCTGTGTGAAAGCCTTTGGTCCTTTCGTACGACCACCGCTTTTTCGGACTTTTGCACTAAAATAGCGTTGCTCCAATAAACTATCCATATTTTCCCCAGTATATTCATAGCCTAATTGATGCAATACTCGCACCCCTTTAGGTAAGACTAAAGAAGCCAGTCCATAGTCTTGGGTTACTAAAATATCGCCTTTGTCGATCAGCTGAACAATCTTATAATCTGCTGCATCGGCTCCTTTGTCTACATACACAAAAGAAACATTTTTAGGGTATTCTTTCAGTGAATAGTGATCAATGCTTGTTACGATCACAACATCGAGCGAGTGCTTTAGTGCAACGTCAATTGTCGTGTCTTTTACTGGTGAGCCATCACCATCAATAAAAATTCTCATCATCGTTCCCTTTCAGCGGTTTGTATTTAATTTAAATACCAAGCTGGATGCCGTTTTAAAAAGGTTGCTACTTCCGCAAAAACAGCTTCCTTCACGATTTTATACAGCTCTGGATTCCTGATTTTCTTTTTGATCGCTCCAGTGTACCTTGGTCGTTTGACTTTAATTGAAAGTACAACATCGAATCGTTCAGGAAAATTATCTATGGTCAGGTATTTCAAGCGATTGGTTTCTTCTAAAAACTGATTGATAGCATCCACCGTTCCTTGAACAAAACCATCAAGGTGCGTCCCACCATCTGAGGGCAAATGACCATTGACAAAGCTGTCTTTAATGCTAGTCGAACCGTTTTTAGAAATTACAGCTTGGATCGTGACACCTTCGCTGATTGTATTGATAATCAACGGCTGACCGCTTCTCGTAATACTATCATCTTTTTGAAAAATATAGTCTACAAGTCCTTGTTCATAATGAAAATAATTTTTTTGCTGCTTCCCATCCGTTAGTGAAATCGTCAAACCGCTGTTCAACATAGCGAGCTCTTGACAGCGATTGAATAAGATAAAATAGGATAATGGCTTGTTTCCAAATAATGTTTCATCCGGTGTGAAAGCGAGTTCGATTCGTTGCCCTTCATCTTCAGAAGGGATCAATGCTTTTTTATTCAGCTGTCCATTTTGATAGATTTGGATTGTCCGCTTGCCTAATTTTTCCACCCCAAAACCTAATTGTTCCGATAAAGCATTGACTACCGATAAAAAAAGATAGGGCGGTGTATATTGTTCTTCTGGAGTTTTATCTAAAAATAATCCTTTTTTACTAAAAAAAGAAAAAATAAATTGTTTCTCGGAAAGCTCGATCGAAAGCTCTGTCTGCTTTAAATCAACCGCTAATTGCAGTAGATGATCCAATACTTGCAGGACCATGCTCTCTAAGCCAGTCGGACCAATCCCACCAATGTACATACTTGGTCGTTTTCGAATACTATCTTTCAAAACATCATCATCTAGTGCTTTCCAAATATTTTCATCGGTCATATGATCTCCTCCTGTAAACAGATTTTCCTATCTAAATAACGTACAAAATAATAACTGTCGATCTTAAGCATACCAATTTATCTGAGCTACGTAAATGGTTTCGCTAAATTACCTACTCTTCTTATTATAATGAAAAAAAGAGTAGAACGAAAGTAGTATAAACGCATTTACACTATTTCATTCCACTCTTTTTATTAACGGATCAAATCCACTGTCGGTTGTTCCATGATATGTCGGACTTGTTTGCGCGTTGTTAAAGGCACATCGCCTTGGATCGTATGCGCTAAAACACCATTTGCTATGGCAAACTCTACACTTTCAACTAATGACCAGGATTCACTATATCCAAGTAAAATCCCGGCAGCATAGCCATCACCAGCCCCGATCCGATCTAAATTAATGATTTCTCTTGGAGCTGCCTGAACATAGTTTTCTGAATCAAATAGAAATCCCGTCAAATAATGTTTATCCCCTTCACCTTGACGAATAGTTCCAGCAAAACGCTCAATCTGATATTTCGTCATAAATCGATGAACTAATTCTTTAAACTGATTCGCACAATCCACTGTTTCACTTAGCGGCATGTCTAATAGATCAGTCAAATCTCGCTGACTACCAAAAACTAGATCACAATAGGGTAACATTTTTTCATATTGTTCTTTCATAAAAGCAACACCATGCACTTCATTCAAACTAGGCCGAAAATTAAAGTCAAAACAAACTTTTTTCCCCAATACGTGAGCTTTTTCAGCTAAAACAAAAGCTGCTTCACGCGTTTTTTCTGTCAAACTTAATGAAATCCCACAAATATGCACTAAATCAGTTTCAGCTAAAAAAGCATCAAAATCATAATTAGAAGCCCCACTCACACCAAACGAACTGTTGCGGCGGTTTTGATACGTAACTTGTGTAGGTCTTGGACCAAAGCCCATTTCAGCAAAGTATGAACCTATATGATCACCAGAAATACCAACCCAGTGATCTTGAATCCCTAACTGTCGAACGCTCGCTTTGGCGGCTTCGCCTAATCGATTATTAGGAAGGTTCGTCAACAGACTTGTTTGACAGCCAAAATGAGCGAGATTACTTAAAATATTAACTCCTGTTCCTGTAAAATCTAAACGTAATTCTTTGGTTTGTTCCAACATCAGATATTCTGGTGGGGTCAAACGCATCATTATTTCACCAAATGCCGCAATTCTCATGTCGATCCCTGCCTATTTCTTAGCTTCACGAGTTCGTTCAGCTTTTATTTTTATCTCGCTTTGTGAACTTGCGTTTCGGAAAAAAGACAAAATATGAATGAGGCACATTTCGCCTCAGTCATATTTTCCTATTTTTCTGTCAGCGCCGAACGAGCTTCACTCAGCTTTTATTTTTTTAATGTATTTTTGATCATACCAAGTAATGTTTTCACATCTTCTGGTCTTGTGTCTCCTGTTGTTGAATCGATGATTGAGCTATAAACGTGAGGGATGATTTTCTTCACTCCGGCATCTACTGCGATTTGTACGATTTCTTCAAAGTTTTCTAAATCGATTCCTCCTGTTGGCTCTAGATAGAAGTCATATTTAGCACATGCTTCAGCCACTGCTTTGTATTCTTCGATATGGGCTAACCCTTTCATTGGGAAGAATTTGATGGAGCTGCCGCCCATGTCTTGTAACAGATGGATCGCCGTTTCAATCGTCACTTCTCCTGCTGGGCTTTGTGAGCTTAGGGGACCTGTAGCGATATTGACGATGCCGACTTTACCAGTTGGTGAGACTAAGCCATTGATGATGGTTTCGTTTTGACCTAATAAGGCACGAGAGGTGCCTACACCTGTAAAGACTTGGTTTACGTGTTGGGGTTGTAATTCTTTTGAAATTCTTGATACCATTTGGCTTTGATTCGGATCGCCTGCGCCTAAACCGACTGATAAAGCGTTGTTTGTTGCAGCGGCGTATTTTTTCATGTCTTCGATTGCTGCTTCGTCGGTTGGGTAATTTTTTGATAATACCCCTAACACGATATGGCCTTCGGCGGCTGTGTAACAGTCTTTCGCGTTTTCTACTGAGTTCGCTAATACGTTTAAGCAAATACGGTTTTCTAAATAGTTTGGTGTTAATGTCATAGTTGATTCACTCCTGTTTCTATTTTTTAGTTCATGATTGTTGTTAATCGTGTCACAATTTTGTTCATTTCCTCTTCATTCACAGAACGGATATCGAATTCGATGATCCCATTGTTGGCTTGGTATTCACGGGTATAAATTGCGGGACTCTCCGCTTTTAATGCTTGAATGACTTCTTTGGCTGATTTTGTGCCGCTTACTTTGATGCTGGCACGGTAAATCTCTCTGCCCGCTCCATCTTGAACCACTTTGGCTTCGATGTTTGTGATGTTATTCAGAGCTTCGATAAACGGTTCTAATCGTGCTTGCATCGATTCGCCTGATTCACTGCCGTTTTTCACGTAATCTTCCACAGCTTGGGTAAAGCCTAAAATGTTGTCTTTGCCGATTTTCATTGCACGGCCGATGCCTTTGCCTTGGAGACGGATCCACTCGATGTAGTCCTTTTTCCCGATCACCAGTCCAGCGCTTGGGCCTTCGATGGCTTTGGCACCACTGTATATTACTAAATCTGCGCCCGCCTCGATGTATTTGAACAAATCTTCTTCCGCTGCGGCGTCAACGATCAATGGTAATTTACGAGCTCGCGCTACGGTTGCGGCTTCTGCCACACTTAACATACTTTTTTGAACGGTGTGATGGCTCTTTATATAAAGAATCGCAGCTGTTTGATCCGTGACCATCATGTCGATATGCTCGGGTGTACACATATTGGCATAGCCCGCTTCGACCACTTGTCCACCGCCTTGTGCCACCATTACTTCGACAGGTGTGCCGTAATCGACGTTATGCCCTTTTGGCAGGATGATTTCACGTTTGGTCACTTTATCAGTATACGGATGATACGCATGATAAACGGACCCTTCACCGATTAACGCTGCCACACTTTGCGCGATTCCGGCAGATGCAGAGGACACGACTTGCGCATCTTCAACGTTTAAGAGTTTCGCTAAATAAGCGCCTGTTTGAATACTTAGTTCGCTTATTTCAAAGAAATGTTCCCCACCAAATTTTTGTGCAGCTAAGACATTTCCAGACACTTTTGAGACGCCTAAGATCGTCATTCTGCCTGAAGCGTTGATGACTTCTTTTAGATTGAATTTTTCGTAACTAATTGTCATAAACTGTTCCTCCAATAATGGTTTTTACAGGTTTGATCAATTCTTTTGCTTCTCTGGTATACCCATTTGAATCAGTTAAAGTCTTCTGTCCTTTTTCGATTGTAAAGATTGTAATATCCGCATCATAGCCTTCTTTCAGATGACCTTTTGTATCAAAATGAAAGTTTTCAGCAGGTGCTTCAGTCACTTTTTTAATAATTTCTGTCCAATCATAGCCTACAACCCGCAACTTTTCCATTGTCGTTGCTAAATCATGAACTGGACCATTTTCGCGGTTGCGGATATAAATATCGGTACTGATCGATGTTGCTTTTAGACCTTCTTCCATAGCTGTTTCAGCAACATGGAAATTGAAACTATCTGTCCCATGACCAATATCAAACGCAATCCCTTTTTCATATGCAGTTCGCGCAAAAGCTTTAATCTTATCTGTTTCTTGATTTAAAATACCATTTGGTTTTCCATTAAAACAATGAGTCAATACATCACCTTTAGACATATGTGCTAAGATTTCATCTAATTCTGGCGGTGCTGAGCCCACATGTACCATCAAGGGTAGATTATTATTTTCTTTTTGGATGTTTTTGGCCATTTCTAACGGAGTGATGCCATTATCTCCGATAACAGTTTTACTCATGCGTGCTTTGATTCCTACGACAAAGTCAGGCAGTTCACTCAGCGCTTTATATACTAATTCTTCTTTGACTTTGCTCAGATCTGCTAGTTCATCTTGCTCAACGATACCCCACTTTGAAATATTCAACAACGCATACACATTGGTTGTCGCTTGTTTCGATAAGTCATAAAACTCATGGATATTTTCAGCTCCAGTTGTACCAGCATCGATCACTGTCGTTACGCCTTTTTTAACACCAATTTCATCTGGAAAATCGTAGTATAAAGTCATTTTTTCAAAACAATGAACATGATCGTCAATCCAACCAGCTGATAGATAAGTATCGGTGGCTAATTCCATTCGTTCTTTACTATCTGCTTCGATTTTTTCTGAAATTTTTACGATTTTTCCAGCATTGATTGCTACTTCTATCGGTTTTCCCTCAATGGTTTTGCCATTTTTTATAATTAAGTCGTAACTCATTTTATCCCCTACTTTTCTGTAAATCTAAATTTTGTCCAGGGTTTTACAAAATCTAACAACAACAATTCTTTCTCTGTTATTTGCCCTACTTTATTTTTACGGTCGTCTGAATGCGGCTGTAAAACAATTTGCAGTTCATTTTTGTATTTCCCGAATGCATCATTACCGATCACAACATCACCTACTTGAAACTCTTGGGTATTATCATGCGCTGGATTGGCTTTATGTTGGTATTTTTTACGAACTTCAGTAGAACGAACCACTTGATCTGTAATGTCTCCACGGCGAAAATGCTGTTCTGTCAATGTAATTGCTTTTTCAACGTCACTTGCCTCTTTCGTAAATTCCACTGCTAATTCTAATTGATAACGATTTAAGCTACCTAACAACTCTAATTCTTCATCTGAAGCATAAGCATTGCCTATAATCACATCATCGATCAGACCTGTCGCAAATAAATGTTTCGTTTGAACATCCACTGGTAAATGTCGGTGCATTTCTAATGTTGGCAACCCATCATTGACATCCCATGGACCGATTTTGCCTGCTTGAGAATTGATAAACGCTGCTGTACGAATGCCATGTTTTTTGAAGCGAACACTACAACGCTCAAAGAAATCATACGGCAATGCCGTACCTTCTTGCGGATAAAAATTATGACAGCCGTAAAGAAATGGCACATTGGCTTCATAAGTCAAAATATTATCTAGGTAAGCCACATCATTACTCATATTCAATTCGATCGCTAAATCAAAAGGATTAAAGGTCAACTTTGCTTCTTTATTACCATCAAATCCTACATCCAAACGAATGCCATCAGCGCCCGTTTCATAAAAGAAGGTTAAATCATCATACGAAATTTCTAATTCGTCAAAAATATTCGGCGCTACATCTAAAATCGTTTCATAGCCTAAATCTTTTGCATAGGAAATCAATGACTTAAACTTTTCTTTCACTACTTCTTTTCCTTCAGTTACTTCCAACATACTCATAAAGATCCGTGAAAATCCACATTCACTTGCCTTTTTTAAATAAGCTTTGTCTTTTTCTATTTCACTATGATCTGGGTAAACGGATACTCCTAATGCTCTTTTCATTGATTTTGCCCTCGCTTTATATGGTCGAATTTATGTCTGTACTTCCAAGAAATAACTGAACTGCACAAAATGGTTACACTTCCTACTATGAATAGCGGTTGTTTAACTAAAATTCCAACTACAATTGCTAGAAAAATCAACCCTATTGAAGCTAGACATAGATGAAATAAGCGTAAATCTGTAAATCTTGTAGGTAGCCAGTTTCTTTCAATCATTACCTGACTAAGAATAAAAAATACGATGAACCAAATTATCATGACCTTAATCACCATAGAGGGTAGTACAGCGACTACCCTCCCTCTCATTTTAATTAAGCAGCTGCTTTCGCTTTTTGTTCAGCTGCTAACTCTTCTGCTTCTTTGTCTAATTGTTGTTTTTCGTATACTTTGAAGAACGGGTAGTAGATCGCCAAAGTAATTGCAAAGTTGACACAGACAAGTAGGGCTGCTGGAATACTCCAGTTTGTACTCATCCAAGCAGCAACAGGTGCCGGTATGGCAAATGGTAAACGGGCCGCCATCATCGGGATGACATTTGTAACCGTTAAAAAGTAAGAAAATGTTGTTGTGATCAAAGGTGCCACGATAAATGGAATCCCTAAAATCGGGTTCATGACGATCGGTGTACCAAAAATCACTGGTTCATTAATATTGAATAAACCTGGTAAGAAAGATAAACGACCTAAACTTTTCAGATAAGTTGATTTAGAAAACATCATTAAAACGACTAAAGCTAAAGTAGTTCCCGCGCCGCCGATCCAGATAAACCATTGTAAAAATTGTTCAGTAAAGATATTCGGTAAATTATGAACAGAGGCACCTTCTTGGAAAGCAAGTGTATTTTCTGCAATCGACATATCCCAAAACGGTCTGATAACAGGTCCCATAATCGCAGGTCCGTGAATCCCTAAAACCCAGAAGAAACAGATCAAGAAGACTGTAAGTAGTCCACCAAATAAACTATTCCCAGCTAACGTATCTTTCAATGGCATTAATAAAGTACTTAAGAAACCATTTAAATCAAAACCAATCACATGACGAATCACCCAGAATAGCAATAAAATCACAGCGCCAGGAATCAACGCGATAAATGAATTAGATACTTCTGGTGGAACACCATCTGGCATTTTGATTGTAATATCCTTTTGTATAAAGAAACGATAAATTTCAACAGAGACAAGTGCTGTCACGATTGCTCCAAATAATGAAGCTGAACCAATATTCGCTAAATTAATATAACGCCCAGCCCCAATAACATCTTTAACATCTTCAAAAACTCTTGTTGGGGGTGCTGCTGTGACCAAAAAGGCCATCACCGCTAAGATTCCACAAGTCAAAGAATCCAATTTGTAACTTGTTGCCAAGGAAGAGGCAATCCCAAAAGTTGCATACAACGCCAAAATCCCCATTGTATAACGAGATGGAATATCCAACACTACTTGATAAGGCTCAATAAACTTCATATAAGCATCAATTGGAATATTCTGAAATACGGTAAAAAAAGCACCAACAATTGTCAAAGGCATCGTTGCGATAAGTCCCTTTCTAATTGCTGTCATGTGTCTTTGAGAGCCAAATTTATTGGCAATCGGCATCAATTTTACTTCCATCCACTGCACAAAACCATTCATTTCTTTTGTCCTCCGTTCAAAAAATTAATATGAATAAAAATCAAATTATTTCCCATTCATAATAACATGGTAACATTATAATGTAAACGTTTTTCAAAAGAAAAGTGCAACATTTTTTCATCTTTAACTAGGTAAATCAACCGGGAATATTGCACCAAAGATCATTGCACCTAGAATTGCGCCACCAGCAATCGGCTTTTTCCACACATAGAAAATCACAGCTCCAATAATAGAACCAATACCGATTGGAGCAGAAGCACCACACGCACTAATAATGATCAATGGACCTAAGAATCTCCCTGAAGCATTTCCAGCGCCCATCATAACATCAGCACCAAAAGTGGAATTTGACTGGTTGATCGTAAATTTGCGAATCACAATAATGATACCACCGATAAGCAAACCAAGGACCATCCCAGTTAATAAAGAAAGGCCAAAATTTTCAACAGGTGTTGTGATCCCCATACTTAACAGAATCGCTGGAACACCAATTCCAACTCCAGTTAGGATTGCACCACCAATATCTAAAATCCCAACAAGTGACCCTTCCAAAATTCGGGCAAATAAGAAACTTGCGCCAAATGCTGCAGCTGCACCATATGAACCACCGTCCATTCCAGCTTTTAACATAGCCACGATCGCTACCTCATTAAAAGCTCCCACACCATGTTCAATATACATATGTGTTCCAGCAAAAACGCCTGCTGACAATAAACCAACTAAAATTGGAAATGACCAATCAGCAAACCAAAAATTCTTTTTTTCCAACTCTACTATTTCATCCATCTCAGTTCCTCACTTTCTTCTGAATTATTTACCAATACTAAAAACATCATGCATATTTTGTAACCAGTTTGGAATCTGTAAGCGGAAGCTTTCAATCATTTGTAGATCAAAGCCACGGAAAAAGGCACTAAAGACAAATAATAGAATAACTGCTGCCATCATACTTTTCGTTACCTTGTTCCAACCAATTTCATCTACACCTTTACCAATCAAAATTCCAAGTACAACACCAGGAACAGCATTACCCATGATCATCGTTGCAAGTCCGCCAAAAATCGTTGCCCAAAGACCTGAACGTTTACCCGCATCGATTGCTGCTAACCAGAATAAAACTGGCATTACTGTGTTGATCAAAAGATTTGCTGCTGGCACTAAGACAGCGACTGCCGTTACTTGTAGTGACTCAGGAATTGCGGAAGCTGTCGTATTTAAGAATGCAACGACCAACATCCCAATGATTGCACCTGAAATCCCCATTTTCTTAGGATTATGCATTGTTTCAGCAATATTTTTATTTTTTACTAATAAAGCTGCAGCTGCCCAGTTAGGTATTACACGATGATCTACATCTTGGGTAAAGGCTCCAGCACCCACTGTCGACGCCCAAGCATTAAAAAAGAACCCTAGCCCAAAAGAAAAATGACTCGCCGCATCTCCCTCACAGGCATTCATCTCACCTAATGTTCTAAATGCACCTAATCCCTGTGTGCTTGGTGCATGAAACATTCTGGCAGCTCCTGCTCCTGCCGCAAATCCAACTACTCCCCCAATCAATAAAGACTTGAGTAAAACGACTAAAACATCCATTTAATTTGCCTCCTTCTGCATTCTTTTTTTCTTACCAAAAGGGATTGGAAGACCATTGGGATCAGTAACTCTTTTTTCTACAAACGGAATTGTTTCCATTTCGATCAACGTGATTTCCACTTCCACATCCAGTAATACACGATAATCCGCACGAGTACGAGGTAAAAAGAAAAAGAAAAACCGTTCTGTAAAGGTCTCTTGCTCTGCTTTAACAACTTGAATGTCAAGCGGTTCAATGCGTACAATCACATCATTTTTTTCTTTCAGCACACGATTGTGGATTTGATTCAGTGCATTTGCAAACGCCAAATTCTTTTCTTTTCCAGTTCCTTCAACTTGAATGTTCTGACGTTGTTTCATTGTTACGTTTTCCATTGATTGTTCCTCCCCTTATTTAAGCTCGTTCAACTCTATCTGAAAAAGCTGAAACATTAACTGCAACGCTTTTGGTCACATTTTATTTCCGTTTTTTTCCGAAGCCCTTCAATCCTTAGAACTTCACCTACTAGCCATTCTTTTTCATATAAGCTTCAACGATTCGTTTACCTAATTCTTCTTGATCCATAAAACCAAAGCCTAAAACTGTTTTGCCATCATTGATCGCCGTAACACCTTCATCGATCGAACGCATACCATGGCGTTCTAGATACCCATATTTTGTTGCAGCTGTTAACGCTCCAGCACCACCACTACCACAAAATGAGATTCCAAGATCTGCGTTTTCTTGCTGCATCACGTCACCTAAACGCATATCTGCACCCATTCCTGGAACAACAACTGCTTTTGCTCCTGCGGCTTCTACCCCTTTTGCTACATTTTGACCTTTTCCTAAGCGATCTGCGATTACTACTGTTATCATAATAATTCCTCCAATTTTTAAAAGCTGAACAGGCTAGCCTGCAAAGCTAGATAGTTTTTTTACTCTAATAATAGCTAGTCTTTCTTATGCTTCATTTTGTCTAGCTGCTTCAAAATGAATGGATAATACGTACATTTCATCTTGCGGTAAATTACCGATGTGTTGAACAACTTTATTTGAAATCATTAGTGCCTCTTTAGATACTTCTTCAAACATTTGTGGATCGACCCCAGACATTTTTTCTCCTGCAATCGACCGTTTGATCATTTCATTGACGTGATTGATCAAAATCGTCCATTGTAATTCAGTCGGTTGAATTACTTGTTCTTCTAATAACTCGTTGATTTGTTCAAGTGCTGCTTCTAACTCAACTTTATTCGGACTTTCATCAATGATTTTTTGAGCATCGTCAGTTAACTTCATACGTGCTCCTCCTCTCTTATATAATTCAATAAAGCAGTAATTTCTGCTTGATTAACCATCAAATCATTCTTAGCAAAAATCCGTTCTATCTGCTCTACCAGTTCTTGTTGAGCTAATAATGTTTCTTTCACGATATTGCCCTCATTTTCATATTGACTATCAAACGTAATTCGGTGGACCATCAACATCACGTGTAGTAAAAATGCTTCCTTATATTCTTGAGTCAATTTCTCTGCAAACGCCTTGAGCAGTTCTTCATAAATCACATAGGCTCGTACAAGAATATCTCGACTTTCCGCCTCAATTCCTTGTTTTTCTTTGACCTGTTGCCGAGGAATCAAGCGTGGTACTTTTCCTGATTTCGTGTGCGTCAGAATTTTATTGACCTCTTCTTGAACGGTATGAAGATCCGCTTGTGTCGGTAGCGGATTCACTTTGATAAACGGACGATTCACGATTTCTATTGGAAAAATACTCAAAACTAAGTCGGGATTTTTTTCTTCTATTACATCAACTGCATTTAAGACAGAAGCAAACCCAGCAATCTCAACATTTGAAACTTCTTCTAAAATTTTTTGCTCGATCAAACTCGTTACCCCTAAACCTGTGGAACAAACATAGACAATTCGGACAACATTGACTTCATGAAGATTTTTCTCGTAAGCCACCAAAAAGTGCAACGCAATATAGGCGATAAATGAATCATTAATCAACAATGCTGATCCGACAATACTACTTTGACTAGCCAGCTGGATCGCTGAAAATAATTGTGGATACTTTGCCTTGATATCATCAACAAACGGATTGTACTCATTTATAAAGAGGTGTTTCTTGGTCAGTCGTAAGGACAAATGAGCAAAAAGATTTGTAAATAATTGCCGATCTCGATAAAAGGGAAATTTGATTTCTTCTGAGACATCCTTGATCAACTCTTCCGTCAGCCTTACGATGTCCTGCTGATTATTCGCTACAAAGACATCGCTATAAATATAGAAATATTCATCTGCTAAAAGCGGTAATTCATAATGATTGAAAACTTTTTTCATCAATAAAAACGGCAACTCTTGTTTTTGCTGCAACATTTTTTGATTCGTCAACATCTTATAAGTACCGACCGTATGATGGAGCTGCATTCTAGACGCCGCAATCGCCACTCGTAATGTGATTGAAAGAATTTCAGCATAGTTAAATTGATCGAATAAAGAAGGATCCAAAAGTCCTGTCATTTCCTTTAGAGAAACTTGATAGATTTTTTGAAAAATCGTATTGACACCAACATGAACTTCCTGCATTTTTTTCTGTTGTCCAGACTGAACAAAGTAACTCATGATTTGATAAATATCATATTCGGTTATTTCCTTTTGCGTGATATATTCCATCAGCAAACGAATCTTGCTTTCTTCACCAATGATCGAAAATCCTTGGCGACTTTGACGATTAAGTTTTAGGTTATAATGTTGAATCAACTCGTCTACACGATCCAAATCATTAATGATGGTATTTCTACTCACCTGCAGTTCGTCCGCCAACTCCTGAGAAGTCAAAGCTGATTGAGCTAACAACAAACGGAAAATCAACTGATTGACACGTAATTCTTGATCCGGATACGTTTCAAATCGCTCAACTTCGATAATTTCATTTTTCAAAGTCAAACGTTCTGAATCAGGTATTTCTAACCAAATTCCTTTGTTGCGGCGGGTTTGTAGCAATACGTTTTGTTCTTTGAACCAATCACGAACATTTTCTAAGTCATATTTGATTGTCCGTACACTGACTTGAAAAGTTTCTGCCAATTCTTTTGTTGTCACGCTGTCTTCTAAATCTAAAAGCAGTAGCAAAATTTTTATTTCCCGTTTTGATAAGTGCAGCGACATCCTACTCACCAACTTTCTTTCCCTTACACTTGAACTATAGCTTGATTTTTATCCCATAACAACACAAAAAAGTTGCACTTACACAAGTGCAACTTTATTAGTATACTATTATTAGTTGACTATTTATATTCTCTTATTCGTTATTTAATACTACTTTTCCTTAGCATTTTAACCGTGGATACTTACTTTTTTTTTAGTGCAACAAAAACTATCCATTATTGAATATTTTTTGCACCAACTCAAACTAATTCTATTTCAAAAAGATAAAATAACGCTAATAAGCAAAAAAGAAGACCGAAGTCTTCTTTTTTACCACAGTATTTATAAAAATAAATAGATAACATCTTCTCCACAAAAATATTTATCCGACACGCCTACATCCGGTAGGTATGATTTAACATATGTGCCTCTGTTGTTTTGTTAATCACTAGCCGTCAAAACGGAACAGTCGAAACTGTCTGATTAAGTCAACTCGTCGCATGAGGATTACTTTAACACAGATATCCCTTGTTTGCAACCTCTTTATGCTTACTCATCTTCTATCAGCCAACCGGAATATAATTGTTCTACTATGTTTACTGTTTCTAAAGTCATTTTTCTTGTCATTACTGGACTCTCCAACAAATTATTTTGCAAGCATTCATTCACGTGTTCAACTTCAAAAACAAATTCACTTTTAAAATCGCCAGTCAGTTTTTCTTGGCTTCCATCTTCATAATGAATAGTTGCTTGCTTCGTTTTCCAGAAATAGGGAATTTCTATCCGCCCTTTTTCACCATAGATCGTCATTTTACTCGGAATAGCTAATTTTACTGAAATAAAAATATTGGCAACTGTTTGATTTTGAAACTTCAACGTTAAATTTACTTGATCATCCGTTGCACCTTTTTGTCTCGTCACACTACCACTGGTCTCTTTAATTGGCTGGTCTAATAGAAATTGCATATACTGGATTGGGTAACTTCCCGATCCATGTAAGGTTCCTCCGCCAGCTTCAAGCGAGTGAAACCAACTAATGTGATCAACATTTGGGTAAGCTGTAATCGACTGTAGCCAATGAACCTTTCCAATTTTATTCATTTTGATTGCTTCTTTTACTTGTAAACTAATTGGTAAAAAGACTGACTTCTGCGCTTCCATCAAAAAACAACCATTTTTTTCTGCCAGTTTAAATAATTCTTCCGCTTGATCTGTCTGTAATGTAAAAGGCTTTTCAACTAAAACATGCTTGTGATGTGCCAATGCCATTTTTGCAGCTGCGTAATGACCTTTATTATAGGTTGCAACATAAACAACATCTATCTCATTATCCATACATAATTCTTCATAACTACCATAAGCTCTAGTGATAGCCAGCTCTGTTGCCATCTTTTCTGCTTTTTCCAAGCTTCTTGATGCAATTGCGGTTGCTTGCCCCATCCGGCTTTTTTTGATTCCTTCTACAAAGCGCGGCACGATTTGAGCGGTACTCAAAATCCCATAGTGAATTTCCTTCATCTTGATCGACTCCTTTGATCATACTATAGCTATAAACAAAGAAAATTTCAAAAAGTTTCTTTGAGATGATTCCTTCATAAAAAACAAACAGGTGTGAGACAAAAGTAAAAAACACTTTTGTTTCACACCCTAAATACAAATAAATGATAGCTCATTCATCTGATAAAAAAGCATATTCGTGAATCGTTTGTCTAATCATTCCATACACCCTAATTTATTCAATCCATTGTCTACGAATATTTATGTATATCTTTATCTATGTACTACTCCCATTCAACGAATCCCAATACTTATTTTCAATGCTTGATTGACCTTCACCATATCCTCTTCCTGTAGCTGACAAATTTTGTGAAGGATTCGTTCCTTATCCAATGTTCGGATTTGTTCTAGTAATACCAATGACGGCGTCATACGATCGTCATGAGGTATATCCACTTTGACCTGAGTCGGCTGCATTTTCTTGTTCACATTCCGCGTGATAGGTGCAACGATCAACGTTGGACTAAATAAGTTCCCCTTATTATTTTGAATAATCAATACTGGTCTAATTCCTCCTTGCTCTGAACCAACAACAGGTGAGAGATTAGCATAAAAAATTTCTCCCCTTCGCATCATAATATTTTATCACCCCTAACTAACAAAACTGCACTTGTGTAAATTATATCATGCTTTTATTGAGGAGTTTTTCAATATTTTGTACCCATCCCTTAAAACTTTGATAAACTCTACAAAAAAGAGGATTTCATGAGAAAAAATAGTCATTTTCCTTTCATTCAAAAAAAACAATAATCTCTAAATAAATAAGGGCTAAAACCATTAAATAAAGAAAAAATAGAAATTTAAATCATAAAAATTATTATACATAATTTAAAATCACTTTATTAGCCATATTTAGATGAAAACAATAGATAAATAATCATTATTAAAAAGTACTTTGATTTTTTTTCGTTTCCATCAAAAATAGTATTTTTTTATAATTTTTTTCATTTATCTATGCTGCTTAATTTTCACTTCTGGTTCAATAAAAATCTATTTCTCACCAAAATTTCATTTTATAGTTTTTAGAAAAATGAGAAAAAGGAGGCAAGAAAACTCCTTTCTTGCCTCCTTTTTCTAGATTATGGCTGTGACATGTCCTTCTCCTCAGAACCTTTCTCAGGAGATTTAGGGGAGTAATTTGACCCGCCTGCTAGGTTGCCCAAACTAATTTCTAGATTCACCGTGTACTCTAACGGTACATATAGATTGTATGCACTCATGCCGACAACAGTTCCTTTAGGTTCTGCTGAATCAACGTATTTGACTGTGTACTGAATATTTGCACCTTTTGATTGGAATTCTTCATAGAATTTTTTTTGTAGATCCCCTTCTACTGTGTTTCCTCTCAAATCTTTGAGATAAGGTTGACCAGCAGAATAATACACTTTGACTTTCAAATCATCTTTACTCGTCAATTGAGTTCCCGCCTCAACACTTTGAGAAATCAACTGGCCGTACGGTACATTATTTGTAAAAACACTTTTGGCTTGAACTGTTAATCCATCTACAGCAGTTCCAGCTTCTTCTTGTGTATAGTCAGCGAAATTAGGAACTGTGTAACCTTTACCTAAAGATACCGTCACCGTTAAACTATCTTTTTTAGCCACCTTTTGGTCTTTGGCAACACTTTGAGATATAATGCTTTCTGCTGGAATTTCTGCTGAACTGGCTTCTTCATAGGTTACTTTTATATCATTTGTTTTAGCCCAGCTTTCAACTTCCGTCTTCATTTTTTTAGTAAAATCGGGAACAGAAATATTTTTTTCAAAGGTCTCTTTTCCTTTAGAATAATACATATTCGCTTTGTCTTTGCGTTTGTAATTCTCTTTTGTGACCTCTTTATTAACGATTTCAAATCGAGCTGGCTTGCCTTTTTCTAACGTCTCGTTGTATTCATCGATCAAAGAAATATTCTCTGCTTTATTTTCTTTGATCCATTTTTCCGCATCTGATTTTTTCATTGTCATAAAATCTGGCAATGTCAATTTTTCTTCTGGGTCAGCCCCTAAACTTGATTCTACTATTAATTCGGAACCTTTTTTAATTTTGCTCTCTTTTTTTGGCTTTTGTGAAATGACTTTATTGGTCTCTATCTTGTTATTATACGTTTGATCCACTTTTAATTTTAGTTTATTTTCAGTTGCCCATGCTCGTGCTTCAGATAGATCTTTACCAGTAAAATCTGGTAGTTTTACGTGGGTCATTTGATAGTAGCCAAAATACAGGAGACAAAGTGCTACAAAGGTCCCAATACCAATCAATCTAAATTTTTGTTTTCTTCTCTTATGGTAAGTTGGGTCTATTTCGGTTCCATCATCTGGCTGACTACTCCTTGTTTGTGTCATTGGTTCTTGCTCTATTTTATCCTGATCCTTTTTCGGCTCCGTTACATTAACTGGTCCGATGGGCTCTTGAACAGGATCTTTCTTTTCGCTAATTCGTTCGTTCGATGATGATCTTTCTGATTCCTGTTTGGTTTGTTCTTTTTTATCAGAGCCATCTTGTAATTTTTTCTCTTTGGTATTATCATAATTCGATTTATTGAAATTAGATAAAAAATCACTCATTCAGCATCAACTCACCTTGCTTTAAAAAATAGGTTTTATCTGATTGCTTTGCTATTTCATTTGAGTGTGTTACAACGATTACACATTTGTTATGTGTCTCGGCTAAATCTTTAAAGATATCAACAATTTCTTGCTCCATCCCTTCATCTAAATTTCCGGTTGGTTCATCTGCAAGAATGATATCAACGTTTGTTGCCAAAGCTCTGGCAATCGCTACCCGCTGCTGCTCACCACCTGATAACTGACCGACCAAACGATCTGCCTTTGCTTTATTGATCCCAATATAATCTAATAAGTTATAGGCTACTTCGCGATTATCTTTTGGCATGTCATTATCTGTGATCGACATTGCTACTAGCACATTTTCTAGAGCAGTTAAATAAGGAACTAAATTATAACTTTGGAAAATAATACTAATATCGTCTCGGCGGTATTTCTCTAATCCGATCGATTTAATATTTTGCCCTTTATAAAGAACTTCCCCAGATTTAGGTTCATCCAAGGCACTGATCAATGACAAGAAGGTTGTTTTACCAGAACCAGAATGTCCTAAAATCGTATAGAATTGTCCTTGTTCAAAATTTATCGATGTATCTTGTAAAATCATGCGACGTTTATCTCCGTCTTGATAAAAATAGCTCACATTCTTTGTTTGTAAAATTGTCATATTCGTTTCCTCCTCGTTTTAAAAGCTGAATAATCCCGTTTAGCATCGACCAAAAATAGGAAAATATGAATATGACGTTTCTTGTCACATTGATGTTTTATCATTTTTCCGAGATGCTGACTTATGATGTCGCTACATCATGATTTTCTTTGGATTCAACCGCAAAACATAGGTTAAAGGTAAAACCGCAGATAATAGAACCGTACTTAATCCTGCAATCAAGAATGTCAGGATATAGCTGATTGAAAATTTCACTTCATATGCGCTGGAAACATCTTCCGTTGTTAAAGTCGGCATACTCGCTCCGGCCCCTCCTATCATCATGGTACCACCACTATTTGCGGCGTCTCCTGCTTGAGCAAAGGCATCACTCGCAATCAACGATTCTGAAACCATTTTTCCAAGCAGATTTCCAGTGATCAACGATAAGCACATCGCTACTAGACTGATCAACAATAATTCGATTAGAATCTGCTGCATCACTTTTGTCCTTGTTTCACCTAGCGATAAGTAAATGCCCAATTCATGCTTACGGTCACGCAAGAAGAGAATAACGACTAATGAAATAATCAATAAGGTTGCGCCAATCGCTAAAAGAACTACATAACCAGAAATTTGCGACATTTTTTTAAACGTACCGCCAACTTGATCATACTGATCAGTCGATGCGGTCAATTTATACCCCTCTGGAATCGAAGATTTCGCTTCTTCTTTAAAGGCCTCCACATCTTCTGGCGATTTAAGCACATAGATAGGGGTAATTTGATTCATATCTTCTACACTTGCATCTGTACCATCGGCCTTTTTATAGCGATCAGGCACTAATGCTTTCCCTTTTTCAAATTCGACTTTATTAATAGTCATCACAGCATCATTTGGCATATAAACCGTATTAAACTGCTCTGTTTCCATAAATTGTGCTTCGAAGCCCTTTTGATCTTTGCCATCTGACTTTTTCTTCTCAACACTTGTAGGTTCAAATATCCCAATGATTTCAACGGGGTGGTCTTGACTAGCCAGTTCTTCCATTGATCCATCTTGCTTAAAGTCCATCACAGAACTATCTAAAACAACTTTGTCGCCAACATTAAATCCATTTGCTTCGGCAACTTTCTTTGAAATGATTGCAACATCTTTGCCACTATTGATCTCATCTTGTTTAAACGTTCGTCCCTCGACTAATTTCACTTTTTTATCCTTAAAGTCCAAAGGTTCGAGTAAATTATTTCCTTTAAGACTCAAGGTTTTTGGCATATTACTCATTGTCGAAGCATTTTCCATTTCATACGTTTTGATTTTTTTCACAAAAAGATTGGTTTTTACATTATAGTCAAATTCTTTAACATACGTCGAATCGCCTAATTTTTTGATGTCCTCGACTTTTAAGGCATCTGGTGAAAATGACTGACCTTCATCCATCATTTTTTGATAATCTAACTCAACACTGACCGTTGCACCTAGGTCATGTTTAATTTTCTTTTCGACATTTGCGGTTGATTGCTGTATCGCGATCGATCCTGCAATCACATTGCCTAATATAAAAATAACTGCAAATAAAATAATTGATTTTCCTTTTCTTCTTGTAACACTGCATAATGCTCGATTCCAATAGTTCATATAGTCTTCCTTCCTACTTAAAAACAATGAAGAAACGGCTTAGTCAGATATCATTACACTATTCAGTCGAATCAACAACAACCTTCGATATCCTTTAAAACGTTTTTTGTTCTACATTGTCTTTGATAAATGATAGTTTCCCACCATTCAATCCCCATAACTCATCAACATGCTCTGCGATCGCTTTTGATCGTGAACTGATGATGACACACTTGTTTTCATTTTTTGCGTATATACGTATGTACTCCATGACCATCTCTAGCGAAAGTTCACTTAATGACTCAATCGGTTCATCGATCAAAACAATCTTAGGATCCTTGATCACCGCTTGGGCCAAATAGACTCTTTGCTGATTGGCAACAGATAATTTTTTTATTTTCTGCTTGGCCAATTTCTCATTGATCCCAACTTTTTTTAAAGCTTCATAAAAATAGGGATCACCTTTTCCTTGCACAGTCGAATTGAGTGCACACAATTTAAGCATCGTCAAAGCTGTTTCATTAGAGAGAACATTGTACTGTTGGAAGATGGCCCCTAGCTCTTGTTGACGATAATGGTCTCGATTAATTGCATTTAGATTATGATTTTTAAAAAGAATGTCACCCGAACTGACCTTGTCCAGTCCGGCAAGCAGTGCCAGTAACGTCGTTTTACCCGCACCACTTTTCCCTAAAACACCATAGACCTGCCCCAACGAAAAATCGATGGTTACATCGTCCAACACAGTCACGTTGTTCTTTTTATGCGTATATACTATATTTTTAAGAGAGAGAATCATCACTCGTCTACGTTCCTTTCTAACAAAAATTCAAGTGGTTCAAATTTGAAAAGCTGATAACTATCAATGGCTGTAATTGTCATTAAAAATAGGCTGGTGATTCCCAATGTGTTGAAAAAGGAACGCTTGTTGAGCATCATCGGAATTGATTTTATAGTTTCAGTTTTCCCATTAGGCATGTTGCTGAATAACTGGTCAACATTTCCCATCCACATTTTCTGATTTAATAATTGCCAATCAGCGATCGGTTGTACGATCCAGTTTGTCACTAGTAGGGCTATGCCAAAACTAAATCCTGTCACGATAAGTAATTCAAGTAGCCGACTTTTGATCAATTGTTTCTTAGTAATGCCTAGATTACGCAATACACAAATCTCCGCCTGTCTTTGCCTAAATTGTCGCAGTGAAAACAATGCCAATCCAAAATTGCCAAAAATAAAAATCCCTAGCAAAATAGTCCCATCAAGTGTTCCTACTCCATTAACTGGACTTAAAAGCATTTTAAGATTAGCTTCGTTCGTCATAACTTGGTACTCACTAGGTAACCCCTTTGTTTCCATTTCCTTTAGAAAACGATCAAAATCGTTCTGGTTTTTCAATTCATATGACACATTGTTATAGCCAACCTGGTCGAAATTTTCCACAGCATGGATCGTTTCCCAATTTGTAAAAATATCATTGCTTTGAATCACCATAAATTCACTAGTTCCAACTATTTTGGCTGTTTTTTTAGGTTGATATATTCCGGCAATACTCAACGTTTGAGGCGCCAGTTTTTCATTTCCTGTTACCGTTACTTGAATCGAATCCCCTATTTTCAGTTCATTTAGCTGAGCGAACGCACTGCTGACCAAGCACTCATTCATCTTTAACGTTGAATTTCCCGTACTGATTTCCATGCCACTTTCAGCAAGCTCTTTAACCAAATCTTGTGGACCTACACCAAACCAATTTGCGCTGACTTGATAGAAACTCTTTTCCAGCTCATTTCCCTCTATTTTCTGAAACTGAATAGGACTTGGTATTTCGATTGGTTTTAACGTATTGAATGAAATCGGAATACTAGCCATCATTTTTACACTATTGACATATTTAGACTCTCCAAATTTGAGATACTGTTCTTTTGTTAGTTTTTTTTCATGCGTTGAATTACTTAAATCTGGTTCTATAACCGTTGCGACAGTGGAAAATTGTTGGCTGTAGTCACTTGTAAAGCGTTTGGCTGAAGTATAAATAGTTTCAGTAACGATGATGCCTAAAATCAACAGAAATAAAAAAATACAGACAACTAAACATTTCCAACTATGTCTTCTAAGATTTAAGAAAGCATGTTTCAAGACGAACATGTTCTTGCTCTCCTCCTTTCTTGTTCCTACCATACCAAACCAATTGTTAACTGAATGTTAACTTTCAGCAACTTGGGGAAATGACAGATAAAAAGTCGACCCCAAATTCTTCTTGCTTTCTACATACACAAAGCCCTGACATAAATCACATACATGGGAGACTACGGATAAACCGATCCCGTAACCATCTTGTTTTAGTCCATTGATTCGATAGTTATGGTCAAAAATAGTCGCATGCACATTGGGATCAATTCCTTTTCCCTGATCTTTGATCTCAACGATAATACTCCCTTTACGATTATTGACAGAAACAGTTATTGGTTTTTGTTCACCGTATTTAATGGCATTATCGACTAAATTTGACACTGCGCGATAAATCCAGCGATTCTTTCCTAAAATAAAGGTTGAACCAACTTCGTCAAAAGAAAATGAAAGCTCTGGGTAACTTTTACGATAGGTATCACACACTTCCGCACAAATCAATGAGACATCTACTTGTTCACTCATCGCTTCGTCTGTACTATTTGACAAGGTTAAAATATCATCGATACTATCCGTCAGACGGTCCAAAATATGCAGATTAGCGGTTTCGTTTTGCTCTAATTCTAGATTAGCTCTTAAAACTGCGATCGCATTTTTTTGCTCATGTGTTAGATAGCTGCTTAAGCGTTTATAATCATTCAAATGCCCATCAAATTTATCTTTAAGCTGTTTAAACGCTTTAGCAACTGCTTGATCTTCCACTTCTTTTTCTGAGAATTTTTCTAAAAACTGCAGATCATGGATAATCGTCACCATTTGCTTCGTGTAAATGCGCCGCAGCACATACCATAATGTCATGGTCAAGACTAACAAAGCAGAACATACGACCAAGATGATCATTGGTAAATACTTTAAGAGGCTATTTAAATAAATATCATCCAGCGCTTTGGTGCTGACCATCTCATCAGCCCTAACTTCTAATGTAGTAGCTGGTTGGGCCGTCATTTCCGTTGAATCATTGATGACATAGACAGCAGAACCAAGCGATTGACCAATATTCATAGAACTCCAGTTACTTTTTATTGCAAAAAAACCACCGCTAATAATCAAAATGACAAAAAAGGCAAACGTCAATACAGTCAAACTGATTTTCAAATTTACTCGCATAATTGATATCCTTTCGCTCGAATTGTTTTAAGTAGTTCTTTGTCTGAAACCTGAGCTAGCTGTTTTTTTAAGCGAGCCAAGTGTACTCGTAAAACAGAAGAAAATGGATCAAAGTTTTCGTCATAGACATGCTCCGCAATCTCTTCTGTTGAAACTACAGCAGGATAGCTTTGAGCGATACACAATAAAATATCAAATTCTTTAGGCTTTAAAATAACTTCCTTACCGCTATAGCTGACAAAACGCTTGACTGGATCAATCGTTAATTGCCCAATCTTGATATGTGGCGAGGAGCGCCCATGAAAACGCCGAATAACCGCACGAATGCGGGCAACTAATTCTAATAATTCAAAAGGTTTCACTAAATAATCATCCGCTCCAAAATCAAGTCCCTTCGCCCGCTCTTCAATTTCATCTCTCGCTGTGATAATGATAATCGGGCTATCTATATTGGAATTCCTTAAAAAGTTTAAAATCGATAAACCATCTTTATCAGGTAAATTTAAATCTAATAAAATAGCATCATATGTATTTACATAAGCTTTTTCTTCTCCAGCCAAACCAGAAAAAGCTAAGTCTACTACGAACTTTTCTCGTTCTAAGCCTTTTTGTACAGATAATGCCAACTCTCGATTGTCTTCAATAATTAATATTCTCATCTGTCACGTTCCTTTCCAAATAGCCGACACGGCTCAATAGTTATCTCATAAGATACTACACCCAAGAATGATTTGTCTATGCTTCATTTTTTAGTGCGAAAATAAAATAACAAAAATCCAGCAATTGTATTTGGGAATTTCAAATACAATTGCTGGATTTTTTTGCCTATCTTTATTGATCATTCGTGTAAAATACTAGCGACTTTTGTCGTGATCAAATCAATCGCTACATGATTTTCGCCACCTTCTGGAACGATCACATCTGCATAACGCTTCGTAGGCTCAATAAACTGATGGTACATTGGTTTTACCACAGTCAGATACTGTTCAATAACAGAGTCTAATGTTCTACCACGCTCTTCCATATCACGTTTGATTCTACGGATGATCCGAATATCATCATCAGTATCTACATACAATTTAATATCCATTAATTCTCTTAAACGGCTATCTTCCAAAATTAAAATACCTTCTAAAATAATTACTTCTTTTGGTTCTTGAATAATGATATCCGAACTTCTTGTATGGGCAACATAATCATACACTGGTTTTTCAATCGTCTGATAGTTTATCAACTGCTGTAAATGTTCGATCAACAGGTCTGTATCAAAAGCAAACGGATGATCATAATTTGTGGCCAGTCTTTCTTCAAAACTCAGATGGCTTTGATCTTTATAATAAGAATCTTGTTCCAACATCATGATCGAATGATTGGGGAAATGATTGAAAATCGCCCGACTAACACTGGTTTTTCCACTGCCGGAACCGCCAGTAACACCAATCACGATTGGTTGAGTATTTTTCATTCAACGAAACCTCTCTCTTATGTGTAATAGTCATAATAACCTTTTTCTATTATAATAGAAACGAGCAAGAAAGCCACAATTTTATCTATTTAATTAAAAAAACTGTTCATTTATTCAATCAATTTATTAGAAAGGAACGATCCGATGATAATTAAAGAAATCCGAGAACTTCAAGCTGCCCACTACGACCTATTATTATTAGCCGATCCAGACAAACTTTTAGTTGAAAACTACGTCAAACGTAGCATTTGTTTTGAAGCTGTGTTTGACGATACCGAAGCAGGTATTTTAGCTTTGCTTCCTACTAGGCCAGAAACCTTGGAAATCGTCAATATTGCTGTAGCTAAACCATATCAAGGTCAAGGAATCGGCGAGGAATTGCTTCAATTTGCACTGAGTTATGCTAAAAATGGCCAGTACAAAACAGTAGAAATCGGCACGGGTAGCACTAGTTTTGGTCAATTATATCTGTATCAAAAATGTGGCTTCCGGATGACTAGTATTGATCGAGACTTCTTTCTTCGTCACTATGAAGAAGAAATCGTAGAAAATAAGCTGATTTTAAAAGATATGGTTCGCTTAAGTATTGATGTATAACCTAAAAAAAGAGAGCAAACGTCTTTGTAGTGACTCCAAAAAGTTAGACCAAAAATCTAATTTTTGGGGTCGGTTCAGTCTTCACAAAGCGTTTGTTCTCTTTTGTTATTATTCTAATACATCAAAAATCTCATCCAAACGACTAATTTCATACGTTGGCTGAATCTCTGAATGTGCTGGTTGTTTTGATGGATTTAACCATAATGTTTGAATTTTAGCTAAATTCCCCCCTTGAATATCTGAAGCCAAGGAATCGCCAATGATCATTGTTTTTTCATGTTCAAAATCAGGAATTCGTTCAAACACATAATCAAAATATTCTTTCATCGGTTTTTGATAACCTACTTCTTCTGAAACAAAAATATCGTTAAAAAATTCAGTCATACTTGAATCTTTTAGCCGTTGATACTGCGTCTTTGCTACACCGTTTGTCACAATATATAAGTCATAATCAGGTTTAAGGCGTTCAATAATCGCTTTACTATTTCCAAGCAAATCGTGACCTTGACTTAAATGTTCACGATATTGTTCTCCCATTTTTTTCCCATCTACCTTTTTATCAAGCTGCGCAAACAACAAACTAAAACGAGTATCAGTAACTGTCTTTTTATCTGTTTTTCCTTGCTCAAATTCACGCCATAATTGACTATTGATTTTTTTATAAGTTGCTTCTATTTCATCCGTCAACGTTATATCTTCTTCTTCAAAAAGTGCCTGTAATGCTTTTTTTTCTGTTAATTGAAAATCTAGCAATGTATCATCAACATCAAATAATAAGGTTTTAAATTTCATAGTCCACTCTCTTTTCTTTTTTATGAATCGTAAAATAAGGCAGTAGCGTCTTTAATTCCTCTTGGTTCAACGAACGATACTCGCCTAAACTAAGGGTAGGATCTAATTGGATCGGTCCCATGGATAAACGTTTTAAATAAACTACTTTTTTTCCAACAGATAAAAACATTTTTTTCACCTGATGAAATTTGCCTTCCGTAATATCTAAGTATGCACGACTTTTCTTTGTTTCTGAAGATAAAATCGTCAGTTCTGCTGGCTTACATTTTTTACCATCTGAAAAAATGATTCCGTCCGCAAAGGTTTCACAGTCAGCTTCAGTCAATCGTTCATTCACCACAACCTCATAGCGTTTCGTTACTTTTTTGTGCGGGAGTAGCAATTGATAACCCAACTGACCATTATCAGTAAGCAACAACAGCCCTTCTGTATCGCGATCCAACCTCCCAATCGGATAGATTCCTGCTCTTTGATCCTTTACATCCAGTAGCTCAATGACTGTTTGATGGTGTGCATCCTTGACTGCAGTCACGACACCTTGAGGCTTATTCAACATATAATAAACATGAGCGCTTCGCTTGATTTTTTTATTACCAACATAGATATTTTGCAGCTCGGCATCTACGTTTTGGCTTTCATCTAGTATGATCTGTCCATCCACTGTGACTTGTTTACTGCGAATCAGTGCTTTGACTTTTCTTCTAGAACCAATCTTTTCTAGTTCCAATAATTTATCTAAACGCATCTATTTTTCCTCATTTCAACTAATAGTTTAGTATAAACTTTGGAGAATGAAAAGAAAACAGGATTCAAAAAAGACACATATTTTAACAAAATAAACTTTAAGTAATGTTTAAAAGACTTCCTTCTATTCCTCACTTCCCTTGACTTAACTTTGGATTCGCGTTATGGTTGATATAGAAAGTGAATAAGGTTTCTCAAAAACAGCGTAATGACCTGGGAGAGAATAACGTATTATAGGAATTTTCCCCTGGATAATTGTGCACAATTATTCGGGATTTTTTGTTTTTGCAGTGCATTTTGTAAAGGCTCTTTGTTCAATTTTTATTTGGACAGGAATGCTTAGCTAAGTAATTGACTTTACATGGATTCACAGCAACAAGTAAGACTCCTATTTTCCATCATTTTGCCTTTTGCAGATAACCAAATACAAATTCATTTTGATTTATTTAGCTTCACGAGCTAGCCTTTCGGAAAAAAGATAAAATATGCCTATGACAAAAAGCGTCACAAACATATTTACCTATTTTTCTGTCGAGACTAAACGAGCTCGTTCAGCAATAAATCACATCAAGCTGCTCAAATCAATCCTTAGGAAAATAGATAAATTGCAATGAGACAAAAAACGTTTCAATGTCCATTTCCTAATTTTCTACAGGATCAAGCGATTTGTTCCGCTTTAAATTTAAGGAGGATTTTGGTTATGTCAGTATCATTAGAAGTTAAAGAAAGAGCTGTCCGTCCACGTTCCCTAAGAAATCAACTACGTCACTCTGGTCAAGTTCCTGCAGTCGTTTATGGGTATGATATCGAAAGCACACCTGTTTCAGTTGATCAAAAAGAATTAACAAAAATTTTACGAGATAATGGTGCCAATGCCGTAATCACAATGACGATTGGTGGTAAAAAAATCAATACGTTAGTGTTTAAAGTGCAATTGGACACTTTCACAAGTCAAATGAAACATATTGAATTTCTAGCTGTAAACATGAAAGAAACAACAGAAGTTGAAGCTGAGATCGTTCTTGTTGGCGAATCTGAAGGTGTAAAAGTTGGTGGTGAGCTAGCACAAAACTTATATAATGTTTTAGTTTCAGCGACACCTGATAAATTACCAGAACGTGTTGAAGTAGACATTACAAAACTTGCTATTGGTGATGCAATCACAGTTGCTGATTTACCAGTTAATAAAGATTACGACATTGTAACGGATGGCGAAGAACAAATCGCAGCGGTTGTTGAAGCAAAATCTGCAACTGAAGAAGAAACTTCTGAAGCTGCCGCTGAACCAACAGTGATCGGTGAAAAAACAGAATAATTAGCTTCATTAACTATACTTTTAAAGAGGTTGGGTCAGAAGTGTTTAATTCCGAAGGAGTTGCTTCTGTACCCACCGTTTATTCAGATTCCTTGAGGATAGGATATGACTCATAGAGTTATGTCCTACCCTCTTTTCTTTCATTTATCAAGCATTCTACTTGATTTTTTCATCAAACATGACAGAAGCCAGTTTTGACTAAATAAGGTATACTATGGATATTAGATAGCTAAAGGGGGTCAAATAAATGGTTGAAAGTTTTGATAGTAAACGTAGTCGTTATGCTTCTCTTGGTGTGGTTGAAAGGTTACCAGGTGCTTTGATTGACAGTATCTGGCTGATTATTGATTTGGATTTAAAAGGAGTCATTCCTCTGACGAACATGTTATATTTTGATTTGATTGATAATGGCGGAAAAGTAACGATTCATTTTTCACAAGAAATCAGTGATGTCCAAATGGCTGTTGATTTGCCTTTTCCTTACTATGAAGAATATCCATCTCAAGTTTTTGCCTTTGATGATGGAAACAAAGAAACGATTTTACTGCCAGCAGAAATGTTGGAATAACGATAAAAAACAATACCAGACAGTTTATTAAACTGTCTGGTATTGTTTTTATTTTTATGATTATGCCATTCGTTTCGCAATAAATGAATAAATCGCAATACAAATTACAGCACCGATCAAAGCTGATATAATTGGAAATCCTCCAATGATCGGACCAAAATTACCTAGCAACATTGTACCGACCCAGCTTCCGATAAAACCGACAATAATATTGCCGATTACACCACCTGGCACATCTCTCCCTAAAATCGCTCCGGCAATCGCACCTAGCACACCACCTACGATTAATGACCAAATAAAACTTAACATAATAATTTTCCTCCTTAATATATAAGTAACAACGTTCCGCTTCGCAGCACCTTGTACTTTTCAACATTAAAATAATAGATTACTTATTCTAACGTACGCGTACTATTTTCGTTTGTTTTTTCAGACTCACTATCTTCTTTTTTCTTATTTTCAAACTTCTCAGCATATTGATCTTTCGTCATGATATCATCAACATTCATATTGAATTCAATCACATCTAACCCTGTCATATTTTTAACTTCTTCTGCAACTTTTTTCGTAGCAGTGTCAAATACTTGGGCAATATTTTTACCATATTCGCCAATGACATCCAAATCAATCGCCACTTGCTTCGTCCCCACTTCGGCACTGATGCCTTTCGTCGGATTATTGCCATTCGTAAATTTTTCGGTCAAGTTAGTAATGGCATTTCCGCTCAATCCTAAAATACCAGGAATTTCCGATACGGCGATACCAGCAATTTTTTTCACGACTTGATCGTCAAATGTTAGTTTCGTTTTGATTCCTGTTGCATTTGTTCCTTCAGTTGTGTTCACATTTGCTTTGTTATCCATTTTCTTCTCAACCTTTCTGTGATTTGTTTCAATTTATTTTCATCTTTCAAAAAAAGCCTGTATGGACGCTAAAATTGAAGAGATAGAACGTTTTTCATCTTGCATCGTTCCAATAAAATAACCAATGCAAGGAAATAGAATGAGTAAAACAGTTTTCCAAAAACCAATCGTCATCAAAAGAATCGCTACAACGATAAACAAACTTGTAAAAAGAATCTGGTTTCGATAAGGAGCTAATGTCTTTAGTTTTTTCAAGCTAGTTCCTCCTTTAAATCACACGTGAGCCTTTTTTATTACTTGGCAACAAAGAAGCGTCTGCTTTACGTTTTTTAAAAACAACTTTCGTCTTATTTGTCTCAAGTTTGGCCATCTGCTGTAATGCTTGCGGGATTTGCTCTTGGATTTGTTTTCCTTTACTCAAAAGTTGTTGCTGTTTTTCGTCGATTACGGTGACTTCGACATCCGCTTTTTTGGTGTTTTGTCAGTCTTATTTTCACCTGTGTCTCCTCAATGTTGACAATGTCACGTAACGAAACTCTAGCAATTGATTCTAATGAGCGTAATGGTACATTTACTTGCCCCATTTCTTTTTTCAGATAGATTTCTTTTTTGCGGATTGGCTTGAATAAAACCAACCCAAATGCTAAAACTAAAATCGCTAATAGCGTGAACATAACCACTTGATAAAAATAGAACAACCAATCGTACTGAAACGATAAATCTTGGAAAAATGTCGTCACAACGCCTAGGTTTTCCAATTGAGAATACAAGCCAAGAATACCAAAAATACCTGCTATTAATAGTAAAGCAATAAGTCCTTTGATCACTCGCATAGAATGTCCCTCCAACGTTATTTTTTCAACTATTTCTATTTCCATATCTACTTTTTATGTTAAACTCATTTTCCGACAATTACAAAAGATACGCATACCTCTTGTCTGACTTTCAGAATGCATCCCCCTTCTAAACCCCGGTATGAGTTCGTTCAAGCAATTAAATTAATTCACAAAAAAAAGTTGAATGCTACAGTTTTCACCATAGTCACTCAACTTGTTTTTTACTTACGCTACATAAGCCAAACGATAAGAAACAGTTCTTCCGAATGGGAATACTTGTAGATCTTTTAATTTATCGGCTTTAAGATAGCCGATTGCGCCTTGATACAAAGGAAGTACAGCGGCGTCTTTTTCAATCAGTGTTTCTTCTAGTTCTTTCAGTTTGTCCCAGCGTTTTTCTGGTTCATTAGCTAGAGTGATTCTTGCATCATTCAACCCTTTATCATATTCTGGATTATTATAGCCTGCCGTATTCAATCCACTTTTAGAATCATAGAACTCTAAGAAATTGATTGGGTCAGCGTAATCTGGTGTCCATGTACCAAAAACTAAATCAAAGTTGCTAGCTGTTTGTAAATCTAAACGATTTTGCAGTGGTACTGATTTTAATGTAATTTTTAAACCAGGTAGATTTTGTTGTAATTGTCCTTGAACATATTCAATTGTTTTTTTAGCCAGCGCAGAATCAGCTGAAAGCAATTCTAATTCGATTTCTTCTTTGCCTAATTCTTTCTTAGCTGTTTCCCAACTTTTTTGAGCCGCTTTTAAATCAAATGGCAAGAAATCACCATTTTCTTTGCGGAAATCTTCACCATTCTCTGGATCTTTTGCAAAATCTTTAGGCACAAAACCGTTGATTGCCGTTGAACCATCACCTAAGATATCTTTTGCAAACGTATCTTTATCGATTGCTTGTAAAATCGCTTTGCGAACATTTACATTTCCCGTAACTTCACGTTTATGGTTAGGGCTCAAATATCCGACCATGGCTTTAGGCGTAAAATGTGCTTGAGGTGAATCTTTATATTGCAATGCATAAGTATCTGCTAAAACAGTATAATCCAAATCGCCTGCATCGAATAAATTTGTACCTGTACCGATTTCTTTCACAACATTAACATCGATCGTATCTAGTTTGACATTTTTTTGATCCCAATAATCTTTATTTTTTGTCAATGTCCAATTTTCTGTGTTACCGTCCCAACCAGAAATAACAAATGGACCATTTCCAACAAAATTATCCGTAGAGGTTCCATACGCATCGCCTTTTTCTTTGACGAATTTTTCGTTTTTGGGCATAAATGGTGTCCCAACTAAGACTTGAGCTAAATAAGGAATTGGATATTCCAGTGTCATTTCCAAGGTTTGATCATCGATAGCTTTTACACCAAGCTCATCTAACTTGGCTTGTCCTTCACGGATTTTTCGACCATTTTTAAAAATATCCATTTGATTACTGCTACTTGAACCAAAACTTGGATCAACAACATTTTTAAATGCAGATACAAAATCGCCAGCTATAACTGGATCGCCATTGCTCCATTTGGTTTCTTTTAGTTTGAAGGTGTAGACAAGCCCATCATCACTAACAGTTGGTTCACTTGCTGCAACTGCCAATTCTGGATCATGATTTTTATCCATTCGATAAAGACCTTCGACCACTTGACCGATCATATCTGAGCTATAAACATCTGTGTAATGAGCACTATCCAGTGTTGACAATTCGCCCCCTGAAGCAACTTTGATTACTTGCGTCTCTGCTGTTTTTCCGTCATCTTTTTTACCAGACGTATCCGTTGCCCCATTACCACCGCCACAGGCCGTTAATAACAATCCCGCCGCTAAAACAAAAACACCAAATTTTTTCTTCATTCTCTAATTCCTCCTCTTTTTTAAAGCTGAATAGAACGCTTACTTCTTGAATAGTTCTGTCAAGCTAAATACTTTATAACTCTTCAACAACATAACGAAAAACCGCCTGCTCTTGTTTTAAATGATCATAAGCAAAATCAGGATGCCACTGTACGCCTAAAAAAGCTAAACTAGGATCGGTACTTTCTACACCTTCGATGATGCCATCTTCACTAAGAGCTGTAACACTTAATTCCTCTGCTAACTCTTTTACTGCCTGAAAATGAAATGAATTAACAATTGTTTCTTTCCCATAAATTTTACGTAAAACACTTCCAGCTTCTGTCCGAATCTGATGTGTGGGAATTTCTCTAGCTATCGGTGCTTGCATGTGCGCAACAGTACTCTTGTTCAACTGACTAATATCTTGATGCAAACTCCCCCCAAGTGCTACATTGACTAACTGTAGCCCGCGACAAACTGCAAAAATAGGCTTTTTTTGCTTGATAGCTTCTTCAATCAAAGCTAATTCAAATTGATCACGTTCTTCAGATAACGACGCTTCTTCAACTTGGATGGTTTCTCCATATAATGTGGGTGAGACATTTTGCCCACCTGCTAAAATCAACTTATCGATTTGATTTATATACTCTCTGGCTAAAATAGGCGAGCCAACTGGTAAAACTAATGGCAATCCACCAGCATTTTGAATGGCTTTTACATAGCCGCAAGGTGTGTAACTGATCGGTAAATGATACAACTTTGCTCCCGCGTCATTAATCTCATTCGCTGCAATCCCTATAATTGACCGTCTCAATCAACACCACTCCTTTTTACTATCCGATAATAATTGTACATAGTTTATCAGATATATAGGTGAAAGGATAGTACAAATCAAGGCTGTGCGATAGTTTTTAACTATCACCGTTTACTTACTTTTTAAAAGTGAATAACTAATACTATTTTACCCTAAATTCATTGAATCAGTAACTTTTATGCTTAAAAGAAATTTTTTCTGAATATTCTATACAATCAACGGTTGACAGGCAGAAAAACTGGTGGTAAAGTTATAAAAAACAAAGAACAGAAGAGTACCTTTATTATTTCGTTAAAGAGAGTCTTTGGCTGGTGGAAAAAGACAGGAAAATAAAGCGAAACACATCTGGGAGTTAACTTTTTGAAAGTAGTCAGTAGGAAAGTTCGGGAGTGCCCGTTAGCGCATGGAAGTCTATGACTTCATGAGATTACCGTTGTGAGACGATAATGAAAAAAGGTGGAACCACGAATTTTACGTCCTTTAGCTTAATTGCTAGAGGGCTTTTTGATGTGAATCACTGTGATTGGCCAAAGGACAGAACAGATGATGAACAATACTTGGCGACCAAAGGGAGCGAAGTTTCCTTACTAGTGAATCACCCAGCACGCTAAACTAAACAACAAATAGAAATCAACTACTTTATTGATTGAACGGCTGATACTCATAGAGTGTTGCACAATAGATGACGAATAACACTTGGCTAACAAAAGGAGCGAAGTTTCCTTACTAACATCTAAACAACAAACAGAAACAAACCATTCCAATAAAACGAACACACAATCAGAACAAGTAATCACAGACCATTTCCTGACAGAGACTTTTTTATTCGCTGAGAAAAAAAGCTGGAAACCTGTGATGAACACATCTGATTCAGTCATCTTCTGAAATAAGTAAGAAGATGCGGCTTTCTCCGTTATCAGAAAAGAATCTTTACTAACACTAAAGATTCCATGAGGTTACTATCGCGAGGTATTAACAAATTGAGGTGGAACCACGATTCTTTCGTCCTCTTGGCATACTTGCCAAGGGGACTTTTTGCATTATCTTATAACACAATATTACACGAAACAAAAAATGGAGGAGAAATTATGGAGTACATTTTAGAAATCATGCCGGCATTATTAGACGGTGCACTTATGACATTGAAAGTCTTTATTTTTACACTACTGGGATCCATTCCGCTCGGGATCATCGTTGCATTTGCTTTACAAACCAATTTTAAACCCTTGAACTTTTTGATCAATATTTATATTTGGCTAATGCGGGGAACACCTTTACTATTACAACTTATTTTTGTTTTTTATGGTTTACCCTTGATTGGAATCGTTTTTGAACGATACGATGCAGCATTATTTGCGTTTATCTTAAACTATGCGGCTTATTTTGCTGAAATTTTTAGAGGAGGAATTCAGTCAATTCCAGAAGGACAATATGAAGCAGCAAAGGTTTTACGTTTGACTCGTTTTCAAACAGTTAAAAAGATTATCTTACCTCAAGTGATCAAAGTCGTCTTGCCTTCAATTGGCAACGAAGTTATTAATTTAGTGAAAGATACTTCATTGATTTATGTACTTGGTTTAGGAGATTTATTACGAGCAGGTAAAATTGCGATGAGCCGTGATGTTAATCTATTACCATTGGTTTTAGTAGGGATTATTTATCTATTGTTAACCGCAATATTGACTTTAGCATCGAAAAAATTAGAAAAACATTATCAGTATTATAAATGAGTTGAGGATGGGGAACGTTATTACCATATAATATCCAGCTTCTCGGGCTAACCTCTCGAAAAGTTGAAAAGTACAAGGTGTAGCAAAGCGGAATGTTGTTACTTATATAAGGAGGAAAATCATGTTATTAATAAAAAATTTAACAAAAAGCTTTGACGGTCGGCGAATTATCGATCAATTAAATTTAGAAATTAAAGATGGCGAAATTTTAACTATCGTCGGACCTTCAGGTGGTGGAAAAACAACTTTGCTACGTTGTTTAGCTGGTTTAGAAACGATTGATTCTGGTGAGTTGACGATGGATGGAGTAGCCTTTAATCCTGTTGAAATGGACAATGCGGATCAAGTGGTTGGGATCGTGTTTCAGGATTTCCAATTATTCCCTCACCTTTCTGTATTAGATAATATCACCTTGGCACCGATTCTATCTCTCAAACAAACGAAAACTGAAAGTGAAGCAGAAGCACTTGATTTGCTGACAAAATTTGGGCTTAGCGGAAAAGAGTCCTTGTATCCTTATCAATTATCTGGTGGTCAAAAGCAAAGAGTCGCTCTTGCTCGCGCCCTTGCCATGAAACCAAAAGTATTGGGCTACGATGAACCAACTAGTGCACTTGATCCTGAATTGCGTCAACAAGTCGAAGAAGTGATCTTAACGCTTAAAGCTCAAGGCATGACCCAAATCGTGGTCACACATGATATGACATTCGCTGAAAATATTGCTGATAACTTATTAACAGTAAAACCTGTTCAGTAGAAAGGACAACAAACTATGAAGAAAAAAAAATATCTACTATTTACTATAGCCACTTTATTCTTTGTTCTAACAATAGCTGGCTGTGGTAGAAAAAAAACAGATACAGATCAGTGGTCTCGGATCAGTTCTGAAAAACGAGTGATCGTTGGCTTAGATGATTCGTTTGTTCCCATGGGCTTTCAAAATAAGGCGGGCGAAATCATTGGTTTTGATGTAGATTTAGCTCGAGCTGTGTTTGATTTATACGATATCACTGTTGATTTCCAGCCAATTGATTGGTCAATGAAAGAAAATGAATTACAAAATCAAACGATCGATTTGATTTGGAATGGCTATTCGAAGAGTGCTGAACGAAAAGAAAAAGTCCTTTTCAGTGATGAATATATGAAAAATGAACAAGTAGTCGTTTCGCTAAAAAAGAACAATATCAATCGTTTCGCTGATATGAAAGGAAAAATTTTAGGCGCACAAAATGGTTCTTCTGGTTATAACAGCTTTGAAGAACAACCTGAAATTTTAAAAAATTTAGTCAAAGATCAAACCGCTATTTTATATGATGGCTTTAATGAAGCTTTCATGGATTTGAAATCTGGACGAATCGATGGGTTACTGATCGATCGAGTTTATGCTAACTATTACCTTTCTCATGAAGATAATTTAGCCGATTTTTCGATTGTTAGTGGTCAATTTGAAAGTGAAGCATTTGCTGTGGGCTTGAGAAAGTCAGATAAAATAGTAGCAGATAAAATCAATATTGCTTTTGCAAAGCTTAGAGAATCCGGTAAACTGGCTGAGATCTCTAAGGAATGGTTTGGAGAAGATGTAACGAAATAAAATGATGTTCTTCAGATACAATAGTTTTTAGTTTACGTATGCTAAAATGAAAAACCCCAAGAGAAGCTCATTCTCTTGGGGTTTAATGTTTCCATACTATCGCTATTTGTACACTAATTATATTATTTTTTTAAACGATCAAAAGAGACTATTTTATTCACCAAGATACTTGCTTGTTACTTCTACCAAACGTTTTGTTTGATCTTGAATAGCAGCTTTCACTTCGGCAGCTTTCAACATATTTCCTTCACCATCAATAGATGCACTTGTTCCATAAGGATTGCCTCCTGCTGCAAAAGTTGATGGATTTACGTATCCAGCTGGTACGATAATGGCACCCCAGTGTTGCATTACTGTATAAATTCCTTGAATTACTTGCTCTTGTCCGCCATTTGGATTTTGTGCAGAAGAAAAGGCTGTTACAAATTTATTTGCTAATTTCCCTTGTGCCCAAAGACCACCTTGTAAGTCAAAGAATTGTTTTAACTGACTAGCCATTACACCAAAACGTGAAGGTGAAGAGAAGATATAAGCATCTGCCCATAATAAGTCATCACTTGTTACTTCTGGGATATCAGCACTTGCTTCAACATTTTTACGCCAAGCTGGATTTGAATCGATTGCCACATCAGGAGCTAATTCATGGACTTTTCTCAAACGAACTTCAGCACCATTTGCTTCAGCAGCTTCTTTCGCCCAGTTTACCATTTGTGTTCCTGTTCCTGTTGAACTGTAGTATGCAATTAATAATTTTGTTGTCATGTTTTTTTCCTCCAATAACTATTGGTTTCTTATCTACATTTATATACTAACAAAAAGTAAGTGAATTGACAAGCATTTTTACTTACTAAAAATAAGTTTCTTTCAAATCCCTTTGTTTCATCAACAAAAAAGCCGTAATGAGTGCTTACTCATCACGGCTTCTCTTATCTATAAGTATTGACTTTACTTTCTCCATCCCAAACGGACATGCCTTCTGACACTGAGACAACATTGTATCCATAATTTTCAAGAAATGAACAGGCATGCTCAGAACGCACGCCATGTTGGCAAATAACATAATGGGGTTGCTCCCGATCAATTTGTGACATTGCTTCTGGTAAAGTAGACAGTGGATAATTTTTGGCTGTTATAATATGACCTTCCGCAAATTCATCTACTTCTCGTACATCAATGATCGAAACTGGTTCGTTCACCGTTAATTCGATTAATTTTTTAAGTTCCTTGATTGATACTCTTTTCATCCTAGTATTATTCCCCCTGCAGCTTTTTCAATTATCCGACTATTAGCATTCAATGCTGTAATCAGTAAATTTTCCTCATTAGCAGTATACCACGGTTGACTTTTACTACAACATTTTACGTCCATTTTTTGAATTTTATAAAAAAACTTACTTCAATTTCTTGAAGTAAGCCCAATTTTGCTTAATCTTGTCTGCCATTTGCGGCAATGACCTTTTTATACCAATAAAACGACTGTTTTCTAGAGCGATCTAATGTCCCATTACCGTCATCGTCCATATCGACATAAATAAAACCATAACGTTTTTTCATTTCACCAGTTCCAGCTGAAACTAAATCAATACATCCCCAAGGCGTATACCCAATCAATTCAACACCGTCTAATTCGATTGCATCGCTCATTGCAGCGATATGTTTACTGAAGTAATCGATCCGGTAATCATCTTGGATCGTACCGTCCGTTTCAACTTGATCCACCGCACCAAAACCGTTCTCTACAACAAATAATGGTACATTATAACGATCATACAGTTTACATAAAGAAATACGCAACCCTAATGGATCAACCGCCCAACCCCAATCTGATTCTTGTAAGTATGGATTTTTAACAGCGGGCATTTGATTTCCCCCCACAAATTTGACTTCATCTGGATTAGATGCAGAAACGGTTGACATATAATAACTAAAGCCAATGTAATCAACTGTTCCAGCTTGAATAAGCTCGTCATCACCAGCCTCTTTTTTGATCACAATATTTTCCCGTTCGAATTCTTTCAGTTTATGAGCTGGATAATACCCCTTAACTTGCACATCAATATAAAATTCTTGCTCACGATTAAATTGGATTGCTTCCATCACATCTTCTGGATTGCAGCTCATTGGATAACTTGGGATATAAGCCACCATCATTCCAATATTAAAATCCGGATTGATCGCATGACCTAATGTAACAGCTTTAGCACTTGCTACAAATAAGTGATGGGCTGCTTGATATTTTGCTTGTTTATCATTTTGATGGATACCGATTTGAGTCCAACTACGTAAAAAATTAATTTCATTAAACGTCATCCAGTATTTGACTTTATCTTTATAGCGTTTAAATAACGTTTCACAGAAAAATAAGAAGTAATCAATTACTTTTCTACTTGACCAACCATCTAGTTCATCTGCTAAATACATGGGGATATCAAAATGATTAATCGTTACGATTGGCTCAATGCCATAGCTTAATAGCTCATCAAATACTTTATCATAAAAGGCTAATCCTTTTTCATTGATTTCAGTCGTTCCTTTTGGACAAATTCTAGACCAAGCGATCGATAGTCTAAAACATTTAAACCCCATCTCTGCAAATAGAGCAATATCTTCTTTATAATGATGGTAAAAATCGGTTGCTACATGACTTGGATAGTATTGGTTAGGATCCACATACCCAACTGCCCCTTCTGGCAACGCAGCTCCCCTCGTACAGGTTTCGATCTTACCTTCTTTAGTTTTATAAGTGATCATTCTTGGTGTTGTATGGTTACCACCTGTGATTGCATCTAAAGTGCTTAACCCTTTGCCACCTGAAAGATACCCACCTTCATATTGATTAGCAGCTGTCGCACCGCCCCATAAAAAATTGTCTGGAAATACTGATTTACTCATTGATCATTTCTCCTTATCTAATAAACTAGCTGCTTCCTCATCAAGAATAATTGTCAAATGCGGATGCATTTTCAAAATAGAAGCAGGGATTTCATCAGTGATTGCGCCTTCAATAAACGCTTTCATAATTTTCGCTTTTTTTGTACCACTAGCAAAAAGAATCAAGTGTCTTGCAGCCATCACACTTCTAGGTCCCATTGTAACATAAAAATCTGGTGTTTCAGCACGATCTTCAAAATGCGGAGCAATCCGTTCTTTCATCGCTCCATCACAAATAACTTTCGTTGTAAAATCAGTAAACTTAGTTGTTCCAGGCAAGTTTCCACAATAGTGTCCATCTGAACCGATTCCTAATAAAATTGCATCTAAACCACCAGCAGCCTCAATTCGTTCATCTTGCTTTTCATAATTTTCTCCATCTAAAATATGGATTTGATCCTCTGAAATCCCTGCAGGATCAAAGTATAATTCTCTTAGATCTCCGATCGTTACTCCTTCACGTATCCCTGATTTATAAGGGATTTCATCAAAATTATAGTAGTGTACATTAGAAAAATAATCTTTATTTTTCACTTCCGCAACCAGTTTTTCATACATCCCAATCGGTGTAGTCCCAGCTGTAATAGCTAAATTCACCCGTTCATGACGTTGAAACATTTCTCCTATCAACAGTTGTGCTGCAACTTTACTTAATTCATCATAATTTTTTACTGTAATAATTTTCATATTATTTCCTCCTAAATTTAAAAGCGTAGCGGGCTCGTTAAGCCTCGACAGAAAAATTGGAAAATATGAGGGTGACGTTCTTTGTCACAATCAGATTTTATCTTTTTTTCCGAGAGGCTAGCCCGTGAAGCTAGATAACATTAAAAGCGTAGCGGGCTCGTTCAGCTCTGACAGGAAAATAGGAAAAATCGATTGTGGTGCTCTTTACCACAAACTATTTTTATCTTTTTCCCGAAGAGCTAGCCCATGTAGCTAGATAACTATAAAAGCGGAACAAATCGTTTAATCCTGTAGAAAATTAGGAAATTGGCATTGAAACGTTCTTTGTTTCACTGACAATTTATCTATTTTCCTAAGGATTGATTTGTGCAGCTAGATAACATATGGTAACATCGTTCCGCTCCACTTCACCTTGTCCTTTTCCACATCTTTTTCCCACTTACTCCAAAACTAAATCTACCTCATCCTCAGCATGCGATAGTCCAGGCACAATCGTGATCAACGTCTCTTCTTCCGTTATCTTTTTTTGATCATCAAGTGCCAAAACAGATAAATACTCATCCGAGTTTGTAACAACAACTATCACACTGATATCGTACCCTAATTCGCTGATTTTCTTACGGTCAAATTGAATCAGAGGCGTTCCTACATGAACTGTTTGTCCTTGTTTACACAATAACTCAAAGTGCTCTCCTTCCAGCTCCACCGTGTCTAACCCTACATGGATCAATAGTTCGATCCCCTCTTTTGTCGTTAAACCAATAGCATGTTTTGTCTTAAAAGCGATTGTGACTATACCGTCGATCGGCGAGACGATTCTATCTTCATCCGGCATAATCGCAATTCCTTTGCCAACGAGTTCTTTTGAAAATGTTTGATCTGCAACATCACTAATTGGATATACAGTACCTGAAACTGGAGTCCCAATTGTTACAACATTTTGTCCCTTCTCAATCTGCCCTTCTTTCACCTTACTTGTTTCAGGTTGATCATCGATTTTAAGGATACTCTTGGCTAATAAAAACGTAATGAGGAAAGTAGCAATCAACGTAACAATCAAACCAATAATAAATCCCGCTGCCCCATCATTCAGAAAAACTGGAATAGACAGAACACTTGGCATTACCGGTGCCATCGATTTCGCCCCTAAAAGAGCCCCAACAGCACCACCGATTCCACCACCTAAAGACGCACCGACAAAAGCAGCTTTATACTTTACTAAAACACCATATAAAGCAGGTTCAGTAATTCCAAGATAACCTGAAACCGTTGAAGACAATGCTACTTGTTTCATTTTTTTATTTGAAATCAAGAAATATATAGCAAAAGCAGCCGTAGCTTGAGCCATTGTGCTCATAAAATTCATTGGTCCCATTGTGGAATAGCCATAAGTTGCGATTTGCTGTTGCGTGATTGGACGAATCGCATGATGCATCCCCATTAAGACTAGTAACGGTCGACTTGCACCAATCACAAACCCGGATACTAATGGTGAAAAATTGATCAATGCTTCAATTCCTTGGGCAATATATTCCCCGACATAAAAACCAATCGGTGCTAAAACGACTAGCATCACTGGAACCATCAGGAGCAACGTAAGCAATGGTGTAAAAATCACTGTAATCATACTTGGAATCACTTTTTCAAAGAAACGATAAACATAACTCAATAGCCAAACCGCCAAAATAATCGGTAAAATCGAACTGCTGTAATTGACAACTGGAACAGGTAAGAAACCTAAAAACTGAACATTGGTCATCTCACCTGCAAGCGCCGCATTAAGCAATGTTGGATACATCAAAACTCCCGCCAAACTTAATGCCATGTACTCATTCGTTTTAAATCTACGTGCACTGCTCACCGCTAATAGAAATGGGAAAAAATAAAACATTGCATCCCCAGTCATATTTAGTACAAACATCGTACCACTTTCTGGATCAGCCCACCCTAGACTAGTCAGCATAAATAAGAATCCTTTTAGCATCCCTCCGCCTACAATTGGCGCCAAACTGGGAACAAGAATCGCTGATAAGGTATTGATCAAACGGTTTAATAAAGAATCTTTTTCTCCACTCGTCTCTTCTTGCGCATCATAGTCATCTAGACGAGGCAAAATTTTGATAATTTCAGCGTAGACTTTTCCGACTTTTCCGCCAATGATTACTTGATATTGTCCGCCCTGTCTTTGAACCCCCATCACTCCATCAAGTTCTTCAAGCGCTTTTGTTTGTGCTTTAGATTCATTTTTTAAATTGAACCGTAGTCTTGTGACACAATGAGTCAAGCTGTTGATATTCTCATCACCGCCCACAAGTGTAATGATTTTCTTGGCTAAATCCTGCATATTTTCTCCTCTTTTCTACTCAATAGTTTCTTTATATCCAACACTTTCATAAAAAAACAAAACCTGTTCAAAAAAACTATTTTCTTTAGAAAATAATCTTTTTCAAACAGGTTTTGCCAGCCAAACTGTAACGAATCCTTGTATTGATATTTACGAATGCAACAAGCGGACCAAATGCAATGTTAAGTACAACTGTTCATCAAAGGTAGCTTGTTTATTGTAGCGTTCTTCTAAATAATTGCTAATTTTCAAACTGCATTTGAATTCTTTTGGGTATTTCTTTTTAACAGTCAAAACGATTTCCTCATTATCAAGTGGATTCATCGTTTCTTGTGTATTCAAACGCATTAAATAGTAACGTAAATGATTTAAGAAACGCTGATAGTTGATTGAAGTTTCGTCTAACTCTACTTGAAAGTAGTACCGAACGAGCTGTGTAATATCCCCCATCGCTTCCATATAATCCATAGTTGTCTCCATTGACTCTTGATCAAATTGATAATTCACAAAATGCATCGCGATAAAGATAGCTTCTGATTCGGCTAAAACAATCTCTTTTTCTTCCTTTATTAAGCTGATTGCCTGCAAACCAACTTCAACTTCTTTTGGATAAAATTGTTTGATCTCCCATTCGATTGGACTACGAATTCTCAAGTTTTCTTCATGCCGCTTAAAAGCAAATAATAGATGATCCAATAAACTAAATAAAATAACTGGGTTGATTGTTCTACCTAGCTCAGCTTCACCAATTTTAACTATTTTCTCTACCAATAAAATCTCTTCAAAACTTGCTTCATTCAATAAAACAGCCATTTGCTTAACACTCATTTTTTCAGTAGGCAGATAGATTTTTTGAATCAGTGTTGTGTCTATAGGATCATTAGGATATACCTGAAAGCCTAAGCCTTTACCAACAACGATCACTTCTAATTCGCCATCCATAGCTAATACAACATTATTATTGATCCGTTTTTTTATATGCATGTTCCACCTCCATTCTAAAAGCTGAACGAGCTCGTGAAGCTAGATGATTCTAAAAACGTAATACTAAACCACGAAGTCAGATAATTGAAACAGTAACAACATAAAATAAGAAAAACCATAACATAGCAAGAACGATAAAAAAACGATTTTATCATCTTTACTATATTATGGTTATGCCTGAAAAAATCAGTAACAATTCCATCAACTACACTAAATATAGCACAACAAGAAAACGCTGTCAATTCCTTTTTTACTACTTTTATTGTTGAAATGCAATTGAAAGAACTTCACTATCTACTCTGAAAAAAGCCAGCCACAATCCTTCAATTCTTAGCACTCAGAAAGAGTAGTAGTTCTCTCTGCTCCCACCATTTCTTCGAATACTAAGAGCCTAAAGCATAACTTTTGGAGTTACGCTTTAGGCTCTTCATCATTTATGAGTAGTTTTTCTATGTGCTTCCCATCTATTAAGTAGTAAATAAATCAATAGCAATAATAACCCAATGGGCGTGATCACTTCTATAATACTACCTGTACTTGGAAATTCTCTTAGTCCTATGTGTGTTTGTTTCGGCTGTGCTAATTTTTGATTTGGTTCTGATTCGATTTCTTTTGGCGGTTGTGGCTGCGCATTCGTTTTATTTCCACCGATTTGCCCATTCACTTCAACTTCCGCTGAAACAGCATAGATAGCTTCTTGATGAAAACCAATTCCCACAATCAAAAGAATGAGCATAATGATGTGACAACTAAATTGCTTCATTGTTTATCACAGTCCTTTATTGAATTATGGTGTTACACCAAGTGTCGTCCCATCTTTTTGGATCGATGTGAATTTTAATGTCAATGTGTAGTTTTCTGCTGTCGTGTTTTGCTCAACATTTGCTGGTAAATCAGCAACCGTTGTACCTGTATAGTAGAATTTTGCAGTGTTAGCATACGCAGAGGCAGCATCTGTATCAATATTTAAACGTCCATCTTTATTAGCTAAACGCATCCAAACAGGTGCACTTGTCAAATCTGCTAATGCATTGCTCTCAACTAAATTAGTTGCTGTAGGGGCCGCAACTAAACCACTACCTTTAGCATTGATTGTTAGGGTGTCGACATATTTGGGTGTTCCCACCATTTTATTCAAGGTCACAGCAACACCACGACCTGAATTATTTGTAATGCTATAATCAGCGGACTCAATGTTTTTATGTGCGCTTGCAGTTGTTGTATGGAATGCAGTTGTTGTATCCACTGTAACATTGATCCATTCATCAGACCCTTCTGGAATGTTTGTATCTGGATCTGTATTATCTAATTTACCAATCGTTCCATTGATAATAACATCTGCTGAGTTTTCTCCATCGATTGTTTCAGCTGAAGCTAGTTGTGTTAATCCTGATATGCTTAGACCTAGCATCATTGCAGTAAGTAAAAAATTCGTTTTTTTCATATTATTTCTCCCTCTATGTGTTAGATGATTTATTTTTAACAGAAAACCTGCTAAATAACGATATTAGTTGTTGACACGAATTGTAATTCCAGCTTGTACTTGTCCACGTTTTTCAGTTGTTTTTGCATCATAGATGTCAAATGTGGCCGTTGCTGGATGATCTCCTTGAGCAAGTTTTTTATCCAGTTTTGCTCCATTTATTTCATAACCTGGTTGAATTGCGCCAGATGAATAAATCTGTTCATTATTACTGTCTAAACGAATCACCACATTGATTGGATAGCCGTTTTCAACTGGATTTTGAATATATAGACTACCTTCACTGTCACCAGTCTCAAAGACAGCTTCTGATTTGATGACCATATTGAACTTACTCGCATCAACTGCTTTTTGTTCAGCCTCTTTTACTTCCTTGTCGTTCATTTTCTTAGCACCTTTTGTATCAGGCAAGTAATCTCCGGAAACGACTTGAACTGGTTCTGTTTTTGTTGAAAAATAATAATATAAGCCACCTGCTGAAACAGCTAACAAGAGTAGTAAAAGTATGAGCAGTAATCGTTTCTTTTTCTTTTTTTCTTCATCAGTTTGAGTTGTTTTATCCATAGAATCCCTCTCATTCTTCATTTTTTTCAACTTTAAACGTCATCTTATACGATGGAAATATCGCTTGTTTCGTTGGGTTAAAATACTTTCCTCTAAGCGTCAGATTTTTTTGTTCATTGGCATTCAATGTACCGATCGATAAAGGATTGCTTGTTAAATCACTCGTTAAAAAAAGTGGGGCTGCTTGATCATTATTGATCAGCATTTGTAAAGCAAGTTCATTTTGCCCAGCATTTCCAGAAAGACTGTTCAATAGTAGCAACTGATCAGCATCTTTATTTTCTTTAATTAGATTTGTTATTGACATCTTTGTATCTGTATTTCCTTTATTTATAACCTGATAATCTCCAGATGATAATTCACCTGCTTGAGCTGTGCCAAGATCTTTATTCTGTGTCTGAAAAGCCATTTCGATCGGTACTTCAACTTTGATGATTTCCGTTACTGTTTGAAATTCAGTCAAAGGCGTCATCGCCAAGATAACTTCTTCACCAGAAATGCCAATGACTCTTAACCGAACATAGTACGTGACGTCACCAACTAAGCCTTTTAATTTGGTTGAGAATTTTTGGTTTTTGTCGCCTGAAAGATCTGCAAATTGGGATTTTGTTTCCTGAGCTGGAAAGTCTTTATTTTGGCTATACTCAACCTTGACTTGTTGATAAACACCGCCATAATAGGCTGGTTGACCAGGAATAGCACCATCTTCTCCATTTGAATAATCGGTCCATTGTCCCGTATCGCTAGCTAGTTCGCCATTAATGAATGCTGAAGTCGTAGTAACATCTGCCGTGATTTTTTTTAGTTGAGGCTTCGTAACAAACTGCTCAGAATCAGAAAACTCACTTGCACCAGCTTGATTGATAACAACCATTTGCGCCCAATACGTAGTATTCGGGTTTAAATCAGCAATCGTTACCTTATAAGTTGAATTAAGTCTGGTATTTTCTTGCTCGGTAAAGTCATCCAACGTCACAATGTGCTTAGCTTTGCCCAAATCATTCGTATCTTCTTGTGCAGTAAACAAGAAAAATTTCACTTCTGTCGCCGCGCTGCCATTGTTTATTGATGAACCGTATAGTGAAACTGACGTATCTGTTTCATCAGCCGCAGTCAAGCCTAATTGATCCGGAACTTCCATAAATTCACTAAAAACAAGTTTCTTAGCCCCGTTTAAAGCACTAATTTCTTGTGCAGTAAAAGGATCTGGCGAACTAGCGATATTGCTAAAGTTACTTCCTTGGACACTTAAATCAGAAGCACTTTTAAATAGTTCTTGTGTGGGCGTGTTATTCTCTTTACTTGAAAATGTCTCAATTTTTTGTAAGTAATTACTTGTAAATGACAAATTATTAGCACCACTAGCACCATTAAGTCCCAAAGTTCCAGGACTTGTACCAGCAAATGAAGCTTGTTTGACTTTGTTCATATTAACTGCAAAAGAGCTGGAAGCAGATGATGAAAAGACACTGCCATTTGCGACATCTATTGAAACATCTGCATTTTCACCAATTGTCATACCACCATTAGCCGTATAAAGATTAATAGGCAATGGTAATGTAAAATTCACTTGCGAATTCTCTTTAAAATCAAACGTAATTGGTTGTGTTAGGTTGGCGGCAAAAAATCGGTTTCTTGAACTTGTTGACGCTAACGTAACTTTGTCCAAATTGAAAACACCATTTTTTTCAACAATATAACTCGGAGATAGTGTTCCATACATAACGTTTCCATTCGTTTGTATATCTAGTTGAGCATTTTCTTTCACTACGATTTGAGAAGTTCCCGCATGCGGATTAGCAGCAGCATTACCATTCGACCAAATAAATGCTTCTGTCGTCCCTGAATGTTTGATTGATGTATGACCACTTTGAATTTCTACATAATTTATTTCTGCCCATTCTTGGGAATATGTACTTGTGCCTCTTTGGTCAATCGTATTTTGCCCGCGCATGATGACCGATCCATTTACGTTGTATATCATTTGCCCGTTTGTAGAATAATAATCAACCCCGTCAAAGATAAAAGTCATATTAGCTGCCGATCCACCGGAGATAATTCCGTAATAGCCTACTGCACCTGAGCCATCGCTATTACCAAATTGTGTGTTACGAATCTCAATTACAGCATTTGCTTGATTTGCATAAAAACCGCTTGCAGATGAGCCACCTTTATTATATGTAATAATGTGATTTGCCCCATCAATAATCATCTTATCTTTAAGCTGAAAACCAGTTGAGCCTAAGTCAATATCATTTGTTAAACGAAAATTTAGTTTTTGGCTGTCTTTTAAATATTCGGTCAATGTAGCTACCGAATCAACTAGCCAGAAGCCATCTTCAGCTTGTGAAGCGACCTCCAAAGCTCTGTTTTTAACTGTTTTAGGTTCATCTTCCTTTGTTCTATTTTTTATATCAATAGTATCTGTTATTTTTTCATTTTCAGTACTATCCGTTTCTTCGGTGATGGAATCCTGTATAATTGAAGAATCTACAGTTTCGACTTCCGTAGAATCTGATGATAAGTCGGACTCAGTTGTCTCAGTCGTTTTTGAAGTCTCCTCAACCGATTGACTAGTTCCCATGGCATAGGACCAATCATTCGGAAAAATTATTAAAATAATTAAACAAGTAAATATCAAATGATTAATTTTTTTCATGACAGTCCTCCCAGCAATTTTATAGAAACTAAAACAAACATTTTTTGATAATGCTTTATTATTGTATTGCAACTCATGGCCAATTTCAATTTAATAGTACTAATTTTTATATTTCATTTATTTTATATTCAAATTATAGTAAACAATTTCAATCTTTTGATTTCTTTTTCCCACATTTATAAGGAATTGTTCGCTAACTCACACTTATTAAGTTTTTATAAAGTTCTCCGATTCATTCTTTATTTTTTTATATTTTCATGTTCTTTTTCTTAATTCCTTGGCACTAACTGGTGAAGAATGAGACAAAATATAGACGCTGTTTTATCTCATTCTTCCCTTTTTAGATTATATTGTTACTCTTACATCGTCACATCCATATATTTTCCTATCTCTTTTCTGATCTTACACTGGTCGACAATTAAAAATGTTTCAAACATTTTTTGAAGAAAGAAACGATCATGTGACACTACCAACATAGTTCCCTTAAACTCTTCTAAAATCTCTTCAATCTCTTCTCTTGTTTCAATATCTAAATGATTAGTAGGTTCATCCAACAATAAAAAATTGACCTCTTTATGCATTAGTTTCGCTAGCTCTAAGCGGATTTTCTCACCACCGCTTAAAAAACGAACTTGTTTCATTACGTCTTCACTATAAAAAGAGTACCTCGCTAACACTTGGCGACTGGTTTGTTCTCCTAATGAGCAAGCTTGACTGAAGAACTGCAAGACTGTTTGGCTAGGTGTTTTATACTCAATTACTTGAGGTAAATACCCAATTTGAAGATTTGTCCCCTGTTTGATTTCACCACTATCGAAAGCCTCTATTTTTAAGGCAAGTTTCAACAACGTGCTTTTACCAACACCGTTTTCGCCTATGATTGCAGAATGTTCTTGCCAGAATAATGAAAAATCGATCTTATCAAATAATAAGCGGTCCGAATAATACTTGCTAACTTCCTTAAATTGAAGAACCTCTTTACCTGATCGGTTACTTTCTTTGAATTTTTTACTTACTTTACTTGATTTATCTTTAGGCTTAGGAATTTTTTGAATTTTTTCTAAGCGTTTCTCTAACTGTTTGGCCTTTTTGAAGAATTTTTCATTATCTCCTTCATGCCCCCATTGTCGAAAACGCCGAATTGCTAATTTCAATTTTTTGATTTCTTTTTGTTGTTCTGCAAAATCTTTTCTTATTTTTTCTAGTTGCTCATTTTTTTGCTTTTTATAGATAGAATAGTTTCCTTTATACTCTTGAATACGCCCATCTTCCAATTCAACAATTTTTTCTACCGTATGATCCAAAAATAAGCGGTCATGTGAAACAATCAAATAAGCCGTTTTTTCATGTGATAAATAACCCTCTAGCCAAGTAATTCTTTTAGCATCCAAATGATTTGTTGGCTCATCCAATAGGACAAGATCATTTTCCTGTAATAAAATTCTAGCTAAATTGACGATAGTCTGTTCCCCACCGCTTAATTCCGAAAGTTTTTTTGATAGCAAGTACTTAATCATTAAACCATTCGCAATCATCTCTAATTTGTTTTCCATTTCATATCCACCGGCTTGTTGAAATTCTTCTTGCTTTTGCCCATAGTGAACGAGTACTTTTTCTAGTTCTATCTCTGAGCTAATCATTTGTTCTTCTAAATGTGTTAATTGTTTTTGAAGCGAATTTAGCACTGTAAACGTCTCTAACAGATACTCTTTTACACACTGTTCACTTGCTTTTGGCATTTGAGCCAAATAACCAATCCGCCCATGCTTTTTACAACTGACGGTTCCTGAGTCAACTGTTTCAAGTCCTGTAATGATTTTCAAAATAGTCGACTTACCGGAGCCATTTACACCGATCAACCCTATTTTTTCTCCCTGATTTATTTGTAGATTTAATGATTCAAATAGTGGGATAGTTCCATAATTCTTAGTTATTTTTTGTAATTGTACTAACATATACTCCTCTTTCTGCCACTCAGACAGATCGATAAAAATAGCTTGGTTCTGTTTTTAAACGACACTTTACTTACTTTTTAGCGTAAGCAAAAAGGCTGAACAAAGTTCTTCGCTCAACCTTCATTATTTACTGTTCGTTAATTATTTAATGCTCTGATTCATTACATAGAGCGATTAAAAAAACTAACCTCACGTTATTTTATGACTGGTCATTTACAAGTAAATAAGTCTGAATGGTCTGTTTTATTTAATTTTTTATCCTTTTTTGGACACACTTGTCCCTTGAGATAAAAAATCGGAAATAATAACATGACAAAACGCTAGGTACGTTATTATATATGAAAAACCCGCTGTTATTTTTGGCATGTTGACCATTGTACTTATTCACCACCTTCGTCATTTCTTAGTTATATTGTAGCATGATCCCATACATTGTGCAAAATAGGGTTATTCTGAAACTGATTGATAGACTTTTAAGCGTTCAGCTAGTGTACCTGTGTGTAGTTCAAATAAGTGATTATCGAAATCATAGAAGTAAATCGAGCTTGCTTCTCCAGCTATTCGCGGGCGACCAGCTTTTATTTCTAAACCTAAAGAATTGATTTTGTCTAAGTAAGTCTCATAGTCACTTTCAGTGATTTTAAAGGCAACGTGGTTGTATGTTTTTGTTGGTAATGATTCTCCTTGCATGACTGCTATCCAAAGATCATCGATTAAAAAAAATTTTTCTTGCGCTATCGAAAACGTGTCTACGCCACTTGAATACACTTCTTTTGCATCAAATATTGTTTCAAAAAATAGTGTGGCTTTTTCTAAATCTTGAACGATAAAGGTTACATGACTAATCATTTTCTTGCTCCTTTTTTAATTGATAGTAAAATAGAACAGAGATACTGGTTTTATTCAGCATCTCTGTTTCTTTCCTCTTTAATTTGCTACGATATTTACCAATTTATCTGGAACAACAATCACTTTGCGTACTGTTTTTCCATTGATAAATGATTGGATTTCTTCAGCTGCTAAAGCTTTTTCTTCTAATTCGTCTCTGCTTAATCCTCGAGCAATATTCAATTTTGCACGAACTTTTCCGTTGACCTGGAACACAACTTCAACCTCATCTTCGATCAAGGCTGCTTCATCATATATCGGCCAAGGAGCATTGGTTAAACTTTCTTTATTTCCTAGGATCGCCCATAGTTCTTCACCGATATGCGGTGCGATCGGTGCTAGTAATTGAACAAAACCTTCAATGTATTCATATGGTAAAACATCTACTTTGTTTGCTTCATTAACAAAGACCATCAATTGAGAAATCGCTGTATTGAAATGTAGGTTTTCCATATCTTCTGTTACTTTTTTAACTGTTTGATTATAAACCTTAGTTAAACGTCCATCATTTATCGTTGTAATTCGATCACGCATTTTATTATTTTCATCTACGATCAGGCGCCACACACGATCTAGGAATTTACGGCTACCCTCAAGTCCATTTTCACTCCAAGCAATTGAAGCATCTAGCGGTCCCATGAACATTTCATACATTCTAAGCGTGTCCGCTCCGTATTTTTCAACAACATCATCTGGATTCACAACATTTTTCAATGACTTACTCATTTTGGCTGGTGCTTCTTCAAGCTCTTCACCAGTTTCACTATTGACCCAAACTCCGTCTCGTTTTTCAACCATATTGGTTGGTACTAATACACCACGGCTATTACGGAAGCTTTGGCCTAAGATCATTCCTTGGTTATATAATTTTTGATATGGCTCTTTCGTTGGTACAACGCCGATATCATATAAGAATTTATGCCAGAAACGTGCATACAACAAGTGAAGAACTGCATGTTCCGCTCCACCAATATAAATATCGACAGGCAACCAACGCTCTAGTTTTTCATAGTTAGCAAGTTCATTTTTGTTATGAGGATCGATATAACGTAAATGATACCACGAGCTTCCTGCCCATTGCGGCATTGTGTTGGTTTCGCGTTTGCCTTTTTTACCTGTCTCAGGATCAACTACATTGATCCATTCAGTGATATTTGCAAGTGGTGATTCTCCTGTTCCACTTGGTTTAATATCATCTGTTTTTGGTAATCTTAGTGGTAATTCATTTTCTGGAACAGTTGTCGTAGTACCATCTTCCCAATGAATCACAGGGATTGGTTCCCCCCAATAACGTTGGCGAGAAAACAACCAGTCACGTAAACGATAAGTAACTTCTTTTTTGCCGCATCCTTTTTCTTCTAACCATTGGTACATTTTTTCATTTGCAGCATCTTTCCCTAAACCATCTAAGAAATCAGAATTGATATGCAAACCATCACCAGTATAAGCAGCTTTTGTAATATCGCCACCTTCAATGACTTGAATCATTTCAATCTCAAATTTAGTAGCAAATTCGTGATCTCTTTCATCGTGAGCAGGTACTGCCATCACCGCTCCTGTTCCATAACTTCCTAAAACATAATCTGCGATCCAAATTGGAATTTCTTTTCCATTCACTGGATTGATTGCATACGCTCCTGTAAAGGCTCCCGTTTTTGTTTTAGATAAGTCTGTACGGTCTAAATCAGATTTTTTGCTTACTTCTTCTTGATAAGCTGTAACTGCGGCCTTTTGCTCTGGGGTCGTAATATCATCCACTATCTTCAATTCAGGCGCTACAACTAAGTAACTAGCACCAAATAAAGTATCTGCTCGGGTAGTGAAAACTGTGATAGTGTCCTCACTGCCTTTGATTTTGAAATCAACATTTGCACCTTCTGAGCGGCCAATCCAATTTCGTTGCATATCTTTAATGCTCTCAGGCCAGTCCACTAACTCTAAGTCATCCAGTAAACGATCTGCATAAGCTGTGATTTTAAGCATCCATTGGCGCATCGGTTTTCTGACAACATCATAGCCACCGCGTTCACTTTTCCCATCAATAACTTCTTCATTTGAAATTACTGTTCCAAGTTCTGGTACCCAGTTAACGGCAACTTCTGCTTCATAAGCTAAGCCATGTTCATATAATTTTGTAAAGATCCACTGTGTCCATTTGTAATATTCTGGATCTGTCGTATTAATTTCACGGTTCCAATCATAGCTGAATCCTAATGAATTGATCTGACGTTTAAACGTTTCAATATTTTTTTTCGTAAATTCTGCTGGATCATTTCCAGTATCAAGTGCATATTGTTCTGCTGGTAAACCAAAGGCATCCCACCCCATTGGATGTAAAACACTGTATCCTTGACTTCTCTTCATTCGAGATAAAATATCTGTTGCAGTATATCCTTCTGGATGTCCAACATGAAGACCTTGTCCAGATGGATAAGGAAACATATCTAGAGCATAGAATTTTTCCTTGCTAGGATCGTCATGGGTTGTAAAGCTATTGTGCTTTGCCCAATATTTTTGCCATTTTTTCTCGATTTGCTTGTGATTGTAACTCACGTTTTTCTCCTCCTGTTTAAGTAGCTTTTTTATTCGTATGTTTTAGTGGCGATTTAACTTTACTGCCATTGTACGCCTTGTATTATGCATCATCTACTCTGGCGTAGCCTAGCTTTGATCATTTAAGACCTTAATGGTGATTTACTTACCATCTCTTAACTTTTTTAGATCTAGACTTTTGGTGATTCACTAGTATGGTTACTTCGCTCCCTGTGGTCGCCAAGTATTGCGCATCATCAGCTCAGCAAGCAATCGCTGTGATTTGCAACAAAAACGCCCTACAGGAAAAACTCCTATAGGACGTATAATTGACAACGTGGTACCACCTAAATTCACTTGTATACATACAAGCCTCAGCGTTGTAACGACCGCCGCCGATTTTACTTAATAAAGTGGATTCTTTATACTTGTTCAGTAAAATAACTCAAAGGCGAGTTCGAAAGCTTCTGTACGTATTTTCACCAACCATACGCTCTCTAAAACATGGTTCTTTCTACTATTCCTTTTCACCGTTTAGCTATATTCTATATGCTATCATACTACCAAATATTCAAGTCAAGTTCAATCTTTTATTTTACTTTTAACGTTTGACCAATATAAATGATATCGCCGGATAAACCGTTCAGTTGTTTGATTCTTTGAACGCTAGTTCCATATTTTTGAGCAAGTCCCCATAAAGTGTCGCCACTTTTTACAGAATGCGAACCTGTTGTTTGTCCGCCGCCTTGATTACCAGTATTCGATGACCCAGCAGAACCGCCAGTTCCTTTTTTCACGATTAATTTTTGACCAGGATAAATCATATCTCCGCTTAAATTATTCCATTGACGTAGATTAGCAACACTTACACCATTCGCATTAGCAATTGCCCAAAGAGAATCACCTGATTTTACTGTGTACGAACCAGTTGTTGATCCAGCATTATTTGAACCACCTGTGTTACCTGTTGAGCCGCTATTGCTGCCACTCGTATTACCACCAGTGCTGCCGGAACCCTTTTTCACAATCAATTTTTGGCCAGGATAAATCATATCTCCGCTTAGATTGTTCCATTGGCGTAAATTAGCAATACTAACACCATTCGCATTAGCAATCGCCCATAATGAGTCGCCTGATTTTACTGTGTAATTCGTATTTATTGTTCCAGTATTACCGGAACCACCTGTATTGCCAGAACCGCCAGTATTACCGCCTGTGCTACCACCACTAGCGTTACCAGCACCTTTTTTCACGATTAGTTTTTGTCCAGGATAAATCATATCTCCGCTTAAATTGTTCCATTGGCGTAAATTAGTAAGACTAATACCATTCGCATTAGCAATCGCCCATAATGAGTCGCCTGATTTTACTGTGTAGTACGTGTTTGTTGTTCCAACATTACCAGAACCACCTGTGTTGCCAGAGCCTCCTGTGTTACCGCCTGTATTACCGTTATTGTTACCTCCTGTATTACCAGAGCCCTTTTTCACAATCAGTTTTTGGCCTACATAAACGACATCACTAGAAAGTTTATTCCAGCTCTTGATGTTCGCGATCGACGTGCCGTATTTAGCAGACAATGCCCAAAGGCTATCACCAGCTTTTACTGTATGTGTCACATCTTGGCCGCTTGTCTCACCACCTGTGTTGCCTCCTGTATTGCCATTACCGCCTGTATTACCTTCTCCTGTACTTCCACCAGTGTTGCCGCCGCCTGATGAAGGAGTATCATATTGTGTTAAATTATACGTTGTAATAATATTATTTAGTTTTGAATTATAGCTAGGATCTGTTGCATAACGTCCTGTTAACCACGCAGTTGCATCTCTGTATGAATTCGTGTTACTTTTCCAAGCGCCAGAATAGTAATACACTCCTGCTTGGAATGATGTATTCCTCAAGACGTAAGCATTATCACTAAATGATTCTGAATACGAAGGATATTTTCTAAACGCAGCATCGACTTGAACCCATTGTCCATTCAGTACTTCCCATGTCTTCATCGTAACAGATTGTCCTTGATAACTTCCTTTGATCCCAAATAAATTATGATTAGGCGCGGCCGATAGAGTACTTCTGCCCCAGTCACTTTCAAGAATAGCTTGGGCCATCATTACAGAAGCGTATAAATCATTTGCTGCTGCTACAGAGCGCGCATGTCCAGCAATCTCAGCGATAAACGTACTCGGACTAATACTTCTAGATTGCGCAGCAAATGCTGAACGCATTGCAAGATTTGGTGTTTCAGGTACTTCTGGTTTTTCGGTTTCAGTTGTTGAAGAGTCAGTTGATGCATCTGTCGTTTCAGTAGTCTCAGTACTTTGGGTTGTTTCTGATGTATTTAATTCAGATGATTCTTGTGTCCCAGACGTCTCTTCACTTGAAGAATCAGGTGCTGTCGTTTCTGTCTCTTGTGTCATCGAATCGTTTGTGTCAGTCGTCGTTTGTGTTTGAACGCCTTCTGTATGTGTAGGTGTATCTGAGTAACTTACTTGTGCACTAGCATTTTGATCTTCTGCGGCTTCAGCTATTTTAGGTGCGGCAATCGGTGCAGCAATCGATGAAACAACGATTGCAGAACTAAGCACAGTTGTCCCTTTTTTTAACTGACCATAAGCAAGCTTATTCTGTTCGGCTTTCCTCCGCTCTTTTCTTGACAATTTGTACTTCTCCATAATATATCCTCCGAATTTTCTAAAAAAAGTATTCTTTGACTTATAGTATACCCTTTTTTCAAAAAAAATAGAAATATTTTTTATTTTTTTATTTTTCAAATATACAATTAAAACACAGTTTTTTCTTATTGTTTTACCTTGATTCCGTTATTATTTTTTCCGACTAGGTCTCAAGACTGATTACGCTCTTTACCTTAGGCTGATTTTTTGATTAAGGGCTTGTTATTCCCTCTAAAAAAAATTATAGTGGAGAAGAAGTTACAGGATTGTAAAATGAGATGGGGGAAAACGAATGAATAAAGAGCACTTTTTGATCGAATTGAAAATCTACTTAAAACCTCTGACTAGCCAACAGCAAATGTTTGTTTTGAATAAATATGAAACAATTTTTGAAGAACGATCCGCTGCTGGGGAAACAGAGGAACAAATTGCCAAAAGCTTAGGAAAACCACGGGGAATCGCTGAAGAAATCTTACAAGAATTTGATATTAGCGTTCCTGAAAAGAAACTGGAAAGAGATGGTTGGCAAGAAATTCAGCCGATTGTAAACGATGATTATTATTATGAAGAAACATTAGAACATCCTTATGATGATACTTACCGTTCTTATGAACGACCACGACATAACGGATTTGTCCGATTCTGTCAGGTTGCTGGCGTCCTTGCATTTAATTTTCTTTTTATGTTTTGGATGATTTTTGCTGCTATTATGGTTTTATTCTCTGGTTGGTTAGTTGCTGTTCTTTTCTTGTTTTCACCAATTTTGGGCGGCATCTCCGTTTTTGCCGGCTTTAATGACGGTACACTATTCCAGTTGTTCTTTAGTATATTTCTTTCTGGCGCTGGGGTTATTGGCTTATTAATTCTGACACCACTTACAAAATTCTTTGGGAAAGTATTAAGACGTTACCTACAATGGAATATTTGCGTTTTAAGAGGAGAGATTTAATATGAAGAAGACAACTGCTTTTTTTCTAACCATTGGAGTTTTAGCAATGATCATCGGCGGAATAGGCAGTGCCGTTTATTTCAGACGCGCTGAACATTCTATGACGGACATGAAAACACAAAATTACGAAATAAAAAATAAACAAAGTACAAAAGAAATTCATCTTAATCTTTCAGGGAATGCTGAATTTTATATTTTGACTGAAAATACAAATAAGGTAAAGATGCAGACTCGAAGTTCTGTCCCAGTTTCACTTGAAAGCTCACTAGATGTTAAAGAAAAAGACAATCAATTAGCTATTTCAGCAAATAGTGACAAGAAAAAATTGGAACTTGACGGATTAAAATTTGATCTTTTCGATCGAGGTTCAGCCGTAACCTTAACGATTCCAAATGATACGGAGCGTTTAATCATTGATGGTAAGGCAACTGGAACAATCAATCTTTCAACGGTTCAAACAAAAGAATTAGACATCACTCTAAATAATCCAGATATTAATGTGAGTGATGTCAATGCAGAAAAATTAGCAATCGAAACGGCTAATGGTGACCTTAATATTTATAGTGAGGTTCGAGCAGACAAAGCAACACTTAAAACAACAAATGGCGATCTTCAAGTAAATGATTTTGCTGCTTCTACTTGGTCTGCTACTAGTACGTCTGGCGATATCTATATAAATACTGCCAAAGGAATTTCTACAATAGAATCAACCAATGGTGAAATCCAAGTAACTGATCTTAAAGGTCAAGCGAAAGTCAAAAGCATTAATGGCGATTTTTCTTTATATGGAACAGAGATTCCTAAAGACTTATTTGTCGAAACCCAACAAGGGAGTATTCATTTGCATACAGAAGAAGTTTTATATGACGTGACGATCAAAACTAAGACTAAGCTAGGTGATAGTACGATTTTTGGTAAAGAACGAACTTCTTATACACGAGGAAAAGGAACGAAGACATTCACATTACAAACAAATTCTGGTGATATTTCGGTTGAGGGACCATCAGATTATGAAGATGGAGAAGATGATTAATTTTCTATCGCTTTTAGAGCCTATACTGGAACTTTTAAAGTTTTTGTATAGGCTTCTTTTTTTTGATATTCTCAGATGTGTTCTTATTTATTTGATGTTATAATGGATTTTAGCTAATTTGGAAAGGATCTTTTATGAAAAATAAATTATACTATCAATTTGCAGGCAGCTGTTTTTTAGTTGTCTTTATGTTCCTAGGTTATGTGGTCCGTTTTTATCCTGGCTGGTTGAAAGGATTTGACCAAACCATCACCACTCTCGTACGGACTCCCTATCCTTCTGCCAATCAGTTTTTTATTTGGTATACAAAATTTGCGGATCCTTTGACTGTTGGAATTCTCACTTTTGCGATTGCTTTCATCTTCTATAGAGGAAAATACTATGCAGAAATGTTTTGGCTTTTGATCAATACAGCTTTGATTGCTGGTGTGGCGAATCCATTGATCAAGTTAGTATTTATGCGTCCACGTCCAACCTTGGATCATTTGGTCACAGAACATAGTTACAGCTTTCCTAGCGGGCATTCTACGGGAAGTGTGTTATTATACGGAACGATTATTTTACTTTTACCGCAATTTATTAAACAAAAAAATCTTTGTTTATTTTTACAAATTATCTTAGGTTTTGGTATTTTGCTGATTGGTATCAGCCGCATTTATGCTGGAGTTCATTTCCCGAGTGACGTTTTAGGTGGCTTCTGTTTTGGTTTAGCTTGGCTATTGATGACCTATCCGATTTATTTAGAAAAACGCTTTGTCTGGCGTTTTAAAAGCAAACAACAATAGAAAGAAGAATGAACATGTCTGATTTTGATTATACTGAAGATCCCAATAAACGTTATCACACGTGGAATTATGCTTTACGTCAACAGTTTGGCGGAAAGATTTTCAAGGTGCCTTTAGATGGTGGATTTGATTGCCCTAATCGTGATGGCACGGTGGCTAAGGGCGGTTGTACCTTTTGTAGTGTTTCTGGATCAGGAGATATGATCGTAGCACCCCAAGATCCCTTACCGATTCAATTTCAAAAAGAAGTGCATATGATGCATAAAAAATGGCCTCAGGTCGATCAATATATCGTTTATTTCCAAAATTTCACCAATACCCATGCACCTGTCGAAGTAATTCGGCATCGATTTGAGCAAGTGTTAAATGAAAAAGGTGTTGTCGGTATTTCTATCGGTACACGTCCAGACTGTTTACCAGATGATGTAGTTGACTATTTAGCTGAGCTAAATCAACGCTACTATTTATGGGTGGAGTTAGGTCTACAGACGACTTATGAGCATACCAGTAATACAATCAATAGAGCTCATAACTATCAAACCTATCTAGATGGTGTTGCGAAATTACGCAAACATCAGATTCGGGTCTGCACACACCTAATCAACGGATTACCCGGTGAAAGTTTAGAAATGATGCGTGAAAATGTCCGCCGAACGATTCTTGATTCGGATATTCAAGGAATTAAGTTGCATCTACTACATTTAATGACCAATACACGAATGTTACGTGATTACCATGAAGGTCGACTACAATTGATGACTCGAGAAAATTACGTCAATGTTATTTGTGATCAGTTGGAGATGATTCCGCCAGAGATCGTGATTCATCGACTGACCGGTGACGCTCCAACTGATGCTTTGGTTGGTCCCATGTGGAGCTTGAAAAAATGGGAAGTATTAAATGCGATCGATGATGAAATGAAACGACGCAATAGTATGCAAGGAATCTATAATGTCCGTACCACTAAGGAGGTTCTTATCTGATATGTTACAGACTGCTATGCGTTATAGTCATACACTGTTAAAAGAAGTGATTCAAGCTGGTGATACGGTTGTAGATGCTACGATGGGCAATGGAAATGATACAGCTTTTCTGGCACAACTTGTCGGCTTGAATGGTTCAGTCTACGCTTTTGATGTCCAAGAACAAGCTCTGCAAAATACTGAGAAGAAACTTGTAGAATCAGGAGTAAGAGAGCAAGTACGTCTAGTCCATCAAGGTCATGAAACAATCGCAACGATTATCCCAAAAGAAACAACATTGCGAGCAGCTATTTTCAATCTAGGTTACCTGCCTAAAAGTGATAAGCAAATCATCACAAAACCAGATACAACGAAACAAGCTTTAGGTGCCCTTCTTGCTAGATTAGAATCTAAAGGACGGATCGTTTTGGTTGTTTATTATGGACATACTGGTGGTGAAGCTGAATTGGCTATGGTACAAAACTATTGTCAACAACTACCACAAGAAGAATACAGTGTACTGACTTATCAGTTTATTAATCAGAAGAATAACCCACCGATTTTGTTTTGTATTGAGAAAAAATAAGATGCCATAACAAACAGAGTATATAAATAAAAAACTTGAGTCTTGCTTTACGCAAGGCTCAAGTTTTTTTAGTCGTTTATTCAAATACAAACTGATTATGATAAAGCTCCGAATAAAAACCATCTTGCTCCAATAGTTCATGATGATTTCCTTCTTCAATCACTTCACCGTTTCTTAGAACAACGATGCGATCGGCATTCAAAATCGTCTTCAATCGGTGGGCAATTACAAAACTAGTTCGGCCTTTGATTGCTTCATCCATCGCTTTTTGGATCTTCGCTTCTGTAACTGTATCTACATTACTTGTCGCTTCATCTAAAATCAATAATGAAGGATTCGTAATGATTGTTCTAGCAATACTGATCAACTGCTTTTGACCTGTACTAAAAACATTATTTTCTTCAGTGATTTCTGTATCGTAGCCATTTTCTAGTTCCATGATAAACTCATGGATATTCGCTTGTTTGGCTGCAGCAATGATTGCATCCTCACTCGCTTCTGGATTACCAAATGCAATATTGGCACGAATCGTACCAGAAAATAATACAGAGTCTTGCAACACGATACCTACATGCGAACGTAAACTGCTTAATTCTATTTCTCGAATATCTGTTCCATCAAACGTTACTGAACCACTATTTACATCATAAAAACGATTAAGCAAGTTCATGATCGTCGTTTTTCCTGAACCTGTTGGGCCAACTAAAGCGACCATCTCACCTTTTTTAACATTTATAGAAACATCTTTTAAAATCGGCACTTCTGGATCATAACCAAAATCAACATGATTCAAGGAAACAGATTCGCTGATTCCATCAATTTGCTTGCCATCTTTTGGATTGACTTCATCTGGTTCATCGAACATTTCATTCAAACGGCGAGCACCTGTGATTGCTAATTGAATCATGCTGTAGCCTGATGAAATCTGCATCAACGGTTGATAATATTGTTGTGAATACTGAACGAAAGTTACAACTAAACCTAATGCAACAGTCTTTTCTAAGTCACCATTCAACGCTAACCAACCCCCAAAGAAAATCACGATTGCTGTGTTAACAAGCGACATCCCTTGCATCATCGGAAATAAAAGCCCTGAATAAACTTGCCCTTTAAAGGTTGCTTTACGTACTGTTTCATTATGCTCTAAAAAACCATCAATCGTTTCTTCTTGCAGGCCATTGGTAATAATCACTCGTTGACCACTAATTTTTTCATCCATATAGCCATTCAGTTTACCAACTTCATCTTGCTGAATATCGACATATTTCCGCGCTTTACTGATCACAACGACTGCAATCAAAATTGCTACAGGAGTTGAGGCGATCGTTGCCCAAGCCAACTGGACATTTTGACGGAACATCATGATCAAGATTCCGACAAATAATGCAGCATTCGTCAATACTTGGAGTAACGCTTGATTCAAACTGTTTTGGATATTATCCAAATCACTTGTAAATCGGCTCAAAATTTCACCATCTTGATGTGAATCAAAGAAACGGATCGTTAATTTTTCCAATTTATTAAATAGACCAATTCGCATCCGATTTGTTGATTTCCCAACCACTTGGGTAAACAAGATACTATAAATAAAGCTTGCTGCACTGGTCAATACATAAAAAATCAACAACTTCCAGATAATCTCAATAAATTTGCTTTTATCATCTGTTCCTTGCATCAAAGCGCCGACATAGTTTGCTAACTCTTGAATAGCTTCACCAATAAATTGAGGTGCTTTCACTTGTAAATAAGTAGCAATAACAATCGTCACAAAAATAAACAAGAAGGAAAGTTTATAACGTTTTAAATAATGAAAAAAGAATTTACTTGCTCTTATTAAATCAGTCATTATTTTCATCCTTTCCTTTTTGTGTTTCATAGATTTCTTGATAAATAGGGTTTGTTTTCGCTAACTCCTCGTGCGTTCCCTCACCCACTAATTGCCCTTTGTCTAACACCAAAATTCGGTCAGCATGAACAACAGAAGAAATTTTTTGTGCAATTACGATCGTCGTTGTTTCTTTTAGATCGTTATCTAACGCTTCTCTAACTAAACGCTCTGATCTAGCATCCAATGCACTAGTACTGTCATCAAGAATCAAAATTTTCGGATCACCGATCACACCACGTGAAATGGATAGACGTTGTTTTTGTCCACCAGAAAAGTTGTTACTTCTTTCAGCTACTGGCGCTTCATATTGTAAGGATAATTTCTCGATAAATTCTTTAGCCTGAGCAATTTCAGTTGCCCGGCTCATATCTGCTTCATTCGCATCTTTTTTCCCTTGGCGTAGATTTTGTGAAATTGTACCAGAGAAAAGAATCGCTTTTTGAAGAACAAATGACACAGCTTTACGTAGGCTATGTTCATTAACATCCTTCAAATCAACTCCACCAACTTTTACACTTCCTTCAGATGGATCGAACAATCGTGGAATCAGTTGTGCTAGCGTGGATTTACCAGCTCCTGTAGCTCCTACGATCCCAATCATCTCACCAGGTTTAATAGAAAATGAAATATCTTTCAAAGTATCAGTCTCATCTCCTGGATAGCGGAAACTAACATGGTCAAAAACAACACTGCCATTTAACTCTTGTTCGGGTACATCTTTGTAAGTCAGTGCTGGAACAGTATCCATCACCTCTTTGATTCGTTTGATAGAAACAGCTGCACGAGAAGTCATCATCATCATCATTCCACCGATAATGATGGCCATCATGATTTGCATCAAATAGCTCATAAATGATGCAACACTGCCGATAACAGTCGGATCATCTTTAACTAAGTTACTAACAAGAAAAATCGATCCTACAACCGCTAGATTAGCTGCCAACATAAATGATGGGATCATCACAGAAAAGAGCGTTCCTACGATCAAATTATGTTTCGTCAACTCTTCACTGACTTTAGTGAAACGATTTAATTCATTTTTTTCTTGGACAAAAGATTTAACCACGCGAATCCCTAAAAGATTCTCTTTGGCTAAGCCATTGACTTTATCGATCAATGTTTGAATGATCATAAAATGTTTGCCCATTTGCGAAAATGATAGAGCCGTAATAATGAATACCGCAACAACTAGCAAGACGATCACCCACCACAATTGTGGTAATGTCATCATCGCTAAAATAAAACTTCCGATAAATAGGATCGGGATTCTAAATAATGACTGCAATGCGATCATGATCACATTTTGAATTTGAGTGACATCATTGGTCAGACGAACCACTAAGTTACCTGCTGAAAATTCTTCAATATTTCCAAATGAAAATGTTTGGATTTTGCGAAATGTTGCTTCACGAATATCTGCACTCACACCTTGTGCGACTTTAGCAGAATAAATCGTATTGAAGACACCGGCAATCAAGCCTAAGCCTGCGATCCCAATCAAATACAATCCAAGTTCTTTCATTTGACTCTTATCATCTTTAATAATTGCTTCTAGCACTTTTTGTAATAGTTTAGGCTGCCATAAAGCCGACATGACCATGACAACAACAGTAATCAAGGCTATGGAAACTTCTAGCTTGTACTTTTTGACATGTTCCATAATAATACTCACTTAATCCCAACTTTCTTTGTAAAACTAACCCTACCTGATTCATTGTGCAACTTTCAACGATCATTTAATGTTATTATGTGATGTAGGCAAGACACAATTACCTTAATTGATTTCACAAACTTAACACTGTAAAATAAGGCTGCATAACAATTTACCATTTTTAGCAGTGTAATTCAAGGAGTTAGCTTCTATTTTAGATAAAAGGATGAGAAAATTTGGACTCAAAATTATCAAAAGAAAAAATCGTTCAAGCAGCATTCCAATTGCTGTCAGAAAAACCTGAATTGGAAAAACTATCGATGCGGAAAGTGGCGCAAAAACTTGGTATTCAAGCCCCAGCAATTTATTGGCACATAGAAAATAAACAGGCCTTGCTCCAAAGTATGGCTGAAGAAATCGAGAATCACTTTATACCGCCAAAAACGCAAGCAAACTGGAAAGAAACGATTTATGCTTATATGGAAAACTATTATGAGCTGTATCAACACTATCCTTGTGCCACAGAAATTGAAATCCAAACGATCCCTTCTTATCCATCCCGCTTAAGAAACCTTGATGCGATCCTTGGAATTTTAAATGAAGCTGGGTTCTCCATAGAATTAAGTTATATGACGATTACTTCTTTACAACATTTATTATTCGGCATGCTAATGGATTCATCAGAGGAAAAAAAATTATACAATAAAGTCATGGCTGGGGATGACTATTTAAAAAAACAAATTATTTTGATGAAACAATACGTGCAAGAACATGAGTTGAACAACATCAGCGAAAGTATTCAATACCGACAAAAAGAAAAGCAAAAGGAATTTTTTATGAAAACCTTGCGCGTATTTTTAAATGGGTTAGATACGTTCCTCTAATAATAAATACGCAAAAAGCTTGGAGTTTTTTTCATCCAAGCTTTTTTTCTTTATTTTTCTAACGGCAACCATGCCAATACTCGTTGAATCCACGTATCCCAAAAAATCCAATCATGATTTCCTGGACCCGTTTCAAATGTGTGTTCAATAGTATTAGAAGTCAACGCCGATGCCATCTTTTTATTTCCATATAAAAGCAAATCCTCTTCACCACAACAAAGAAAAATATTAGGCGGTGTTTTGCCGCTTTTAACTAATTGATCAAGTAAAAACATTGGATCGTTGCTTGATCCTTGAACTTGCTCGAAAGGACCAAAAATCCCTTCCCAGAATTTTTGTCCTCTAACAGCCAAAAGATCTTCCATTCTGTCAGCAAGATTTACCGCCCCTGACAAAGAAGCCACAGCGCCAAAACTTTCTGGCTTAGCCAAACCGAGTTTTATCGCACCATAACCACCCATTGAAAGACCAACTGCAAATGTTTTAGCTCTTTTCGTTGTTAATTGCGGGAAAAGTTCATGGCAAATAGTTGGCAATTCTTCTGAGATAAAGGTCCAGTATTTCATATCATAGCGTGTATCTGTATACCAGCCAAGATCAGTAGATGGCATGATCACAGCTAATCCTAAATCAGCGACATAGCGTTCTATCGATGTCCGTCGTTCCCATACACTGTGATTGCCGCCCATTCCATGAAGCAGATACATTACTGGAACATCGGTTAGTCTACCATTCGTTGCTGTACCGACTTTTTTCTCTGTTTTTTGTGGTAGTATAACGTTCATTGACATTTCCATTTCCAATACATTTGAATAAATACTTACTTGTAAAAAAGCCATCCAACATCCCTCATTTTCTTTTTCTATCATTGTACCATTAAATCGATTCGTTTTGACTTAAGACCTACATATCAAAAAACTCGTTCTTCTAGGAAGAACGAGCGGGGAGGAGTTAAAAATGAAAAATGATTTGCTTAAGTTGTTGTCTTTTGGTATGTCAATATAATACAAAGTAAATATGAACTTTATGTGCCAAATTTACGTATAATATGGTCATTTTTTTTAAAGAAAATCATAACTCCATTATTATGCTAGTTTCTTTTTGACACTGATATTCAAAATCATTGCAATGATGATTAGCCCAATACCAACTACATAGACATTATGCAGACCAGCATAAAGCATGCCGCGCAGAGGTTTAAGTAAATCAGCTGGAATGGTATTAGCTGTATGCGGATTAACTAACTGGTTCATAACATCTGAGTCAACCTTCAAGGTACTTTTAGCTAACTCTGAAGTTGTTACGGCATTGATGATCACACCAAAAATCGAAACCATTAACGTTTGTCCGATTGTTCTAGCTAACGTATTGAATGATGTTGCAACCCCCATTTCTGATGGATCGACACTGCTTTGAGCCGTCACAGTAGTAGTTGTGATCGTGATCCCAAAACCAACGCCTAAAACAGAAGAAATCGCAAAAAACCAAACAAATGAAATCGTTGCTGGAACTAATACTAAGAAAATCCCCCCTAGTAACGTAATACTTAACCCGATTGTTAATACTCGTTTTGTCGTATGTTTTTCCATTAAATTACTAGCAATAAATGAACCGACCATCCACAAAATCGACATAGGGGCTAATACTAAGCCACCGATTCCGGCACTTTTTCCTAGTACGCCTTGCATCCACATTGGTATATAAACTTCTACCCCCATCAAAAAGCCACTGATCAACGCCGCTACGATATTGACGATCACAAAAGTAGAGTTTTTAAACAGCTTCAAATCAATAACAGGATCTTTGGCTCTTTTTTCCACCAAGATGAACAGGATAAAAAATAGAAATGAGGCTCCTAAGTACAGGAATACTTTTAAATCAAAACCGCCATCACCGATCAATTGAAAACCTAATAATAAGGTTAATAAGACTAGCATCAGTTGAATACTACCCAAAATATCCATCGGCACTTTGCTTTTTTCTCGTTTTGGTTCAACTAAAAAGTAAGCAATCAATCCCATTAACACAATACCAATTGGTACGTTAATAAAGAAAATCCAGTGCCAACCAACAGTATCTACGATGAACCCTCCAGCCAGAGGACCGAAAATACTGGCAATTCCCCAAGCTGCACTATTTAATCCTAGCATTTTTGCACGTTTGTCAATTGAATAAATATCGGCCAAAATCGTCAAAGCAACAGGCATGATTGCTCCTGCCCCAATTCCTTGAATTGCTCGGGCAATGATCAACGTTATCATATTTTGCGCCAAACCACATAAGGATGATCCAATAATAAAAATAATAATTCCGATCATAAAAATTGGCTTACGCCCGATTTTATCTGCCAACTTCCCATAAATTGGCGTTAACATTGCATTAGTTAATAAGTAAATAGAGAAGACCCAGTTCATGATCTCCATACCATGTAATGATCCGACGATTGTCGGCATTGCAGTTGAAACGATCGTTCCTTCGATTGCTGTCATAAAGGTTGCAACAAAAACACTGATCGTTACAAGTTTGACGTTTGTTTTTCTTTCCATGTATCTCCATCCTTTTGGCTATTCTTTTTGATACGGTTACTTATTCATTTACAGAGTTTTGTTGAGACTATTTCGAGACTTTACATTGAATATGAGCGTTTTTAAGTTTATTGTAACTAACTTGATGATTTATTTTGTGGGTTGTTGGCTTTTATTTATTGTTTGGTTTAACATGCTTAGCAATTCACTAGTAAGGTAGCTACGCTCCCTTTAGTCGCCTAGTATTGTTCATCATCTGCTCTGCAACACTTTATGATTGTCAGCCGTTCGATTAATAAAGTGGTCGACTTCTATTTGTCATTTAGTTTAACACGTTTGGTGATTCACTAGTGATGAAACTTCGCTCCCTTGGTCGCTGGCTTCTATTTGTTATTAGCATTATAGCGTTTGGTGATTCACTAGTAATGAAACTTCGCTCCCTTTGGTCGCCAAGTACTGTTCATCATCCACTCTGGCGGAGCCAGTCGTGGTGATTCACAGCAAAACGGCGCCACTAATTTTCATTAGTAGCGCCGCCTCGTTTACTCCATCAAGCTTTTCTTGATTGCTTCGACTTTATCTGTCTGCTCCCAAGGTAGTTCAATGTCTGTACGACCAAAATGACCATATGCTGCCGTTTGTTTGTAGATTGGACGGCGTAGGTCAAGCATTTCAATTATTCCTGCTGGACGCAGGTCAAAGTTTTCTCTAACAGCTTTAATCAATTTGCTTTCTGGCACATTGCTTGTCCCGAAAGTATTGATTGAAATGGATACGGGTTGTGCTACACCAATCGCATAAGCCAATTGAACTTCAACTTTTTCAGCTAAACCAGCTGCAACGATATTTTTAGCAATGTATCGAGCGGCATAGCTTGCAGAACGATCGACTTTCGTCGCATCTTTTCCTGAAAAAGCACCACCACCATGACGCGCATAACCGCCGTAAGTATCTACAATGATCTTACGTCCAGTTAACCCGGCATCTCCTTGAGGTCCACCAATAACAAAACGGCCAGTAGGGTTAATAAAATATTTTGTTTCTTCATCTAGTAAATCTGCTGGGATCACTTCTTCAATAACGAATTTTTTTACGTCTGCTTGAATCTGCTCCAGCGTAGCTTCTTCATCATGTTGTGTACTGATCACGACTGTATCCACACGTTGTGGTTTGCCATTTTCATCATATTCTACCGTTACTTGAGATTTTGCATCTGGACGTAAATAAGGAAGTTTTTCTTCTTTACGTAATTGTGCTAAACGGCGCACAAGTTTATGACTCAACGAAATCGGTAAAGGTATTAGTTCTGGTGTCTCATCCACCGCAAAACCAAACATCAAGCCTTGATCTCCAGCGCCAATATCATCTTTAGCATCTTTGTCACCACGTGTTTCCAGCGCATCATCTACACCTTGTGCAATATCTGGTGATTGCTCATCGATTGCTACAAGAACTGCAACAGTATCACCATCAAAACCATATTTAGCACGAGTATAGCCAATATCTTTCAGTGTTTGACGAACGACTTTTTGGATATCTACATAGGCTGTAGTAGAAATTTCTCCAAAAACTAAAACTAAACCAGTTGTAACGCTTGTTTCACATGCCACACGGGCTTTTGGATCTTGTTCCAAAATCGCATCTAGTATTGCGTCACTCACTTGATCGGCAACTTTGTCTGGATGTCCTTCAGAAACGGATTCTGATGTAAATAAATGTCTCTCTGTCATAATGTATTCCCCCTAGTTATATTCGGTTACAAGGCATCTTTATTTCGTTTATTGAAGCATCACATATGCTCTCAAATAATGCGAAACAAATCCTTTCGGGAACTTGTAACATTCCCAGTATAACAGATATTGAAAGAAAAAACTTGCTTTTTAACTGACTTTATTTTGTAACAAAAAAACACCTAACATTCACTAGAACATCAGATGCTTTTTCTATCATCATTTCACTCGCTGTAGTTTATGAAGCGGTAATACTCTCATTTCAACTTTCCCGATGATTTCTTTTTCATCTACCAGCTGATAGTACCGGCTATCTGTCGCATAGGGGCGATTGTCGCCTAGAACAAGATACTTACCTTTAGGGATCGTTGGCCTTCCCGACAGTGATTTTAGCGTAAAATCTTCCGTATAGAGCATTCCATCTTGTTCAAACTGATTTTTGTAATCATCGATAAAGGATTCATCTTTTTCTTGCTCGTCAATAAATAATTGGCCATTCTTATAATATAAACTTTCGCCAGGTTGGCCAATAATTCTACGAATTGATTTATCTTTCGACTTTGGTACTTTAAGATAGACAAGATCAAAACGTTTAATTTTAGATAATTTGTTTACAACAACAACTTCTCCATCATCCAGCGTATCACTCATAGAATATCCTTCTACTTTAGCAAAGGAAAAGGTAAAAAGAGAAAGTACGGATAAAATTCCTATCGTTACCAAGAGAGTCAATACGATTTCAAAAAAAAGTATTTTCGTTTTTCTAAGTTTTTTTTTTTGTTTATTTACTTTCTTATGTTTTCGTTTAGCAGGTCGTACATTCTTTTTTTGAGACTTCATCTTTTTAACTGGTTGCGTCTTTTTGCCTGCTGCTGGCTTTCTTTGTTCTGACTTCCTTTTGACTGCTCGATTATTTTGTTTATGAGTGGTCTTTTTCATGAAATCACCAAACTATTTTTTATTTACCAACGCATTTTTATTGATATTAAAGTAACGAACAACTTCCTCATGGTTTTTCTTAGCAGCTGCTAAATCTGTTTCAAATTCATTTAAAAGCGTCTCATTTTTAAAGAAATCATTTGATTGAGAAGACAAATTAATGCCTAATTCTTTCATTGATTTATAATATTTATTTAATTTTTTTTGGCCGGCTTCACTATTTCTGATTGTCGCTTTATAAATACCATAACTAGAAAATTGTCCTGCTAATAATTTAATATTTTTCCCTGATTTAACATCGTTTTCTGTAGTTTTTGCTGTTTTTAGTTCTTTTTCTAAGTTATCCATCAAGTAAAACCCTTGAACCACTGCTTTGGAATCTTTCTGACTCAAATGCATCGCTTGATAATACAAAGAATAACCTGCACCAAATCCAGAGAATAAAAAGACTATAACTAATGTAATTCCCCAGTTACGCTGCTTTTTGATCTTCTTCATAAGGTCTCTAACTTTACGCTTCTTCTGCTTACGTTTTTTCTTACTGACTTTTGCTCTTTTCACTATCTTTAAAGCCTTTTTCGTTTGAGCCATCAGATAAAAAGAAATACCTGAGAATACTAATCCGATACTGGCTAGAGACAAAGAAATAATAAAAAACCAATCTAATATCGTCATTTCTTTACCTCCTCACTATCTATCTTTAGTTATTTTCTTGGTTTCTTTTTTCTTACTTGTTTTTTCTTTGCCTGTTTCTTTTTACTGATTGCTCTAATTACTAAGAAAATGATCACGGCTAATCCCACAATTCCACCGACGATCCCTGCAATTAATTTCCAGTTAAATGTTTGAACGTCTTCTAAACCAGCATCTTGATTATTGAATTTATCTGCTTCTTCATCTGTAATTTTAAATTTCTCATCCCAGTTCCATTTTCTATCTCCAGCTGTCACAAGGATTTTCGCGCGATAATTTCCAGCAACCATGCGATCCCCTTCCATACTTACAGGAAAATTGATCAATGAATTTGGCGCCATTCTCATGCCAGAACGTTTTGTTTCATATAAGACTTCATCACTATCTTCTTTCATGATTTGTACCTGTGTTGTCATGTTTTCTAAATAGGCTGCTTCAACGTTCGAAAAATTGACAAAAAAAGTATTCCTAAAATTATTTAAATCAGCAGAAACTTTATTTAATTCCAAATTTGGCTGTACTTCTTTATCTGATTCAGTAAGGATCATCCCAATCACATATGCGTATTTATTGATAACCCCTGTTTTCTTTGGATCATTTTTCTTTTCTTTTTCCACTTTTTGAAGCTGAATTCCGCCAGCAATCATCCCATCGAATGAAGCTTCTGGCATATTGATTTCTATGTCGATATCTTGTTCACCATTTGCCGGTACTTTTACTGTCTCTGGTGCTGTAACGATTTTTTCAAAATCGTACTTCAGTGACTTATCTTTTTTTATCGTCGTCGGGCCATACTCGACAACTCCGTTAGCATTTGTTTTTGTACTATTGAGCTTCACAGAAACTTCAATTTCTTCTGAAGCTAAATTCTTGATTTTAATCTTAACAGTTTGCTTTTGAGCAGGTGTCATTCTTAAATCAAAATAACCTGCACCTGTGTCCCTTTGATTATCCGGCTTGATTGTTTCATATGTAAATCCAGTTGCGTTACCGCTACTGTTATCTTCTGCATGGACCGTAAATGGCAGAAGTACTGCTATGATAGCTGCTACTAACAAAAATAATAGATTTTTTTTCTTCATTAATATCCCTCTCTTAAAAAAGCAGAAACAGAAGAATTGTTTGCTTCTGTTTCGCCATTCAGTTTGAATCATTACTGATTAAAATATTCGTAATAATCCAATTTAGTTTCGTGTGACTTATTGTGCAGGAGTGTCTGGCACTTCAGCAATTGACCAAGTGATTTCAGCTGTATACGTATCAGCTAATAATATATTTGTGTTCGGCACAGTTAATTTGACAGATTCAGCAGTTGTATCTGCAGTTCCGTCACCGTATTGACCAAATTCGATTGTGTAAGTTCCGATACCTTTAGAAGCATCTTTATTTTCTAAAACTTTTACTGAATCTCCAGCGCCTGTTCCAGCTGCATCAGCTGCTAATTTAAATCCTGCAACTGTAGTTGCTGGCCATTGAGCTGCTGGGTCTTTAGACGTAATTACTGCATTTGAGTAGTCAATTGTTGCCCCTTTCAAGAAAGTACTTGCGCTTGTACCAGCTGTAAATTGTTTTGTTAATTGTGCACTTACTGTATATTTATGGTTAGCAGTACCACGAACATCAGTGAACTGTACGAAGTTACCACGAGTGATGTCTCCATCAGCATTTTTTGCTGGTATAGCTGCTGCAAAGTATTCAGGGTTTGATGCAAAAGCTTTTACTTTATCTGTACCAAAGTTTAGTTCAGTTACAGCATCGATACTAAATGAACCACGATCTGGGTTAACGATGATTGGTTCTTTTGGATCTACGATTGGTTTTGTTGGATCTTCTGGATCAACAACATCTTTAGGATCATTGTCTTCAGTAAAAGTCATTGTTCCTTTTGCTGCTTGTGATTTTGCTTCGGCGTTTGCACCTGCTGGTAAGGCTAAGCTTGCTCCGATTACTGCTAATAATGCTACTGAACATAATGTTTTTGTTTTCATGTGTAATTCCTCCTAATATTGTGTGTGCTTTTGTGTGCTTTATTTATGGCAACTCGGCTAATATCCAAGTTAACACCGTAGTATAAGGTACTGGGTCAACCATAGTTGTTCCAGGGATAGACAATGACACTGCTTTGTTTTGATAGACAGGTTTTTGATCAAAGATTGGATCAAGCACTGATTGACCATCTTTATTCAATCTTGGCTCCAAAGTATTCTTTTGATTGCTTTTGTTTTCACCTGATGCACCAAACGAAATTGACCAAGTTCCGCTGCCATGTCCAGAACTAGCTTGAGCTAAATTATATGACGCTCCTATATTGTCTATGTTGATGATTTCTTTTGACAGTTGCGGCGCTTCACTAAGATCTTTGGTAGAATTCACCCAAGAATTATCTAATGAAAGCATTGCGCCTTTGATTTCTTTGTTTTTTGTACCATTGTTTGTAAATTGCATTTCTTGTCGAAGTTGTAAAGTCCAACCAGTTGGCTTTTGTCTCAAGTCAGTAATCTGAATAAAGTTCCCTCTAGCCTTAGTTGCACCAAAAAAGTTTTGAGCATTAGCATAATAAACTTCATCTTTATCAGAAATTTTATTCTGGTAAAAGTCTAACTTCGGTACAAAATCAATTCTTAAATCGCCTTCTAATTTAGGTGATTCTCCAGGATCAACAGTTACTTCCGGATTTTCAGGATCTACGATATTTTGAGGATATTCTCCTTCAAATTTAATCGTTCCAGGACCACTTATTGATCCTGCTTCAGCATAAGCAGAACTACATGTACCTACCATTGAGGAAAGTACTGCAAGCGGTATAATGAGCGCTGAAACTACGTTACATTTTCTCATTGATCATCCCGCCCTTCATGTTCTTTCTTACGTTTCCAGAAAAACAGAACTAAGCCAATTACGATTAAAGCAATACCAGTAACTACAAAGCTTTTCTTAACCATCTCACCTGTACTTGGATAACGTCCAACTGGTTTTACCACTTTAGGTTCACTAGTTGACGGTTCGGGACCAGATGAAGGTTCTACTGAGCTTGAAGGTTCTGTTGATGAGCTTTCCTCATAAAAGCTGATCACACCATTAGTTTGAACTTCTCCTCCATTTGCCTTAGCCGCCGCATTTAATGGATAAACGATTGCCAATGCAAAGGCAAAGGAGATGATCATAGATCTGATTATTTTTTTCATTAATACAAAATCTCCTTTACGCTTATGGAGTATCGCCCAGTTCCCATAATATTTCACCTTGGTAAGTGCCTAATGTTTTTACATCTTGAGCTGAAGTTTCAAATTTAAAGCCGTCACCAGATTCAGACCATGTATCACTAATGTTATACGTTGTTTCAGCTGTTGAAGCATTAGCCGCTTGAGTCATGATATCCTGTGCACCACCATTCAAGGTAATCTCATTGTTTTTATAAACATATTTGAGTGCACCATCCAATGTATATGCTGGAATATCAGGGTTTGTACTAGTCATCGGTGTTGTCATTTTTGCAGTCAAAGACCAACCTTTTTTATTCGCTCGACTATCTTTTACAACTAAGTCCGCACCATGATGCTGCGCTGTATTAATACGGGTAGTCTTACCTTGATACTTTACACTTCCAAAATCTATCTCTGTCGGTGCTGAAGCTAACTCCAAAACACCAAAGACTGTTCCACCAGGATTGTCAGCCTTTTTGGAAGTTGCACTATACGTTTCATGTTTAGCATCAGGATCATTTGGGCCTTCAACAAATGTCTCTTCTCTTGGTGAGTCCCCTATCACAGAAGCTGTATTGCTAATAACTGTTCCCACAGCCGAAGAAGAAACTTGAGCTTTAAAAGTGACCACAGACGAAGCACCTGTTGCTAAATCTCCTAGTTTCACTGTTAACACTTTTGAATCTGCATCATAAGTGTAATCCTTTGGTGTTTCGGCAACAACGCCATCAATCTTAACTTCAGCTGTTGCTGGATCAAAATCTAATCCCGCTGGAATTGTATCGGTTACTACAGTATTTGACCAAAGCGTTGTATATGACGCTTCTTTGTTGTTTTTAGCTGTTAATGTATACGTCAATGTGTCACCCACTTGTGTAGTAGCGCCCCCAGAAGAAATAACTGTTTTTTCCATTAAAGGTTTATCAGGAAGGACATCTTCCACTGTATACTTTGTTGCAGCTTTAAATGTTGCATCACGATATTTTAACTCCGTCGCTGGATTGATATTTCCATTGTCACTATTTGTTGATGGGGCTGCCGGATCAAGAGTCTCTGTTATTTTACCAGCATTATCTTCTAAGAAAATCTGGATGGTCTCACCTGTATTTAAGTATCTAGGTAAGTTATAAGTCCAAGTACCATCAGCATTTACTTTTCCAACATTTGTTTGACGTGTACCATTGATATCAACATAGATTTTGGCATTTGCCTCAGCATCTTTACCACTTAATTGCTTCATTCCGTTAGTAACTTTTCCGCCTTCCACAATAGCAGGTTCTGGTGGTGTAACATCCAAAACTGGTGTAGTTGGATCAGTTTCAGCGATCCATGGACCTCTGACAGCATGTGCCTTGATTTCTTTGTTGGTAATATTAAATTTTGTATCTGTCATTATTGCATAGCCTTGTGCGTCCGTGGACACAGTATGAGTTTCCCCATAAGTATCTGTATACGTTACCTGTGCTTGACCAGCTGCGGCATAAACAGGTTGTAAAATAACATTACCATTTTCATCAAAACTATCTGTTGGTGTCATTCCAATTTTTACTCTTGCCTTGTAGGTTTTGTCTGCATCAGTTACAGGAACCCATTCGATTTCAGGATTTGCATTCATACCAGCAATTCGACGATATTGGGTTGCTACAAAAGTAGCTAATCCAGGTTCTGTAGTTGTAACATTAGACGCACCACCATTGGCTTTTGCTGAAAATCCTTCAACTTTAGCATATGTTTGCTGAGATGGCCCCATTAATTCAGACCTTAATGTCCATAAATCAATATCCGAATCATTAATTGTCAAAATATTAGTTGCGATATTGGTGGTCGAAAGAGCTGGACTATTACTTGCAGTCCCTGTATTTTTGTTTCGAATATCAAAACCTTTTGGTGAATTCATCGTAAATGTTTTATTAGAACCTCCTGTGATATCAACAACAGGGCTTGTTGTTGAACCAACAATATAGATACTACCACCTGGTTCTAAATTAAAGGAAGAATTATTTGTGCTAAACTGCATAACTGAACCACTACCACGACTGAGTAAGTTTACTGTTGCATCCTTTTTTACAGTCATAGAGGAACCTGTGTTATCAAAACGAACTGAATTTCCATTCATATTAGAATTGTAAATAGAATTTTCTCCCACAGTTAAATCAGAATAATAAGAATAAACTGCTGGATAGGCTGTTCCATTCGTAGAATTCTTCAAAACTACCTGAGCATGTTTCCCTATCTGAAATTTCTGCGCAGCTCCTGTGTCAGTACCGCTTGAATTTTGTTCAAACCAAATCACTGAATAGTTTGATCCGGTATCTTCACCATACCAATTTGTTCCATCCTCAATGATCATGCTTCCTGCATAAAAGTTTTCTGAGGTAGTAATCAAATTCAGCTTCCCATAAACAGTTATCTCTCCACGTGTTCCTCGAATCAAACGAATAACGCGTTGGCCATTTTCACGAACTGTATTAATATTTCCGGTTCGATAATACCAATTTTGGGAGTAAGGTGTTCCGTTTGTGGCATTGACAAAAGCCCACATATTTCCTCCAAGACCGTTTCCTTCATTTGCAGAATTTTTAGCAGTCATATCATGAAAATGAAAGAAGCCAATCCCATCTGTAGGTCGCGCTGCCATTCTCAGCGTATCACTGTTCATATCCAATATGAAGCCTCCACCATCGATTTCGATGGATGTTTGACGAAGGGCTAAATTAGTAGTTCTACTAATATCAGCAGTCATGATGATTTTAGTAACCGTTTGGTCATCATACGCTGCTTTAAATTCAGCCCAAGTGCCTACTGTTTTAACATTAGTTAGGGGATTGAACCCAAATCTAGTATTTGCCGCATCATTTGCAGCTGCAATTTCTTCTGGTGTTGCTGAAACAGGTCCAGTAGTTTTGGCTCTTGTTTGAGCAAGTCTTGAAGTTTGGATTGGTAATAATCTTTCTTGAAGAGAAGTATCTTCTAAAGAGCCTAATCCATCATCAAACGTGGTACTACTTGATACTAATTTCGTATTTTCGGTATCAGATAGTGTTACCTTTCCCTCTTTAGACTGATTTAGCCGACTAACTGAAAAGTTTATTTTTAAAGGAGTAGTACTAGCTTTCGTAGTAATGAGTTTTACCATAGCATCTTCAGTATTATCTATTGATATATTCGACTTTTGATCATCAGAAATACCATTTAAAAGTTCCTCAACGGTTACTTCATTGACACCTTCAAAAGTAAGCTTTAATCGTTCATCAGCAGGCTCAGAAATCGTTATTGTTACAGGAACTTTTCCTGATTCATTGATTGATTCCATTTTAATAGCATATTTTTCTTCTGCTGCTTTCATCAAGGTAATGTTATTCAGCACTATGACAGAAAAAATACTTGCGAATAAAACAAGCCCTAAAATGATATAAGACTTTTTTCCGATTTTCATATATTCTCATCTCCTCCCCAAAGCATTTTTTGCACGTTTGTCTTAAGAGAACGTACAATCTATTTCTATTTTCCTTGCCAATTGTTTACTTTTTTGATACATTCACAATACGTAGGAAAATTAGTGTTCAACTTTTGTTTATTGCTCCATTGAGAATGACTGTTCTCTAACTGGACCTTTCAACAGAACACTGATTTTCTCTTTTTTGTTTATGCTAAACAGTTGGCTTGAAAAAGAGAAAACTTTATTCATTTGTTTTTGTCACCGTCATTGCCTTAAGGACAACCGCCATGACAGATCTTACTTAAAATTCATTCTATGAATTTTTCTTATAGTGCTAACTTGTAACCTTTGGAACGTACTGTCTTAATAAATTTAGGATGTGCCGCATCGGTTTCGATTTTTTGTCTTAAGTGAAAAATCAAATTAGACACGCGATACTGTTTGTCAGCCCCTTCGTTTTCCCAAACATTTCTATAAATATCTTCATACGAAACTGCAATGCCTTGCTGTGTTTGTAAAAACTCAATTGTTTTGAACTCTAATTTTGTTAAGTTGATTTCTTTCCCATTCAATAAGACACTAAAATTACATGGACGTAATTGGAGTTCCGTAGTATCACATTCACTTTTTACTGTCTTTTCCATAGTTGAAAATGTCTGATTATATCTATTAAATGCATTTATCATTAAGAGTTTATGTTCTTCTGGGTCCGATTTGTTATCTAGTATTCCATCAACACCAAGTTGCAAATAAACAATATGATTCATTTTATTCATACGTTCTGAAATCACCCAAACAAACGGATTAGATTGTTTCTTTAATAGAATGATTGATTCACAAATTACACCAATATTGTGCATATATTTTTCATTAATAATAATTCCATCGTAATTTGCTATTGTTTCAGCTACTTCTTCTTTGTTGATTGGATACACATTTAGCTGAGTACATTTCAACGAATCTATGTAATTTTGTTCATCTGCATTGTCTAGTATCACAAATCCTACGTTGTACATATGGTGTTCCCCTTTATTTTTTTGTTGTCTAATCAGCATTCCTTACTATCCTTTATAATTTTCATGTAAAAAGTTTTAAATTCGATATAAAATACATATAAATCCGATATATTTAAGAAACTAAAATAAGTTTAATCTATTTCATTTGCTAAGTCTATACAATTAACATCTTTTATTTATCATATTTTTGATAAATAACACAAATATTTGAGAATCATGTGAATCAATTTTAGCTTGCTGTTTGTTTTATATTATCTATTAAGTAAAATAGCTATTTATAATATCGTTTAATGATTACTTCCTATTTAAATGGATGTGTTATAATAATTACAAAGGAGCGAGATAATGAATAGAAAAAAGAAGCTTGATAACCTTATGACCCTTTTTGGTGATGAAAAAAAATTTATTATAGATGGTTATTATCGCCTTAGAACGATTGATGACGATACAATAGAGTTAGCCTATTTGGTAGCTGGCCCTTGTGGTGACTCAATTGCTCATCCTAAAATTATAGTATCTCTCATAAAATCGGCGCCAATTGGAACAAAATTTATTGATATGCATTCTTCTCCACCACTATTGTTAACAAGAAATGATGATAATACCGCTGAAATAGACCGAGCTTTAGATACTCTAATTCAAAAATTCGAGTCCTCACTTTGTAAACAAAAAAATACCAAGATGAACTAAATGATCATCTTGGTATTTAATATAC
>NZ_NGKY01000001.1:827862-840319 GCF_002140855.1 Enterococcus sp. 7E2_DIV0204
GTTTTATATTATCTATTAAGTAAAATAGCTATTTATAATATCGTTTAATGATTACTTCCTATTTAAATGGATGTGTTATAATAATTACAAAGGAGCGAGATAATGAATAGAAAAAAGAAGCTTGATAACCTTATGACCCTTTTTGGTGATGAAAAAAAATTTATTATAGATGGTTATTATCGCCTTAGAACGATTGATGACGATACAATAGAGTTAGCCTATTTGGTAGCTGGCCCTTGTGGTGACTCAATTGCTCATCCTAAAATTATAGTATCTCTCATAAAATCGGCGCCAATTGGAACAAAATTTATTGATATGCATTCTTCTCCACCACTATTGTTAACAAGAAATGATGATAATACCGCTGAAATAGACCGAGCTTTAGATACTCTAATTCAAAAATTCGAGTCCTCACTTTGTAAACAAAAAAATACCAAGATGAACTAAATGATCATCTTGGTATTTAATATACTATCAAATAAAAAATTTAAAATTACAATATAAAAAAATAAAAATTAATTATTAATTATTTCTATGCTGATTCTGTCAACTACACTATTTTATTTCAAAAAAATAATACTTATTCAATAACCGTTTCTATCTACATTTTATGTACACTATGTGCACTTTGAATACCACCGCAAGCCTCTTTACATGCTTGATTGATCAATCTAAATGAACTCTCCGTACTGTTCAATCCGTGTGTGTATTTAAATTCATCGATCACTTCACATTTGTCATTTAAAGCTTCTAGCCAAAAGTAGATTCCTTCTTTATAGGTATCTAAACCTTCTAACAAAATTTTTGTTGCTTCTTTTTCGCCATAAAATACTAAGTTTTTTCTGAAACTTGCTTCTTCTATAAAGAACCGATTAACATTATTTCGGCAAAATATATAAGTATCTTTCCCTCTTCTATTAATAGCTTGACTACAGCTGTTCTCTTGGACTTCCTTAGAAATGGCATTAAAAATCTCATTGTAGACTTCAACTCGTTGCATTACTGACAAAATCATATCTGTATAACTGAACATAATGCTCTCTCCTCCCATAACTAAGCAGCTAAAACCACTGACTTATGTTCATTATAGTATCTCTCAATCTCTTATATCAAGTAATATGCTATTAAAACGAAGTTTTTTTGTCATTTTTTTCATTCCTATATCAATTTTTTTTCGACTTTAAACAAAAAAAACAGCCCATCCCCCAGTGTTTACAAGGGATTTGCGCTGTTTTTATTTTTTTTTCATCATTTGTACAAGATTATTTTTTATATTATTTTATAAACTTGATCTATTATTATTGCCTAAAAATAGTTAGTTCATATTTTTTTACACGGAGTGTCTTACTAGGAGAATTATACACAGTAATCCATTTAGATAAAACAATAATGCTCAAAAAATAATCATTATCGTTTATTTTTGTTTATAGTGTTACTAAAAGATGGCTGATCTTTATTTCTCAAATATTATGACTTGAAAATTCTTTTGCTGATCATTCTATTCCCATGGCATCTAAAGCTGTTCACTCCGGGCAGCATTCCATTTTTCTGCTTGTTGATCGATATTCTTAATAAATTCATCTTTACCAGCACTATATGATTCAATATCCTCTGGAAATTTATTGGCTAATTCTATTTTTAGTTGACTGTAGGTTTTTGCAGCCTCCACATGGCTATTCATATAGTCTCTAAATAACAAATGCCGTAAAATTTCTGGATTTCCATCTTGAAAAATATGGAGATGGTGACTTCTATTATCTCCACCTTTACTGAAAAAACGTCGACCTAAAAGACCATTTTCACCTAGACACTCATATCCGTTTTTAGTCATCACCTGATTGTAATTGTCGATGTTTTGAATCTTTTTCACAACTAATAAGATGTCGATAACAGGTTTTGCTTGGATATTTTTGATTGCTGTACTGCCAATATGATGGATAGCGATTATTTGCTTCGTAAAAATTTCTTCTAAGAGGCTTTTTTCTTGTTCAAATTGCTTTAACCAAATTTTCTGAGGTGGTATCACCTCAATTTTTCTACTCATTCCTATCACCTCATTTCTTATCATTTAATTCATTGATTTGTTCCTGTAGTTCTCCTAACAGCTCAATCTGCATGTTCTGCATTTGTACTAAGTGTTGCCATTGGCTATCGATCAAATAATCCATTTTTTCATGTAGTAAATTGACTTCTATTTCTGATTTCAAATTGATTTGATAATCGTTATTTGCTTCGGCCCGATCCCTTTGCTCTTGCCTATTTTGACTCATCATGATAATCGGTGCTTGGATTGCAGCTAAGCAAGATAACGCTAAATTAAGTAAAATATAGGGATATGGATCAAATGGTTTAAAAAAAATCATCGTAGAATTAATGATGATCCAGGTAGCTAATACTATGATAAAAATGAAAATAAACGGCCAACTTCCACCAAACTTCGCAATCCCATCTGCCATTTTTTGCCCAGTTGTCAGCTTTTTTTCTGCTGGAGGATTTAGTTTATCGGTAATCGTAGTGTTTTCTTTAATACTTTTAACGATTGTTTCATTTAGTTCTTCCATTTTTCCTGAATCAGTTGATATCATCTGTTTTATGTAATCTAATCGATAGTTTAGTAGCTCAGGAAAAGTAATTTTTGAATCGACAGTTAGATCTGGACGTATCTTAAGAATAAAAAAACGAATTTCTTCTTCTACATTTTTTAGCAGTATTGTGTTGTTATGATTTTGCTTTGTCATCTGTCTCTACTCCTTTATATTTACTTATAAACCTATCATACCTTGTTCTGCCGGTTCCATACATTAATTTGACCAAAAAAAGCCTTTCTTTTTGAAAGACTTTTTTTGGTTAGATTATTTTGTTTCTTTATAAACGTTTTTTAGTGTCAACGGTGCTGCAAAAGTATGATAATTCAACCCTTTGACTTGTTCACCCTGTAAAACAGATTGCTGATTTTGGCTGATAATTATCATTCCTGCCGTATTTTCAATGCCTTCTTTTTCAGCTGCAATCAGTGTTTCCCAACGTTTTTCTAAATCAGTAGCGTATTTTTGTGAAGCATCATCTAATAACTCGTCATATTTCGCATTTGAATAATTACGATCGTTTCCTGTCCGCAGCATATTCAATGTTGAAATTGGGTCTTGATAATCTGGTGTCCAATAAATCAAGAACATATCGTAGTCACTTTCTCGGCTAAGATTCAATGCTGTCTCCGTAGGTAACGCTGTAACATTGATCGTTAATCCTGAAAATAGTTTTTCTAGACTTCCTTGAAGACTTTCACCCATTTTTTTATACGAGCCATCATCTGTGATCATTAAATCTAAAGTAATGTTATCTCCTAATTCTTTTTTGGCTAATTCCCAATATTTTAGGGCCTCCTCTTTATTGTACATCATCAAATCGCCAGCTTCTTTTCTGAAATCCACACCTGTTTCAGGATTGCTGACAAACCCTTCAGTAACTGCACCATATAGCGGCTTTGAACCATCTGCGATAATATTATTGACTAAGTTTTCTTTATCGATTCCAAGAGCTAAAGCTTTTCTTAGGTTTTCATTTTCTAGCGGCGTATCTTTGTCCTTGCGTTTTTGATTTAACCGAATATAGTTCATCGTTGCAGTTGGATAGGAGTGATAATCAGGATTGCTTTGATTTTGTTTGGCAAGTTCACCTGTAACTGTTGCCACATCCAGCTGTCCATCTTCAAATAAATTCAACGCAGTCGATGCTTCTTTGACTACCTCATAATGGATTTTATCAGATTTCACATTTGACTGATCCCAATATTTTTCGTTTTTCTTTAGATCCCAGTTCAAGTCAGTTTGTTTCCAATTTTCTACAACAAATGGGCCATTATAAACAACGTTCTCACTAGTTGTTCCGTAGTCTGCACCCATTTTCTCAACAAATTTTTGATTTTGCGGGAAAAAAGTTGGAAAAGCAAGAACTGAAGTGAAATATGGTTTTGCTTCTTTTAATTTTACTTCCAACGTGTGATCGTCAAGGGCTTTTACACCAAGCTCAGCTACCGGCTTGTTACCAGCGGAGATCTCTTCCGCATTTAAGATCGTATCAACCACTAAAAAGCTATAAACGAACCCATTTTTAGGATCGATCATTTTTTTCCAAGCATATTCAAAATCTGCAGCTGTTACAGGGTCATCATTGCTCCACTTGGCATCATCTCTTAATTTGATTGTATACGTTTTACCATCCTCAGAAATTTCTGGCAGTGCTTTTGCGGCTGCTGGAATTAATTGATCTTTATCATCTAATGCGTACAAACCTTCAAACGCTGCTGTTTGCACGATCGCATCTGGAAAATCTAGCATTACGGATGTATCTAATGTCGTCAGCTCTGAAGGCGACATTAAATTTAATGGTTTTGTTTCCTGTGTTTCTTTTGTTTTTGTACTGCCTGAACATCCCGAAACGAACATCACGACTAATGTTAGTCCAATGAACGGTTTAATTACTTTTTTCATACGCTTCTCCCTTATGTTTTATTATAGGCGCTCAACTAACATCCAAACGACAACTGCCGCTTGTTCCCCGTCATTATAGTTGATATGTCCTTCTCCTGCTTCTATCAGTTGAGCATCGCCAGGTTTACCTACCAGATCCTGACCGTCTTCTAAAATAGTGTGTGCTTCGCCTGAGACCACATAAGAATATTCATCTTGATCGTGTCTAGCGAATCCTTCTAATGGTCTTTTCTCCCCTGGCTGTAAGATTACCACACCCATCTGAACATTTTCATTTGGTTGATTTTCTGCATCAAAGAAAATCGTCATTTCTTGAGGCAATGAGGGCTTGATAAGCATTTGTTAAAGTCACTCCTTTGTTGGTTTTATAGGTGATTTTATCTATTATTGCCTTATCTACAAGATATGTCAATGATATTTTTGAAAATTCTGACATTTTATTTTTTTTATTGTATTGCGAATAAAAAAAGTGAGGATCATTCAGCAAAACAAATGATTCCTCCTTTTTTCAATCCCAATAGCCTTGATGAACAGCGGCTGCCGCTTGCTCAACTTCTGGAAATGGCCCAATAATTTGAATATTTTTTTGCCCGTGACTTAGTATTTCTTTTGATGGTAAATCAAAGGTTGGGTTTTGTTCATTATCACCCGTTAATTCTAATAACCGTTTTTCGGTCATTGCGTACACGATTGAACCGATATTTCCCCAGTAGATTGCTCCTGTGCACATTGCACAAGGCTCTGCTGTTGTATACAAAGTACACTCCCATAGAAATTCTTTGCTGTACTTTTGAGAAGCTTTTGCTGCTAGCGTTGTCTCAGCATGACCTGTACAGATTTTTTCTGTGATTTCGATATTTTCCTGCTCTAAAAGAATATTCCCCTCTTTATCTGCCAATAATGCACCAAAAGGCGTATTTCCATGTTCACGAGCATTTTGCGAAATTTCAATACAACGGTTCAATAATTCAACGTGCTGATTTTTTGTCGTCATAAGTCCCTCTTCTTACTAGTTAGTTTAATCTAAAAGAAAGCGTTGATTCAACGTATCTTTCGTCACTTTGTCAATGTTGATTGCTTGTTTTAAATAGGTTGAGATATCACCATATTGCGCTTCCACCGTCTGATAAAAGTTATCTAAATAACGACTATCCACATTCAAAGCTACATGTAAAGCTTCTAAATTTTGTGCTTCTAAGTCAGCTTTTTTTGCTTGTTCTAAAATTTCCGCATTTTCTTTTTTTCGTAACTCATTTGTTAATAAATAATCTTGATAAATCGCCGCTCTCGGTACGCCTAACGTTTCCAATACTAATAATGCAGCAATCCCAGTGCGGTCTTTCCCTGCAAAACAGTGAAATAAAATACTTTCTTGTTGCTGTAACGCTAAGATCTCTTCAAAAAATTTGTTGTATCCTTTTTGAGCAGTCGTGTTCAATGCAATATCCGCGTATAATTTTTCCATGTAGGATGCTGATTTTTCTGGAGAACCAATTTTGACAAAGTCACTGATTGAAGCTCCTTCATCTTGGATATCTTCTAAAATGTCGATATGGATGTACTCTGTTTTTGGAACAGACATATCTGGTCTTTCTTCTACTTCTGCTTCACTTCTTAAATCAATGATTTTGCCTAAACGATAGGTTGTTTCTAAACGTTGTTCATCTTCTTTTGTAAGTTTAGATAATTCACCTGATCTTAGAAAAACGTCTTTTTTAACTTGTTTTCCTTCTTTGTTTTTAATACCGCCAATATCACGAAAATTTGTAATAGTTACCATAGTTTAGTCCCTTTTCCTTCTTTTTGTTCTTATTATACACAAAATCCGATCAAAAATGGCTCTTTGATCGAATTTTATGTAAATGAGATTGAAACCAAGCTTGATTTATCGGTTCCGGTTCATTCTCACTATTTAGTTTTCCCTGCTTCCACATAACTTAAATCATTGACTTTATCTAACGTATATTTTCCATCTTTATATTTTACAGTACAAACACTGGCGTTCTTCAAGCCACCTTCTGGAATTTTATAATCGTCAAATAATGTTGCTAACAGTGCTGAAATACTTAGTCCATGAGAGGCAATCAGTACATTACCTGAACCTTCGTTTTTCATTTCTTTTTCAACAATATCATCTAGCCCAGCTTTCAATCGTGTAGTGATCGTTTTGTAGTCTTCAGCGGGCCAATTGACTTTCGCTTCTTCTACATTTTTAGCATCCAATTTTGCCACACTATTGGCAAATGATTCTGGTGTCATATTTTTCATGAATTCTTCTAGCGTAACGCCTTGATCGTCTGCAATATCTTGCCACATAGTGTGATTCAAATCACCTTCATAGGTGCCGAAGTTAAATTCTCTTAAACGTTCATCCGTAATAACTTTTAAATCTGATGATTTTTCACTTTCTTTTACAATCAAATTGGCTGTTTGAATCGCTCGACCGCTATCACTACTGTATGCATTTTGAAACTCAATATCTTTTAGGCCAACTCCTGCCGCTGTGACGACTTCTTCACCAGCTTTCGTTAAGACTGCATCTGACCAACCTTGAACACGATCAGTTGTATTAAGCATTGTTTTCCCATGACGGACAATATACAAGGTTAATTCTTCTGGTGCTTTTTTAGCAGCTGATGCTTCCTCTTTTTTAGCATTGCCATTACCGCATCCTGCAACTACTAATAAACCTAACATTAAAACACCTAACAGTTTTACTGCTTTTTTCATTTGATTTCCCCCTATTTATGCGTTCGTTAAATCTTCTCCATTAGTCGCAATAACTTTTTTATACCAGTCAAATGATTTTTTCTTCGAACGTTTCAAAGTGCCATTGCCTTCGTTGTCACGATCCACATAGATAAAACCATAACGTTTTTTCATTTCCCCTGTTCCAGCTGACACTAAATCGATACAGCCCCACGTTGTATAGCCTAGTAAATCGACGCCATCAAGTTCCACGGCATCTTTCATTGCTTGGATGTGTGCCGCTAGATATTCGATGCGGTAATCATCAATCACGTTGCCGTTTTCGTCTGGTATATCCACCGCACCTAAGCCGTTTTCCACGATAAACAATGGTTTTTGGTAACGGTCATACAAGTCGTTCATCGTTGTCCGTAAGCCTAGCGGATCAATCTGCCAACCCCATTCACTTGCTTCTAAATAAGGATTCTTCACTGAGGCAAAGATATTACCGGCTGTTTGTTCGTTAACTGCTGGATCAGTTGATTGAACACGTGATGAGTAGTATGAGAATGAAATAAAGTCTACTGTGTGTTCTTTCAATAATTCTAAATCACCGTCTTTAATTGGCAATTCGATGCCTTCACGTTCTAATTCTTTCAACGCATACGCAGGGTATTCCCCACGCGACTGAACATCGATAAAGAAGAAGTTTTCGCGATCCGCTTTACGAGCTGCCCAAACGTCTTCTGGTTTACAAGTGTAAGCATAGTTGGTTCCTGCCGCTAACATACAGCCGACTTGGTTTTCAGGATCAACTTCATGCGCAATTTTCGTTGCGATCGCACTTGCTAATAATTCATGATGTGCCGCTTGATATTTCACTTGTTCTTTGTTTTCGCCTTCTTCAAAATAAAGACCTGCGCCCATAAAGGGTGCGTGTAAGATCATATTGATTTCATTGAATGTCAACCAATATTTAACCAAGCCTTTATAACGATTGAAAATCACGTTACATAGGTTCTCATAAAAGCCAACCAACTCACGACTGCGCCATGCGCCATATTTTTCCACTAAATGCATTGGACAATCAAAGTGAGTAATGGTTACAAGAGGCTCAATGTTATGTTTGCGGCATTCTTTGAACAAATCTTCATAGAACTTCAAGCCTTCTTCATTTGGCTCTGTTTCATCACCTAATGGGAAAATACGACTCCACGCAATCGATAAACGATAGGTTTTAAAGCCCATTTCGCCAAACAAGGCAATATCTTCTTGATAACGGTGGTACATATCGATCGCATTTTGTGCTGGATAAAAATGTTCTTCATCAAAATGAAACATTTTTTTCTCGCCAGTGATCACTGGAAAACGATCTGGTCCGACTGGTGCTAAATCTACGTTCGCTAAGCCGCGACCACCTTCGTTATAGCCCCCTTCACATTGATTCGCTGCGGTTGCGCCGCCCCATAAAAAGTCTTTTCTAAATGACATGTCAAAATCCCTTTCTATACAAAGCTTACAGCAGAGTTTAACTTATTCCACTGCAAGTCATTTTCCATTATTTTTTTAAATCAATCCAGTAATTAAAGTATCGCTTGAAGTCACTTCACGCTCTTGCGTTTCTACAATATCTAAATAGTCAGCTGTATTTGTCACAATAACTGGCGTTTCCACACTATATCCAGCCGCTTTGATCGCTTCAATATCAAATGTAACTAACACTTGACCTTTTTTAACTTTGTCTCCTTGAGCCACTCTTGCTTCAAAACCATTTCCATCTAGCTGAACCGTATCCATCCCGATATGAATCAATAGCTCCATCCCCTGATCTGAAATCAAACCAATTGCATGTAACGTTGGAAACAAGGTCATTACAGTTCCATCAAATGGTGCTCTAACCACACCTTCTGTAGGTTCAATCAAAATACCTTTACCTAAAGCACCTTGAGCAAAGGCTTGATCACTTGCTTTACTTAATGGTAATACACGACCTTTAACCGGACTTAAAACGGCTTCTTTGATTGCCTTTTGTGCTTTTTTATTCTCTGTTATGTCTTCTACGACAGTACTATCTTTCCAGAAGAAGAATGTTAATGCAAAACCGATAACCATTGCGATTAGAATAGCAACAAATGAATGAACAACACCACTCGCATCGTCACCGTTGATAAAGTTTAGAACTCCGAAAATACCTAAACCACCCATTGTATAAGAGGTTACACCCTTGATCATCAAGTATAATCCACCTACAGCAGCACCGATCATTGAAAAAATGAATGGTGTCTTTTTAGGTAAAGTAATACCATAGATTGCTGGTTCAGTTACACCAAAAATTCCTGAAATGATTGCTGGTGGACATAATGCTTTCATTTTTGTGTCTTTCAATTTAAAGAACATCGCCATAACTACAGCAGTCTGTGCAAAACTTGCAGCAAAAGAACCCACTAATACTTGGCTTGCTCCTTCTTGAGTGATTTGCATGATTGCAAGCGGCACAACACTCCAATGTAAACCAAAAATAACCAATACTTGCCAGAAGAAGCCAAGAATAACGCCATATAATGCAGGTGAGAAGCCCATCAACGCTTGGAAACCAGCACTTAGTAAATCAGTTAGCATACTGATGATTGGACCAATTACTAAAAAGCCAATTGGTAATGCAATCAATAGCACAAAGAATGGTACCAAAAATGTTTGAACAACTTCAGGAATAAGTTTCTTGAAGAGCTTTTGGATTTGAGCTGCAAACGCTACAATGAAAATAATTGGTACTACACTACTTGTATATCCAGCACCAACCCAAGGAATTCCTAAAAACGTAGTATATGCAGGTAAACCCAATAAACTATAAGGAGCAGCAGCTCCTGCTCCTGCAGTCGTTTCAAAAGCCGCTTGTAAGGCGCCACCTTGAACTGTTGGATAACAAAGGGATGCACCGATCACAATCCCTACCATCGGATTCAAATTGAATTTTCTAGCAGCTGTATACCCCAAAATCACTGGCATGAAGTAGAAGATCGCATCGCCAATGCCATTTAACATTGTATAAGTTCCAGAAGTAGCAGAATATAATTTCAAGAAAACAAGTAAAGCATTTAAGCCTTTTACCATACCAGCGGCAGCAAGTGCTCCTAAGAAAGGTTGGAAACATCCACTTAGAATATCAATTAAACGATTGAAAAGATTACCGCCAGAAGATTCTTGTTCAGCATCAGCTGAAATCCCAGCAATGCTTACAACATCTTCATAAACAGCTGGTACATGATTACCAATGACAACTTGATATTGTCCGCCACTTTTCATTACGGTGACAACACCATCCATGTTTTTCAATACATCATCATTTGCTTTTGATTCATCTTTCAACTTAAAGCGCAGACGTGTAATACAATGTGTTAAACTATTAATATTTTCTTTTCCACCTACGTTATCAACAATTTTCTGTGCTAAATCATGATATTTTCCCATTTTTTGTTCCTCCAAAGTTTAGTTTTTATAAATACATTACATTTGAAGGTTTAGCCAACTTAATGTCACTATCCAAGGGGTCTTTCTCTGTTTATCAACTCATCTGTCCACCTTTCATCTTATGATTGATCTATGCTAAGATTTAACAATCTTGCTAACTATTTGTCTGTATTACTCGCGCGATATGAATGATCAAATACATTTTCTCTTCCTTAGAAATAGTATAAGCATAACTTTCCGTCAAAAAATGACCAATTTTATTTACACAAGTGTATGCATTGCAATACTTTTTTTTGATTACTTCGTATAATTCTCCATCATCTTCATCATGAAATTCTTTATGATTTAATAGGCGATAAGCAAAAAATTTTAAATGAGTACTAAAACGATAAAAATAAACAGAATCTTCATTGAAGGTAATTTTGAAATGATACTTCACGATATTCGTGATTTCTTGCATGATTTTTGTCAGCTCATAAACGTTCCCTACTTCTTCATCCATCTCTGCATTAACTAAGTGTAATGCAATAAAGCCAGCTTCATCCTCTGGTAATTGAACGTCAAATTTTTCTTTGACCATTTCAATTGCTTTAGTACCAATAAAATATTCATCTGAAAAAAAACGTTTTATATCCCATAATAAAAAGTTCTTCACTTCAATTCCTTGTCGCATTCTTTCTAGCGCTGTATGAAGATGGTCAGTTAAAGAAATAAAGATTGTATCATTTAACTTCCTTCCAAGCTTAGTTTTGGCATACTTGATAATTTCATCTGAAAGCTGCATTACCTCCATGGGAAGATCTCCTAGCAATTCTTGGAACTTCAGTGATGTATCTTGATTGGCTAATCGAAATACTTGATCTACCATTGCCTCTGGAACAAAATCTCCAACTTTTTTTTTGAACGCTATACCACGTCCCATCACGATTTGCTCTTGTTTATGGTCATCCAACGTAATCACAACATTATTATTCAAAATTTTTTGAATAATCATCTTTTCGCTCCCTTCTTCACACTTAACTCCTTTAATTGTAAAAAAAGAAAAACCCAACCTTTCCAAAAAAGAAGAATTTCCTCTTCATTGGAAAAATTAGGTTTAGCTTGTATTTAAACAATCACTATCCATTTATTCACTTGTTGTGTACAAGCATAGAATACCCCATTATAAGTGCAATGTCAACGTTTTCATAAAAATATTTAAAAAAAACAAAAAAAACATCAAGCTATACGCAAAATGTTTTGTAAACATGACCCGTACGGGAATCGAACCCGTGATACCGCCGTGAAAGGGCGGTGTCTTAACCGCTTGACCAACGGGCCTTTTGAAATTATGGGCCTAAATGGACTCGAACCATCGACCTCACGCTTATCAGGCGTGCGCTCTAACCAGCTGAGCTATAGGCCCTTAAAGAAAAAAGCGGGTGACGAGAATCGAACTCGCGACGGCAGCTTGGAAGGCTGTGGTTTTACCACTAAACTACACCCGCATGCTTCTTCTTTGAAATGGCGCAAGACAGAATCGAACTGCCGACACACGGAGCTTCAATCCGTTGCTCTACCAACTGAGCTACTGCGCCAAAAAATATAATAATAACGGTCTGGACGGGACTCGAACCCGCGACCTCCTGCGTGACAGGCAGGCATTCTAACCAGCTGAACTACCAAACCAATAGTAAGTATTGCGTCACTACTTTATTGCCTTGCTCTTAAATATTATTCAAAAGCAATTGCGGGGGCAGGATTTGAACCTACGACCTTCGGGTTATGAGCCCGACGAGCTACCTGACTGCTCCACCCCGCGATAATTATAG
>NZ_NGKY01000001.1:845114-857650 GCF_002140855.1 Enterococcus sp. 7E2_DIV0204
ATTTTTCAAGTTTTTTTCAAACTCGAATTGTTATTCTATTTTCGTTCAGCTGTCTTTGTTTCTTGCGACAACTTCACTAGTTTATCAGGTCCGCAGCTGCTTGTCAACAACTATTTTACTGATTGCAAAAGTTTTTTTCAAACTTAAGCTGTTATATTATCTTCATCGTTTGACATGTTTCCTCGGTGCCTTGCGACAAGATATAATATACCAAGATTCTAGGCGTAGGTCAACTAAAACTTGCACTTTTTTGAAAGTTTTTTTCGTTACCGATTGTTTTATTACTTTTGTTCTTCAATGTTCGTTTTTTTCCTTTCAGGATAGGTATTCATTGTGTTTTTCTTAGTATTTTTTAGAAAATAAAAAGGGCAGATTATTACGATATAATCTGCCCTTTGATTTTTTTATCTCATTGTTGGGAATAATAGGACATCACGAATTGATTGAGCATCAGTTAATAGCATAACTAAGCGGTCAATCCCAATTCCTAATCCTCCGGTTGGTGGCAAACCATACTCTAATGCTTCAATAAAGTCTTCATCCACCCCATGTGCTTCATCATTTCCTTGTTCACGTTCTTTTTCTTGGCCTTCAAAACGTTCACGTTGATCAATTGGATCATTTAGTTCAGTAAATGCATTCGCAAATTCTTTTCCTACTATAAATAGTTCGAATCGATCAGTAAAACGACCATCTTCTGGATTTTTCTTCGCTAAAGGTGATACTTCTACTGGATGTCCGTAAACAAAAGTTGGTTGCTCAAGCGTTTCTTCAACAAATGTTTCAAAGAACTCATTTATAATATGACCAACCGTCATGTTTTGATTAATTTCTACATTGTGCTCGTTCGCAAAGGCACGTGCTTCTTCAATAGTCAGTTCTTGCCAGAAATCAACACCGGTTTGTTCTTTGATCGCTTCAACCATATGGACACGTTTAAATTCAGAGCCTAAATCGACGTCTTTACCATCATATGTGATCGTTGTTGTTCCCAACACTTTTTCCGCAGCATTACGGATAATTCCTTCTGTTAAATCCATTACATCTTTATAATCTGTATAGGCTGTATAGGCTTCTAACATCGTAAATTCAGGATTATGCGTTGTGTCGATCCCTTCGTTACGGAATACTCGACCAATCTCATAGACTTTCTCCATACCGCCGACAATCAAACGTTTTAAGTGCAATTCTAAGGCAATTCGTAAGTATAAATCCATATCCAATGCGTTGTGATGTGTAATAAACGGACGTGCCGTAGCACCGCCAGCATCATTGTGCAGGACAGGTGTTTCTACTTCTACATAGCCATTACTATCAAGATAACGACGGATTTCGCTAATGATTTGACTACGTTTCATGAAACGATCGAAACTGTCTTTATTACTAATCAAATCTAAATAGCGTTGACGGTAACGTTGTTCTACATTTGTTAAACCATGGTATTTATCCGGTAATGGACGTAGGGCTTTTGTTAACAACACAATTGTTTTCGCTTTAACCGTTACTTCACCTGTATCTGTTTTCATAATTTGTCCTGTAACACCAAAGAAGTCCCCCAAGTCCGCATGTTTAAATAATTCATAGGCTTCATCACCAACCTGATCTTTTCGTACATAGATCTGTAGTTGTCCTTCGCGGTCTTGTAAATGAGCAAAGCCAGCTTTTCCTTTGCCACGTTTGGTCATCATTCGACCAGCTACGCTCGCTGATAAATCCATCTCGCTTAATTCTTCTTTTGAGTGTTGATCAAATTGTTCATGTAATTCTTTTGAGTTATGTGTACGATCAAAACGCTTGCCGAAAGGATCAATCCCTTCTCCACGTAAATTTTCCATTTTCTCACGACGCACAAGCATTTGATCATTTAGATCTTCTGCATGCGCTTGTTGTTCATCTGCCACTTTACTTCCTCCATTCTGAAATCACATACCCCTATAATGCCACATTAAAACAAAAAAAAGCAAGCCGAATTTTTGTTTCGGCCTGCTTTTTTTACTAGATTGTTTCGATTGTATCTTTTTCTGCATGTTTTTCTGCTTTTTCTTCAAATGCATCAAGTAAATCGACCATCATTTGCTGAGTCTCTGCTTGGTTGATCGCAACTTTTACTTTAGCTGCACGAGGAATCCCTTTTAGATAGTATGAAGCATGTTGTCTAAATTCTCTCGTAGCGATTTTTTCACCTTTTAAATCAACTAGTCGTTGCAGATGTACTTTAGCCGTTTCAATTTTTTCACGCGGTGTCGGCTCAGGCATCAGCTCTCCTGTTTCAAGATATTCTTTAGTCCGCTGAATCATCCAGGGGTTTCCTAGCGCTGCTCGACCGATCATAACACCGTCCGCTCCCACATATTCAAGCATTCGTTTTGCATCTTCTGGTGTACGAACATCGCCGTTCCCCATAAAAGGGATTGTTAGATGTTGTTTTACTTCTTTTAAAACGTCCCAGTTTGCTTGACCTTCATACATTTGAACTCTAGTACGACCATGCATAGCGATAGCTGAAGCACCTGCTTTTTCTGCTGCCAAGGCATTTTCAACAGCAAATAGATGCTCTTCATCCCAACCAGTTCGCATTTTCACTGTAACAGGTAAGTCTATTGCAGAAGAAACGGCATCGACCATTTCATAAACTTTATTCGGATCTAAAAGCCATTTTGCACCTGCTTCGGCTTTGATCACTTTATTTACGGGACAACCCATGTTGATATCAATGATTGCAGCTTTAGTGTTTTCTTCTACAAATTTCGCCGCTTCAACTAGGTTCTCTTTATCTCCACCAAAAATTTGTACGCTTAATGGGTACTCTTGGTCATCGATATACAGCATATCTAAGGTTTTTTTGTTTCTTTGTTGAATTCCTTTATCACTGATCATTTCACAGACCACTAAGCCTGCACCAAATTCTTTAACCGTCACACGAAATGCTGCGTTACTGATTCCTGCCATCGGTGCAACAACGACACGATTTGGGATTTCAACGTTTCCTATTTTCCACATAGTGATTCGCTCCTATTGCTCTCGTGTATTTTTGATTGCTTCATCGCGAAGCTCGATTAAATCCGTTTCACTATAGTGATATTTATTACCACAGAATTGGCAAACAGCTTCCGCCCCGTGATCCTCATCGATCATAGCATTGATTTCGTCTAAACCTACGGCGATGATTGCTGTACCAAATTTTTCTTTTGAGCAATTACATTTGAATTGAACGGGCATTTTTTCTAAGATTTCAATTTCATCTTTACCAAGAAGGCGTTCTAAGATTCCCTCTGGTGACTCTCCTTCGTCGATCAAGCGGGAAATCATCGGTACTTCTTGTAATCGTTGTTCAATAAAATCAATTTTTTTTTCATCTGCGCCTGGCATCACTTGGATCATAAAGCCACCTGCCGCTTTGACACTTTCATCTGTATCAACCAAGACACTTAGCCCGATTGCAGATGGTATTTGTTCGGAAACAGCCATGAAATAGGTGAAGTCTTCACCTATTTCACCAGAAACGATCGGTGTTTGTCCTGAAAATGTTTCTTTTAAACCTAAATCCTTGATTACAGTGAAAATCCCTTCTGTTCCTACTGCTCCGCGAACGTCAATTTTACCACTTTCGTTTAGCGTCAAACTAACATGTGGATTTTTTATATAGCCTTTAGTATTACCACTACCGTCGCTATCAACAACAATACTTCCTGCTGGCCCATTTCCTTGAACTTTTACAGTTAATTTATCTTCACCTTTTAATGTTGCTCCAAGTAATAAAGCGCCTACCATCGTTCTGCCTAATGCTGCAGTTGACGAGCTCCATGTGTCATGACGTTTTTGTGCTTCTGAAATTGTATTTGTTGCGCAAACTGCATAAGCGCGAATCGATCCTTCATAACATAATGCTTTAACTAAGTAATCTTCCATTTTTATTTTCCTCTTCTCACTTGGGACTTTTTCTGACTCATTATCAGATAATACTAGGGTTTCACTCTTTTTTCAACTAAATAATGTTGATTCAAAGAAAAACAAACAACCTCTGCCAGCCTAAACTGATAGAGATTGCAGACTTCTTTTGAAGAGTAATAGACCTTAGGCGCTCAAACTAGTTTGAGTAATCCTTTGAACGGTTCAAGGGAAAATAACTCCTTAACATGATATACATTAAAATCGTACAAACTAATACGATATAAAATGCTTTAGTATTTAATGAATACATGTAGATAGAATAGCCAGCGATAACTAGCGGAATCCCCACATATTGCACGAATGGATTCTGCCATTTTCTTTTTCCTATTATCCACATCATACGCAATGGTAAAAATAAAATGCCAAAAAAGACGAGCCCCACAAATTGAGTAAGAACACTTTTTATACGGAACATCATTTGTTTCCTCCTTTTTTCTTCTTCTGTTTTGTATTGCCACTTAAACTGTAAAATGGTTTCTAACAAATGCAACGATACTTGGTCTGGCAGACTTTTTCCTAGTTCCCATTTCGAGATTGTTTGACGCGTGACATATATCTTGTCTGCCAATTGTTGTTGTGTGATACCTGATTCAATTCTTTTTTCACGAATTAATTCGCCTAAAGTCATTCCACTCGCTCCTTTAAATTTAATACTTACCTTACTCAAAATACAGCAATAGCGAACGTTGCGCACGCAACAAATCAAAAAATCTCTGTTAAACTCGTTTAGTGAGCTCAACAGAGATTCTATTTTCTTATTTGTAACGATCATCAAAGTTATTACGGTCATATTCAGAATCTGTCTTACGTTCATCATCAGTTTTCGTTTCTGATTGAACTTGTTCTTCTGTTTTTTCGCTGTCCGCTTTTACTTCTTCTGCTTCGTCATGTAATTCTTTTTTCGCTTCTTCAAAATCTTGTTTTTCTTCAGCTTGTCTTTGTGCATCTTTTTCTTCTAATGCACGTTTTGCTTCTTCAAACGTTTGAGCTTTTTCGCTAGGGAATTGGCTATCAATAACGTCTTGAGGCATAACCCCTTCTTCAAACAATGATTTGATACTGCGGGCATCTAACGTTTCGAATTCCAACAGTTTTTCAGCAATCAGCTTGTGTTGCGCACGGTGAGATTCGATGATTTCACGTGCTTTATCATGAGCTTCCATCAAAATACGACGTACTTCTTGATCGATTTCAAAGGCAACTTGTTCAGAGTATGCTTTCGTTTGACCATAATCACGACCAACAAAGACTTGATGGTTTCCTTCATATTGAACTGGACCTAATTTGTCGCTCATTCCATATTCAGTTACCATACTACGGGCAATCCCAGTCGCTTGTTCAAAGTCATTAGATGCACCTGTTGATTGAACATTGAAGATAATTTCTTCAGCTGTACGACCACCAAGTAAACCAACGATTTGTTCAAACATGTCTTCTCTAGTCATTAAGAATTGATCTTCTTTTGGTAAAGCAATCATATAACCACCAGCGCGGCCACGAGGAATGATCGTTACTTTATGAACAACGCGAGCACGGCTTAAGACTAAACCGACAATTGTATGTCCAGCTTCGTGGTAAGCAACCATTTCGCGTTCTTTTTTGTTGATGACACGATCTTTTTTCGCAGGTCCTGCAATGACACGATCTTCTGCTTCATCCACATCAGATGCATCGATTTTCTTCTTATTACGACGAGCTGCAACTAAAGCGGCTTCGTTTAAGACGTTTTCTAAATCTGCACCAGCAAAACCTGGTGTTTGTTGTGCTACTACTTTTAAATCAACATCGTCAGCCAATGGTTTGTTACGGGCATGAACTTTAAGAATTGCTTCACGGCCTTTCACATCAGGACGACCTACTAAAATTTGACGGTCAAAACGACCTGGACGTAATAAGGCTGGATCTAATACGTCTGAACGGTTGGTTGCGGCAACAACAATAACACCTTCGTTACCATCAAATCCATCCATTTCCACAAGTAATTGGTTAAGGGTTTGTTCACGTTCATCGTGTCCTCCGCCCATACCAGCACCACGTTGACGACCTACTGCATCGATTTCATCGATAAAGATGATCGCTGGAGCGTTTTTCTTCGCTGTTTCAAATAAGTCACGGACACGGCTTGCCCCGACACCGACAAACATTTCAACGAAGTCTGAACCCGAGATAGAATAAAACGGTACGCCTGCTTCACCGGCAACGGCTTTAGCAAGTAATGTTTTACCTGTTCCTGGAGGTCCTTCTAGTAGAACACCTGCTGGTATGCGGGCACCTAATTCAACGAAACGGCGAGGATCTTTTAAGAACTCAACCACTTCAACTAATTCTTGTTTTTCTTCTTCAGCTCCTGCTACATCGGAGAAGCGTACGCGGTTGGCTTTTTTATCTGCTTCTTTGGCTTTTGATTTACCAAAGTTCATGACACGGCCGCCACCACCGCCACCGCCGCCTTGTTGTCCCATCATCATATAGAATAGGAAGATGAACAATACGATCGGTAAGAAACTAAACAAGATAGAAAGCCAAGCACCACTTGTTGATTGTTCTTTTACTGTAAGTTTTACATTGTTGTCTTTAGCCATATCTTGGATACCAGACAATGTGATATCACTCGGTAGGACAATTGTTGTAAATGATTTTGTCGAAACTTCTGTTGATCCCCATAAAGAAAGACCGCCAGTGTTTTTGATTTCTTGTTTTTCTTTGTACTGACCTGTGATTTTAAACACACCATTTGTTGGTTGGATTGTCAGTTCTTTGACTTTGCCTTCCTCTAATTGAGTACTAAAAGTCGAGTATTCGATATCTGGTGATTGGGGATTGTTATTTCCAAAAATGAAATATACAACCATAACCATCGCCAAAATCAGCAATACGTAATATAGGCCATTTTTCATGCCACCATTCTTTTTATTCATGCCTGTCCTCCTTTGACTGCTGCTCGTAATTAATTTTACGGTTTATTTTATCAATTCTGACCTTTACATTGTAACATAACTAAATCTAAGAGAGATATTAATTTGATTCATAGATTTCAGGTTTCAATACGCCTACATAAGGGAGATTTCGGTATGCTTCTGCATAATCCAATCCATAACCCACAACAAATTCGTTTGGCACATCAAAACCAACGTAATCTGCAACGATATCAACGACACGACCTTCAGGTTTATCCAATAGAGTCACGATTTTCACAGATGCTGCTTTTCTATATTTAAATAAATCTACGAGATATGCTAACGTACGGCCGCTGTCAATAATATCTTCTACGATCAAGATATCACGTCCTTCAACATTTGTATCTAAATCTTTGATGATTTTTACTTCACCAGAAGATACAGTTGCGTTGCCGTAACTCGATACAGCCATAAAATCCATTTCTAAATGCGTGTCGATGCAACGTGTGATATCAGCCATGAAAGGTATCGCACCTTTTAAAATACCGATTACTAACGGATTTTTACCTTGATAATCTTCTGTTAGTCTTTTGCCAAGTTCAGTTGATTTTTCAAGAATTTGTTCTTTTGTAATCAAGACTTGTTTAATATCTTTCTCTAACATATTGCTCTCCCTTTCCTTATAAGTTCGACCTTTAACTCCTTGCAGTTCTCCTGAGAGGTAGATAAAGTCGAAACGATAGTGTAGTGTTTCGTTGCCCTAAACAGATATGCTTGTACGAGCAATCACTTTTTTTCTGACTTTTAAGTCGTTGTTTCTGATTTTTTATGTCCTTTTGCTTCTTTGAATAACAGTATTTTTTTAGTTTTTACTGTTTTACTTTATAAAGGAGCCTGTAGAGTATTTTATCAGTTTCTTTAGGAATACTCAAATAGGAATTTACAAACTGTGGAATCCAAATAATCTGCTCTTGCCCTGATAGAACGACCCATGCTTGCTCTCTGATCGAATTAGGTATTTTACGATCGATAAATATCCGCTTCAAGCGCTTTGTCAGCTCTGGAGTCAAAGCGATTTTATCTCCGTTTTTTCGTCGACGAATCGTTAATGGTAAAACAGTTTGTCCACTTATGAGCAAAGAAAATTCTGCCCAATCCTTGGTAGACTCTGGCACCTCAAGTGTTTTCCCTGTTACTTCCAAACCGACCCATTCTTTTTCAGATAGAAAAAAGTGCTCGTTTTCATTCAAATAAAATACGCTCTCATAATTTACAGGTTGCTTTTTTTTCAGTAATAGCATGTCATATTCTTTTACAACCTGCCAACCTTGTTCCATATCTAATGATAACTGGGGAGCGGAACGATTTAGCATTGTCAATAATTGTTGAATCTGCAATTGGTTTATCTTTACACCTTTAGGTACGATTGTTCGTTGAAATAAAGTCATTAGGAAAAATGTTTGGATACTTTTTTGCTCCCGTTTCAAATCAGATAGTTTAACCTGCCAACCTTCTGTGGTTGCTTCTACCCATCGTTCATATTTTGGCTCTATCACGGACTGAATAAGTTGATCAGCCAACGAGACTTGCTCACTAAAATCTATGATATGCTGCAAAAATTTGGGGTTTTCTTTTTTTAAAAGTGGCACGATTTGATTTCTGAAGCGATTACGCAAATAGGTATCACTCCTATTTGAATCATCTTCAAAATACACGATTCCTGATTTTTTAGCGAACTGCGTCAATTCTTCTTTTGAAAATAATAAAAAAGGACGAATCAATTCTCCAATTCCAAACAGCTGTACGTCTCTAATTCCCACTAAGTTAGGTAAGGCACTGCCTCTTGTTAGTTTCATTAATACAGTTTCAGCTTGATCATCACTATGATGAGCAGTCATAAGCGTAGGATAGTTTTCTCGCTCCATAATTTCTTTGAAAAAATCATAGCGAAATTTGCGAGCCCGTGCTTCTATATTTTTTGTCTTCTCAGGTTCTTCCCATACTTTGCTATAGTAAGAAATGGCTTGATCTTGACAATAGTTTCGCAGGTACTTCGCTTCTGCCTCTGATTCTCCCCGTAACTCATGATTGACATGGGCGACTGCTAATTCTAGCTGGTCTTTTTCAGCAGCTATTTGCATAAACCTCAACAAAACCATTGAATCTACTCCGCCGGAAACCGCCAGTACTATTTTTTGCTTTGGCAGCCAGTATTCATTTCTTTTACAATGATTGTAAAATTCTTGAAACATCTACTCACCTCTTGGTTTCATAGTTGATAGACCCGAAAAAAATGCTCAAAACACAAAAGCCGAGCTTTCGCTCAGCTTCGATATTTATTAGTTACGGCGTCCACCGCGTCCGCCACGTTTACCTTCTGTATTACGCTTCAATGAAGTCAAACGGTCGTCACTATCTTTTAAGAATGAGCTCATCAATGAGTCAAAATCTTGTTTTGAGTTGTTCATTGGTTGCGCTCTTGTAAATTGTTTTTTAGGTGCTGGACGTGATCCACGGTCACGATTAGCTTGATAGTCATTGTTATCACGACGTTGATATTCACGCTTTGGTTCTGCAGCTTGTTCTTGTGCTTTACGAATCGATAAACCTACTTTACCGTCATCACCGACTGAGGTAACTTTTACAGTTACTTCATCCCCTACGGTCAATACATCATGGATATCTTTTACGAATCCATTTGACACTTCACTAATGTGAACCAACCCTGTTTTTCCTTCACCAAGATCGATGAAGGCACCAAAATTAGTGATACCAGACACTTTTCCTGGCAACTTCGCTCCTACTTCAATTGACATAAAAAAAATGTTCCTCCTATTATTTACCCTATTATATCTGCAGTTATTCGCCTGATTGTTTCTCAGTTGAATGAGACTGTGATTGACTCTCTTGCCCTGATTGTTTTTGCTCATTACTAGAGCTAGTCGTTCCGCCTAACTCTGGAATGTTGTAAATCTGTTCGCCTTCTTTTGAGACATAAAAACGGCTACGAGCAAGTTTCGCCACATAATCGTCATCTCTTAAAAGCGCAACATCTTGTTCCAATCGATTTAACTTTTTATCCGCTTCTGCTGACTCAGCTACGGCTTCTGCCTGCTGTTTTTTAAAGGCATTCAACTGTTGATAGTCTTGCATTAGCTGGATACCCGAAACGATAAAGATCACAAATGCCACGAGAAAAACAACAGCCAGACGTCGGCGTCTGAAAATCAGCTGCTTTTGCTGTTTTTGAAATTCGGCATACTGTTCTTTAGTATACTCATTATCTAAGGCAGCAACTTTTTCCACGTCTTTTTTCTTTTTACTCATGTTTTCCGCTCCACTCGTTTTTGGTTTGTCTGTCTTATTATACCAACATCTAAGAAGCTTGTCTAATCTAAATTATCACTATTTTCGACTCTTTTCTCTGAAATAACCTGATACATCTTTTCTGCATCTTCTTTTTTCGTTGAATCACGAAGTTCAAGAACTTCGATTTCTAAGATTTTATTACCAAATTGGATTTTGACTTGATCACCAATTTTGACATTGCTTGATGATTTCGCTAGGATACCATTGATCTGGATCCGGCCTTTGTCTGCTACTTCTTTGGCTACAGGTCTTCTTTTAATAATTCGTGAAACTTTTAAAAATTTGTCTAAACGCATACCCTTACCTCTTCATTCTTAATATTTTTGCTCCAAACGGTAATGTTAGCCATTCCCGAATTGTAAATAGTTTAATTTTAATAATGATATAAATAAATGTTCCGCCACCGAGTAAAACTCCGATGATGGTGATCAGCAACGCCTGTCCACGATGACTAACCACTCCTAGAAATAGAGCAATCACGCCTTGATAACAGAGTAACACAAATCCCATTGATCCTAAACTGATAATCAACTTTCTAGTGAAATGATTTTCAACAGCAAAGTGATTGATTGCTTTTTTGGAAAAAAGGATCAAGAAAAATAGCGTTGCGATTAACCCCGCAATGGTTGAAACGCTCGCTCCAAGTGTTCCCCAAGCAAACGTCAACGGGCTCGTTAAAAAGAGCTTTGTCAGCAAGCCGATTCCTGCTGATACCATAGATACGATAAAACGATTTTGACTTTGTAAAATACTTTGATATGCTTGGATAATTGCCATAAAAGCAATTGAACATACATATACACCTAAAACACCGTTTCCCTGATAATCTTTGAACAAAGCAAAGTTCATATAAGGAAGTAATAATGCTAACCCGATCGATGCAGCAGCCGCAATCGTTGTTGTTAAACGTAAAAATATTTTAGCGGCTTGTAAAAACCGACCTTCTTCTCGACTCATAAAATACTTTGTTAACGCCGGTAAAAAACTTGAACTTAAGGCTAGCGCAACAACCAAGCCTAATTGAACTAAAGGCTGTCCTCGATCATAAACACCTTTATCTATTTTCGCCGCTGAATCACTGATTCCTGCTGCGACTAAGGAATTTTTAATCAAAAATGAATCAATTAGTTGAAAGAGAATCAAAAAAGCACTGTATAGCGATACCATTCCGCCTTCTATGACTAAACGACCAAATAGTTCTCCAGAACCTTTTTCAACTTTCCATTGCGTCAGATACGCAGAACTTCCCACACGGATTTTCCGATCATAATACCAAAGAATCCCTGCTGCAACAATCCCACCTAACAATGCACCGCCCATCGCGATTGTTCCTGTCTGATACACCGACCAACCAAACTGACTAAAAGAGTAAGCCGCAATCAAGATCACACCCACTCGAACAATTTGTTCCATCACTTGAGAAACAGCACTCGGGATCATCAATAAGTGTCCTTGAAAATTCCCTCTATAAAAAGATAGGACAGGAACCAACAAGAATGTAAAAGAAACGACTTGAATCAATGAAGCTAAGCGATAGTCTCCCATCATAAAGGCAATTTCATGACTTCCTAAAAAGAAAAACGCCCAACACAAACCGGCAATCATAAAAACAAAGGGAAACAGCTGTTGTAAAACCTTTTTCTGCCCACTAATATCTGATTGCTCCGCTACTACTTTTGAAATAAACTGTGGCATCCCTGACAATGCTAAGGTCATCGCAATACCATAGATTGGATACACTTGTTGGTAGACATAAAAACCTTCATCACCAACTAGATTTTGAAAAGGCACACGATAAACTGCACTTAACACTTTGGCAATAAACGATGCGACCGTTAAAATCGCCGCCCCTTGCATCATCGACCGCATTTCTTTGTGCGCCATTGCATTACCTCCGATTCTAAAAGCTGAATGAGCCCGTTTAGTCTCGACTGAAAAATAGAAAAAATCGATTGAGGTGCTTTTGCCTCACTCTATTTTTATCTTTTTCCCGAGAGACTAGCTCATGAAGCTAGATAAGTTTAAAAGCTGAACAGGCTCGTTTAGCTCTGACTGGAAAATAGGAAAAATTGACTGTGACGCTCTTGGTCACATGCGATTTTTATCTTTTCCCCGAAGAGCTAGCCTGTGAAGCTGGATAAGTTTAAAAGCTGAATGAGCCCGTTTAGTCTTGACTGGAAAATAGGAAAAATCGATTGAGGTGCTTTTTGCCTCACTCTATTTTTATCTTTTTCCCGAGAGACTGGCTCATGAAGCTAGATAAGTCTAAAAGCGTAACAGCCCCGTTTTCATTTTGCCTTAACAGTTACAGTCTTATAC
>NZ_NGKY01000001.1:857750-863607 GCF_002140855.1 Enterococcus sp. 7E2_DIV0204
ATTCTTGGTGATTTCTAGTAAGGATACCTCGCTCACTTTGTTCACCAAGTACTGTTCATCATCTGTTCTGGCAAAGCCAATCACAGTGATTCTCAGTAAAGGAGGATAAGGGATTCGAACCCTTGCACGGTTTTACCCGCCTGACGGTTTTCAAGACCGTTCCCTTCAGCCGGACTTGGGTAATCCTCCGAAATAATTATTAGTAAATCATTCGTCACTACAATGGACCTTGTAGGACTCGAACCTACGACCGGACGGTTATGAGCCGTCTGCTCTAACCAACTGAGCTAAAGGTCCTTGGCTCTTAAAAAGGAATCGCGGCGAAGGGGATCGAACCCCCGACCTCCCGGGTATGAACCGGACGCTCTAGCCAGCTGAGCTACACCGCGAAAATAATAATTACTAATGGAGCCTAGCGGGATCGAACCGCTGACCTCCTGCGTGCAAAGCAGGCGCTCTCCCATCTGAGCTAAGGCCCCACAACATAAATCGGGAAGACAGGATTCGAACCTGCGACCCCTTGGTCCCAAACCAAGTGCTCTACCAAGCTGAGCTACTTCCCGTATTTACAAATGCACCCAAAGGGAGTCGAACCCCTAACCTCTTGATTCGTAGTCAAGCACTCTATCCAGTTGAGCTATGGGTGCTACATGTCATACATCTGTATGTCACTGCAATGCCGAGGACCGGAATCGAACCGGTACGGTGATCACTCACCGCAGGATTTTAAGTCCTGTGCGTCTGCCAGTTCCGCCACCCCGGCGAACAAGCTAAGCGGAAAACGGGGTTCGAACCCGCGACCCCCACCTTGGCAAGGTGGTGCTCTACCACTGAGCTATTTCCGCAATTTGGATGCCGGCTAAAGGATTTGAACCCTCGACCCTCTGATTACAAATCAGATGCTCTACCAACTGAGCTAAGCCGGCGTATTCGCCAAGTATTAAACGAGACTAAAAATGCGGGTGAAGGGACTTGAACCCCCACGCCGTAAGGCGCTAGATCCTAAATCTAGTGCGTCTGCCAATTCCGCCACACCCGCAAAATATTCCTATGAGCCGTGCAGGGCTCGAACCTGCGACCCTCTGATTAAAAGTCAGATGCTCTACCAACTGAGCTAACGGCTCAAAAAATGGAGGTTGACGGGATCGAACCGCCGACCCCCTGCTTGTAAGGCAGGTGCTCTCCCAGCTGAGCTAAACCTCCAAGACAACACTTTAGCGTGGCGACGTCCTACTCTCACAAAGGGAAACCCTTCACTACAATCGGCGCTAAGAAGCTTAACTTCTGTGTTCGGCATGGGAACAGGTGTATCCTTCTCGCTATCGCCACCACACTGGGTGTTGTTACTATTAAGTTGAGTGATTATTCACTCAAAACTGGATTGAAGTAGTAATCAAACATTCCGAAAATACTTTTTTATTTCGTTTCTTTGGTTAAGTCCTCGACCGATTAGTATTGGTCCGCTCCGTACATCACTGCACTTCCACTTCCAACCTATCTACCTGATCATCTCTCAGGGGTCTTACTTTCTTAAAGAAATGGGAAATCTCATCTTGAGGTGGGCTTCACACTTAGATGCTTTCAGCGTTTATCCCTTCCCTACATAGCTACCCAGCAATGCCCTTGGCAGAACAACTGGTACACCAGCGGTAAGTCCATCCCGGTCCTCTCGTACTAAGGACAGCTCCTCTCAAATTTCCAACGCCCGCGACGGATAGGGACCGAACTGTCTCACGACGTTCTGAACCCAGCTCGCGTGCCGCTTTAATGGGCGAACAGCCCAACCCTTGGGACCGACTACAGCCCCAGGATGCGACGAGCCGACATCGAGGTGCCAAACCTCCCCGTCGATGTGGACTCTTGGGGGAGATAAGCCTGTTATCCCCAGGGTAGCTTTTATCCGTTGAGCGATGGCCCTTCCATGCGGAACCACCGGATCACTAAGCCCGACTTTCGTCCCTGCTCGACTTGTAAGTCTCGCAGTCAAGCTCCCTTCTGCCTTTACACTCTGCGAATGATTTCCAACCATTCTGAGGGAACCTTTGGGCGCCTCCGTTACCTTTTAGGAGGCGACCGCCCCAGTCAAACTGCCCACCTGACACTGTCTCCCACCACGATAAGTGGTGCGGGTTAGAGGGTTCATAACACAAGGGTAGTATCCCACCAGCGCCTCCTCCGAAACTAGCGTTCCGGATTCATCGGCTCCTACCTATCCTGTACATGTGGTACAAACACTCAATATCAAGCTACAGTAAAGCTCCATGGGGTCTTTCCGTCCTGTCGCGGGTAACCTGCATCTTCACAGGTACTAAAATTTCACCGAGTCTCTCGTTGAGACAGTGCCCAAATCGTTACGCCTTTCGTGCGGGTCGGAACTTACCCGACAAGGAATTTCGCTACCTTAGGACCGTTATAGTTACGGCCGCCGTTTACTGGGGCTTCAATTCTGAGCTTCGCCGAAGCTAACCCATCCTCTTAACCTTCCAGCACCGGGCAGGCGTCAGCCCCTATACTTCATCTTTCGATTTTGCAGAGACCTGTGTTTTTGATAAACAGTCGCTTGGGCCTATTCACTGCGGCTGACCGAAGTCAGCACCCCTTCTCCCGAAGTTACGGGGTCATTTTGCCGAGTTCCTTAACGAGAGTTCGCTCGCTCACCTTAGGATACTCTCCTCGACTACCTGTGTCGGTTTACGGTACGGGCAGTTGTTTTCTCACTAGAAGCTTTTCTTGACAGTGTGACATCAGGAACTTCGGTACTATTATTTCCCTCCCCATCACAGCTTGTCCGTAAAGAGTAAAGCATTTGACTCTACTCAAGACTTACTGCTTGGACATGCACTTCCAGTCGCATGCATTCCTTAGCCTCCTGCGTCCCTCCATTGCTCAAACAAAAACAACTGGTACAGGAATATCAACCTGTTGTCCATCGCCTACGCCTATCGGCCTCGGCTTAGGTCCCGACTAACCCTGGGCGGACGAGCCTTCCCCAGGAAACCTTAGTCATACGGTGGACGGGATTCTCACCCGTCTTTCGCTACTCATACCGGCATTCTCACTTCTAAGCGCTCCAGCCGTCCTCACGATCGACCTTCAACGCCCTTAGAACGCTCTCCTACCATTACACCAGAGGTGTAATCCACAGCTTCGGTAAACTATTTAGCCCCGGTACATTTTCGGCGCAGGGTCACTCGACTAGTGAGCTATTACGCACTCTTTAAATGGTGGCTGCTTCTGAGCCAACATCCTAGTTGTCTGTGCAACCCCACATCCTTTTCCACTTAATAGTTATTTTGGGACCTTAGCTGGTGGTCTGGGCTGTTTCCCTTTCGACTACGGATCTTATCACTCGCAGTCTGACTCCCGGATATAAATGAATGGCATTCGGAGTTTATCTGAATTCGGTAACCCGAGATGGGCCCCTAGTCCAAACAGTGCTCTACCTCCATCATTCTTAATTCCGAGGCTAGCCCTAAAGCTATTTCGGAGAGAACCAGCTATCTCCAAGTTCGTTTGGAATTTCTCCGCTACCCACAGCTCATCCCCGCACTTTTCAACGTACGTGGGTTCGGTCCTCCAGTGCGTTTTACCACACCTTCAACCTGGCCATGGGTAGATCACATGGTTTCGGGTCTACGACTACATACTCATTCGCCCTATTCAGACTCGCTTTCGCTGCGGCTCCGGCTCTTCACCTTAACCTCGCATGCAATCGTAACTCGCCGGTTCATTCTACAAAAGGCACGCCATCACCCATTAACGGGCTTTGACTTGTTGTAGGCACACGGTTTCAGGATCTATTTCACTCCCCTTCCGGGGTGCTTTTCACCTTTCCCTCACGGTACTGGTTCACTATCGGTCATTAGGGAGTATTTAGCCTTGCGGGATGGTCCCCGCGGATTCCGACGGAATTTCTCGTGTTCCGCCGTACTCAGGATCCTCCTAGGTGTTGCCAACATTTCGTCTACGGGGCTATTACCCACTTTGGCGAACCTTTCCAGGTTCTTCGACTATCTTGACAGACTACCATAACGGAGTCCTACAACCCCAACAAGCAAGCTTGTTGGTTTGGGCTCTTCCCGTTTCGCTCGCCGCTACTCAGGGAATCGAATTTTCTTTCTCTTCCTGCAGGTACTTAGATGTTTCAGTTCTCTGCGTCTACCTCTATCCAGCTATGTATTCACTGAATAGTAACATCCTATAAAAGATGCTGGGTTTCCCCATTCGGAAATCTCTGGATCATAGCTCACTTACAGCTCCCCAAAGCATATCGGTGTTAGTCCCGTCCTTCATCGGCTCCTAATGCCAAGGCATCCACCGTGCGCCCTTATTCACTTAACCTTACGATCTTACGATCGGTTTTGTTTGGTTCGTTTCTCTAGCGATAGAGGCGTGACCAATAAAATAAGCATTCGAACTATTTTACTTAAAAAACTCATTCAACGCGGTGTTCTCGGTTTGTTTTGATTACTTTTTTACTTCAATATCCAGTTTTCAATGAACAATTCGTTTGAGAGAATCATATAATAAGAAAGAAAATCCAATGATTAACTTCTTCTATAAGAGTAAACCTCTCAAAACTGAACAAAGTAGCGACGAATGTGTAAGTTTCCGTAATATTCCTTAGAAAGGAGGTGATCCAGCCGCACCTTCCGATACGGCTACCTTGTTACGACTTCACCCCAATCATCTATCCCACCTTAGGCGGCTGGCTCCACAAGGGTTACCTCACCGACTTCGGGTGTTACAAACTTTCGTGGTGTGACGGGCGGTGTGTACAAGGCCCGGGAACGTATTCACCGCGGCGTGCTGATCCGCGATTACTAGCGATTCCGGCTTCATGTAGGCGAGTTGCAGCCTACAATCCGAACTGAGAGAAGCTTTAAGAGATTTGCATGACCTCGCGGCCTAGCGACTCGTTGTACTTCCCATTGTAGCACGTGTGTAGCCCAGGTCATAAGGGGCATGATGATTTGACGTCATCCCCACCTTCCTCCGGTTTGTCACCGGCAGTCTCGCTAGAGTGCCCAACTGAATGATGGCAACTAACAATAAGGGTTGCGCTCGTTGCGGGACTTAACCCAACATCTCACGACACGAGCTGACGACAACCATGCACCACCTGTCACTTTGTCCCCGAAGGGAAGACTTGATCTCTCAAGCGGTCAAAGGATGTCAAGACCTGGTAAGGTTCTTCGCGTTGCTTCGAATTAAACCACATGCTCCACCGCTTGTGCGGGCCCCCGTCAATTCCTTTGAGTTTCAACCTTGCGGTCGTACTCCCCAGGCGGAGTGCTTAATGCGTTAGCTGCAGCACTGAAGGGCGGAAACCCTCCAACACTTAGCACTCATCGTTTACGGCGTGGACTACCAGGGTATCTAATCCTGTTTGCTCCCCACGCTTTCGAGCCTCAGCGTCAGTTACAGACCAGAGAGTCGCCTTCGCCACTGGTGTTCCTCCATATATCTACGCATTTCACCGCTACACATGGAATTCCACTCTCCTCTTCTGCACTCAAGTCTCCCAGTTTCCAATGACCCTCCCCGGTTGAGCCGGGGGCTTTCACATCAGACTTAAGAAACCGCCTGCGCTCGCTTTACGCCCAATAAATCCGGACAACGCTTGCCACCTACGTATTACCGCGGCTGCTGGCACGTAGTTAGCCGTGGCTTTCTGGTTAGATACCGTCAAGGTAAGAGCAGTTACTCTCCTACTTGTTCTTCTCTAACAACAGAGTTTTACGATCCGAAAACCTTCTTCACTCACGCGGCGTTGCTCGGTCAGACTTTCGTCCATTGCCGAAGATTCCCTACTGCTGCCTCCCGTAGGAGTCTGGGCCGTGTCTCAGTCCCAGTG
>NZ_NGKY01000001.1:864487-980171 GCF_002140855.1 Enterococcus sp. 7E2_DIV0204
CGATAAACTGCACTTAACACTTTGGCAATAAACGATGCGACCGTTAAAATCGCCGCCCCTTGCATCATCGACCGCATTTCTTTGTGCGCCATTGCATTACCTCCGATTCTAAAAGCTGAATGAGCCCGTTTAGTCTCGACTGAAAAATAGAAAAAATCGATTGAGGTGCTTTTGCCTCACTCTATTTTTATCTTTTTCCCGAGAGACTAGCTCATGAAGCTAGATAAGTTTAAAAGCTGAACAGGCTCGTTTAGCTCTGACTGGAAAATAGGAAAAATTGACTGTGACGCTCTTGGTCACATGCGATTTTTATCTTTTCCCCGAAGAGCTAGCCTGTGAAGCTGGATAAGTTTAAAAGCTGAATGAGCCCGTTTAGTCTTGACTGGAAAATAGGAAAAATCGATTGAGGTGCTTTTTGCCTCACTCTATTTTTATCTTTTTCCCGAGAGACTGGCTCATGAAGCTAGATAAGTCTAAAAGCGTAACAGCCCCGTTTTCATTTTGCCTTAACAGTTACAGTCTTATACTTTTCTTGTCTCAAAGCTGTCGTAAACAAGGCAACTTCTTGCAGCCAAGTAGCTTCTTTCATGTCTTTAGGCAATTTCAAACGAATCGACATTTTTTCATTATCAACAGCAAGATCTGCTTTTAACTGAGTGTGTGATAATGCTTCAAAAATTTGTTCTACATTATACGTTTTCGTCCCGATTTTACTCAAGGTAAACGTAATTTCTTGTTGCCTCTTACGGATTGTTTCCACTAAGGCGCGATCACCATCCATTTTAATTTGCCCAGTTGTTAATAAATGAGCGACTTCATCGGGATATTCGCCAAAACGATCAAGAAGATCTGCTTCAAGTTCATCATACATATCTCTATTTTCAAGTTGACGAATTCGTTTGTAAATTTCAATTTTTTGACGTTCATCCGAAATATAACTAGTTGGTAAATAAGCGTCAATTCCTAGATCGATCTCAACAGATGTTTTTTGATCTTGAATAGTTTTCCCTTGTTTACGGGCAACTGCTTCTGAAAGCATTTGTGAATACATGTCAAACCCAACTGAATCGATAAAGCCATGTTGTTGAGCACCTAATAAATTTCCTGCTCCACGAATCGATAAATCCCGCATCGCAATTTTAAAGCCTGATCCTAGTTCAGTGAAGTCTTTGATCGCCTCTAATCGTTTTTCACTAACTTCGTTTAAAATCTTTTGCTGTTCGTACATAAAATAGGCATACGCTACACGATTGCTTCGACCAACTCTACCACGCAATTGATACAAGGTTGATAAGCCCATGTAATCAGCATTTTCTACAAATAACGTATTCGCATTTGGAATATCAACACCCGTTTCAATAATTGTGGTCGTCACTAACACATCGTATTGCCGTTCAATAAAATCAAACAAGGTATTTTCAAGTTGAACCTCGGTCATTTGCCCATGTGCATAAGCAATTCTAGCCTCTGGAACCAAGGCTTGGATTTCTTCCACTTTTTGCTCAATCGTATCTACACGATTATAGAGATAAAAAACTTGTCCATCTCGCGCCATTTCTCTTTCAATCGCTTCTCTAATCGCACCTGGATTATGCTCCATTACATAAGTTTGGATCGGATAACGATTTTCCGGTGGCGTTTCAATGACAGATAAATCACGTACGCCAAGCATCGACATATGCAGAGTCCTTGGAATCGGTGTTGCGGTCAAGGTTAAAACATCCACTTGTGCCCGCAGTTGTTTTAAACGTTCTTTATGTTTTACACCAAAGCGTTGTTCTTCATCGATCACCAGTAAACCTAAATCGCTAAATTGCACATCTTGAGAAAGTAAACGATGTGTTCCTACAACAATATCCAATTGACCATGTTTGATTTTTTCGATGGTTTCACTTTGTTGTTTTTTCGTTCTAAAGCGGCTTAATAAGCCTACTTCCACCGGAAACCCTTCAAAGCGATCCAACATCGTTTCATAATGTTGCTGAGCTAAAATCGTGGTTGGAACTAGAAAGGCAACTTGTTTATTGTTATTGATAGCTTTAAAAGCCGCACGTAAAGCGACTTCTGTTTTCCCATACCCCACATCACCAACTAATAAACGATCCATTGGTCGCGTTTTTTCCATATCATGTTTAATTTCAGCCGTACTACGTAACTGATCATCTGTTTCACTATAGGGAAATGCATCTTCAAATTCTTTTTGATACGCATCATCTGGTGGAAAAGCATAGCCTTTTTCCGATTCTCTGGACGCATATAATTGAATCAAATCATCTGCAATATCTTCGATTTTAGACGTAACTTTCCGCTTAGTTTTACTCCATTCACTACCGCCTAGTTTATTGACTTTCGGCGATTTCGCTTCCGAAGCAACGAATTTCTGAATCAGGTTTAGCTGAGTAACTGGAATAAACAACTTATCATCGTTTTGATATAAAATCGTGATGTAATCTTGGTGAACGCCATCGACTTCCAATGTCTGCATCCCAATATACTTACCGATCCCATGATTCGCATGAACAACATAATCGCCGTTCTTCAAATCACTATAGCTTTTTAATCTCTCTGCATTAGAAACAGTTTGACGTCTGGCTCTTTTTTTAGTCGTTGTATGGAAAATTTCTTTTTCTGTGATTGCTACGATTTTTTCAACAGGCAATTCAAACCCTGATTGCAATGAGCCTTCAACAATTTGAATTTTCCCTTCTATTAAACTATCGGCTGCAGCTGTCACACTTGCAATGTCAAAATCCCGAAACAGTTCTTCAACTTTTTGGCTCCGTTCTTTAGTTGGTACGAATACTACAACCGTTTGATCTTGTTTTTGCCAACGATCCATTTCGGTTTTTAACAATGGCATTTGACCAAAAAATTGTTGCATTGAACGATATTGAACATTATGGATTGCTTGAAAACGGAGATTGCCCATGCCTTTTTGAAATAACGAAAAGAAGGTTGTTGCAAAAGTCAATTTCCGTACCTGCCCATGAAACTCTAAACCAAAAGTCTGTTCAGGAAAAATGCGCATTTCTTCTAATTTAAGAACTTGCCATTCATTTTCTTCACGAATTATCTCACGTTCTGCCTCTAAGATACGAGCATAGTCATCAATAAAGACCAAGCTATCTTCTGGTAGATAATCAAGCAAGGTTGTTTTCGTTTCATATAGAAGGTCCGTGTAGTAATGGGCTGTATCGGTAGGAATCCCTTGATTCCAGGATGTTGCCAACTGACCAAAATAATCTTGGAGAAAGTCTTTTTCAGCAGCGTCTTTCGCAATTGCCACTCGTCTTTCTAAAGCATTCGTTAATTGTTTTTCCCCATGACTCAAGTCTGCTTTTGAAAAGACTAAGTCTGTCATCGGTGAAAGCGTCACAGATTCAATAGTACCAACCGAGCGTTGTGTATCTGCTTCAAAATAACGCAGTGAATCAATTTCAATATCAAACAACTCTGCTCGAACTGGATATTCTGAATTCAACGGATAGACATCGACAATACTGCCTCGAATACTGAAATCACCAGGTTTGCCCACTAAGGACTCACGTTGATAGCCCATTAAGACCAATTGCTGCGCTAAGGTATCTAGCTCAATTTCACCACCAAGTTCCCAGTGAAGCTGAGCTTGTTCCCAAGTCTGTTTACTCGGCAAGTACTTTCTTAACCCAGCTACAGGCACCACGATGATTCCCGCTTGATCTGTCAAAAGAAAGTTTAGAGCTGCAACCCTCTCTGCCCTAGCTTCCGGCGAAGAAAAAGCCATTTCAGCTGATAAAACCTCATCTACAGGAAATAGGTACACTTCTTCATCTGATAAAATATTACGAAAATCTTCGATTAGCTGATTCCCATAATAAAGATTTGGAACAGCCACAACGACTTTTTTATTTTTTTGTTTAAACCCACTGGTCATAACCAATGTCTTGGCTGAGCCTGCTAAACCCGTAATCAATTGGCGGGTATTTCCAGCTAGTTGCATTTGCCAATCTCGGACCAACTCACTTGCACCAATTCGTTCAATGATGTTCACGTTAGACTCCTCCTTATTTTAAAAGCGTAGCGAAACGCTAAGTTCCTGAACAATTTTAGGAAATCAACTTAAAGACGCTTTTGGTCTTTCAGATGATTTATCTAATTGTTGAGGGAACTGTTTCGCGAAGCTAGATAATTTTAAAAGCGGAACAAATCGGTTAATCCTGTAGAAAATTAGGAAATTGGCGTTGAAACGTTCTTTGTTTCACTGACAATTTATCTATTTTCATAAGAATTGATTTGTGTAGCTAGATAGTTTAAAAGCATAGCGGGCTCGTTCAGCTCCGACTGGAAATAGGAAAAATCGATTGTGGTGTCCTTTACCACAAACTATTTTTATCTTTTTCCCGAGGAGCTAGCCCGTGCAGCTAGACAACCGTTACCATTCTATTTATTTCCCATTAAATTGATTCATCGTATCAACAAACGTATGACCTTCACACGTATAAATCGCTGCATCAGCTGCATTTTTCACGGCTAATAAAATCTCTTCATGCTTGTCTTTAGGAAACCCAGTCAGTACGTGATGAACGACTGTGTTACTCCCGATAGGACGACCAATGCCAATCTTGATTCTTGGAAACACATTTGTTCCCAGATGTGCAATCAAACTTTTAATGCCATTATGTCCGCCAGCACTACCTTTTTCACGTAACCGAATTTTCCCAATTTCCAAATCCAAGTCATCATAAATCACAATCAATTCTTCCTCTTCAACACCGTAATAGGTCATTAAAGGGCCAACAGAACGACCCGATTCATTCATAAAGGTCAGCGGTTTGACCAACATGACCTTTTCTGTTCCTATAAAAAACTCAGCAATATCTGCTTCAAACTGGCTTTTATTAAATGTGGCATTGTAGCGCTGAGCAATCTCGTCTACCGTGATAAAACCAATATTATGTTTTGTTTCTTGATACTTACTTCCTGGATTGCCTAATCCAACAATCATTTTCATCTATCTATATTCTCCTTAACGAACGGTGCTTTTACCACCATTATTCATTCTCCAACACAAAATACCCGAGCAGGAAAATCCTCTGCCCAGTTTTTTTACAATTATACCATAAAACAAACCTTTGCCGATGCTTTTAAATTCTTAAAAAAGCTGTAAGCTTCATTTTACAGAAAGAAACGCTGGCAAAATCACAAATAGTGAAATAACGCACATGAAAGAGTTTTCTTATGAAACACCTTGAAAAACTGTATTAATTTAAAAAACAAAAAACGTGACAAACCTCACAAACGGTGGTATTATCATTGTGATAAAACAATTATCTGAAAGGAATGATACACATGACTGCAGCAGTTGGGAACAAAGACCACCAAAAGGTAATTTTAGTTGGAGATGGCGCTGTCGGATCTAGTTATGCTTTTGCCTTAGTCACTCAAAATATTGCTCAAGAAGTTGGTATTATTGATATAGATACAAAGAAAACTGAAGGAGATGCCGCTGACTTATCTCATGCATTAGCTTTTACTTCTCCTAAAAAGATTTATGCCGCAACATATGACGACTGTCACGATGCTGACCTTGTTGTTTTAACAGCAGGTGCCGCTCAAAAACCTGGTGAAACACGGATCGATTTAGTCCATAAAAACTTGAAAATCAACAAACAAATTGTTACAGCAATCGTTGATTCTGGTTTTAGTGGAATTTTCTTAGTCGCTGCTAATCCAGTTGATATTTTAACCTATTCTACATGGAAGTTCTCAGGATTTCCAAAGGAACGCGTTATTGGTTCTGGAACTTCACTTGATTCAGCTCGTTTCCGTCAAGCAATCGCTGAATTGGTAGATGTAGATGCTCGTAACGTACATGCTTATATTTTAGGCGAACACGGCGACACTGAATTTCCAGTTTGGTCACACGCTAACGTTGCCGGCTTACAAATTTACGAATGGGTTAAAAACAATCCAGATGTCGATGAAGAAGCGATGGTCAACTTATTCTTTAACGTAAGAGATGCAGCGTATTCAATCATTGAGAAAAAAGGTGCGACATTCTATGGAATCGCTGCTGCCTTAGCACGTATCACAAAAGCGATTTTAGATGATGAAGATTCTGTTTTCCCACTTTCTGTTTATTTAGATGGTGAGTATGGACAAAATGATATCTACATCGGTGCTCCAGCAGTAATCAACCGCCAAGGGATTAAACAAGTCATTGAAATTCCGTTGACAGATTCGGAAAAAGATCGAATGAATGCATCTGCTAATGCATTGAAAGAAGTAATCAAATCTGCTTTTGAAAAATTTGAAGCTGAAAATAATTAATTGTAAAAAGCATCGCAGCTAATTGGTTGCGATGCTTTTTGTATTAATTGTATAATCCGTCTGGCTCCTCTTTGGTCACAATATAAATATTCTTCATTTGTGTATAGGCATCCAGCATTGATTTATGCGTTTCACGTCCAATACCTGATTTCTTATAACCACCAAACGGTGCACCTGCTGGTAATTGATTGTACGTATTAATCCACATCCGCCCCGTTCTAACTTTACGAGCAACACGCAGAGCTGTGTTGATATTTTGTGAGAATACGGCTCCACCTAACCCATAATCAGATTGATTCGCTAAAGCAATCACTTCTTCTTCTGATTTAAACTTGATCACAGTTGCTACTGGACCAAATATTTCTTCTTGTGCAATACACATCGCATTGTTAGCGTCTGCTAATAACGTAGGTTCCAAAAATGCGCCTTTATCTAAGTCATTCTCAGTGATCTTACGTCCACCTGTAACTAGTTTAGCCCCTTCTTTTGTGCCAACCTCAACATATTTTAAAATATCCTTTAATTGTTTCTCATTGATTTGCGCACCCATTTGTACACCCGTTTCCCACGGGAGACCGACTTTGATACTCTCAAATTTTTCTTTCAGAGCTTCTATAAATGTATCGTAGATCCCCTCTTGAACAAAAACACGAGAACCAGCACAACAAACCTGTCCTTGGTTAAATAAAATCCCTAATTGAACACCTTCTAGCGCTCGCTCCCAATTCGCATCGTCAAAAATAATATTGGCCGATTTTCCGCCTAATTCTAAGGTTGCTGGTATTAGTTTATCTGCTGCTGCTTTGGCAACTGTGTAGCCAACTTCTGTCGATCCTGTAAAAGCTAATTTATCAAAGCCTTGGTGTTCCAACATATAGTTTCCAGAATCAGACCCTCTACCTGTGATTAAATTAACAACACCTTTTGGCAAAACTTGATCCAATAACTTGAATAGCTCCAGTAAACTTAAAGAGGTTGTCGAAGATGGATGAATCACAACTGTATTACCCGCAGCAATAGCTGGTGCTAACTTCCAAGCACCCATCAATAGTGGGAAATTCCATGGAATGATTTGACCTACGACACCAATTGGTTCTTTGAGTACGATTGATAATGTATCTTGATCAAGGTCCTTTACAGAACCTTCTTCTGCTCTGATCACTCCTGCGAAGTAACGAAAATGATCCGCAGTAGCTGGAATATCGATCGACATTGTTTCACGTAGTGGTTTACCATTATCCAATGTTTCAACTAAAGCCAAATGTTCTGTATTTTCATCGATCAAGTCAGCAATTTCCAACAATAATTTACTCCGTGTCGCAACATCTACCTCTTTCCACATCTCGAATGCAGCTTGTGCCGCCGCAATTGCCTGATCAACATCTTCATGTGTCGCATCAACAAACTCTGCCAATTCTTCTCCATTACTTGGATTGTAACTGGTAATTTTTTGATTCCCTGAACCATTTGTCCATTTGCCGTCAATATACAATTGATATGTGTCTTCCACCGTGTTACGAATATCGATTGGTCTACTCACTAAAAAACATCCCTTCTTATTTTTGGTTACGCTTACATTTTATATCTATAAAGTAAAAAAGTAAATAGAGATTTGTCATTTTTATTTTACAAATAAATAATGGTCTAATTAACGATCCTTTAAAAATTATTCTAAAAAAAGAAAAGATATGTTGTATTATCGTATTACGATAGCTACATGTTCACTAAATAGTTAAGAAGAGATCAAAGAATTTCACACAAAAAAACAATGACCCGAGATAAACTAGACTAGTCTAATCTCAAATCATTGTTTTTTATCCTTTATATAAAATATCTTTTAGCTCAAGTGCTGCTTTGATTTGTTGAAAAGCCACTTCATCTTTACAGCGAATCGTATGCAGATGAACACCGTCTGTCAGCTCAGACAATAAAGTCGTGCTGTTTTTTTCATAATTTTCGACAAACTCTGTTATTGCTTTTTTGGTCTTGATATGCAAACCACCAGTCAACTCACCGTAAATAGGATGCTCAACAATAACATCGATAACTTCTCCACCTAATGAGATAATCGTCAACAATTCATCTTCGGTTTGTGCGGGTGAGTGTTGACACGCAATTTTCCGAATAATCCCTTGCTGATCTTCTGCCCTTTCAAGTAAGTACCCTCTAGCTGTTGCAATAATTTCATACCCTGCCGCTCTTAAAAGTGCAACATCTCCTACCACGATTTGACGGCTGACCTTGAATTCTTTGGCAAAACGACTGGCACTGATCGGTTTTTCAGTTGTTTCTAATTGTAGTAAAATGGCTTCTCGTCTTTTTATGCCATCCATTCAAACCTCTCCTGTCATCTTTAATCTAGTTGTTTTTGTTGAAAGTGTTTGGATGCATCCATGATTCCTTGATACGTTTCTTTGATGACTTCTTGATAGTCTTCGTTTTGGACGTACGTCGCGATTTTAGTTAAAACTTCTTGTTCCCTATTTGTGTCTAAAATTTGTGTAGCGGACATCTTTTTGATTGCTACGATTGCTTCGACAACTTCCATGCGTTCTTCTAATAAAGCGACGATTTTTTTGTCTAAAGTATCGATTTTATCTCGTTGGCTCATTAGTGGGGACTGTTTGTTATCATCTAATTCGATTTCCTTGATGATTTTCGCAGGATTGCCGCCAATCACACAATTATCTGGAAATGATTTCGTTACCACAGACCCCGCTGCAACGACTACATTATCGCCCAACGTAACCCCTGGAGTAATCACAACACCACCACCAAGCCAAACATTATCACCAATCGTGATTGGTTTACCGTATTCTAAGCCACTATTTCTTTTAACTGGATGTAGCGGATGCGTTGCTGAGTATAGTTGTGCATTAGGTCCAAACATACAGTTGTCCCCAATTGTAATCGGGCAAATATCTAAGAAAATGCTATTGAAATTGGCATAAAAATTTTTCCCAACATGAATATTGAACCCATAGTCAAAGCTGATTGTCGGTTCAATATGACTACCTGTTCCAGTCGTACCAAAGGTTTCTTCAACTAGCTGACGTCTGATTTGTGCATCTTCTTCTTGATTGATCAGTTTCATTTGTTCTCTGGCAAATTTGCGCGCTGTCGCTAATTCTGGATCTGCAGCAAAGTATAGCTCGCCATCGATCATTTTTTGTCGTTCTGATTTAATTTTTTCCATATTAAAGCTCCTCTGTCACTATATTTTCAAAGACCTTCACTGCATCTTCTTTTAAGAAATAAGCCTCTCTGTTTAACTGAATCGGTGTTTGATTAATCACTAAAACGGTTGCCGTAGCTTTCGCGTAATGAATCAAATCACAAAATGGATGCACTTGAAAGCTAGTACCCATGATTACGATCAAATCAGCCTTTGCTACAGCTTCAATCGACACGGTTATCGCTTGTTCATCTAAGCCTTCTTCATATAAAACGATATTCGGCCGAATTTGTCCACCGCATTGCTCATGGTGATCAGAAACTAAATATACTTCTGCTGAAACAGCTTGACCACACTTCCTACAATAACAATCATACAAGTTCCCATGAAAATTAACTAATTGCTGTGTTTTTGCTTTTGCATGTAGGCCATCGATATTTTGAGAAATGACCCATGTATTTTTTATTTTTGCTATGTTGGCTATTTTCAAGTGGATACTATTCGGTTTCGCATTAGGATGATATAACGTTTGCACAAATGAATAAAATTTTTCTGGCTCCTCACGCATGCAGGTCTGGCTTAATAAGTATTCAGGGCGTTCGATCCCGTGATAAATACCAGATAGCGAGCGATAATCGGGTATGCCAGATGCTGTTGAAACACCTGCACCTGTTAAAAAGGTGATTTGTTCCGCCTGTTTGATTAAAGTGCGTGCTTTCGTTTCATCGATTGTTTGCATCGTCTCATCTCCTAATAGGTTTATTATAACGTAAAGATGGAGTGGAGAGAAAACATATTCGCACAAAAATAAAATTGCTGTCTTTCCTGCTAATTGAACTCGTTAAGAATGTTCCCTTTTTCACTGTCTTTTCATGACAAACAAAAGAGAACGTGATAGAATACATAATGTATAAAAGTGAGGTGAAACTTCGTGGTAGCATTTATTATTTATTGGGCAGCTATTTTAGTCTGTATCGCTTGGGGTGTTTTAAGCATCTGGTTTTCGATCTACTATCTTTCACGTAAAGAGAACGGAAATCTATGGGCGTTTGCATTCTTCAACGTTCTTGCAGCTATTGTTTTAGCAATTGTTTTAGTTATTTACAAAACGTGGGATTTCGATATTACAACTTATTCAAGCTTGATTTACACAATCTTAGCTTCATATGGTGTCTTAACAGTCTTACAAGCAATTTTAGGCCGCGAACCAAAAGAAGCTGCGAAAGCTTAATTCTTATTTGATGATTAAAAAGCACTGAAAAGGAATTCTTTTCAGTGCTTTTTTCGTTGGAATGAACTGTATAACAAACGTTGCTTAGCTCTCTAATCGTTTAATAGCATTTCTGATTTCCACAAGTACCTCTTCTTCTGGTTCTACTTCCAATAATTCATTCAAAACACCTAGCCATTTTTCCGCTTCTTTATTTCCTAGTTTTCCAATTGCCCAGATAGCCGTCCCTCTGATTACAGGACGCACGTCTTCTGTTGCACATCTGTAAATCTCTGGCAACGCACTGCGGTCACCTAAATTGGCTAATGCAATCAAGGCATTTCTTTGCAATGGCTTTTTCCCCCGCCAGGATCCTGAAAGATGCCCAAAGGTTTCTTTAAATTCTTTATTGGAAATGCTAAGCATCGGCTTTAGTTTAGGATAAACAGTATCAACCTCTGGTTCCATTTCTTTATGAAAATGAAAATCCTTCCCGCGATTATAAGGACAAACAAGCTGACAAATATCACAACCGTAGATAACATTATGCATTTTTTTTCGATATTCTTCCGGCATCATCTCTTTGGTTTGGGTTTGATAAGACAAGCATTTTTTGGCGTTCATACTACCATTCCCTAAAAGTGCTTGTGTAGGACAAGCTGTTACACACCGCGTACAATCGCCACAGCCAAATGCAACTGGTTTATCTACTTCAAAATCAATATTTGTTACGATCTCTCCTAAGTAAACAAAGGAGCCAAACTCTTCTGTGATCAACAAACCATTTCTTCCGATAAACCCTAACCCAGCACGTTGAGCAACCGCTACATCGACTAATTCTCCAGTATCAACTTGAGGTGCAAACCGCCATGCCTTAGTTTCTTCAAGACTTTCGGCTTGTGATTGAATAAAATCTATCAATTTCGCTAACCGATCTCGCAACACATCATGATAATCAATCCCCCATGATGCTCGGGCAAACATGCCTCTTTTTTCATCTCTTGGTACTTTTCCTTCTATTTTAGTAGGATAAGCTAACGCAATCGAAATAATTGTTTTTGGTTTCTCAAATGTTTTTTCAGGATAAATTCGCTCTTCAATCACTTGATGTTCAAAGCCTGAATTAAAGCCAAGTTCCCTTTGTTCTTTTAATGACTCTTCTAGTTCATAGAAAGGTTCCGCTGAGGCAAATCCAATCTTATCGATCCCTAGCCGCTTACTTTCTGCTATGATTTTTTGTTTTAATGACATGAGATACTCCCTACTTAAGATAGTACCTTCATTATAAGCTACCGCCTCAAAACTTGTCACCCTTTTGCTTTTATCTTTAATTTTCTATTTATTTCAAAATACAAAAAAGGGTAATTAAATTTTTTTCTCATCTAAAAAAAGATTAGAAGCGCCTAATTTCCAGTTTTCCCAAACTTTTTATTAATTTTATGTTATTTTTCATAAAAAAAATTTAATTTTATTTGTATTTTTATGATAAAATGATTTGTGATAATACATTTTTTATTATCTTCACACACTTTATTCTGAACTATGGAGGAACTACATATGAAAAACAGAACTATTACACCACTACATAAGAAAAGATCCGTCCGCACAGTTATGGTCCTAGCTCTTTTATCACCGACTTTGCTCACCACTTCTCATGTTTTCGCTGAAGATAGTCCCGCTGAAACTGAGCAAACCACGCCTGCAGTATCACAAGAAAGCGCTGAAACAAAAGAAGCAACACTTGAGTCTGCTACTGTTGAAAGTTCTAGCACAGAAGCAATCCCGGCAACAACAATTCCTGCGGAAAATGAAACAACGATGTCAACGACAGAATCTACCACAGAAAACGAAGCTGTACCAACATCGATCGCACCTAGAGCAGATACTATTGAAGTCGCTGATCCTGTTTTAAAACAAGCAATCGTTTCGTCAGTAGGTCTTCCTGCTGGCAGTGAACTGACACAAGCAGACATGGATCGTTTAACGAACCTTAATCTTAGTTCAACTCTAATCACTAGTCTTTCTGGATTAGAACACGCAACCAATTTAAGCTCTATTTACATGAATGTTAATAATAGCATAACCGACTTCAGTCCATTAGAACAGCTATCTTTGTTAACTTATGTTACGCTTCAAACCAAAAGTTTAACTAGCGCTAATTTCCCTGATCTAAGTAAAAATACCGGGTTGACCAATCTTAGTATAGCCGCTACAAGTATTGACAATGATGTCTTGCCTAAGATTGCTCAGTTAACCTCACTAACACGTATTTACATGGACACAAATATGAACATCACGTCTATTGCCCCTTTTAAAGCACTGCCTAATCTGACATCACTTTCTGTTCAGTTTTGTGGCATCACGGATTTTACTGTAATCAATGAATTCCCTGTGCTTAATAATTTGGCAGCATTCGGACAAAATACAGGTCGTACCGATCTGCCAACTACACTTGGCCGTTCTGCTTTAGACTATGACTTTGATCAAGAAACTTTATTTTTACCATTTTCAATGATGCCAAACCGAATGACGAACTTCGATGGTTATGTTCCACCGTTTACAACATCAAATTCTGCTAGTAATACGTACCTTGATTTCAACGGTACACAATTACCTGCAAATCGTCTCCAGATCACTGATTTAGGTATTACAGTTTCTGGGGTGACAGAAGATGAGTTTAAAAACCTTGCAAGTTTTGAATACAATGCACGGCTAAATAATCCAGCTGGAACTTATGCACAACCGGATGGTTTCACTTTCTATGCTATTTCATCAGGAACTTATTTACACCAATTCACTATTCTTGATGACGGCCAACCAGTTACCATTCATTATCAAGATGAAGCTGGAAAAGAGTTGTTAACTAGCGAAACGCGTTCTGGTTTAGTTGGGCAAACATTTGAGATCACAGCTCCAGAAATTACTGGTTATGAGTTAACAGAATTACCTGCCAATGCATCAGGTAGTTTCACTGATCAAGAACAAACAGTGACCTTTGTTTACAAAAAAACTTCTGAACCAATCATTGAAGGAACCGTGACTGCTTATTATGTTGACACAACGGGTACCGAGCTGAAAAAAATCGAGCAGACCGAAGCAGTTGGAACTCCATTTACAACAGAACAGCTAGCCTTCAATGGCTACACATTTAAAGAAGTAACAGGCAACCAAACAGGTCTATTTACGAAAGAAGCTCAGACAGTAACGTATGTTTATACGAAAGATAAAGATACAACAGAGCCAACTACATCGACTGATTCTTCTGAATCAAGTGAATCGACTGAAACAACTACGTCAAATACTGACAATAGTGAAACAAACGATTCCGCTAACCAGGTTCCAAATACTGCTAACGGAAACACGCCTTCACCAAAAGCAAGTGCAAAAGCGAATACAGCGGCTAAAAAGAATTTACCTGCTACAGGTGAACAATCAAGTTACGCTTGGTTATTCCTTGGTTTACTTGTCATTGGCTTCGTCAACTATCAATATGTTTTAAAAAAGGTAAAACAAAAAAAATAACCCTTAATTAAATAAAAAATACAAGAGTGAACAAAAGTGAATCCAATCTTTTGCCAGCTCTTGTGTTTTTTTGTTGTCCGGATAAACTAACGGCCTTGCTTGTCTCTTGATTTACAACATCACTTACGATTATTAGTTAGGTTCCCCGTTAAACCGTCCGCTGATTACGACCTTCCCATTCATATGCCCTGTTTCCACATCTGCAGTAGCTTTTTTCAAATTGGCGGCATTGATCCCATTAGAATAGACTTTACCTACAGTCGCCATAATTTCCCCTGCTTCTATCAGTTGCGCTATCAGGGCTAGTATTTGACCTTGTGTTTCAATTCGATCCTGATAATCTGTTTTAGCAAACATATATTCCCAATCAAAACTAACTGACTTGTTTTTCAAAAGACTTATGTCTAAAGGCTCTTCCACACCTACGATCGTTCCAACATGCCCGAAAGGTTTGATCACTTCAGCTACTGTGGCAAAGTACGAACTGATATCAAATAAAACCGCTACATAATCCACCTGCTGAACCGCCAATTCTGCTAAACTCTGTTTTAAATTTTCGTGATAGTCAAGAGGATACGTTACGCCATTTCTCTTTAACCTATCAAAATTTCTAGGACTAGCCGTAGCGTAAACCGTCAGACCAGCCCAAGCAGCCAATTGCGTCAATATCGAACCCACACCACCTGCTCCGTTGATGACTAAAATCGTTTTGCCCTGATTAGCCTGTTTTTTTGGAATCAAGCCGAATTTTTCAACTAATAATTCATAGGCTGTCAAAGAAGTAAGGGGGAGCGATGCCGCTTCTTCATCGTTTAAATTGCTAGGAGCTAATGCCGCAATTGCTTCATGTACTAATTGAAATTCTTGATTACTACCAGCTCGTTTCGTTGTCCCTGCATAATACACACGATCACCTATAGAGAATTTTTTGACATCCTTACCCACAGCGACAACTTCGCCGACCCCATCAAAACCTAAAACATTTAAAGTCGTTTGTTTCTTTGTTGTTTGTCTTAGCTTTATATCGACAGGGTTAACAGAGATAGCCTTAACATTGACCAGAATGTCTTGGCCTGCTGGGATCGGAATCGGTTTGTCTTTATCAATAAAGCTTGCCTCATTCGTAATAGGGAATCCTTCAAAAAAACCGACTGCTTTCATTTGAGTTTTTTTATCCATTCGTTTCGTTCCTCCAATTAACTATTTATTCATTAGTATGAACTCAATCGTTTAAGATGAACATTGATTTGTCTCATTCCTTTGTCTTTTTATGTACTATATTAAGAAACTCTTATGACATCTTGCAACAGACGAATGTTATCTATACAATAAAATAAAATACATCTATTATCAAGCTTGGCTGATCTATTTTGCTTAACTTTTACAATAAGGAGATTACACAATATGCTTGAATCCGCACACACACAAATCACATCATTGATCGATGAAATGGAAAAAGTTATTTTAGGAAAACGTGAGATCTTACAATTAACTGTGACCGCTTTCTTAGCTGGCGGTCATGTTTTACTTGAGGACATACCCGGTGTTGGTAAAACGATGATGGTCAAGACTTTAGCAAAAGCTACACATGGTAAATTTAATCGAATTCAATTTACCCCTGATTTACTGCCTAGTGATATTTTAGGTGTTTCTATTTACAATACAGCTGAACACCGATTTGAATTTCATCAAGGGCCAGTCTTTACAACCGTTCTATTAGCGGATGAAATCAATCGAACAACGCCTAGAACTCAAGCAGCTTTGTTGGAAGCTATGTCTGAAAAACATGTAACGATCGATAATCACACGTATCCATTAGATGAGCACTTCTTTGTCTTAGCAACTCAAAACCCGTTAGATTATGAAGGAACTTATCCTTTACCAGAAGCTCAGCTAGATCGCTTTTTATTTAAACTACAGATTGGCTATCCTGAATTTACAGATGAACTTAATTTAATTTTGAATCAAACTGGGCATGAGCTAAATCGAGTACGACAAATCTTGAATGCTTCTGAAATCAGTCAGTTAAAAAGGATTGTTGACGATATCTATGTAGATCCTGTAGTTGCTAGATATGCTTTGCAATTAGTTCATGTTACTCGAAATCATGACGGAATAGCTCTCGGAATCAGTCCACGCGGATCCGTTTCATTTATACAAGCAGCTAAGGCATTTGCGTTAACCGAAGGAAGAAATTACGTTACGCCTAGTGATTTACAACAAATTTTACCTGCAACTTTTGGTCATCGCTTGCTATTAAAAAGTGGAGAACCAGCCACACCAAAACAATTAGAAGCTATTTTTGAGCAGTTACTTAAACAAGTACCCGTTCCAGTTAGGAAATAGTTATGAAACGATATTTGATCAATAATCTTATCCGAGCTATCGGTATCGCTCTTTTTTACACTGCTGTTTTTCTATATGCAATTATTTTTAACAATCCAACTGGTTGGTTACTGTTTTTCTTTTTGCTATTTTTATTGTTGCTAGATATTTTGACTTTGCTGCCTTCTCTAAAAAAAATTAAGGTTGAATCAATAGAAAAAACGATTTACAGAGTCGATCAATCAAGTAACATTCAAGTAGAACTCTTTCGCTATCGTCCAACACTGTTGCCAATTCCAACACTCATGATTTTTTTAAGCGAAGATAGCGCAACAAACAACCACTATTTAGGTCTATATTCAGGACAGCGAAAAGATCTGACTTTTGAGTGGCGCCCTTCCCAAAGAGGCATTTTTCAAGAGCTTTCATTTGTCCTTGTCAGTACTGACTTATTTCGACTATTCTCTAAACAATATGTGGTCAAGGCGACAGGTCCATTTGTGGTCATGCCTACGTTGCAGATAGATGTAGCAGAACAACTTTATCACCAACTAGTGAGCTCAATGGTAAATTTTACTACCCCTTTTGGGAATCAAACTTTTTCGATTCGAAGTTTCCGCAACTATCAAGTAGGAGATCCGTTCAATTTAGTTGATTGGAAACTATCTGGAAAAAGAAATGAATTGATCGTGAAAGAATACGAACAAGAAGCCGAAACAGAAACTCATTTTGTATTTTATGGTTTGGCTCATGAAAAATTTGAAGAACTTGTTTCTATCTATTATTCATTTATTCACTTCGTTGAGCATAAACTATCGTTTCAACAAACGATTCTAGCTGACATTCCTGATGCTGCACTAAAAGAATTTACCATGGCCACCGTAGCTCCTTTGTCACAGGAGTGTGCTCTACCTTCTTATTCAAATAAAAAATTAGTGATTTTTACGCCTTGTAAGACACCTCAGTTAGCTGAACAATTAAATCATTTAGCGAAGACAAATGAGCTCTGTTTAATGACGTTCGAGGAAGGGGTTCTCGCTTTTCTTCGGAAAGATCAAGTAAGCTCGCTCCATAAAGGAGGTCCTATTTTTGAAAAATAGTCTAAAAGAAAGATGGCCTTTTGCACTGCTCAGTTTTTTTATCTTAATAACAACTGCTCTGCCTTTTTTAAAAGTCTATAATCTAGCCCAGGCAAACACATTCTTTTTCGTTGGGATGTTGGCATTGGTTTGTTCTATGACTTTACTTGTCAAAAACCAATTAGTTATTTTACCGTTTTATATGCTTAGTTATTCGTTCACACTTTACTATTATTTCCCTTTTTCTCGATCATTCGGCTTTTCTTGGTTCGGTGTTTTTGTTCAGAAAATGCTCGTCACCTATCCAAAAATGATTAGCGGGGAAATTAATTACTTACCTGATTTTTTTGCTTTGGCGATTATTTTGTTTTTACTGATTTTATTAAATGTACTCTTGATCCGTTATGAGCGGTGGCTACTCGGCACTTTGTTGTTGATTGGTTATTTGCTTATGTTGTCGGTGTTTAATCGTTTAAATTTAGGGCTTCACGTTATTTTGATCACAAGTTTTGCCATTCTTTTTTATGGATTGAAACACACGCCGAATTGGTTGGCTAAACAAGTCAAATTGAAGCTATTTTTATTAAGTAGTACTGCGCTGTTCCTGATTGCTGTCGGCTCGTATTTCTTTCCTGTGCTATTTCCTCGATCACAGATTTTTTTAATTACGCAAACTGCAAGCATTCGTGATTACGTAAATCAACAAGGAATCTATCAAAAAATTGAGGGTTATGGCAGTGACTCTTTGGCTACAGCTGGTTTTAGTGAAAATAACGCTCAATTAGGCGGACCTTTGTCAGATGATCGATCGGTACTTTTCACTGCCAAACAGACCAGTGAGCATTATTGGCGTGTGGAAACCAAAAATTACTATACTGGAAAAGGTTGGAAGAATACTTCTGAAATAGTCACAACAGCTGTAGAACAACCCTTGATTCTCGCTACAAATCCTGAATATCAAGGGACTTTAGCTGCTGAAACAAGCATCACATTGACTTTTAACGCACCAAAAGACTATTTGCCTTATCCTTACGGAACAATTTCACTCCAACTTAACGAGCTTGGAAAGGTAGAACAAATCAAAGATAAACAACGGATCAATCTTATGTCGAAGCCTAAATCGATTCAGTTTACTTGGCAAAAACCTACATTTACACAAGAATCGTTGATGCAAGTACCTTATCAAATTTCTCTGGATGAACAGAATAGTCAAATTCCCGTGACTACACCCAGTCGTATCAAAGAATTAGCTATTTCAATTACTGAAAATCAAGTCACTCTTTACGATAAGGTCAAAGCCGTTGAACACTATCTAAAGCAAGAGGGTGGTTATCGCTATTCAAAAACGGATACACCTTTTACTCCACAAAATGAGGATTATGTTGATCACTTTCTTTTTGAGTCAAAAGTTGGTTATTGTGATAATTTCTCCAGTGCTATGATAATCTTACTTCGGTCAATCGGTATTTCTAGTCGTTGGACAAAGGGATTTTCACCTGGGGAACTCACGCGCTCTGAAAATGCGGGATATCAAGAATATGCCATTAAAAATAGCGATGCTCATTCTTGGCCGGAAGTTTACTTTGAAGGATATGGTTGGATCCCGTTTGAACCCACACCAAGTTTTACCAACGAAGTTAGTCAAACTACAACGACAACTACTTCTAACTCAGAAAAGACAATTGAAAGCTCAGCAGAAACCACTGTATCTTCTGAAACAAAAAATCAAACTGAAGCTACTTCTAGTAATTCAGAGCCTGTCACTAAAAAAAGCACACAAGATTCTGTAAGTAGCCCATGGCTTCAAGTTTTACGTAATATAGCTATTGGCTTATTAATTATCTTATTAGTAGTCGGCAGTTTCTTTTTGAAAAAGTACTTTTTCTTGCTACGTTTTAGCCTGACTCTAAAGCTTTATCCAAAGCAGTTTGCTAAAGCTTACTCGCTATTATTACGCAAAGCAGAACATATTTTACCGCGACAGCTCGATGAACCCTTAACTAGTTATACTCAACGGTTTGAGCATGCGTATGTACAATTTCACGGTAGTTTCATCCAATTGACGGAGTTATATGAGCAGGATTTATATGGCGATGTAAAAGCTAAAAAAGTAAATTATGCAGGGCTATTGAAGCATACAGCTCGATTGTTGACTCGTTTGAAGTAACATAGCATTTAAACATATAACGCTACTATACAAACAGGACTATGAGAAAATATACTCGTATTAAGTCAAAGTAAAAACAACTTAAATAGCCTATTGTATGATATACTAAACATTGTAGAAAAGTTATGACGGTGGCTACTTCCGAAGGGTGGTGGTGCTTATGAAAGTAAGTACTAAAATCTACGAAAGGAGAAAGCCTTTTGTCTGCATTAGAAACAATTCAATTGATTCTAAGTTTTGGTATGTTTACCATGGCTTTGATTAAATTGATTGTAGATATGCTAAAAAAAGACAAAAAAAAATAACCGTCTTATCTTTAGCAGGATAACGGTTATTTTTAACCTATAAAAAAATGCTACCGTCTTACACGGTTCTACATAAGAGGGATATAGGCTAACATATCCCTCTTTTCATTGTCATTATATCACTATTTTATAAAATTAGCTAATTTTATAATAGATCAAAATTTCCAAAAATCACCAGTAAAACTAAATTATCATTACTATAGAATTATAATTTTACATTTTGTTTTTTGGTATTTAACCAATGCTCAAAATCACTTAGTCCACAAAGTCAGTTCTTTAACCTAGATAACTTGCATTATCCAGTCTTAAATAGCCATTAGTCCCCTCTAGAAAAAGTACCTGAGTTTTCTTATCCAAACCATTGTTTAAACTGATACGTATGAAATGGCTGTTCACATGCATTCCCAAAGGCTAAATGCATATTTCCTTTTCCTAAATCAAAAACCATCGAAGCTAATGATTTGGATAGCGGGTGCTCTGGCGAAGGATGATTACAAACACTTTTAGGAAAATTCCGATGATTGGCTAAGAACTGTTTCCCTAACTCCATATCAATAATTCCAACATTTTCATTTACGATTGCTTCCATTGCTTCAAAACGAGAATGAGAGGTTTTAGAGCCGCCTTCTTCTGGTTCTTCTAGGGCAATACTATTATGATTGGCGTGAATCATAACATCCGCTGGTGCATGCTCATAAATTTTGTTTGGAAAACACTCAAAACTTGCGATTCCTTCAGTTGAATGTGATAGGCTAAACTGATTCGGCACAGCATGAGGAATGCTGTACAGATACTCACGCGCTTCTTTTAAGCTTCTCTTGTTGAGCAACTCTCTGATGATACCTGCGGTCGGCAGACCAGCCTGCCGCTGTCCATTATCGATATAGGTCCACATCACCGCTAAGCCGTAATTATTCATACCCATATAGGCTGGAATGCCTGGATGACTGTAAATCAACGCTTCAAAATCAGTCTCGCTATCAATATGATGGACGACGCAATCAACTTCTGAGCGGTATTCGTCCAATCTTTCATCATTAGTTTGCCCACAAATCACGGAGCCATCGAGAGTCGCATTTCCTTTAGCAGCAAATGAGGTACATTTATCACTGATCAATTCATCAAAAAATGAGCGTTCATAAATAGTGTACAGATACAAAATCTCTTGAAAATCTATGCCACTTCCTTGGGCTACGCCTTCCATTTCTGCTACTACGTTCGGTGCGAATTTTTCTGTGTAATCAAGATACGTTTGTGCTTTTGCCAACCATTTATCCACGATTTCAGTTGGATCTTTATAAAATAATTTTTGACTGGATAAATTCGTTTGAATCTGCATTTTTAATATTTTACCGATTTCAACTCCGCGTTCAAAGGCTGAGCCTGTTACTTGAATATATCGGTGAATCATCTAATCCACTCCTTCTCAACTTTCAATTGCTACTCAATAAATGTCCATTTATAATCATACTCTGGTCCAGAAGGCAAAATACCTTTGACTTTAGGATTTCGTAAATGGGCCTCAGCTTTTTGATAGACTGGACAAACACCCATTGTATCCATTAAAACCTTTTCTGCTTCAAGTAAATCTGTCCACCGTGCTTTTGGATTCCCTGCATCAGTCATAGCAGATGCTTTCAAATACTTATCGAATTCTTTGTTATTATATTTACCACTATTATTGATATTATCAGATGCAAATAGTTCTAAAAATACACTAGGATCATTATATTCTGCACCCCAACCGACTAAGATCATATCAAAATCACCTTGATTGCCACGCTCTAGTCGAACGGAAAGCGGTACAGAAGAAACTTCTACCGTGACCCCTTTCAAGGTTCCTTGAATTGCACCTTGCATGTATTCTACCACTTTTTTAGCTGAATCAGCATCGGATGAAAGTAAATTGATTTTAAGCGTGTCGATCCCCAGCTCTTTTTGGGCTTTTTCCCAGGATGCTTTGGCTTTTTCTGGATCATATTTCAAATGATTACCAGAATCTTTCACAAAATCAGCTTCGGTTTCAGGATTGAAGGACATATTTTTAGGGACTAATCCTGTTGCTGCAATCGAGCCATCACCTAATACTTGATCAACTAACGTTTGACGATCTAAAGCATATGAAATAGCTTTACGGATATTTTCATTTTGAAATTCTTTTTTGGTTTGGTTATATTCAACATAGGTTGCATTCGACATATCTTGTGAGAAGAATGCTGGATCATCAACCATTTGTTGAGCTAATTCGCCTGTTACAACGATGTCGTCTGTTTGACCATCCTGAAACAGATTTAAAGCAGTCGCATCTTCTTTGACTACATCAAAATTGATTTTCTTCATCTTAACGTTGGCTTGATCCCAATATTTTTCATTTTTCACATAGCTCCATTTGGTATCCGTTCCTGCCCCTTCAAAATCGCTTAGGACAAAAGGGCCGTTGTAAACCATATGTTCACTTGAGCTGGCATATTTTTCCCCACTTTTATTGATTGTTTTTTCATTTTGCGGGAAAAATGGCGGTAGTGACAGTAGCGATTCCATATAAGGAACAGGCGCTTCCAGTGTCACCTCTAGCTCATAATCATTTAACACTTTTATGCCTAAATCTTCTGCTGGTGCTTTACCGTCCATGATTGCTTGATAATTTTTGATTGATTCAAATAGATAAGCAACCTCAGAAGCAGTTTTGGGTGCTACCGTCCTTTGCCATCCATAAACATAATCTGCTGCGACTACTGGATCACCATTTGACCATACTGCATCTTCTCGTAATTTAATGGTGTAAGTTAAACCGTCTTCACTGATTTTAGGTGATTCAGCGGCACCTGCTGGAATTAATTTTCCATTCTTATCAGCACGGAATAATCCCTCACTGGTATTTTTCAATACACCCCACCCAACGACATCATTTGTAACCGATGCATCGATTGACGGAATTTCTTGTTTAGCAACAACAGAAAATGTTTGTTCATTGTTTGCTGATTTTTGACCAGAATCACCAGTCTTTGCTCCACTAGAACCGCATCCATTCAATAAAATGGTCAAGCTTACAGCCGTTAGCAAATACCCTAATGTTGTTTTTCTCATTTCGTAACCTCCTATATATTTAAGCTGTATTGCAACTAACAATAACACTCATTATCATACCATAATAAAAAAGGCTTTTCTCATTAAATTCCTGTTATTCTTTTATCAAATTTTCTCCATAGACTTACTATCGCAATTAGAACAGCCGCTTACTCTTCAGATTGACTTGCATCTAAGTCGATCTTATGTAACAATAAATTACTTAATTCTAGATGTATACAAAAGGAGCAACTTATGAAAAAATTAGTGATTATCGGCGGCGGGATCATTGGGATGACTTTAGCCAACTATATTGATCTAAAAAAATACAGTGTAACGATTTACGACAATCCTGTTGGACAAGCAACCAAGGCAAGCGCAGGAATTATTTCCCCTTGGTTGTCTAAGCGACGCAATAAACAATGGTATCAACTAGCAAAAGATGGGGCAGCGTTCTATCCTAAACTAGTACAAGATTTTGATTTGGCCGCCAATGTTTATCGACAAACTGGAACATTGATCCTTAGAAAAGATGGAGAACTTGAGCCGTTAATGGCTTTGGCCAAAGAACGGAAGCAGGCAGCACCTGAAATTGGGGATATTCAATTATTGACCGGTGAAAAAGTCACAGAAAAGCTGCCGTTATTAAAAACAGCATCTGCCTTATTTATTACAGGCGGTGGAAAGTTGGATGGTGCCAGTTACTTAGAAACATTACGACAACGAGCAATTGCTCAGGGCATAACTTTAAAAACAGCTTTCGTCCAACTCAATCAACAAAACGATCACTGGCTCGTTAATACTCAAAATGAAACAGAAGCTTTTGATGCTATTGCATTATGTGCAGGACCGGGATTGCCTCATTTATTACAACCCTTGGGATTTACTACAGATATTAGACCTCAAAAAGGACAACTATTAGCCTTTGATACACCTTATAAAAAGAGTGGCAGCTGGCCAGTTGCCATGCTAGATGGCGAGAGCGATCTGATTCCTTTTGAAAACGGACAAATTTTAATCGGTGCAACACATGAAAATGACGGTGGCTATGATCTAACACCAACAACGGAAGCTTTTTCTCAACTGAAAGAAAAATCAGTGCCTTTTCTGACAGAATTATCTTTTTTTGAAAAATATCCAGCAAACTATCGTGTGGGAACCCGTGCCTATACCTCCGATTTTGCTCCTTTTTTCAACTGCTTACCAAATAATCCAACAGCTGTCGTTGCAAGTGGTTTAGGTTCTTCTGGTTTGACAACTGGTCCTTATATTGGCTATTTATTAGCTGATTACTTTAATTCTGGACAACAAGATTGGTTGAACTACCAAAAAACAATCAATCATTATTTGAAATAACATCTAAAAAAACAGTTAGTCGTCGAAGACAAACTAACTGTTTTTTTATCACGCTTTCGGAAAAAGCAATACGGATTGAAGTAAATATGGCTCCTGATACTTAACTGTTAATTTTTTTAGAAAAGGCAATACTTCATCCTCATTGATAGAAAAGTTTTCTATTAATGATTGATAATGTTGACGTTCCTCATCTGTTGCTTTCGTTTTAAAGTATCCCCAGACATGTTGATAGGCGTTTAGCAGATCTCCTTTTTTAGTTGGTTGGGCTAACGCATGTTGAAGATACTTACGAAATGCCCATTCTTTTTCAGTATCCCAATTATTATCTGCAAATAGTTTTCTGATTGCCTTGTAGTCAGGTTGGGATTTTGCTAAAACCAGATATTTCAATGAAGCCCATTCTTTTTGGCGTTCGGCTATTTTTTTCAAAAAAAACTCTTCCTTTCTATTTTAGTCCATTTCTTTAGCAACTCCTTACTATTAAATTTGAATGAATAAACCAGCTATTTTTCTTATAGTCTATTCATGAAACTTTATGAAGTTTAAAAGAGTAACAGTTTACAATATATCGTATATATTTTTTCAGAAATTCTAGGTTAAATGAATTTTCTGAATATTAAAAAGAATTGAGGTTATTTTTTATGGATGAGCAGCAGTTAGACAAGTCGTTCTTGGGGCAACCCAAAGGATTGTCTACACTCTTCTTTACTGAGATGTGGGAAAGATTTAGTTACTATGGTATGCGAGCAATTTTACTGTATTATATCTATGATACGGTCGCAAACGGCGGATTGGGCTTACCGAAAGAAACAGCTTTAGCCATCATGTCGATTTACGGCTCATTAGTTTTTATGTCCAGTATTGTTGGTGGTTGGATCTCTGACCGGGTATTGGGTGCTAGAAAAACGGTTTTCTTCGGCGGAGTATTCATCATGGTCGGACATATTGTTTTAGCAACACCGTTTGGAATTGGCGCATTATTTCTTTCGATTCTTTTGATTGTGATTGGAACTGGAATGTTGAAACCGAATGTTTCTGGTATGGTGGGACATCTTTATTCAAAAACAGATACACGTCGTGATGCTGGTTTTTCTATTTTTTATATGGGCATCAATATTGGTGCGTTGTTAGCACCCTTAGTTGTCGGAACATTAGGCCAAACATATAATTATCATGTCGGCTTTTCTGTTGCTGCATTTGGGATGTTTTTCGGTTTACTACAGTATTACTTGCAAGGGAAAAAATCATTAGCAGGTATTGGCTTAAAACCAACCAACCCAATTGGAACAGAGGAACGAAAAAAGTTTATTCGATCATTAGTGATTGCGCTTCTCTTTATTATCGTTCTTTTTGGTGGAGCCTTTTTACTAGGTCATTTGACCATCGGTTTTTTCATCAACAGTGTTAGTATTTTAGGGATCTTGTTGCCAGTTTATTATTTCACCAAGATGTTGACTTCTAAGAATGTTACTGCAGAAGAAAAACCAAGAGTACTTGGCTACATCCCTTTATTTTTAGCTGGTATCGTTTTTTGGTCATTAGAAGAACAAGGCTCTTCAATTTTAGCATTATTTGCGAGTGAACGGACGAATGACACCCTATTCGGCTTTTCCATCGCCCCAAGTTGGTTTCAATCTTTAAATCCAATTTTCGTTGTGATCCTAACACCTGTTTTTGTAACGTTATGGACGCGATTAGGGAAAAGACAACCATCTACTGTGGTTAAATTTTCATTTGGCTTAGTTTTTGCGGGTCTGTCTTTCGTATTGTTGATGTTTCCGGGATTGTTATATGGGACGAATACCAGAGTTAGTCCGTTATGGTTGTTCTTTAGCTTCTTTATTATGATCATAGCTGAGATGTGTATTTCTCCTGTTGGTCTATCAATTACAACAAAACTTGCTCCTAAGGCTTTTGAATCGCAAACAGTTGCTATTTGGCTATTAGCGGATGCCGCTTCACAAGCAATCAATGCTCAGATCGCACGTTTTTATACTCCCCAAACGGAATCAGCGTATTTCGGTATCATAGGGATCATCGCTGTAGTGGCGGGTATCTTGCTACTCTTTTGTAAAAATCCAATTAAAAAATTAATGGGTTCTATTCATTAAAATAAAAAAGTTTCTGCCAAAGTCGCTTTTAATGCGTTTCGGCAGAAACTTTTTTTCTAGTAATTAAGTTGTTTTTCTTGTTTCATGATCGTGGCTTTCAATAACAAAGGCGCAATGATCGTTGTGGCAATAATAACAATGATCACAGAAGAATAATACTCTTCTGAAAGGAAACTTGACGTTAGACCAACTTGTGCAATGATCAATGCCATTTCCCCTCTAGATACCATTCCCGAACCAATGATCAAGGTTGAAACCCCTTTGAAGCCAGTCGCACGTGCACCTAAAGCACCACCTAACAATTTAGACAAGACTGCTACAACGGTTAAGACGATAATAAAAAGAAAATGCTTTGACATACCTGCAAAAGTCATATTCAACCCAATCGAAACAAAAAACATTGGAATAAATACAGTGTAGCCTATCGTCTCTAATTTCTCATCAACTGCTTTACGGTAATCCGTCTGTGCAATGGCCACACCTGCAAAGAACGCGCCAATGATCGCGCCCATATCCAACATTTCTGCAAAATAAGCAAACCCTAAACATATAACTAAAGAAACCGCCGATACAGCCTCAATTGCAATCAGCTTTTTACTTAAATTCAATAACCAAGGAACCAACCACTTACTAGCAGCAAAAATCACAACAAAGAAGAAGACTTTTAAGAGTAACACTTCCCACATTGGTAAGCCTTCACCTGGTGCAGAGCGATTCATCAAGCTCAACATAACACCTAAAATCAAAACGACCACAATATCATCGACAACTGCTGCACCTAGGATGGTTGCACCTTCTTCGGTATCTATTTTTTTCAGGTCTTTTAATACTTGAACAGAAATACTAACAGAAGTTGCACTAAACAAAACGCCTAGGAAAATTGAATTCTGTACAGAAAACTGAAACATCTCCCCCACACCAAAGCCCATCGCAGCTGGAAAGACGATTCCTAAAAGCGCAACTGCTAGTGCTGGCCGCCAATATTTTTTCAATAATTCCAGATCACTTTCTAAGCCTGCAATAAACATCAAAATAATAACACCAATTTCAGAAAAATAATGCATAAAATCATCTGGTTTAATCCAACCTAACAACGCTGGTCCAATTAAAATCCCTACCAGTAATTCGCCGATCACAGAAGGGATCCCTACCCGATTACAAAAATGTCCAGCAAGTTTAGTAAATAATAAGACAAGACATAATGTTAATAAAAAACCCATATTTCTCTCCCTTTCTACTCTAAAACATATATTCCATTGTAACATGTCAACTGACTTTAGTAGTGATGAAAGGTTTCTTACAGCTTGCTAAAACAAAAAAACAACTAATCGATCACTTACTCATCGGTCAGTTGTCTTCTTTCATTTATTTTGATGCACGTTTTAAATACGTACCTTCTTGCGTATTGATTTCTAACGCTTCATCTACTTCAATAAAGTCAGGAACGTTGACAACTAAGCCTGTTTCCATCACAGCTGGTTTACCTGATCCTGAGACTGTTGCGCCTTTGATCGATGGTTGTGTTTCTTTAACTTTTAAAACAACCGTAGTAGGCAATGTGATTCCGATTACTTCTGATCCGTAAAATTGGATTTTTACTTCCATGTTTTCTAAAAGATATTTCAATTCATATTCGATCACAGAAGTTGGGATTTCATATTGTTCGTACGTTTCAAGGTCCATAAAGTTCGCTGTATCATCTTGGCTGTAAAGATATTGAACAGGTTTACTTTCGATAAAAGCTTTTTTGACTTTATCATCAGGACGCATAGTTGTGTCCGTTGTAGCCCCAGTACGAACATCTTTTAATTTCATACGCATAACGGTATTCCCTTTACCTGGTTTATGGTGGCTTGCTTCCATTACACGGATTAATTTGCCGTCTTGTTCAAAAGTCATGCCTGCTTTAAGATCACTTACTGCTATCATGTTATTATTCTCCTATTCTTTAAGATCCGACCAGCAACTCTGATCGAAACGTTAGTATAATGCCGCTATATCTAGGTTGCTTCGCTTCTTAGGATAGAGGCGTTTCTTAAAAAAAATCTTCTCAATCATTGTAGCAGATTACTAGCGGATATTCTAGAGAATACACAGTTTAGATTTATATTTTGAGGAAAAATAATGTAAAATCTAATTTTTGAAGCGAAAATAACTGGGTCATAACTCTGCGAGTTACAACCCAGTCAATCACTTATAATCCAAATAAACGGTGTGATGGACTGTGGTCCTGACTTTTTAAACGTCTATTCAGTCCCCACTTTAAAATCAATTAATACCAACTGATTCTATTTGTACAATGAAGACATTTGCAACCCTGCTGGGAATAAATTCCCAAATACAACGAAAGCCAGCACCCCCATATTCAAGGCTAGAATCAATACAAAAACCGCAAAGGTATTATCGATTTTATCAAAGGCATTAACAATATTAAAAATCGGTTCTCCAAAAGCAATTTGAGTCCCGACAATCAAGCCTACACATGTAACTGCAAACAAAATGTAAGAAAGGATAAACCTTGATGGTAACTCGATGATCATCGCTTTCGGTGTTTTCGCCTTTTGAGTAAAGTCACCAATATTTGCAATTGGTCCTGCCCAGTTTGAAACCAAGGTACTCACACAAGTAATGAAAAACAAGTGGACTGATTGTAGCATTCGCTGGTTAATAAGCTAAAATCGGGTCAAAACCGCTAGCAATTTGAATCGGCCAAACAGCCGCTCCAATGATGAAAACATATACAATTGGTGATGACCAATTACCGAATTTGTCCAAGACTTTGGTTCCACCTAAAAACAAAGCAACTGTAACACACCAAACGATCAAATAGCTAAGCATCGCTGGAGCAGGCATTACTAAAATCGTCATTTCACTGCCAGTGGATTTGGGACAGGAGAAAAATATTTTTACATTACAATTGGCGTTGAAATTATATGAGTTGTATCATTAAAATAAAAAAAGAGTGTAGGACAAAAGTAAAAAAAACACTTTTGTTTCACACTCTAAATACGAATAAACGGAGTAACAGAAGCAATCCATTCGGAAATAAGTCGGAATTGCTGTAAAATACAACGAGGAACGAGTTGATGTTGCACAGTACCTACCTGGTCATAAAAATTTGAAGAACACCAAGTAGATACCAATCACCATCAGTTCGTAAACTCACTGTGATTCTTGACAATTTTCGTGAATTACTCCTTATTTCTCGGGATTAAACACTTCTGGCTCAGCTCTTTTTTATTTATCTACCTACGATAAACGTTAATTCACATTCACAAACTTTTTTATCTTCAACGTAAGCAGTTGCTTTCCCAATTCCTACATAATCTCTGATTTTCACGATTTCAAAATGTAATTTCAATACATCACCTGGCACTACTTTTTGACGGAATTTTGCTTTGTTAATACCGCCAATATAGGCTGTTTCGCCGTTAAATTGTTCCATTTTTAAAATCAAGATCGAACCCACTTGCGCTAATGCTTCAATAATTAGAACACCTGGCATTGTAGGATTTCCAGGGAAATGACCTTGGAAAAATTCTTCATTGATCGTAACGTTTTTTGTTGCGATGATTTTTTTCTCCGGAATAATTTCATCCACATAGTCGATAAAACAAATTGGGTAACGGTTTGGAATCATTTCCATAATTTCTGTTGCATTCATTAATCTTGTCATTGTTAATTTTCCTCCCATTTCTTCATACAAATAACGCCGTTATGACCACCAAAGCCAAATGAATTGCTGATTGCATATTCTGCAGCTACTTTGCGTGAGCCATCTGTTATATAATCTAAATCGCAATCTGGATCGGCCACTTGGTAACCGACAGTCGGATGCGCAACACCTTCTTGTAGCGTCTTCACACACGCGATTGCTTCAATTCCTCCGCCAGCGCCTAGAAGGTGTCCTGTCATACTTTTAGTGCTGGAAATTGGAATATCATACGCACGTTTGCCAAACACTCGTTTTAAAGCAGCCGTTTCAGCCGCGTCATTAGCTGGCGTTGCTGTTCCGTGTGCATTAACATAACCAATTTCAGAAGCCGCGATTGCCGCTTCTGCCAAAGCTAATTCAATTGCGTCAGCAGCGCCGCTACCATCTTTTAATGGTGCTGTCATATGACTAGCATCGCAATTACTACCGTAACCAACGATTTCACCTAGAATGGTTGCTCCACGTTTTTGAGCATGTTCAAGTTCTTCTAGCATCAACATGCCAGCTCCCTCACCCATCACAAATCCGTGTCTTTCTTTATCAAAAGGAATCGAGGCTCTAGTTGGATCATCTGTTGTATTCAACGCACTCAACGCAGCAAAACCAGCAATCCCAATTTCACAAACCGTCGCTTCTGTTCCACCAGTGATCATCATATCAGCTAAGCCATATTTGATTGTTCTGAAGGCTTCACCAATGGCATTGGTTGCTGAGGTACAAGCTGTAACGATCGTTTGAGAGGGACCTTTTGCACCTAATTTGATGGAAATATTTCCTGATGCCATATTTGCGATTACCATCGGTACAAAGAACGGTGTTACCCGTTTAGGTCCTTTTTTATCCATTACTCTTACTTGATCTTGCAGAGTAGTCATACCACCGATTCCACTACCTACGATCACACCAAAACGCTTTGGATCAATCTCTTCCTTCGTTAAGCCGCTCATATTCCAAGCTTCCATCGCTGCCACTATACCGTATTGTGAAAATAGATCCATCCGTTTTTGTTCTTTACGATCAAGAACCTCACTTGGGTCAAAGTTCTTTACCTCACCTGCAAGTGCAACACCTGTATCTTCTGAATCAAATTTCGTAATTTTAGCGATTCCTAATTTTCCATTGATTAGATTTTGCCAATACTCTTTTACCGTATTTCCTAAAGGAGTCACAGCTCCCATTCCGGTTATTACAACTCGTTTCATCGTGCACCTCCGCTATTGTTTTGACACTCAAATTAAAAAAACTTGCTTAACCAACACTTTTTTTGTTTAAATTTAAGTAAAATAGTTTGACTTTCAAAGTATTTTGGTTAATAATTCAGACATCCGATAAAATGTCTGTATGGGGGTCGTATCCGTTAGAGAATTTTATTAGCTTTCTCAAACAGATAATACCAGTTGCAATTTTATCCGTCAACTTAAATAAAATTAGATATTTAGATTTTATTAAGAAGTGAGACCTTTTCACAGACTAAAATAATTTTAAAAGGGGAAAATCAATATGTTTCTAAAAAATAAAAAAGTCGTCGTAATGGGCGTAGCAAACAAGAGAAGTATCGCTTGGGGATGTGCCAAAGCATTGAAAGAGCAAGGTGCTGACATTATCTACACGTACCAAAACGAGCGCATGAAAAAACAATTATTAAAATTAGCTGAACCAACAGACTTACTTGTTGAATGTGATGTTTCATCAGATGAATCAATCGCACAAGCCTTTACGATTATTCAAGAAAAATTTGATAAAATCGACGGTTTAGTTCATGCGATTGCCTTTGCAAATAAAGAAGAACTAGATGGCAATGTTAGTGACATCACACGTTCAGGCTACTTATTAGCGCAAGACATCAGCAGTTACTCTCTATTAGCTGTGGCTCATTATGCTAAACCATTATTAAACCCAGGATCTGGAATCGTGACAATGACTTACCTAGGCTCTGAAAGAGCAATTCCAAATTACAATATGATGGGCATTGCCAAAGCTTCTTTAGAAACTGCGGTAAAATATTTAGCCTATGAATTTGCAGTTGATAAGATTCGTGTAAATGGTATTTCAGCAGGTGCTATTAAAACCCTTGCAGTGACTGGCGTAAAAGATTACGATCAATTGATCAAGCTCTCAGAAGATCGTACACCGGATAAAGCAGGTGTTACAATCGAAGAAGTAGGGAATACTTGTGCCTTTTTAGTCAGCGAATTAGCGGCTGGTATCGTAGGCGATATTATTTATGTGGATAAAGGCGTTCACTTGACTTAAATAGAAAAGCTGAGACAAAACTTATTTCGTTTTGTCTCAGTCTTATCTTTTCGTGCTAAACATCCACTTCTAAACCAATTTTTGGATATAACTTCGATTGACTCTAAGCATCAATTGCAAATCGAAATAGTAATACGGAAGTTGCTGGTTAAATATAATCACGAGTGAGCTCAATAAATGAGTAGCTACAATTGTGACAATTAGCTGCAGCCAAGCATTTGCAAAAAAATCATAGCTGTTAACTAAATTGGCTGTCCACAAAATACATAATGGATGGATGAAAAAATAATATTTCCCTAATTCCCTCAAATGCTTAAAGTCCGTCTTAAGTTTTACTTGCCACGTTAAACTCCAACAAAAGAAGACTGCTGTAAATGGTATTAGTGACCACATAAAGTTTTTGTCGATCCCCATATTAGCGTAAACAATCAACCCTTCCCACACTAAAATTAGCCCAGTAAAAATCACTAGAAAATTAAACTGCTTGTGAAACCTAGCTATTTTTTCATGATAATCCCATAGGAAATATCCCACTGCCACAAATACTAAGGCAAAAAACAAACCATTGCGAGTTGTAATAAAAATAGTCAGATACTGATCAAAAAATAATTGCAACTGTTCATTATTGATATAGCCATAGTACGTTTCTAATGAACCAAAAAGATATAATATAAACGTTAATATGAATAACGGAAAATAGCCTGTTTTCTTGATTAGCCAGTGAGCGATGACCATACCAAAGATCATAGCTGGTACGTACCAAAGATGATAGTAAGTCCCTGTATACAGCAAGCCTGTTAGCAATGCTACAGGATATAATTCAGGTCCAAGCGTATAATTTTCTTGAATCCACATAAAACCAATCGGCAGATAAATCAAGCTCCAAAACAAATATGATTTAATAGATGATTGCAAATAACGTTTCAGATAACTCGACGAACCATTTTGTCCTCGTCTAACAAAGTAACTAGATGAAATAAAGAAAAATGGTACAGCAATCCGACATAATACATTTTTAAACAAATGGTGCACCATTGGATCTTGAATTACTCGTTCACAGTGAAAACAAATAATTAAAATCGCCGCAGCGTACTTTATTAAATCGATTCCATTGTTGCTTATGGCTTGTTCTTTGACTTGCTTGTTCTTTGACTTGCTTATTCATACCACTCACCCCTACTCCCCATAAAAAAAGATTCATTAAACAAACTTGCTCTTATTCATGTTAATTATAACAAAGCAACCGCTTCATTTTATCGGCTTAAAGTCTGAGTTTTTCTCACTGCTTTAGGACTACTTTTTGATTGATAAAAAAAAGAAACATTCGTCAGAGATTTCTCCATCCAATGTTTCAGCTTCTTATTAAAATATCATAGTTCAAAATAGAATGTACGATACCATGAATGTTCTTCAAATTTATATTTATCAACTTGCCCACCAGATAGAGCAAAACCGATCATAGCGATCGCAAAACCTAAAATAGTTAAACTAAGCCCAATTTTAAATAATGATTTTTTATTCGTCATAACGATAATCCCCTTCCCTCAAACAGACCAAATATTTTTCCTGAGAATCGCTTCGATGCTTTGATAAAATGATTGGCTAGATTCAAGGTTGCTAAACCACTAAGCAACGCTAAGCCTAAAACAAAAATACTGATACCCATTTGTGTAACTGCAATGTAGACTCCATCTTGTATAGCGAAAAAACTAGCACAGACACTAAATATGGATGCTCCTAAGCCGAGTACCGCAAACATTCCTGTTGTAAAAGGTAGACACCAAATAATAATATAGGCGGATAAAATAAGTAAAATAGCTGTTAACAAAATACTGCCCCATAAAGGAAAACCAATAATCAGTAAAACCACCATCAACGGACTTAGTTTTTTCTTTTGAAAACTCCGCTCTTCAAACGCTTCTTCTAAAATCTTACTTGCGATTCTTGAAGGTTTTCCCAACTTGCTTACCGCCTCTGCTTCGCTGGCTCCATCTTCTAGGTAGTCTTCAATCAATTCATCATAATAAAGAATAAATTGATTTTTTTCTGATTCATTCAAGCGAATCAAACCTTCTTCTAATTGATACAAAAATTCTTGTTTATTCATTTTGCTCCCCCTTTTCAATAAAATGATACACTTGCATCACTTCATCCCATTCTTGAATAAAGGACTTTATTTTGTCCCTACCAACATCAGTAATTCGATAGTATTTTCTTAAGCGGCTATTATGTTCCATTGAATATGTTTCCAACTCTTCTTTCGTTTCTAAACGTTTCAAGATTGGATATAATGTTGATTCGGAAATTGTTATCACGTTAGACAAATCTTTGATGATTTGATAGCCATAGGAATTTGATTTCTTTAAAATGGCTAAAATACAATATTCCAACAACCCTTTTTTTAATTGTGAATCCATAATATACCTCCTGACACATATTACTATACATTGCATAGTATGATGTGTCAAGGAGTATTTTTAAAGTAAAAAAAGAGACCAAAAATTGGTTCTCTTTTCTAGGATTCACAATATAACTACACCTTCCCATAAAACAACTGAATATTATCAGCTTCGCTACGAATTGCCGCAACGGCTTCATCTTCGTTTGAGAGGTTTAACGCTTTTTGAAATGGCTTGTCAAGATTGAGTTTGATTGATGTAAATTTCTCATGATGCCAGATAGCATGGGCAATTTTTAGCGATTCTACCCAAAAATAATAGGTTTTATCTGGAGTCACGATATCAATCAATGTTACAAAATTACCACCCACATTTCTAAAATATTTTCCAAATTGTAAGTTTATCTCCAAAATATCATGTAGAGAAAAGGATGCTATCGGTTGCTCCACAGGTATATTTACAGCAAGCTTGAATTTCCCGATTTGATCAATAGATACTTCATCACCACTAAAACTACACAAACAATTAGCATATCCCATCAATTTTGAAAAAGTTACTTGTGGAAAAATTGCTGCTTCGATTTTGATAAATGTGTTTACCCGTTTGTTCGCTGCTAATAATGGTTGAATTTCTGGTGCATAAGCACTATAAAATGCTGCGTTATTAGTTGTCTTGCTATTTTGATCCATAAGACTTTGCCTTCTTTCTTTTCCGCCAAACAAACTTTCAAAGAAACTAGGTTTCTTACGCCCAATTAAAACATCGACACTGATATTGAAATAGTCGGCAATTCTTACAACATTTTCGATATCAGGAAGACTTTTTCCTAACTCCCATTTTGAAATTGTTTGACGAGAGATCGTTAAATAGTTAGCTAGTTCCTGTTGTGAAATTTCTTGTTCTTCACGGAGTTTTTTAATTTGTTTACCAATTTCTACAGTCACTATAATTCACCCATTTCCTAACGTCTAGTATTTTCGCCGCATAAATACGTTGCTTTCATCTATTATACAATAAAGGCAGTTGCAACGGTGCGTTGCTTAATGATTTAACAGTGTTTTAATAGAAAAATCCAGCGGTATTCGTTCGCTAAAACAAGTACCGCTGAATAGATTTACTATTTAAATTTTTTTAGCTAATTGTAATTGTGTCAGTTGTAACGTAATACCTATTTTTTCTAGTTCAGTATATTCTGGTGTTGCCTTATCAAAATTAGTGAATTTGATGGTATCAAGATTTTCTTGTTCTTTTAAAGTGAGCAAGATAGCTGTTATTAACGGGTAATTTTTTTGTTCAACCAGCTGTAATTGTTTAAGAATCAAATTTTTTCCAGAAGCTTCTTCAACTAGATTAAAACTGATTGACCCAACTTTTATTTCTTCGTGATAAATATCATAGTTTTGATCAGAAAAAATACTACGATTTTGCCAAGGTATCCATTTTGTTTCGCTTAAAGCTCGCTCTTCTAATGAAATAGCTTTGAAGTCAGTACTCTCATTTTTACTTGTTATAGTTGGTAAAACAATTGAACCAACTGCCAACTCATTGATAAGTTGGAACCCTTTTTCTTGATATAATCGCTTCGCCCGCTCATTCTCTTTGATCACTTCCAAAATTAGATACTCACATTGATTTTCTTTTGCCAATTGTTCTGCGTAATTCATCAATTTAGAAGCGACTTTGTCCCTACGATACTTCGGAACGACCGCCATACTACCGACCCACATCACTTTCGTTCCTTGAAAGGTTTGCACGCCTAACAGGATAATGCCAGCAGATTCTCCCTTGATGGAATAGATAGCCGAGAGTTTCTTTGACAGTTTTAACGATTCGATTCTATGCTCTAACGCTTTTTGATCGACAGTAATTGGTAATAGATAATCGCTAAAGCCTTGATTCCAGGTTTCTACAGCCTGTTGAAAATTTACTTTCTCAATTGTTGTAAACATTCTTTTGCTCCATTCATTTTAGCTTTATTCCTTTAACTATAAACGAAATTAAAAATATTTATAGCCTTTAGGAGCAATAATGTTATCAATAGCTAGGTACAGCTGAAATCCTTCTTTATTACAAAGGCAAACCTGCTCTTTTTCACTATCAATAACAACCGTTTCTAAATAAAATGTAACCAGCAATTTTTCTAAGCTTCTCATAAGTTGAGCCCTAATTGGAGAATTTAGACAATCTGACAGTAGCTCATCCGAGCGTTCAATGATCATAACTTCTTTGCTTTTGTTCGCTAACTCAATCGCCGTTTGGCATTCTAAAACGCCGCTACCAATAATCAAGATTCGATCAGCCAACTTATCTTCTAATACTCTTTTTAGTTCTCGCTCCATCCACGAAAATTGGTAGACTTGGCGGTTTTCATCTCCAGTAAAATCCATTATCGGTCACCTTATTGTTTCAGAAGATGTTTATCTGCAACAGCATACACATGATCCGCTACACCTGAATAAAACTGTTCATCATTTGAAATCAACAACACACTTCCTCTAAACGCTTTTATAGCATCTTGCAAGGCTTTTCTTGAATCTACATCTAAATGATTGGTTGGTTCATCTAAAATCAAGAAATTGCTTGGTTGCATCGTCAGATCACATAATTTCACTTTTGATTGTTCACCACCACTCAGCATGAAAATATTTTTTGAAGCAATTTCTCGTTTCAACCCGCATTTTGCCAATTCTCGACGGACATCTTCATAAGTAAGTCTTGTATATTTATTTGCTAATGCTTCAATTGGTGTCCATTCAGTATTTTCCCACTCAATTTCTTGAGAGTAATAACCAGTGACCACTTGTGGTGAAAATTGTGCTTTACCAGAAATTGCTGGTACCAGTGACAGCAGTGTTTTTACTAATGTTGATTTGCCTAAACCATCTGCGCTAGTGATCACGACTTTTTCCCCTTTTTTTACTTGCACATCACGTACCATAAGCAACGGCTCTTTATAACCTACCGTCAGCTCATCGATCGTCATGACATTGGGTGAACTTTGAGGCATTAGTTTAAAGGAAAAATTAGATTTCACCTTTTTCTCTGGTTCTTTCAAACGATCCATTTTTTCTAGATGTTTTCGTCTCCCTTGCGCCATTTTTGTTTTGACCCCTGCAATATTTTTCTGGATGAAGGCTTCTGTTTCTTTGATTTTTCGTTGTTGTGCTACAAATTGACTTTGATACGCTTCAGCTAAGTGCGCTTTTTGTTTTAAGAAATCAGTATAGTTGCTATGGTATTTTTTGATCGAGCCAAAATCAATATCACAGATACAGGTTGCGATATTACTTAAAAATTCTGTATCATGGGAAACGATGATAAACGCATTCTCAAATGCATTTAGATAATCTGTCAGCCATTCGATATGTTCTTGGTCTAAATAGTTGGTTGGTTCGTCTAAGATCAAAACAGCTGGTTTTTCCAATAGTAATTTAGCCAATATGACCTTGATTTGATCTCCGCGATTTAATGCAGCTAGTGTTTGATCAGCATCACTGATGCCAAGACCTGTAACGGCTTTGCTGATATCATTTTCAACTTCATAAAAGCCCTTCATTTCCAAATTTTCTTGATAGGTTGCCGCTCTTGTTAACAATTGGTCGTCGCCCGTTTCACCATATGTCTCATAAAGTTTCAACATTTCTTGTTCTGTGGCAAATAATTCTTGATAAGCTGATCTTAAAAATTCGTTAATCGTCAGTGATTGATCCATATCCACATATTGGTCTAAATACCCTAATGTAGCGACTGGATTCCATATGATTGCTCCTGCATCAGGTAAAACGTTCCCTAAAAGCATCTTCAACAATGTACTTTTTCCTGCACCATTTTTACTTACGATGCCCATGTGTTCGTGACTTCTTAACGTAAATGAACTGTTTTCATAAAGCTGTTTATCAGGTACTGCATAAGTTAAATCTTTGACTTGTAATAATTCCATTTTAATTTCCTCTTTCATGTGGTTTCCTAGATTTTTACTAAAGAACATACAAAAAAGACCCATAGACAAAATGTCTAGGGCCTTTTAATCTATATATCCTTCAGTGAATAAGCAGACTAAATACATAGCAAGCATGTGCTATTTTTTAGTATACTAAATTTACTGATGAATAAGAAAAGCTCTTAAGCTTCTCGATTAAGCTCCATACAACACTTCATCAAAAATAAGTTGTAGGGAGCTAAGAGTTGAAATATATAATACGTACATTTGAAACACCTTTCTCAGGTGTTCCTCTACCATTTTGGAAAAAAAATAGTCAAATTCAGATAAAACGAATAAAGATTCTCATTATTATTCCCCATTTAAGTAAGTTATAAGTCAATAAGAAAAACGATGACTAAATTACCAAACATCGACAGACCTGCGATAAATACACTTGAAGCAATTCGCTGCTTGGATAAAGTTACCTTTTCAAAAATGTAATTAAAGAACACACTTTATCGATGTTCTTTTATTCGGGATTACTCTATTATTAAGATATAAATAAAGGAGGCTTACAATGAATCAAGAAAAAACTGCTAAAAAATTTAAAAAACACGGAAATGTATATGCCTGGGTAACAACGATAATCTCTGAAATCGTGGATCGTATTATCTTCTAGATCCTTATTCATATAGAAACCAAGAGTAGAACAAAGCTCCCCTTTCTACTCAATCCACTGACACCAAATAAGAGGATGGAACAGCAGCAGACGCTACTATTCCATCCTCTTATAATTATTGATACTACTTTCTTTTTTTATTCAATTGTAGCTCTCTATTGATTCGGACAATCTCATTACCAAAGTTACGCCAATCACTGGCTCTTGGCGGCGCCAGCCAAATCAGATTTCGTGCTGAAAAAGTTACTTGGGGAAGATAATCAGAGACAATCAAATCTGTATCTGGTCGTATGAGTGGCTGAAAATGTATGCTAAAAGAGTCAAAAATTTGAATCTGATTTTTAATGAATCGATTGTATTTTTCACCTTGGGTAAAGTTCACATAAATGTTGATTGTATTTTTATCGGTTTCTTCGTCATATTGCTGAGATAACACCAGTAACAAATTGAAAAACAATGATTTTTTGCTAAATTTGAATTCATCTTCTTTCAATTGATAAATAAATGTATGGCACATCTCGAATATGATTGGATAACGTTCATGAAAAAACTCCAAGTCGATTGCTCGTAGCGTAAGATCTATCAGCGGTGTAATAAATTGGTGCTGATAAATGGTCATCTTCACACTTGTACAAAATTCAGGACCTATATCACTTAACTGCATGTTCATCTGAAATTGTTGCTTTAATCGCTCAGTATATTTTGTGACCACATCATTTTCAAGATCACAAAATTCAAGTCTGTACACTGATAACTGGCTGATAATACCTCTTATTTCTACTTCTATTTCTCGATTTGTTCCCTTCAAAGTACGTTCACTCCACTGAGCAACGGTTTGATAGATTTTATTCTTTTGATCAAATTCAACCGACTTAAAACTATTAGGTAAAAAATAGTGCTGTTTTCTTTTGATTCTTTCTAACGTGATCAGTAGATAATGTTTAAACAGGTATAACGTGTTTACTTTTTCACAATATAATTTAATCTCAGAAAATAATTCTTGGACCGCTAGGATATCTGATTGATTGTATAGTTCATCCGAGTCTTTATAAATTCGATAATAGAGCATATTAAAATACTGACGAATCTTCCATTCATTCCCAACTAGCTGAAAGTTTTTCGATAACTTTATCTCATATTGTGCTAGCTCTTTTCGAATTCTATCAACAATTTTATAAACTACAGTTCGGCTCATCCCATGTTTTTCTCCATATTTTTTAATTGACGTAAACTGATTAAAAAATAGGGTTTGCAACAATGTAAACTCCAGTGAGTATTTTAAATATTTTTCCTCCACAACACTGGATGATACTTGTGCATCTTGGAAAAGAATGATTTCACTGCTTTGCTCGATCAACTCCATATCATCGATCAATTCAAATTGTTTCAAGTCTTCATTTATTTCTGTGACGCTACGTTCTAATAAGTATTGGGAGATATTTAGTTCTTCACATAAAACATCTTTGCGCTCCGAAAATGAATACTGTTGCTCTAACTTTCGGATGATGGATAGTTTTAAATTCGTTCGATCGTCTAATAGCAGAAAATCCATTTATACTCTCCTTGTTCCATACAGAAGCGTACCTGATAGGAAACTCAACATATTTCCAAAATCTGTGGAACCCTGCTGATCCGCTCCTCCAGATGTGTTTGTGTTCATCGTTATTTTGCTTGGTTGTTCTTTTAATAGTTCGTCATTCAACATGATTTTTGTTTTAGAGTCATTTGGGGAAGTCTGATCCACTCTTCTTTTTTTCGAGTCTGAACTAGTAAAAGGATTGACCGTTACTTTTGCTATTGCAACCTCATCTTCATATGAAAATCTGACAAAATAAGTCCCTATTTCTTGTGTATTGACATTATTTTTGATCATTAGTTGATTCAAGTTTAGTGGTTGTCCGTCTTTTCCTTTCAGCGAAACCACATTATCTATTGGAGACCATTTTGCATTTTGTTTGATGATAATGTCTTTCAAGAGAAGCTCTGTTTGATTTTCTTTGACTTCAACTATGACCGTCTCAACTTTGCCATCTACCTCATAGGTCATTTTATATTTCCCAGGAGTCGTTGCTTCTTTTCCGTAAAGTGTTTCTGCTTGTAAAAAAAATGCTGACGAAAATAGTAGTGCTGTACCTAATATCAATGGTTTATTTTTCACTTATGCTTACGCCTCCACCCGTTTCATCCCAGTGAATAAAGGCTAAACAGAAGCATATAATGTACTGCTTCTGTTCAAGCCTTAATTTACCTTAGCGTTCAATTAATCTGTTCTTCGTTTCCTTAACCGCATCACACCAACGAGTGTGAGCGATACAGATAAGAGGCCGATCAAACTTAGATAATGGTTGATTTTCTCACCAGTTTTAGGGTAATTTCCTTGTTTATCTGGCTTAGAAATATGCGTTTGATTCTTCGTCGTTTGATTGGTTTTTGGTGTATTTTTTTCAAGTACTGTAATCGTTGCTGTAGCCGTTAATTTCTTTTCAGTTTGGTTCATTTGGTTCGCTTGTTTGGTCTTAGTTTGTTTTACTTCTTGATTGGTTTGAACAGTGTAAGCTACTTGTTGCTCGCCTTTTTCTTTAGTTTCAACGGTTCCACTTACTTCTACTTCTTCAAAGGCAATCGCTTTTCCGTCACGATCTGTGGCTGATACAAAGTTATCCGCGCTCTTCCAATCATCCCCTACATAAATCGTCGAATCTTTTACAACTAGCGATGATTGGTCAGCTTTTACTGTGATTTTTGCCCTTTCTTTTAAGCTTCCTGATCCATAAACAACTTCATAAATACCTGCTTTTGTTGTATCTACATTTCCTGTGACAGTGATATTTTGAATTGAAATTGTTTTGCCTGATTCATCTGTTGCGGCTATAAAATTGTCAGCTGCCTGCCAAGTATCTCCCACATATATGGTTGAATCTTTCACGGCAAGTGTTGCTTGTTCCGCAACAACATGGACTACGATGGTATCTTCTTTTCCTTGGTTTTTATATGTGACGTTATAATCGCCAATTTTAGCTGTATCAACACTTCCAGTGACCGTAATTTGGTCAAATGCAACAGGTTTTCCTGTTTTATCTGTTGCTTCAACGAAGTTATCGGCTGGGGTCCAGTTTGTTCCAACAGAGATTGTTGAATCTTTTCCTTGAACAGTTGTTTGATTGGCTAGTACAGTGATTTTAGCGGTTTCCTTTAATTCATTGAAACTGTATGTTACTTCATAAGTACCTGCTGTCTTCGTATCGACTGTTCCAGAAACAGTTAGCTTTTCAAACGGAACGTCTTGACCCTTTTCATCTGTCGCAGATACAAAATTATCTATCGCTTGCCATGTATCTCCCACATATATGGTAGAATCTTTGACAGCTAGCGTTTCATCTTTCGCAATAACAGAAATGATGGCTTGGGCTTCTTTGTCCTGATTATGATAGGTTACTTCATAATCACCAATTTTTGTGGTATCGACTGTTCCACTTACCGTAATTTGATCAAATGCAACGGCATTTCCGTCTTGATCTTTAGCTCCGATAAAGTTATCTTCTGCATTCCAATTTGTCCCAACATAAATAGTTGAATTTTTTGCGCTGACACTTGTTTGATCGACTTTCTTTTCCGCTAGAGGAACTTCGATCTGATTCGCGTCTTTGTTTATTTTGATATTTTTCCCATCGAGATATTCCTGTGCCATCGTATAGCCTTCTGGAATATCCACTACCTTTAAGGTATATTCTCCAGACATGATCGCATCAAAATTATATTTGCCATCTTCATCTGTGGTAAATTCACTGCGATTTTGCGTCACGTTATCAATTAATTCAAATGAAACATGAGGAATGTTTATCGCTTGATTCCCTTCATTATACGTGTGAAATTGTGCTTGAGCCAAATATACGACTCCTTCTGCATCTCCATCAGAAAATCTCAAAACAAGTGGCGTTGTTGTAGCTGTTCTACGAGTTTCAGTCATTTGATCTAGATTATCCGCTTTGATAATGGTTTCCGTATAAATTTGTCCAGCATTTTTAGAAACTGTATTGTAAGTAATAGTAATATCTTGTGTTAACGTATAATCCGCAAAAATAATTTGAGCGCCTGTTGCTGTTTGCTTGATAGTATAGGCATCTTGTGGAACATCTGCTATCGTGATTGAATTTAAATCGATACCAGCATTGGTCGTCCCTTTGGTTGTAATATCAAAGGTTGGATTTTTAACTTTACGTGTTCCATTATTAATATTTTTTGTTTTCACTTCATTTTTTGTTACATTTTTTAATGATTCATGGCTTGTCTGATTGGCAGATAGAATTTCTGCGCCTTCATTGTTTACTGAAACTGAGGCTGTCATTTCTTGATTTCCATATAATGGTTCTGCCGCGCTTCCAGTCACATTGATCGTTTTGGTATCGATCCAGCCATTGGCATATTTATATTCAATGATATAGCGTTTCGATGTTTTACCGAAATCAAATTGATAACTGTTTGCAGCTTCGTCAAAGGTAATTTTTGGATACGCTGCGCTGGTAGGATCTAATGGTTTATCAAAGTAGTACCCACGATCCCAATATTGTGGATAAATAGAATCCACTTGATCATTTGAAACATCATAAATATCAAACACGACATCTGCTCCAGCAGGAATCTTCGTTGAGATACTTAAGGAGTCAAACGAATCATTTCTTGCATTGACTAAAAATTGATTTTTGCTTGCTTGTAACGTTCGTTCTGAATACATTTTTCTACCAGTTCTAATAGTTGTATTAACTGTTTCATAGTCATCGGCACTTAACACAACTGGAAGCGTATCGATTGGAATACTTTTACTTTTTTCTAGACTATCAGGCACATAATTAAACCCTAGATCCAGATTGAATGAATGAGTGACTGGTGTTGAAAATTTTATCAAGCTACCGCCTTCAACTGCTGTTATCGTGTAATCTTTATCCAGTTTGTAATAAGAATACTCACCTTTAGGTGCTCGTAACTGTAAGTAATTTGGATGTTCGATTTTGATTGTCGCATTTTTTACAGGTGTTTTGCTGCTACCAGCGATTGCGATCGTTGTATCGCCAAAATAAGCACCATTACCGTCATAATTCCCCCAGGCCGTTTCCGCATTATTCGGATTAATGATCGAAATTGGCTGCAAGTATTGGTCAGATATAAACATTATCTCCTTACCGCTATTGACAACAGGTGTACTCAGCACAATATCAATATCTTTTTGATCAAATGGAATCATTAGCTTATTTACACTGATTTTCAAAACACTATCTTTCGTTGCAGTTAATGTTAATTTATTATTTTCTTTCTTGATGTCAAAATAATCCGTGATTTGAACTGTTTGGTAATCAGCCGTATACGCTGAAAATGTATAATCATTGATTGTTTGGCCATTTTTACTTTCTAAAACAATTTGTTCCCCCACTTTAGTTTGTGTAGGAATATTGTAAATATAAAGATAATAATTTCCTTTTTCTTGGAAATTAGCTCCTTGTAACGATCCTAGACTTAGTTCTTTTAATGATTTTTGGTCTTTACTCGTTTTTGCCGTAAACTCTAGACCACCATATGGCGCAGTTGAGCGGTTTAAACTGACAGAGCCTAATTTAGTTGTAGGATATTGATTGTAAAAACTATACGAATAATTTGAGACATTTTCTAAAGCCATCGTGCGGTCCACAGACAGAGCATAGGCTTTTTGTTGGTCCATATTTGTAATGGTGATTGAGCTTCGATTAGCGACGTCCTCATTGATCGTGTAGTCTACATCTTTCGTTAAGAGCTGCTTTGACTCTAGCAGTACATTTCCGTTGATATCAACATCATATGAGAAAACACCAATTTGCTCTTTAGAAGTATTATAAAATTTTGCTCCAGGTATATCTGATGTCGCTAATTCTAAATTTTGACTGCCAGATAAAGCTCTATCTAGATTGTAATAGATGTTCCCTTTGATTCCGAAATTATTCGTTGTTTCTTCATATCTGATTGGCGCGACTTCTTCATACAAGTCAAAATTATATTTATTTGCCGTTTGACCAGCTGTTTGGATCGTCACTAAGGGGTTTTTCTCAGTGAATACATAGCTTTTCAACTCTAAATTAAATTGAGTATCCGTAACACGTTGATTAAAGGTAATCGTCAGTGTTTGACTTTGGGCATCAACTGCCCAAGTTGCGCCAACGTTTGCTACTTCTCCACTAACATTTGAATACCCTAAGTGATCAGGTAAGGTCATCGTATAAACTGAACCAGGCGCATAGTCCTTGTCTTTTATCACAAAATTCAATTTTGCCGTTACAGGCGTTGTATTCAACACTCGGTTTAAGGTACTTTGACTATATTCCACACCTTCCATATTGGTAATGGTCATATTTGCTAAGATTTCATCCTCAATCGTTGCAGCAACCGTAGTAGCTTTTGTTTTGGGAATTGCTGCGCTCTCTGTTGTTGGCTGTTCAGTTGGAGCAGGCGAGCTATTCTCTTGCTCTCCATCACTTTCATTTGTTTTAGTAGCTTCTTCAGTGTTTTTATCAAGATTTTCAATTGGTGGTTCTGCAGATTCACTTGATACATTAGTTTTTGGGGGTTCTTCTACAGGTGTGTCAGTTGATTGTCCGGTCGGGGAATTTTGATCTATGTTAGTAGTCGTTGTTGCAAAAGCACTTACGGTTGAACCAAAGCTTTGTGTAAGCAGCACTGCAAGCATAAATATATGTAACTTTCTTTTCTTCATGAACAAACTCCTTTTTCTTACTATTTTTGTATATTTATATAATATACTTTTTTAAACTTTATTATGATTATTTTTTTATATTTTAACAAAAAATAAAAACATATGTGCTGTTATCATTAGTAAAAAAATATTTTCTATAAAATCAAAAATTGAAATTGGGATAAACTTTCCATATTACTGATTTGATTTTCTGCTTTTTAAAGAGTCGAAAAGAAAAAACACTTTATTTTTACGAACATACGTTTTATAGTATAAGAAAAGAATAAAGGAGTTAACAATGAAAACATCATTAACCACCCAAATGGAAGAGGTTCTTTATTATTATTGTCGGGAAAATGGAGATATCGTGGTAGAAGAAGTAACTATGCCGGACGATCAAGGAATTGTTGATATGCTCAGTTGCCGTTTGACTGCAGAAAAACAATTTGAATGGCGTTGTTACGAGTTAAAAGTTAGCACAGCCGATTTCCGCTCAAAGGCCAAACTTTCATTTATTGGCAACTATAACTATTTTGTCTTACCAGAAGCTCTTTTTGCAAAAATTAAAGAAGATATCCCTAAGCATGTCGGCGTGATGGTTTATCATCAATACCTTTCAACAGAAGATCAAATGCTACCTGGCTATTTTACGATCGAAAAAAAACCGCAACGGCAAGAACTTTTGGTCAAGGAACAAGAACTACTTTTCCGCTTGATTACAGCCCAAGCTCGTGAAGTTGGCAAAGCCAAACAAACTGCTCGAGGTTTACGAGTATTCTCAACAGATAAACTCTATAAAGAGCTGAAAAAAAGACAACCAGATTATGACTTATTCGGCGGAGGGATAAATTTCTATGATCGCTTCGTTGATGATATTTGTGATCAAGCAGTCGAAGCGTTAAAAAATGAATTGGATGCAACTCGTGAGGCTTATTTTGAGCTAGAACAGCGTCTTTTGGAGGGAAAATAATGTATTATCCTTATTTCCGCGGTAAGCAATTTGATTTATTGGCTTTGACAACCTTGGTAGAGCAACATCGTTTATCTACTAAGATCTTACCAATCATTGAACCGGTCAAAAACTCTAACGCGTTAAAAAAATTTATTCACTTGTTTCAAAAAGAAAATCACCCTTTTTATCTTATTCAAAATCCTCAAGCAGGTGATTTCTTGACCGAAGACGGACTGCTCTATCTAAATTCTTTGTCCTTAGATAAAGCGATGATCGTAGAACAGCCTATCGAAACCTTACACACAGAATCCCAATTATTTGTGATCAACAATTCAACTCCAGCACTTCAAAGTGATTGGCAATCAAATCAAATCAAGGTTCTGCTACCAAAAGAATTTCGTTTACTGCAAAAAATCAAAGGTGATAAAATTCTCTCACAAGATGTTTTTACTAGACTACCTAAAACAAGTTTTTATCAAGAATGTCCAGATGAACTTTTTTCTGATACTCATTTGACCTTTCAAAAAAGTGGTTTTATTGGATTTAGTGATTTTTCTATTGATAGTCGCATTTATTATGAACATAGTTATCCTTCAAAAATCTTAAGCCTCCATCTCGTCTATTTTAAACAAAAGCAATTGCGCATCCATCATTTTCTTTCAAGCGAAGACGCTCCGAGTCAAAAAGATCAGTTCTTTGAACTCATGGCTGAGGTGAGTGACTGGGGGAATACCTTATATGGTGAGAACGTAACATTTGGGATTGAATTATTACTTGAATCAGTTTCAAAAGAAAAATTCCCTGGTATGGGTGTGATGAGAAAAGCGACTGTAATGCACCATATGGAACTGATGTCTCGTTACCTGGATCAACATACCGATGAGACAGAAGCGTTTATTCGCACTTAAGGTCCAAGACAAAAGTAAATACTACTTTTGTCTCAGACCCTTTTTTCACTCTTGCTCTTCTTGTTTTTCTGAAGCTAGTTTCACCTTCACTTCAAAGGTATTATTGATATTTTGTGCCATTTTCTGTAGATTTTGGAGTAATAAAACGATCCAGCTAAATGCCAACATAAATGATAATAACTCAAATGCTGTCAATGAGAGATAACTCGTCCATTGAAATAGCACAACAACCACAACTAAGGTCGCTGCGATCATATAAGAAATCGACAAAAACTCTTTCGTTACATTTGGTAATAGCCATTTGATCCCTACAATCAAAATGACGATCAAATACACTAAATAACCAGCTACTTGATTATGAACGCCTTGAAAAGGACCCGTTTCAGTATAAGGAAATAATCCGACAGCCCCAAGATCTAGCGCTGTTAACGTTAGTAAAACTCTTAAGATCGTCAATTGTTTACTATGGGGAATCGCTTTTTGCAACTCTACAAATAATCCATCAATCAAAGCTACCATCAGTAAGGAAGAAAACATCAGCGTTAAATTAAATTGCCAACTACTTTTCGCTTCAATCGTTCCTAAAAAACTAAAATTAAATTGCCACCATTGATAATCTTTATTTGTAATCATCGCCAGTAGAACACCACCAATAATCACGAAAATCAATAGATTTGTCAGTTTAGCCGGCGTGATCGACAACGCTGAATAAATCATAAAATAATTGACTAAACCAACAAAGACAAAAAATAGTAGTGTTGCTGTATAACGGTCAAATGTTGCACCGATAAAAACAAGTCCAATCACTTTGAAAAAAACGAGTAATGCAAAAACTAAAATAACAATAAATGACAGTAAGATCGTAGGAAAATTCCGCCAGTAAATATCCTTTGATTTTGTTGTGACTTGAGCTCTTTTTCCTTTAATAAAAAAGAGTAAGAAGCTAAATACGCCACTTAACACCCCAAATGACAGCACAAAGTTCGCAATTGAATATGCCCCTACTAACGCAATTTGGGTTTTGTCAGTATAAAATAAGTACCCTAAAAATAAAAGGCTGATCACCAATGTCGGAATCAAAAACCATCTTAATGAAAGGGTTTGATTCCCTGGTGCTTTCTTTTTTGGTTCAATCACTATTTTTTGATCCTTGATACTTACCGTCACTTCATCTTCGTTTTCTAAATGAAATTCTTCTACTATTTTTTCAGGTATCGTTATACTAAATGTATTTTTTCCCACACCCGTTCCCCCTATTCTTAAGTTAATACCTCATAAATATTATAGATTTATTGTGTTTAAAAGCAAGCTATAGACATTCTTTAGACTATTTAATGGCAAAAAATTCTGCTTGTCTTTCAGTATTGTTCGTTTTTATTCACATTAATCGATGATAGAAATTTTGTTTTTTTATATACTAACGTTAAATAGTATTCAAAGGAGCTTTTTATGTTAAAAAAAATCTTAATTTCTTTTTTAGGTCTAATTATTCTATCTGTAGTGGGGATTTTACTCTACAATCATGTTAAACATAAACCTGTTCACGGAATCATTGTGTTAGATAAAGATGAAAAAAGAGTAACTGATGCAATCGATTCACAAAAAGGAGATATTGAGAAGTCCATCGTTGTAAATGGTAAATGGGTCAAAAATTCGAACACCCTTGTTTTAAATACAACTGATGCTAAAAAAATAGCAACACTTAATGGCTTTCAAAAAGTAACTAGTAAAAAAATGAGTATACATTTCTCGAAAAAAATTCTATAGAAGATGGAAAAAATGAATGATTTTTTTCCATCCTATTTATTTGGAGAAGGAGAGTTCTATTTCATGCCACTAGTTATTATATCGTGTGTTTTTATTGTGATTGGAGTACTTATTTTACTAAAAGAACGGCGCAGTTTTTTAGGGGGAATGAGTTTTGCCTTTGGCGGTTTGTTCCTTACATTTACCTTGTTAATCATGGGGTTATTAAAGATAGGAGAAATTTCTGCAAGCAGTTCGACATTGGCTACCATGATTGTCTATGAATTGTTTCCACTGCTATTTTTAGGTGTCTGTTCCTTTTTTATTTTTAATACACATACAATGCAAACCAAAGAAGGTCGCATTGTTACTGCAAAACTTTCCGCGTTGTTGGGTATCAATCTACTCATTGCCGTACCAGCTTTTTTCTATTTATTGTCTATGGGATCAAGTAATATTCCGGTCTGGCTTTTTTCAATTTTAATTTTTTTATTATTATGTGATTTGCTCTTTTCTTTTCTGTTCACTTGTTATTTATTTTATTCATGGATGTATCAAATGATTCCAATCAAAAAGAAAGTTGATTACATCATCGCCTTAGGTTCTGGTATCAGAAGTGAGGAAGTTCCCCCACTGCTTAAAAGTAGATTGGATAAAGCAATTGAGGATTATCATAAAAATTCAACTGCTAAAATTGTTGTTAGTAGTGGCCAAGGAGCAGATGAACCGGTTTCGGAAGCCTTTGCCATGAAAAAGTATTTGCTATCACAGCAAATACCAGATGTTCAGATTTTAATGGAGGATCAATCAACAACAACCTTTGAAAATATGACTTTTTCAAAAGAAATTATTTTTGAAGACTGGAATAATAAAGACCAAATTCCGACGATTCTCTTCTCAACAAATAATTATCATGTTTTAAGAGGAGCCTTATATGTTAGAAAAGCTCATTTAAAAGCAGAAGGCGTGGGTGCCCCAACTGCTCTATATTTTCTTCCTACTGCTCTTATTCGCGAATATATTGCTTTATTAACTCAATATAAGTGGTTTACAGTCTCTATGATCTTAGTTTGTTTAGCCTTCGTTATCATTAGTGCATTGCCTTACTAAACTTACTAACGTCTAGCAAGATTGGCTATTCAATATAATTAGCCTATTTAAAAAGAGGGTAAAAAAGGCGTTAAGCCCTGATAAATAAGAAAGTGCTGCCTCTATTTCCACCGTCTATTCGAATTTTAAGTGACTGGGTTATAGCTCCTAGAGTGATAGCCCAGTCACTTTTTTTCTGCTCATCTTCTTACTTAGCTGTTTTTATTGTTTTCTTCATACAAATACATAACTCGTCACCAATAAACTCACCATAATTTGGAATGATGTGATAGCCGTGTCGTTCATAGAATCGAATAGCACCTGACATATCTTTACCCGTTTCTAAAACAGCTTGCTGATAGCCTTTTTCTAGTATATCTGCCTCTAATGCTTGGATGATTTCACTTGCTGCCCCGTTACCGCGGCTCGTTTGTTGTACATACATTCGTTTAATTTCTGGTGTCTGTTCATCCAACAGTTTCCAACAGCCGCAGCCAACTGCAACTTGATCATCATAAGCCACCACCGCGCATACCATTTCAGCTATATTGTGATGATTTTGATATCCTTGAGCGACCTCTGTCCCCCATTCTTCATTGAAAAAATCATTTAATTCCTGAATTAAATTCAATAAATCTGGATGGGTCATGGATACTTTTTCTATTTTGATTGTCATTATGAGCCACCTCCACTTTTTTATTTTGTCTTCTGGCTTTATTTTACCTATTCTTGTATTTCAAAGTAAAGAACAATAGAAAACCACTTGGCATTATCGCAAGTAGTTTTCTATTGTTTTATTATGTGATTTGTAAGAAGACGTAATTAAACGCTTTCATTTCCATCTATCGTTATAATCCACCTAAACTTGCTAAATAAAAATCTAATGTATAGAAACGATAGTCGCTTTTAGAATACTTCGATTTTTTATCTTGTAATTGATCGATCAGTGTTAAACGCTCTGGTTCTTCAACTTCTGCCCAATCTTGTTCGCCCATTCTACAATACAGGCGAAAAGGTAATTCAACATCCATATGAACTTCCAAAAATCCCTCTGGCTCTCCTAATCCATGGTATTCCACATCTGTAATGATTTCGCCTACATAATTTAGATATTTTTTACTCATTACGCTCGACCTCCTAATAATTTTTAAGACCAAAAAAATATTTTTCTTTATACTGAAATTGTACTAAACATTTCGAGAATAAACAACTAATTTTTGATTTTCTAAATTAAAATAAAAACCTGATCGGCTAGACAAAAGGTGTGAAACAAAAGTAAAAAATACTTTTGGTTCACACCTTAAATACAAATAAACGGTGGGAGTAAATGGTCCTCGATGCTTCGAGGATCGAAGTGAAACGAGAACTGTAGATGCAGAAGCAACTCTTTCTGTCCCAACCGCTCTAATCTTTCAGTTTTTTGGCTCTACTCTTTATTTAAGGCGTTCAGGCATCATTCCTTCTAAAAAGCCCCAAACACCATTACTGATGTGTAATTCATCTCGATCATAGTGAGAAAGTTCTGTCCTGATAAGATGATCTTGATCATCTAACACTTTCTGTGCCCAATGAGGATCGATCAAAATTGCTCGCCCAATAGCAGCTAAGTCTGCTGTTGCTAATACTTCTTTAACATCTTGGCCATTTCTAATATCTCCAACACCGATCAGTGGTAAGCGCCCGTTGATTGTTTCATTTATATATTCTATGATCGGCTTTGCTTTAAACTCATCACTGACAGAATGATTTCTATAATTACTCATTGATAAATGGAGATAGTCTAACGGTTTATCAGCCAACCGATCAACTAGAAATAAAGTATCGCTTAAGCGAATACCTGGATTTTCATATTCTTCAGGTGAAAAACGATAACCAACAATAAAATCTTTTACGCCCGATTGATCGACAACAGCTGTTACACCATCAACTAAATCATCAATAAATTTAACTCTTTTTTCTAAGGGACCGCCCCAATCATCCGTCCGGCGATTAGAATGCTGCGAGAAAAACTGTTGGATCAAATACGTATTGGCACCATGAAGCTCTACACCATCGAATCCTGCTTTAATGGCACGTTCAGTTGCTTGTTTAAAGCTTTCTAAGATTTCGATTATCTCTTCTTCTACTAAAGCTCTTGGCGTTTCAGCAGCTGGTCGCTCAGCAGCTATAGCACTAGGAGCAACTGGTTGAGCACCTTGTAAAACTTTAGAATCTGTCATTCGTCCACCATGAAAGAGCTGTAAAATTGCTTTTGTATGATTCTTTTTAATAGCCGCTGCTAGTTTGGATAACCCTGGAATAAAGCGATCATCATAGACTCCTAACTCACCATCCCAACCTTTACCACCTTTATGAACATTGGCGGCCGCAGTGATAAACGCACCCACTTCACCTGTTCGTAAGGCATAGTAGTCAATTTCATCATTTGTTACAATACCATCAAAAAATGACATTTTTGTCGTCATGGGTGCAACAACCAGTCTATTTTTTAAACGTAGGCCTCTTTTAAACGTTAAACCTTCAGCTAAATTACTCATTATAATTTTCCCCTCCATTAATATGCATGTGCATGCAACTAATTAAATAATAAAGAATAAAAGACTAAAAAGCAACTTATTAGTCTTTTAAACAAAATATTCTTTTAAAATAGCATCCACTTCTTGCTCGACTGAGGTCAACAATTGCGCACCTTCATCCGTCAAATCAACATAGACACCACGTTTATCATCTGAACAGATTCTTCTTTCAATAACGGATGACTTTCTATCTTCCAAGCGTTTGATTAAACGCGACAGCGCACTTTGGCTCAAACACAAATAGTTGCCTAAATCGTTCAGCCGCATATGACAACCATTTTGTCTAAGTTGATATAAAGCATAATACTCACTCGTAGTAAGTTGGCTATTTTTCTGCAACATTTCTTCTAATTTTTTTTCAACTATGGACTGTTTCTTTGTATAATCCAGCCATTGTGACATAAGTGGTGTTTCCATTTAATCATCCCTTGTCGATTATTCTCTTCAACTAGTTATAGTTTGCTTGTTTTTAGCATAAAAGTCAAAGTTTTAAGAAATTAAAAAGGAGATCAGACAAAATACAGATAAACGGTAGGTGAAAAAGTAATCTCTTCACTACTTAACATTTAAAATCCACATAAATCCTACAAAAACAAAGAATAAGCCGTACATAATTGGCGAAACTTCTTTCCCACGTTTAGCCGCAATCATTGTGATTGGATAAAAGATAAAGCCAAGCGCGATTCCATCGGAAATACTGTAAGTTAATGGCATACCTAACAAAATCAAGAAAGATGGAATGGCGATTTCCATTTCTTTCCACTTTATTTGGCTAAGTGATTGCGCCATTAAAACGCCCACAACAATTAGCGCTGGCGCCGTTACTTGAGACGTTACCACTGAAAGTAATGGTGAGAAAAACAGACCAACAATGAAGAAAAGACCTGTTGTCACTGCGGTCAGTCCGGAACGTCCGCCAACGGCAATCCCTGCAGATGATTCTACATATGCACCAACAGGAGAAGTACCCAACAGTGAACCTGCCAACATCGCAGTGGAATCTGCTGCTAATGCTTTTCCAACACGCGGCATTTTATTGTCTTTCATAAAACCTGCTTGATTGGCTAATCCTACCAATGTTCCCGCCGTATCAAAGAATGTTACTAATAGAAAGGTCAAAACAACAACCCATAACTGGATTGAATTGATGTCTCCTACATGTTTTAGTGCAACTAAAAAAGTTGGCTTAAGACTTGGCGCAGCTGAAATAATCTGAGTTGGTGCTTGAATCAAACCAGTTACTAAACCTAAAATAGTTGTAGCTGTCATCCCAATAAAAATCCCACCTGGAACACGACGCACCATCATAATAGCTGTAATCGCTAGACCAAAAATAGTCAGCCATGTTGTTCCAACATTTAAAGGCCCTAAAGCAACCAATGTTGATTCATTCGCTACGATGATCCCACCTTCACTCAATCCTAAAAAGGCGATAAATAAGCCAATTCCTCCAGAAATAGCATACTTTAAATCCGCTGGTATTGCATCAATGATCAACTCACGTAATTTGAATATCGTGATCAAAATAAAAATCAATGAAGCAACAAACACGCCAGCTAACGCTGTTTCCCACGGAACACCCATACCGACACAAACAGAATAAGCAAAAAAGGCATTGATTCCCAATGCAGGCGCTGTTGCGATCGGATATTTCGCAAAAATTCCCATCAAAATACAGCCTAATGCACTAGCTAGTGCTGTCGCAGTAAAAACAGCTCCCTCGTCCATTCCAGAAGCACCCAAAACAGTTGGGTTTACAAATAGAATATACGCCATTGAAATAAATGTTGTAAATCCCGCTAAAAATTCACGTTTAACAGTTGTATTTAATTGCTCAATCTCAAAATAAGAAATAATTCTTTCTTTCACTTGATATCCTCCTAAAATCTGAATAATAAAAATTTGTAAAATTGCGTTATACTACTTAAACAACGTGTTTAATCATATAATAAAGAACAAAATAAGTAAATACAAAGGATACAATCTGCATCGTCGTTACGTTATTTTACTGCAAACAAAAATAGTGAGATTCCCTGTACCAAGAAATCTCACCATTTCACTATTAAACAACGACCTTATTAAGATAATATTTCTCCATCTAAGCGTTGATTTAAAAGACGACTCACCACATAAATCACCATTATTGCAATAATAGAACCGACCGCAACATCGCTCAAAAAATGTGCGCCAATCCGAACTCTCGACCATGCAACCAAACAACCAAATAGACTTGCTAAAAGTACGATTCTCTGTCGTTTCTTTTTCTTCAAAGGCTCAACAAATAGTGGTAAATATAACCCTAACCAGGCTTGCTCTGAATGTCCGGAAGGAAACGACTTATGACCGTTCGCTCCATTGATTTGCCACCAACTTGTATAATCCGACCAGTTACTTTGCAATTCATAAGGACGGAATCTGCCCCAAAATCCTTTCATCACATCTACGAGTGTATTGGCAGTATAAACAACAATAATTGCACCTAACCCTACCATGAGCAGTCCTCGCATTTCCTGATGCGTTTTCTCTTTCAACCAATAACTGCATAGTCCACAACCGATAATAAAGACTAGTAAAGATAGGATTACAAGTGCTGGGAAAAACCATTGCGGAAAATTAATTGTAGCAGAACCGTCATTATTAGCAGCTCCAATTGGCTGATTATTTTGTTTATTATTCAATGACGTCACGGTATAAAAAAGCATGATTTTGATCATTTGCCAGATTTGATAGAAACCAGCAATAATAGCAATAAAATAAATACTTCCCTTAGCGAAACTTGGCAAATTACTTTGTTTAGCGTAATAAATAAAAATCTGAGTCGACAAAAAAATAATGATTCCTGGAAAAATCAAGCCGTAATTTTGAAAAAATGTTCCAAACAATGACCCCTGATACATTATTCCTTGACTGATTTGCTTATCCCAAACCCCACCAATTAGTAACAAAAGACCTAAACATACAAGTGTAACTATTTCTCTTTTTTCTTTTACAAAGTTCATTTATAAGCCTCCTCTCTATACTAAATTGTAAGAGAGAATTGTTGCATTTTTGTATTATCCTCGTATAGATTCAGTTAAGATTGAGTAAACACTTCAACCTTAACTGTTTTTACAATAAAAAAAAGTTCTGGGTGTGGGACAAAAGTCAAAAGCACTTTTGTTTCACACCCTAAATACGAATAAACGGTGGGATCAAACGGTCCTCCATGCTTCGAGGATCGGAGTGAAACGAGAACCGTAGATGCAGAAGCAACCACTACACTACACTTCGTTTCGATCTCATTAACTTCTACGCATGAAACATGCTAGAGTTAAAGGCCTCCGCTTCGATCACATCAAACTCTAAGTGCTAAAGCACTAAGATTTGAAGGCTTCGGAAATAAGCTGAAATTGTTGTAAAACACAATGAGGAACGAGTTGATGTTGCACAGTACCTACCTGGTCACAAAAATTTGAAGAGCACCGAGTAGGTACCAATCATCAGTTCGTAAACTCACTGTGATTCTTGGCAATTTTCGTGAATTCCTTCTTATTTCTCGGGGATAAACACTCCTGTCCCAACCTCAGAACTTATATAATTTTCTTTTGACAGATTTAATAACAAATTATCCTTATCAATTGCCAACAATTTCAGCAAAGCCATTGTTTAAGTCGGCATTTTGTGACTGTTCAAAGTAAATCATATTTTCAGCATTCCCTTGATTTTGCATGGTCACCAAAACTACAGGCTGACCGTTTAGAATCGTAAAAAGATATAAATGTCTATCCATTTTAGTCGTTGTAGCAATATCCGAATAGATAGCAACAACATTATAGATATCACTAACGGTACCCATTTCAGACCACTGAAGGATTACTTGATTTCCTCCTACAGCTATATTATTTCTAGTTAATGTACTTGGGAAACTATAACCATACCAGTTTGCTTCAAAACTAGGAGAATACTCTATATAAGATTGCCCCATCACATCGCCCCAACTTTGCATAAACGCAAGCAACTCAGATCTTTTTTGAAGATTCCATACTGTATCTGTTGTCGCTGTTGGCGGAGCTGAAGGTGGTGTTGGTTTAGATGGTTCAGTTGTTTCTTTTTTGCTATCTTCACGCTCTTCAACGATTTCTTTGTTTATATCTTCTGTCAATTCTTTACCGTATTGTTTCAGCGCCTTTGAGCCATCTTTAGCTTCAACTAATACAGATAATTCTTTTAGTGCCTTAGAATATTCTTTCTTATCTTTCAATGAGAGAACGTTTTGATATAACGTAACTTGTTCTGCTAATTTCTTGGCTTCATCACTGTCTTTTCTGTACTCCAATGCTAATTGAAAAGCCGCAACAGCTTTAGACATATCTTTATCGACAATCGCTTCTTTCCCTTTAGCCATTGCTGAATCATATTCCTTTTGTTTTTTGTCACTTGTTGAGGTTACTGTTGCTTCATCACTGGTCGTTGAAGTCACGCTCTTATTATTTGAGCAACTCGCCATTAAACCAATAATCACACATGAACATACCCCAATCAATAACTTTTTCATCATTGTACACTCCCTTTAGGACCTACACTTTTCCCTACTTGTATTATCCATTACTATTTGCTTTATGACAAGCAGAGTTGATAATAAAAAGAGAGCGTATTTCTCGGAGCGAGTGACATTTGATAAAACGACTTATTCTTTTACTAAATTAAGCTGTGCACATCTTGTTCCAACAAAAATCAAGAAAATAATAATAAAAGCACCCATTGTTGCATCACTAAAGAAATGACAACCTAATAATACTCTACTGATTGCTGTAATGGCTCCCCAAGTAATCCCAAAAATCAATAAATTTTTTCGTAACTTTATATTTTTAGGACTAGCATATAAAGGAAAGAATAAGGCAAACATACTTTCACAAGAATGTCCTGATGGAAATGATTTGTGGCCTGTCGGGCCGTTCATTTTATACCACGGAGTAAAATTATCTTGAGCAGCATTCAGCTCATAAGGTCGAAATCGTCCCCACAAGATTTTGATTTCTTCTACACACATTAAATAAACAAATGCCACGGCAATATCTAAGATCGCCACGCGCATCAAACGATCCAGCTCTTCAGCCGTTTTACGTCTTAACCAGTTTTGGATGATCACTGTCGCTATTGCAAAAACCACAAAACAAATGATGATATTGATAGCAGTCGATAATGTTGGATTGGCTCCCCCATCATTATTTCCTTGTCGAATCGGTCTATTGTGCTCCACGTTTTGGATGGATGATAATGTATATTGGATAGCAAATTTTAGATAATACCATATTCCATAAAATGCTAGACCTACACCAGCAATAACAATCAATAATTTTGCGATCCTTGGCTGACTCGATCGAATCGCGTGATGAATGATAATTTCTCCGCTCATCATAATAACAACACCTACTGGAAAACAGGCATAATTTTGTAAAAAAGTTGCAATGTATTAATTTTGACTCATCACCGCATTTGAGATAGCTAAGTCCCCAAACGTACCAATCCCAAGTAAAATCACAAAAATAGCGATAATCATTGCAACCCTTCTACTCTTTGACATTTTCGTTAACATTTTAAAACCTCCTAAAATTAAAAGCGTAGTGGGATCGTCCAGCTTCGACTGGAAAATAGGAAAAATTGACTGAGGTGCTTTTTGCCTCATTCCATTTTTGTCTTTTTGCCGAGAGGATAGCCCGCGTAGCTAGATAACACACGGTGACAACGTTCCACTTCGTTTCACCTAATGTTTTTTACCACAAGCAATAGTTTATCCCTTCACAAAAGAAAACTTCATACATTTTATATGTTATTTCTTAAAAAAGAGAATAATTCATCTATAGGGCTTCATTAAAATAAGAAAAGGATAAAACAAAAGTAAAAAAACACTTTTGCTTCATCCTCTATTTATCGGGATTAAACGCTTCTGTTTCACTCGCTTCATTTTAATTATCCACAGCTTTACTATTTTTAATTTGTTCTATAGAAAAAATGACAATCGGTAAATAATTAAAAAAGAAACTAATGCGCTGACAAAAACCAATTTGATTCAGAAGCGGCAATTGTTCTAGTGCTGGGATTCGGGCTAATCCATAAATACCTGCGAAAAAAAGGCTAGTTCCCAGTAAACTAAAATATAATTTACTATACATTACTTTCTTTTGCTTGCGATACAGTAAAGATAAAAAGAACGGAAAAAGTAAAAATCCTGCATAACCTAACCCAGAACCAATATTATGAATCCACGTAGAAAGAGTCCAAGTTGCTTGTTCAGTATTAATACTAAAAAGTCCCGTAAAAATACAATCGCCAACACCATACACCCCAATCGAAGTCGTTAGCAAGATTGCCAACGTTCGCGATGTACGAATAAAAGCATGATATATTGCTGGTAATGCTAAAACAAACAATAGACCCGATACCACAGACCAAATTAAAAAAACTTGCCTGACAGGACTATTTATATCACCAAAAATACTGATTACCATGGTCAGCTGGTTTATTTCTGGGTAAAAAAAACCTAAAATATAAGGCGTTAAAAAATCGCTTATTGCGCCTAATAATAGAAAGTAGAAGCCATACCTGTCTCTTATACACATCTAGATGTGTATAAGAGACAGACTCTATTCACTGTGTTTCAAAGCAAAAGCGTAGTGGGCTCATTCAGTCTCGACTGAAAAATAGGAAATTATGTTTGCGGCGTTCCTTGCCACACTCAGATTTTATCTTTTTTCCGAGAGACTAGCCCACGCAGCTAGATAACACATGGTAAAATTATAACAGATTACATTATCTTATCAGATGACTACATACTCTAATTATAAGCAATCAACGAAAATTTTTCACGCAATTGAACTATTCATTATCCTTTATAACCATCACATCCTACTATTTAAATTGAGTAATTCATGCTACTATACATTTAAAAATCTTTTTATTGAGAGGTAAAAATGTTTCAGCATGAAATCGTTGATGTTACTAAAGACCAACTGCCATTTAAAGTGATCGTTCACAAAAATACTAGCGCAACTATCCCTAAGCATTGGCACCGTTCTTTTGAATTAAGTTTCACTGCAAAAGGAAAGATTGATGAGTTTATTATCAATGGACAACACTATGCCCCAACAACTGGAACGATTTTGGTGATCAATCCTAATGAGGTTCATGCTATCTCTGGCTCCACTAAAGACGATGAAGAAAATAGTGCTCTGTCCATTTTGATTCCATATTCCTTTATGACAGAATATATACCTGAATTTAGCTACCGTTTTTATGAAATTCCGCCAGAACAGCAACGAACGTTATCACAACAACAACACTATAAAGAATTGCAGCAATACTTTTACCACTTATTTCAAGTAATGGAACAGCCTGACGCATTTTCTAGTTTAAAAATCTTGAGTTTGGTTTATGATATTCTTTATCATCTAACGAAAGCTTTTTCTAGTGTTCGTGAAATCAAAAATGATTTTTCGGTTGCTACAACAGAGGAGTTTGCTTGGATCGATAGTGTTTTAGTCTATATTCAGCAGTATTTTGCTAGTCCTCTTACTGTCAGTGAATTAGCAGAAGCAAATCATTTAGCACCTAGCTATTTTTCTCGGAAATTCAAAAAGTATATGGACATGTCAGTGATGGAATATGTAGCAGAGATTCGTTTACAAGCAGCTTTTCAACAAATCGCCCACACAACTCGTTCTATCAAAGCCATTTCCGATAGTTGTGGTTTTGCCAATCATAAATCGTTGATCAGTAAATTTAAAAAGAGTTATGGTATGACCCCTTTGAACTATCGGCAAAATTTGAAAGTAAGTCATAAAAATCAAAAAAAATAGTCAGTTTCCTACCCTCGTAAGTAAACGCTTGCATTTGTAATACAAGTAACAAAAGAAAGGTAGGTTATCGACTATGAAGTTACAAAAACAGCATTGGCTTTTTAAATTGTCTCTGCTCTCAGTTTCGGTTCTGTTAATGTCAGCACCCATTATTTCAGCTGCCTTACCATTAATGTTTACAGATTTTCCTGATCAGTCAAAGTCAGCAATTGAGACCCTGTTAACAGTACCAAACTTTGGCATTATCTTAGCGCTCTTGATCAGTCCACTCTGTATTCGTTTTTTTTGGAAAAAAAATACTGTGATACTCGGCTTATGTATTGCTTTAGTAAGCGGGATTTTACCAGCAATCATTAACAACTATTCAATGATTCTTGCTTCTCGCTTTATGTTTGGGGCTGGAATCGGGTTATTCAATTCTTTAGCAGTAAGTTTACTGGCTGAATTTTATCAAGGAGACGAATTATCCACGATGATGGGCTATCAATCTGTAGCTGGTTCGCTAGGTAGTGCCGCATTATCTTTTTTAATCAGTTACTTGGTCACTTTAGGCTGGCTCCAAACATTTTGGGCTTATTTGATTATTATCCCAGTACTACTATTATTTAGCTTTTTTGTGACGATCGATGAAAAGAAAGCAGCAACTACATCAAAAGCCGCAGCTCCAGAAAAAATCACCTTTAATTTAGCTGTGATTGGTTTATCTGTCCTAATTTTTTTCCTGTTTGCCTTCTTTATGACATCTGTTGTGAAACTACCGGAATTTATTGTTTCTAGCGGTATCGGCAGTACCAGCAGCGTATCAATTATCGCTGGTCTTAGCACACTCGTTGGTATTCCCATTGGTCTATTTTATGGGAAAATCCACAAGCTACTGAAGCAAACGCTTTTACCGCTAGGATTACTTCTAGCTGCGATTGGGTTCTTTATTATCAGTAAATCCAGTAATTTGCCAATTTTGATTATTGGCGTTCTCTTGATCGGGATTGGTTTTGGTGCCTCGGTGCCTTTCATCTATACTTGGACTGCAAAAGTAGCACCCAAAAATGCCATTAATATTTCTTATACTTGTTTGATTATCGCAACCAACATCGGTGTTTTTTTCTCACCAATATTATTAAATACTTTAGGAAATTTATTTGGAAATTCTTCACCTGCATTCAGTATGTTAGTAGCATCCGGCGGTTTTTTAGCGCTTGCTGTAGTGATGGGGACTAGCTTATTGATAAAAGAAAAAAATCGATCTTTACTAAAAAATTAATTAGGAGGCAACAACTATGCTAGCAATTGATATTCCAACAATGCGGATCCAAATGCAAGAAACCGACCAAAAGCGTGATTTTGGTTTAACTGAACCTGACACTTTAGAAACATTCAAGGATTTATCCTACGGTCCATATGGCATTGAAAATACATTTGATATTTACTATCCAAAAGGGACGGATCATTGCTTACCAACAATCATCAATATCCACGGTGGTGGTTTCTTCTATGGAGACAAAGAACTTTATCGTTTTTACACCATGTATTTAGCCACACAAGGCTTTACTGTCGTAAATTTTAATTATCGTTTAGCGCCAGATCATCGCTATCCAGCGCCATTGGAAGATACCAACACCTTAATGAATTGGTTGATCGAACACGCAAAAAACTACTATATTGATCTAAATAACCTTTTCTTAGTTGGCGATAGCGCAGGCGGGCAACTAGCAGAACAATATGCAACGTTAACAAGTAATCCAACTTATGCACAAAAATTTTCATTTAAGATTGCAGCAGTTCAATTTAAAGCAGTTGCTTTGAATTGCGGTGCCTATTTCCTTGGACAAAACGCTGCCGTTAATCAAGATTTTCCGTTTTACTTTGGTGAAACAATGACACCTACACTTGAAAGTCAGTTTCCGGTAGAAAGCTACATCACAGCTGATTTCCCACCAGCTTTTGTTGCAACATCTACCCATGATTTTCTAAAAGAAATTGCCAAACCATTGGCTGATCATTTAACCTCCGTTGGCGTTGAAACAACCTACAAACTTTATACAAATTCAGATGGCTCAGAGCTAGGACATGTCTTTCATTTAAATCAAAAAAGTGACATTGCCAAAGAGTGTAATAATGAGGAAATTGCTTTTTTCATCCGTTTTCTTTAAGATGGATACAAAAGTAATTTATTGGGAATTCGGAGGGTTGAATGATGCATTATTTAAGTATTGATGTTGGTGGAACTTATATTAAATTTGGGCTGATCGATCGGGCTGGCAATTTTATTCAAACTTGGAGACGATCCACTCCTAAAACTTTGGTGCTATTCAAAGAAGTGATTACTTCTGAAATAACTGCTCAAAAAGAACAAATAAAAGGAATCGCTATGAGTTGTCCGGGTAGAATCGATTCAGCTAAAGGGTATGTCCATACTGGAGGGGCCTTGCTATTTCTTTATGATTTTTCTATGAAAGAATGGATTGCCAGTATTACTGATTTACCCTTTGCAGTGATCAATGATGGTAAGGCAGCGGCATTAGCGGAATGGTGGATCGGTAATCTAAAAGGAATTGAAAATGGTGCAGCAGTCGTTTTAGGCACTGGCATTGGCGGTGGATTGATTTTAGATAATCATTTACACCAAGGTCCACATTTTCAAGCAGGTGAACTAAGCTTTCTGATTCGACAATCACCAAATCCTGAACAACCTCAAATCTTTGGTTTTCATGGGTCTGCCGTAAAATTTATGAAAGAAGCTACTGCACTGCTAGATGTTTCAACAGACGATCATGACGCTGTTTTTCTGGCAATAACAGAACACTCATCGCTTGCTTTAACCACCTTATTTGAACATTATTGTCGTGATATTGCCATTCTTCTGATCGATATGCAAGTCTTATTAGATTTAGAAAAAATCGTGATTGGTGGTGGCATCAGTGCCCAAGACAGTCTGATTGAAATGATTCAGATGCAATATTCTATTGTTAGACAGGAAGAAACAATGCTGGGACAAACATTTCCTCCTCTTGTTATAGAAGCCTGTGCTTTTCGAAATTCTTCGAATTTATTGGGGGCTTTGTATCAGTTGTTTGTTGAACTTGATTCTTCCGAAACCAATCAATCCATAAAATCTAAATAACCAGAGGTTGGGACAGAAGCGTTTAGACCCGAGAAATAAGCTGCTTCTGCCCCCACCATTTATTCAGGATTAACGTATTTAACAAAAAGTGAACCAACTTTTGTCCCAAACTCTGGTTATTTAACAGTTTGGCGAAACTCACTTTCTAATTATCACTATCAGGCTCAATAATAAACCTCATCTAAAAATAGCCCTTGAGCAGGTACTGTGATTCCAGCCTCACTTCTGATTTTACTTTTAAATACCTCGTCAATCACCTCTAACTTCAATGTTCCAGTACCGATTTCTAAAATTGTCCCCATCAGGATTCTAACCATTTTATGCAAGAAGCCATCCCCAATAAAGGTAAAATGAATCAGCTTCCCTTCTTTTTGGATTGCTAGTTCTTTGATTGTTCGAGTCGTAGACTTTTTCGTCTTTTTAAGAGAAGAAAAGCCAATAAAGTCATGAGTTCCAATTAATTTACGGCAAGCTTCATTCATTAATTCAACATCAAGTTCTTCAGAATAGTGAAAACTATAATTACGTTCAAACGCAGACGGAATCGCATCGTTCCAGACATAATAACTATATTTTTTCCCTTCAGCATTGTACCGAGCATGGAATCGTTCAGGCACTTCTTCAAGCTTTTTGACAACAATATCCTTTGGCAGATAACGATTTAGAAATTCAATCATCTCTGGTCGTTCCATTTTGCTATCTGTTTTGAAATTAGCAATCTGTCCTCGGGCATGGGTTCCAGCATCCGTTCGACCAGAACCAATGATTTCAATTTTTGAACGTGTCATTTGTGTTAGGATATTTTCGATTTTCCCTTGAATCGTTTTATCCGAGTCACCAAGTCTTTGCCAGCCAAGATATTTAGTTCCATCATACTCGATCGTTAATCTGATATTTCTCATATTGTTTTATTTTCTCCTCTAAATACATTTTTTTCGTTGACCATACTCGTTTGCTTTTCTATTATAACAGTATTACTACGTGTGATGAAGTGGCGTCGATTTAAATGTAAATTCTACCGAATCGGACTTTATTTTAGCAAGAGAATTATTCGGATTTATTTCTCTTTTCCTACCTATTTCGCAGCACCAGCACTGCTTGACATTCTATTCATGTTCCTCTATATTGAACATAGACAGTTATCTATGTTCAGGAGGAATAGAGATGGATTACGAAAAAATTTCATTGGTACTAAAAGCGATGGCTGATCCAAAACGTATGAAAATAATTGATTTACTTTCTTACAGTAGCATGTGTGCTTGTGACGTATTAAAGCATTTTGATTTTACGCAACCCACACTTTCTCATCATATGAAGGTCTTAGAAAGTGCCGGAATTGTATCTGTCAGCAAACAAGGTCAGTGGCATCATTACACTTTAAAAGAAGACTTTGTAAAGGAATTTATGCGTTCTATGGTGCAATTGCTTTCTGATAGTGGAGAAGATTGTCTTTGCCAAAACAATAAAGAAACAAAAGGAGATCATGATTAAATGACGTATGCACTTGAAATAACGGATTTAAAAAAAGTCTATGGCAGCGGGGTTGAAGCTCTTAAAGGGATCGACTTAGCCGTAGAAGAAGGTGACTTTTACGCTCTTTTAGGACCAAATGGAGCGGGTAAATCAACAACCATCGGGATCATCACTTCCCTTGTCAATAAAACTTCTGGGAAAGTAAAGGTTTTTGGTTACGATTTGGACACTGATTTAGTTATGGCTAAACAACAAATCGGTCTGGTTCCTCAAGAGTTTAACTTTAACCCATTTGAAACAGTCGAGCAAATTGTTGTCAATCAAGCTGGTTACTATGGTGTTTCAAAAAAAGAAGCCTTGAAACGCAGCGAGAAATATCTGAAACAGTCGGATCTCTGGGAAAAACGTAATGTTCGTGCCAGAATGCTTTCAGGCGGAATGAAGCGTAGATTGATGATTGCACGTGCTTTGATGCATGAGCCTCGTCTACTTATTTTAGATGAACCTACAGCCGGAGTTGATATTGAACTAAGACGGGAAATGTGGGATTTTCTAAGAGAGTTGAATGAAAACGGCACAACGATCATTCTGACAACTCATTATTTAGAAGAAGCTGAGATGCTTTGCCGAAATATTGGCATTATTCAATCAGGGCAGCTGATTGAAAATACGAGCATGAAAACATTACTGTCAAAATTACAGTTTGAGACATTTATCTTTGATTTAGCACCTTTTGACAAAGAACCTGAAATTATTGGTTATACGTCCAACTTCGAAGATAAACAAACACTTGAAGTGGAGATTGAACGTAATCAAGGATTGAATGGTTTGTTTGAACAACTCACAAAACAAGGCATTCAGGTGCTTTCCATGCGCAATAAATCCAACCGATTAGAAGAACTGTTTCTAAAAATTACAGAAGAAAAACATCCAATGGATGCCAGTTCCACTTTCCAAGTATAAGCTAGTGGAATGGTATACGGCATAAGCATCAATACTTTTATACGAATAAGGAGAATGAACATGTTTAAGTTATATTTCACCGCTTTAAGAAGCCTTGCAGTCAAAGAAACGAATCGTTATCTACGGATTTGGGTGCAAACCTTAGTACCACCAGTCATTACCACTTCACTCTATTTTGTTATTTTCGGAAATCTGATCGGTGGGCGGATCGGGCAGATGGAAGGATTTTCTTATATGGAATTTATTGTTCCAGGTCTAATCATGATGTCTGTTATCACCAGTTCTTATGCGAATGTTTCTTCTTCATTTTTCTCACAGAAGTTCCAGAAAAATATTGAAGAATTACTCGTTGCACCAGTGCCAACCCACATTATTATTTGGGGATTTGTCTTTGGCGGCTTGGGCAGAAGTGTTCTAGTTGGGACACTTGTAACCATAATTTCTTTATTCTTTGTACCACTTCATGTTTATTCTTGGTCGATTGTGATTATTACCCTTCTTATGACCGCTATTTTATTTTCATTAGCTGGTTTATTAAATGGGATCTTTGCCCAATCTTTTGATGATGTCTCTATCGTTCCAACCTTCGTTTTGCAACCATTAACCTATCTTGGTGGTGTCTTTTACGCAATCTCTATGTTGCCACCGATTTGGCAAGCCATCTCTAAAGTCAATCCGATTGTCTATATGATTTCGGGTTTTAGGTATGGTTTCCTCGGCACGATCGATGTCCCGATCATTTTGTCTCTAGTTATTTTGATTCTCTTTATCTCTGTGCTTTATGCAGTTTGTTGGTATTTGATTGATAGAGGGCGCGGATTGAGAAGTTGATGATGATTTATATGAGCAGTTTTGAATTACATTCCTGAGTATGGGACGCTAGTTAGAAGAAATTTTCTAACTAGCGTCCCATACAATGTTTATTTTTTAGATTGCTTTTTATTTGCACCCCCCCCCCGCCTACTATTGCTACTGCAGCACCTAAAAAAACGACTGATAACGTTGACATTATTACACTTTCTTATAGAAATATCTATTACATTATCCTTACCTACAACACAAAAACCTCAAAGTAAATACATCGAAAGCCCTACCGCTAATCGTGCTTAAATGATTATAATAAGGAAACTGGTTTCAATATCAGAGCCTGTTTCGTTCTAGCATTTCAATTTGCGTAGGAAAAATGCGAAAAAATAAGTGTCTGAATAAGCGGTTGGAACAGAAGCAACTTCTGTCTCAACCGCTTGTTTTCTTCCAGAGAACGCACACTTTATTGTGCCTCCCCTTATTTCGCAATAATCTTCATTGCTTTACTCAATTCTGAATCCTCTTTATCCGAAATCAAAATAACTTCATTCAAATCAAAGGATTTCACTGCAGATGATTTATGAAACTTAGAGCTATCACATAACAAAAATGACTTTTTCGCATGATCGATGACGGTCTTTTTTTTGATTGCTTCAACTAAATTTGGCGTCGTTACACCAAATTTTAAATCAATCCCGTTTGCGCCTAGAAACGCTTTATCAAAGACATATTTTTGAATGTTTGCTTCAGCTAACGGACCACTTAATGACGAAATTTTAGGATCGTAAGTTCCACCTAAAACTGTGATCTCTGCTTCAAATTCTCCTGTCAATCGAAAAACATCCGTATTTGTAGTAATGATCTTGATTTTCTTTTTAAGTAATTCTCTTAATAATGTCGTACACGTGGAACCAGAATCTAGATAAATCGTTTCTCCAGTGACAACCTCACGAGCAGCCAATTCAGCTATATACAGTTTTTCTTTTGTTTGCAAACTGGATTTGGTTGACATAGGCAGCTCCGAAACACTTGAACAAATCTTGACAGCGCCTCCTGACAAAGTTTGGACCTTATTTAACCCTTCAAGCTCTTTTAAATCACGTCGAAGAGTAGACATAGACACTTCCGGAATTAAGGTTTGTAGTTCTTCGATTTTGATCAGCTCTCTATTTTCTAGTATTTCTATAATTTTCTCTTGTCGTACATAGGGAATCATAAGAAACTCCTTTCATTTTTTCATTACGAACTAGTTCAAGAAGGATATACATTCTTAAAATACCATAAATATGGATAAATAGTAACGAAATAAACGAATTTGAAAGAAGTTCTTTGACGTTTTTAAGATAACATTTCTTCCCTTTCCGTAAACATATAAGCTAAAATAGCTGATACTGCTAACGAGATCCCTAATCCAATCATCGCTTGAATAAAATTTGATGCATTATCGGTCACAAAAGCCGGAAAAGTTGTCACACTACCAAACACAAAGGCGTTTGTTACTACTTTGGTTAAGCCTAAATAAGCCCCGCCTACAGCCCCACCAATGATTTGCGCTAAAAACAACTTTTTATTTTTTACTAATAAACCGAATAAAGTAGGCTCGATAATCGCTGAAAGAGCAACTGTAACTAAACCGGTGACAGCAAAACTACGGAGCTTGTTATTTCTTGCTTTAAAATAGACACCGATCGTCGTCCCAATTACCGCAAAGTTACAGGCAAACGTAAATGGGACAATATAATCAAAACCATAAGTTGAAACATTGTTGATCATGATTGGATTAACGGCCCAGTGAATCCCTAAACTCACAAGAACACTCCAACCACCGCCAATCAAGATACCCGTTAAAATACTGCTGCGTTCAATCAACCAATTAACAACTTGTGCAACAGCTTCACCACTATAAACACCAATTGGACCAATAACGATCACCGTCAATGGGATCATGACTGCTAGAGAGATTAATGGAATAATAACTAATTTTAGTGTTTCTGGAACTTTCTTATCTAAGAACTTATACAGATAAGAAAACGCCCAAATTGAGAGAATAATGGGAACAACTGTAGAATTATAATTCATTAAAACAACAGGGATTTTTAAAAAGCTTGTTGTAGCACCATTTCCAGTATCTCCCATCAATGCAATAAATTCTGGATTTAGTAATGCTGCACCTATCAATGCAGATAAATAAGGACTAGCGCCAAACCTTCTAGCTGAAGTAAACGCTAACAATACTGGTAAAAAATAAAAGACACTCATTGACGCAACATTTAAAATACTATACGTTCCACTAGCTTCGGATAAAATACCCGTTTGCACAGCTAAGATTAACAAGCCTCGTAGAATACCCGAACCCGCTAAGGCAGGTAATAACGGAGCAAAAATGGCTGAGATAGCTGAAAAAATATTACTAACAATGTTACCAGAACTCTCGCCATCATTATTTACTTGAACACTACCATCATCGTCTGTAACTAATGCTTCAAATTCATCGTATAACTTCGGTACTTCAGTTCCGATCAAAATTTGATATTGTCCGGCTTTGTTGACAATATTGACAACACCATCAATCTCTTTGATTGCCTCATCATTTGCCTTAGAAGGATCTTTCAATGTTAATCTCAATCGTGTAGCACAATGTGTCATATTCGCTAAATTATCTGCGCCGCCAACATTTTCTAAAATTTCTTTTGCTGCTAATTTGAAATCCATCTTTATTCACTCCCCTGATTCTTTTTATTGTTAGAACTTAGTTTTAGAAATCTTAAATTAAGATTTCTAATACTAAATCACTTACTTTCACTCCACTATTTTGCTTGATTAGCTCGGCAATATAGTCCATCCCTAATCTATCTATGATCGAATCGATTTTTTTGATCATCTTGATATTTCTTTCACATTCGGCTACTGGCTCTTCAATCACTGGGAATGTATCAAAATAAAATGCATGATCGTAGTTATGCAGTTTCGTATAATAGATAAATTCGATCGTTTTGATCAATGTACTTGTCCCGATCATCAAACCATCATCATTCAATCCATAGCCATCATTTAAATGAACCCCAAACAATTTTTCCCGACTACCTAAAATGCTTGCTCCATATGCAGGATTTTCATGTTTCATCAGCATATGACAATAATCTAACGTAATGCCCAAATTCTCACGACCGACCTCATGAACCATTGATAACGCTACTCCAAAACTATCTAAAAAGGCATATGCTCTTGGTTGGAACGGCTTATACTCAATACTAATCTTAAGGTCTGGTGCGTAATCAGAGATTTCGATCAGACAGTCTTTGATTTGATTCCAAACTTTTTCATACTCAATCTGAAATGAGTAATCAAACCCATCAAAGCCTAACCAAATAGTCACAACCTCGCCCCCGACTTCACGGCAGTAATCACAGGCTTCTTTACATAACTGTATAGCTTTCATTGAAATCCTTTGATCCGCATTTCCAAGTTCCCCGTTAATAAATTCATCTCGAAACCGTAAAGCAACCCCATTAGCCTGCAACTTATTGGCTTGTAAAATCCCTTTCATTTTTTTAGCAGAAATCGTTTCTACATGTTCTGGATAATTAAAATCAACATGTGTTAATCCTAAGCGATTAAATTCTTGCAAGACTTCTTCTACATCATTATTGAATTTTGGTAAAAATGAATTGATTCTTGTCGCTAACTTCATTTTTATTCCTCCTTTTCTCTTCTACACCCCCATAATAGCATCTCTCATTTTCAATTTCAACCATTTTTTTTCATTTTATTTCAAAATTAATCATAATTATCCATTAATAAAGAGAGTAAACTCTTTTTTAATTCTCTAGCTGCCGAATCATCTCTACTCGTTTGGCATGCCTTCCCCCTTCAAAGGAAGCATCTAACCATTCTTTTACTATCATTTTTGCTAGTTCGCTCCCAATCACTCGAGAACCAAACGCAAGGATATTCGTGTTGTTATGCTCTTTAGATAGCCGTGCTGAATAGGGTTCGCTACAAACAACTGCACGAATTCCTTTTACTTTATTGGCAGAAATCGAAATCCCAACACCTGTTCCACAAATCAAAATCCCACCATCAACGTTTCCAGAAGCAACTTCTTCTGCTACTTTTTTACCATATTGAGGATAATCCGTTCGTTCTGACGAATATGCGCCAAAGTCCTCAACGTCATGTCCCAATTCTTTTAGATAATCGATAATAATCGGCTTTAGTTCAAAGCCAACATGATCACTGCCAATTGCCAATTTCATAAACTGATTCCTCCTATTAGTGAGAACTAAACTATTTTTGTGTACTCAATTCTATTATTTTCTTAATTCTGTCAGTATTTCTTGATAAGTTCCCGCTCTCCCAAATAATGCCGATGTTCCTAATACAAAACCTGTCACACCATTTTTACTTAATTGTGCCACTTTTTCTGGTGAAATTGCCCCATCAACCATTACTTCAAAATGATGTATTTTTGATAAGCCCACGAGTTTTTCTATTTTAGAATCTGTATACGCTAAATATTGCTGCCCTGCAAATCCAGGATTTACAGTCATCACCATCACATAATCTACTAAAAATAGTAAATCCAGGATCGTTTCAACTGAGGTTCCCGGGTTGATTGCAATACCTGCTTTTTTCCCTTTCTGCTGGATCATAGCCAATGTTCTGGCAGCCTGCTGGTCAGCCTCAGGATGAATATAAATAATATCCGCCCCAAGGTCCGCAAACTTCTCTACGTACTTACTTGGTTCTTGAATCATTAAATGAACATCCAACGGTTTATCCGTAACAGAACGAACGAGTTCAAAATCTTGCAAACCCATTCCAAAATTGGGAACAAAACGACCATCCATAATATCCATATGAAAAATATCGACCCCCGCTTGATCAAGTTCTTGCGTATCCTTTTTTAAATTAGAAAAGTCTGCACACATCATTGAGGGACATAATAATTTGTCCATTGTATTTCCTCCTCTCTTGAGATAACGATTACCCAAGCTTCAAAAAAAAATGAGTAATCGTTTACCTTTGTTTATGGACAATATATCACCAATATTTTAACCTGTCAATCAAAATTTGCCTTGAATGTTTGTATTCAGCTAGAATTTATGAGAAAATAGTATTAAATATAAAAGAAAAAAGAGAACGATTACTCAAAAGGATGCTATCTATGAAAAACTATTCGATCAAAGATATTGCTGAGATTGCCGGAGTTTCTGTTGCGACTGTTTCTAGGGTCATTAATGATAACGGCCGCTTTTCAGCTGAAACTAGAAAAAAAGTGCTCAAGGTTATTGAAGACACTGGCTATAAAATGAACTATAGCGCGAAAAATTTACGCATGAATAAATCATTTACGATTGGAATTTTAGTACCGGATATCAGTAATTATTTCTTTTCTGATGTTGTTCAACAATTGGAAGAAATTTTATTTGCTAAAGGCTACTCCACCATTATTTGTAATACCTCTAGAAGCTCAGAAAAAGAACTTGCGTACCTACGCATTTTAGAAGGCAAAGGGGTAGATGGCCTAATCGTGATTTCGGGCGCGGAAGAGTTTGAGTTTGATTCTTCTAGTGCTGAAAAGAAAATCCCTTATATCTGCATTGATCGCGAACCGAAAAAGAAAGAAAATACTATTTTCATCTCGTCCAATCATTATCAAGGCGCTTTTGAAAGTGCCGAAGAATTAATCCATGAAGGATGTCTGCATCCTATTATTGCGATGCATAATCAAAAATCAACTAGCGCTAAAGAACGGTTGAAAGGCTTTAAAGATGCATTAAAGAAAAATAGTATCCCCTTCAATGCAAAACAACACTTACTTTCTATCGATATTGAACATTCAGATTTCGAGCAAAATTTGCTTACTTTTCTTAAGAAAAATCCGAATGTAGATGGCATTTTTTCGATCAATGATTTAATTGCGTTAGAGTTAATGCTAAGTCTAAAGAAAAATCAAATCGATGTTCCTAAAAAAATAAAATTAATTGGTTTCGATGATACTTATGCTGGAAAATATACGACGCCTACACTCTCATCTGTACGCCAAAATACTACCTTGATTGCCAACTATGCGGTGGAATCGTTGCTAGAATTGATTAGTAAAAAAGGAGAATTAGGTCGCCAAATTGTGGTTCCCGTTTCATTGATTTTAAGGGAATCCAGTACGTCATCCTGATCAATAAAAAGAAACGCTATTCTAAGTACATAAAATACTTAAATAGCGTTTCTTTTTGCTCGACTCAACACTCGATTTCAGTTGACATTTAAAACGAAGGTCCCCACACTTTACTCTTAACTACTTCCCAATCACCAATCTTCTTGTATACACAGCTTGCCCTGAATGCATCACAGCATCGTCGATAGCAGAAACAATCCGCGCCTGCCGTGTGACAACTGGTGTCCAGTTTCTATCTACAACATCACTAAGATTTTTTCCCTCAAGTGTTGCTAAATACGTATTGGTAAGATCTACGCTTGCTTTTAAATACTCAGATAGTAATGCTTTCTCCGTTACTTTGACTTTTGCAGCTTCTTCTGGTGTATGATGCCAATCTTCTGTGTCATCCGGTAAATCCAATGCAAATTTCGTACTCCAGCCTGCTGATAACCATAACGGCTTGGTCTGATTAAGTTCAGAAATCTGATAGTCCAGTTCTCTTGCCGTATGCCAGATTAACCAGGTAACTGATTTAATCAAGGCTGCCGGCATCGTATTCGCTTCATCCACACTCATTTGATCCAAGGTCTCTTCAAAACGCTCTTGTGCTCTCTTTAACGTATCACTAGATAATTGTGTAACATTCATCATTATTCCTCCTTTTGGATATGAAGTACGCATACCTCTTTCTACCAGTAAGTTTACTCTAACGCTTCTAAGACAACAACTAATCAAATCATGCTCTAAAGCAGATTGCCCTTATGCTATAATAATGGCAATAAGTCTACGTTAGAAAGGAAACGAGTGTGAAAACTACTATTGAAATTATTGATCCAACCACTGAAGAACAAGCCACATTTAAGCTTCATCAACTATCACCAACCATTGAAAAAGCAATCAGCATCCTCAATGAAGAAGAGCATTTTTTAATTGGCGAGGCAGAAAATGCGCTCTACAAAATTTTGTTTTCTGATGTTTTATATATTGAGGTCGTCGATAAAAGAAGCTTTATTTATACTGAAAAACAAGTGTATCAAAGTAATGACAAACTTTACCAACTCGAAGAAAAATTAATGCATTTTGATTTTATCCGTATCTCAAAATCGATGTTGCTTAATATCGAAGCAATCCAAGCAATTGCCCCCTTGCTTAGCGGACGATTTGAAGCTCGTTTGATCAATGAGGAAAAAGTTGCGATCTCGAGAAAATATGTTCCAGAATTAAAAAAATGTCTTGGAATGGAGCGATAAATATGAAGATAATCAACTATTTGAAAGAAGCTTTTCGTTTGACCTCATTGATCTTTACAACACTGGTCATACTCAATTTCGTTTTACAAACCGATGCATTAACTCATTCTCTCGGCTATATGTTATTGATTGCCGCGATTTCTGGTTCATTACACTTTCTTATTGAAGATCATGAAAAATACTCTAGCCAAAGAATCCTACTAAATCACGGGATCTACTTACTGATTGTTTGTTTGCAAATAACCCTAGCAAATCGTTTGCTTCATTGGAAACTAGGTTTTGGTGGGCTATTACTGAATTATGTCATCGTTGTGCTGATTTATCTGTTTATCCGATTTATTATGTATAGCAATGACCTCAAAGAAGCAGAAAAGATCAATCAATTTATCCAAAAACGAAAACAAGGTTAGGTTAGACTATACTAATTAACGATGAGCAAAAATTCATGAAAATTTGAAGAACAATAAGTTGGATCTATTCAATCTCAACATTGAGAATCCTTTGTTTCTTTTCATTTTCGTGAATTTTTGCATATTTTTTTACCTCTTGGTTTTGAATTTTAACCACTTAGGAAAATACTATTGTTCCTTAAAATCTTAGCAGTTATAGTTGATTTATCAACAAGAATAAAAAGGAGCAAATCAGATGAATGAATTAGTCAACGTAACAACGCTTGGAAAAAAATATGGGGAGCAAGTCGTATTGGATTCTGTCTCATTTTCCATTAGAAACGGTGAGTTATTTTCTATTCTCGGTCCAAATGGTGCTGGAAAATCAACTTTGATTTCCTTGCTTTTAGGATTACTCAAAGCTGACACTGGAGAAATAGAATTAGATGGCAAAAAAATAGGATCAGACTCTTTAGAACACAAATCACTGATATCAGTCGTATTTCAAAATAGCATTATGGATTCTGAATTGTCAGTAAAGGAAAATTTAGTTATGAGAGCTTATTTTTATACTAAAAATTGGAAAGAAGCAAAAGAACTAGCCAAAATAAAATTACAGGACGTTCAAGGAAGTCATCTACTAAATAAGCGTTATGGTGTTTTATCGGGAGGAGAACGACGTAAGGTAGATATTGCCCGAGCATTATTGAACACACCTAAATTATTATTTCTCGATGAACCGACTACAGGATTAGATATCCTCTCTCGTGCCGATATGTGGCTATTGATCCATCAGTTAAAAGAAAAATATCAGATGACCATCGTCTTAACTACCCACTATATGGAAGAAGCCAGAGATTCCGATCGAATCTTAATGCTAGCAGAAGGTCGAACGGTCGCTTATGACACACCTGAAAATTTAAAAAAGACCTACCAGTGTAACACTCTAGAAGATGTCTTTTTATCGATTGCCAAGAAGGAGAACAACTAAAATGAATGCATTAGTATATAGAGGATTAACCTTATTTTTTAAAAATAAACAAGCAGTAGTGGGTTCCTTCATAGGTGCCTTTATCATGATCGGTTTATATGTATTTTTATTAGGAGATAGCATGATCAAGCAATTATCGATGCTTTCGCAGCCACAATTAGTGATCGACACGTGGATGTTGGCAGGTGTGATTGGAATTGTCTCAGCCAGCTCTACGTTAGGTTCGGTCAGCCAATTGATTCGTGACAAAGAACGTAATGTTTATACAGACTTTATGATTTCACCTATTTCAAAAAAACACATCATGTTGGGGTATTTTCTCAGTACCTTTTTTATTTCAATGTTCGTGACATTAGGTGTGATCATTGTCTCTGAGTTGTATATCGTCTTTATTTCAAATGGTGCTTTGCTATCCTTTAAACAATTTGGCTTACTCATTTTAGCAAGTCTGCTGACCGTTTTATGTTCTTCAGCATTTATGTTTTTTATTGCCAGTTTCTTCCGTCGAATTGATACATTTTCAACGATGACCTCTATTATCGGTCCATTACTTGGTTTTTTAACTGGCTGTTATGTCCCAATCGGCAGCTTACCAGAGGCCACAAGAAACGTGATTCAATATTTCCCTCTAACAAGTGGGATTGTTTTGATCCGAAAAATTCTGACAGAAAATGCGTTTGCTTCTGATTCTCCCAAAATTGCACTGGCAGTTCAAAAAGAACTAGGGATTGTTATGAACTATCAACACGATGTCTTGATTCCTGTCATGATTTTGATCGTGAGCAGTGTTCTATTCTTGGGAATTGCCCTTTGGAATGTTAAAAGAATTGAATTAACTAGATGATAGCTTGGGATTAAAACGAGGAAAGATAGATATGAGTGAAAATAAAATTGTGTTTTTAGCTCGTATTTAGCCAGGTCTTCCCTGAGCAAATAATATAAGTGCTAAAGTAAAAGAAAAATAGGGCTGTTCCATTTTTTCATTACTCGTTTTTAGTCTATTAAAATAACCTAGAGGGCCTTTTCCCCTCTAGGTTTATAGTCGTTATATGCTGTTACCGCTAAACTTTTCTAGATCACTATTCTAGCCCTTCAATCACAAGATTTTCAATACTGGCAGCTTTTACATCTGCTGTAACTGATGCTTTGAACGCCACCTTGTCCCCTTCTTTCAAGAAAAGAGCCATTGGACTATTATTTGTTGTCACACTGTAGATGATTTTATCGTTCTCCAATAAGAAAGAAACAACAGTTTGTGCCTCACTAGCAACAATCGTCACACGAGAAACACTTCCTTTGATTTCTTGTAAATCCGCAGCTTCACTACTTGTATTATTACTGCCTTTTGTTGCTAATTCAATTCGGTAAGCATCCAATGCATTTTGTGCCGCATCAGCATCCACCACAATATCATTATCAACTGCATTGACATACACATATTTTTTGAAAATCCCTTTACTGTCCATTAAAGAAACAATCCAAGTTGGAACACCATCGATATTATACAACACTGGCATACTGGCTTTCCATTTTTTCTCTGGGTAAATTTTCGCTGCAATCGAAATGGCGCCATCGCTATCCATGATCCCGACTTTTGTATCACGATAATAGGTTACTTGACCTGTTCTGGCATTGATCAGTGAATAGCCTAAAGCGGAATCTTGATCCTCATCTCCACTTGTAAAATCTGTAAAATACAATAATTGACTGCCTTCTTTATTCATCATTGGTGTGATTTGACCTGATGCATAGATACCATTTTCCGTCGGGATTTTAACATCTTTTTTAGCACCAAACATCGTTTGATTCCACCAACCTTGGCTATAACGTCCAAAGTATTCATTGATACTGTTGGCAGCAGAACTTGTGATTGGCGCATCTACAAATTTGGGCGCATCTTTGCTGTCATAGACTTTCACTTTGCCCGTTGTAGCATTTAAAACGGCTGTCTTAAATTCGTTATAGTTCATTCGACCAGAAACACCGTATTCTTTATATAATGTTTGGATATAAAAAGGATTTCCCTCTTCATCGATTTCCAAATTGATTTTCCCTGTAGCCGCATAATCAGGATACGCTGCATAGATTTTACGTGCAACATCTTTCCCAAAATAAGCTGAAGGTGTGTAAATGATCGGCTTTTCCACAAATTTTGGTTGCGCATTGATATCCGTTGCGCTAATAATGAAGTAGCCAGGAACTGCTCCTAATTTTGACCATTTGAAAAATCCATTAAACTCTACTGTTGCAACATAGACATATTCCCCATTCACAACTTGCGCTGTAATCCCATCCAGTGTAAACATATTGGAATTTGGAATCACTGAGAACTTTTGTAACATTTTACGTTTTGCTGTTTTCGGTGCAATGGCTATCGGCGTTTCTTTGGTAGATGTTAAAACCTCTGCCTTTTCTTCAGTCTTCAAAGGAATCGTTTGGTAGACATCATCAATCGCTGTTATCTTCGTTACAGAACTAACAATGAATAATAAAACCATTGCAACAATACTAAGGCCTAATACACGCCCAGACCAATCATTCACTCCGGTTATCCCAGTAGTTTTATGCCCTTTATGCAAGATTTTATTAGAGGCTTGGCTAAGAGAACGACTTGCTAATAATAAACCACTTGCAACCACAGCCCCTATTAGGTTGATCCATAGAATAGTTGACAGTGTCTTACTAGGTAAGGCAATAAATAAGAAACTGCCCAGCAAAAGTAGCTCAATAACCACTAACACAAGGATTTTTTTGATATTTCTCCCTTTTGTGATCATTAAACTAAGACCATTTGCAACTAATATTCCCATACCAAAGAATAACGTTAACCCGATAAAATTTAAAAACATACTTTTTCCTCCTTTAAATTTAGATAAAAAAAGTACTTCTACTAGGAAGTAGAAGTAGCTTTTCTGATTAGTTTTATTATACAAGATTGTGTTTTTACTTACAATGTCTATTGTTGTAATCTTGATCTGATTGTAAGTGTAGAACGTTTCTTTTATTATTTAGTCCATTTATGGCGAGATTTCTAAAAATATTCCTAGTTATGATATTACTCTTCGTATTGGAAGTGAATAATAGTTGGATAGACTGTCAAATCAATAATATGAAAAAAAAGATCACACATCGATTAAATTATAAGTCATTGAACGATAGTCTATAGTGGCTTCTACTTTGTCACCTTTGGTTAAGCCTGTAGATACAAATCCTTCGCTAAAGCGAGACCACCAATCACACCAGCATTGTCCCCCAATTGAGGAGTAACGATATAAGTCGATAAATCTGGATATTTCACATAATCGTTGATGAGCTTGGCGAATTGTTCTTGGACTTTTTTTCTTAATTGTTCTTGCTTCATAACGCCGCCGCCAAAAATAATTATTTGTGGAGAAAAAAGTAAGGTCGTATTATACGCACATTGTGCAATGTAGTATGCTTCAATATCCCATGACGAATCTTCTGGTGGTAAATCCTGTCCTTTAGTCCCCGTTCTTTTCTCGATGGCAGGTCCTGCAGCCAAGCCTTCCAAACAGTCTTTGTGGTACGGACAACTACCGATAAATGTATCATCAGGATGTCGTCGAACCATTGCATGGCCCATTTCGGGATGGCTAAAGCCTTCAACGAATTGCCCATCTACTAAAGCACCACCACCAACTCCTGTTCCGATAGTATAATACACTACATTTGATAACCCTTTACCGCATCCTGCAACATATTCCCCATAACAAGCCGCATTTACATCCGTTGTCCAAGCAACAGAAATGTTAGCCAACTGGTCTTTTAAATACCCAACAAAATCAAAATTCTTCCATGCAAGTTTAGGTGTAGATGTAATATAACCATACGTTTCAGACTCTCGTTTAACATCGATTGGGCCAAATGATCCGACTCCAATAGTTGAGAGTGTTTCAAATTTTTTGAAAAAATCAATCACAGAGCGCATGGTTTTTTCAGGTGTTTCTGTAGGAAACGATACACGCTCAATTATTTCTAAGTTTTCGTTTCCTACTGCACAAACAAATTTCGTGCCTCCAGCCTCGATTGCACCGTATAACATATTGTTCACTCCTTTTAAGGGTTATGTTGTTTGACCTTGAATTAGTTTTACCGGTAGCAGGTAATTTTTTTCAAGCTTTTTTTCTGGATTTTGGATTCGTTGTAACAACAAATCTACTAAAATATCTGCATAATCAGCCATTGGTTGGGCAATCGTTGATAGTTGAGGAAAATAATTTTGAATGAATTTGGTCCCATCATACCCAATGATCTTGATTTGCTCAGGAACGTTTATCTTCAACTGCTGACATTGATTGTATGCTAGGATAGCCGTTAAATCATCCGTACAAAACAAGCTGTCGATTTCTTCTGTTTCTAAAATATGTTTGATTTCTAAATTTTTCAACGTTGTTGATCTAGCCGTTGTTTGAATCTGAAAAATTTTAGGTTCTAATTCGTGTTTCTCTAAGAAACTTAAATACCCATTTAAGCGAAAATTTGTAGGCGAATTGGATTCTTGTGAACCAGTAAGAATCGCAATTTTTCGTGCACCTTTAACAAATAATGTTTCAGTAGCTAGATAGCCCCCTTGAAAATTATCGCTGCCAATGATTGGAATATTGTCCGCTAAATAACGGTCAAAAGAAACAATAGGCAGCTCGATATCTTCATATTCAGTGATTCCTAGGTTGTGAGCACCAGCTATGATCCCATCTACTTTATTCGCAGCAAGCATATTAATATAATGACGTTCTTTTTCTTTGTTATTGGCACTATCACACAAAATAACACGGTAGCCTAAATCAAATAGTTTTCCTTCGATTCTTTCAACGAGCTCACCAAAAAAAGGATTTGCAACAGTTGGAAAAATCAATCCAATCAGTTGTGTATTTTTTCCTTGTAAGGAACGAGCTAAAGAATTTGGTTGATAATTCAGCTCTTTCATTGCCAAATTTACTTTATCAATCGTTTTTTGGCTTAAAGAACCATAATTATTAATAACACGAGAAACAGTAGTGGGAGAAACACCGGCTTTCTTTGCTACATCCGTTAGTTTGACAACCATGTTCATTCATCCTTTATTGGTTAGTTTTCCGCAGTTGCCATAATTTCCCTTGATAGACTCCATCACAATCTAGATGGACTCCTGTCTGATATGTTTCTGGAAAGACTCGCATCGTTGCTACTTGTTCACCTTCATTGATGAAAATCTCAACAATCGAAGAATCTACAAAGATTTGTAGTTCCAAAGGTTTTTGTTCAACAGAAAACGATCGAACAAATCCATATTCTTCTCCAAAAACAGCACCAGCTTGACTACGGTCTATCGTTATTTTACCATGTTGCGAGTCAAAATTAATCGTTAATCCTTTATTTTGTTCTTTATTCGTAAACAAAGTAAGCGTTCCACAGGAAAGCGGGTCAAATGATAGCATTAATTCATACTGATTTGTGTCTGTTTCAAAAAAAGAATCAGAATCTTGGTTGAACTCAATCGCTTCACCTACACGTAATTGTTTCATTTCTGCGACAGGACGTTGATACAATTTTTTATCTTTTATAAGTAGCTCTTTTACACTACTTAAACAATGGGCCCATTCTTCTTGATCCGTTGGATAATCAATTTCCGGTAAACCTACCCAACTAATAGACAATAAACGGTTATCTGGTGCTTGAAAGGCTTGTGTAGCATATACATCAAACCCTTCATCTAGATTTTTTAATGCAGTAGGCTGAATCAAACGATTCGCTTCGCTATCGTAAGAATCCCCGATAACATAAGTATTAGGATAAATATTTTGATAAGAGCAAATATCTGGTTCTAAACCTTGAGGACAAAAAATAAGTAATGCCGCATCTTTTGTTACTAGTAAATTAGGACATTCAATCATAAAACCCATTTCTTTATCGGTAAACTCTAATTCACCCTTGCACTGCCATGTAAGCAAATCAGAACTCTGATAAGTAAGAATCTTTCCTTTTTCAGCCTCATTTTGAGCACCTATGACCATCAAGTACTCATCATCGGAACGGAACACTTGGGGATCTCTAAATTCAGATGTGTAACCTGCCTGTGGTTCAGTAATCAGCGGCGTTTCGATTTTCCTAACTGTTCCAGAGTCATCCATCCAGGCACCTAACTGATAAGAATGACGAACCCACTCTGCATCACGAACATTTCCTGTGTAAGCAAGAAACAACTGGTCCGAAACAGGCAAAGCAGACCCCGAATAAACACCATGACTATCATACAAACTATCTGGAAACACTTTCGTTCCCTCTTCTTTCCAATCCACTAAATTATCAGATGTCAGATGATACCAAGATTTTAGCCCATGAACAGCTCCCATTGGGTATGATTGATAAAACACATGCCATTGATTATTAAAATATGAAAAACCATTTGGATCATTTAGTAAGCCAGTATTTGGCTGGATATGATACCCTAAACGCCATTTAGAATTAACAATTTTCTCTTTTAATAAGGCCAAGTGCGTTTTATCCCATTCTTGATATGGTCGATAACGTTCTTCTTTTGTCCAAGCTTTTTTTACAGACATATGTACTCTCCTCGTAAGCGTATTCTTGCATATAGTTTAACTTTAAAGATATATAATGTCAAACGTTAATCAATCCATAATAAAAAAATACATTCACCCCTTTTATAATAGATTTTAACTATTGTTATACGTTTGACAATTTTATAAAAAATGGTATACTTTGGATGTGAAAAAGCGATTTCATTTCTATCTTTCATAAAAAGATGAGCACTTCTATTGAAATCGCTTAAATGACATTTAGGAGGAACGAGAATGGATTACAAAAAAGTAGCAGAGGAAATCAATCAAGCACTTGGCGAAGACAATATCCAAGCGGCAGCGCATTGTGCAACAAGACTACGGTTAGTTTTAAAAGATTCAAGCAAGGTGGATCAAAAAGCTTTAGACAATAATGACGCTGTTAAAGGAACCTTCGAAGCCAATGACCAGTTTCAAATCATTATTGGAGCTGGCGATGTCAACAACGTCTATGATGAACTGATAAAAATAACGAATGTCAAAGAAGCATCCACTGCTGATTTAAAAGCAGTAGCAGCTAATGGTAAGAAGAACAATCCAATTATGGCCTTTATTAAAGTATTATCTGATATTTTTGTTCCGATTGTTCCAGCTTTAGTTGCTGGTGGTTTATTGATGGCGTTGAATAATGTGTTAACTGCACAACATTTGTTTGGACCGCAATCCGTTGTAGAAATGTTCCCTAATGTAACGGATGTTGCTAGTATCATTAATCTGTTAGCTTCGGCTCCTTTTGCCTTCTTACCTATTTTAGTCGGATTTTCCGCAACCAAACGCTTTGGTGGTAATCCCTATCTAGGTGCGGCCATTGGAATGGCGATGGTTATGCCTGATTTAGTCAATGGTTATGGTGTTGCTAATGCGATTGCTGAAGGTAGTATGAATTATTGGCATATTTTTGGGATGAACGTTGCCCAAGCAGGTTATCAAGGTTCTGTATTGCCAGTATTAGTGGTTTCTTGGCTTTTAGCAACTTTAGAAAAATTCTTCCACAAACGCATTCCAAATGCATTTGATTTTACTTTCACCCCAATGCTAGCCATCATTATTACTGGATTTTTAACCTTTATCGTTGTGGGCCCTGTTATGAGAATCGTTTCAGATGGTTTAACTGATGGACTTGTTTGGTTGTATAATACAACAGGAGCAATCGGCTTAGGTGTATTCGGACTGTTTTATTCACCGATTGTTATTACAGGACTACATCAAAGTTTTCCAGCAATCGAGACCACCTTGTTAGCGGATGTTGCACGTACTGGCGGTTCCTTCATTTTCCCAGTTGCATCTATGGCAAATGTTGGTCAAGGTGCAGCAACACTTGCCATTATGTTATTAACTAAAAATAAAAAACAAAAAAGTTTAGCGACCTCAGCAAGTATTTCAGCGATGCTAGGAATTACGGAACCAGCAATTTTTGGGGTCAATTTAAAACTTAAATTTCCATTTATCTGCGGTATGATTGCTTCAGCAGTTGCTTGTGTATTTATTGGTGCATTTCATGTTTTATCAGTGGCAATGGGACCTGCTAGTGTGATCGGATTTATTTCAATCGCACCAAAATCAATTCCTTATTTCATGATTGGAATCGTCATCAGTATTTTAGTTGGTTTTGTTACGACATATGCTTATGGTAAACGTCATATGGCTGTATTTGCAGATGATGATACTAGTAAAGGTGAAGTTGCGGTTGAAATCAATGAAGATCCTGAAGCGGAAATCATCGCTGTTCAAGATGAAATCTTAGCTGCACCTGTCAAAGGCACACCTATTTCTTTAAAAGAAGTCAACGACCCTGTCTTTGCTCAAGAAATGATGGGAAAAGGCATTGCAGTAATTCCAGAAAAAGGGATTATTTACGCACCAGCTGATGGGGAATTAACGGTCGTATACGATTCAAAACATGCTTATGGGTTAAAAACAACTCATGGTGCAGAAGTACTGATCCATATTGGAATCGATACGGTAACATTAAATGGAGAATTCTTTGAAACGACTAAAAAATATGGAGACTTAGTGAAAAAAGGGGATATCTTAGGAACAGTCGATTTAGACGCTGTCAAACAAGCCGGCTTTGACCCAACAGTGATGATGATCGTGACCAATACGAACGACTATGAAGCCGTTGAAGTAATTGACACATTAAGTGCCGATGGAAACCAAGATCTACTAGCATTGAGTGTGCGTTATGAAAACTAATTGGTGGAAAAAAGCAACGATCTATCAAGTCTATCCACGTAGCTTTCAAGATACGAACGCAGATGGCATCGGGGATCTTCCTGGAGTTATTCAACGGTTAGATTATCTTGCTTTTCTAGGAATAGAAGCAATCTGGTTAAGTCCTGTATATCAATCGCCTAATGAAGATAATGGCTATGATATCAGTGATTATCAAGCGATCGATCCAGATTATGGAACAATGAAGGATATGGACACACTAATTGAAGAAGCTAAAAAGAGGAATATCAAGATCATCATGGACTTAGTCGTCAATCATACTTCCTCTGAACATCCGTGGTTTCAATCCGCGCTTCACGATCCAAAGAGCGAGTTTCATGATTTTTATATTTGGAGAAAGGGCGTTGGCGGAAGACCCCCGAACACTCTGCAGTCAAACTTTGGCGGTTCTGCTTGGACATTGGTTCCAGAACTTGGAGAATATTACCTTCACTTACACGCCAAAGAGCAACCTGACTTAAATTGGGAAAATAAAACGATGCGCAACAAAATTTATCGTATGATGAATTACTGGATCGAAAAAGGAGTAGGCGGATTTCGTCTAGATGTTATTGATTTAATTGGAAAAGAACCCGACCAATTCATTACTAAAAATGGACCAAAACTCCATGAACTATTACAGGAAATGAATCAAAACACCTTTGGAAAATACGATTTGGTCACAGTTGGTGAGACATGGGGGGCAACACCCGAAATTGCTCAGCTTTATTCAGATGAGGACAGAGATGAATTATCGATGGTTTTCCAATTTGAGCATATCAATTTGGATAAACAACCGGGCAAACGAAAATGGGATCTAAAAAAACTTGATCCAAAAGAACTGCATCATGTTTTTTCTAAATGGCAAACTGAATTAACTGGTAAAGGCTGGAACTCCCTATTTTGGAATAATCACGATTTGCCACGAATCATTTCTCGTTGGGGCAATGATCAAGAGTACAGGGTGCTTAGTGGTAAAATGTTGGCTATCTATCTTTATTTTCTTCAAGGAACACCTTATATTTACCAAGGTGAAGAAATCGGGATGATCAATCATCCAATTACATCCATAAATGAAGTCGATGATATTGAAAGTCGTAGAATGTATAATGAACGCATCACTTTAGGATATACAGAAGAGGAAATCATTACCTCTATCAATGCCAAAGGACGTGATAACGCACGCCATCCGATGCAGTGGGATAATTCTAAACAAGTGGGCTTTACAACTGGTATTCCTTGGTTATCTGCAGGAGATTCAAGTGAAATCAATGTAGCAGCCGCTTTAGATGATCCAAACTCTCTATTTTATACGTACAAAAAATTGATTCAGCTCCGAAAAGAAGTACCAGTGATTACAGAAGGAACATTTGAGAGTATTCAAACAGAAGATGCAGCAGTTTTAGCTTATATCCGTAAGTATGAAGGAGAAGAAATAGTAGTTGTTGTCAATTTTTCCAATAAGCCGGCTCAATTCTTATTGGATGCAACACAACAAATCAAAAAAATCCTGATTCATAATTATGAAAAAGACATTAGTCAAACCCTTCTCCCTTACGAAGCCTATGCTGTTTTACTAAATTAACAAAAAGATCCCCTACGGCGGTTCGCCGTAAGGGTTTTTTTTAATGTATCATTTACCTAATAACAGTCCAATGAATATAGAAACAATTGAAATCCCCTTTGATCCTCGGTACAAGAATACCGGCATGATTTAATTCACTACCACTATATATTTCCCCTGTATTCATATCCTTATAAAGAGCTGATTCCTCAAGATATTTTGTTTTTAAATACTGAACCGTTTGTGCTGGTTGAGCTAGTCCATTGGAATAGACAAGAAGCGCTTCTGTTTCATTTTTAAATAGCCAAGCAGTAGAATAAGACGCATCAAGTTCTTTTAGACGATAGAATTGACCAAACTGTAACAGTTTACGATGCTTTTTATAAAATATAACTTGCTCTTTTATCATTTCGAGTTCTTGTGGCGATTGTTTTTCTATCGCTAATTCGTAGCCAAAGTTTCCACTCATTGCAATTAAAAAGCGACTTTCTAAAGGGGTGTTTCGACCTACTTGATGATTAGGACTATCCGAAACATGAGCCCCCATCATAATTGGTGGATACAGATAGCTATAGCCATATTGGATTTTCGAGCGACATAACGCATCTGTATTATCACTTGCCCAAGTTTGAGGCATATAAGCAACCATTCCTGGATCAAATCGTCCGCCACCACTAGAGCAATTTTCAAAAAGGACTTTGGGAAATCGTTCTGTTACTTCAGATAGAATACGATATAGTCCTAAGACATAACGATGGCTAACTTCTTTTTGCTGATCATTGGGTAAAAGAAAACTGCCCACTTCCGTTAAATGTCGATTCATATCCCATTTTATATAATCGATTTTATTTGATGACAGATACGCTATCAGTATTTGAATGAGGTGATCTTGAACTTCTGGCAAACTTAAATTTAAGACCAGCTGTTGTCGCCCTTGTGTTTGAGGGTAATTTGGAACCTGTAAACTCCATTCTGGATGTCTCTCAAATAAACGACTTTTTACAGAAATCATTTCTGGTTCAAACCATAAACCAAATTTCATCTTTTGTTGGTGAATAACATCCGCAAGATGCTCGATCCCATTTGGAAGTTTTGCGGTGTTCACATACCAATCGCCTAAAGAAGTTGTATCATCTGCACGTTGACCAAACCACCCATCATCTAAAACAAATAATTCAATCCCTAATATACTCGCTAATTGAGCTTGGCGGATCAAGTCCTCTTCAGTAAAATCAAAATAATTGCCTTCCCAAGAATTAAGTAAAATGGGACGCTCCTCCTGTTGCCATTGCTTAGGAATCAGATAGGTTTGGTATAACGTATGAAACGTCTGGGAAAGCTGATTAAATCCTTGCCTACTAAAATTCAACACAACTTCTGGCGTTTGAAAAGTTGTTCCAGGTGACAATTTCCATTCAAACGTCTCTGGATTGATTCCGATTTGAACCCGTGTGCTTCCATACTGCTCTACTTCAGCTTGAGCAACAAAATTTCCACTATAAATAAAATGAAAACCATAAACATCCCCTTGATCTTCATTCGTATACCGATCAGCAAGCCCTAAGAACGGATGATGCTGCGGACTGCTCGTTCCTCTGGTCGATGCGATTTTTTGTATACCAGGATGGAGAGCTTGGCGATGGATTGTTGCTTCATTTGTATGGGCCCCGTTAAGTGTTAGTAAGTCAAAGTCACAACGGGGAAAATCTAAGAGCATCGAACCAGCATTTTCTATATAGACTATCTGTGTCCCATTGTTTGTATATGATACGCTACGTGTAATGACAGGAAGATCTTCATATATCGTATAATACAACACCATTTCAAGTGACTGGATAGAATCTACAAGATAAATTGCTAAGGTTTGTCCTTGGTCTCCCCTTAGTGAAGGGAGACCTTCTAAAGGTCGCTTGCCTTCTGAAATTTCAAAATGATCATACGCAAAATTAGTAATACAATGTCCATCGATATTCCGAAACTGATAATTACTCACTCGATAATCCAGGCTACCTTGCGTACTCGTTTCAAGTGGTAGCGTGTTTAGCGAAAAAGTACGTTCTTCACTGATTGGATTCGTAGCAAAACCGCGATCGATCATTTGCAGCTGATTGACTTGATGATACTCTGCCAAACGAGGACCAAAATATCTATGGGTAAGATATTGTTCTTTTTCGATACCAATGATATAACTGATTTCATTATTGCTCAGGTGAAAAAAATTCTGTGATGCATCAAAATAGATCGACATATTTATCATCCCTCTTCTTTTATTATATCCATGATATCGAGTATAATCAGAAGTAACAAGAAGAAATTATTTCATGGAGGGTAATAAATTGCAGAATTTTGTACGTCAATTCCATTACATCGATGACCGACATTTACCACTCATCCGAGGTATTGGTGTCGGCCAAGGAAGTATGCATTATGATTGGGACGCACGTAATCGAAAAGAACAACTAATTGTTTTGCAAGTAACATTAAAGGGGCAAGGATTTATACAACTAGGAGACAAAACTGTTCCCTTAACACAAAATAAGGCTTTTTTTGCTAAGATCCCTGGAAATTATCGTTATTTCGGTGAAGATTGGCACTTTCTATTTGTAGAGTTTTCAGGAAGTATGCTGCAATGGTTAGATACATCGATTACCATTGTTGAATTATCAGAGACATTCATTGAACTGTTGCGAAGATTTATTCTTGATTTAAAAACACAGGAATTAACGGTTACACAAAATGCTAAAGCTGCATTTGCTCTTTTTTTAGATATTAAGGACGAGATGCAAAAAGAAACCCAACAAAAAACAGATACCATCAAGGCTATAAAAGAATATATTGATGAACACTATTTCGAAGATATTAGTCTAGAGTTTTTATCTGAAAAATACAAACTATCAAAATACAAATTGATTCGGCAATTCGAAGTAGCTTATAACTCGCCACCGATACACTATTTAAAAAAAGTGCGCATCCTTCATTCATTATCGCTATTATGGGAGGATAACGCAGTGGATGCTGTCGCAAAAAAGGTTGGTTTTTCTACAGGAAATTATTTTAGTAAAGTATTTAAAAAGGAGATGGGCATTTCGCCCAGTGAGCATAAAAATAGAAAATCACACTACAATTAATCTTCTATTTTTATCCTTCCCATTGAAATAGTAGCTAACAAATATTTCCACATTCAGCTTGCTTCTACAGAAATAATCATCTCCTGCTACTATTTCAAGTAATTTTTGAGATGATCAATAAAAAAGGTATTAAGTAGAACAGTCTAGTTTATCCCTTAAAGTTAACTTGTAGGTCAATCAATTTTTTCATTCTGTTTGCCTTCGGGAATCGCGATTGGGACTTGCTTAACCTTTTGTTAACTGGCTTTATCAAACACACAGAGTTTTATTTCTCCATTCGGAATTCCTGCGGCGATTTGCCAACAAGTCGTTTAAAGGCTTTTGAAAAAGTAAATTGATCTTTATAACCAACCAACCCAGCAATACTTTGCAAAGAATATTTGGTATCTTTTAGTAACTCCTTCGCTGTATCTATTCGTAAATTTAATAAATACTGTTGCGGACTAATTTCAGCAAATTTTTTGAAGACCGTATATAAATAACTACGTGATAAATGTAATGCAGCACCTACGTCTGTTACATTATAACCTTCCATTAGGTTTTCTTTCATTAGTTTTACGGCTTGCTCAAAATGTTCGTAGGAACTGGTATTGACCTGATCTTTTTTTGAAGGATACTCTTGAATTAAATAATGAAATGTTTGAAAAATTCTACTTTGAACTAATAAACGATTACTTAGATTTAATGGAGCATGTAGACTTTGAAATAGTTCGGCAAATTGTTCGGCAAATTGACTAGTTGCTACATCTTTTAAGTAATGTTTTTCCATAATTTGGCTCTGTAGTAAAATATCTCGAATACCGCTACCAGAAAAACCAATCCAACTATATTCCCATGGTTCTTGGTTATCAGCTTGGTAAAAACAAGGAACTGCCCTAGGTAAAATAAACACATCTCCTGCTTGCAAATGTGTCATACGATTGCCTGCACTAGCAAAGCTGCCTTTCCCCGATAAAATAAAATGCAAAACATAATAATCTCGTGTATTCTTTCCGGAATAAGCATAATCAGCCGGTGTTAACTCTCTTCCGTAAAACAAAACATTACAGTCAAAATGTTCAATACTAACTTTCTTGTATTCATATAACATCAGCTTTCCTCCTAAAATATGTCAAAATGTCTTGGTTACATTATGACATATTTCTCCCGCATTTGACCATGTTTTTATAAGAAAATTCTTGCTATGATTAGTCCATCAACTAGAAAGCGCTATCAAATTTCTAGATTAGGCAAGGAGTAGTTTTATGACCAATTTAATTTTTTACGATGCTGAACAACAAGTATTTCATTTAAAAAACCAGCAAATCAGCTACCTTTTAGCTGTAGAAGATTTTGGGTTGATTAGTCACCTCTATTTTGGAAAACAAGTAAACAGTTATCACAGCCAAAGAAAATACCCTAGAGTTGACCGCGGTTTTTCTGGAAACTTAGCAGGTGTTGAAGATCGTAGCTATTCACAAGATACATTATTGAGAGAATATAGCATGGCTGGTGAAGGTGACTATCGAGTCCCTGCTGCTAAAATTATGCAGACAGATGGTAGTTACGCTTTAAACTTTAAATTCACTGGCTTTGAAATGTTTCCCGGCAAACCAAAATTGATTGGCTTACCTTCTGCTTACGTTGAAGATAATATTGAGGCTGAAACCTTAGTTATCACTCTAATTGATGAAATCAGTAAGCTTGAATTAGCAACTTTTTATACAATTTACCGGGACCGCCCAGTAATCGCCCGCTCGATACAATTGAGAAATTTAAGTACCCAAAGTAGCAAAATTCATAAATTAGCTTCGATGCAATTGGATTTTCCTGATGAAGCATTCTCGGTTATCTCTTTACCAGGAGCCCATAATCAAGAACGTCAAGTACAAAAAGAAGCAATTGGTTACGGAATTAAAAAATTCAGTAGCCGACGTGGTTCTACAAGTCATCAAATGAACAATTTTATTGCCTTGGAAAAGGGAACGGCTGATGAATTTCAAGGTGAAGTTTTTGGTTTCAACTTAGTTTATTCTGGAAATCATGCATTCGAAATCGAAAAAGATCAAATCGGTCAGATTCGTTTAGTTGCAGGAATCAATGAAGAGGATTTTTCTTGGGAACTTTTATCTGGTGAAACCTTTCAAAGTCCTGAAGTTTTAATGGTCTACTCAGATCAAGGTTTGAATAAAATGAGTCAAACTTACCATGAGTTATTAACGAACCGCGTAGCTCGCGGTAACTATCGAAACAAAGAACGAGATATTTTGATCAATAACTGGGAAGCGACCTATTTTGATTTTACTGAAGAAAAATTAAGACCCCTTGTTGATACTGCAGCGGAAGTCGGAATCGAAATGTTTGTGCTGGACGATGGATGGTTTGGTGAACGAGACAGCGATACTAGTTCGTTAGGAGATTGGTTTGTAGATAAACGTAAATTCCCTAACGGATTATGTCATTTTGCTGATTATGTTCATCAAAAAGGCTTGAAATTTGGTCTATGGATGGAACCGGAAATGATTTCTATTGATTCTAACTTATATCGCGCACATCCCGATTTTTTAATGAGCTATCCTGAACGGATACCAGCACCTAGCCGCAGTCAGCATCTTTTAGATTTGGGCCGCAAGGAAGTACGAGAAAATATTTTAACTCAATTATCCGCAATTTTTGATGAAGGATATGTAGACTATGTGAAATGGGACATGAATCGCAGCATATCTGAAGTTTTCTCACATCAATTAGCGTCTGATAATCAAGGAGAGACTCTTCATCGTTATATCTTAGGTTTGTATGAACTATTAGAAGCATTGATCACGAAATATCCAGCTGTTTTATGGGAAGGCTGTTCTGGTGGCGGTGGACGTTTTGACAGTGGCATTTTACATTATATGCCACAATCTTGGACAAGTGATGATACTGATGCATTAGAACGTTTAAAGATACAATATGGTACCTCACTTGTATACCCACCTTCCTCTTTTACTTCTCATGTGTCAGCAATACCAAATCATCAAACTGGACGTAATGTCTCGTTAAATACGCGAGGAAATGCCGCGATGAGTTCGGTCTTTGGCTATGAATTAGATTTAACAACTTTCACAACAGACGAAAAACAAGCAGTTGCTGAACAAGTGGCTCTTTATAAAGACATTCGTCAAGTCGTACAATTTGGTAAATTTGCCCGTTTGAAAAATCCTTTTACTAGCAATGAATGTGCATGGCAATTTATTTCTCAAGAGCAGAATGAGGTTTTAGTTTTGGCTTTTAAAATTTTAACTCAAGGTCAGGAACCGTTCAGCTTATTGAAATTAACCGATTTAGACCCTACTAAGAAATACAAAACAGAGAATGGTCACATTTTTGGTGGTGATGAATTGATGAATCTCGGCTTTTATTTACCACAACAAACAGAAGATTTTTCTTCATGGATGTATCGCTTTAAGTGTATTAATTGATAGGAGTGAGAAAAATGAAGCTATCCAAAACTAAATGGCTACTAGCAACTGGGCTAGTCTTTGGACTATTTAGCCTAATCGCTTGCGATAATTCTAAAACGGGTACTAGCGACAAGGTCACCATCGAATATTTTAACCAAAAAAAAGAAATGTCCCAAGTTATTCAAGACATTGCAAAAGATTTTGAAGCAGAGAACCCAAAAATTCATGTTGACGTCATTGATGTCCCTAATGCTGGTGAGGTCATCAAAACTCGTGTGTTGGCAGGCGATGTTCCTGATGTGATCAACCTCTATCCTCAAAGTATCGAGTTGCGGGAATGGGCTCAAGCTGGTTATCTGGAAGATCTGACTAATGAGCCTTATCTAGAAAATATCAAAAATGATTATGCCAAACGCTTTGCTGTCAACGATAAAGTCTACAGTCTTCCTTTAACTGCTAATGTTTATGGTTTTTATTACAATAAAACGGCTTTCGATCAAATGAACTTAACCGCCCCAAAAACGTGGTCAGACTTTCAAAATTTAACTGCTACTATTGAAAAACAAGGCAAAGTCCCTTTTGCAATTGCAGGTGCTGAAGGCTGGAGCTTAAACGGTTATCACCAATTAGCCTTAGCAACAGTTGCTGGTGGTGGAAAAGAAGCAAATGACATCTGGCGTTTTTCAAAAGTTAACGGCATCTCCACAGATGCTCCTAACATGAAAAATGATTTCAACCGACTGGATTTATTAAGACAATCAGGTGCAATGCAACAAAACTGGCAAGGTGCTGGCTATAACGACACTGTTGTAACATTTACTAAAGGTGATGCTTTGATCATGCCAAACGGATCATGGGCAATGCCCATGATCAATTCCCAAAACCCTGACTTTGAAGTAGCGACTTTTCCTTTTCCAGCTGATAAGGAAGGTAAAAGTTTGACGATTGGTGCTGGTGATTTAGCCTTGTCGATCTCAGCGACTTCTGATCATAAAAAAGAGGCACGACAATTTATCAAATACATGACCACGCCAAAAGCAATGCAAAAATATTATGATGTAGATGGTTCTCCTTGTGCTGTAAAAGGTGTTATTGAACATAATACTGATTCCCCATTGAGTGGTTTAACAGAGTTAGCTTTTACTGATCGTCATTTAGTTTGGTTAGCGAAAGATTGGAACAGTGAAAATGATTTCTATACCTTAACTACAAATTATTTACACAATGGCAACAAAAAGATGATGGTTGATGCACTAAATGCTTTTTTCAATCCAATGAAAGCAGATGGAAAGTAGGGAGTTTTATGAAAATAAAGGACATTTTAAATCGTTATTGGGCAGTAATTTTCGTGGTGATTCCGATTATTTTACAAATCATCTTCTTTTATTTCCCGATGATTCAAGGAGCATTTTATAGCTTGACCAACTGGACTGGACTGACTTATAACTTTGAGTTTGTCGGATTAAACAATTACAAAATTCTTTTTTCAGATCCAAAATTTATTAAATCAATTGGGTTTACTCTCATTGTGACAATCTGTATGATTGTTGGCCAAATTGTTTTTGGAATTCTGATTGCTCGTGCCTTAAATAGCAAAATTAAAGGGCAAACATTTTTCAGAGCTTGGTTCTTTTTCCCCGCTGTTTTGTCTGGTATTGTGGTTTCTTTAGTCTTTAAACAAATTTTTAATTATGGTTTACCAACGATTGGTAAGACCTTAGGAATTGAATGGCTTCAAACTAGCCTTTTAGGAACTACTTTGGGTGCAATATTTGCGGTAATTTTTGTCCTTCTTTGGCAAGGAATTGCGATGCCAGTGATTATTTTCTTAGCAGGTTTTCAAAGTATTCCTCAGGAAATTATCGAAGCGGGGCATATGGATGGTGCCAACAATAAACAGATTTTCTGGAATATTGAACTCATCTACCTTTTACCAAGCCTTTCAATGGTCTTTATCATGGCGCTAAAAAGCGGATTGACAGCTTTCGACCAAATTTTCGCTTTAACAGGTGGCGGTCCAAATGATGCAACGACGTCTCTCGGATTACTTGTATATAATTATGCTTTTAAAAATAATCAATTTGGGTATGCAAATGCAATCGCCCTTGTCCTATTTATCTTGATCGCTATTATTTCGTTGGCTCAACTGAAGCTGTCGAAGAAATTTGAACTCTAGGAGGTTCTAAAATGAAAACATCGAAAGAAAAAAATGGTTCAAAATATTTGTTCTTGTTGTTAGGAGGTTTTTTGATTTTAGTGCCTTTATTAGCAACCCTTTTCAGTTCATTCAAAACCACACCCGACATCATGAACAATTTTTTTAGTTTGCCAAATCCGGCAACTCTTGATAATTTCAAACGACTCTTAAAAGATGGCATTGGTCATCATTTTCTAAACTCAGCACTCATCACACTGCTCTCCCTAATTGTCGTCACGGCAATTATTCCAATGGCTGCCTATTCATTGGCACGTAAAATGTCCAAAAGTAAAGCTTATGCTTTGATGTATTTGTTTTTAATCCTAGGAATTTTCGTCCCTTTTCAAGTCATCATGATTCCGATCACCGTTATGATGAGCCGCATTGGATTAGCCAATATGTGGGGATTGATTTTACTCTATTTAACGTATGCAATCCCTCAAACCTTGTTTTTATATGTAGGATTCATTAAATTAAATATTCCAATCAGCTTAGATGAAGCTGCTGAAATTGACGGTGCCAGCCGATTTACGACATATTTTAAAATTATTTTTCCTATGCTGAAACCAATGCATGCGACAGTGATTATTATCAATGCATTATGGTTCTGGAATGATTTCATGTTACCGTTACTTATTTTGAATCGTGATTCCAAGATGTGGACCTTGCCTTTATTCCAGTACAATTATACAGGTCAATACTTCAATGATTATGGCCCAAGTTTTGCTTCTTATACAATTGGTATTATCACTATCACGCTAGTCTATCTGGTTTTCCAAAGAAACATTATTGCAGGTATGAGCAATGGCGCTGTAAAATAATTGAAAAAGAGATTTTCTTTCTGAGTGGAATGAATATATATCAAATCGTAAAGTATCCCTATGTAATACCGCTACTATTGCATAGGAATACTTCACGCTTTAAAAGTTGTCACTTGCTACCTGTCACCACCCACCAGAAGCCCCTCCACCTCCAGATGAACCTCCGCCAAATGAATCGCTTGAAGAACCACTATCACTAGAAGAAGAACTATATGAAGCATAATCTCGTGTAATTAAGTAACCACCAGAATCATATAAACGATTTCCTACTAAAATAGTTGTCCCTTTACGCTTAGCACTTGGATGCTTCGACATGACTTGCCCAGTACTGATCATTTTTTTAAGACCACGAATAGTGAAAATAAAAATAGGAGCTGACAGGTACAAATAATAGATCTCTTTATCTAATAATTGATTCATTCTTTGCTTTAATTTCTTCGCTTGTATCACAAAAAAGGCTCCATTTAACAGGCAAATAAAAATAGAAACAACAAGAACAATAATTGCGGCTTTCGCATTACTTAATCGTTCTTTGGCATCCTCTATTTTCAAATCATATTCAGGCGTAATAGAACCAATTTGGGTGTATAGCTGATCTATGATACGATTAACGCCTTGATCATACGCTTTATCTTTAAAATCAGCTACCGTATCTTCATCATCAAGAATTGAACCAGCCTTTGCGTCTGACACTATAGTTTCTAACCCATAGCCTACCTCTATTCTAGTTTTACGATCATCAATTGACATCACATACAAAACACCATTATTTTTATCAGCTTGTCCAATCCCTAGTTGATTAAAGACCTCTGATGCAAAAGTCTCGATGGTCGTATATTCGGGTAACGATTGAACTGTTACAATCATGAATTGTTGTCCGTCGTTAAACTGAGAAAATTCTTTATTTATCTGATAAATTTTCTTTTTGGTATCATTTTTTAGCACTTTTGCATTATCTGAAACAAATATGTTATTGCGGTCAATAACTATTTCTTGACCATCCACTTCTACAATATAATTATCTTCATTGTTTGACCATCCACTTGTTAAACCAGCTTGCGTTTGTTCAAATTTTTTCAATTGGTCATCCGTTGCCGAGTGCTGAATTTTTTCTCTAAGTGCCAAACGTTCTTCTGTTAGCTCGTTTATTTGCTTTTTTGAGTCATTATAATCTGATATAGCTAACAACACTAATAAAAATAGTAGTATAGAAAATATAATCCCTATAACTAAGCTGAAACAAGCAATAACATATCCTATACTAAATCGTTTTTTATAGCGCTTATACCAATTTAACGAAACCGAACGTTGTTCCTTTTTCACTTTTTTCATTTACTTCCCCCTATAGATTCCTATCTATGATACGATTTTGCGTACCGCACGTAAATAATATTTGGAAAATTTACTACCACAGATTACGCTATATTTGGTCGATGAAGTTTATAAAAAATAGTACTTTTTCTTAAGTATCAAAAAGGGCTGCCCTACATTTATGTATATCTTTCATAATAATTTTTAGCCTTTTACTGATATACCTACAAAATAACAGTATAGAACATTGACTCTGACGAGGACATCAATTTAAACACCTCTAATAATACTTACATTTTCGATTGATAGCTAAATAAAGACCCACCCAATTTATTCATAAACGCCAATTGAATAAGCAAATGGACAGTATCTGACGAGTCAATGAAATCATTCTATACAGACCGCGTTTCTTTGGCTCCCTCTACATCATTAATCATCAATCAATGTTGAATTCTATTATAATGTAAGTCTTCTATTTCTTAATAGTACAATTTACTGTTACATTCTTTGTATTTTTTTGTTTAAATAGAATGCGTTTGTAAAGCTGCTATACCTCATTCTCGCCATTTTCAGAAATCCAAAGTAAGATTAGTTTACTCAATCCATTAATTACTGTATACAGTAATTATAATTGCTTATCCTTTCGATTACCATGATGTATTTAAAAACCTGAATTTTTGAGGAATAAACATGAATAAAATATAGTTTAAATTCCTTGGCCTTTTACTGGGTTTGACCACAATAATCCGCTTATTTTCCGCTGTTAGTATGGCTTAGAAAACGGATGATGCTGGTATTATTCTATTTCAAATAGCTGTATTTTTTTCTTTCACCATTCTACTTTCCCTTTATCTGAACAAAGTTGAGACTTATTTTATTAGTTCAAAACTTACAATAACATGGTCTGATAACTACAATCTTCTATACCCCAGATATTTTCAATTGGATACCTGGCATTGCTCCATTTCTTGTAAAGGTATAATAGTCAATAAAAAATAACTCTTCCTATCGATGAATTCATTCCACTAAATCACGATCCTTATCAAGATTAAATTCAAAAATTGCAGATACTCTAATAAGAGATTTTCTGGTTTTTTCTTTGGATTGCTTCCTAGCAAAACAGTTGGATAGAAAAAGAAACGTCTCAAACATTTTTTTCCTTAGATAGATTCCTCTTATAGACACAAAAATAGACCAATCCTTCTATGAATGATTGGTCTTCATGAATATAATATATTAAATAAAAGTTAGTTTGATTCAATTTTAGTTTAGTACAGGATACAAATTAATAATTTTCTTATTCCAGTGCGTAAGTATCATTGAAATACTTAGTACAATTATAATCACTTCTAATTCAATGCCCCCTACATAGCCTCTTTGAAATCCAAGTAAAACCATCGCCGTACCAATCTCAATAATGAAGCCCACAGCAACTATGGGAACAAGTACCCCAATAATCATCAAAATACCACCTACTATTTCAAGCAGTATCACTAACCAAGTCATTATTGACGGGATACCTAAACTAGAAAAAAATCCTATTGTTGCATTTAAATCTGTAATTTTAGATACTCCATGTATTCCCATTGTAAAACCTAGCATGATTCTTACTAATAAAATCCCAACTTCTGAATATCGTTTAGCCAATGTCATTCCTCCAAAATGTTATTTAGATGCTCACTTTATTGTATAATAAAAAAATAGCTTTTAACCTGTTTACTTTGCTCCAAATAGAATTACCTATTTTCGAGCTTACTGATTTATATGCGTCTAAGAAATCAGACCATATTGAAATTGTTGAGTCTATGCTGAATCAGTGTAGAAACTTCCAGCTTCACCCAAAACTAGTAACCGGATTTTGCTTCTATACAAACTATCATTTAGGTGATGTACTCTCGTATTATGTTGAGAAAGAGTTTCTAATACCCAGGTACCAAAATCATTCGCTACGACATCAAATTTCTGTAAATCTCCCATTAGTAATTTGCCATTTCTCACTTGAACCCATCACTACCACTCTTACAATAAAACCTCCCATTCTTTAAATTAATTTTTGTAAATCTATGCTATAATTATATTACGTACATTTCAAAAAACAAGTACGTTTTTTTATAATAGTTACTATCTTTTTAGGTAGTTAGGAGGAAAATTAATGGCTAAAGTTCAAGATTTATATGGTGTTTGTCCTTATTTTACTAGTCAAAAAATTTTATCAGGCAAGTGGGCTATCCTAATTCTACATCACTTAGACGGTGAAACACTACGTTTCAGTGAACTAGAAAAACGTCTAGGAAAAATAACACAAAGTACACTTACAAAACAGTTGAGAGCACTTGAAGAAAATAATTTAATTAACAGAAAGGTATACAATCAAGTACCTCCAAAAGTAGAATACTCATTAAGCGAATTAGGCATTCTATTTAAACCTGTACTAGCTAGTTTAGCGATTTGGGGAAATTCATATATTGACTATCTAAATAAAGAAAAAAGTAATCAGAATAGCTAAAACTTTTTTCTTAGCTTTGTTAGTATACTAATACTTTATGTGGACTACTGTTCAGTTCCGAAAATTTTCCACTTAGTTATCTTAAAGCCTTATAGATTAAACGAATTAACTAGTCATTCAGTATGACATTTATCAATAATTCTCTTGAAAATAGTCTTTTTTTTGTATCGACAAATTTCACCGCATCATTTTTATCTTGTAATTTTAAACTAAGAATATCGTTGCATCAGCATTTATATACAAAAAAATTCATTTGTGATTCGGTTCAGTGTGTCAGAAAGGGATACTATTTAGTCAGTCCTAATCATCTTAACAGTATAAATGCTTGGTACATAAATTCTTATGCAATTCACTTATTTTACAGTTGGAAAGTTGACTTTAACTTTTTAATTTATAAATAAGTTGGTAAAAATCCTTTATAGGTATGATAATCAATAAAAAATGGTTTTTCTTGTCGATGAATCACTTCAATTGCTTGGCGTTGGTTATCTGGATTGAACTCAAAGATTTGTAAATAGTCCAACTCTGTTTCAGCCCCACTTCTTTTTTGGTCAATCAAATCCCAGCAATATAATTGGATTTCTTTTTGTACTTGTTCATTCACTCCCTTCGTGATGTAACGATTTTCTTTGTTATCGAACATTTTATTCCCTCCTTGAAACACAAAAATAGACCAACCACCATTTAAGATGATTGATCTTCATAGATATAATATATACTTATTTTTAAGTTAAATACATCAGTTTACTCAAGATACAAAACAGAACCAGCTTCTTTCATTGGTTGTTATACTTTTCATAAATAACGTATATAATTGCCATAATCACGGCAAATGGAATAGTTAGCATTAGTCCAGCAATCCCCCATATAAAACAAGCCAATGGATAGGCACCTAATCCATTTTCGCTTGAATCTAGATTAGGAAAAATACTAAAAAGAAATAAAAAAATTGCAGGTATGATTATGAGTATCACTATATTAATAGCAAATAATACTTGGCTTACAAGAAAAATTTTTTTCATTTGTTGCCCCTTTATGGTTTGTTCTAGAGCACTTGTCGCAGGAGTAATGAAATTTCGGGAAAATACCTATTAAAAAGAATCTAACGTTTGTTTTTGTTCCTCAAATACTTGCGTTACCTTCTTACTAAATTGACCTCTCACTGATTCTTGAAAGGAGCTTCCAGTTGAATTAATCATCGAAGATGCTTCACTCATCCCTTTTTCTCCTTTTGTTTTGACTGATTCTTTATCCGTGTTCATTTGGGCACTTGCACTTTTTCCCAGTCCACGTAGCGCTATTTTTTGACTTTCTTTTCGGAACGCTTTTTCCCGTGCTTTTTGTTCCCGTTCTTTTGCTTCTTTTGACACCCCTTTAGCCCCCCTGTTGGATTAATTTTTGACGTTTCTTTCGATAATCAGATTCCGCTTCGTCTTGTTGCTGAATCAAGTTTTTTCGTTCTTGGGTTAATTCTTCCAAGTAATTCGCTTCATTGCGTTGTAATTCTCGTTGTATATCCATTAACGAATCCATAGAACGCTCTCTTTTCCCCACCACTTGCCGTACTTGATACAACAATTCTTGCGTATAATCTTCTCCATTTCGGAGATATTCTTTTACTCTATCTTCTTGCTCCTCCAACTCCACTCTAGTTCTCTGATAATTTTGGAATAATTCTTCTTCTGCATCTATAGTCATTTTTATTTCTCCTCTATGAAACAAGCCCTTTTAATTGGTTTGCTAGTTCTTTGTCTCTTTGAACAAGCTCATTGATTTTACTTCGTATTTCTTGCACTAATTGTTGGAATTTTTCAGCTATTTTTTGGGCTTTATTTATCTTTTCTTTATACTCATTTACGGGTCCTGTCACAATACTTTGTTCTGTACAACCACCTTCTGCTAAGGCAGATTTGATTTCTCCTTCAGATAAATCAGTCCCAATCGATCGAGCATCCGTTAATGTTTCTGTCCATAATTTTTCTGCGTTTTGTATGCCTGTTTGATACACGATCACAACTGATAACATCGCGGTTTCAAATTCTGAGGAAGCATGGCTCACAACCGCTAAGGCTTGACTATCATCTAAATAAATTTGTTCACCAGATGACAGACCCCCACCACTTGCCGTGAATTTCTTCTTTAATTGTTCTAAGTTCTTCACTTGCTCACGCATAATCAACATATTATAAGCATGTTTGGCTTGTTGGAATTGTACTAACGATTCCTTCGTTACTTGTAGGTTTCCGTTCTTAAACTGATACCCACCCCACATATGTTGGTCAATCATTCCTGTTTTCTTTGAATCAATAAAAATAAGCATTCCTACATGTGACAATTTAATGTTCCAATCTGTATGTCTATATCCAATGGGAACAATATCTTTTTCATCTACGAAATTAAAGATACGATCTTTTAACTGAGCCACTCGCTTTCGTTGCTTTTCTGTCATCATACAGTAAGCATTCGGTCCTTGATAAAGAAAGGCCCCATTCACTCGGTTTAACTTATCTTTTGAATCCAATGCTCCTAAAGCATATTGGGCATTTGAAGAAGCTTGAGAATGACCATACACATCAAAACGAGCATTTGAATACTTTTCCATCGCATTATTCAGCGTTTCAGCAGAAGATTTCATTTGTTTGGTCGGATCAAATATAGTATTCGGTTTCTTATAACTTTTCTCAATATTATTTAAGATTTGTTTGTTATTGTCCCACCAATCACGCCTCACTTCTCCAGCTTGACTGCCTATTTTCTCTGGACTTGTAGAACCTTGATACAGCACAGTTACGTTATTCACCTCAGACGGTTTTTGTATTTTGGGATTACCGTCAGTGATGATAAAAGCCTGTTCCCCTGTTTTTTTATCATTTACTACTTTTGATACATAGCCTATTTTTGTATTTCTATCATCAATGTATACAGGTTCGCCTTCTTTATAGTCATCATATTCATTTTTAGCAATATCAACCCGTTGCTTATCTGAGTAATTAGTCATTATTCATATTCTCTTTCTCTAACATATCTTCCAAAGGCATTGACCCTCCACCAGAACTGTTAGTTAATCTCCCATTTTCTTTTTGATCTAAAGTCACTCGAATATACAATTGATTATCATCATTGATAATCAATTTAAGCATTATTCCTCCCATAGGATTATGTTTCACACTATCATAATCTACTTTATAGGATTTAATTATTCCATCTGAAGTCAAAGCTTTTGAATCTGCATTTTTTAATGTTTTTTCATAAACTTGTTTTGCCTGACCACTATTTACCACATTTAACATCTCATCTTTAAATCGTTTGTTATCCATATACACTTTTCCTCCGATACCTAGAATAATAATTAAAACTATTCCTACTACTCTTACTATAAATTTTCTTTTAGTCATCCTTTACACCTCATCATTAATAAGTAAACTATAACATACTTGCAAAATGAATACATTCGTTATTTAAATAGCTAGTAGACATAATCCCGATTAACCACAGCAGCGTCTGTAGCCCACCTATTAAATACAAGCTTTTACTTGATAAATTTAGCTGAAAAGCGTCTGTCAGACGGTCAGTAAAGTTCCTTGACAAGTTGTGAATCTTTTTTTGTTTCTGATACTGAAGAACTCCTTCGTTTAGTTTACTCTCTTATTATTTTCCAATAAGTATAGTTTAACAAAAGTAAGAGTAAGAATACAGACCATTTGGTAAAAAGTAATTTCTCATGAGAAATAAAACAGCGTATGACTATAAAACTGACATTATTTACAATTTGAGTAAAAAGACTATAAATAATGTGGTTGATGGTTTTTCTATCCGAATGTAGATTACAGATCCGCTTGAATAAAGATCGGAACATCTTTGCTTTCTGAAAGGATCGAGCAAACTTCTCGCTCAATACTTTTCACAAAATTCTGCTCTCCGAGCTTCGTTAATAAATGGATATAGTCGTAAATATTTTCTTTATAACTATCGTCACCAGTAATTAAATAACTTGTCAAATTATCCAAGTACTGAATGACTAATTTGTAGTCAAACGTAAGATTGCCTTCTTTTGTAGAGGCTAATCTTAAGTAATAATGACTTTCTTCATATTCTTTTTTACGTAGTAAAGTTGTGATTAAAATGTTTATCATGTTTTTAATAAATTCTGTTGTCTCCACATTTCTGACTTCAATATCTTTAACAGGTAACGCTTTTTTAGCTAGGTGCTTGATTTGCTTATTGTTAAATAGAAAAATTGTATTGGATAATACAGCGTAATCATACTGAAAAAAATACTCTTTTTCCATGAGAAGTTCATAGATTTGGTTTAACTCTTCTTGACCTACAGGAAAAACCTCTTTCCAAAAATTAGAGAACAATGTTTTTATCCCGATAAAATTTGCCATTTCCCTAGGATGCATTTCTTTAGAAAAGGTTAATTGGTTGTAGTAGTTAAGTAGCTCTCGCTTACTTAACTTATCAGTTGGATCATTACCACACTGTTTAAACAGTCTACGATACTTTTTTTGTTCCATGCTATCTTCTAAATATTCTGAAAATTCGTCTAGTGGAATAGAGAAACGTTCTAAAATATCTGTTAACTCAGAAAATCTTAAAATCTTTTTTCCTGTTTCAATTTTTGAATAGACAGAAGTATCAGTATGTGTAAGAATATCTTTTTGCTTTAAATTTTTATTTTTTCTAAAAAAATAAAGTGCTTCTTCTACATTCATTATAATTCCACTCCCCTTTTGTATAAGTATAGCATATTATTATATATAAATTGTCTGAAATATCCTATTTTTGAAAGGAGGGATCGCTATGATTACAGTTGCTGCTGCAGTTACTATTTCGGTTTTTATTTGGGTTAATATTTAATTAAACTGCAATTTTATGAAATAACTGTTTAGTTATTTTACTAGACACCCCTTGTATCTTTTTAATGCAAGGGGTGTTTAAATAATTGAGCGCAATATAGCTTTTTCCTATGCTAATCAAGTAATTTGGGAATCATGATGATTGCTTCAGTCCTTATGTTTGGTTAGGGCTAATATCTCGATCAAATACCAACAATGTAATTGAATGTCTTTTCAGACTGCCTTACTCAGTCACTCCTCTCGTTATTAGTATTAAAATATAATCGTCCCAATTTGAACAAAAATTAGACCAACCATCACTTAAGATGATTGACCTTCTTAGAAATAATTTATATTTACATTGCCCAGTTAATAACAACTAAACTCGTTTAACACAAAGCGTTTCTCATTTTTCCTATTTCAATTCATTCTTTTGTCCTTCTTTGCTAAGTCTATCCATGTCCAAATAAATGAGTAGCCATTCGCTAGTAAAAATAAACTATCCACAAAAATATAAATGGGATCTGTTTTAATATATATCTCCCAGTTCATAGCCGTCATTAAAACGAATAATAAAAAAACACCTAACCAAATGATTGTTAACACACTAGCGCCTATACTCTTTATCATTGCACTTACTCTTCTACTTAGCCATATTTTTCTTAACAGTAGTACTGCAATAAATAGAATGATAAAAGGAATTAGATTCATCATCAACGTAACTAGAATTACTAGATCATCAAAAAGTAAAAACACTAACACTATAATACCCAAAAGAATAAGTGGCATCAATGCTATAAATAGCGGTTTATTACGACAATACAGATTATTTTTTTTCCAATGATTTATTTTTTTCGTTACCGAATCCATTATTGAAGACCTTGCAATAGTCCATACAATCCGATAATGAGTAAACTTATTCCACCTAACATTTTTAATGGTAGACTGCCATTGCGATAAGAAACGCCACCTTCATCGCCATAAATTTTTATATCCTGATCAACCAAAAGAATTATTGCCCACATAAAAGTGAACGATCCAACAAAATTACAATAAAACTTCTTCAAACGATTTCGACTGCTAGACTTAAACCTTATAAATGGAGTAACACAGAGTCCGATAGGAGCAAGATAAACAAATAATAATAATCCAGCCGTTAGTATGACAAACCAAAAATACGCTCCTGAAAATAAATAGTATTGAACTACTTGCCATGTACCAATAATTGCTAACACAACCAAACAAAAGAAACTTATTAACTTATACCTAACCGATAATTCTTGTCCAATTCTAGATGCAAAATTTTTCATTGGTTCATTAATAGAATACATCCGATATAAACAGGCAAACACTAAAGAATATACCAAGTATGGTACACATATATGCAAAAAACAAAAAGAATGGGGCCATAATTTCTCCTACTCTATTATTTTTCTTCTTCTAAAAAATTGACTCTGACCGTTATTTTACCAGAATCGTGGTATCAATCGTGTAAGGTAAAGCTTGCTCTCTTAAATTTGCTATAATATCATTCATTTTCACTGTATCTCCTACCAGTATACTTTCTACTACCGACAAGTTTCCTTTAGTCATTTTTTCCATATCATAACTGATTAATAGAGAATATTCTTCCTTATCTATTAATTTTAAGACGAGTACATTTTTATCTAAAATAGCTAATTCCTTATCAGCACTCAATAAAAATATTATTTAATCTCCTAGTTGACATAACTGCCATTAAGAAAATGGCAGTCAATATTCTTATCAAAAATAATTTAATAACTTTATTTTTTTTGCAATTCAAATGTGCTGTCTATAAAAGTCAGCAATGATTGCTTACCATTATATAGTTGAGAAAATATATCTATTTCTTTTAAATTACTAGTCACAGAAGCATTCACATCGTTATCTACAGTCAACCGGCCATAACAAATTTTAGATTCTTGTACATAAACACCTGTTCCATCAGGAAAAATCCAATATTTATAAAGTGTTAAATAAGTACTAGGAATTTCATTCTCATTATTATCAAACATACTATGGTTTATACTAGAATTAATAATTATTCCTGTTTGTGCTTGACCTACATTGGTCAGAGGTAACACCTCATAAAAAGCCCCTTTTTCTTTCATTACTTGTACATTCAAATTATCTAAGAGATTATCAGATATATAAACACTAATATAACTATCCGTTTGATATGCTGTATCTGTATAATAAGTTGTTTTCTTAGTTTCCTGATCATAATCATCTAGATATTTCGTTATTTGAAATTTATAAGTAGCAAGAGAATCAACACTTGCTACATGAAATTTATCCATCGACTCTTCTTTCGCTTTTATTGATAAACTATTAAAAGAACCTTTATCTATAGTGTAATTATTATTTTTTATTTTTAATATATAACCATTTCCAAAATCAATATTTCCATTTATCATTTTAGGGCTATAACTTTTTACGTTATCATAATTCGGTTTATGTTCCAGTTTTAAGCCTTTTTCCTTCAAAACTAACGTGTCCGTATAATCAAGGGACTCATTCAATTCCTCCATATTTCTATTGTAGGTCTCGATAGATGAGTTAAAATTTGTTATCATATCATGTAATTGTTTAGGGAAAATCAATACGGTTAATAATAACACACTACTAATCAATAATAATCCTATAATAAATAAGCTTTTATATTTTCTATTTATAAAGAACGAGACCTTTGGCTTTTCAAATAATTCATCGAATTTCTTAGAAAATAAATTCTCTTTACTCATTTTATAAACTCCTCAAGTACATTATTATCTTCTCCAATTTGTTCTTTTAATTTATTAAAATCTGTCTCTATATTTTGACAAGTTAATAATAGAAGTTCTTCACTGTTATGTTCGTCTAAATTTACTTTATCCATTACTGTGTATAAAGTAGGTAAATTTCTATATAAAAATAAATCATAATATAATAGTTCTGTCTCTTATACACATCTAGATGTGTATAAGAGACAGCTTGTACATTCAAATTATCTAAGAGATTATCAGATATATAAACACTAATATAACTATCCGTTTGATATGCTGTATCTGTATAATAAGTTGTTTTCTTAGTTTCCTGATCATAATCATCTAGATATTTCGTTATTTGAAATTTATAAGTAGCAAGAGAATCAACACTTGCTACATGAAATTTATCCATCGACTCTTCTTTCGCTTTTATTGATAAACTATTAAAAGAACCTTTATCTATAGTGTAATTATTATTTTTTATTTTTAATATATAACCATTTCCAAAATCAATATTTCCATTTATCATTTTAGGGCTATAACTTTTTACGTTATCATAATTCGGTTTATGTTCCAGTTTTAAGCCTTTTTCCTTCAAAACTAACGTGTCCGTATAATCAAGGGACTCATTCAATTCCTCCATATTTCTATTGTAGGTCTCGATAGATGAGTTAAAATTTGTTATCATATCATGTAATTGTTTAGGGAAAATCAATACGGTTAATAATAACACACTACTAATCAATAATAATCCTATAATAAATAAGCTTTTATATTTTCTATTTATAAAGAACGAGACCTTTGGCTTTTCAAATAATTCATCGAATTTCTTAGAAAATAAATTCTCTTTACTCATTTTATAAACTCCTCAAGTACATTATTATCTTCTCCAATTTGTTCTTTTAATTTATTAAAATCTGTCTCTATATTTTGACAAGTTAATAATAGAAGTTCTTCACTGTTATGTTCGTCTAAATTTACTTTATCCATTACTGTGTATAAAGTAGGTAAATTTCTATATAAAAATAAATCATAATATAATAGGTCTTTAGGAAATTCCATTAAGTATTCAAAAATTTTTTTCGATTCAGCTACTGCTTTGGCTACCTTCCTTTGACTGTTATCATTTTTAACTAATTGAATTCTACTTTCAATACTATTAATGTAATCCCTCGTTGCTCTCATCTCTGATACAAATAACTTTAACTCCGAATCACTAAGAGCATTTTCTTTCACAAAAATTTTGATTTTTTCTTTTTGCATTTTTTTTAACTTTCTCATTTTTACTATTTGAGTTACAGACAAAAGTAATAGAATTACAAGTGTCACTATTGTAAAATAAAAATAATACATGATTTCTCCTTTAAACATTTTAATAGAGCCTACTAACGAATCTAAAAGTGGCTTACTCATTGAATCATTTTCTATTTTTAGAATAATTCTTCTTTATACTACCTAATTATAATTTTCAAAAATAATCCAACACATTATCTTTAGATACAAGAAAAACTTTTATACCTAATTGTTTAAGCGGTGTTTGTATCTCATTAATTTGTTTCTTATGCGTAGCATTATTAGGCAAAGCAATAGCAGAAATAGTATCTTTGCATTCTTGGTTTAAAACTTTTAGTGCGGCAACTACTGCTTTTCCAATATGATTTTTTACTTGATTATCATTAAATGGCTTACCATACCTAGCAGAATCTTTCATTGAAGAAGTTGCCCCTTTAGCTTCAATACAGATTTTGTTTCCATTTTTAAATGCCTCAATGTCAATTCCTATTTGTGTTGTAGTTGCGTATCTTTCTATTGTGTACCCTTGACTATTTAAATAGCTCATCATAATTTCAACTACTTCATTTTCGGTCAATAATTCATTCATTTACCTTAACCTGTTCCCTTCCCAACCTATATCTATCAACTTAAAAGAGTATTAGATTAGTATTATCTTTGCAAAAATACCCCTACTTATGATATGGTTCTGGGTAACGTAAGATGGTGATATTCGCAGAAGCCTACAGTATCAGGTATTCCTTAGATCTTTGATCTGAGTTCTATCATTCAAAAAATACATTATTTGTGAGATGCATGTCCGTATCGTAAGGGAATGATATTTGGAAAAATACCTTTTACATCTAGATAAATATCTAATAATCTCCCTTGAATTAATAGATAAAAAAGTATACTCTTTTTATAAGTACTTTAAGCAATTTTTCATCATCTCTATTTTCTTTTATCATAAAAACACAAAATATATAGATATATGTAACAGACTAATAACCTACAAAAATTATCTATAGAAGGAGCCTGCTATATGAAAATTCATAATCAACCTTTTGACGGAGCTTTTGGAGAGATTCTAATTGACTGGCTGAATAATTCTACAGGAGAGTTTTTTGCTATTTCTGCTTTTGCAAAAAATTCTGGAACGCTCTTGCTTGAAGATGCAATCAATAATTTTAGAAGCAGAGGAGGTATTGTTACTTTTGTAGTAGGAATTGATTTAGGCGGAACTTCAGTTGAAGCTTTAAAAAACCTTTTCCGTTTTTCAGACAATCTTTATGTAATACACTCTGAAAATAATATAACTTTTCATCACAAAATTTATGCATTAAAAAATAATGATGAATTCCATCTAGCTGTCGGTTCAAACAATTTAACGAAAGGAGGGTTATACAATAACTATGAATCATCATTAATATACAAAGAGGTATCAAAATCTAGTAAATTATCAAGTGATGCCAGCATACTTATAAATCGATTTGTTGATACTGCCAATAAAACTACGATGAAAATAAATGATGAAAAAGACATACAAGAACTGCAAAATAATGGCTATATTTCTTTAGAAAAAGAAATACAAATTGAAATAATAAAATCTCGTGCAATATCTTTCAAGAAAAAAAGTAATACTAGGCTATTTGGAAATGAGTCTTTCATTTCCAAAGAAATAAATCAACACAAAATATCCATTAATGAAAAAAATGACACAAAAAAAGCAATCCCTTCTGTTCCATTCTATTCACTAAAACAGAACGATATTTTTTGGTTTGAGGCTGGAAATCTTACTGGTGGTTCAAGAAATATATTAGATTTATCCAAAAGAGGTAAATTACAATCTGGTAGTGCAAATGAAACTATTTACTATTTGGATGAAAATAGTGTTCAAGGTGGAGTTCGCTTTTTTGGATTAGATCCTGAGACCCCTACCTCAAAGGATATAGTAATAAATTTTAACGGTAGTAATTATTTCCCAGCAACAATAAAGTATGCTGCTGGAAATTCTAATTGGAGGCTGCAAATTAAAGGAAAAAATGACAATAGCACCCCTTTAACAGCCGCTGTGGGATCTGATATGATTGGACAAATACTTTTATTTGAAAAGGTCCACGATACAAACTATATCATGAATATCATTCCTTATAATCACCTAGAGACATTAAAAGATAGTAGTCTATTTTGGGCAACAAACGGAAGAACAAATACTGGAAGAAAATTTGGCTATATAATAAAGGAACTAGAAGAATAATTCTAGTTCCTCATCAGAGTAGTAGGATTTAAAATATCCTGCTACTTTTTTCAATTCTTTCGTTTTCAAATCATATAGCTTTGCCAAAATTAGATCAATTTCAGCATTACATCTTTTAGAATCATTTCCCGTATATAGATAAACTTCCGTGGAAAATAAATTGTCCATTCTTTTATCGTTTCTATATAACCATGAGATTCTTGAATATAGATGTTCATAGATGGAAGCCTCTACTCCGTTGAACACAATTGTATCATCAAAAGATGAAACTTCTGGAACAGGAATATCTTTAATAACAGCTTGAGTCAAATCAATACCTGGCATTTTCATTCTTACAAAGTAATCAAATATTATACTATTAAATAGTCCTAAAATTATTATAGTTTCTTTGTCATTCATAGCTTGCAAGAATTGAATAGACTGAGCAGTAGGAACAAAAGGCATTACAGTTGCAAGCATTGTCCTCCTATTTGTCGTTGAAGTTAGACTACGCCACATGATTGTATATTGTTCACGATAGTGTTTTGATATCTTTTCCCAAAAATCTGTATTAATAAAGAATCTGGCTTCTGGGATTTCCCCATCCTTTACTTGTACAACAGCACTAGCTTTAGGCTTATACCTATCTTCTTCAAGCACTCCATCAAATGTAGCAAAACTCGGGTTATAACGCTCAATAAATTTACCCTCATATATTGGTAAGGCATCTGTGCATTCCTTTTTTATATATTCAGAATGGTTTGTTAAATGAACTAGCCTACCAAAAGAAACATCACTAAACACTTCTGAAAAACTTCGAAGCTTTTTATACATTTTTATTATGAAGTTAGCTTCTGATATGTTAGCAAAATTGGGTAGCATTTTATTTGTTGGATTAATCTGAGCAATAATTTTTTTATTTAATACTAAAATATCTTCTGAACTTTTGAAATCTTTAATATCTGAAATTCCACTCTTCAGTAAAAATTTTTCACTCTTAACTTGAGAAGAAATTACAAATGCAAATTCCTCTCTAGAATCTATAGCAAAGATTTTTTTAGTGTTACTAAAAATATCGACAGATGATAAATAATTATTTTCTGTCAAAAAACTAAACAAGTTCTTATTTGATGGTGTCTTAACCATTGAAGATTTGACTAATAGACCAACTACTCCAGTTGAGTTTAATAAGTTATAAGCTAATTCATAAAATAAATTATAGGTATTTAATTCCCCTTTCGTTGAATACTTTAAACTATAATTATTTTTAATTTCTAATTTTGCTATCTCGTAATCACTTTTTACGTCCGAATAGTATTGATAGTCACACTCATTATTATATTTAATTTTTTCTATTTCTTCAGCTCGCTCTTTCTTATTACTAAGACTTGAAATAATTGGATAAAAAGATTTAAAAAAAGTTCTTTCTTCAAATCTCACTTTTTCCCAAGGAGGATTCCCAATAACCAAATCAAACCCGCCTTTTGGAATAAAGCTCATATCTAAAGACATTGAACGATTATATACTCTATTTTCAAAAGCTAAAGTTTTCTTATCATCCACTGACATGCAATTTGGAAGTAACGGATTTCCTAATAATAAATGTAGCTTAGGTGAATCCTCTCCAAGTTCCATAGATACCATATGTTCACTAATTTTAAGAGCAGTAGGATCAACATCAATACCATAAATATTTTTTGCAAACTTCAATAAAATTTGTTTATCCGTTGTTATATACTTTTTTATAATCTTAATATAAGAGACGAGAAAAGTCCCTGCACCAACTGATAAATCAGCTACTTTTACATCTATCAACTTCTTCATTAATAGATTGACATCTTTTTTATGAAATAAAGATAATTTAAAATTTTTTCTCAGATATGAATTGACCGCTTTTTCAGTTAAGCTATCTGATAAGAAACTAGGTGTATAATATGATCCCAGATTATCTCTCTGATGTTTATTAATGGTAAAGCTATACTTTGTTCCATCCCAATGAATATCGTCAGCTAATAGGTACTGATATATTATAGATATATCTACATTACTCAAATTGATTTCAGTCATGCTATTTATTCGATTTTCAATTACTCCCATATCCAATAAAAAATCGTTTGAACTTCCACTAACTTCCCATTCTAGACTTAAAGATCTTCGAATGTAGAAAATGATTAAGTCTATTATTTCAAATATAAGTCTATTTTTTAGAGTAACTATATCCCGCCAAGAGCCTTTTCTAGTTTCATTAAGTTCTTTTTCAATTATTTTTTCAATTTGCCGCGTAATCTCTTCGTACCATTCATTACTCATATTCTATATAACCTTTTCCATTATAGATTTTTTTATGAAGAAACGGTTTATCAAAAAATATATTAGAATGTACACAGCTAAATCTATTTTCTAGCCATTCTTCTGCTATATTTTTCTCTATCAAAAATCTTTCACAAATGAATTGGATGATTTTTGAGCTTTCAACTTTTTTAAATTCAACACCAGTATTAATGTTATATTTCAAATATGTCAAGACGGAATTATGCATTATTAAATCAAAATATTTTTGTTTCATTAATACAAACTCTGATATATTTTCTTCAATTGTTTCAACTAACATTTTTGGATTAGTATTGAAATTTTTGGATAAAAACTCAAGAGAACCATCAATACCCAAATCATATTTGCTAACCCTAGTTTTATTTAATACTCCAATCCAATTTGTTATATCCTTCCATTTTTTATCAATATCCGAAATATCAATATTCTTCTTTTGTGAAATATTATATGCTGGAATCCCCATCTCCTCAAATAGTAGTTCAGTATCATTTTTCGAAATACCTGATTTTGCAAGAATAAAATCCTCAATACTTTTTTCTGATTCCAATTTTTGTAGCTCAAGCTTGAGCTCGTACACCATTAGCTGTTCCACTGCTTTATTAATTTTATTGGGCAATGTATCAAAATATTCATCAGAATACTCAATATTATTAGGCCTATTCATCAGAAATAATTTTTTTGATTCAACACATATTTTTGCTTGAGTAGCTAAATATCTAGACAAGGCCATCTCTTGTGTAATCGGAATATTAGCAATATATCCAGCTGCTATGGTCAACTTAGGTGATAATATTCTCATATAATAACTAGTAAGCCTACTATTTAATACAGCCATCACAGCATATTTATTTCCAGATTTAAAACGTATTCCTGGACCAGATGCTATGAATAACTGACTTGGCATAAGCAAGCGAACATTTAAACCACTAGTACCCGTATCACTAAAAACCAATTCAGTATCTGGGAAATATTTTACGTTTCTTAGTACTGAGCCTTTTTGATTTTTTATAAAAGCACCATCTATTCCCCATTTAACTACATACCTATTTAATCCCTGCCAACGTGAATAACCTCCACCTTTGCTTACTAATTTCCAATCATGATCACCAAAATGTTCCCAAAAATACCCAACTAATTTTTTACTATCTCCTGTTGAAGTACCTTGCATTGGAACAGCAAAATCTTTAATTTTTCCACCTGAATAATAAAAATCTTTAAATGTTTTGACATTCATAAAATCAAACCGCGAGTACTCATTATTAAACACATCACTTTGGTTAACATATATACCTTTATGATTTATACTACCTTCTATTTTTTCCTTTATTGACCGATTTTTTAAGCTTTGATAGTAAATTTTATTTTCATCGCTCTCTTGAAGTGATTCAAAAGTTAGCAAAGCAATACTTGATTTTTCACCTGTTATATCTAAAAATGCACCTGATCCTAAATCCAATATTTCATTAATACAATCCTTTCCCAAGAAATCTTTTCTGAAGTCTTCAAAGCTATTTAAAAACATCCAACTATTTTGCACAACCATAAATGCAGTGCCTTTTGCTGATAAAAACTGAGATACTTTATCAATAAATGCGACACACATATCGCTATTAGAATTAGGAAAGTTTTGTTTTAAAAAAGTATTTAGAGTCGAATCCATCCCTTTAATAGTTGCAAATGGAGGATTAGTAATTACAATTTCAAAGCGTCCAAGCAAACTAGATACCTTAATTTCTTCTCCAGTGAGCCTATTTTTGATGACGCAGTCATTGTCTAATGTACCAGTTAAAGTTGTTGATTTTGGATAGTATATCTCAGGTGTGATTGCTGACCATGTTTCAAAATCTATGTCAATATTTTGAATTGTTAATAATTCCAAACACTTTATCCTGATATTTAGAATTGTAATATACGCTAAGTTCTCATC
>NZ_NGKY01000001.1:980617-1181627 GCF_002140855.1 Enterococcus sp. 7E2_DIV0204
ATCATATACTGTTCAGTAAAAAATTGTGTCTTTGCAAAATTATTATCATTTAAAATATCATTTAAATATTGATAACTCCACGACAAAGTATTTAAGATATCTCCATTTGAATTATGAATGTATTCTTTAAAATAATCGAATAATTCACTAAACAGAGTCATATCAATAGTTTTATTAGACTCACCTTTCATCCAATTGTAAACATACTTGGCCACGTATTCCTTATTAGATATCTTACTTTCTGAAAAAGCCTCTTCAATTATGTTTGCATGTAATGTTACAATCACAGTCAAACGAAATTCAGATGGATCCATTTGAGCTCCAAACTTTATATAGCTCTTTTTTAGAAGTTGTTTTAACATCCTTCTATTTTTAATGGTTCTTTCGTAGAAATCATATGATTTAGTATTCGTTGGCTTTATAGCATTTTGTGGAATAAGCCATACCCCACTCTTTTTCTTTGCTCCATTTACTCTACCTGTTGATGCTAAAACCTGAACACGTCTACTCGACATATTCCAAAGCTTTGCAATTTCACTTGTTGATAAGTATTCCATACTACCTCCATTGTTCCGAAATACGAATAGAATCATCCTGTTTCCTCATCATTATAGCATCTTCCACTAAAAAAATGTAGTATATCAAGAATTTTTTATACCTACTGATAGACAAAACTTTGTTTTTCATTCCATTAATCGCCTATTAACCCATAAAGTTCGTATAAAAACTGATTTATTTGTTTATAAATCTTTCTACAAAGAAAATATACGCCATTTAGTACTTAAAAATTTAAAATCTTTAATACTTACTCAAAAACAGCAATATCTTTGTTACGCACCTCCATAACGCTAACCCTAGCTACTTAAAATAGTTAGGGTTTCGTTACGGCTCTCATCACGTTAATGGGATAGAGTGATTTTAATAAGAATCCCCTATAAATGACTTTTGTCTAATTCTTACTTAAAACGACCTTTTTCAGCGAAAAATACACAAGCAGCTATTATCTCCCAAATAAATATTATATCCTCCGAAAAAGCTCCTTTTGCCTCATTTTTAACTGTATTTAAACCATCAACGTAAATTTTGTTTTCAACACAAAAGAAGTCGCATCCGTTTATTCGGATACGACTTCTTTGTAGTGTTCATTTAGTTGGTCAATCACTAATTGGTCAAACTTCATATAAATCTTGATGTCTTCTTTATTTAGTTTATCGAAGGTAATCTTATCGATAAAAGTTCGGTAAATTTTTTTAACTTCATTCTTTTTTCTATTAGTGAGAAGCGCATCCAAGCCATTTACTATTGATTGAACATTCTTGATTGTCACTTGTTCTCCTTTATGCTGAAGAATAGCTAAAATTTCATTTTCTCGCATTTGGTACTCTTTACGCTTAGTAGATAAATCCTCTAACCGATCTTTTACGGACTCAAACAATTCTGGGCTATCCTCTATAGCGTCATATAATTTGATCAATTTTCTATTGATTTCTTCATTCCTAACAGATATAATAGCCAACTCTTGTTCTAAAGGTTGAATTTGATCTACCAACTCTTTATTCAATTGTACAACTAAGTCTCTCAAGATTGTATGATTTTGAACGATCTCCTTTAATCGGGCTGCTATAAACGCTTCTGCCTTATCTGCTCGAATGGAATTTGCATGACAAACACTGGCACCTTTGTTACGGAATGCTGAGCAAGAATAATATCGAAGGCGCTTTTTAATACCTCCTTTTAAAGTATTTGTCACATTACTTGCAGCCATCGGTGCACCACACTCTGGACATCGCAATAAACCAGTTAACAAGTTTTCTCCAGACTGATTCCATTGTGGTTGTCTAGTTTCTAATGAAATTCTTTCTTGAACAGCTTGATAAGTTTCTTCATCAATAATTGGTTCATAACTTCCTTTGACAAGAATTGGATTTGGATTTTTTCCTTTACGTCTTTTTGTACTCCAATTTAGATACTTACCGTATTCAAGATATCCAGCATAAAATTTATTATGGAGAATATCTTTGACAGCTACAGTGGAAAAACTATTTCCCTTAACTGTTTTATATTCTTGACGGTTCAAATAATTGGCAATTGCACGATAACCTTCTCCGATCATATATTTAGAGTAAATTAATTGGACAATTTTAGCCTCATCGGGTTCAATTATAGGCTGTTTCTCCCCATATTCATCTTCTCCACTTATATATCCCAGACGTCGTCCCCCTGCATATCTTTTTTCATCTCTAACTAGGCTTAACATCGTCATTTGGACATTCTCACTAATTTGGTTCCATTCGAATTCACCAAAACTACTTAAAAACTGTAGCATCATTTTTCCTATTGGAGTAGTCATGTCAAACTGTTCTGAAATTGAGTAGAGGCTAATATCATAGAGTATCAATTCTTCGGCTATCTGAAGGACATCTAACGCGGTCCGACCTAACCTTGATAATTTCCAAATAATAATAACATCAAATTTATTTTTACTTACATCTTCCATCATCCGTTGGTATGCAAATCTATTCTTAATTGTTTTCCCACTTTTCCCCTCATCTGCGTATACCTCTATTACATCATATCCTTTTCTCGCAGCTTCTTCCCTCCCCATTTTTTCCTGCGCTGGAATACTATGTCCTTCTTCTGCTTGCTCCTGTGTACTAACACGAATATACAAAACTGCTCGCTTCCTAGTATTTTTAGATAAAACATTTTTATGCGATAAAGTATTTTCTAAATCATTTATTTCCACAATTTATTACACTACCTTTCTAATGATATTTTCGCCTATTGAAATAAGATAAATTCCTTGTATTTCTTTATCCGGATTAACCTCAATAGAAGCTACCTCCTCTAAAATAATTTGTTGAATTGGCACTTCCTTTAATAACAATAACTCTTGAAGTTTTGCTTCATAGTTATTTATTATATCTGATTGTGCCTTACTAGGTGATTTCTCTAGTATCCCCAGTTCCTTCTTCATTTCTTCAATAGTCAATTCTCCCTTTTCAAATTGCTCAATAATTGCAGTTTTATTTCTATGCACTATTCTTTTTTCCATTTGTCTTGTTTTTTTCATTTGATTAATTTTTTGCTTCACTTCTGCTAATACCTTTGTAAAAATCCCCTTCTGTTGAAGAAAGTTTCGTAAATTATCAATGACTACATTTTCTATTTGCTCTGCATTAATAAATATTCCTTTGCATTCACGATTAGCACAATGGTAATAATAATGGCGCTTGGTTTTAGTATTATTGTTTTGAAATTTAGGACTTAATCGTCTTTGACAGTATGGGCAAACGATTTTTTTTCGAAGAGGGTATTCTCTTTTGTCCGTTTTCTTTACATGTCTGCTTTGTCTGATTGCCTGTGCCTGATCAAACATGTTCTTGTCAATAATAGGATCAAAATCACCTTGATATCCTCCGAAGGTCCCTCCTTTAATCCATCCATAATACAATGAATTGTTCAAAATACTTTGAATGTGATGTGTTTTAAAATGTTGATCTTTAAAATAATATCCTTCATCCAGCAAAGCCAGTGTTAACTTTTTATACCCAAACTCCCCTGAACAATATAATTCAAACAATCGTTTTACTGCTTTTGATTCAGTTGGCTCTTGAATTACTTTCCCGTTAACTAAACGATACCCAAAGGGTACTGAAGAAGAAATATACTTGTTTTGACTACGTTTATAGGCTAATCCATTCCGAACGTTTTCAATAGTTGTTTCACGTTGCATAGAAGCATTGATAAAAAGCAACTGAATAAACATCTTTTTAGCCGCTAAATTATTAGCTGTAGAAGGTAGAGGTTCTGCAATAGAAATGATTTCTACATTATGATTTTGACAAAGTTCAACAAATTCAAGTGCTACTCGTGTATCTCTTGATAGTCGATCATATCGCCAAACGTACAAGATGCCTGCTGAATCAGAACTGGCAATCGCCAATTTCAACTGTTGAAAAGCTTCTCGATTCTCATTTCCACCAGATAATCCTTTATCACTATATCGTTGTGGTTCAATTCCATAATCTTCCAATGCTCGCTTACAAGTTCGGGTCCATTGAGCCTCATTAGATAGCTTTTTCTCATCAAAAACAGATGTACGATCATAACTATATATTCGCAAAATAATCCTCCTATAATTAAACAGAGCGAAAGGATATGGAACTCTCTCGCTCTGTTTCTTTCAGTTCATCTTCATACTTTGATTGATATCTTACTGAGCATCATTGGGTACTACTTTGTATACATCCCAATCAGATGTTCGATCGTAGCTTAGAAGTCTCATGCTCTCTCTTCCTTTTAAGTAGGTGCAAAGAATTGATCCCTTCACCTATTTTTTTTGGTTATGAACAACAAACTTTTAATGAGCTACAATTCATTTCTACTCGAAGAATTACAGTCTAAATACATTGCAATTGCCAGAGAAGCATTCATTACTAAGCAAAGTCTTTCAATTCGTTCCATGTGTTTTCTTTCGTTAATGTATTCAGAAGAAAAAACTTTTGTCCCTTGATCCTTAACTGATTTAATTCCAATACCGTTCTTTTCTACTTCTTTATAAAAATGAAATATTTCATTTATGTTATAATCCACTCTAGTAATTGAGTATAGGATGATGTCATCAAAAGCATTATGTTGCATATCACGAATTAAACTTTGGAAAGAAGCCTTCTTTTGTCCTGTTAAGTCAATGTAGATATTCACTAATTCATAGTTAAGAAGCTTTGCTACTTTAATACATTCTTCTTTTTCCTCTTCAAAACTTTCTGAGTTAAAATAGTTAAATGAGCCATAGAAGTAAATTACAGCTCTCTTCTGTGTTTCCTTTTCAGTTTCCTTAACCTTTTTATTTAGCATAATTATTTTCCTTTCATATCTTCATTTTATTGGTGAAAGGGGTTAATCCCCATCACCAATTTTAGTTGCTTGATTATTCTCCATACCTGGATCATGATGAAACAAATATGGAAGTAACCCCTTGGCAATTGTCTTTGTAAACGAACTACTAGCTTTCATGTTATTCCTCTCCTTTCTCACATTTATTTCAATTTCCATACCTTCTGCTTATGACCATTACTTGTGATTCGCCCACCATAATTAGTCAAAATCCCTTTTTTTTTAATTGCTGGAGTGCCCCAGCAATACTACTCTTTTTAATACCAATCAAATCAGCCTGAGCATAAATCTGTTCTGTTGTGAACGGATGCTCTCCATACGTTTCATAAATAAATTTATAAACTTTATCAATTCCCGTCATGGTCAATCTTCCTTTCATTATTTTTATTTCCATAACCGTCGTTCAGACGGCTATGGAAATTATCTTCTAAAACTCAAGATTATCATCGTTGATTGGTTCATTATCTAGTGTGGTTCCTATAAAGAAGTCTGAATGTTATAACGCCCCTCTGACGCTATCTTTTTTTATTCCAATTTTGTCTACTTGTGCATGGATCTGCTTCGTAATAAATGAGCATCGGCCATACATGTAATAGAAAAATTGATACACTCTTTCAATTCCAGTCATCGCTATCATCTTCTTCCTGTCCATCATGTAGCCAACGCCTAATTTCAAGCCTTTTTAAAAAAAAGTGTGGTTGCATATCTCTGCAACTATATGCAATCGTTCCGTGAACGAAAACTTGTAGATTGCGAATTGCTTGGCAAAATAAAGGAAATAAATGTGCTCTTTTTCCTGAAGAAACAAGCACTATTTGTTCTTCAATGAAATGCTCTTCACTGCTAATTAAGCATCTAGATAAATATTTTAGTGTATCAGAAACACATGATTTATTTTCTTGGATACTTTCTATCAATTCTAAAAAAGAGCTGTCAGAACTAACATTCACCTCAATCGGGTAGTTAATAATATAATCGAATGAGGATCCAGGGGAGATATCAGAAATTTCTATTGTTAAGATGAGTAATTGCACACTTTCACCTAGAAGATTAGTAGTTTCCTCAATGCGAGCATGTTTTACAACTCCATGTCCTCCAAAAGCATTGGGTCCATACCCACCGTAAATATCTTCGAGTGAATCTTTGTTATCTTTGTGAAATATATCTTTAATAAAGTTACAATACTCTGATGAAGAAGTCCCCTCCTGTACAAGAGACTCCCAGTTTTCAGCATCATAATTGTGTTCGTTATACATACTTAATTCCTCCTGTATTTTTGTATTCTACTAATTTACTTAACATTGTTCTTAGCCAAGTCCATGTAATCGCTGTTGCCTAATATAGGATAAATACGTCTGATACCAATTAGCTAACGGTCGCCGTCTTAATTCAGAGCGCTTGTGATAACTTGATAGGAATTGGATATTTGTTTCTAATACTTCAGCCACAAACAGCACGAAATCTTTAGATTGATCTAGCATCGCATCAACAAACTTTTTAGCCCAGCTATTTCGAAACCTGATTTCTGTCCGAAACCACTCCGTCTCACTTTTCATCTCAAGTTTTTTATCATAAATTACTACAGATAAATCACTAGTCCGTTTACCAAAATAGAAACTTTCTCCTGTTACTGCTGTTGTTTTAATACGAAATTCATGAATGATTCGCCCTGTTTGGAACCTAGATGTGACTAATTGTCGCTTAATATAGTCTAGGGCACGAGCAGGAGTTAACGCTTCTTTAGAAAAACTATCGATAGCGATATCTATTCGCTTAATGTTGACTTGTTCTAAAGAAATCGTACCGCCTATTTCAGAAACTTGCTTAAAAAAGGAAAACCAGCTATGTTCTACTTGTTGTTCCAAAAAACGACATCCACACGCTCGAATTTCTACCAAGACAACAGCTTTATTTCCCTTATTTTCATAATGTACAAAGATTTTTCCATTCGTATACATTTTCTGAAAACCATGCATATGGCTATCTAGCAGTTCAAAATTGTCCAGCAAATAGTAGAAAAAATAATTAGCAATACTTGGCATGTCTGCTTGAACAAATGAAAGAATAATATAATCAATTAATACGTTCTGTGTTGCCCTGATACTACTAGTATTACTTATAGGTTTCAGGGGTCCAAAATCTTCATTTTCCATTGCTATATCAGCCTTTCTGGACACTTCATTTCTTAATGATAAAATGAGTTTTACCTTTTTTATGTTTCAAGTAAATTTTCCAATTTTTGAGTATTCAGTTGTCAAAGAACATCTTTGTGAAGCCATTAATTAGGCTTCACACGAATAAATACTTGCAAAGTGACCTCCCCCTTTTCATTTGATGACTCCATCATAACTGAGGCTCTGCAAAGAAATTTTGTAAGACTTACACTTAATTACCGTTGTGCACTTCTACATAAGTACATAAAAAAAATATTGACATTTACAACTTTATGATTAAAATATAATTAGAAAATGCTAATTTCATTGAAAGTGAGGTATCATCTTGCATATTCCATCTAAAAAAAGGCTGGAAAGCGATAATACATACACGCTTGACGATTTGCTAAAAATAGTCAATTTAGAACTTTTACGAGCTCCAAGAAAAAAAGTAACCAGAGAACATTGGAAAACGTCAGCAATCCAACTAATGATTGCTGGGAAAAATTTTATTGATACATTTGAAGATAAAGACCCTTTTTTTTCACAATATTGCCATCAAGATTTCCTGCTTTATTTTAATGATATCGATTCTAACTCTCTTAATTCTGAACTAACTCCCAAACAACTCGAAAATATGTTTACTAGGTTAGAGTTGACTTATTTTGATTCACTTATTTTTATAATACTAATTCACTGTAATAAGCTAAAATCCCAATTGTACTCGCAACTTGTGTAATCCTTATGTAACGAAAGACCAACTACTGATGATAGTTTTTCAAAAAGAAAGAACGTATGGATCAATAAACTTAATAGATTTCTTCAAAGTATTGAATTTCAAGAATATTTAGATCTAAAAAATGAAGATAATCAGTCAATTATTTATACTATTCAGAATTTTTTCTACGTGTTAACCACTCCTGAATTAGCGTCTCACAGAGAACAACAATTCAAGAACATTAAGAACATGATAAAAACAATGGATATTTTGAAAGATCAGTTAGATATGTGGAAAAAAACTTTAAATTTCTATTTAAAAAAGAATGAAAACATTTTTTTGTTGGGTACAATGATGAAAATAGAAAAGAATGGATCACTGCTTCCAACTTGTTTTATGACGTTTTGAACGATTATTACAATGAAAAACTCAAGAATTTCATTCATGATTTTGATACAGATATCAGTGACTTTAAATAGATATACCCATGTTTACAAAAAGAAAAATCACGTAAAAAACATCCTTCTTCAGGACCTGTTTCTTACGTGATTATTTGAGTTTGTCAACTAAAGGTGTATAATTTTTCTAACCATGATGTCTTTCAACGCTTTATTTATGCTCTCCATTAATTCAGGCTGGTAGACATTCAAAATGGATTTAGCCATTTTTACGGAATCAAGTTTTTTTAACATAGGTCTCACTTTTTCAATACGGTTATTCCTATAAATTACTACCTTTGCCAAGGTAATATTTCTCTTTTCATCCGCATAATATCACGATCATCAAGTTCTAATTGAGCAAGTAAAACTAACTCTGGTTCAAACTCGTCTTGATTACCAAGTATTTTTTCTAATTCTTCAAGTGATAATTCTTGGAGTGGCTTTTTATACTCCTCCACTGCCTCTTTTCCATATTGCTCAATCAATTGATCGTACGCATCAATTCGTCGCTCAATTTCAGCAGTACCAGCTTCAAAATATTCATTTTTCGTATTAGGCCTGTTAATTACTTGGATAATTTCGTCGCTGCTCAATTGTGACATCATGGCCTGAGCTTCTGTTCTTTCTACTTGTTCTTTTTTTTCCTGCTCATTTTGTTGTGCATTCAACAATTCATTTGCTACTTCTTTTGCTGCTGCTTTCATAAAATCGCCAAATAGTCCCATTCAGATTCTCTCCTTTAATCAATTTTTTGCCATTGATGTTGATAACCGCCGCTACAAGAAGTCTTTTCGGTTTCTTTAGGATTAAACATCGTGCGAATTGTTCGTCCACAATTTTTACAGCGGTAAGATCTCATCCATCCCTGTGAACTTTTGCCAGATTTAGCCCCATTTCCATAAGCCCACTTTACTAAAGCCAAAAGTGCAATCCCAATAACTACAGCAACATTCTTTCCAGATACATTAATATTGGGATTTGTCTTTGCCCATTGGTAAAGTTTATACCCACCAAAACCAATTCCTACTATTAGAACTAATTGCATCATAAATTAACACACTCCTTCATTGCCTCATTTACTACTCCCTGAATCCACCTTGTAGAGAATCCATACTGATCTGTTAGCTGCCGAATATCAATTTCTAAATTCTGTTGATACATTTCTTTAATCTTTTTAGCTACTCGATCTTTGTCATACAGTTTCATGGGATAGGAAATTTGTTGCCCTTTAAACATATAATGGAATTTTGCCAATAAATCTGGACTAAGCTTTTCTTCTTGTAGAAAATCAGCCACACTTTGATAAGAAACGGCTAAACAATCCAAATCGATTCCCATCTATTCACACCTCCAACATCTTCTTAATAATTCAAAGCTATCACAACTATGTTGCCTTTGATAATTACAGTTGCACGTAAAATCGCAAGAGCTTTATCGTGAGAAAAAGTAAGATAAACTGATTCCTTTTTTTGGTATCACCTTTCTTTTTAGGGTGATTAGACTACTCTTTTTTGTCAAACAATGTATCCATATCGCTTAATATCCACTTTTTCCTCACCCTTACATTTAAAGGATGTGCTGGTAAATCATCTGAATCTACTAGTATTTTGACTAGTTTTTTCTGCTTCGTCGTTAACAGTTCATAATAGCTTTTGGCTTGGTCCCTTGCCAAGTGGTTATTCACAATGATTGAACCACATGCAAAGATAATCTGTTTGATACGTTTCTCAGCTAATACTGTTTGAAAAACCTCCTGACTGTTTTCATCATTTCCATTTTTGAATGTCACGATATTTTTTGCTTCAATAGAGGAAAAAAGATTCACTGCAATAAAACCCGTGAATCCTAATTGTCGAACATGCTTTTCAATTAGAAGCATGGTCAGATCTTCTGTAATTGGCTTTATACTGGTAGGCCTTATCGTTATCACTACAGCCATTGGCCCCGATTTGTCTTCATTAGCTCCTTCATACCACTGCTTTCGAAAAACATATCTGTGCTTTCCACTGCCATCATCAGACCAAGTTTCTGTCAATGCGGTTACCACTTGTTTCTTTATCATGTTTTTCCTCCTTTTTACGCGTTCATTTGTATTTCAATCACGCAACAATAATGGTCGTAATAATGGTACAAATTAATTTTAGCCACTTCATATTACTGTTCCTCCTCTTCTAATGCTTCAATAATCTGATTTAGGCATTCAACAATCAATTGCCAAAACTCAATCATCTTCATTCGCCGTTTCCCTTATACTGGACCATAGAAGTTTTCCATTTTTTAGTAACCCACTAACATATTTATGCTGATTCTTTCCATCCGTAATAAAATAAACCACATATTCTGTAGCTTCTGAATCTTGATAAATATAGGTATGAGTTAGTACTACTTTGGGTAAAGTTTGTTGATATCCTTCTGGCATCATATCCTTGTCTAACTCAGAGCATTCCAATAAGGCAGACTCATAGCCCCAATCGTTTTCACAGGTGTTGATTTTAACTATACCTTTTAATAACTTAATCGCTCCTTTTAACATTCAATCCCTCCAATTTTCGCAAATTTTTATTCTACTTCTTGCTTCTTTCTGCACTTTTACAATAAAACCATAGCGATTTGATAAAATAATTTTGCAGTTTATTTCACATTTTCGAACAACTAACCATTTCATCCATCAATTTTTCTAGTTTTATAAGTCGCTGTTCGTATTCTTCACAGAATGACAAATAGACCTTTGAATAGGCATAATACTCTTTTATAATCACTTTTTTATTGACAGGAACCGATTGATTTGAAAAATAGCGGTGAATGGTGAGTAAATATGGCTCCCATGATTGCAGCTATTCCAACTCATCTCTAAAATCAAGAATCTTTTGATATATTGAATTGATTTTTCATTTCCTCTCCTTTTCTCGTTAATATTCTTCCGGCAATAACATCGTTTGGTTAAATGAGTCATCAATGATCCAAAGCTTATCGATTTGAAATTCTACCAATGTTTCCGTGATTTTAATTTCATGGTAATTGATGAAAAATGGTTGTTCCTGCCGATGAACGATCTCAATTGATTGGCGGTGATTATCTACGTTGAATTCAAGAATCTGCAAATAATCCATCGTCACCTCTACTTCGTTTACTTTTTTGTCGATAAGCTGCCAGCAATACATTTGAATCTCTTTTGGTATCTGTTCTTTCACTCCTTTCGTAACATAGCGATTCCGTTTAGTTTTAAACATTTCCTCACTCCTTTAGACACAAAAATAGACCAATCACCGATTATGATGATTGGCCTTCACAGATATAATATATGCTTAATGTTAGACAATATTCATTTATACAGATAAAAAAGATTGATATACTACTATTGATATAAACAATAAATATAACTTTCTAGGAGATAACCATTTATGAAAAAAGAAGGACTATGTGCTTTATGTCAACAACACTCTAAACTTACCTTTGAACATATCCCACCTAAAGCAACTGGAAATCGTTTTCCAATAAAATTTCATTCTTTGGAAGAAATAATCAAAGGTCGGGATGATGAAAAAATACGCTACACTTCTTCACAAAAAGGTTTAGGTGAACATTCATTATGTGAAAAATGCAATAATTCAACTGGTAGCTGGTATGGCGAAGACTATTCCAATTTTTCAAATTCTATTGCTTATATGTTACAAAAAGAAAATATCCCATCTAGAACTACAAACATTTCGTTTAGTATTGAATTCACACCTATCCTTGTTATGAAACAGATAATTTCATTTTTTTGTTCAATGAACTCATTTGATTTTATCGACCAAAGCTTAAGAAGATTCGTTTTAGACAAAGATGCTATAGATTTTCCCGATAATTACTTACTGGCTTCTTATGTAAACAATGGAGATACTGCAAAAATTAGCCGTGATTTCCACTTTCTCATACAAAGTGAAACTCACATCATAAAAACACCTTTATCCGAAATTTGTTTCTATCCTTTAGGATTTGTTTTATTTAAAAAACCTTTTTTCAAGGGGCTAGATCACTTATATTGCAACATAACAGATTTTAATATGCTGACTGAAAAAAATATTTACAAACTTAAAATGCCCGTACTTCAAAGTACAGGTGATGTACCTTTTTCTTATAGTAACTTTAACTGGGATTTCAAATAGGAATTTCATTTTTTACAGCTTGAAATGTGTGTGAACAATTCCATAGATATATTCTATTCCAGCTAGTTTAGCAATAAACGTTCGATGTGAGCCATCACTGTCAACAAAATATCTATCTATATCTGGATAATACTCAAAATGAATATTATCGTTATTCAAAGGTTTCTTTGTAGTCTCAATAAAATGTTCTTTCCCGTGTTTACAAAGTAAAACTATCTGCTGATCCGCCCGTTTCAAGTTTATATTTTTTTCAGTCGAGTAAAAATTCCTGTTTATTTCTCTATCTAAATTTATCATGTATTCTTTATATCCTTGATAAAAAGTACTCATCCTTGAAAATCTGTTTATTCCAATGATTTTCTTTGTCTCTACTCTCTTTACATTAGTAGAGTAATATTCCTCTTCAGTTATTTCATATCCTGAAGGAGTTTTTTTATTAAACATTATCCTTAATTTAACAGGATTTACCATTTCTTTAAATGGCTCCATATAATTAATAACTTCCATGACTCTCCCTCGTTGAGCATTTATTAAATTTCATACTTTGTTTCAAATAGGAATTCCTATTCCATTAATCTGGAATCAATTATTATTTTCATTTTTTTTAATAATTCAAAGTCAATCTCATCTATTAAAGATAGAATTAACTTCTCTTTATGCTCTGCATCTCTACTAATCATATCCAATATATAATTTAGATCCTCTTCTTCATTGTCTGCACCTTCCCTAAAATCAGTGGATTCTGCATTAAGCTCATGTCCGTATTTCTCACTAATTCTTATTGCTACATTCGTAGTTAATGTGGAAAAATTTTCATATTCGTTATGCAATGCAGAAAATACGATTTCTGAAAAAGTATTATGCGAAATCAAAGTAGAATCCTTAATTGAAAATTCATAGCTATATTTTATGATGCTTTTCAAGCTATCATTGCTAATATTTAAACTTTTGAAAATATCTACTACACGTGTAGCTTGAAGCTCAGCTAAGCATCCCTTAAAATTGTAGTTCCCACTTTTTTTACATCTCTCTATCTGAGAATTGATATCTTCTGCTAATTTTCTAATTCCATAATGGAATGCTTTTTCTAAATTATTTTCTATCTTATATACTCGTGCCACAATACCACTTTCTGTTGACTCGTAGTGCTCAATTATTATTTCTGAAGGGTTTACATCCCAATGTTTCATAAAATAATATTCATCAAATTTAAGTTTACTAGTATCCCAACTAAAAATAAACTCTTTATTTTCTGATATCCATATAACATTTTTATATTTTTCTAAAACCTCTAAACCAAGTTCTGTAAGAATAAAACATTTTTTATCTATGACTCTACAAATATCAGCATCGGTGGAATTTTTCTCTACTCTTTCAATTAGTTCGCTTTTTTTCCCCGATAATGGTCTGTATATATTTTTTAGGATGTCTTTGAGCTCAGCGACAGTTAAATGATTCAGTATCTCTTTAGGTAAATTTTCCCTTATCAAGTTCTTTATCTTTAGTTTTGAAATAACTTTCAAGAAATTAATATTGTTTTGCTCTGCCTCATATGAATGTGACCATCCTGAAAATGTTTTAAAAGGTTCATTAACATATGTTGCTCTTTTATTCAACATACTTAATACTAAAATATCCCCAACATAGTATTCATCATCTGCCTTTAGTATTTTAGGCGGATTAAATTCTACCATCATAACGCACTCCTTTTCACATATTTATTCCGCATCCCTGTCAACACCCGTATCATCCCATCCTGCATTTCCACACATAAAAGCCCGTTAAATCAATGTTCTCTTCTCAAAAGACCTCATCATTTATGATAAGGCTCCCCCCGCATAATCCGAAATCCACGATAAATCTGCTCAACCAAAACCAGCCGCATCAACTGATGTGGATAAGTCAGCTTTCCAAATGACATCTGTTGCTGACTTCTTTTCAACACCTGATCACTTAATCCCAGCGAACCACCAATCACAAACGCTAATTGGCTCTTACCGTTGATCCCAAGTTGCACGATCTCTTTGGAAAATTCTTCACTGCTAAACTGTTTCCCATTGATAGCTAAAACAAAAACATAATCTTGATCATTGATTTTCGCTAAGATTCGTTCGCCCTCCTTCCCCTTGACCTGCAGCATCTCTGCTTCACTTAAATTCTCTGGTGCTTTTTCATCTGCTACTTCAATGATTTCTACTTTTGCATAACTTTGCAGTCGTTTTAAATACTCGTTTATTCCTTGAACCAGATATTTTTCTTTTAACTTACCCACAGTAATAATTTTTATTTTCAACAGATTCACGTCTCTTTCGATTTAATTCTTTCACTTGTTAACAATTTTATCATGAATGTTTTGACTCTTCCACATACTTTCCCACAAAGTTATGCACATATACACAGACTTTTCCACAGGTCCATGTCGAATTATCCCTTATTTTACAGTATTTTAAGATACAAACACTTATTCCCGTTTATTTATCCACATTATCCACATTTTGTGGATAACTTTTTCATAGGAGTTTTCCGTCACTTTTCAAGAGTTTTTCACACTTTACTGTGTATAAGTATTCCGATAAAAACATTTTTCATTATTTGTATCTGTTTTTCTCCCTATCTTGTTCATAAAAAATTCAAAGCTCTTGGGTAGACTAAAGGTGTCTTGAAAGACTATACTAAATATAATAAATAATGATAATTAATTAGGAGGTTGCTTGTATGCAAAAGAAAGACGTTACACCTGATTCAGATAAAAAGCAAAATGGTTTATTCAAAAAATTTGGGATTGGTTTAGTTGGAGGCTTGCTCGGAGGAGCACTGGCTTTTGGTGGTGCTTATGCTATCATGGGTCAAAATTCCCCTTCATCTAATTCCTCTACAACGACTAGCACAGTAAAAGATAACAAAGGCGATACAAAAGTAACCAATGTTAGTTTAGACGTAAATAGCGATGTTACTAAAGCCGTTGATAAAGTAAAAGATTCTGTGGTTTCAGTCATCAACTTGCAAAGCTCTAGCCAAAATAGCGATGCTAGCGGTTTTGGCAATATCTTTGGCGGAAATGACGGTAGTGACTCTAATAACGCCGAGTCTGACGGCAGCGACTTACAAGCTGCCAGCGAAGGTAGTGGTGTAATCTACAAAAAAGATGGCAAAACTGCTTATGTCGTGACGAATAATCACGTAGTGGATCAAGCAAAAGGCTTGGAAGTCGTTTTACATGATGGCACTAAAGTGGAAGGCGAATTAGTCGGGACAGATTCATATACTGACCTTGCTGTAATCAAAATTTCTTCTGATAAAGTAGATTCAATTGCTGAATTTGGTAATTCTGATAACTTAAAAATCGGCGAACCTGCTTTAGCGATCGGTTCTCCATTAGGATCAGCTTATGCTAACTCAGTAACACAAGGGATCATTTCATCAGTAAATAGAAATATCCAAAACGAAAATAATGGGCAAGCGATTAATATCAATGCCATTCAAACAGATGCTGCAATCAACCCTGGTAACTCAGGTGGTCCTTTAGTCAACATTGAAGGTCAAGTAATCGGAATCAACTCTGTTAAAATCGTTCAATCAGAAAGCCAAGTGAGCGTTGAAGGAATGGGCTTTGCGATTCCAAGTAACGATGTAGTAAATATCATCAATCAATTAGAAAAAGATGGAAAAGTCACTCGGCCAGCCTTAGGCATTACAATGGAGGAATTGACCAACGTTTCAACACAACAAAGAAAAGAAATCTTGAAGCTTCCTGATACTGTTCAAATGGGCGTACTTGTCCGTTCTGTTCAAACTGCTACTCCAGCAGACAAAGCAGGGATTCAACGATATGATGTTATTACGAAAATCGATGATAAAGAAATCACTTCTGTAACTGATTTACAAAGTACTCTTTACAAGAAAAAAGTGGGTGACAAGATGAAAGTTACTTTCTATCGTGATGGAAAAGAACAAAGTGTTACTGTTGATTTAACGATCGACCAATCAGCACTAAAACAAAATTCATCTAACTCAAACAATTCACAAAATCCGTAAATTGAACGAATCAAAAAATAAGCCGGTACTAAAACGAAAAAATCGTTTTAGTACCGGCTTTAAGCTTAATTATTTATTTTCCCACAGGAAAAGCTTCCCCAATCACCGCATCAAAAGGCAATTCTAAAATGCCTTTTTTCGCTGGTGCATCTGGCAAACGCAACTCTCCAGCTGAACAAATCATGCCAAAGCTTTCTACGCCACGTAAAACACCCGGCCAGATCATTAAACCATCTGGCATCATTGCTCCAGGTTTGGCAACAACAACCTTTTGTCCTGCTTTGATATTTGGCGCACCGCAAACGATCTGCAGCACTTCACCATTATCAACTTCTGTTTGAGTGATTGATAAATGATCAGAATCAGGATGTTTTTTACACGATTTTACAAAACCGACCACGATTTTTGGTTCATTATCCGTTACTAAGGTTTCAGAAAATCCTGCTTTAGCGAGCTCTTCATTCACTTTTGTTACCTGTTCTCTTGTTAACTCTATTTGGCCAATACCTTCAATTTCGCCTAAAATCGTTGATGCATCAAAAATATTCCAAGCGACGACTTGCTCGCTATCTACCACATGTACCCGTGCAACATTCCCCTTACGTTCAACACGATTTTCTTGTCCTTTATCGTCAGCTACGATGACCATCAAGACATCGCCAACATGTTCCTTATTATAAGCAAAAATCATTTTTTCCACACTCCATTTTATCATTTTCCAAGATGCTCACGTATGATGCATGCTATCTTCTGTCCTATCTTAACAAAAAAACTGATTGCCTGCATGCTATTTTTTCTTATTAGTATTTCTCACAAAAAAAGTGGAGCAAAACGGTTACGCCTTGCTTCACCTTCTTTACATTAGACTTCTATTTTTTATTCGTCTCAGGATGAACAATCAACACATCACATGGCGCATGACGAATGATGTAGCTACTGACACTGCCAATCATTAGACGCTCCACTGCATTTAAGCCGGATTGACCCACCATGATCAAATCAACATCGTATTTCTTAGGTAAATCTCCACACATCACTTCTTTAGCTGAACCATACGTTACAATTGGCTCTACTTGAGTAAAATCAACACTTTTAGCATAGTCTTTACAGTCATCCAGTAATTCCTTGGCATTTTCTGTTTCTTGGTCTAACAAACTATCGTTCAAAGAGGAATAACCCATCATTGTATAGACTTTATTTTCTATAACATGAGCCACGATCACGCGACCATTATTTCTTTTTGCTACTTCAATTGCTTGTCGGTAGGCTAAATTCCCTTGCTCACTACCATCTATCCCAACTAAAATATTCTTATAGGTTTGTGTTAACATAGAACTCATCTCCCGATCATTTTTTATCGTTTGAATCGGCTAGCTATGGTCGATTTAAACATCAACTGATACTTTTTAAAAAGTTTGTGATTTCTTCTTTTGTTTTGCGATCCTTATTAACCAAACGACCTAACTCTTTCCCTTGATCCGTCACGACAAAACTTGGTATACCAAAAATGTTCCATTCAGAAGCCAGTTCCATAAACTTATCACGGTCTACTTCAATAAAACGAAATGCTGGAAAGGCTGCTTCGATTTCAGGCATTACTGGTTTGATAAACCGGCAATCCCCACACCAATCCGCAGTAAAGAAAAAGACGCTTTTTCCTTCAGATACAAAACTAGCTAATTCTTCATAAGACGTTGGAATAATCATAAACTATCCTCTACTTTCCGTAAATGATTGTATTAACAGTTGTTTTATCCAATCCTTTTAGGACTTGAATCAACATTTCGCGAGCCGCTTCAAAGTCTTTGATGTTAAACATCGTTTGATGCGTATGAATATAACGTCCGCAAACGCCGATCACAGTACTTGGTACGCCATTATTTGTTGTATGGGCAGCACCTGCATCAGTTCCACCTTTAGAAACAAAATATTGGTAAGGAATATTGTGAGTTGCTGCTGTATCTAATAAGTATTCACGTACACGAGGTAATGTGATCATACCTGGATCGTAAATCCGCAATAATGTTCCTTCCCCAAGATGACCGTAAGTGCCTTTTTTCGTTTGAATATCATCGGCTGCTGAACAATCAACTGCAAAGAATAAATCCGGATTAAATTTATGAACAGAAGGTTTAGAACCACGTAAGCCAACTTCTTCTTGAACATTAGCACCAGCAATTAATGTGTGGCCTAATTGTTCGTTTTGCAAAGCTTCTAATGCTTCTAAAACTAATGTACAACCATAGCGATTATCCCATGATTTACTGATGATATTTTTACCATTGGCTGTTTTGATCGTTTCTGTTTGTGGAACGATTGAATCACCTGGGCGAACGCCAAAACTTTCTGCTTCTTCTTTTGATTCAAAACCAGCATCAAATAACACATCTGTTACTTCTAATTGTTTTTGACCGCTTGTTCCACGTAATAAGTGCGGCGGAATAGAAGAAGAAATACATGGATAATTGCCTTTACTTGTTTTCAAGGTAAAACGTTGTGCTGATACTACATAAGGATTCCAGCCGCCTAAAGGAACAACTTGGAATAATCCGTTGTCTTTGATTTGTGTCAACATAAAGCCAACTTCGTCCATATGGGCTGCTACCATAACGCGTGGCGCATCTTGTTCTTTCGCTCTTTTAAGACCAAAAATTCCGCCTAAACCATCATATTGAAGCTCGTCTACTAATGGGGCCATATTTTTTTTCATATACGCACGAATATCATCTTCAAATCCGCTTGTTCCTTGTAATTCTGTTAGTTCTTTGATGCGTTGAAATGTTTTTTCTTCCATTGTTGTATTATCTGCCAGTTGCCTATTTAAGATCAACCATTCCTTTTTGCTAAAAAATAACATGATTTTAAAGCAAAGGCGGCAGATACTCCTTTCATATGATTTCACATTCATTATAACGCAAATTTTTTCAATTGCCCACGTTTTTTGTTTTTCGATATTTTCATACAATGTGTTAGAATAGAGCTAAAGCTAAAAAAATTTGGCGAACATTTGAAAATACGCGGAGGTTATTCCCCATGAATGAAGAAAATGAATTAAGCTATTTTAAAGGTGGCTTGGCAATCGGCGTTAGTCTAGGTATAGTGAGCGGGATTGCTTCAACTTTATGGTATCAGAAAAAACGAACAGTCGATGCTGATTTAGTTTTAGAAAATGTTAAAGACGCATTTTTAAAAGAAGGTCCAATCGAAGGTTCATGGATCGAATTTGAGAAAAAACCTTTACGAAAATTTGCAGTCCACTCAAAAACTTACACTGGTGGTATTTCACGTTTGGAAGACGGCGTTATGGTTCAATATGAATTCACTGCTGACGCTTTTACAGGAACTGTGATCGATGTAAAACGAGTTAAAGACTAAATAAAGAAAACAGTTGAACACCACTTGATAAAGGTGGATTTCAACTGTTCTTTTTTATCCCTATCTAAAATGCTTATGCCTACTATTCCTTCGACGCTTTGTCCATTGTTCATCCTCAAACTTCCCTTCAAAATTTGTTTTTAAGAAATAACTAATGATTGGTAAACCAATAAACAAAACTAATGCTAATTGCGGAATAAAATAACCCACACCCATTACCAAGAGGATCGCTAAATAATAGACCCGGTCACGGTTTTTATATAGTTTCTTGAAATAAAACGTCTCTTCAACAGGCTCTTTCGCCAAAGAGATCCCAGCCATAAACAAACCACTAAATGTAGCATTGATCAGCATCAGCAAGACACCATAAGCTAACATTGGCAGTTGTTTATCCCCAGATTCCATCGACCATTTCGTAAAAACAGGGATCAAAACCAGAGAAAAGAGAAAACATGTATTTCTAAAAACAAAGCGATCATTGATTTCTTCTACTTGTTCAAATAGTTTCCGATGATCATTCCAATAACCAGCGACTATAAAAAAACTAATCGCAAACGTTAGTACACTTTCAATAAACTGACGATACATACCATCGTGAGGAATCAATATTTCTAACGCTGCAATCGTAATGACGATCGCAATAACTGCATCACTAAATAATTCTACTCTTAACTTTCCATCAACTAATTTCATTCCACTCACTACCTTTTATAGTTTAATTCGACCGTTTTTTCAGACTTATCAAGTGCACGCTAGGGCCCTTTGGTCATTATTCTGTCGGTTCTTTTTGCAATATTCATAAATCAAAAACAAACAAGCTAACATAAAAATTCCTCCTCTGCATTGATTATTTTGATATGTCTCTAATTAATGTAGGTACCTTATGAAACATAATTATAAAGGTACCTACATTAAATGTCAACGCAAATAAACAGGTACCTTCTATATTTGCAAAAAAATAAATGCCCAAGACATAACTCTACGAGTCATATCCCGGACACATGGAATCCAAATAAACGATGGGAGTAAACGGTCCTCTATGCTTCGAGGTTCGGAGTGAACCGAGAACCGTAGATGCAGAAGCAGCTCCTTGCCAACCTCTTTGTCTTCTTAAATCATTTCGTTGTTTTTTCAGTTTGAAATCTTGCTTCTACACGATAAATCGGCTGACCTTTGGCTGAAAACTTTGCTTCGTATTCAGTCATGATATTTCCTTCGTAGTCGCTTGCATGTAAATCAAGCCAAACTTGTTCTAGAATCATGCCATATTTTGAAAAACTACTAAGCGAATACTCAAATAGTCCACGGTTATCTGTTTTAAAATGAATTTCGCCATTTGGTTTTAGAATGATTTCGTCTGTTGCTAAAAATGTTTTAAACGTTAGACGGCGTTTTTCATGACGTGTTTTTGGCCAAGGATCCGAAAAGTTTAAATAAATTTGATCCACTTCATTTTCAGCAAAGTATTGTGTTAGTTCTTCCCCGTTAACATGAAGTAATTGTAAATTGGGTAATTCTTCTTCCAACGCTTTTTCTAAAGCGATCGAAAGAACACTGAGTTGCATATCGATCCCAATATAATTGATTTCTGGATGTGCTTTTGCCATTCCTACCACAAATTGTCCCTTACCTGAACCGATTTCAATATGAATAGGGTGATCATTCCCAAAACGTTCTGTCCAATGGCCTTGCCATTTGGCTGGCTCATCAACCACTAGTTCAGGATGACTCGCTAAAAGTTCAGCCGCTCCATGTCTTTTTCTCATTCGCATGTTTTGTGTTTCCTTTCTTTAATAACAAATTTTAAGAGGGTAGAACAAAACGATAATCGCTTTGTGCTGCCCTCTATCTATTCAAGTAAATGATGAAAATAGAAGTTTATCCTCTTTTTCAATCCTTTTTAATACCCAAACGCTCGTTTTAACTTCAAAATTTCAGCATTCATTTCCCGTTTTTCTCCTGATTGGTGATGCCTAAGAATCTCTTGCAGGAAATTAAATAGCGCATACCACTTGATTCGCGTTAACGCTTCTTCGCTCGGACGCATACCATAAGCTAATAGCCATTTATTCCAGCTTGCCCGCGGAACGTAATGACCTAAAAGCATACCTAGATCTAAAGCTGGATCAGCAATCATTACCGAATCCCAATCAACTAAATACAAATAATTATTCGATACGATCCAATTTCGATGGTTCACATCACCATGGACGACCATATAATTATGAACAGAATAATTTGGTATATTTTCTTGCAGATAGTGATAGACTCTAGCAAGATACGAATTATTTTGAAGTTCTTTAGGCAATCTTTCGCCATATGCTTGAAGCATCATTGCGGGTGTCTGGATCTGACCGCCGATTTTCCCTAGCATGCTTTTTAGCATATGTGAATGGTGCAAATGATAAAGGACATCCACAACGTCATTTCTTTGACCGATTTCTTGGGCTTTAAGGACTTGACCATCTAGCCATTCTTGTGCTGTTAAAATATCGCCTGTGACTGTTCGTTTGGTCCAAACTAGCTTAGGGGCAATTCCTTCTTTAGACAATGCAGCCAAAAGAGGAGAAGTATTTCGTTTAATAAATACTCTTTCAGTCGCACGTATACCCATGAAAGTTTGGCCAGTTGCGCCTTTTATTGGCTGCAAGCGCCATTCCTTATCCAACTGAAATGCCATGGAAATTATCTCCTATCCTAACAACTTCTAATAATTATTTACAGTAAGTATCATTTTAGCTTCCATAGCGTACTTCGTCAAGCATCTCTCTTGTTCTTTTATCAGCAACTTTATTCCCCAACTGTTCCACATGTTGCATCAACACTAGCAATATAGGCTTCTAAGAGCTGTTTTGTTACTTTACCAGGTTTTCCTGTTCCAATAATATGATCATTTACTTTTACTACTGGAACAATTTCCGTCAATGATCCTGACACAAAACATTCGTCTGCTGTAAATAGTTCTTCTTCATAGACAGCTTCTTCTTTTACGGGAATGTTTAACTCTCTAGCTAGCTCTAGAATTTTTTTCTTCGTAATTCCTGGTAGAATCAAGTTTCCGTCAGGATGAGTATAAACCGTTCCGTCTTTGACTACCCAGAAATTGGCTGCTGAAGCTTCTGTCACTTTATCATCGCGAACTAGCACTGCATCATCAAAACCTTGGCGGCAGGCATCATCTAATGACAACACATTACCTAATAAGCTCAATGACTTGATATCACAATGTAACCAGCGGGTATCTGGAACAACCGCAACGGTAATCCCTTCTTCCATTTTTTGTAAAGGACGCTCATACGCTCTAATATTGGCCGTTAAGACACCTTTAACTTTTTCTGGATCTGGCAGCGCATGATTTCTTGGTGCATCAATGCCTCGTGTTACTTGAAAGTACAACTTACCTTCTTTGATTCCTTCAATTTCAACTAATTTCTTTAAATTAATTGTCAATTCTTCTTTTGTAAACGGCAACTGCATTCTAATTTTTTCAGCACCGTCCCATAAACGATTTAAATGTTCTTCCATCATGTACAAATGCCCATTATAGACACGAACGACTTCATAGAGTCCGTCACCGTACTGATAACCACGATCTTCTATATCGATTTTTACTGCTCCACGTTCAACAATTTGATCATTCCATAAAATGTACATCATTAAACCTCCATTTTCTTCAAACGATAAGGGACATAAAACTTAGCAAATAGAATTACTTCCACAAGCAATGCACCAACAACCAATAAACCCTCTTTAAAATCAGGCAATGCTATCAACACAAATACACTAAATAAAATGGCTGCGGCTAACAACAAGACTGTTACCAGTTTACTGACCGCCTGTTTCTTTTGTTCATTTGGTACTGGGTACAAATGTGTCATCACCATATAATCAAACTGTGTATAGATCGGGATCAACTGAAAACCGATCAAATAGATAAATAGCACAGAAACCCCCATTGAGATCCAAAACTCTTTAAGGAAAAACAAAATCACTCCGCCCACTAATACTAAACGAATGAATAAGCCACTATATTCAGAGCCTCTTAGTAAACTACGAGCATACAAATATAAGTACGTATTTTGGCCAGTTTTTTTAATGTTGCTTAACAACGGATCAAAGAACTTCCGACGTTTGACACTGCTTGAAATTTCTGGTATATCTGTAAACAAATGGATAAATTGATAAATTCGATGCATGCGATTTTTTTCTTTTTGAACCATCTGTTCCCAATCTAGCGATACCGCCGTTTCTTTTTTATTCATTATAAGAAAGAACAACATCACCTGCACCAAGCCTGTTAGAAGACCTGCTAGTGGTAAGACATACAAACTAAGAGCAATCGCAACACCACTTGTGATCATCCAAATAGCAAACCATAATTGTGCTTCTTTAGTAGAAATCTGATACAATTCATATTTTTGCAGGCGTAAATGGCTAATTTTTAAAAGCCCCAACATCACAATAAAATAGAAAAATGTTGAAAAAGCCCAGCCTGTCGAAACGACCACTAACGGCATCGACATACCACCTAATAAAATCAAGGCGATCAGTGGCAACCAAATTGAATACCGCATCGCACGATTCAAATATTGATTCATCTCAGGTTCTTTCGGTAAAATAAACACTTTATCCGCCTCTTGTGCCAAGGTCGCAACACGACCAATCAGCAATAACACCAACCAAAAGATCACAATGATTGGTCTGCCCCAGACAAAATTTTCGGGTAGTGTTTTTAAAACTTGAGAATAGTAAAAGCCAAGTCCCCCCAATAAGAAGACGCAAACTAAAATAAAATGGTCATTAAACACATAACGCATATATTTCATCATTTTTTTCAGATGGCGTGCTAAACGAATGCCAAAAAATCCAGACATATTACCCCACCTTTTCTTCTTTTGTTAATGCGATATAAATATCATCTAAAGAAGAACCTGGTAAACTAAATTCTTCACGCAACTCGTCCATTGAACCAACAGCCCGTACTTCACCATCATGTAAAACAACAAAACGATCACAATAGCGCTCAGCTGTTGCCAAAATATGAGTTGACATCAAGATTGCGGCTCCCTGATTACGCATTTCATCCATTAATTCCAATAAGGCATGGATTGCTAATGGGTCTAACCCTAGAAAAGGTTCATCAATGATATATAAACTTGGTTCAATCAAAAAGGCACACAAAACCATGACTTTTTGTTTCATTCCTTTTGAAAAGTTTGCAGGAAACCAGTCTAATTTATTTTCCAAACGAAATGTCTTAAGCAAAGCATCTGCTCGTTTAAAAGCTTCTTCAATTGGAATATCGTACGCCATTGCCGTAATTTCGATATGTTCTCTTAGCGTTAACTCTTCATACAAAGAAGGTGTTTCAGGAATATAACCGATTTTTTTACGATAACTTTCAGGCTGTTGTCTCAGAGTTTCTCCATCAATCGAAATTTTCCCCTTTTGTGGCGTTAGTAAGCCGATCACATTTTTGATCGTTGTACTTTTACCTGCACCATTCAGACCAATCAGACCCACCATTTCACCAGATTTCACTTCAAAATTAATATCTTTCAAGACAGGAATATGACCGTAGCCTCCTGTTAAATGTTCAATTACTAAGCTCATTGATGTACCTCCAACTATTTTTATCGTGAATCTATTATACCACGAACTTTTTGAAGGTTTCATGAACTTTTCCTCCCAAATAAAATTCAAGGTATGGTAAAGTAAAAGAAACAGTATAAAGAAAGAAGGGCTACCATGACAGATTGTATTTTTTGTAAGATCATTAATCAGGAAATCCCAAGTTATAAAGTTTATGAGGACGATAAGGTTTATGCCTTTTTAGACATTACCCAAGTGACTAAAGGTCATACTTTGCTCGTTCCTAAGGCGCATGTGACGGATATTTTTGAATATGAACCAATGTTAGCAGGTGAAGTTTTTGCACGAGTTCCTAAAGTTGCTCGCGCTTTGGAAAAAGCTTTTCCGGAAATGCAGGGCTTGAATATTATCAATAACAATAAAGAGCTAGCCTATCAATCTGTTTTTCACTCTCATATCCATTTAATTCCACGGTATGGAGAGTCTGACGATTTTTCGATTCATTTTGGAAATAACCAAGCAGCATACTCTTCAGAATCCATGCAAGAAATAGCCGAAAAAATTATGAAGGAGGTGGAACAATAATGGGAAAGTTTTCTAAAGGAATTTTATTTGGTGCCGTCGTTGGTGCTGCAAGCGGGCTACTTTTTGCTCCAAGAAGTGGGAAAGCCACTCGTCAGAAATTTGTCGATGAGTTAGATGATTGGTCTGACTTGAAAGAAGATTTCACTGATAAACTAGACCAATTCAAAGAATCAGCACAGGCGTTGCAAGTAGCTGCTGACACATACCTTGAACCATTTATCAATGGCCTCAATCGCGATGTCGAGAATTTCAAATTTCAAGCAGAACCAAGATTAGATCAAATCCAAGAACAAGTGGAAAAAATCCAGTCTGAACTACCGGATATGTCCGTGGAAGGTTAACAAAATTTCGAGGATCAACATGCTTAGGGATGGCATTTGATCCTCATTTTCTTACTTTAATTTTAATAATTCCTTTTTTTTAAATTTATTAAAGACGCAATTTAGACTAATTCCCTTAAAATCATCCATGTTTATCGATTAAATTGTGTCCTAAATTCGAAAATTGTTTGAAACTATAGTTTACGTATTTCTTTTATGAAACATAGTGTGGTATAGTAATAACCGTGAGAATTAATTTCTACATAATAAAAAATAAAACAAACTTAGGAGTGCTAAAAGAATGAAGAAAAAATTAATCTTAGCTGCAGCAGGTTTATTCAGTATTTTTGCCTTAGCTGCTTGTTCAGCCGGTTCACAAGATATCGCAACAATGAAAGGCGGAACAATCACTGTTGATGATTTTTATAACCAAGTAAAATCAAACCAACAAAGCCAACAAACAGTTCAACAAATGATCATTTTCAAAGTATTTGATCAAAAATATGGTAAAGACGTTTCAGATAAAGACGTTCAAGCTCAATTTGATGAAACAAAGAAAAACATCGAATCTCAAGGTGGCAACTTTGCTGATCAATTAAAACAAGCTGGATTGACAGAAAAAAGCTATAAAGAACAAATCAAACAAGGTCTTGCATACAAAGCAGGGATCAAAGACCACATCAAAATTACTGATGAAGATTTAAAAACTGCTTGGGAAACATTCCATCCAGAAGTAGAAGCTCAACTTATACAAGTTGCAACTGAAGATGAAGCAAAAGAAATCAAAAAACAATTAGATGACGGCGGCGACTTTGCAAAAATCGCTAAAGAAAAATCAACAGATGAAGCAACTAAAAAAGACGGTGGCAAAGTTAAATTTGATTCTCAAACTGAAACAGTTTCTGAAGCAGTAAAAACAGCTGCTTTCAAACTAAAAGACGGTGAAGTTTCTGAACCGATCCAAGCAACAGATTCAACTGGTTACCAATCAACATTCACTATCGTAAAAATGGTGAAAAACAAAGAAAAAGGCAATGACATGGCTCCTTACAAAAAAGAGTTACAAAAAATTGCTGAAAAAGCAAAAGAAAACGATCAAGAGTTCATCCAAAAAGTGACATCTGAAGTTTTAACTGCAGCAAACGTTAAAATCAAAGACGACTCTTTCAAAGATGTCCTAGCTGGCTTAGTTGAAACAAAAGATTCTGCTAAATCAAGCGATTCTTCTAAAAAAGATGAAAAAGAATCTTCTTCTAAAGAAAAAGAATCTAAATCAAGCGACTCTGAAAAATCTAAAGATTCTTCAAGCAAAACGGAAGAATCATCAAGTAAAACAGAAGAGTCTTCTAAATAATCAAATAAAAAAAAGAGATGAAATTCATCTCTTTTTTTTATTTGCACTATTTTTCAAAAACTACTTCAAAAAGTTCATAAACGATCAACATATCCTCCGAAAAAGGTAATTCATATTCCTCTAATTCTTGTTCAAAGAACGGTTGATGAACACTGCGCCAATACTTAAGCGTGCGATCCCCTTCGCCTTCAAGATAACCATGGACTTCTGAGATCTGAGCATATGGCAGAATATCGACTACTTTTGTACAAATGATCGCTTGTGCTTGGTCATTTCCATCTAATAATACACTGTAGTTCCCTACTTCTGGCAGTTTCTCGCTTTCCAAATCTAACTCATATAAAAGATGCAGCGAAGAAGTCCCTGTCTTTTCTCTACTAAGGACAAGTCCCAATAGCTCATCCGCCATTGCAGGAGAATTTCCAAAAGCCCACGCTTCATAGTGGTCATGTGGGATTGAAAATTGTTTTTTGAAATCTGACCATAATGTTAATATGGATTGGTTCATGATTCTCTCCTAACTATTTTAAATATCTTTTGGGACATAGAAACTACGATTATCTAAGCCAAAAATCCGATCTGTATATTGTCCTGGTTCTGTTTGGCGCACTGAGCCCAACATCATTTGAATTGATGCATCGATATTATCGATTTGATGTAGCACTTCTGCCTCCATGATGCGCGGACGAACAGGTGAACCATATTCTAATAAGCCATGATGCGCTAAAACCATATGACGTAATACAATCACATCTTCATCATTTTCGTCGATTTTCAACGCAATACAAGCTTTGGTAATTTCTTCATCTACTAGCACTAAATGCCCAATCAAATTGCCGGACAATGTATATTCAGTAGTCATCGCACCAGATAGTTCTTTAACTTTGCCTAGATCATGTAGGATGATTCCTGAATAAAGCAGTGCTGCATTTAATTCACTATATTCTTTACAGATTGATTTACCTAAACGAAGCATGGAAACCGTGTGATACGCTAAACCATTTGCAAAAGCATGATGGTTTCTTTTAGCTGCTGGATAATCAAAAAATTCTTTTTGATATTGCGTCAATAAATAACGAACGATCCGCTGCCAATGAGCATTAGTGATTTCAAATACAGTTTGATTGATTTCTTCAACCATCTCTTCTCGTTTTAATGGCGCTCGCTCCATGTATAAAGCTGGTTGATTCGGTTCATCGGGACGTGCAACCCGCATATGAATAATTTTAACTTGAGGATTGCCTTGATAAACTTCTCTTTTTCCATTTAAAAGAATCACATTTCCAGCTGTAAAGCGACTGATTTCTTCTTCCGAGGCATCCCAATATTTTCCATCAATCGTGCCTGAGGTATCTTGAAACGTAAACGCAATAAATTTTTTCCCATTTTTTGCAATACGCACATCAGCATTTTTGATCAAAAGAAATAATTCAAATGTTTCATCTACTGTTAGTTCACGGATTTTTTTCATATTTATGCTCCTTCTAATTCCATAATCGGTTGTTTTAACTCTTTGTAATAGCTTACCATTTCTTGGTCAGAAGAAAAACAAATGACTTGCTGATGCTCAGAAAAAATGGCAAATAATTGTGCTAGTTGTTGTTTTCTTTGACTATCGTAATGTAGCCAGCCATCATCGATCATAATAGGACATAGGCTACGTTGCTCTTGTAGATAAAGAAAAGCAAAGCGAACAGCCATAATCACTTGATCTCTTGTTCCGGTGGACAACTCATGCAACATAAAACGCTGCTGATCTTCACGAATAACGATCAATTGTTCCTCGTCTAACTGAATTCCACGATACGTGTTCTGGGTTAAGAGCTTGAAATAATCCGTTGCTTTTTTCAATAAATTAGGCAACTGCTGTTCTGATAATTCAGTTAACAAATCCATTAACAGCTGTCCTGCTAATTGATGAGCAGACCAATCTAAAGCCAGTTCTTCTATCTCTGTTTTTAGTTCTGCTTGTTCTTGATATAGTTCATCCAAAGTACCATCTGACAACATTTGTTGGCGCTGATACAGCAGCTTTTGCTCTTTTTCTTGTAATTGTTGAATAGTACTTTCGAGATCTTTGAGCTTCTGTGACATTTCCAACTGCTGTTTTGGTAATTGTTGTGGGTCAATCGTTTCAGGGTATAAACCTATTAACATTTTTTGCAATTCTTGTTTTCGTCTATGATTAGCAGATGTTTCTTGATAGTGTTGGATCTTATTTGGTATCTCGTTGATCGACGTTATTTGGAACCGCTGTAGTAGCGGCCGGCTTTGATCGATCACCTGCTGTTGCTTTTCTTTGACTTCCCTAATTGTCTGACGGGTGTAGGCATCCGCTTGATATTCTTGAGCAAAACGAACTTTTTCCATTTTGTCTGCAAAGTTGCTGATCACACGCATTCTTTCAGCTAACGAAGTTCCTGCGATCGGCAACTGTGCTGTATAACGCTCAGTTGCTTCCGCTAGTTTTGCTACTCGTTTTTGGTCTGCTTCTAATTGATGTTCCAGCTCTTGATTGGTATTGATCAAAATCAAATAACGTGTAATATCCGTACGATAGGTCAACCAAAATTCAACTTGATCCATTCGACCTAAATGGTTTTCCTTGACTTTTTGAGCGATAAAACGCTCCATGTCTTTTTCCTCTTCACGCATCCGTTTCATTTCTGCTTTTATTTTTATCAATTGATCATTCAGATAATCTAGTTGTGATAGTTTTTCTTGCCATTGTCGTTTTTCATTTTCATAGGTATCTTTTGGTTGGTAAAAAAGTGGAAATAAACCCGCAAGCAAAAATCCTGCACTTAAAATAAACGTTCCATATCGAAGCGGCACCGGTAAAAAGAAACTCAATGCTAAAATGATTCCAGCAAAACCACAAAAAAGAAGATTAACTTTTTTTGTCGTTTGGCGATGATTTTTTCGAAACATCTCTTTATTGACCGTTTCAAAGGTACTTAAATTTTCTTCCCTTGTCGCAATTTCCTCTTCTAGCAATTCTAAATCAGTCTGTGTCGTTTGCAGTTTGACTGTTCGTGCAACGATTTCATCCCTCATCTCCTTGACCACTTGTTCTTCAAATGATAGCTGAGGCGGGGTTTCTTGATTCCAGCCCCATTTTCTTTCCAAGGGAAACAGCTCTTCTTGGTTTTGCTGTAAGGATTGTGTCATCCACTTGATCTCAGAGAGGAGTTTATCAATATCATATCGTTGATTCAGTAATTGTTGGATATGTTCTTCTTCTTTTAAGTAGAACTGGTAATCATCTGTCAGATCTTCTGTCTCACTTTGTGCTGCTATACTTTGATTTAATCTTGTTAATTCTTCATTTAAGAACCGATGCTGTTGATAAATTGAAAGTAAATTTTCTTGTTCTTCACGACTTAGCACAGTTAACGTCTTTGACTGTTCAATTGATTGTAATTCTTCATATAATGGTAAATTCATTACCTGCTTTTCTATCAAGGCTAGTTGACTTTTGATCTCTTGTGCGGTTTCGCGTTCTTTTGTTACTAACTGCTCAGTACTATCTAACTCAGCCAGCAGCTGCTGAAAAGGTCGCTCTTGCTGCTCCTTATCATTTACACGTTGTTGTAAACTTTGATAGGCATTCAACTTTTGATTTAATAACGGCTGACTTCCTTTCCCCTTATAAATCGTCTGTGCGTCCTTAAAATAGGCTTCTCTACTGACCAATAGCTGTTGACTTCCTGATAGGCCAAGAGACAATAATGAGGTTTGCAAGGCCTCTTCATTTAGTTTTTCTAATTGGCTAAGCTGCTCTTGCTGAAAAGTAAAGACAGACTGAAATAGTTCTTTGGTCAGTGGATGGATCATCTTTTCTAGCATAGACTCATCGCCCATTTGGTCATTAAAATAGACTTTTGCTTGCCCTTTATTTTGACCTTTAAATCGCTCAACTTGTACTTCACCATACACTGGATGAGTAAACCACAAGCGACCGCCATATGCTGCACCATTTTTAGGTTGATAATCTTTTTTTCTTTTTCCTTTAGCTGGAAAGCCAAATAGCATTGCTTGAATAAATTGATAAATCGTTGATTTTCCAGCTTCATTTGCGCCAAATACTAATTGGTTTTTGGGTGAAAAATCAATTTTGTGTTGCTGCCATTTACCGAATCCAACCAATTCTATTGCAACGAATTTCATGTCTGATCCTCCTGAATGACAAAATCTTCTTTGATTTTTTGATTTGCCTGCTCAACACTACGCTCACGCCACTCTTCATTTATCGACACAACTGAAGAAAACAATGGATTTTGCACTAATTCTTGTAATGTATTTGAAAAGATATCCGGTTGTAAATAGTTTTTCTCTAATTGATTTAATAGCTCTGGAGCGGCTGTGATCATGACTTTTTTAGTCAAATCTTCTGCTACTACCTCTACTCTGAATAAAAACAGTGAATGATTTGTTTGTTGCAATAAACGGTTTTGTAAATAGTGCAGCAATTCACCGTTTTCATAAGATATTTGGAATTCTTCGCCTAATTGCACTATATCTGTTAACTGGATTTCTTTCAATAGCAATTGCCCAGAAGTTGGTCCAGCTTTCAACATCAGCTCAGTCAAACTACTTAACGCTTCTTGCAAACTTCCAGCTTGACGCAGCGAATACTTCTCTACTTGCCAAGAAACTTGAGCGACTGGTTCAAATCGAACCGTTGCATGACCTGCTCCTATGGAAACAATGGCAACCCCTTGTACCGTCCGTTCTTTTTTTGTGTGTCCTTGAGGTGTTCCCGGATACACGATCAATGGATCTGCACTGACCACTTGTGGCTGATGGATATGCCCTAAAGCCCAATAGTCATAACCTTTGGATTTCATCGCACTAAATGTAAATGGTGCATAGTTCTGAGCTCCGTTATTGGTCGTATCTCCGTGATAAACCCCAATATGTATATTTACTCCTACCTCTTTTGTAGGAAAACCTAAAAGTTTATCCTCATTGATCCATGGATGCTCATAACTAAACCCTGTTACTGCCACTTTTTCTTGATTCTTCGTCATAAAATAATGCGTCTCAACCTGTTCCTTTTTAAAAAGAAACATATTTTTAGGAAAATCGAACCAGTAACGTTCTGCTACATAATAATCGTGGTTCCCAAACGACATGATCACAGGGATGCCCTCTTGATCCAAACGTTTCATCTCATCGATAAAATAGGCTTGTGTTCGGATAGATGTCCGACTTTGATGAAAGGTATCTCCAGCCAAAATAACCGCATCTACCCGATTTTTAATGGCTATATCAACGATTGCTGTAATTGCTTTATGGTTAGCTTGTTGTAATTTTTCTGTGATTTGTTTAGGGCTGTTTTTAAGGCCTTCAAAAGACCGATCCAGATGTAAGTCTGCCGTATGTAATAGTTTCATAAGGTCCTCCTGTTCGCCCGATTTCTTTTCCTTAATCATATCATTTTATTGAGAAGCGGTCAGTAAAAAGATACGAAAATTTGTTCGTTTTTCATTTTTTGAGAACGATAAAATCAAAGAGGTCGGAATTCGACTCTGCAAGCCTACTTCCAACCTCTATCAATTTGCTATTTTATAGTTATTTCAATTTGGACAATCTCACTTTGGGTCCCAATTCTCATTGGTGGTCCCCATGTCCCAACACCTGAGGAAACAATGACTTGAGGGCTATTTTCATCTTGACGATAATAGCCATAATCGACCGTAAAGTAAGCCTTTGTTACTAAACTAAAAGGGAAAATCTGTCCTTGATGGGTATGTCCTGAAAGAATCAATTCGTTCTCATTTTTATATTCATCAATATTTGAAGGTTGGTGATCCAAAATGATTTTTGGCAGCTTATTGCCTACTTTTTTGAATTGTTCTTGAATGCTTTTTCGGTCACCAGCTTGTGAGCCAATCGGTCTACTGTCTTTTCGCCCGACAACTAATAGTTCTTCACCTACAACCGTGATTTCATCTTCAAGTAATGTGATGTTCGATGCTGCAACAAGGTCCTTCATTTTCTCAAAGGTTTCCCCTGCATCATGATTGCCCCAACACATATACGTTCCGTAAGTAGAGGAGAGCCGTTTGAACTGCTGCTCAATGCCTTTGACATCTTGCAATGCTTTATAGTTTCCGTCAAATAAATCACCGGAAATAAACACAATATCAGGTTGGCTTTGATTAATTTTAGTAACGATTTTTTCTAATTTCTTCACATCATTGATATACCCTAGATGCAAATCACTGATCAAGACAGCGTTTATTTTTTTAGCTTGATTACTTGCTGATTTATTGATCGTTACTTGGTACTTCATTGTTTTGATTTGTTGAGCTTGCCATGAGCCATAGCAGAATAAAACAACGATCAACAATGTTGAACCTAGCCAAATGATCAGCTTTGTCTTAGTTTGAACAGTGGTGATTTTTTGTGTAATCATTAAAATCAGATCAGTCAATCCGTAAATAACCAATGACAAAAACCAAGCCGATAACCAGTAACTCCCGATTTTACCGATTACTCCGCCTACATTGGCATCAAACAATAATAATGTCAGTAATGACGTAAGTGCCAATAAACCAATCATCCCCCACAAAATCAGCGAATGCTTGAAAAAGGAAAATTGTTCTAATATAAAAAGAATTTTTCTGCCGATATAGAAATTACCTAAAAGAAACAATAGTCCAATCACCAAAAATGCCAACTTATTCATGACTTCCCTCCATTTTTTGACCCACCATTTGACCAAATTTCACAATTGTTTCAAGATTATTTTCAGTATTATTCCAAATTTCTGGATCGATGGTCACCTGGTTTTCCTGAAATAGTATAATTACAGTCGAACCACCAAATTCAAACCAGCCTTTTTTCTCAAAACGATGACAATTGCCGGAAGTTTTTATATTTTTAATTTTCCCAACCATTAACGCACCAACTTCGATTTGAGCAATTTCACCAAAATTTTCCGTTTCAATCACAGTTACTTCTCTTGCATTTCTAGAAAATACTGGCTGGCTATGGATCGCTATCGGCTGTACGGTATGAAAAATACCAACTATTTTCTGATGTGCTGAAATTGTCCCTTCATCAATAAAATAATAGTGATGATAATCATCTGGTGTTAAACGAAAAATGACAGCACAGCCGCCTTGCCATTTTGCGGCAAGACTTGTGCTATCAAGTAACTCCGAAAGCGCGTATTCTGAATGCTTCACTTTAAATGTTTGTTTTTCACTAATTGAATAAACAGTTACTTTTCCATCACAAGGCGCACTGAAAGCACCTCTATCTTGAGATAAGACGCGGGCAGCAGGCTTGATTTCCCGCATAAAAAAGTGATTGAATGACGTATAACTCATCGTTTCATAGTCTTGCATCGACAAAGCATTTTTTTTGATGAAACGATTGATCATTCCTTTTGAGAGTGGACTATTTAAATAGACTCCAGCCACCTTTGTAAGCGGCGGTTGGATAATTCCTTTCAACAAAGTCCGTCCTAGCGGATTTTTATATAAAAAGTGTAATAACCAACTATCCTGTTCAGTAATCCGTTTAGTTTTAAAGCGTCTATTCATCTATTTACTCCTTTAAAAAATTTAGCGAACAAAAAAAGCAACTACTGCTCCTATAAAAGCGCCAAAAGCTAATTTTCTAGGATCGACTTTTTTGATTTTTACTTTTGAAATAAATAAAAAACCAATGATCAATAATGCTGCTGGATAGACCAAAGTAAAGGCAATGTGTAACCGTCCTGCAATAAAAAATAACAATGGAATCAACGCTGCGCTACTCGTAACAGGCAATCCTTCGTAATATTCTCGACAAGTGTCACAATGTTCTTTTCTCTCCATTTCGGTCACATTATAGTGGGCCAACCGAATTAAAGCTGCTAAAATGTAAAAGACAAATAATGGCAAATAAATTCCTTGCGTTAAACCAGAAGCATACCCTAAAACTGTTGGGAACACCCCAAAACTAATCAAATCAGCGAGTGAATCGATTTGAATCCCATAACACATCTCACTCTTGGTGCGTTCTTTCGTGTTTGCAACAAATCCATCAAACATATCACAAATACCTGAAAATACTAAACAAAAAATCGCTTCAACAATATGTTGAGTCAGCGCCAAATACATCCCGATTATGGAAAAAACTGCATTTCCATACGTTAGAATAACTGTGTAATCATAAATACCAATCATACTTTTTGTTCCCCAATCATTTTTTCGTTTAATAATACTATAGCATTAAAAGTATGTTAAATGGGAGAATTTTTAATATTTAATGCTTTTTTTTACATACTATTTTGGTTTATCCCTTATAATAAAATACACTAAAAAAGCTTTAAAATAGCGAGTATCCATGCTGCTTCACTCGTTATTTTAAAGCTTAAATCACGACCTCTTAATCGTTATACAAATCACGGATAGGTGTCATAATAATACGGTTCAAATCATTGACGATCAAACTAAAAGCTTGCTCTTTTTGCATTAATTGATTGATAACTTCTGCTGCTTGAACTTCCGTTGCTAAAGCTTGGGCTTTTTCAGCATCCTCTTCTGAAAATTCTTCACCACGCATTTGTTTTTCTTGTAAGCCTTGTTGGAATGTTTGGAATTCTTTAAATAATTTGTAGGCTGCTTCATCCGCTTTTACATCTGCATATGCTTGTTCTAAAGCTTTAAATTCATCCATTTCACGGATTTCGCGTTCTACTTGATTGGCTGTATCATAAATATTGCTCATTCAATCTCCCTCGTTTCTATAAATTCTTCTCTTTGATTGTACCATTCTTTGATTCGTTTTCAAACCGATTATTCTCCCGTCAAACCACCCCAAAAGTCTTTCAATCCATTTTTGGCATTGTCCCAGCCTTCTTTGAGTTTACCGCCAATATCTTTGGCTCCTTCTTTGACTTGACCACCGATATCTTTCACACTGTCTTTCCATGCGTCGCTATTTCCAGGTGTTGTAACTTCTCCTGCAGGCTGTACGATTCCACCTGTTGCATAGGCATCGGCTACCGTAAATGGCGTTTGTGCTGTAAAAGGTAAAATGCCTTGTGTCTGACTGCTAAATACGGTCGAGGCATGTGTAGCACTACTTCCTTGTAGATAATGACTTTCACTGGTTTCCTCAAAACCTAACCACGTTGCAACTACCACATCTGGCGTATAGCCTACAACCCATTGGTCATTAGTTTTATCGGTATCAAAGTTGGTTTCTGTTGTCCCTGTTTTTCCAGCCATAACATAGCCTGCTGGATCAGCATTAATCCCAGTTCCTGAGCTAAAGACACCTAAAAGCATGCTGGTCATTTGATCTGCAGTATCTTTGGTAATAATTTGTTTCGTTTTCGCATTGGTATTGTCTTCGATCACAGCTCCCGTAGAGTCTACGATTTTCGTGATCAAATGGGCTTCTGATTGAACACCGCCATTGGCAAAAGCACTATAAGCACTAGCCATTGTCAAAGGTGACACACCTGTTTTCAGTCCACCGAGCGCTAACCCATAATATTTATCTTCTTTGGCTAAAGGAATGCCAAATTTCTCCGTTTTTTCAAATCCTTTATCTAACCCGATTTTGTGTAATGTCCAAACAGCTGGGAGATTCAAACTTTCCCCTAAGGCTTGGTACATTGTCACTTCGCCGCTGTTCGTCCGGCTATAGTTTTCAGCTGGATAATAATCTTGCGGTTTGTCTTCTAAAATACTATTTGGTTTCATGCCGGATTCCAAAGCAGGTGTATAAACCGAGATAGGTTTTAAAGACGAACCTGGTGAACGTTTTGTTTGTGTCGCAAAGTTAAAGCCTCGATATACGTGTTCCCCACGTCCTCCAACAACTCCTTGCACACCACCTGTTTTTGGATCAAGCGCAACGGAACCACTTTGAACCATGGCACCATCTTCTGCATTTGGTGGGAATAAGGCGTCATTATCATAGGTTTGCTGCATCGCTTTTTGATAATCTTGATCTAACGCTGTATAGATTTTATAGCCTTTATTCAATAGATCTTCTTCTTTTAAGCCATATTTATTTACCGCTTCATCAATGACCGCATCGAAGTAATACGGATATCTGTAGTCTGAATTTTGATCAGAATAATTATCTGCTAGCATACTGCCCATATCAACACCTGCTTGAGCATCCGCTTCCCCTTGTGATAATTTCCCATTATCTACCATTAACTGTAAAACCGTATTCCGGCGATTAACAGCATTTTCAACGTAATCGATTGGATTAAAAATCCCTGGTCCTTTCAGCATCCCAACTAAAGTTGCTGCTTGACCAACTGATAATTCACTGGCACTAACAGCAAAATATTTATGCGAGGCATCTTCGATTCCCCAAACCCCATTTCCAAAATAGGAATTATTGAGATACATCTCTAGAATTTGCTGCTTGTCATATTTTTTCTCGATTTCAATTGCTAAGAACAGCTCTCTCGCTTTACGGGTCATGGTCTGTTCTTGGGTGAGGTAGGCATTTTTAGCTAGCTGTTGCGTGATCGTACTACCACCACCGCCACCACCAACCATTCCAAAGCTCAACTTCCCGACAACGGCACGCAAAAGACCTTTGATATCATAACCGTGATGGGTCTCAAAATTTCGATCCTCAGTTGATATCAATGCATCTTTGACATAAGGAGAAATTTGATCGATCGTGACAAAGGTTCCTTTTTGCCCGAAAAGCTTCCCAGCTTCATCGCCCTTTTTATCGTATATAACTGTGGATTCTTCCAACCCTTTTTTTAAGGCTCCGACATTGGCCGACTTCGCTAAAGTGAATAGATAAATACTGGTGACTAAAACAACCACCATCCCTAATAGCAAAATAATTTTGTTGATTTGATATTTTTTCCAGATTCGCTTCCGCCAGTGATGAAAGCGAACTAGGTAAGGTTTGATCCACACCCAAAAGCGCTGAAAACCTGATTTTATTTTTCCCATAATTTTTTTAACGTCCATAGTGCTCCCTCTTTATATAAAAGTTTCTAAGCCATTTTAACATAGAAAATTCTTTTTATTCATACGGCTTTAGCATGAATAATGTACATAGAATTTTGTTTTGCCTATTTTAACACGTTTTTCTTTTATTTTTATGTAGAAATGTTTAAGAATACATCAAGAAATCCATGATTTTAGTGGTTAACGTAGAAATCTAAATCGCAAGTTCTTATTTTCGTCGAAAAAAAGTGCTTATTTAAAAACGATTTGATCATAAAAAATTCATATTTCCCCTTTATTATACAAGTATACCAACAAACAACCCTAACAAAACACTTTTTCATTTTTTAACTCCTTTTCCCACTCTTCCCCAAAGAGTGGGTCTCTTTTTGTTTTGGAAAAATTTTCAAGCTAGACAACTAGACCTGAAATTGCTACCTAGATCATAAAATAGAGCCGCTTTAATTGTTATTATAATTTTTTTTATGCTACACTTTTTTTAAATGTAACCGTTCTACCAATAAATAGAAGAGGAGAATTTTTATGTCTAAAAAAAGAGCATTTTTACTTATTCCGCTTTTCTTTTTACTAAGTTTTAGTCTGTTTTTTAATCCGTCGGAGGCAGCACAAGCAAAGACGAACACAGACCCAATCATGATGGCTTACTATCGCACATGGCGAGATGTGACCATGCCTCACGATGCAAATTCAACTTTACCTGATCAAAACGTAACTGCTATGACCGATATTCCAGAAGGTGTGGATATTGTCTCTGTTTTCCATTATGTCAATCCTGGTACAGATCAACAGAAATTTTGGGATACATTGAAAGACACTTACGTCCCTACCTTGCACGCTAGAGGAACACGCGTTATCCGGACGATCGATATTCGAGAAATTTGGAATGTTCCTCATGCGGGGGCTACACCAACAACAGCTGAATATGAAGCCTATGCTCAACAGCTGATCGATACTTATCTTACGCCTTGGAATTTAGATGGACTGGATGTTGATATGGAGTCTAGTTTAACCACTAAACAAGAAGAAATGGCAGTTGGTACATTCAAAGCCTTATCTAAAAAATTAGGTCCAAATTCTAATACTGGTAAGCTATTGATTTACGATACAAATAAAGATAATCACTCTTTGTTTAAAAAAACAGCTTCTTATTTTGATTATCTATTCGTACAAGCCTATGGTCGCTCAGCTAGTTCTTTAGATAGCACTTGGAGTACGTACAAAACATCGATCACACCACAACAGTTTCTTCCTGGTATCTCATTCCCAGAAGAACAAGATCACAACCGTTGGAATGATACCGTAGAACCATATGAAACAAGCCGAGCTTACGCTTATGCAAAATGGAATCCAAAAGATGGACAAAAAGGCGGCATGTTTGTTTATGCCATTGATCGCGATGGCAAACAATTTGGTGATGATACCATTACAAAAACCGATTTTAACTGGACGAAACGTTTGATCAATACAATGAGCGGTAACTAGTTAGGTGATTTTGTGTGAAACTTAAACACTTCTTTAGAAAAAATTTACAGTTTCAGATAAATTAATACACAAAAAATTCATATTTAGTTTGTATTATATATGTATACCAACAAACAACCCTAACAAAACACTTTTTCATTTTTTAACTCCTTTCCCGTCCTTCCCCAAAGGACGGGTATTTGTTGTGAATCACTACGACTGGCTCCGCCAGAGTAGATGATGAACAATACTTGGCAAACATAGTGAGCGAAGTTCCATTACTTGGAATCACCAAACACCTTAGACAAAAACTAACAAACAAAAAAATAGAACCGATACTGGCACAAAGACTGAACAATGAAACGTCATACCCTCTACTTACCTTTCTCAAAAAATCTTCCTTACTTGAACCTTTCATCCCAACTAACTACTTGAACTTATTCTTCCATTTGTTAAACTAAGAGAGAACGCTATTGAAAAGGTGGAAAACATATGGAATTATCCATCCAGTTACCAAAGGATTTTAACGAACAAACAGTCAGAGAATTACTGGAACAAGAATGGTTAGTTCCTCGTAAAGTACGCCATTTTTTGAGAACTAGAAAAAATGTTTCGATCAATGGAGAACCTGCTTTATTTCATTTCCCTGTGAAAAGCGGCGATATTGTTACGTTACAGTTTGAGCCAGAAGATTATCCAATACCTGCGATTCTTTTGGGGAACATCGCTAAAGTGAATGTGCTTTTTGAAGATGAGCATTTAATCATTTTAAATAAACCGATCGGCATGAAAACTCACCCGAATCAACCAAATGAAAACGACACACTCCTTAATCATTTAGCTGCCTACTTAGCACCTAAAAACCAAGTCCCATATGTGGTTCATCGGTTAGATAAAGAAACAAGCGGTACGATTCTATTTGCTAAAAATCCTTTCGTTTTGCCTATTTTAGGCCGATTATTGGAAAGTAAGCAAATCTATCGTCGCTATCAAGCGGTGATTTCAGGGCAGCTAAACGAGTCTATGACCATTCGAAAAAAAATTGGTCGTGATCGTCATGATCGACGAAAACGAGTGATTGATGAACGGCGTGGTGATGTGGCTGTTACTCATGTTGAGATTGAATCTTATGATCTAAAGACAAACCATACCACTATTTATTGTGTTTTAGAAACGGGACGAACACATCAAATCCGTGTACATCTAGCAAGTATTGGGCATCCAATCATTGGTGATCCTTTGTATCATCCCAAACCTAATGGGCGCTTGATGCTTCATGCTTATGAACTGCACCTGACACATCCATTTACTGGGGAAACGATTATGGCAGTTGCTGAGCCCAGTTTGTGGTAAAACAAAAAGGGTATGGGACAAAAGTAAAAAGCACTTTTGTTTCACACCCTAAATCCAAATAAACGGTGGGAGCAAACGGTCCTCTATGCTTCGAGGATCGGAGTGAAACGAGAACCGTAGATGCAGAAGCAACCCCTTCGGAAATAAGCTGAAATTCACAAAAATTTGAAGAGCAATTTTCGTGAATTCCTTCTTATTTCTCGGGGTTAAACACTCCTATCCCAACCTCTTTTACTATTTCCCCAATGCTTCAGTGAGTTTCGTTAAGTCCAACTGCTTATATCCTTCAAAGAAACTAGCCAATTCTTCTAAAACTTTTTGATTCATTCCAGCTTGATCATTTTCAACTTGCAAAACTAACAATGGTTCATGTAAACTCATCCTTAGTAAGAACCAGCCACTGCCATACTCATCATAAACATTCACTCGAATGCCTTCATGGTTTTCAGGATCGACTTTCATGCCTCGTTGACTCCCGGCAAAACCACTCAAATTTCGAATTACTTGTTCACCATAATCACGGACATTTCCTGCTAGAATTTCAAAACGTAATTCTTGAGTTTCTGCTGGTTGTTTTAATGAACTGATCAAATCACCGAGTGTTAAGCCTTCTTTTTTTAATGTAGGTAACAGCATCAGAATTTTAGCAATAACATATGCGCCATCATCTAAATAATAGTTTTCTTTAAAGGCTGCGTGTCCACTTGTTTCAATTGCTAATTGGGTATCGATTCCCTCATCATTAAGTTCAATCATTTTGTTGATCACATTGCGGTAACCAGAGATATAGCGCACTTGTTTGCCACCTTTTGATTCTATAAACTCTTTCAGATGGCTTGAAGTTGGTGAGTTTGTCACAATACTGCTGCCAGGATTTTCAGCCAAGACAATCGTTGCTAAGACAGCTATCAAATTATTTCGGTTGATGACTTCGCCTGATGCATCTACCACTGCTGAGCGGTCCACGTCCGTATCAAATATCACTCCTAAATCAGCCTTGTTTTTCAAAACAGCTTGTTGGATGCTTGCCATTGCTTCTTTATTATCAGGATTAGGAATATGATTAGGGAACATACCGTCAGGTTCTAAAAATTGCGAACCTGTAATGTCTGCGCCAAGTTTTGCTAAGACTTTTTCCGCAAAGAAACCACCCGCGCCATTACCAGCATCGACTATGATATGAAAACCAGATAAAGGTTTTTCTTCTGTCGTTTTCATGCCTTTACGAATTTTGTCGGTTAAATCAGCAGAGTACTCCTCTAAAACCGAGTATTTTGTTACTGAGCCTTTTTCTGTAAGTGCCGGTCCGTCAGCGTGTTCTAAGATATAGGCAATATCCGCTTTTTCTGCACCACCAGATTTAGTGAACAGCTTCAATCCATTAAAATAATACGGCAAATGACTAGCTGTGATCATAATTGCGGCATCACAATCATATTGTGGAAATTGCGTAGCCATAAACATAGCTGGTGTTGTCGCTAAACCAAAGTCTAAGACTTCGACATTTTGCTCAACAAAGCTATCGATCAAAGCTAGTCTCAAACTATCTGCTGAAATTCGGCTATCATGACCGATACCGATTTTCAATTTTCCCGATTGATGTTTTTCAGCTAAATTTTTTTCATCACGGAGCCAATGAACCATTCCAACTGCAATTTTCCCGACTTGCGCTGGTGTTAAGTTCGCTGTTTTTTCCTCATGCTCGACTGCTATTCCTCTTATATCCGACCCGTTTTGTAACGTTTTCAAATCCATGTAACCAAATCTCCCTTCATTTTTTGATTAGTTCTATTTTAATCGATCATTGCTTCAAAACGTTCAACGATGGCGATTGCGTCATCTTCCGAACGAGCAATAATAATGATTGTATCAACACCTGCGACCGTTCCTGCAATTTCTTCATAACTGACTTCATCTAAAAAATTAGTGACGACATCTGCTGCGCCCATATCTGTATGGACAATGACCATAAATTGAACCCGCTCCATGCGAATCACTGAATCCTTCACAGATGCTTTTAGTTTTTCCTCACTGCTAGATGCTTGTTGTTGAGAGAATAGAGCATACTTCACTCGACCATCTGAGCCGTGCGTTTTAACGATACTCATTTCACGCACATCTCTTGAAACAGTTGCTTGGGTTGCTTTGACACCAGATTGTTCAAGAAGTGCAATCAGGTCGTCTTGGGTTTCTATTTCATTTTCTGTGATCAGTTGCTTGATCAACCGTTGTCGGTCTGCTTTTTTCATGGTTACACTTCCTGTTTTGGTTATTTTCTTTATTATAGCGAAAGTTTGGGAAATTTGCATTTCTTTTTGGTAAAAATTACTTTATTATGAGAAAAGTTGGGTATGATAATAAAAAAAGCTTCAAATCCATTGAGTTATAGGACTTGAGACTTTATTTCATATTACCCAAATTCGTAGCATTCGATTGGCAGGTTCTTATCTAGGATTGATTATTTATCCTTTACCATTTTGTAAAACATTCAATATATTATCGATGCAATTTTTAATATACTATAACTAGTTGAATTACGGCTGAAGCTCTGAAAAAGGAGTTGATGCCATAAAGATATGTCTTTATCGCTTTTGTCCTGCTTTATTTCTTAGGAAAAGCGGTCCTTGAGAGATTTGCTAAAAGACATCGCTTCGAAAATAGTTGTCACGCTTGTGGCTTACTATATTGTTGAAGTGATTAAAATCTTTGTCACTTCTATTTTTGAGTAAAAAAAGACCACTATCTGCTCAGCTAAAGTAAGATAGTGGCAATTCGTCTTATCGAGCTTTAGTCAGAACTCAACTAAAGAGTCAGTGTTATCAACACTGGCTTTTTTTGCGGTCACACTTAAGTGCGATTGCTTTCTCCTTTATTATACCTTATAACGTATAATAAACACAACATAAGAGATAGATAGCTCTCTTATGTTGTGCCCTCTCATCTATCAATTACTATTTTCCCAACATCCCATGCTCCACCAAATAATCATGCGCAACGGTCGCTGGATCTTTTTGCTCCACATTCACTTGGTAATTCATCTCACTCATTTCTTCTTCCGTGATCTTACCAACTAAAGGCTGCAATAATTCTTTTAATTCCGGGTATTTCTCAAGCGTTTCAGCTTTCAGTAATGGCGCACCTTGATACGGTGGAAATAGCTGTTTATTATCTTTTAAAATCACCAAATCATATTGCTTCAATTCACTATCAGTCGAATAGGCATCTACCACATTCACATCTCCATTATTGATTGCTTGGTAACGTAACGATGGTTCCATTGACTTCACATCTAAATTCAAGTTATACAATTTTTGCAATCCTTTATAGCCATCTTCACGATCGATAAATTCTAGTGTAAAACCAGCTTTTAACTGACTTTCGACTTTTTTCAAGTCTTCAATTGTTTTCAGCCCATTTTCTTCTGCAAATGATCGTTTGACTGCCACCGCATAGGTATTTTGATAACGCATTGGTTCGAGGTAATCCATATTTTCTTGTGTCTTGATTTGATCTCGTGCGTATTCATACACTTCTCTCGGATCATTCGATGTGTTTTTGTTGTCCTTCAAAAATGTTTCAAGTACAGTTCCTGTAAATTCAGGGTAGATATCGATTTCACCAGATTTTAGTGCGTTAAATAAGAAACTGGTTTTCCCAAAGTTTGATTTTAAGTTTACGTGGATATCGCTATTTGCTTCAATTAATTCTTTATACATGTTGATCAGGATATCTGGTTCTGCACCTAATTTTCCTGCAACAGTGATTTCTTTTTGTTCTGCTTCTTGATGGGTATAGACAAATGAACCCACTAATAAAGCAAGTAACACCATAAATGCAGCTACAATTCGTTTCACTGTGGCTTTCTCCAATAAATGGATTCCAAAGTTAAACAAGACTGCTAAAACAGCGGAGGAAATTGCCCCAATCAAGATCAGGTACACATTGTTTCGGTCGATCCCGAGTAAAATGAATGTTCCAAGACCTCCTGCACCAATCAAAGCAGCTAACGTTGCCGTCCCAATGATCATCACGGTTGCTGTACGAATACCTGAAATGATGTACGGCAACGCTAACTGCAACTCAAACTTGATTAGTTTCTCCCTCTTATTCATACCAAAAGCTTCGGCTGCTTCCTCCAACGAAGGATCAATTTCAGTCAAACCTGTATAGGTATTTTGTAAAATTGGAAACAGAGCGTAAATCACTAACGCCACAATAGCTGGTGGACTGCCAATCCCAATAACTGGAATCAATAATCCTAATAAAGCGAGTGACGGAATCGTTTGGAAAATCCCCGTAATTTGCAGAACAAATTCAGCGACTTTTTTGTAATTCGTTAGTAGAATTGCTAACGGAATTGCGATAAGAATCGCAATCAATAATGACAATAACGATAGTTGGATATGTTCGACGACCGCTTGAATAAAGTCTTCTTTACGGGCGATGAATGTTTCGATCAGTTTTCCCATATTATTGATCACCTTCTATCTTTGTCTCTAAAAAGCGTAAAATCGTTCGATCTGTGATTTCACCGATTGGACCATCTTCATCGACTAATACAACGGTTTTTCCTGCTACAAGTAAACGAATCACCGTTGGTAAATCTGTTCCTACAGTCACAGTGGTTTCACTCTCAACTTGTCCATCCTCTACAAACCCAGCGGCTACTAAATCCTCTGCACAATAATTCTCCAAATTGGTATGCTCATGTTGAAAGAACTGCGCCACAAATTCATTGGCCGGATGACTTTTGATGGCTTCTGGCGTATCTGTTTGAACGATTTTACCGTCTTTCATCACGCAAATTCGATCACCTAAAAGTAGAGCCTCATTCATATCATGGGTTACAAAAACAACGGTGCTAGCTAATTCCTTATGCAGCTCTTTGATCAACAATTGTAATTGCCCTCTTGAAATCGGATCTAAAGCACTGAACGGTTCGTCCATTAAAATAATATCTGGTTTGGCTGCAATCGCTCGTAAGATTCCGATCCGTTGTTGCTCGCCACCAGATAATTCAGCTGGTTTTCGATGGAGGTATTCTTCTGGCGGTAAGCTTACTTTTCTTAGTAATTCTTCCGTTCTTTCCCGTCTTTTGGCCTTGCTCCAATGTTTCATTTCTGGAATCAACTCGATGTTTTCAGCGACAGTCAGATTGGGAAATAGTGCGATTTGTTGCAGCACATAGCCAATCGTTAACCTTAGTTCTTTTAAATTGTACTCAATCAGTCTTTGATCATTAAAATAGATATCTCCATCCGTTGGTTCGATCAACCGATTGATCATTTTTAACGTAGTTGTTTTTCCACTCCCACTTGGTCCGACTAGTACAAAAAATTCACCGTCTTCAATTGAGATATCAAAGTCTTCTAACACTAATTGATCATTGTACCTTTTGGAAACCTTTTGAAAATTAATCATCTATTCACCTCATTTTTTCTTATATGCATGTCTTATTTATCTTTCGTCAAACTTTCACTATTTTTAAGTATGTTTATAAGTATACTTGAAAATGTTATTTGTTTCTAACGACTTGTTTCTATTGTACAGAAAAAAACCTGACAACTGTCTGTCAGGTTTTCTGAATTTTTTAGATTAATGTGGTGAAGTTTATTTCGCCAAACGATAAATCGCATCCGCATAAATAGCTGTCGCACGGAATAAATCATCCAATGCCATAAACTCATTGGCTTGGTGCATTGTATCTGTATAGCCTGGAAACATTGCGCCATATGCCACACCACGTTTTAGTAAACGTCCGTACGTTCCACCACCGATGATTTGTTCATGACCTTTTTGGCCAGTATGATCTTCGTAAACTTGTAATAACGTTTCAACCAATGGATCATCTGCAGGTACGTAATGTGGTTCTTGATTACGTCCACCTTGTGTGGCCATTACATTTTCACCCACTGTTTTTTGTACTTTTTCTTGTAATTCTTCTGCTGATGTCCCTTTTGGATAGCGGAAGTTTAATGTCACTAAGCTATTTTCTGGGTTAGCAGAATCAAAGTTCACAATACCAGCATTCATTGTTAATTTGCCCATTTTTTCATCTTCAAATGCAGTTCCTAATTTTTCACCGTAGAAATCTTCGTGAACGAATTCTGCTAATGTATTGATGAAGCTATATGCGCCTTCAGCAAAGCTGTAATTATTTAAGAACGTTGCTAAGAATGTAGCAGCGTTAATTCCTGATTGTGGACTAGCACCATGTGCACCTTTACCAACAACATGGAAGGTAACTGTTTGATCTGAAAGTTTCGCATGTCCTGAAATTTTTTGTTCTTCTTTAATAAATGTTTCAAATGACGCTGTTAAAGATGCTGCATCATCTGCTGAAGCTGCTGTTACGATTGCCGTTGCAGTTCCAGGAACCATATTTTCACGTAAGCCAGATTTAAAGCTAACTAATTGATAGTCCACGCCGTTTCCGCCTTTGAAAGTTAAGCGGATCGTTACGTTTCCTTTTTCACCATTGATGATTGGGAATTCTGCATCTGGTGAGAAACCAAAGTCAGGTTTTTCTTCATGTTTGAAGTAATAATCCATATCACCCCAGCCGCTTTCTTCGTCACTACCTACGACAAAACGAACTTTTTTAGACAAAGGTAATCCTAAATCTTTGATGATTCGTAATGCATAATAAGCCGCCATACTTGGCCCTTTGTCATCACTTGAACCACGGGCAAAGATTTTTCCATCTTTGATCACAGGCTCATAAGGATCAGTATCCCAACCGTCACCAGCAGGAACCACGTCCATATGTCCGAAAACCCCTAATGTTTCATCCCCTTCACCATATTCGATGTGTCCAGCGTAGTTATCAACGTTTTTTACAATGAAGCCATCGCGCTCACCATAAGCTAACATATGTTTTAAGCCAGCAACAGGTCCTGGTCCGAATGGTGCGTCTGGTGTTACTTTTGAGTCATCACGCTCACTATTGATACGTAATAAGTTTTGTAAATCTTCTAATAGCGCATCTTTACGTGCGTCTACTTCTTTTTGCCAATCAATTGTCATTTTTTAGTCACTCCAATTCATTATTCTACCTCCCCATCATACCACTAACTGGCTTAAAAGAAAAAGGCGGGAACAGTTTTTTCCGTAATATTTTGTGCTTGCTTCGAAACAGATTTATACTGAGGGTAAATCCCTCAAGGAGGACATTCATATGCAGGAACTCTCACAAAAAAATTTGAGTGCGGTGATCCGTTCTCGGCCGAAAAATTCTCACAAAGGAACCTTTGGACGAGCGGTATTGATCGGTGGAAATGAAATGTATGGCGGAGCCATCATGATGAGTGCAGAAGCATGTGTCAAAGCAGGCTGTGGGTTAACCTCCGTCGTTACAGCCGAAAAGAACCATACGGCACTTCATGCTCGTTTGCCTGAGGCGATGGTACTAGATTGGACACTTATAAATGGACTAACGGATTTACTTGATACAGCAGATGTGATTTTGATTGGACCTGGGTTAGGTCTGACTTCTCATAGTCAGCAACTCTTAGCGTTCGTTTTACAGCAGCAAAAACCTGAACAATGGCTCGTGATCGACGGATCTGCCATTACTTTATTTGCTCAACATCATTACGCGTTGAAGTATCCAAAACAAGTCGTATTCACGCCCCATCAAATGGAATGGGAGCGGCTAAGTAGGCTTAAAATAGACAACCAAACCGTTGTACAAAATCAAGCTGTACAAAGACAATTAGGTGCCACAGTGATCTTAAAGAGCCATCGAACAGAAATCTATACGACCAATGCTCAATTCAAAAACCCACTAGGAACGCCTGCAATGGCAACTGGCGGAATGGGGGATACTTTAGCTGGAATGATTGCTGGCTTTCTTGCTCAATTTGACGATAAAGAGGCTGCTATTTGCGCGGCAGTTTATCTCCACAGTTTGATTGGTGAGACGTTAGGAATAGAACATTACGTGGTTTTGCCCACCGAAATCAGTCAGAATTTACCTTATTATATGAAACAGTTTGAAAACACACAGAATAAAGCAGAAGAAAAATGAGGATCATTTTTCTTCTGCTTTATTTTCTAGAAATCCAGTTTGTAAAATCCCCATATACGTCTCTGCCCGTTTTACTAAAAATTCTATTTGGTTGATCTCTGTCACGTCTAGATCCCTATTTATAAACTGTATACTTTTCATATAAAGTTGATCCAATACACCCAAAACTAACTGGACGATATCTTTCGGTCATATTTTTGTTGATCGATGTTGATGTTTTGCACTAGACTTTCAGATCCTTCCGTTGGTAAACCATGTAAGTTCCTCCTAGGAATAACAGAATCAACACACTCAACAATAATACATTACCTCTAGATAAGCCTTTATCTAATAAATTACTTGGGATACCCATATGGGTTGGAGAAATTGTTTTCGCCCAACTAAAAGAGTCATTCAAATCAGAAAAAATCCCGATCAAATAAAACCCAAACACAATCCCTAAAGAAACACTGGTGCTTTGTTTGCTTGATTTTAAAAAGGTTGAGACAAAAAAGCCTAACGCTAAGAAAAACAGTAAAATCAAACTTTCTTGCATGAAGATTTTACTGATTTCTTTGGTTATCGTTGCGACCGAATCGGTTGATTGACGGTATAGCAAGGTTGAGCCTAGCGATACACCAAATGAGCACAACCAAAAGATAGCCAAAATGAGTAGGTTCACTCCAACTTTACTCGTCACAATTTCTCTACGTGTCACAGGTTGGGCATATAAAAATTCAATAGTGCCATCCGTCTCTTCTTTGATCAATGCCTGGCTGCCTAGCATCATTGCGTAAATCGATGCAGCTAAAAACATATACTGAAAATAATAGGCAAAGAAACCTGCAGCAACTAAAAAACTTGCTTGACCATTTACACTAATATTAAAAGTTTTTAAAAGCGCCGGCGATAACCCATCTAGTTTTGCTCCTAAAAGATCTTCCATAGCTGAACTATGCATTTGCGGATAGACAGCGCTGAAGCCAAAAATTATCACAGCAAATAAGATCGTCCAAATGATTAATCCTTTAATGAGTCCTTTGCTTTCGATTTTAGCTGTGATCATTTCACTACCCCTCCTTCATACAACGCCATAAACTGATCTTCCAGTTCTGGGTTTGTAACCGTAAAATCTTGAATCGACGCATCTGCTAATAAGGGTAAAATTTCTCGTAAATCTCCTTCGAACAATAAACGAGTCTCATTTCCTTGATGTTTTAAAATTGCTGCGCCCATTTTTTCAAATAAAGATAATGGAATGTGGTCGCCGATCAATGTAATCACTTTACCTAGAGATTTTTCTTTTGTAATATCTTGAACAGTGATGATTTTCCCTTCACGAATAAAGGCGGCTCGATGTGCATGCTGTTGAACTTCGTTTAAATCGTGGCTAGATAAAAAGATCGTCATCCCTTGTTGATTGTATTTTTCCAACTCTTCAAATAAACGATGTTGCATCAATGGATCTAACCCGTTCGTTGGTTCATCTAAAATCAACAATTCTGGATTAGGTAAAATTCCTGCTGTTATCGCGATTTTCTTTTTATTTCCTAAAGATAATTCAAACATTTTCTTCTTCGCATCAATATCAAATAACTCAATAAAATAAGCAATTTGCTTTTTGCTTTCTTTTACTTGATGAAACGCAGCGATATATTTAAGTACTTCAAGAGTAGTCATATTAGGATAAAAACGAACATCACTAGAGACATATCCCGTCCGCTTACGAATTTCTTTTACTTCTTTGATACTATCTAATCCAAGTAACGTAGCGGTTCCATGATCTGGATAAATAAAATTCAGCATGGTTTTAATCGTCGTTGATTTTCCTGCACCGTTTGGACCGATGAAACCGTAGATTTCCCCTTTTTCTACAGACAATTCTACTTGATCGATAGCTGGTTGTTTTTTATATAATTTCGTTAATCCTTTGAGTTCAATAGCATTCATTTTATCACTTCTCCTCAATATAAAAGCGTAACGGGTTCGTCCAACTCTGAAAGAAAAATGGGAAAATATGAGGGTGACGTTTTTTACCACAATCAGATTTTATCTTTTTCCGAAGAGTTAGCTCACATAGTCAGATAACATTGACTAATTAGTCAATTGAAGTATAGCCCCCCGTTGACTAACTAGTCAAAGAAAATACAAGTAACTATGATTACCTTAAAGTAAAGCCATCATGTTTACTTGTATTTTGGTTACCTTCTAGTTGTTCGTTTTTAATCCTTCAAGTTCTGATTCAGTTAACGCTCTATATTCTCCAAGTTCCAGTTCTTCATCCAACCATAAATTCCCCATACGCAATCTTTTTAAGTAGACAACCTTTTTATCTATCGCTTCAAACATGCGTTTTACTTGATGAAACTTTCCTTCTTGGATGATCAAACGAATTTCTGAGCGTTTCTCTTCTTCATTTATAGCCTCAATCATTAGTTCACTTGGTTTGACTAATTCTTTGTTGGTCAATGCAAAGCCATCTGCAAATTGAAGAATATCATCATTCGTTACAAGCCCTTGAACGATTGCGAAGTATTCTTTATCGACATGTTTTTTAGGGGATAGTAATTGATGTGCTAATTGTCCATCGTTGGTCAACAACAATAAGCCCTCTGTATCTTTATCTAGGCGCCCAACTGGAAATAAATCCTCCCGATAATCTTCATCTTTTAGTAAATCTACCACTGTTTGATCCCATTTGTCCTCAGTTGCTGAAATCACGCCCTGAGGTTTATGCAACATGTAATAGTAATACTGTTGATAGGTTAATTCTTCACCAGCAAGTTCAATGATATCTTGCACTTCATCCACTTGTGTTTTAGCCTCTTTGATAACTTGACCATTAACTGTTACTAGCCCTTTTTTCAATAACTGTTTGGCTTCTTTTCGGCTGCCAACACCTGTTTCTGCAAGGAATTTATCTAAACGCATATACTTTCTCTCCTCCATTTAAAAACTGAACGAGTTGATTCAGCTTTTTTCCCAATAGGCTAGCTCTTAAAACTAGATAGAGTAAAAGCGGAGCATTACGCCCCGCTCGTTACTTGATTCTATTTTATTTTTAATTTACGGCGAATTTTTCCAACGCTAGCACCTAATAATTTATCGGCTAAACGTAGTTTTAATGTGATATACCCATATATCGCGCCACCAAAGGCTGCTACGATCATAATGATCACAAAAGATTGGAACTTACGTGTTGGATCTAAAAATAGATACAAGAATTGTCTCATAATGATTGCCCCGATCATCATAACTAAGGTGATCAAGAAAATCAACAAACCACGTCGTAACGTCAACCCAAAATTAAAGTGACTGACCTTTTTGATTTTTCTCATGATTAGGACACAAGATAATGTGAAACCGATCATTGTAGCAATCAATGGACCATACACTTCAAAAAGACGTACGCTTGGATATTGCACAATTAACTTCAAGACTAAACCAAGTCCAAAATATTTGATTGCTGCTTTATTTTCATACATCCCCATCAACATTGTTGAAGACAACATATAAAGCCCCATAAACAGACCAGCAAAACATGCCTGGATCAAGACTGATACACCTAAATCATCTGGAGCATAAAACATTGTATAAAGCGGTTTTGCCAAGACGATCATTCCGAATGTTGCTGGCAACATCACAAACATAAATAATTGTAGATTGTTACTAATCAATTTCGATAAGTCTCGGTATTTTTTCAACGTAATCGCTTCAGTGATCAAAGGAAGTCCTGTTGCTGAAATTGATGTTGCTAAAGCAATCACGACCATTGTTAATTTATCCGGATTCGCATTAAAAATCGCAAATAACGTCCGTAATTGACTACCAGAATAAGTCGTAAATGTGTTCATAAAGTTAGAAAAAGTAAATTGATCGACTAATTTAAAGACTGTTACACCTGAACCAACTATAATAAACGGAATCGCTTCTTTTAACGTTTCTGTTAACAAATCACGCGTTGATGCTTCATGTTCATTTGCACTATGTGCTTCAAGATAATCAAACATTGGTTTTTGCTTACGGATGTAGAAAAATAATACTATAAAACTAGCTAACATACCGATAAACGCTGCCAAAGTCGATTGTGTCACTGCATCAACATAATCACCTTTAAATACTTTCATGATAATAAATGCTGTCAATAACATATAGAAAACACGTGCGACTTGTTCAACGATTTGTGATAACGCAAATGGCATCATATCTTGGTTTCCTTGGAAATAACCACGTACAACGCTCATACAAGGAAAAATCAAAACCGCTAAACTCAATGCACGCATGGTCGGGATCAATTCTTCCCCACCACCAGACCATTTTGCCAACAATGGTGCTGCAAGGTACATTATAATTGCAGAAATCGCTCCTAAAATAGCCATTAATTGAAGGGCTTTATAAAAAAGCTGTCTGCTGATTTTATATTCATTTAGTGAATTATAGTAAGAAGTTTGTTTAGCAATCGCAGCAGGAATACCCGCTGTAGAGATTAATAAAAAGAGAGCATACACAGTATACCCCATAGAGGATAAACTATTTGCTTCGTTGGCGTGTTCTCCCATCCATGCATACCATGGAATAATATAGACTGCACCCAACAAACGAGAAATTATATTACTAGCTGTCATCCAAGCAGAACCTTTAACCATTTTTTCTTGGTTCGTCAAGATAGGTTGATCAGCAAGATTTGGTTGATTTATCATTTAACTCCTCCAACTTTCTTTGAACATGCTTTCTTTATTTTAATTGTTAAATCAAGTATATGCAACGACTTTCTTGAATAAATTCACTTATTTATATTTTCCTCACGGATTTTGCAAAAAAACACTGGTTATGATTTTTGAATTATCTAAAAACCAAAGAATCACTTCATTTATAAGTATTTATTTTTTATTTATATTCAGAAAAAAACATGTTAAAAACACCTTTACTTTTATAGTTTTTTTCATATCCTATTAAAATATACTCTTTATCCGTTTGTTATTTAATATCTCTTAAATATCTTAAAAAATTCTGTTTCATCTATTATTTTCCAGCAATTTTTTTGGAGCCTTCATCAGCACGTGTCTTGAAGTTTTGACATTTAAATTGTATGATGAATTTCTAAAGTTTTCTATCCAATAATCTACTATTTAGATTATAGATACCGCTTGGAGGCGCAATGATGACTATTTCTTTAAAAAAAATCCGTGAATGCTTGATTAAAGAGCATCTTTTAAAAGAATTCGTTTCAGAACAAGGTTGGCTGTTAACACCCCCTGCCTCAATGAACGATAAAACATTTTCTACACTATCATATGATTCCCGTACTGTAAGTGCTGATACACTTTTTTTCTGTAAAGGACTCAATTTTAAAGCAGACTATTTGGAAAAAGCAGTTGCTTCCGGACTTGAGGTTTATGTAGCAGAACAGCCCTATGAAGTCCCCGCTGCATTAGGAATTATTGTAACAGATATAAAAAAAGCAATGTCGATTTTAAGCATGACTTTTTATGACTATCCCCAAAATAAATTAAAGCTAATTGGTTTTACTGGGACAAAAGGAAAAACAACTGCTGCTTACTTTACTAAATTCATTTTAGATCAGGCAACAAATAAGAAAACTGCGATGTTGTCCACAATGAATTCAACTTTAGATGGCCAGACTTTTTTCAAATCACATTTAACTACGCCTGAATCTCTTGATCTTTATCGCATGATGGCTGAAGCTGTTCAATATAATATGACCCACTTCATTATGGAGGTGTCGTCGCAAGCCTATAAAACAAATCGGGTATATGGTCTATTTTTCGATGTCGGTATTTTTCTAAACATCACACCTGACCATATAAGCCCAATCGAGCATCCCACGTTTGATGATTATTTTTACTGCAAACGTCAATTGATCACCCATTCAAAAACAATGATTTTGAATCACGACTCTGATCATTTCCAATTATTGAAAGAAACGGCTGAATTGCATAGCATTCCCTATATTGTCTATGGCGATCACTTTTCATCAGATACTGATTATGTCTATCAAAAAAGTGCAGATGATTCACTTTCTTTCTCAATCGAAGCAAAAAATGATTCGTTAGCTGTGTCTGGTGCCTATCACTTGCGCTTAGGTGGCGATTTCAATAAAGGAAATGCATTAAGTGCTGCGTTAGCTAGCGCTTTGGTTGGCGCCACACGCGACGATTGCCAACAAGGAATCAGCGACACAACCGTTCCTGGCCGAATGGAATTGTTAACAAATAAAAATGGTGCAAAAGTCTATGTTGATTATGCACACAATTATGACAGTTTAAGGAATCTTTTGACTTTTGTCAAAGCAGAACATCCTAAGGGTCGTTTACTTGTTGTTATCGGCAGTACTGGAAACAAAGCTATTTCTCGACGTAAAGATTTTGGTACTGTTTTATCTGAATTAGCTGATTGTGCCATTCTAACGACGGATGATCCTGCTGATGAAAATCCAATTACGATATGTGAAGAAATCCAGTCTTATATCACAACAGATATTCCAGTCGAAATAATCGCCGATCGAAGTGAAGCGATCGAAAGGGCTCTTGCCATGAGCCAAGGAGAAGACGCCGTCGTTTTGGCTGGAAAAGGTGCTGACTTGTATCAAAAAGTCGGCGGAGAAGACACGCCGTATGACGGGGATTTCTACATTGCAGAACGCTTGATTTTAAGTTAAAAGGAAGAGGATGGGTCAAAAGCACTCATCCGCATTTAGAGTGTGAAACAAACGTGATTCCTACGTTTGTCTCACACTCTTTTTCTATTGTCATCCCATCAACATCATGATGACCGTCATCAATATCAAACTGATCAAAATACTTGCAGAGGATGTAAATCCAACTGTTTCTTCTGGTATCCCTGCTTTTACACTATTAATCACTGAAAAAGTCGGCATCGGTGCTACACTCAATACAACTAACACAATCCGTAATAACGGATCCAATGGCAACACAAAAGCAAATAATAATGCAAATGCCACTCCACATAAATAGCGCCAAACTAACGCTTCTTTCACTAATCGCATCGCTTTCTTAGGCAATCTCAATTCAAAATACAACCCAATCATAAACATCGACAAAAAGCCGTTTGCTTTGGCAATCATTTCTAGTATGCTTATCAACTCTAGCGGCAATCCAACCTGTATAATCCTAAGCAACAACATACCCATATACGCTGTAAAAGGCGCTGATTTAAACAACGATAATACAATTCTTTTAAACGTTATCTCCTCTTTGGATCCAACAACTTTATCAATCAACAACGTACTACCGCCTGTCAACATGACACTATTTCCAATATCGAACATCAAAAGAAATGGTACTGCCAAAGGGTAAAATCCTTGGATAAAAGGCAAACTGAAGTTTCCAATATTATAGCCCGACATGGAATACATTTGAAATTTCCGTTCTAAAATAGCTTGTTTTTTACTTACTCGCCCACCAATCAAAATAACTAAGATATTTAAGATGATCCCCATTATCAATAAAAAAAATAACGTTCCGGAAACATCTACACTTGCTAAACTCACAATAACTGTTGCCGGCAATGTGATATTTACAATAATAACAGATAATGTTCCGCCATCTGCTTTACTTAACAAACCAATCCGTTTCATCAAGTAGCCTAAAAAAATCACGAAACAAAAGCCGATTGCCTGTAACAAAATTTCTCTCACCAAACTCGCCCCCACTATTTTTTCTAATACTAACTCAATTATAACAAAAAAAGAAACCGCTCACGAAAAAACATCCACGTACATTTACGCAGATGTTTTTTATTTATTGGTTTAACTTTATTTCTTTGGTGATAAGAGCTTCCGTGCCAAAAGAAGCATCACACTGCCGATCACTAGAAAATACAACGGCATCACCATTAATGTTCCATTATGAAGTTTGCTCATACCAAACGTGAACAAACTTACTAGCAAATAATACCCTAAACTAAAAATAGCTCCCGCTGTACCGATGACATCCTGAAAATCTGTCAATGCTAAACTTAGGCAATTGGGAAGTGCCGTTCCTGTCCCTGTGAGTAGAATAAAAATCCCGATCAACATCAACCAAAATTGAGTGCCATCGGTAAAAATAGGTAGGCCACTTACCAAAAGTAGAAACATCGTACCGAATAGTATCGTTTTAATTCCAATCTCAATAATCTTTTCTGGCTGATAAATCGGTAACAAGCGTTTCGATAATAACGAGCCTAAAATGGAAGCTCCCGCAACACCAACCCCTAAAAAGCCATACATCGCAGTTAATAAATGAAAATGCTCGATAAAGATAAAAGGAGCTTCTGCATAGTAACTAAACAACACGCCATTGATTGCTCCTATTAAAAAACCATACGTTAAAACTCTTGGATTGGTTATAAAACGTTTAATGATTGGTCTTAATCTCACCGACATCCGTTTACTCACTTCAAAAGTCTCTGGCAAACAGAAATAGGCATAACTAAAAATCAACACACTCATCACGACCAACACAAGAAAAACGGCTTTAAAGCCCCAATATTGGTCAACGATGCCGCCAATCAATGGTCCGATTGCTGGGGTAAACGCAAGAGCTACGGAAATTTGTGCAAATAACGCATGGTGCTGATTCCCAGAATAACTTTCACGCAAAATCGTTTGGGTGACAACTGATCCTGTACTAGCACCAAAAGCTTGAATAAATCGAGCAAAGAGTAAAAATTCTATCGTCTCTGAACGAAAACAAAGAAAACTACCGATTCCGTAAAAGAACAATCCAGTTAGCATTGCCTTACGTCGGCCGATAAAATCAGATAACCAACCCCAAAAGAATACTCCTAATGCAAATGCTATAAAATAAATACTCAACGTCAATTGAACAGTGGCCATAGAGGTTTTAAAATCAAGGGCAATATCTGGTAATGACGGAGTAAAAACTGTTTCACTGATTTGTGGAAATCCAACTAAAACAATCAATAATAATAAAGATGGTACACGCGTTACGATGCTTTTTTTCAAAATACTTCCTCCTAGATTAAATGCTGCAAAAACAAATCTTCACAGCTACTTTACTTTATTAAAGAGTTGAAAAAAAACATCGATCTCCGGGAAGCGGCGGGAGCATGATCAATATTAATTTATAGGTATTCATCTGCTGATCACTTCCTTTCTTGCTTTATTGTACGTTTGTTTGATATCTGCTCTATGGTAGCATACATTCTCTTGCAATTTCAATTCCACTCCTTCTTTCAATAGCATTACACTAAATACTAAAAGTGAGCAATCCACCAACTATTTTCCCAAAAGGATAAAAAAATAAACCATTCGGCACATAATTAATGATAAACTTATTATAGTATATAATGACAAATACATATTCTAACTTAAGGAGTTTCGCTCATGAACTTATATCACGCTATTCCAAAAGATTTTAGTGGCTTTATCAGCGTTACATCTAATGATGTTCCATTGTTATTGGATACTTATGGCTATCGAGATCTTTCTAATCAAATAGACAATACCATTGATACGATTTTCGGAACAGCTTCTGGGAGCAAAACATTCATTGCCGTTGCGATCATGAAACTGATTGAAGATAGAAAAATCGGTATTGACCAGCCTATCAATCAAATTCTCTCAAAAAATATGCCCAATATCGATCCTCTTGTTACTGTTCATCAACTACTGAATCATACATCAGGTGTTGGAGATTATTTCGACGAAGAAGAACTGACTGATTATGCAGCCTTGTGGGAAGATTTTCCTAATTACAAAATACGTAAAAATAGTGATCTTTTTCCGCTTTTTATTGATAAAAAAATGGTTAATATCCCTGGGAAAAGATTTCAATACAACAATACAGGCTATGTTCTTTTAGCAACGATCATCGAAGAAGTGACTCGCCAAAAATTTGATTGTTATTTGAAACAACTCATTTTTGAACCTGCCAGCATGTCTTCAACTGGATATTTTTCTTTAGACCGCTTGCCAGCTAATGTCGCGAATGCGTATATTTATGATAGCGAAACTGAAGAATTTTACTCTAATATTTATAGCATCGACGTTAAAGGGAGTGGTGCAGGAGGATGTTTTACAACATTAAACGATCTTTCCCGTTTTTGGAAAACCTTGTTTAGCGGAAAAATCATCTCTGAACATGCTGTAAACCTGATGCAAACAATACAAGCTTCTGATTGTTACGGCTATGGTTTTTGGATTGCCAAAAAAGATGAACAGATTTTCCCATACATGCAGGGACAAGATCCTGGCATCTCATTTATTTCATCTTATGATCGATCACAGAACCTAAATATCACAATCATGAGTAACTTAGGGCAAGATGTATGGACCTTGCATAAAGAAATTTCCGCTACGATTTCTGAAGAGGAAACACTATGAATTTTAAAGAAAAATTAGAAAGTTACATAAATACCTATGATCAACAAGGCTATTTGCAGGGGAATTTGCTTGTTGCGGATAAAACAGGCATTCTTTTAGAACAAAGTTTTGGACTGGCTTCTATTGAGTTTAATGTTGCAAATACCTCTGACACGAAATATCAAATAGGTTCATTGACAAAAGCTTTCACCTCCATGGCAGTATTGATTCTACAACAGCAAGGCTATTTATCAAGTGGTGACTCTATCAACACATACCTAGACAATTTTCCAAACGGAGATAAGATAACTATTTACCATTGTATGACTTGTACCTCTGGAATTCCCAACTTCACTTCACTTGAAGATTTTTGGGAAACAACGATGCGACTTAGCTGGACGCTTGATGGTATGTTGGATTTATTCAAGAATTTGCCGCTAGAGTTTGAACCCGGCAGTCAATTTGCTTATTCTAACTCTGGGTATTTAGTTTTGACAAAAATAGTCGAGGTGGTCTCTGGACGTTCATATGCGCAGTTTTTACAAGAACATATTTTTACACCGCTAAATATGAACAATACTGGATGCATGAATGAAGTAGATATCATCTCAAAATTAGCCTCAAGTTATAGTTACTGGGGAAAAGAAATAAATACTCCTCAAACGAACACTTCATTTCCACTAGGAGCGTACGGTATTTATTCCACGGCAAAAGATTTATACCTTTGGGATCAAGCACTTAGAAGGCATGAACTCATCTCGAAAGACTTAACCAAATTAATGTTCACCATCAATCAGGGAAGTTATGCTTGCGGTTGGGATATTACTAAAATCAACGGACAGCTATGCCGACAGCATTTTGGTGATGTCAGCGGTTTTGTTAATTCGATTAAACAGTTTGAAACAGATGAATTCATAGTTATTTTTTTAAGTAATCTTGACTTAATTCCAGTAGGTGTCATTACTAAAGAGATTAGTGAATTGAAATTCGATAGTTCGTTTAATATCACACTACCTCGTATACAACCAACATTTCCCTACTTATTGAAGCGGTTTGTTGGTCTGTATGAAGTAGTAGAGGATTTTTTCTCTTTTGAGGTAATCGCAGATGAGGATTTGTTTCTTATCGTGCCTAAATTATACGATGCTCCGTATAAACTCAAACTTAAACACCTCCATTCAGATAACAATAAATCTGTATTCAAAACAGAAAAAATAAACGAAACAATTGTTTTTATTCATCAAGAAAAAGAGACCTTCCAAAAAATTATTTATACTGATTATTACGGCATGACACGAATTGCTAAAAAAATACGTTGAGTATGGATAAAACTTTAAAAAAGCAGTTATTGCCATAAAGATAGATCTTTAGCACCTGCTACATTATAGAAGTAATCAATTTTTTAGTCCTTTTCATCCAGAAATAAAAAGACCACTATCTTTCCATTAATTAAGGTAAGATAGTGGCTATTTTATAAACTTTTAAGTCAATTTACTAACGTTTCTTTTTTATTTTTTCAACGCTGAAGGTTTAAACCCTTTCAACCGTAAAGCATTCAGCAACACAGAGACTGAACTGAAACTCATCGCAGCTCCTGCAATCATCGGATTAAGTAGTGGTCCGCCAAATAGATATAATACACCCATCGCTACAGGAATTCCTAACGTGTTATACGCAAAGGCCCAGAATAGGTTTTCTTTGATATTCTTGATTGTGGCTTTACTCAATTCTACCGCTGTTGGGACATCCATCAAGTCACTACGCATTAATACGATATCTGCTGATTCCATTGCAACATCTGTACCAGAACCAATTGCGATCCCGATATCCGCTTGTGCTAATGCTGGCGCATCATTGATGCCATCCCCAACCATGGCAACTTTCTTACCTTCTTTTTGCAACTTCATCACTTCGTTGGCTTTGTCTTCTGGCAAAACTTCACTTAGTACACGATCGATACCCACTTGCTTAGCGATTACCTGAGCTGTTCGTTTATTATCACCTGTGATCATGGCAACTTCAATACCCATTTGATGCAATTTTTTAATTGCTGGAATACTGTTTGGTTTAATCGTATCCGCAACTGCGATGATCCCTGCAATCGCGCCATCTTTCGCAATATACATCGGTGTTTTACCTTGTTCTGCTAATTGATCTGATGTGACGCCTAAATTTCCTAAAGAAATACCACGATCATCCATCAATTTTTTATTTCCTAACAATAAACGGCTCCCTTCGATCGTTACTTCAATCCCGTGACCTGGAATTGCTTCAAACTCTTCTGTTTGAGCAAAGGCTAGATTTTTTTCTTCTGCACCATTTACGATTGCTTCACCTAGAGGATGTTCAGACCCTTTTTCAGCTGAAGCTGCTAGTCTTAATAATTCATCATGACTCATATCATTAGCTGTCACGACATCTGTTACTTTTGGTTTTCCTTCTGTAATTGTTCCTGTTTTATCAAAAACGATTGTTTGAATTTTATGCGTTGTTTCAAGTGCATCTCCACTTTTGATCAATACGCCATTTTCAGCGCCTTTTCCGGTTCCCACCATGATCGCTGTCGGTGTTGCTAATCCTAACGCACATGGACAAGCGATAACTAAAACGGAAATCGTGATCGTCAATGCAAATACCCATGATTCTTGTCCTAAGAAGTACCAAGCTAAACCAGCTAACACAGATAAAACCATTACGATCGGTACAAAAACACCAGAAATTTTATCTGCCATTTTAGCAATTGGTGCTTTGGATCCTTGAGCATCTTCAACTAATTTAATGATTTGAGACAATGCTGTATCTTTACCGACTTTGGTTGCTTTAAAACGGAAGCTACCATTTTTGTTGATACTTGCACCGATAACATTATCCCCGACTTTTTTCTCAACTGGCATACTTTCACCTGTTAACATTGACTCGTCGATTGCAGATGATCCTTCTATCACAACGCCATCTACTGGAATTTTTTCTCCTGGACGAACAATGATCGTATCATCTAACTGAACGCTATCTACTGGAATTTCCATTTCTTGACCATTACGGAAAACACGGGCATTTTTTGGTGCCAAGCCCATTAATTTTTTGATCGCTTCTGATGTTTTTCCTTTTGAAACAGCTTCAAAGTATTTCCCTAATGTGATCAATGTTAAAATCACGCCAGCTGATTCGTAATATAACGCCATTGTGAATTGCGGATCGCCAGCAAAAATCATAGCAGTCCCGTATAGACTGTACGTTACAGCTGCACTAGTTCCTAAAGCAACTAACGAATCCATATTAGGATGTCCTTTAAATAAAGCTTTAAACCCAACTGTAAAGAAACTTCTACCTAAATATAATACAGGAATCGTTAAAATCAATTGAACCATGGCGAATGTTTCTGGATGCATCATTGGATCGATTATTGCTGGTAATGGCAGACCTGCCATGTGTCCCATTGCGACATATAATAATGGAATCGTAAAGACTGCTGACATCCAAAAATGTTGCCACATTTCTTTGATATGTTTTTGTTTTTTCTCGCGGTCTTTATCCACAGTATCTGCAGAATCCACTTGCTCGATTGCCTCATATCCAGCATCTGATACGGCTTTGGTGATATCAGAAACGTTTATTGCTGATGGATCAAAGTCAACGACCATTTTTTCTGTCGCTAGATTGACTGAAGCTTTTGAGACACCCGTTAGTTTATTGGTTGCTTTTTCAATCGTTTGTGCACATGAAGCACACGTCATTCCATCTATATCAAACGTTCGTTGTTGTACATTACTTAAAGCTTCATAGCCTGCATCGGACACGGCTTTTTGAATATCGCTTTCTGATAGTTTACTTTCATCATATTCAATATTTAGTTTTTCTGTTGCAAGATTGACGGTGGCCTTTGACACGCCGCTTAGTTTTGCAGTCGCCTTTTCGACTGTTTGAGCACAAGAGGCACACGTCATCCCTTCTATATCAAATGTTTTTACTTCCATTTTTCTCCATCTCCTTAGTTTTTTAATTTGCTTGTTGATACAGTGATTGTTCTGAGGTGCAATTACATAACACAACATCCACCGCTGATTCTTTCTTTGCTGCTAATACTTTTTCTAGCTGCTCTATATCCTCAAAACTCAGATAGCTTTCAGCAATAATTGTTTTAACAACAGAACTGACCTCTTTTGCACAGATTTTCTCTAGTAGTTCTGTTGTCGCTAACTGAATCGTACTTTTTTCTTCTATTAATGATCGATAAATAAATTTATTGCCGTTTTTTTCAGTGGATAGGAAATTCTTTTCAACCAGACGTCCGAGTAAGGTTTTTACGGTTGTTGTTTTCCACTCTGTTTTTTGATTTAAAATTTGCTGGACTTCTTTACTCGTTGTTGTTCCTTGCGTCCAGACAACTCTCATAATTTCCCATTCCGCATCGGTTATATGGTGCATTTCTGCTACTGCCATTTAGATTTCCTCCCACTTTTTAATTATTGCATCAGGTCCTCTTCAATCAGCCAGACTTGCTGATCAAGTACGTTTATAAGTTACTGCACATGCTTAAATCTCATAGATGGTAGTTACTTTACCTATTGTTCCTTGTATTTCCGGAATATATCTGGCTGAAAGAATCACTATGTTGTTTAGTTGAAGCCTTGGTTGAACGATTTTTTTAAAGATGTGTTAATCACGTTTAAAAAGATCATAATTGCTAGTTTTCATAAGTATCTTCTACTTTCTTAGGAATCTACAATTGTAGTCGTTTTTGATTCACTTGTATCTTAATTCATAATAGCTTGTTTGTCAATATTTTATTTTTGTAGGATTTCTTTAAAATAGTTCTTCAGTATATGTTTGGGATAATAGCCAACAATTTTTTCTTTTGCTTCTCCATCCTTAAATAGAATTAAAAGCGGTAAACTCATTACATTATATTGTTCGGGAATTACTTCGTTTGTTTCAACATTCATTTGTCTAATCTGAATGTCCGTTGCATATTCTCGATCTAGTTCCTCTAAAACAGGTTCCAGCATTTTGCAATAACTACACCATTGTGCCCAAAATTCTACTAGAACAATTCCTTGGCTTGTCTCTTGGATGAAGTTTTCATCGGTTATTGATTGTATCATTTTCTCCTCTCCTTCTTGCTCATCACAAAAAGTTTACAATTGTAGTCGTTTTTTTGCCAATAAAAATTAACTAGTTCAGCTTTTTATTTCTGAACTAGTTAGATTTTAATGGTTTATTTGTTGTGGTTTTAGTTTGTTTCATTCAAGGATAGCACTGTTTCCCGCTTGATTAACTTATGCGGAATCACCATCCGAACTCCAGTTGCTTCTTTTTCCTGTAAAGATTCGATCAACTTTTGCATGCCCATTTTCCCAAGTTCGGCAATATCGATATCGATACTGGTCAGATAAGGATGAACTAATGTAGCATAAATCGAGTTATTAAAACTAATCACTGAAAAATCATCCGGCACACGATAACCATACATTTGTGCTAGTTGAATCATCCTCATCGCAAAGATATCATCGATCACAACTGCAGCCGTAGCTTTGGTTTCTTTTAGCAATTGTTCAAATGCTACATAATCTTCAGGTTGCTCCATATCAACAGAAGGCAACACCGTTAAATTAGCCAACATCATCGCTTTTTGATAGCCGAAATAGCGTTCGTAATAGACGTTTTCGTGCGTTGTATTGGTAATAAATAAGATATTTTTATGGCCATTTTCAATTAGATAGTCCGTAGCATGTTTTCCCAATAATTGATTATCATTATCTACATAGATCACTTGATCTTCGTTCGTATAAGGTTGACCGATCAATGAGAATGGGACTTGATTTTCGAATAAGTAGTCAATGACGGGATCATCTTTATCGGAATAGAGCAGGATAAAGCCGTCAACTTGTTTTTGTCGATGCATTAGCTGGACATTTTCCAATAAGGTCTCAAAAGATTGTGCCGTGGCAATCGCTGTCGTCATACTATGCTTACGTGCTTCATCATTGATCGACTCAATAATTTCTAAGTAAAATGGATTCCCCATCCGCTCGCGAGAATCCAACGGTGGCAAAATCACGCCCACAGCTCCCGAAGAACGTTTACCAAGATTACGAGCAGCAATATTAGGCACATACCCCATTTCTTCCATTACTTTATAGACTTTTTTCTTTGTAGCATCTGAAATGCTGGGATGATCATTGATTACTCTGGAAACCGTAGATGTGGCTACTCCAGCCTTTTTGGCAACATCCTTGACTGTAATCGTCATCTTTTCCACTCCTTTCACGGTTAATTATAAATCCTTCTATCGTAGAAAATAATACCACAGATTGATGCTTCGTTGCTATCGTCATTTTTTATTTAAACGCATTTCTCGTTCATTCAATTTTTATTTGCTGTTTGCCATACAGAAGTCAAAAGCTCGATCTTCAATTCTTTTGTAGAGGCAACCACTACAATATCTGATCCCAGATCTGCTGGACGTCCAACACCGATTGGCAAGGCACCACTTGCTAGGATCGCTTGAATCCCCGCTTTAGCATCTTCGATCCCAATACACTCAGCGGCTGTTAAATCAACTTTTTCCGCTGCCAATTGAAAGATCTCTGGATCTGGTTTGCCTTTCGCTACTTCTGCTGGATCTGCAATCCCATCAAAATAAGACATCAACGCCATCTTTTCTAATAAGAATGGCCCGTTTTTACTCGCAGAAGCTAACGAGATTTTGATTTCTTCTTTTTTTAAGTGTTTTAACAAGTCTAAGATCCCTGGGTAGACATCTTTTGGACCGACTTGTTGGATCATCTCAACGTAATACTCATTTTTCCGCTGCGCTAATTCAGCAAATTGCTCTGAATCAAACGCGTTTGTCCGTCCGCCATGAGCTAAAAGCAACTTCAACGAATCTTCACGGCTGACACCTTTCAATTCTTCATTGAATGCTCGATCGATCGTGATCCCAATTTCTTTCCCTAAACGTTGCCATGCTTGGTAATGGTATTCGGCTGTATCGGTTAAAACACCATCTAAATCAAACAGTACCCCTTTAAACATCTTCATTCACCTTTTCCATTTCAATCACTAATTCATCTGCTAAAATGAATTTGTTGCCATATAACGTAAGTGGCAGCTCTGCGCCTGTTACTAGTTGCAAGCGGACATTCTCTTTATCTACCGTCACATATAATAAGCGCTCACGATAGTTCACATGAAAGGCGTAACATGACCAAGTACTTGGTAAAAATGGTGCAAAATTCAAGGTTTCACCAGCTGTTTTCATTTGAGCAAATCCTTGCACGATCGCGAGCCAACTACCCGTCATTGAGGTAATGTGTAAGCCATCTTCTGTATCATTGTTATAATTATCCAAATCTAAGCGAGCCGTACGTTGATACATTTCCACTGCCTTTTCTTCCATTCCAAGTTCTGCTGCTAAAATCGCATGAACACTTGGTGATAGCGAAGATTCGTGGACCGTCATTGGTTCATAAAATAAAAAGTTCCGTTCTTTTTCCGCTCGAGAAAAACGTTCACCAAAGAAGTAAATCCCTTGTAGCACATCTGCTTGCTTAATAAAACAAGAACGTAAAATCCGATCCCAAGACCAATGTTGATTTAACGGAAGATCCGCTGGTGTTAATGCTGTCCTTGTCATTAAGTCTTTATCTAAGAAGGTATCATGTTGGACAAAAACACCTAATTCTTCATCAAAAGGATAGTACATATTTTCGACAATTTCTTGCCAATGAGCTTGCTCTGCTTCTGTAATTTTGACTGGCGTTTCTGCTTTGTATTGAGCGTAATTCTCTAACGTATATTGCAGCACCCATGTTGCAATCGTATTTGTGTACCAGTTATTATTGATATTGTTTTCATATTCATTTGGTCCAGTCACGCCATGGATCATGTATTTTCCATTACGTTTAGAAAAATGAACCCGATCTGCCCAGAAACGTGCGATTTCCGTTAAAACTTGCAGTCCTTCGTTCTTTAAATACTCTTTGTCGCCTGTATAGTTAACGTAATTATAGATTGCATAGGCAATAGCCCCGTTTCGATGGATTTCTTCAAACGTGATTTCCCATTCATTATGGCATTCAATACCAGTAAAGGTCACCATCGGATATAAGGCACCAGCTAACCCTTGTTGACGAGCATTGTGTTTTGCTTGCTCTAATTGGTTGTAGCGGTATTTCAAGAGGTTCTTGGTTACTTCTGGTTTGGCTAAAGCCAAATACAAAGGAACAGCATACGCTTCAGTATCCCAATAAGTGGCACCGCCATATTTTTCACCAGTAAAGCCTTTTGGTCCAATATTCAATCGTTCATCTTCACCGTAGTACGTTGTAAATAATTGGAATAAATTAAAACGAATCCCTTGTTGTGCGGCATCATCACCTTCAATCACAACATCAGCCAGCGCCCAACGTTTTGCCCAAGCTGCGTTTTGCTCGTCTAATAATTCAGCAAACGTCTTCGTGTTGTCTTGCAACAGTTGAACGGCATTTCCTTGTTGTTCCGCCTCTGGAAGATCACGACTAGTTAAAACGATGACTTGTTTTTCTAACGTGATCGATTCATTTACTTGTAGTGTTGCTTGAAATGACTGTTGTACTTTCAATGGTTCAGTTTCTACTATCCCCACTTCAGCCTCTGTTATATGCTTCATTGCGGCAGTCACACTAAATTGCTCGATGCCAAAAGAATTTGGAATCGTTTTAGTCGTTAAAAAGCCAATCGTCCCTTCAAAACCTGATTGCTGTGCTTCCCAAAACATTTCATCATAATTGCTGTCTTCATTACGAACATCACCGTCGATTTTTGAAATGATCTGAATATCCGCCGTCCCTGTAAGCACTTCTGCTGTTACTCGAATCGCCGCAAGTTCTTGTTGAACAATGCTTAAAAAACGTTCAAAATGGAATTTAACGCTTGTCTCGCCAACTTCAATAACAAATGTCCGAGTCAACAACCCGTTATGCATATCCAATTCTAAATAAAAATCCTTTGCTGTTTGAATCCCTAAATCAACCGCTTCACCATTTACAAAAATATCCATGGCTATAAAATTCACTGCATTGATCACTTTACCAAAATAGTCAGGATAACCATTTTTCCACCAGCCAACTCTTGTTTTGTCAGGATACCAAACACCTGCTAAATAAGCCCCTTGATGATGATCACCTGTATACTGTTCTTCAAAATTCCCTCTCATCCCCATATAACCGTTTCCTATTGAAGTTAACGATTCTTGCAAACGGCGTTCCTCTCGTGCTAATTGATGTGTTGCGATTTTCCATGGGTCTATTTCAAATAAGTGATTCATTTTATCTCCTCCTGTAAATGGTTCGCTTCTTAACATCATAATAAACGCAACCGATTGCATTGTCAAATATTTATTTGTGGATTACACCTTAACAATTATAATTTCTTTATCTTTAATGATACTATCCTTTTATTGATAATGAAAACAAAGTGATCGTACTTAAGGGTTTACAAAAATAAAAATCTGCTTTATACTACAATCAACGAAAACGATTGCGCAATTATTACAAAGGAGAGAAAAAAGATGAAAAAGTTATTGAGTTTTGAATTTTGGCAAAAGTTTGGTAAAGCACTGATGGTTGTAATTGCTGTTATGCCAGCCGCAGGATTAATGATCAGCATCGGTAAAACCATTCCGTTGATCGATCCAGATTGGGCAGCGTTAGCTACAACAGGCGGTGTTATTGAAAATATCGGTTGGGCTGTCATTGGTAATTTACACATTTTATTCGCACTTGCGATTGGCGGTAGCTGGGCGAAAGAACGCGCAGGTGGAGCCTTTGCTGCTGGGCTTTCATTTATTTTGATCAATCGCATCACAGGATCGATTTTTGGCGTTACTAGCGCCATGCTGGCAGACGACAAAGCGTTTACCCACACATTGTTCGGCACTAAAATTATGGTCAAAGGCTTTTTCACAAGTGTTTTGGAAGCACCCGCATTAAATATGGGCGTTTTCGTTGGAATCATCGCTGGTTTCGTTGGTGCGATGGCCTTTAATAAGTATTATAATTACCGTAAATTACCAGATGCACTTTCATTTTTCAATGGTAAACGGTTTGTGCCATTTGTCGTGATACTTTGGTCAACAATCGTCGCAATCCTTTTAGCCATTATTTGGCCTTATATTCAAGCGGGTATCAATAATTTTGGACTTTGGATCGCTCTGTCTCAAGATACGGCCCCAGTTTTAGCACCATTTTTATACGGAACTTTAGAACGTTTGCTATTACCGTTTGGTTTACATCATATGTTGACGATTCCGATCAACTATACACAGCTAGGCGGAACTTATGAAATTTTATCTGGCGCACAAGCAGGAACGCAAGTTTTTGGACAAGATCCTTTATGGTTAGCTTGGGCAACTGACTTAGTCAATCTAAAAGGCGCTGGCGACACATCGCAATATAATTTTGTTTTAGCCAACTGGACACCTGCTCGCTTCAAAGTAGGCCAAATGATCGGCGCTTCTGGTATTTTGATGGGTATGACTCTGGCAATGTACCGAAATGTTGATGTAGATAAACGTGCCAGCTATAAATCAATGTATCTTTCAGCGGCGCTGGCTGTATTTTTAACAGGTGTTACTGAACCTTTAGAATTCATGTTTATGTTTGCGGCGGTTCCTTTATATGTTGTTTACGCCATTATTCAAGGAGCTGCGTTCGCTATGGCAGATATCGTTGCACTGCGGGTTCACTCTTTTGGAAATATCGAATTATTGACTCGAACACCGCTTGCAATCAAAGCCGGATTAGGCGGGGATTTGTTAAATTTCGTACTTTGCACGATTGTATTTGGCGTCCTAACTTATTTTATTGCTAATTTCATGATCAAAAAATTCAACTTTGCGACACCAGGCCGCAACGGTAACTATGATAATAACGAAACCCAAACAACTTCCGAAACAAGTAATACTCAAAGCATTAGTGGACTCGATCCTCAAATCATCGATATCGTTCATCTATTAGGCGGAAAAGAAAATATCGTAGACGTTGATGCTTGTATGACCCGTTTACGCGTCAGTGTTACAGATAAAAATAAAGTTGGAGCGGAAGAAGCTTGGAAAAAAGCAGGCGCTATGGGGCTGATCGTAAAAGATAATGGCGTTCAAGCAGTTTACGGACCGAAAGCCGACGTGTTAAAATCAGATATTCAAGACTTACTAGATTCTGGCGTCGAAATACCTGTACCGCAACAAACAGAAACAACGAATACACCAACAAGTACAACTGATTATCTCGGCATCACCAAAACAATCCTACCTGTCGCAAATGGTGAAGTGATTGCTATCGATCAAGTCGATGATCCTGTCTTTTCACAAAAAATGATGGGTGATGGTTTCGCCGTTATCCCAGAAGACTCAACGATTTACGCACCAATCGATGGCGTGATCAGCAGTATCTTCCCATCAAAACATGCATTAGGGATTCAGACGGATGAAGGCATTGAAGTCTTGATCCATATGGGACTTGATACGATCGAAATGAAAGAGTCCGCCTTTACGATCCATGTTACTGAAGGTCAAAAGGTCACAGCAGGCACCATGATTGCCACTGCTAATTTGGACAAAATCAAAGCCGCTGGTAAACAAACAACGATGATCGTAGTCTTTACAAATGGCGAAAAGATCAATGCTTTCCATTTAGATACAGTTGGTAAACAAGATCCTGGAACTGTTATCGGACGATTAGATATTTAACACAAACAACAGTCTAAATAGGGCGAAGTCGGGACAGAAGTGTTTAATCCCGAGAACCAAGTAGGTACTGTGCAACATCAGCTCGTACCTCGCTGTGTTTTACAGCAATAAGAAAGAATTCACGAAAATTGCCAAGAATCACAGTGAGTTTATGAACTGATGATGATTGGTACCTACCTGGTGCTTTTCAAATTTTTGTGAATTCCGGTTTATTTCCGAAGCCTTCAAATCTTAGTGCTTTAGCACTTAGAATTTGATGTGATCGAAGCGTAGCGTAGTGATTGCTTCTGCTCCCACCGTTTATCCGTATTCCAGGCGGGATATAGCTCGCAGAGTTATGTCTTAGGCACGACCTTGTTTTTATAATCACAGGAGGAAATAACTATGAACATACTAACGTTGAATACTCACAGCTGGTTAGAAGAACAGCCCTTAGAAAAATTACAACAATTAGCCGATCAAATCATCAAAGCAGACTATGAGGTGATTGCCTTACAAGAAGTCAACCAACGCATGGACAGTTTACCGGCCATTTCAACCCATAATTTCCATCCAACTGAAAAGCAACAGCCGATCCACGAAGATAACTTCGCTCATTTATTAGTACAACGATTACAGGAACAAGGACACGACTACCACTGGAGTTGGGCCTATAATCACATTGGTTACTCAATTTATCATGAAGGGGTCGCACTACTTTCAAAGCAGCCAATCATCCCTGAAATAGTCCTCGTTTCTGACACCACAGATCCAAATGACTACCGCACAAGAGTTATCCTGATTGGTCAAACAAAACTAGCTGAGCAATCAATCACTGCAGTTTGTTGTCATTATTCTTGGTGGTTAGAAACGGGCGGTTTTAAACATGAATGGCAGAAAACCGAACACGCCTTACAACATCACACGGCACCGTTGTTGCTTATGGGAGACTTTAACAATCCCCCATCACTTGCCAAAACTGGTTATGATCTGGTACTAAACAGTCCGTTACAGTTGCAAGATAGCTTTTTAGCTGCAGCAGAAAAATTAGGTGAACATACTGTTGAAAAGGCCATTGATGGTTGGGGCGCAAATCAGAAGAAATTGCGTATAGACTATATTTTCACTTCCCCAGAATTAGCGATTACCGATTATCAGATCCTCTTTGATGGGAAACAGACACCTGTTGTTAGCGATCATTTCGGTGTCGCAGTATCGATTAAATAAAAAGAAACAGTATGCTAGGTGCTTCAGCGTACTGTTTCTTTTTATCCTTCGGAAAATAATGCTAAACTAACTATATTACATAGCGAAAGCAGGTGAACACGATAAATATAACTATTTTCGGTGGAAGTGGTTTTATTGGGCAAAAACTGATTGAAGAACTGACCAACAGAGGACATGACCTAACCAGCATTTCACGTCATGGAAAACCAACTGATTTATCAAGTTCTTGGTCTGAAAAAGTCCATTGGGTTCGTTCAGATATCCTAAACGATACCAATTGGCACAAAGCTATCCAACAAGCTGATTGGGTCATCGACACTATCGGAATTCTTTTTGAGCATCCTCGTAAAGGAATTACCTATGATCGCTTTATTCTATCGCCGGTCCAACTAATTCTGGATTATTTAAGCACGCATAATCCGACAGCACATTTCCTATTTATATCTGCCAATAGCGCCCCATTCCCTTTAAGAAATTATATGAATGCTAAACTGCAAGCTGAACAACTGATCAAAGCAAGCAGCCTACAATATGTGATTATTTACCCTAGTTTAGTTGTGGATAAAAAGCGTTATTTTTCTGTTATTAGTGCCTTTGGGATCAACCTGCTTAAAGCAATACCTGGAATTAGAAAACTCGTTCATGGATATGAACCTATTTCAAGAGAAACATTAGCTGCGGAGATTGCTAATGTGATTGAAGGTGAAACTTCTGCTTATACTCAAAGACAGACATAAAAAAAGCATCTCCATCTGGGAATGCTTTTCTCCTTTTTATCCCTTCACAGAACCACTGGTAATTCCTTCAACATAATATTTCTGCATAAAGATAAACAGTAACGTAATCGGCACTGCGATCAAAACACAGCCTGCTGTAAACGCCATAAAGTATTGATCGATTTTATCCTTGGTTTGCATCGTAAACAAACCAATCGCAACTGTATATTTATTGACGTTATCGCCTAAAATGATTTTCGCAAAAATGAAATCCATCCATGGCGCCATAAAGGCCATCAATGCTGTATAAACAATGATCGGTTTACTTAATGGTAATGTGATTTTTGTAAAAATCTCAAACTTGCTTGCACCATCGATCATAGCTGATTCATCTAATGCCATCGGAATCGTATCGAAAAAGCCTTTTGCAATATAAAAGCCTAAAGCCGCACCAGAGGAATACACTAAAATCAAGGCCAACAAACTACCAGTTAAATTCATCGCTTTTAAAATATAGTAAACAGCGATCATACTCATAAATCCAGGAAACATATTTAACACTAAAGCTAGCTTTAAAAAGGGTTTACGCGCCCGAAACCTTAAACGGCTTAAAGAATATGCCATGGCAATCGTGATCAATGTTGATAAAATACAACTGCAAATCGCTACAAACAACGTGTTTAAAAACCATTGAACAAACGGATAAGTCGAGCTTGTCAGCAACATTTTATAATTTTCAAAGGTAAACTGTTTAGGTATAAAATACGTCACAAAGGCTCCGCCTTCACTTCTAAAACTAGTCAAAACAATCCAAACGATTGGAAAGATCCAGACAATCGATAAAATCGTCAATAATGTATAATGTAGGACTAAATGGTTTCTTTTTTTCGATTTCATAAGCTTGTTTACGCTCCTTCCGTTTTAAATGAACTGCTTCGTGTATAAGCAAATAAAGAGAAGACAGCTGAAAGTACAAAGATAATGATCCCGATTACCGATGCAAGATTATAATCGGCGGCTGTTACGGTTAATTTATACAACCACGTTACTAGCAAATCGGTCTCACCAGCAGAATGAAAATTACTATTCGCTGGTTGTCCGCCAGTTAACAAGAAAATCACATTGAAATTATTGATGTTCCCAATAAACTGTTGAATCAAACTAGGTGCCATGACAAACAAGATTTGCGGGAACGTGATATTTCTAAAGATTTGAAACTTATTAGCGCCATCAATTTCGGCTGCTTCGATTTGATCGGTCGGCAAATTAGTAATGATCCCTGTCGCGACTAACATCGTGACCGGAATCCCAACCCACATATTAACGAAGATAACCGTAACTTTGGCTAATAAAGCATCTGTCAAAAACGGAATCGGCTGATCGATCAAGCCCCAATTTTGAAGCATTGCATTCACTGGTCCTGAACCATTGAATAAGTTTGCCATCAACAATAAGCTGACAAATTGCGGTACCGCCATCGTGATCACAAAAATCGTCCTCCAGACTTTTTTTCCCTTGACCCCTTTAGCATTAATCAATAACGCCAACAGAATACCGAAGAAAAAAGTGGTTGCCGTTGCTAAAACGGCCCAAACCAATGTCCAAGTAAGCACCGGGAAAAAGGTCCCCGCAATATCTCCTGTAATCACATTGCTGAAATTAGCAAAACCGACCCAATGAAATAAATTTTTAGGCGGCAAATGATTATGATCATAACTCGTAAACGCAATCGAAATCATATACAACAGTGGCAAGATCGTAAAGGCTAATACCCCTAGCAACGGAATGCTCATCAACGTAATATAGAATTTTTCATTCAACAAACTATTTAGATCTTCCTTCAGCGTCGGCAAAGCTTGCCCCGCTTGCTTCAAGGTAAAAATTTTACGGGCACTTCTCAGATTGACGATGTAAAGAAAAATAAAGAGTAAAATCAAAATAATTGCAGCGATCCCAAATAATAACAGCAACATCGAATTGTCTCCCGGCTGTTGTACCTCGATCCCTAACGACTCATCCATGACCCAACCTTGCGCTTTGGTTCCCAATGATTGCAGCATTGACAATGCATGAAAGCCATTCACGACGAGCCACGCCACAAACCCGATTTGCAGTGCTAAAAATGCCAACCCTTTGATGATTTGTCCATTCAAAATATTGGCTGTTCCCATAAAAATATACGAAAGCTTGATCGGTGTATCGCCTTTTTTAAACAACTCTCTAAACGTGAGCTGACCTTCCGACTTTGACTTTAGTTTCATAGCATTTCACTTCCTGTTCTTCTTTGAAATCAAGAGGCTGAGACCAAAGCGTTTAACTCCGAGAAATAAGAGGAAATTCACGAAAATCGCTCTTTCAAATTTTGGTGAATTTCAGCTTATTTCCGAAGGAGCTGCTTTTTTCTCGCCGTTTATTCAGATTTAGCGAGGAAAATAAAACTGACCTTTAATTTTGTTCTATTCTACTCAGCCGCTATTTCCACTATAATTTCTAACGTTTATTTATCTGATTTACTGGTATCTTTCACTAATTTATCTAATTTTGGCAAGTATTGATCTTCCGCAATTTTGCCGTTATACGTATCATTGATCACTGCTTCCACAGGTCCCCAGAAGGTAACCATTGCTGGAAGTTTCGGCATTACTACTGAATGGTCTGCATCACTCATCGTCATTACAGCTTCAGCTACTTTATCAGAGGTCACTTTACCATCTGTTTGCGCCTCTTTATTGGCTGGCACTGTACCATTTTTTTCAAAAACGGTTAATTGATTTTCTTTATTCGTTAAGAAATCAGCTAAGGCCATTGCAGCTACAGGACTTTTCGTTGAAGCGTTGACGCCAAATAATTTAACTCCTAAAAAGGCTTTTTGCTGTACTGCACCATTACCTAAATCAACCGTTGGATAAGGCGCAACTGCAAAGTTATCACCCAAAGCTTTTTCTACATCCAATTTAGACCACGGACCAGATAAATAAGCATCGATTTTACCATTTCCTAAGTTAGAAAGCGCGTCAGCATTTGATTGCACCACACCAGAATTGTCTTTTTGTGAGCGAATCCATTTTAAGACTTGTACACCTTGATCGTTGTTGAAGTTCGTGCCGTTGATATCTTCGCCATCTTTACCATATAACTCATCCCCGTTTGACATAAATAACGGAGTGAAAATATAGTTGGCGCCAGCTTCACCAAAGTTCGCACCTAATTTGCCTTTTGATGTTAATGTTTCCCAACTTTTCACATCATCTTCCGCTAATTTTCCTTTGTTATAGTATAAAATTTGTGATTCCACACCATAAGGATAACCGTATAACTTCCCATCATAAGTCGCTGCTGCGACTGCACTTTCAGTACTATTTTCTTTCACGCTATCTTCATATTTTGTATTTGCATAAATAATTCCAGCATCGACCATTTGTCCTAATTGATCATGAGGCATCATAAAAACATCCGCTGCAGCACTAGGATCTTTTTTCAAGTTTTCTTGCGCTGAGGCAGATTCACTCGGCTTGATCGTCACTTTCCAATCTTTATGCTCTTTTTCAAATTGTTCTACTAATGGTTTATACGTATCAACAAACGCTACATCTACCCACAGTTTTATAGAAGCGTTTTCATTTCCGTCAGAAGCTTTTTTATCTGTCGAGCCTCCGCCACACGCTGCTAAAGCAAATCCTGCTGCCGTCATTGTTACTCCTAATGTCAAAAGCTTTTTCATATTTCTTTTCATCTTTTGTTCCTCCCAGGAATTTTTTAATGATCTATTCTCATACATTGTGCAATCGTTTGCGTAAAATGTCAAGAAAAAACTAAAAAAAGCAAAAAAATAATTTTCATTCCCTAATAAATTAGTTAAATAACTCCCCTTCCCTTAAATAGACAAACAGTAATTAAACAACAACGATAATGTTTAAATGTAAAAAAAGTTCTTTAACTAGCAATTCTCGCTATTTTCCTAGTAAATAATGGGTCGACTAAAACAAAATGCAATCGATTGCGAAAAATACATTGAAAACGTTTTTCTTATGTGGCATAATATGGGTGGTTTTTAGAAACGTCTGACTAGAAAAAATACTAAGTCGATTATAGGGGGGACAAATTAGATGAATACTGCAGCGATCCATCACCAGCCAGAAAGCGAATTTGCTTATTTATATACATCCGACAAAATGCATATCCGCTTACGAACTGGCAGAGGTGATATCAAAAATGTTGAACTATTGAATGGTGATCCGTATCAACTCGAACATAATGAATGGTTTAATGTAACGATACCAATGGAAAAATACTTATCAACTACTACCCATGATTATTGGACAGTCGAGACATCCGCACCATTCCGACGTCTAAGTTACGCTTTTAAGATCGAAGGTATGGATGGAACGATCCTATTTTATGGTGATCATGGCTTCTTTCCTTATCAAGAAATAACCTTAAAAGCAGCCAATAACTATTTCAAACTCCCTTACTTCCACGAAGCTGACCGCTTTAAAGCACCACAGTGGGTAAAGGAAACCATTTGGTATCAAATTTTCCCTGAACGATTTGCCAATGGGGATCCGACTAATGATCCAGCAGGTACACTCGCTTGGGGCAGCAAAGAACATCCTGGACGTGAAGACTTTTTCGGTGGTGATTTGCAAGGTGTCCTAGACCATCTGGAACACTTGACAGACCTTGGCATCAACGGTATCTATTTTTGTCCGATTTTCCAAGCCGCTAGCAATCATAAGTATGATACAATCGATTATTTTGAGATCGATTCAGCTTTCGGAGATAAGGAACTATTTAAAAAAGTCGTTGCAGAGTGTCACAAACGTGGAATTCGCGTGATGCTAGATGCTGTTTTCAATCACATGGGGGATTTTTCACCTCAATGGCAAGACGTCATCAAACATGGTGAAAATTCAGCTTATGCTAACTGGTTCCATATCCATCAATTCCCAGTTACTTACACACCAACCGCTAATTTTGAATTTTCCGATGATATTTCGTACGATACTTTCGCCTTCACTCCACATATGCCGAAATTAAATACAGCAAATAAAGAAGTGCAAGCGTATCTATTAGACATTGCTCGTTACTGGATCACAGAGTTCGATATCGATGCATGGCGCCTAGATGTCGCTAACGAAGTAGATCATCGCTTTTGGCGTAAGTTTCATGATGTCTGTACAGAAGCCAAACCAGATATTTATATTTTAGGGGAAATTTGGCATTCTTCCCAAGCTTGGCTTCAGGGGGATGAATTTCACGCTGTTATGAACTACGCCTTTACAGATGCTATTCTTTCTTATTTTGTCTACCAAACCATCCCTTTAAGTAAAATGGTATCTGAATTAAACCATCAACTGATGCTTTATCGTGAACAAACCAACCAAATTATGTTCAATGTGTTGGATTCCCACGATACACCACGTTTGTTGACAATCGCTCAGAATAACAAGGAGCTAATGAAACAAGTTCTGGCATTCACCTACCTACAAAAGGGCGTTCCTTGTCTTTATTACGGTGATGAATATGCTATGGACGGGGCAGGCGATCCTGATTGTCGTAAATGCATGGTTTGGGAAGATAAACAACAAGATTTAGAGATGTATGAATTCGTTAAAGCTTTGATCGCCTTTAGAAAAGCACATCAACCGATTTTATCCGAAGGGAAGTTACGTTGGCTAGAAACCAATGAAAAAACTGGGCTTATTGATTTCGCTTACGAATATGAAGGAAAAATGCTTCATGGCATTTTCAATACAGGACAGGCGCCTATTTACTTGGAAAAGGAACATATTCTATTTTCAACACAAATGCACTCATTAGATAAAAATATTATTGAACTTGCACCATACGGCTTTGCCGTATCACTAGACAACATAGAAAGGACTGAACAAAATGACACATCAGGGAACAAGCACTCATTGGTGGCAGGAAGCCGTCGTTTATCAAGTTTATCCACGAAGTTTTCAAGATAGTAACGGTGATGGGATCGGTGATTTAGCTGGTATCATCCAACGGTTGGACTATTTGAAAAAACTAGGAATCAGCGCCATCTGGCTGAGCCCTGTTTACCGTTCACCAAACGATGATAACGGCTATGATATTAGTGATTACGAACAAATCATGACCGAATTCGGCACAATGGCTGACATGGATCACTTGATCCAAGCAGCTCAGCAAAGAGACATCAAGATCATTATGGATCTCGTAGTCAACCATACTAGTGATGAACATCCTTGGTTTATCGAATCGCGTACATCAAAAGAAAACCCCTACCGTGATTTCTATGTTTGGCGAGAGGGGCATGACGGAAATGCGCCTAATGACTTAGAGTCAACATTTTTAGGTTCTGCTTGGCAGTTAGACGAGTCCAGTAGTGAATATTATCTGCATTTATTTAGCCAAAAGCAACCAGATTTGAATTGGGAAAACCCTGATGTACGCACAGCGATCTACGATATGATGAACTTTTGGATCGACAAAGGAATCGGCGGCTTCCGGATGGATGTGATTGATCTTGTTGGCAAGATACCTGATGAAAAAATCACCGGTAATGGTCCAAAACTACATGACTATTTACACGAAATGAATACCAAAACATTCGGCGACAAAGACTTATTAAACGTTGGTGAAACATGGGGCGCAACACCTGAAATTGCTAAATTATATTCGGATCCCAAACGAAATGAACTTTCAATGGTCTTCCAGTTTGAGCATGTCGGATTAGATGAAGAACCTGGCAAAAGCAAATGGGATCTACGTCCATTACAAATTGCCGAGCTAAAGAAAGTTTTCTCCAAATGGCAAACAGAACTTGGGGATCAGGGCTGGAATTCTTTATTCTGGAATAATCACGACCTACCTCGCATCGTATCAAGATGGGGCAATGACAGCACGTATCGTGTCCAAAGCGCTAAAATGTTGGCGATTTTATTGCACATGTTAAAAGGAACTCCTTATATTTATCAAGGCGAAGAAATCGGGATGACCAACCGCATCATTCACGATATTGCAGAAGTGGAAGATATCGAGAGTAAAAATATGTATGCGGATCGAATCGAAAAAGGCTATCCAGAAGAAGCAATTTTGGCATCGATCAACGCCAAAGGACGAGATAACGCTCGCACCCCTATGCAATGGAACGATACAGTAAACGCCGGCTTCACAACAGGTACACCTTGGATCGATGTTAACCAAAACTATCATGAAATCAACGTTGAACAAGCTTTAGCTGATAAAGAGTCGATCTTTTATACCTATCAAAAACTGATTGAATTACGTAAAACGCATCCACTGATCGTTTGGGGCAGCTTTGAATTACTAGAAGATACCGCAACTGATATTTTTGCTTACTATCGTCACTACCAAGGAAACAGTTGGCTGATTGTTTGTAATTTTTCAGACCAAGAACAAGTATTTTCACTAGATAAACCAGTCGAAAAAACAATTATTGCCAATACTGAAAAAGAGTACCGCAACCTTTTAGACAGAACTTTGGCACCTTATGAAGCCTTTGTGGTCGAACTCGGAGGAAAAAAGCATGCCTAATTCAGCTACTCAAACAAAACAAATCAGTATAGTAGAAAAAAACAGTTGGTGGAAAAATGCCGTTGGCTATCAAATTTATCCACGTAGTTTTAAAGACAGCAATCACGATGGGATCGGCGATCTTAACGGGATTCGAGAAAAGCTTTCCTATTTAAAAGAGTTGGGTATTGATTTCATTTGGATCAACCCGATTTACGCTTCACCAAATATTGATAACGGCTATGATATTTCTGATTACCAAGCAATCCACGAAGATTTCGGTACAATGGAGGACTTTCAAGCATTACTGAAGGAAGCTCACCGTTTGGATTTAAAGATCATCATGGATTTGGTGGTCAACCATACGAGTGATCAGCATCCTTGGTTTTTAGAGTCAAAGAAATCACTAGATAACTCTTATCGGGATTATTACCACTGGACAGATGCTGCCAAGGACTGCCCACCCAATAATTGGCAATCCTTTTTTGGCGGCTCCACCTGGACATACGATGAAACAACGAAACAATCGTATTTTCACGTTTTCGCTAAAGAACAACCCGATCTAAATTGGACAAATCCAAAAGTTCGCCACGATATTTATCAGATGATTCGCTGGTGGCTTGATCTTGGCATTGACGGTTTTCGTATTGATGCGATCAGCCATATCCAAAAAGAACCTTGGGATTTTAACATTACAGATAATCAATGGGCACCATTTATGAATGTCTCGGGCATTGAAGTTTATTTACAGGAATTAAAAGCGATTTTCGATGAATACAAGGTTATGACGGTCGGGGAAGCAAGCGGAGTGCCTCACCATGAGGCGGCTGACTGGACGGGTGATAACGGGTATTTCAACATGATTTTTGAATTGGAACACTGCGAGCGAATTGGCGAACCCGGGTATCAAAAAGGGTCTATTTCACATTTTAAAAATTCCCTAAACCAATGGCAAACAAGTCTTGCTGATCATGGTTGGAATGCTCTATACTTGGAAAATCATGATACACCTCGCAGTGTCTCAGTTTACGGTGATGATTCTCCTGAGGCCGCTAAAGCGCTGGCTACGGTTTTACTTTTGTTAAAAGGAACACCGTTCATCTATCAAGGCCAGGAATTGGGTATGACAAATTATCCCTTCACTTCGATCGAGGAAATCGATGGAGCAGATACGATTCATTTTTATCAAACATTATTGGCTCAAGGGACTAAAAGCGAGGACGCTTTGGCGATTGCAGTGAATTGGTCTAGAGATCATAGCCGCACGCCATTTCAATGGGAGGATACGATACATGGCGGCTTTTCAACCGCCACTCCTTGGCTGCAAGTTAACGAAAATTACCGTATGATTAACGCAACGCAAAAAGAGCTTGAAAGCAGCAGTATTTTCCACCATTATCAAGAGCTGATTCGTTTAAGAAAAGAAACCACCGCGCTCATTCACGGTAAATTCGAATTACTATTGCCTGAACACCCAACTGTTTTTAGTTATACACGTACAACTGAGACCGAACAATGGCTCATTTTAGTTCAGCTGGCTCGCGAACAGACAACTGTTTCATTACCAGATACTTTGGATTGTTCTACTTGGGAAGAAGTATTAGCACCAACTAAAACGCAGCCCTTAACAAAACGAATGCTTCTTTCTGATTATGAAGCCCATGTTTACAAAAAAATACTTAACTAAAAAAGCGAATGAGCGGTGTCTGGGATATAACTCGCAGAATTATATCCCAGACACCGCTCATTCGTTTTATCATTTACTCAACAAAATACCGCAAAACTGTCTTCATTTTTTCTGGCACCACTTTTCTAGGGTCAGACAGATAGATTTCTCTATGGGCAAATGTCGTTCTATGCAACTGATGTTCCTCACAATATTGTCCCATTATTTCAAAGGTCTTCGCTTCGTCATCATATGAACCTAGATGCAGCATTTGAAGAGATTTACCATCTTCGATCCGTTCAAATGTTATGTTTTGATTATTTGGGTTCGGTTTCTTTTTAGACACTTCTTCTAAATTGGCTAACGCTAGTGCTTCGGTTACAAAGTCTGGTTGCCGAATCATGATCTTGTAGACTAAATCAGTTTTGTTGAAGCCTCTCTCCTCCGCTACTGTTTCATCAGATAATGTCCAAATCCCTTCCATAGGATAAACCGTATATTCAAACGGTTCTTTACCAGCCAAACCTTTTTTCGATAACATTCTAATACCGTAAGACATGGCATACAAGGCCGAGACTTCTTGCGAAAACTGTTCTCCATTAGGATCGCCTGCTCCAGATAACGTGTAAAATTTTTGTTCTGGCACTATGATTTCCGTCGGTTTTGCTTTAGGTAAATACAGTTCTTTCTCTTGCTTTCTCCACTCAAATTTCATTGTTACTTCCTCCAGAATAGTTTATAGGTAAAAAGATTTCCGTGATATATTTTGCCTGATTCCCTTTGAACTTCTTGCCACTTCCCTTAATAAAGGTGCTGATAAACGAAAAATTTGTTTGCAGCCGATTCTGTTCTGCATAATCGATCAACACTTTATACGCCTTTACAATCTCCTGGTAATAACCATAATGAAGTGTTTGAATCCCCGTCATTTCAAGGGAAATTTCATTTTTAACCTCTTTACTTTCAATCATGCGACTAACGGGAATGCCAATTTCATACTGTATCTTTTCATTCAATAATTCTTGTTGACAAGTAAACAACTCACCGCTAACAGCTCCTTTGGCTGCTTCATATAAGCAATTCACTTCCGGTCCCATTTCATCAAACGGGCAAGTACAAGTCCTAGTGATCACACGTTGCCTTGGTTTGGTTCGTGTTTTAACGACGTACTCTTGTTCACAAGTACCTGTTTCACTTAGTGTAATCATTTGATCGATTTTTTTCATCAATCGCTCTTTTTCATGAATTTCTTCTAAAATAAATGCCTTTTTTTCAATTAAATAATAGGCTAAATCCGCTTCTTCTTCAAGCCCATACAAGACTTCTTTGATTTCTGAGATCGAAAAGTCGCTATTTCTTAATAACGTCAGCTGGTTTGCTCGTTTAAAATCTGTTTCATCATAGTAATGATAACCGTTCTCTTGATCTCTTAATGACGGAATCAACAATCTTTCTCGATCATAATAACGCAGTGTGGACTTAGGAATAGCGGTCATTTTGAAAAACTCATTGATTTTGTATCGCATTTGTTCACCACCTTTTTTATAGTATAAAGCTTATACCGCGCTTGAAAGTCAAGTATTATTCAAATCATTTTCTATCCTCGAGAACGGTTTTAAATCACTTTTTTCATTTTGTTCATGCCTCAACCTTCAACTTCCTTCTTGACCTTGGAGCTATATCCAATGTTACACTAACGATACAGGAGGAAAGAACAATGAAAATAACTGCATTTGCCCAACAATTTAATCTATCAACTGATGCGATCCGCTTTTATGAGCGCTCCGGTTTGCTACAACCCAAGCGACAAACAAATGGGTATCGTGAATTTACGGAAACTGACCAACAAGATTTAAAAATTATCTTAGCGTTAAAAGAGCTGAATTTTTCCATAAAAGAAATCAACTACTTGTTAGAGTTAAAAAGGCAGCCGATTTCTACTCAATGCAACGATGAGTCTACTCACTTTTTAACAGATAAAATCAACTATATCAAACAAAAGATCTCTTTTTACGAAGTGTCTTACAAGTTATTATTAAAACTAAAAGCTACGATCCAAGATAATAACTACGTAGAAAATCAAGCGGAGTTATTCGCTTTGATCGATCAACTATCTAACCATGGAATAAAGGAGCTCTCATTATGACAAATAAAATAATTTTACAACTAGAAAATGGGGCTCTCTTTATTTTAGCACTAGCACTGTATATCCATTTTGGTTTTTCAATTCTTTACTTCTTTCTTTTTCTTCTATTACCAGATGTTACTATGGTAGGCTACTTAAAAAATCCAGCTGTTGGTGCTAAAATTTATAATTTAGGTCATAATCTAGTTTTCCCAGTCTTACTTAGTTTTATGTATCTCTTTACCCACACGGCTCTTTTATTAGCCATTTCTATCACTTGGTTCGCACATATTTTTATGGATCGAACAATGGGATATGGACTTAAATATTCAGATGCATTTAAACATACACATATTCAAAATCTATAAAAAGAAGCACCGGAGAAGATGCATAACATCAGATCCAGTGCTTCTTTTTTGTTCTATGTCGTTGGTACTCTGTATTCCTTACTATGTCATTTAGGAAGTTTAAAATAGATTAAATCAATTCCCAAACGTTTGAAGTTGTCGGCTCGTTTCCTTGTGTCCACCATTTTGCTTTGTATGTTTCTCCTTGGAAAATTACTGTATCGCCGCCGCTATACGCTTTGCTTGTTTCCCAGTTGACTGCTTTATTTGAAAGAAGTTTCCAAACGTCTGATTGATCTGGACGTTCACCCCTTGTCCACCATCTTGCTTCATACTCTAAATCGTTGAAGATTACTTTATCACCATAGTTATAAATCTTGTCCGCTTCCCATGTTGATTGACCACTTGGCGCTTCTTTGGTCTTCACAGTAAATACCGCACTCGTTTCTGAAACGTTTCCGCCAACGCTGATTGCTTTTACTGTATAGTTGTATGTTGTATCAGCTTTTAAGCCTGTATCTTTGAAGCTTGTCTTTTCAGTTGTCGCAACTTTTTTACCATCACGGTATACTTCATAGTTTTTAACACCTAAGAAGTGAGTTGATTTTGTCCACATTAAATCTACTGTGTTTTCAGTTGTTCCCATTGAGTGAACGTTTGTTGGTGCTGTTGGTTTTTGATTATCTTCTACAGCGGATGATTGTGTTGTTGCTTTTGCTGCTGCGCTCTTTTCAGAGACTTTACCGTTTGTTCCAACTGCTTCTACTTGATAAGAATACGTTGTGTTTTCAGTTAAATTAGCATCGTTGAATTGAGTCCCTCCAACGGTTGCAACTTTTTTGCCATCGCGATATACATTGTATTCTTTGGCATTTGAAACTGTACCCCATGTTAATTTAAGTGAAGAAGTTGTGATATCTGTTGCTTTTACATTTGTTGGTTTAGCTGGTGCTTCCTCAACTGGAGGAGTGATTTCTCCGCCACCCTTTACATTGACATCGATCACATTATAAAAGGCATTTGTTGTATCTGCAACATCCCAAACAGCTAAAATCACGTGGTAACCAGAACGGTTTTCCGGAACTGTAATTTGATGTGATTTATTATTTGAAGCCGGTGAACCATCATGTTTCACTTCACCAAGAAAATCAAAATCAGCTCTCGATAATGGTTTATCTGGATTCCAACCAACTTTTGTCATATAGTAGTGCCATTTAGTCGTACTATGAGGCGCTGTATAATGCCATGTAAATGTATTCACGCCAGTATTGATATCTTGTTTCGTCCAACGGTTTGCCCCTGTGCTATCCATTACAGAGTCAGTGATTTGACCTTTACCACCATCTGCTGATGCAATACGGCCATCTGCTGGTCCTGCTTGCGGGAACCCTTTATCAAATTCTAGAGACTGCGGATTTGTAATAACCATTCCGTATTTCTCCATAGCTGCTGACCAGCCTAAAGTATTTTTATCTAATGAACCTTGGTATCCACGAGCTGCTGGTTTTTCTACATATCCGTGAGCATTTGCAACATCAGCATTCAACAGACCTGCCCCACCTAAAATAATTGTTGACATTAATACTAACCCTAGTAATTTTTTCTTCATAACTTTCCTCCGTCTATCGTTTTGCCTTCAACTGGCTTAACATTAGTTTAAACGTTATGTAAGAAAAAAAAGGGTCATTTATGATCAAAAAATAGCAATACTTGATCGAATTTGATTTTCACATGAAAATAATATTAATTTTTAAACAATTTTAGATAAATATTACAAATGTTATCAAAATAACCTGCCTTAAAAGGTCATATTTTTCTATTAAAAAGAAAATTTTGACCTATACAATTTAACTTATTTTAAAAAAACATCTATTATCATCTAAGGTCATCTAGACAAACCAGCCTGTTTCAAGTTAAAATAGAAACGTCTTGAAATTCTTTTCATTATAATATGAATAAATATAAAAAAATAACATAAATAAAGAAAGTGTTGATAGCATGAAAGAAATCCTCTCCTCACGATCCAAACGCCAATTAGAGCTAATGGAACTGTTAGCTGATAATGAATGGGTCACTTTTTCAGCAGCATCAGAAATCTTAAGCGTACCTGTCAAAACATTAAAATCAGATATTATCGAATTAGAAGTATTACTCGCACCTACTACGATCGAGTCTTCTAAAAAATACGGGATCCGTCTTGCTGCAAATTTTGATTTTTGTAAAACAAGTATTTATCAGAAGTTCATTAAAAATAGTGTGGAATTTCAGCTTATCGAAAAAATTTTCTTACATAATTTCTCTACAATCATTGATCTAGCAGACAATCTATATACCAGTGTCTCTACAATCAAGCGAATCGTTCTTCGTGTCAACCAGCTCCTTCAGATAGAAGGTTTTACAATCAACTTAAAAAAAATGCAGCTGGTTGGCGATCCACATAGTATTTGTAATTTTATGCAGCACTATTTTTATGAAAAATACGGCGTAGCCGAAAGTCTTTTAACACCGCCACAACTGGTTATTTTAGATCAAGTCGGTCTTCAGATCATTAATCAGGCAATTCCTGATAAATCGTCGTATAATTTAGATTTTTCTTTATTGAATCGCTTGCGCTTTTATACCTATACTGTAATCAATCTTTTAAAGCATAATAGCGAAAACCATCTGCATGATATTCCAGAAAATGAATTCACTATCCTTAGTGATGCCTATGCATGCGATGAGTTTTATAGCCAATTCCATTTACCCTTAAACCAAGTGAACTTAAACGCCTTCTACTATTTATTTTTTAGTGACCAATACATGCCTTCTCTTGATGCAGTACGTGAACTGATAAAAACGGATCGTAATGCCTACTTGAAATACAAAAAAATTGAGGCTCTTCTATTGGAGATTGAAAAAAGAATGGGCTCTAAATGTGCTAATTTTGATACTATCTTTATACGTCTTTATAATTTAGAATGTCAGATCCATGGAAGAACCTACATTTTGCACAACAAAAACAAGGAATTTCTTTCAAGTATAAAAAACTTATATGGACATTTCCCGATGGAATTGCTCCACTCTTTACAAGCGATTTTTTATTCCAGTCCTTATAAAGAATATATGGTCTATGAATCTATTTCAATTCTGTTTACAAATTGGCCAAACTTGTTGGATCGTTTAGAATACTCAACACCAACGCTGAACGCCTGTCTTCTATTTAATTCTGGTTTAGATTATATGAACATGCTTTCTGAGCGAATTAATTATTACCTACGAGGACGTTTTTCTTGTACACCTTTGCATGTGACCTCTTTAGAGGAATTAGAAAAAGCTGCTGCTGAATATGATTGCATCATTACCAATATTCCTGAAATCTATATCAATAATATACCGATTGTTGTGATTCCACTGATCCCCGATGCCAAAAGTTTTGATAAGCTGATGTTGGTTTATGAAGATCATTTTGATAAAAATTAAGTTTTGTCGAGCCTAAACGAAACAGATGTAGAAAAGAAGAGCCTGCAACATAACTCAAAAAGTTATATTGCAGGCTCTTCTTTTATTTGGTGTTACTCCTTAATATGCGTTAAAAGCTAGATACTTTGGTTAAGATTTTTTCATAAACAAGAGTACTCATTATATGCAGCATCAATCCAGAACGAGTTTTTTTCTGACTACTGGAACTACCAGTCAGTAGAGAATATGTACTGATCGATTTTAGTTTATTTGCAGACATGCTGGTAAGCGCAATGATTTGGGTGCCATTGCTTTTTGCTTTGATAATAGTCTCATTGATTTCATCTACTTGACCACTTGAAGAAAAAACAACGATCACATCTTGCTCTTTACTGATTTGAGGAATATATTCAATCGAAGTTTTATCTGAATAAACATTCCCCCAAAGATCAAGCAACGTTAGTTTGTGGTTAAACTCAGATGCTGCTTGAAAACTGGACCCCATTCCAACACAAAAAATTCTTCTTGCCTTGATTAGGCAATTACAGATTTGATCGATATTTTTTTCATCAGCTAATTCTAGAGTTGTTATCGTATCTTTTTTTATCCCCTCTAAAACACGCACAAATTCTGATTCTGCTGAACAGTTGTTTTGCTTTGAATCTCTTGCCTGAATAAACGCTTCTTTCATTTCACTAAAGGTGGCGTAATTCAACTTTTTACACGCTCTGATGACTGTCGCATTTGACACATATAGAACATCTTTAATATCTTTTAATTTTAAACTCTCAATATCTTTAACTTTTAAAATAAACTCAACGACTTCCCGTTCGGCTTCTGATAATCGCTCGTAGTTTGAATTGATATCCTTGTAAATATCACTCATAACAAATCAAATCCTCCCTATATCAAGCCGCTGCTTTGCTCTAAAAATGAACGAACATAACGTCTGTTTATTTCATTTCCAGCGATATATATAGGAACTTGTTGTTCTATTTTATTGAAAAGCAACGACTGATTCTGTTTCTCCTGAACAAATCGTTCAGGTAAAAGCGACCGGCCAGCTCCTTTTTTTATTAGGTCGATCATCAAGTAAATAGTGTCGACTTCGACAATTTTACATGTCAGCGGATTGATTAAAGACAGCATCATCTTTCTATATGGACATTCCTTATCTCGGCTAATCAGGTATACATCTTGGACACCTGAGGCAGATAGCCAGCCAACCGTTTCAGTGAATAAAATCGTGTTGGTAAGAGTCGTCGTTTTGTTGGTAACCAATACATCCAGCACTTTTTTTCTATACATCGTCTCTAAACAGACTGTTGTATCAATAAATAGCTCGATTGTCGGCTGATGATCAATGGCCGCCGCTAAATCAAAATAATTAGAAGCGATCGTTTGGGTACAGCCAATTTTTATCGGTACTTTTTTGTAGTGCTTTTCGATTTCGTCAATCTGATTCAAAATGACCGTTGCATACTCTACTAATTTTTCCCCTTCTGGAAGTAGTATAACGCCTCGATTCGTGCGCTCAAAGAGCTTAACGGTCAATTCTTGTTCCAGCAGTTTGATTCGTTCAGTCACATTGGACTGAGCGTATCCCATGATTCTGGCAGCTTCCGACATTGAACCTGCAGCAGCTACACATTGAAAGATTGCTAAATCATTCAATTCCATCTTACCACCCATTTCTTGCTATCACAATTACTGATAACATATATCATTTTTTCGTATTATGCAATACTTTTTCAAAAGAATATACTGGATTTATCAAGAATAGGAGCTGATTTGAATGAATGCTATGCAATACAAAATAATTTTACCGAATGATTACGACATATCACTGATTCGACAACGTGTTGAAGAGAATGGTTCAAAAACAGATGGCTTTAAGGGTCAACTATTTAAAGCGTATCTTATTTCAGAAAAAGCAGCCGGTGCAGTTTCCAATTCATATGCCCCTTTATATGTATGGAACGACTCTGAAGGAATGAATCAATTTATTTTTGGCGGTTTTTACGATGCTATCATCCGCGACTTTGGTTGGCAAAATTGTCAAATCGGTGTTCCTTTAACTGTAGATCTAGCAACTAATTTTACTGATTCTACTTATTTATTGGAACAAACCGTGACAATTGACGAACAACTTTCTTTGGAAAAGCTGCCAGACAAGTTGTTAAAGCTCAAAGACAAGTTACCTAAAAATAGCTTGGGAAATCTCATTGTCTATAATCCAGATAAATGGCAAGCAGCGATTTTTGGGTTTTATGCTGAGAAACCTGACAAAACCAGTGCTGCCCTTTATGAAATCCTACACATTTCTTCTAATTAAGTGTTCAGGTCCTGAGATCGGTAATTCTCTCGGGACCTAAACAATGTGCTGTATGTTACTTTTTGCACTTAAAACAATGCTGAACATGATCATCTACCATACCAGTAGCTTGCATAAAAGCATAGACAGTTGTCGTTCCTAAAAATTTGAACCCTTTTTTCTTTAAGTCTTTGCTAATTATATCAGAGAGTTCTGTTGACGCAGGAACCTGTTTGATCTCTTTCCAACGATTTATAATAGGTTCGTTCTCTACGTAAGCCCAAATAAATTGATCAAAACTTCCGTATTCCTCTTGGATCTGCATAAATACTTTTGCATTATTAATCGTTGCATTGATTTTTAGTTTATTCCGAATAATTCCTGGATCTTCTAGTAAAGAATCGATTTTTTCTTGAGTATATGCAGCAATTTTTACATAATCAAATTGATCATATGCACTAGTCAGTGTATCTCGCTTTTTAAGGATCGTAGACCAGCTTAAGCCAGCTTGCATACTTTCTAAAATCAACATTTCAAATAGTTTTTGATCGCCATGTTCTGCCGTTCCCCACTCTTCATCGTGGTAGTTCACCTCCAGTTCATTTCCATTAGCCCAATCACACCGAATTTTATCCATACTCGTCTCCATTCTTTTTATCCAAGCATAACACGAGAACGTATGTTTTGTAAATCTGCTAGAATTGTCTAATTAAGTGCAATACCTTTTTGGATAACCTTTTTTACAGTTTACTTTTCTGCTAAAATGAAAAAGTATATCAACGAAAATCAAATCTTTTAATAATTAGTCATTGGAGGGAATTACTTGTTTTCAAAGATAGTTAAAAATCAAAGATCAAAAGGAATTTTATTAGCAGTAACTGGTGCAATTCTTTGGGGAATAAACGGTACTTTTGTTGATTTAGTATTTTCCACATTAAAAGCCCCTGTAGAATGGGTTGTAGGGACTAGATTGTTAGGAGCAGGAATAATAATTCTACTATATTCAATACTTATAAAAAAAGAGAAAATATTTTCAATATTTAAATCTAGCAAAGATATGAGCATATTATTTTTATTTGCACTGATAGGCATGAGTGGCTGTCAATATCTATTTTTTTTATCAATAGAAAAAAACGGTGCTGGTTTAGCAACTATTCTTCAATTTACTAGTCCAATCTTTATTTATCTTTATTTAGTTTTGAAAAAAGAGAAAAAAATGTTTTTACAAGAATTATTTTATATCATGCTTACCTTTTTAGGTGTCTTTTTAGTTGTTACACGAGGTAATCTAACAAAATTAGATGTCAACATTTTGGGTTTATTAATAGGAATAGGTTCAGCTATTGGAGTTACTTTTTATACATTACAGCCCCGCAGAATCTTAAAAAAATATGGTTCATCTGTTGTAGTTGGTTGGGGAATGTTAATTGGAGGAGGAGTATTTCAGTTTGTCCACCCAATTTGGCAACCGGGTTTTAATATCGATAAAAAGGTCATTTTATATATGGGATTTATAATCGTTATTGGTACCGCCGTTTCGTTTTGTTGTTACTTAGGCAGTTTGAATTATATTGAAGCATCATTATCAAATATAACAGCTGCTTTAGAGCCTCTAGTCGCCAATATTTTAACACCATTGCTTTTAAATCAAATTCTTCCACCAATACAAATAATCGGAATTGGTATTGTATTATTGTCCGTACTATTATTTGCAAATTTTAGTGAAAAGAATAGAAAAAATGAAAGTTTGAAACTGAATAAGTAATACGACATAGTCATTATAATATTTAAAAAATTATTTCTTTGTGAGTATATATTTGAAACAGTAGTTATAATAGGTGTTTTCCATCCTAATCATTTTCTAGGTTAGCTGTTTAATTTATAAATGACGCATTTAATATATTTTTCTGAAACAGATGTCGTGTCAGTATCTTTCGGTAATTACTCACATACTAACTCATTCGTATTCTTATTTATGCCGCGTTGCCATGGGGACCAAGAGTCTGAAAAGTAGCAGCTTATACCACATAAGCTATTAAAGTACTCATATTTTGCAAATTCTAGTCCTTATCTGGTGTAATAGTTTTGCGTTGCTTTTTGTTTAGAGGAGATAATAATTTTACAAACATATCCCTTACACAAATAGAATCATTTTTGGAAATTCTCCCCGCCATTAAAAACCGATATTTTCAATCAACTAGTATAAGTAGGCAAGACTTTCCACTGTGTCCTAATATAGAATCCGCTCCCCAGTGACCAAGTTTTTCTCTAGTCTCCGCTTTTGGTGGTTAAAAAAAAGATTAAGGCAAATTAGTACCTTAATCTTTTTTATTTTATTTATTCAGTTTACTTGCTGCTTCTTCATCTAAAATGACTGTCAAATTAGGATGCAACTGTAAAATGGATGCTGGAAATTCTTCTGTAACAGGTCCTTGCAACACATTTTTAACCATTTCAGCTTTTTTCTCACCGTTGACGATCAAAATCAAGTGCTTCACTCGCATGACACTAACGGGTCCCATCGTTACAAATTCCATGCCTTTTTCCATCTCACCGGGCACAAACCATGGTTCTTCTCCTGAAACCTTCACTTTGTAGGTTAGATTCTCGAAACTAGTTGTTGTTGGCATATTTCCACAGAAGTGTCCATCTCCGCCTAAACCAATCAACATTGCATCTAATCCACCTTCTAAAGCTAAACGTTGATCTTGTTCTTTATAGTTTTCTACAGTTAAAGGATGGACATTTGCTTCATTGATATTAGCTGGATTCAAGTACAATTTACGTAAATCAGTAATCGTGATTCCTTCCGCTTGATTTGGTACTGGGATTTCATCAAAATTATAATAATGAACATTTGCGTAATCTGGTGATTCTTTTACGATCTCCACCATTTTTTTATACACGCCAACAGGAGTATTCCCAGCTGTAATAGACAAGTTGACACGTTTATCTTGGCTCATATGGCCTATTAAAATATTTTTAGTCGTTTCACTCATTGCTTCAAAGTCTTTTTCGATGATAATTTTCATTTGGTTCACTCCATTTCCTTTTTATACCTTGATTGTATAATGTGGGAACCATCCCATGTCAATGGTTTTTACAAAAAAGTAAAGCGTTCTCTTTTTGTAGTAGCCGAAAAAGCCAACCATACATACCGGTTGACCTTCTATTCACTATTCGAATAAACGGCGAAACAGAAGTAACTCCTTCTGTCCCAACTTTATTTATATACCGCCCAGAAATTCATTGCTTCATTCAGTAGTTCATCTGCAGTAAATTCTTTTATCGAGTGGCCTTTTGTCTCAGAGTCATTTGGATCATTTACCCAAAATTTCCCATTATTTGTGCCGCTTAATACCATAATATGACCCGTTTCAGTAAATAGCCCTGGTTTTACCGAGATGATCACAGGATGTTTTTGTTTTAATTGTTCTTCTACCGCTGTCATATCTGTTTCAAGATCTTCAAATTGATAGCCTTTTTCCATCGCAAAATCAGAAAATACGGACCAAGCTGTCCCTTCACCTTCTACAAAGTAATCATTTTTCGACCAATTTAAAATATCTTGCGGTGTATATTGTTTATTATCTAAGAAAGAAGACACCATTGCTAATGATACAATTGCACAGCCATTGATTTCCAATGTATTCCCATCAGGGTTGCCCATGCCATAAGGTGTCGCTTTCCATTTATCGTCTGTTTGCAATAATAAGTTGATCGGCATCCGATTAGCAAATTTATTTTGACTTAACTCTTCATTGACTTGTTCCGTGTATGTTAGTTTTTTAACTTTTTCTGGCTCTTTTTTACTTTCACTTGTCTCAGTTATTTTTACTTCATTCGCTTTGCCGTCATTAAATAAGGCTGAAAAGCCGCTACCTTCTGCCATCGGTGCCACCTTAGCTAAAAGAGCTCCAGCAAAGGCTGTGCCAACTAGTAATGCTATAATAGAAACTTTTGATTTTTTTGTCTGTTTTTGTTTCATTGATATCTCCCTCTTTTAAGTTGAAAGCGTTGAGTCGTTACTTACTTTCAAACAAATTACATAAATGTAATTAGTACTTCTAATATTACTGAAACTATAGAAAAAAGCAAGTAGGAATAATTCTTTACAAGATTATTACGAACATATTTTCTTGAATTATTTGACTTTATTAGGTAGAATGGTAGTATCTGATTGTTCAGAGTCTGACAGTAGTAGTAAATTCGTGAAGGAGGTAGAAGAATGGACAATAACCACAAATCAACAATGAAAAGCATTTCAAAATTGATCAGCCAATCTTCCCAAAGTTTCTTTTCGGCATTTTTAGACGACTCTAAAGATAGACAGAGCAAAAATAAAGAGCGTGAAGAAATTCTTAAGAAATTACAAGTTGCTTCTGCTCAAAAAAGTTTAGTTGTTCTACAATTAAAAGAAGTGCCGACTTCGCAAAAGTTTGAAACAGTATCTGGATGGATCGTTTCCAAGAGCATTGGTGATTCGATCATGTTGCGTTTACAAGAAGACAGCCAACAAATCCGAATGATCACTGTTGACCATATAAAAAAAGTAAGTACCTTGTCTAAAAATGACAAGCGCCTTATTAAGTAATCAAAATAGCCAGAGAGAAATACTTTTACTTCTCTCTGGCTATTTTTTATTGAAAACTATAATCCTATTCATGATAAAATAAACAAAAAGGTCTTGGAGGACATTATGAACAACCCAATCAAACAGCTTTCAACCATCAATACACCAGAACTTAAAGCAGCTCTTGCACTTGTTCAGCGGGTTTTTCTTGAGTTTGAAGCACCTGATTATTCTGATGAAGGAATCCAACATTTCAAGCAGTTTATCTCTTTTGATACAATTACGCAGCAATTAGCAGCGCAAGAATTAACGCTTTGGGCCTATTTCTCTAATGAAGTAACCATAACCGGGTTGATTGCAGTGCGTTTGCCAAACCACATATCCTTGCTTTTTGTGGATAAGACATTTCATAGAAAAGGAATTGCTCGTCAGCTTATGAAAACAGCGACTACATATTGCCAAACGGTCCACATGGCAACCCAACTAACATTGAACTCTTCACCTTATGCGCTTGACGCCTATCACCATCTCGGCTTTATACCAATAGACAGTCAACAAGAAGTTGATGGTATTATTTTCACGCCAATGAAAAAAATATTATAAAGCAACTGCACAAGACCTCTCAAACAAGTTATACTATAAGTATAAAGGAATTGCTATTTTCCTATCGGCTAAAATAAGCACATTACGCTAAGCAGGAGGAAAACTCATGTACCTAAAAATGTACGATGATACGCACCAAACTTTTATTAATGATTATTGCCTATCACAAAAGAAACGGCGCTATGTCCGTGAGCCAAAAATCGCTATTGCTTTAACTAAAAAAGATCCGCATCGTCATGGTGTTCTCGTTTTTGAACACGATCAGCTCGTTGCCTTCTTGACACTTTATGAAGCACAAGGCGGTAGCCACTATTCTACCAATAAAAATAATATTTTAGTGCAAGACTTTTCTACTGATTATCGTCACTTAGGGAAAGGCTATGCCAAACAAGCGACTTATTTGTTGCCAGCATTTATTCATCAGCACTTTTCAACGATCGATCAACTTACAATCGTCGTGAATGAAGACAAAGCATTCACCCAATCTTTATGTCGACAAGCAGGCTTTAAAGAGACTGACAATCGCCTTCCAGCTATTTACGGGTCTCAGGTCTTTTTAGAAATCCCGATTTAACATACTACTTGGAGGAAAACAAATGCAGTTAAAACTACTAGATACACTAAACTATGCTATTATAAAATTTCCGGTCGATACCCCAATTCCTGCTTCATTCCATAAAATCAAAGCATTTAAGAGCCTGACTTACACACACGATGAATGTTCTGTGATTGTACCTTCTGGCTCGCTTGAGACAGATCTTGCTCTTTCTATTGATGAGGACTGGTTCATTATTCAGATCGTCGGCGAACTAGATTTTTCTTTAGTAGGGATTTTGACACAATTGGCTAATCCTTTAGCTGACAATCAGATCTCGATTTTCGCTTTATCCACATACAATACCGATTATCTTTTAATCAAAAATAAAGACAAAACGAAAGCCATCCAAGTTTTGAGTGATTGTGGTCATATTTTTCAATAAACGGATACTAGCTTCCCTAAATTCTCTTTTATGGGTATTCTCTTCACAATCTGGTACAATTAATAAGACAAAAGTACGTTCATTAAAGGAGACACCGTATGAAAAACGAATATGACAATCCTAATTTTTTTGACGCTTATAGCCAAATGGATCGTTCAAAAAAAGGGCTTGAGGGTGCTGGTGAATGGCATGAGTTAAAAAAATTACTACCTGATTTCACTGGAAAAACCGTTCTAGATCTCGGTTGCGGCTATGGTTGGCATTGCCGTTATGCCGTTGAAAATGGTGCTGAAAAAGTCATTGGCATCGATCTATCTGAACGAATGATCGAAAAAGCAAAAGAGATGACCGATTCTTCAAAAATCACTTATCATTTAATGGGTATGGATGAAATCGATGGACTAAATGAAACATTCGATATCGTGATCAGCTCTTTAGCACTTCATTATGTCCCTTCATTTGATGATATTGCTAAAAAAGTCAATCATTGTTTGAACTCTGGCGGCGATTTTATTTTCTCTACAGAACATCCGATTTTCACAGCACAAGGAACGGAAGATTGGATTTATGATCAAAAAGGGCAGCCACTTTATTGGCCAGTTGATCGCTACTTTGATGAAAGTATTCGTGAGACACTATTTTTAGGTGAAACCGTAATGAAATATCACAAAACCTTGACTACTTATTTGGACGGACTATTAACAAATGGCTTTCAAATCACTCGTTTGGTTGAACCGATGCCCGCTCCTGAAATGCTTGAAGCAAGTGCCCAAATGAGAGATGAATTGCGTAGGCCAATGATGCTGTTGGTTTCTGCAAAAAAATTATGAGCCTTTCTAAAGTACAGGAAACGGGGGGAAATGAATGCACGATTTAGCCCAAAATATCATGGATAATTTAATTCCTTTCTTTGATTTATTCATTTTAGCGTTAAATATTTTTTCGATCGTCGTCTTAATTTGGGGCGTGATTATGTCTGGAATCGATTTTCTAAAAAGCGAACGAGCAAACCGAAATCGTGTTGTGATGGCGCGCCAAAATAATTTCATCAAAAGTTTTCTAGGTAGTTACATTCTCCTTAGTTTAGAAATACTGATTGCTGCAGATATCATTGAATCGATTATCAAACCAACTTTTCAAGATATTTTAAAATTGGCTATTTTAGTAGTGATCCGAACGGTAATCTCCTACTTCTTGCATAAAGAAATTGAAGATGCTTTAAAAGATAAGGAAAATGAAGCCGACGAAAAAAAGGTCATCTGAGCACATCTGATGCCTTTTTTTACTATGCATGATTTTTATTTGTTGAATAAATCCAATAGAAATAGAGAATAAACTGATTTGTCAATGAGTTTATTCTCTATTTCTAGTATGGCTTGTATGCAATAACTGTAATGAAAATTAGACAGTTCCACTTAAAGTCTAATACGATCGGATAAGCGTATTTATTCAAAGAAATAGGGCTATTCCATTCCGATAGTGAATGATCCATCGTCACCTCTTCCTTGTAATATTTTTTAGCTTTATCCTGAAATACAAATTACCTTATCGGGTCAGTAGTCAACTGCCAAGTCAAATATCCTATATAATTACCTATATAGTCTCGTTGGGTCCTCGATATGTTCATCCCAATGCCAACTTCTTCAATAGAATTACCTAATATTGTTATAAATTCTTGTAACGGTTTTTTTGCTTTTTGAGTACTTAAAATGTTGTCTGACGTTGAAATTATAGTTTTTGTTTTGTCTGCATTTTGATAGAATAGCTGTCCATCTAACAGTCGGTTATCTGTGTTTCGCTGGAACGGTTGAGATAACTGAGCATGTAGAGTCCAATTAACTGTTCTATTTGTGTTTAATATTTTTACGTTCTCAATCAATCTATCTGATGGGTAAATAACTGTTTCTTTATTAAGAAGTAGTCTAGGATCAATAATTCCAAAATTGATTTTTTCTGGTACTGAAACTAATTTCGTAACGGGCTTATAATAATAAGTAATTGAAAAATCTGTTGTTGGAACTTTAGTGTATTCTTGCGCATTCGCCTCTGTATTGGTTATGTATGAATCTACAGCAACATCGTCGTAACCATCAAAATTCAATTTCAAATCGCCATCAGTAATAAAGGTTGATATTATTTTTGCGATTGAATCTCCCGCATTTACAGCCTTCTCATCTTCACTTTTCGTAGTAGAATCTACCAATGCTTTTGAAAATATAGCCTTTTTGTCATTTTTATCTATATAGTTCACAGTCATCTTAACTACCGTTTTTTCATAGATGATCCTATAATTTTGAAGCTTACTAGTTGCAATGATAGGTAAGCTTGATTCTTTTCCGGTATCTTTGTTTGTAAGACTTTTTGGGTGATAATTATCTATCACTGGATACTTATCCAGTAAATTAGTATTCAGTCTATATGATGTTCCGTTAAAGGTGGTGGCCTCTCTTAATTTATTTCCATCCGCATCAGTGTATTCAATACTTATTGGTTGCGGAATTCCTGATGAGTAGACAATATCTGTCTCATCAACGTTAGATTCTTTTTGCGAATTATATGATGAATATTCAACATAAAATCCACTTAATAATTCAGTATTTTCACTTAAATCATTCCAAAATCTTCCCGCATTAACAAAGGCAAATTGTAAATAAGCTTCTTGATTGTTGTAATTATTTGGTTCAATTGTAGAGGCAGGGGAACCATTGCGAATATTACTAAAATTGTTAAACTCTCCTGGAACAGCGTAATCAATTTTGCTATTGTAGATAGTATTATCAAAAAAAATTTTACCTGATTCTGGCCCATCTGCCCAGTACCATTTATTTGCCTGTGTTGCATCAATATTCAGAATCGAATCAATTTTAATAGGATCCAAAATTTTCTCAGTCCCTATAAGAGAGCGAGTTCCACCTAGCCATCCCGGATTCTTAGCAATATTATCATAAATGAAATCTTGTTCTTCTTGAGAGGTTATTGTGGTCAAATAGCCTGTAAGCCCTTTGTAGTTCAATGTTTTCGCATAATTATAGGCATCCTTCCAAGTCATCTTACTTACGCCTAACTCTTTATACGGGACATAACTATAATAATGAGTTATTCCATCATCATCAACTCTGCTCGTTAATATTTTATTATGAAAAAGAATTTCAACTTGTTGATCATCTTTTAAGTCTGTTTGATTTACAGTAAAATTTACGCTTTCCAACAATAAGTTTATATCGCTTGCCGTAGCTAGATTACCATTACTAGAAAATGTCCAAGATTTTTTTTCTCCAGGACTCGTTTCATTAAGAAAATAAGTCCATTTAGAAGGTAATTTTAAATTATCTAAATTGGATAAAGAAAATGCATTTGGCACAATTAGTTCGATACTTTTAGAGTAGTTTGCTAGCGATTCATAAACCGTTGCATCAACTATTTTTGCAGTATTATTTTGGCGCTCAATCTTAAATATAGTATCTTCGGGTATCGTTTTATTAATTACAAAATCTGTTTCATCTTTAATCGTTTCTTCTTGATTACCATATTGCGAATATTCAATGTAGAGCCCATCTGGCAAAGTAGAATTTAATGCTAAGTCGTTCCAATGATCTCCACCATGTGCAAATTGTAAATAAGCTTCAACACCATTGTAATTGTTTGGTTCAACATAATCTGCTGATAGACCATTTTTAGAATTGGAAAACCAATTATAGATATTTGGAACTGAATAGTCTGTTGCAGCATTATACTTTGCATTATTAAAAAATACAGTTCCCGCCTCTGGACCATCTGCCCAGTACCATTTATTTGCAGTAGAACTACTTATATTTAAGCTATTTACGTCAAGTTGATCTTGATCTGAGATTTTAGAGTTGCTATTAAGAGCTCTTGTACCACCTAGCCATCCAGCAACTTTTGCAATATTATTATAAATAAATGACTGTTCTTGGTTAGAGGTAATGGTTGCCAAGTACCCTTTTAATCCCCGATATTTAGTTGTTTTTGCATAATTGTAAGCATCTGACCATGTCATTTCATTAACACCAATATCTGAATATGGAACAAAACTATAATAATGAGTAATATTATCGTCATCAACACGACTTGTTAATATCTTATTGTGAAATAAAACTTCTATATTATCTCCCTCAACAAATGTATCTTTATCAATAGTAAAGTTCAGACTCTGAAGTAGATTAACCAATTGTGTGACATTCGCCGAAGAACCATTACTTGAAAATGTATATGAATTCTTACTCGAGGTATTGCTTGTTTCATTTTTGTAGTATGTCCAATTTGATGGAAGTACCGCTGTGTTGCCATTGCTCAATGCTATTGATTTAGGTGTGACAACTTCGATACTTTTGGTATATTTAGATAAGTCCTCCGAAATATTTACACTTACAAGCTTGATATCATTTCTCGATCGTTTAACTTCAAAATCTCCTTTTATTTCAGATGCTGCATACGAAAAATTTGATATAGAACATGTTACAATACAAGAAACAAGGATCAATACTATTTTCCAATAGTTGCTCTTCTTTTTCTTCATACATTACGCTCCTCTTTTAATATAGATTGTTACAGTAACTTTCTCGCAATTCTTATGTTTTAATAATTACATGAACGTGTACTGAATAAAATTTAGATTAAGCGGCATCGTCAGAAAGGACCCATTTAATCGTACTAGAGTACTTGCTGTTTTCTGTAGCTGACCCACCTTTAACATTCAAATTAACATTAGAAATTTTTCTAGCAACTGCTGCTGTTCCTGTTTGTGCAGTAGTATTAGCTGGCAAATTATAATTCAATACTTTGCTTCCTGCTGTAGAACCAGCATTCAACGTAATATTTCCAGCAGCAATACCTGAGTATAAGTTGGCATAATTCGCATCTAAACTAGTCAATGAGCCAGAAGCTGATGGATCCGGTGTCGCATACCCAGCTTCATCCGCTTCCTTTGCATTAAAATTGTATTTTTGAACAGTTTCCATATTCATCACAATCGATGCATTTTCCAATTTATCTGTTTCATCTTTTGAATTCACAAAGTCTGCTAAAGTGGCCGTCACATTCCATGAAGTTTTAGTTTTTCTATCATCAGAAACCCCTAAATATTGACCACCAGTTGGTGCATCTTGTTGTGCGAATGTTTGCGCATTAGCACTGACTTTATTCGCATTACCAAAGTTGAAAGATGATGGCACAAAAGTTAGTGCCAAGTTATTTTGGAAAGGACCAGAACCAGGATTATAGGTTAAGAAGCCAATTCCTGTTTCTGTTTTCATGCTGTTTGCTGTATCTCCAGTTACGGCCTGAGCTGGTGTTGCTGTAATTAATACCGCGCCAAAGGCTGCTGCTGTTAATCCAAATAATAACTTTTTTTTCATAGTTTTTTCCCCTTTTACTTACAATTTTTTTAAGTATTGGAGAAAGTTACTCTAACAATCTATACTAACTAATTTTCACTTCCTGAATTAGGACAACAATATAATTTGTGCTTTTAATGAAAGAAACATCACAATCATGATGCTAAAAGATACAATAGAAAAAAATAGTAGACTTCCATTTAATAGAAAATGCCATTTATTTTTCTTCAGTACCCGATTTAATTTGATATCTCTTAAAAGAAAGACACAGAAACTGATTAAGCTGATTAAGCCAACAATGCCCAGCCCAGCTACCCAATAATAAACCATCATTACATCTCCTCCTGCTCTTCATATTTTTTTCTAACTATAGTAAAAATTGTTAGTGATAAAACAGCCAAGGCCCACCCTAAAATCAAAATAATGAAAGGCTCCGTCAGAGCACCCGTTTTGGGCAAGCTACCTCTCCATTTATTGGAACCCCCACCAGTTTCTGGCAATTTGTCACGGCTGCTGCTCGTGCTTGTAACAGTAGAAGAACTAGTAGTAAAACCTATTCCGGCATCCGTTTCCAATTCATTACGTGGGTTACTCGCATCTGTTATCAACGGCTGAAAAGTTAATAAAAGAATACAGCCTAATATAATTAGAACCTTTATCAAAACAAAAGCGTACTTCTTTTTCATTTTTTTCCTCCTATTATTTTCTCTCGACGTTTTTAGGTCTCCTATTGTTTTTACGCTTTGCTACCAATTGTTTCTGCCATTGCCCTCCACGATAGATAAGATAGATACTTACAATTAGCGTTGCTAAACTCAATACAATAGTTAGCACATAGACCCAATCGGGCAATGACAATTTGAAAGCTGTCTCATCGTTCATTATTTTTGCCTTTTCCTCAGTTATCGTAAATTCTTTTTCCAAGTTCCAAATTTGATCATTACTTTTTGCATTTATTTTTGCGATATACGTGCCACTAGGAATTGGATCCAACCCCCAATCAACTGAATAAGTAAAGTGACTATTTGGCGCAATCGATCCATCAGACATAGACTGTTTTTTGACAACATTCCCGTTTATTTTATTGACAATCTCAACTTTCATAGAAAAATCGGGAATCACTTTTGATTCTGGATTTTGTAGGGTTATACCAATAGTTTTTTGTGCTCTTAAAAGTTCTGGTTGGACATCAAGTAGCTTTAATGATTTTCCATCCCTATAACTACTGTTTTCTTCCGATGCAACAAGTCCTATTCGATAAGAAAAGGAACTATCAACGGTTACCTTGGAATTTTTTTCCGTTTCTCGTTGAAAATAAATTGAACCCAATTTAATACCCGTATAATTTTCAGCTGATGGCTTTACAGTAATAATGACTTCTTTAGTTTCACCTTGGGCTACCTCTATTTCTGGTTGATTTACTGTGGCAATTTCTTCAATAGAATCTTTTAAAGTTTCATCTTTTTTCTGACTGGCAAGATAATTAATCGTTGCTTTCTCGCTAGTAATACCATTTGCTAAATAGACTTTCACTTTGACTACTTCTTCAGAAGTCCCAGTCACTTTTACTTTCAGCTTTTGCACTTGATTCGGCTCGGTTTTAATATAAAAAAAAGTTTTATTCTGATCAATTTGACTAGAAGGCTTGACTGTTTCCACCGAAAACCCTAGAGGATCGCCTTTATTCTCGCTGGCTATTGCTGGAACAGAACGTTTAACAACTAGAAATAAGCATAACCATCCAATACTCAACACCTTTATACACTTACAGATAAACCTTCTTTGTTTATTTTTTTTCATCATTTTTAAGTAGCCTCCTGAATTTACTATTTGCAGCATTATACAGTCATACTTTCCCTTGCTTCAGTTATTTATTTGAATTATTTTCTTAGAAAAATCAAATGCCTTCTAATATAAAATATCTAATTTATAAAATTCACAAAATAGACACAAGTGTAACTATAATACCTGTCTCTTATACACATCTAGATGTGTATAAGAGACAGTCATTACATCTCCTCCTGCCTGTCTCTTATACACATCTAGATGTGTATAAGAGACAGATACAACTCTTGCATCGTTTTTTTAAAAGACAACAAATGTATATACCTAAAAAAAGATTCATACGCTTTATTTTCAACTTTTTCACACTCAAACTTAATCTATATTTTTTCTACTAAATTATGACTACAATAATGGTACAAAGCTAATTTTGTACTAATATATGCTATAATAAAGTTTGTAAGCTGCTCCAATATTAACACTTTCAACACTGTGTTATAGCGTTAGTTAAAAAGACAATAAATAGACCAAAAGACATTTATTTTATGTTCAATTAATACTAGATGGGGATCACACACTCAATAATCTTGTAAGCTATCATACAATTATTTTTACAAGAATAGTAAAATTTAATTATTAAATACTAAGTATAAACTATATATTCATCTGAACACATCGAACAACATATTAGTTATCCCAATCAGTTAATCCAAATAAAATGAGCATCCTCCAAATTTTTCACTATAATGATTTGTATGACGTACATTAAAAAGCTTTAGTGACTATCTTTGGATTTGATAACTGATGCACAATATTCCTACGATTAACTATAGAAATAGGAGTACCCATTCGATTATAATCATCTAATTCAATTTAGCCATATTCACTCAAATGTTAAAATATTGAAACAACTATTTTTTTTAGTTTGAAGAAACTATCATAACTTATTTAGTAATTCCCTATCAATGCTACCATTAAATGGCTCTTAGCATAGCCGGAAAGGAAAATGTATCAGAAACCTTATTGGTTAATGACGCAAGGTAATAATTTGAAAAATAAAGGTAACGCTAAATCTCTATATTCAAGAACACAAATACAAGAATCTATGCTTAAATTAATAAAACATAAAAAATTTGAAGAAATCACAATAAAAGAAATTGTTGATGGTGCTAATGTTTCTCGTAAAACATTTTATAGAAATTTTGATTCTAAAATTGAGATTTTAGATGTAGAAATCTCTAAGATTTCATCTGAATACATTCAAGCGCTCCATGAAATTACTGATTTGACTTTTCATAATATTGTTTTCCTTATATTTACAGTTGCTGATAATAATCACGAGTTCATTAAGTCGTTAGTTGATAATAATCTCCTTTATTTGTTATTGGATAGAATTTATGAGAAAGTTATTCTTGTATATGATATTAGAGGAAAAGAAATTCTTCGCATATATGGAAAAAACGCCATTTCCAATTCTCTAAGGTTTATTTTTGGTGGATTCGAGAGGTATATAAAAGAATGGTTAAAAGAGGATAATAGAAAGTCTCCTCTTCAGGTTCAAAAGGATTTCGAGGCAGTGATAGAAATCTGGATGTCTGTTCTAATGGGTAAACTAAAATAACTTAAAAAAACTGAGAAACAACTTTTTAAAGCTGTTTCTCAGTTTTTTTATATAAAATAGCGATTAAACTCATCGAAAAAATAAAACCCATTATTCCGACATAATTTTTTTATGCCTGTCTCGGCAAATCCGCAAAACCAAACTCATCTTCTTGGATCAAACGCCAAGTTCGTTTCGCTGTATTATAAATCAAGATTGCAATGACTGGTTCTTTTCGATAGGCAAAGTTTTTCGTTTTCCACAAAGAGTCTTCTACCACATGAATTGGAATATGATATTCTTTCCCTTTGATATCCATTTGATCAAAACAGAACACAACACCTTCTTGCAAAATCGGTTTCATTTCTTTCAATAATTCGCCATCTAGCTTTTCAACAGAGACTCCGCGTTTAAAAAACGTCTTACGATCATTGACTTTTTCCAAAATCACTCGGGTAATCTTATCCGCTAAAATGCGATAAAACTCGTCAATGTAACGATAATAAACCCTTGTCATATGGTCGACAAATTCAAAAAAGACGAAATCATTTTGTAATTTATAAAAGAACGGTGAATGTAGACTTGTTTTCATATGCCCAAAATAAAGCAACTCGGAAATTTCCATCGGCGTTAGTTCTTTGAGCATTGTAACATCAGAGAAATCAATCCATTTGATTTCTTCGTTCATTTTACGACGATGAACGGTAGAAAAATATTGATCGACATTCTCTTGACCACGAATGATCTTTAATCCACTGTGCATATCATACTCGCCTTCTTCAGCAGAAGGATTCAGTAATAGCAGGTTCTTAGGGTGATGAACGATGGAGCGCGTAAAGTCTGTATGTGTGATCCCTTTTGATAATACTGCATTACTTGTCATATCAATATGTACATAAATCAATTCCAACATTTGTTCCATCACCCCCGTCAATTGTCTTCTCTTACATTCTACAGTATTTTGCAAAGAAAAGCTTGTGTCTTTTATTTTAAGATTCAGTTACAAAGAGTTAAAAACTGCCCACTTTCTAGAGAAGATAACGGATATCTGTAAAAAAATAGTGTCCAACAGCTATATTTTTAAGGTTCCTTTTAAATAATCATATTTATAAAAAAATAAAGATTTTAAGCTAGGGTTTCATTTTGATTTATGATACACTTAATAAAAAAAAGGAGGAAGCTTATGGCCTCAAGAAAAGAACGCCCTAAAAAGAAAAAATCAAGAAAAAGAAATTGGCTGATTAATATCTTCCTATTTTTATTATTGATTGTTGGTTTAGCACTGGTCTTTAATACACAAATCAGAAATTGGTTGATTCAACAAAACGGAAAAGAATATGCGGTAGAGAAGCTAACACCTGAAATTGTTGCAAAAAACAATGAAACGGATACTTCTTTCGATTTTGCAGCAGTTGAATCATTAAGTACAGAAGCTGTCTTAAAAGCACAACTAGCCAATAAAAACTTACCGGTTGTAGGTGCTGTTGCACTTCCCGATGTCAAAATCAACTTGCCGATCTTTAGAGGATTGGACAATGTTGTTCTACTAACCGGAGCTGGAACAATGAAGCCTGACCAAGAAATGGGTAAAGGGAATTACGCTCTTGCCAGTCATCGTGTACAAGACATGATTTCTTTATTTTCACCATTGGAATATTCAAAACCAGGAGAATTGATTTATACAACTGATTTAAGCAATGTTTATACATATAAGATCACTTATGTTGAAAAAATCGATCCTTCACGCGTTGAGTTGATCGATGATGTACCTGGTAAAAAAATGATTACTTTGATTACGTGTGGCGATATGTATGCGACAACGCGGATTGCGGTTCAAGGTGAATTAGAGTCAGTTACACCAATAAAAAAAGCAACACAAGCAATGACAGATGCATTTAATATGGAGCAGTTAACGTTATAAAAGTCAAAAAACAGCTAGGACAAAAAGTTATCAAAACTTCTGTCCTAGCTTTTTTTATACGTGACTTGATTTTCTCATTCGACCATAACTATAACGAATAGCTGATAAAATCAATACGATTGGATATATGAATACCGTAACAGCAAACCATTCGACATTGAAAACAGATATGAACGCAACATGATAAGTAACCGCATAAATCAAAGGCAATACCAATGCCAGCAACCCGTAATATAAACTCATCTCAAATACAACTGTTTTAAATAAATTCTTCATGATTCATTTCCCCAATCTCTTTTGACTTATCTATTGTTTCTCTCTTAGTCATTACTCTACTTTTCTATTGTACGTTTTTCCCTTGGGAAAAGCATCCATCTAAAGGCTGAGATTTTTCTAGGTAAATGATCCTATTTATGTAAATCGCTTCCTCACTTTTTTACAAAAAAAGAGTAAATGACAAATTAAAACATGTCATTTACTCTTAAGTTATTTTTATCTAAACATCGTTTGTGCAGCTTTAGCCAACACTTTAGGATCACGATTATACGGTGTCACAGGAATAATCTCTTTATCAATATCAAATAACGTATACACAGCAATTCTCGCCGCTCGAACTGAATACTCCTCAGTAAAGACCATATCTTTCGGAATCTCCACAAATTGACTGACCATGGCAAAGTTTGTACTATTTTCAGGAACAACTTGTGGGCGATCTGTCATTTTACGTGGTTGGAATTGTGCATCAATATACGGCATGTAAGCAGGAATCACATTGACAACATCTTTAACGATTTCATCCCAATCGGCTTGCCATCCCATTTGGCAAATCCATTCGTACAAAATTTCTTCCCCAGTACAATCACGCATTGGTTTTTTCACGTAATCACCGACTTTATCTGTGTAAATACCGTATCCCCAGAAAATAGTCGTGTCTGGATCTTGGTTTTTAAAGTGAGGTTGTGCTGCCACAACGGTACTCATCAACCAGCTTGAATCTTTTAACGTCATCAAAGCACCAGAGCCTGGAATGTTTCCAGAAAACTCTTCGATCCGTTTTAATAACTTATCCCCACGACATGTTACAGTGAAGCTTTCCCAGTTTGTTTCGGCTTCATTACCAAAGAATGGTTCTGGATTACCTAAGCCAGCTTTTTTCTTAGCAATATTACGCCATAGACGTGCTGAACGCGACTCTTCCGTTACAGCTGGAGCTGCAGTCTGCCAGTCTCCTTCTGTAGAGCTGTCGGTCATTGTTCCGTTGGTCATGATGACTACATCTTCTTCATCTAACTCGATTGTTTCACCATTCCCTAATCTCAATGCGGTCACTGTGATTTCTGATCCTGGTTTAAATTCCAAATCAATAACGTCTTCATTCAAGGTAAAATCAACACCGTGTTTTTCCAAAAATGATTTCAATGGTAAGATCACGCTATCGTATTGATTCAACGCAGTCCGTGTCACACCTTCTAATGTATCGATACGGGAAAATTCTAAAATCATCCGATTCATATATCGACGTAATTCAAAGACACTGCTCCATTTTTGGAAAGCAAAGGTTGTTTGCCACATGTACCAAAAGTTTGTTTCAAAGAAGTGTGGACCAAACCATTCTTCAATGGTCACACCATCTAAACTTTCTTCTGAAGCGGCTAATAATTTTGTCATCGCTAAACGATCTTCATTGTCAAAGCCCATTGTATGGGTATCAAGAATTTCTTGATCTTTTGTCACTAAACGTGCTTGAGCATGGGTTGGGTGTAAATGGTCAAAGTTTAAAATTTCTTCTGTTACACTGTGATTTGGCCATTCAAGCGAAGGAATGCTATCGAATAGCTCCCAGAAGTTTTCATAGGTTTCTTCATTCAACATCCGACCACCGCGGGCTACAAAGCCTTTTTCGTTTGTTCCAATCCCATCATTACTGCCGCCGAGAATTTTCATGCCTTCGATCACATGGATATTCTTTCCGTTAAAGTTTGCATCCCGAATCAAGTAAGCTGCTGCAGCCATTGTCGCAATACCGCCGCCAATTAGATATACTTGTTTATCACCATAATAACGACTGTTGATTTCTTCTTCAATTTCTGCAATCTTCTCTACTTCTTTTTCAGCGGATACTTTTTTAGCCAGAATGGCTGCGCCTAATACACCTGCTGCTGCTAATCCAATATGTCTTTTTTTCATGAGAACCCCCCCGATTCAATTTATGAACCTAGCGTACAATGATTCCCAACGTTTGTCTTGTGATAGCCTTTCCATTCCGTCTTCTTTTTTGACACTTTGGTCAATTTGTCACAATAGTTCGTTTTCTTGCGCATACAATCGATAAGAGAAAAACTCGGTATCTTTAGCCAAACGAAATAGCTGTGTGGCGATTTCTAAAGGTGATTCTTTGTAGCTGCCTAAGATCCAATCAATCAAAACACCACTACAGCCATATGAAAAGAAGCGGGCATAAAAGATTTTATCTTCTGGCAGCAATTGGTTTTCTTGGTCGACTTGGTCAAATAAGTTGATAAACAGTTGATTGGTGATCGTTGAAAAACAGCCTCTTAGAATATCTGAATCGGAACTTACGGTATTATAGTAGAAATCACTTTTTGATTGGATCGCTTTTAACATTTTTAGCACTTGTTCTTCCCAATTATCGATAGAGACATCTGGCGAATCTAAATAAATCAAGGCATCATGGGTATAAATCCAACGCAATAGATCTTGTTTATCGGTAAAGTGATAATAGAACGTTTGGCGATTTAAACCGACTTCCTTCGTAATATCTTGAACGCTGATCTTACTGAATAATTTTCGACCGCATAATTCAATCAGTGCAGCAGAAATAGCTTTTTTGGTTATTTGTGATTCGCTCATGTTTTTTTCCTCACTTTTTTTAGATACGTTCATCATACCAAAAAATGAGTGGAAAATATAAGGTTTTGAAGGATTTTTAGGGATTTGTTAATGGTTGGTATTTTTGGAAGGTACACACGCCTTGAAGGTACCCCATTCTCTGACAATAAAACACTCAAACTATTCGGAGAGAATTCATCCCATAGTTTGAGTGTTTCGTATATTATTCCTGATAATATGATTCATATCCAAAATGCTCATAAGCCAATGCCGTTGCGATCCGACCTCTTGGTGTTCGTTTAATAAACCCTTTCTGAATCAAATAAGGTTCATACATATCTTCCACGGTTTCCGTCTCTTCACTGATGTTAACAGCTAACGTGCTTAACCCAACAGGACCACCGCCATATAATTCGATCATGGTCTTCAATAATTTTTGATCGACATAATCTAAGCCTTGATGATCGACTTGTAGTAAGGTCAACGCCTGATCAGCAATGCCGCGATCAATTGTCCCGTTTGACTGGACTTGGGCAAAATCACGTACTCGTTTTAACAGACGATTGGCGATTCGTGGGGTACCTCGAGAACGGCGAGCAATCTCAAATGCGCCTTCTTCTACGATTTCTGTTTGGAAAATGTCCGCAGAACGCAAGACGATTTCTTTCAGGTCCTGTGTTTCATAATATTCCATATGGGAAATAATCCCAAAGCGATCTCGAAGTGGCGCTGATAACATCCCTGCTCTAGTGGTTGCACCAATCAAGGTGAAAGGCGGCAAGGGAAAATGAACAGGGTGAGCCGTTGTTCCTTGCCCTACCATGATATCTACGTAGAAATCCTCCATTGCTGAATAAAGCATTTCTTCTACTACTCGAGGGAGACGATGAATTTCATCGATAAATAAAACATCACCTGGCTCTAATTCATTTAAAATAGCAACTAGATCTCCTGCACGTTCGATTGCTGGTCCGCTGGTGGTACGGATATTGACACGCATTTCATTGGCAATCACCATTGCCATCGTTGTTTTACCCAGTCCAGGTGGTCCATACAAAAGAGCATGATCTAGGGCCTCTTCCCGATTACGGGCAGCTTCGATATAGATCGTTAGCTCCTGTTTGACTTTATCTTGACCGATATATTGTTCGAGAAATTGGGGACGTAGTGACTTTTCTAAGGACTTTTCTCCTTCGCTTGTTGTTTCAGCGGAAAGTAGTCTTTCATCTTCTGTCATAGCCATTCCTCCTTAACGTTTCATCATGAATTTTAGTGCGTTACGTAAATATTCGTCTGTTGCTTGCTTCCCTAGTTCTTCTAGTTTTGGTGTGATTCGTTTGATTTCTTTATCGCTATAGCCTAGCGCACTTAATGCTTCTAAGGCTTCTGTCAGTGACTGATTGGCTGATTGATTTGCTGGTGTTTTAGCCATTGCTTCAACAGCTGCTTCTGACGTTTCTAGTTCGCCTAATTTACCTTTGAGATCAAGAACCATTTGTTGAGCTGTTTTTTTACCCACCCCTGGGAATTTAGTTAAGTATGCTGCATCTTCGCTTTCGATGGCATTGATTAACCCACCATGATCTTCTGACGCCATGATTGCTAGACCACTTTTAGGTCCAATTCCTGAAACGCTGATCAATTTTAAGAAGAGTTGTTTTTCATCTAAATCGCCAAATCCGTATAATGAATGAGCATCTTCACGAATCACTTGGTGGACATAAATTTTGATTTGTTGTTCGGTTTTGCCTGAATAGCGGTACGGATTACCTACAGAAATTTGATAACCAATGCCATTTGTTTCGACTACAATATAATAAGGGCTGATAAAGGTCACTTTACCAATGATATATTCGTACATAATTTCACCTTTCTTGCTAGCGTTGTTTTTGCTTTACACGCACATACGTTTCTATTTTAGCACAGATTCAGGAAAATCAGTAGTTAGAAAAAAAGCACCTGCTTAAATAAAAAAAGCCAGTACGAATTGGTTTAAAATTCATACTGGTTCATTTTATTATTCAGTAATATACGTCCACTTATAATCATAACGTGCGCCAGCTCCGTGAGCAATCACACCTTTGACTTTTGAACTGCGCATATGTGCTTCTGCTTTTTGATAGACTGGAGCAACACCCATATCGTCCATCAATAGCTTCTCAGCATCTACAATATCTGTCCAGCGTTTTTCTGGATCTGCGGCATTTTTACTGCCTGAATCTTTAACTAGTTGATCATATTTTTCATTTGAGTAACGTCCTCTATTGTATGATCCACCTGTTAGGAATAGATCAGTAAAACTACTTGGATCGGCATAATCAGCCCCCCAACCGCCCATGATCACTTCAAAGTCGCCATTTTTACCACGATCTAAACGAACAGCAAACGGTACATTAGTAACTGTCACATCCACGCCATCTAATGTCTCTTTGACTGCCCCTTGGATATACTCTAATATTTTTTTCGTAGAATCGGTATCGTCACCGACAATATCAAATTTGAATGAATCGATGCCCAATTCTTTTTTCGCCTTTTCCCAATATTCTTTTGCTTTTTTAGTGTCATGAGTCAACACGTTTTTATTTTCATCAGCAAAGTCTTTATTGCCTTCTGGTGAAAATGACATGCCCGCTGGAACTAGCCCTGTAGAAGCAACTGAGCCATCTCCTAAAATCCGGTCAACCAACGCATCACGGTCGATTGAATAAGAGATTGCTTTTCTTAAATTCGCATTGCGATAAGGTGATTTTTCATCCCTTTGATTAAATTCTAGATAAGATGTTCGCGCATCTTTTTCAATCACAAGTTCTGGATCATCGGCCATTTGTTTCGCTAATTCACCACTTAAAATCACATCATCAACTTGTCCATCTTGGAAAAGATTCAACGAGGTCGGTGCTTCTTTGACTACCTTTACTTCGATCTTATCTAACTGAACTGTCTCTTTGTCCCAATATTGGTCATTCTTTGTATAAGACCACTCCGTATCCGTTCCTGCACCGTCAAAATCAGTCAATGTAAATGGACCATTATAGACAGAGGCTTCACTTGTTGCGGCATAATCTTTGCCTTTTTCGTCTACGATTTTTTTATTTTGCGGGAAAAATGATGGAAATGCTAATAGATAATCAAAATAAGGTGTTTCTTGCTCTAATGTTACTTCTAATTCGTAATCACTGATTGCTTTGATTCCTAATTCATCTAATGGTTTTTTACCGTCTGAAACATCCGCTCCGTTTTTAACCAAGGCAAACATGTAAGCATATTCAGCTGCTGTTTTAGGATCTGCTGTCCGCTGCCAGCCATAAACGTAGTCTGCGGCTACAACAGGATCGCCGTTTGACCATTTAGCGTCTTCTCTTAGCTTGAAGGTATAGGTTAAGCCATCATCGCTTTTTTTCGCCATTTCAGCTGCACCTGCAGCATGTGGTTTACTTTTCGCATCTAATCGGTACAAGCCTTCATAAATATTATTAAAGGCTGAAAAACTGATGGTATTTGTTCCTAATGATAAATCGGCTGTTGGCATTTCTTGTTGCACGACTAATCGAAAAAGCTGTTCCCCACTCGCTTTTTTGCTGTCGCTACTACTATCTGTCGAACCAGTCTTACCGCCGCCACCACAAGCCGCTAATACCAGTGTCGACAACATCATAACACTGATTAATTTCGTCATATTTTTCTTTTTCATTTTTTTCTCCTCAATAAATAATAATTCTCTTTCCGAATTTTAATTTTCTGAATATTCTTATATTACTAGATACAAATCTAAAATGCAATCTTTTTGTATAATCTAAAAATAACATCTATACAGAAATCGAAGCGCTAACAAAAAAAGAGTGAGACAAACCTAATCTTTAGTTTTGTCTCACTCTCCTTATTCTTATTTAAATAAAGCTTTATATTCTCCGTAGCCAGCTTTTTCTAACTCTGCTACTGGAATAAACCGCAAAGCTGCCGCATTGATACAATAACGTAACCCACCTTGATCTGTAGGTCCATCTGTAAAGACGTGTCCTAGGTGAGAGTCTGCTTCTTTACTACGCACTTCAACTCGATGCATTCCTAAAGAAAAATCGCTATGCTCTACTACATCTTGTTTTTCAATTGGTTTCGTAAATGCTGGCCAACCGCACCCTGCATCATATTTATCTGTTGAACTAAAGAGAGGTTCGCCACTAACGATATCGACATAAATGCCTTCTTGATAGAAATCGTCATATTTACCAGTGAAAGGTCGCTCTGTCGCATTTTCTTGGGTTACTGCATATTCGATATCAGATAACTGCTCTTTCAACTCTTCTTTTGATGGTTTTTCCATGACAAATCACACCCTTACTTTTTTAGTTAGTCTTATCATAGCATCATTGCGAAAAAAACACTCATTTTCTGTTTAGAAAATGAGTGTTTAAGCCTTAAATTAATTCCAAGGAATGGTCAAATCGACGTTTTGAGCAAGATCAAGACTTCCTTGTCGTTTTGCTTGTCTAACTTGTTTTCTCGCTTCGTAACCTTGGCAGATAAAGTGTTCTTCTTTTGTCTCAGGTTCGATGTTTTCAGGTAAACTGGCTCCTTTAGGTACAACAAAGGTCATAAAGCAAGTACCTGCTAAATAACGTTCACCCGTAAATAAGTCTTCTCCGATCACTTTAGCAAATATTTCCATTGAACGTGTGCCGACACCAGACACATAGGCATCGATACAGACAGAGTGGCTGGCTTTTAACGGCGCTAGAAAGTCTAAGTGATCCACAGAAGCGGTCACGATTGCGGCTCTTGATACTCGAACAGCAGCGATGCCTGCCGTTTCATCTAACCACGCCATCAATTGACCGCCAAATAACGTTTTATGAAAATTCAAATGAGGATAGGTGATCATATGTGTTTGGATCGCTCTTGTTTGGGAACATTTCATTGATTTTTTCCTTCTTTCCTTGTTCTAGCACTGATCAAAAGACGGCAGCATACGATAAAGAGTAGCGATTGGAAGGCCCATGATCGAATAGTAATCCCCTTGGATACTTTTTACTAACAGGGCTCCTTGTTCTTGGATTCCATATGCGCCTGCTTTGTCTTCATACTCTTTTGTATCTAAATAACGATTGATTTCTTCATCTGTCAAATCATAAAATTCAACTGTTGCTGGAACCGTTGCAGAAGATTCTTGATCATCTTTCATCAAGACAACACTGGTGTACACTTTATGTGTTCTACCACTCAGTTGTCTCAACATCCGAAAGCCATCTTCTCTAGAAGTGGGTTTTCCCAATATTTCATTATCGATCGTGACGATCGTATCAGAACCGATCACTAGATCATTTGGATACTGTTTTGCAATATGAGCTGCTTTTTGCGCCGCCATCGTCAAAACATAATCCATTGGCGTAAAATAACTTTTTACATCTTCATCAATATCAGCCGGTACTACTTCAAAATCAGAAATGATGCGACTTAATAACTCATGTCTACGCGGCGATTGAGAGGCCAGGATAACTGCCATTAGGATAAAACCTTCTTCCCTATTTTTAATGTGGATCTTGAATTCGTTTAAACATTTTTTCCATATCTGAGTTAGTAAAGTGGATCAAAACAGGGCGTCCATGAGGGCAATTGAACGGATTTTCACACGTTTCTAAATCCTTCAGCAACACTCGAGCCTGTTGTTCATTCAGATAATGATTGGCTTTGATCGACCGTTTACAGCTCATCATAATTGCGGTGGCTTCACGGAATTTTTTCACGCTAACAGATCCAGTCGTTAAAAACATGTCAATCATTTCCCGAATGATCGATTCTTCTTCTCCTGCTGGATACCATGTTGGATGAGATCGAACAATGAAACTGTTTTGACCGAAATCCTCTAAGTGAATCCCGACTTCTGCCAATGTTTCTTTTTGTTCTTTGATCTTTAACGCATCACTATTAGGATAATCAATCACGATCGGTACCAATAATTCTTGTAAATCATTGGTAACTTCACCGATTTTTTCTCTAAAATACTCATATTTGATTCGCTCTTGAGCGGCGTGTTGATCAATGATATACAGGCCGTCTTTACTTTGAGCAAACAAGTATGTGCCATGCATTTGACCAAAGTATTCTAGTTCTGGAAAACGTTCTTTAGGACGTTCATCTGATAACTTGTTCAGCATTTTATTTAAGTCATTTTTAGCCTCAGTCTCTGAAAAATCAAACTCTGGATGATGGCTCAATTCTTCTTCATAGACTTGTTCATCTACGTTTGCCGCTTCCTCACTTGATGAAACAGTCTCCTCTGATGTCTGAGATAGCGCTTGCTGATCACTATCAGGAAAGGAAGCTTGCTCCTCAGGTGAACTAAATGCGTAGGCCAACAAAGCCTCTCGCTCAGAGTCTTCTTTCGTTTGTGGTTCGGGTGTTTGTGCCCAACTGTTGACTGGTTTTTGTGTTGAAAATTCTGCCGTTGTCTCTTTAACAAAGAAATTACCGCTAGCTGCATCATATCCTAAACTACTAGGTTTCCGATTCGGTTTAGCCGGTGCTTCTGGTTCTGTTAGCGGAATCTCCATTTGTTCGACCTTTGGCTGCATTTCAACTTTCTTTTTAAAGCGCAAATTGTCTGCCGCATTGGGGATCAGTTGCTCATGACTCAATACTTCACGAATCGCTGTACTGATCAAGGTCATCAGCTCTTTCTCCTTACTTAAACGAACTTCTTGCTTGGTTGGATGAACATTGACATCGACTAACAGCGGATCCATCTCGATCTCTACTACCGCTAATGGGAAACGACCCACCATCAATTTAGAGCCATAACCATCAACGATTGATTTATTCAAAGCAAAGTTTTTGATGTAACGGCCATTAATGATCGTTGATAAATAGTTACGACTCGCTCTAGTAACTTCCGGTAAAGAAACATACCCCGTCAATTTAAAGTCTAAATCTTTCGCTTCGATTTTCAGCATTTTTTTAGCCGTACTGATGCCATAGATACCTGCGATTGTTTGTTTCAAATCACCATTGCCAGCTGTATTCATCATCTTATTGCCGTCATGTACCAAACGAAAAGCAATCTTTGGATGGCTCAGGGCTAAACGATTAACAATATCGCCCACATTGGCTAATTCGGTTTGGATCGTTTTAACATATTTTAAACGCGCAGGCGTATTGAAAAACAGGTTTGAAACGGTGATTTTTGTGCCTTTTCTTAGCGCTGCTGGACGATGTTCTTCGATCGTTCCGCCTTTCATTTGTACAAGGCTACCTTCTTCTTCATCTGAGACAGCCGTTTCAACGCTGATTTCCGATACAGAAGCAATACTGGGCAAGGCTTCACCGCGAAAGCCTAAGCTACGGATCCGAAATAGATCATCTCGGGTATGAATTTTACTTGTTGCATGTCGTTTAAAGGCATTTAAGATGTCCTCTTTAGCGATTCCTTCACCATTATCAATGACTTGAATCGTCTTCAAGCCAGCTTCCTCAATGAAAATGTCAATTTGCGTACTGCCAGCATCAATGGCGTTTTCAACAAGTTCTTTAACTACAGATGCCGGACGTTCTACTACTTCACCCGCAGCGATCTGATTGGCAAGCTGTTCAGATAGTTCTTGGATTTTTCCCATTTAGGATCATCTCCTTGTTCCATTTTCCACTCTGGAATTTAGATTCTTTTTTGTAGTTCGTGTAATTTATTTAAAGCGTCCATTGGTGTCATCTCTAATAAGTTGATTTTCTTTAACGTATCGATCACACTTAATTCATCGGTGGATACTTCTTTAAAGAGGGATAATTGTTCTGTATCTTCTTTGATTTCATCTTTGTATTCAATCTGTTTTAGGGGTTGTTCTTCTGACTCTAAAGCAGAAAGGATCGTTGCTGCACGTTCTAATAAATCGCTTGGTAATCCGGCGATTTTCGCTACATGGATCCCATAACTTTTATCTGCTGGACCTTCCATCATTTTATGTAGGAAGACAACTTCGCCATTTTTTTCCACAGCCCCGACATGAATATTTTTTAATCCGGTTAGGTTTTCATCTAACACGGTTAGTTCATGATAGTGAGTAGAGAACAGTGTTTTGGCTTTGACTTCTCGGTGGATATATTCGATGATTGCTTGGGCTAATGCCATTCCATCATAAGTTGCCGTCCCACGTCCCAACTCATCGAATAAAATCAAACTGTTTGGGGTAGCGTGACGTAATGCTTGATTGGCTTCCATCATTTCTACCATAAAGGTACTTTGGCCTGCAATCAAGTCATCTGATGCGCCAATTCTGGTAAATATTTGGTCAAAAATCGGTAACTCAGCTGATTCAGCTGGTACAAAACAACCAATTTGAGCCATTACTACAGTTAACGCAAGTTGACGCATATAGGTACTTTTACCTGACATATTTGGTCCAGTGATCAATAGAATGATGTCTTCTTTACTCATATGCACACTATTTGGAATATATTCTTGGTGGCCTAAAACCTTCTCCACAACGGGGTGCCGCCCTTCCACAATATGCAATTCTTTGCTATTGCTTTTTAAAGTTGGACGCACATATTGGTATCGTTCACTGACGGTAGCAAAGGCTTGTAACACATCAACGGCACTGATCGTTTTCGCTAATTTTTGCAGTCGTTCGATGTTCGCTTTGACTTGTTCACGTACCTCTAGAAATAGTTGATATTCTAGATCAACTGATTTTTCTTCTGCTTCTAAGATCAGGGTTTCCATCTCTTTTAGTTCTGGTGTGATAAAGCGCTCTGCATTTGCTAAAGTTTGCTTACGTTCGTATTTGCCTTCTGCTAAGTTGGCTAAATTAGATTTTGTGACTTCGATATAATAACCAAATACACGGTTAAACCCAACTTTTAGGGTTTTGATGCCTGTTTCTTGGCGTTCTTTGGCTTCTAATTCAGCTAGCCACTGTTTGCCATGACGCATCGCATCGCGGTATTCATCTAATTTTTTATTGTAATTATCTTTAATGATATTTCCTTCAGTAATCGCAAGGGGTGCTTCTTCGTTGATTGCTTGACTGATCAGTTCAACAACATCCTCTGCTGGATTTAAATCAAGTAACAGATCATTCCATTCTCCTTGGTTGATGCCAACAATCAATTCACGAACCAATGGAACTTGTTCTAAGGATGTTCTTAGTTGGATCAAATCACGTCCATTAACATTTCCAAATGCGACACGGCCAGCTAAACGTTCTAAATCATATACTTTTGTCAGTCTAGACTGTAGATCGACACGCTCAAAGTAGGCATTTAATAATGATTGAACCATCGCTTGGCGTGTTTGGATTTGTTTTTCTTGGATCAAGGGACGATCCAGCCATTGTTTTAACAAACGTCCGCCCATTGCGGTTTTTGTTTCGTCCAACAACCATAATAATGTTCCTTTTTTCAAACCAGTCCGAATCGATTGTGTCAATTCCAAGTTGAATTTAGAATAGTGATCCATTTTTAAGAAATGGTCTGGTTGGTACTCGACAGCTTTTTGAATGTGTGATAATCCGCGTTTTTGCGTTACCGTTAAATAAGTCAATAATTTCCCGGTTACTTCGACTTCTAGCGGATGTGTCAGCTCGCTGGTTAAAAAGCTGAACTCGGCATTTTCTTCTGCTTGTTTTTGTTCAGAAAAAATAATATTCAAACGGTCTTTCAACGTTTGTTGTAATGTTTCTGCTAATGGACTACCTAGCACGATTTCTTTAGTTTGTAGTGCTGAGGCTTCATTGATCACAGCATCTTCATCGCTTAAGACCGCCGTTTTCAATTCTCCCGTACTTAAATCGACATAGGCTAAGCCAAAGACGCCATTTTCTTCTACGATAGCCGTTAAATAGTTGTTGTCTTTTGCATCTAAGCCTTTACTAGTCATAACCGTTCCTGGAGTGATCAGCTGTACAACTTCACGTTTGACCATACCTTTGGTTGTTTTAGGATCTTCTACTTGTTCACAAATCGCTACTTTATAGCCTTTTTCTATCAATGTATCAATATAGCCTTGAGCGGCATGGTGGGGAATACCACACATTGGGATCGGATCATCCGCATTGCGATTACGGCTCGTCAAGGTCAATTCTAACAACTGTGAGGCATTGATCGCATCTTCGTAAAACATTTCATAAAAGTCGCCTAATCGGTAAAATAGAAAAGCGTCCTGATATTGTTCTTTGATTGCTAAATATTGTTCCATCATTGGTGTGTTCTTCGTTTTTTGAGGCATTATTACCCTTCCTTTTCTAGCTCTTCATTGATTCTATACTGGATCATGTCTGTGACATGTTGTAAAAGGTCGTTGGCTTCCATCAGTTGTTCTCGATAAGCGACAACTAAGGGATGTTCATCGAATTCTTTCGTTAGTGCGTCTGCTCGCTGGATTGCAGCTTTCTCCGCTTCTGGTTTATCATAATGCGCAAATTGAACAGCATCTTTTTGTGCAGCTTTGATTTGTTCAACTAAATCTGTCAGTTTCTCATTTTTTTGAACTTTAGCTTCTAATTCTTTATAACGCTGAATCAATTCGTCCTCACCAAGTAAGGCTAATAATTTGGTTAATTCTTCGTTGATTTTTTTATCTGTAATGGATGGCTCCATGTTTTCACACCTTTATTTTAGGGTAGATTTTGTTGGAAAATGAGTCTACTTATTTTAACATAATTCCAGCAAAATCAACAGTTTACGTAAAATAAAACAGCAGGCCTTCTTTTATAATATACGGAAAAAAACGGAAACTGCAGAAAAAAAGAGGCAACCATTTTTTTAGGTTCCCTCTTTTTTCTAAAGAATAGCTCTATTCTTCATTTTTCTTTAATTCGGCTACTTGTTTTTCTAATGCTTTGATTTTTTGTTGTCTTTTTCTATATAGATATACTGCAAGAAGTAACATCAGGACAATCAAGAACAGAACGAGATATAGAAAAATTTATGTCTTATGTCTAGAATATCAAGAACTAAACAAAAAAACGGAAGTATTGAACTCTTATCGCCAGAGTTCAATACTTCTGTCTTTTTAAATAAATCTATTCTTCAAATGGTCGATCTTCACTGATCTGGATCGGTTCTATTTTTTTAGCTTGACCTGTTTGATCATCGATATCAATGACACAAGCAGATAGTAAACTTCTTCCTTCTTCAACAACTTCAAAACGTTTTGGTAAGGCTGTGATAAATTTTTCTATGATCGGTTCCCGCTTCATACCTAATATGCCATCATATGGTCCAGTCATACCAACATCACTTAAAAAGGCCGTTCCTGCTGGCAAAATTCGTGCATCATTGGTCTGAACATGTGTATGAGTCCCTACAACAGCGCTGACTTTACCATCTAAAAACCAGCCCATTGCTTGTTTTTCACTGGTAGTTTCGCCATGAAAATCAACAAAAATCAACGGCGTCCGCTTGCGTGCTTCAGCAATCAATTCTTCTGCTTTACGAAAAGGATCGTCGATATCTGCCATAAAAACACGGGCCTGCATATTGATTACAGCCAACTCAAGCTGGTTGACCTTCACAAACACCATTCCTTGTCCTGGTGTCCCTTGCGGAAAGTTAGCTGGTCGGATCATTTTTTTCGCATCATCGATAAACTCAAAGATCTCTTTATTATCCCAAGTGTGATTACCTAGTGTGACAACATCCGCACCATCTTGTAAAAACTTCTTGTAGATCTTCCCAGTGATCCCTCTACCTGCTGCCGCATTCTCGCCATTAAGAATCGTTACTTGGGGACGATATTTTTTCTTTAGTTTTGGTAAATAGGTGGTGATTGTATCGCGACCTAGAGATCCTACTACATCTCCTATAAATAATATACGCAAAAATCTTCCTCTTCTCTTTTGATTTCTGTTTTTATTATAGAGGTTTTTGGGGTGGAAGGGAAGAGGTGGAGATATGCTGAGGGTTTACCTGTAACTGGAAGTAAAAAAAATTGATCATTTAATTATGTTTTACAAAAATAACTGGAAAATCTTTTTTATCGATGTGTTCGTCCATGCCAGCTAAAACTAGTTTGACATCGGTACTAATTTGATCTGCTAAATCAATATCACCTATATCTTTTAGTAAATGTATATACTCTTGAATTCTCTGTATATATTGATAATCACCGATATTTACATAATCTAATAAATTTTCTAAATACTTTAAATGTGTTTGATAATGAAAATCTTTTCGCTCTTTATCATTTTTCTTAGCTAAATAAATATATTTTCTTGCAAGATAATACTCTTTTTCGTAAATCCTAGATGTTATTGCATTCAAAAGAATATAATAAAAAGAATCGTTAACCTTTATAGTTTGTTGTACTTCAGTAAGAAAAATTTTTTGTATAAGTACATCTGCTTTTTCTTTTTTAAAGAATTTCATCGCATTTCTAATAATTATGTAGTCATAGTGCTGATAATCCTTTTTACCACTCATCAAAGAGTAGATATTTTCTAATTCCTCTAACTTTACTTCGTCAATCTCATCCCATAATTGAGAAAAATAACATTGTATAGCAAAATAATTGGATAGTTCTCTTAAATTCTTATTTTTGTTTGAAAGTTCTTTAAAATAATTAACTAACTCCTGTTTGGCAATTTCATCTTGCAAGTTCTGAACACAATACAAGTACAGAGTTTTAAACTCTTGTTGCTCTATATCTAACGGAGCCATAGCAAAAACTTCTTCTGGTAAAAGTGATAATACATTAATTATTTTTTTCAAGTCTGTTATTTTGAGTTCCTGTTTTCCATTTTCAATTCTAGAATAAACAGAAGGATCAAAATTAGTTAAAATTTCTTTCTGCGTGAAATCCATTTGTTTTCTAAATAACTTCAAAACTTCATGTATTTCCATTATTTCCTATCCTTCCAAAGGTTATTTCAGCATAAAATATTTATTTCAAGACAAAGACAGCATTATTCCATGCTTTTTTAACAATTAGTTCAATAATAAGTTTATAAAGCCTTTAATATCTGATATTATTATAAGTATCTAGTTGTTAGCTAATAGAAATTGAAGTGTAATTACTCAATACTATTTAACTTTTGATTCCTAGACAAAAAAACTCCTAGCAATCATAAAACTTGGGGAAGTTATTCATGCTAGAAGTCATTGATAAAAGGAATGCTTTCCATTCATCTGTAGCTCACCGCTAAGTATTAAATATAATTCACAAAGTTAGAATTAGTATATATTTTTAATCAAAATTGCTAATAAATGTTGCGTGCGTTATTTTTTTACTATCATAATCACAAAAGAAAGAGGCTATCATTTATGAAAAAACCGATCAAAAACAATTTGCAAGAAACCCGTAGCAACAGTAGTATGACCCAAGAAGAGCTTGCCGATAAGGTCGATGTTTCGATTCAAACGATTCAAAGTATTGAAAAAGGAAAATATAAACCTTCTGACTCGTTGGCACTTAACATTGCGCGCTCACTAGGTAAAGAGGTTACTGAAATTTTTTCTTAACTCACTAAGAGTTTAGACCTTCTACTGGTAACAGACAGACAATATTCAAAAAAGATCAGATTCCATCTTAGCTAGAATCTGATCTACCTTCACTTTTATTTTTTTACGCTCTAAAGTTACAACCTTTTTCCATTTCCCCTAATAACTCCCTGATACCAATAAAAACTATCTTTTTTATACCTAGTCAATTCTCTGACATCGGTATCCGTTCGATCTACATAAACAAACCCATACCGCTTTCTAAAGCCACTAGTTGTACTGATCAAATCAATAAAAGACCATGGGTAAAAACCAAAAACCTCTACACCATCCTGAACAATGGCTAAATGAACCTGTTCAAGATGCTTCTTTAAATAATCAATGCGATAGTCGTCACGAATTTGGTGTTTCTCGTTTAGTGTATCGATTGCTCCTAAGCCATTTTCTGTGATGATCAACGGCATTTCATAACGCTGATAAATCCGATTTAATGTAATCCACAACCCTTCTGGATCGATTTCCCAATCCCAGTCATTTCTTTCTAAATATGGATTACTACAACCTTTATAGATTCCTTCAATCACTTCTTTTTCAGTCGAACCTACTTCACCCGCTTTATTGATCACTAATTCTTTAGCACGGTCTTGTTCAGTCACGTGCTCCACCGTTTTACTATCATAATAATTGAGCCCGATAAAATCACATTTTCCTGCTTTGATCTGGTCCAAATCGTGGTGATGATTGCGATAAATCAGTCGGAGCGAAAGGAGTTTCGGAAAATTTTTAACTTGATTATTGAATCGTTGGATAATAAGGAAACGATCGATGCACTGTTACAAGCCGATTCTTATGAGGAATTTGTGAGTTGCTTGGTGGATTCGTTTCGATTTTAACCATTAAAAACTTCCTGAAAAAAACACTTAATCTGAGCGTTTTTTTCAGGAAGGCTTTTTTATTATAGATCTTCTGTACTATATTCAGTATAGCCTTCATAGTAATAACTAATATCGATTCCCTTCATAATAGACCTCTCGATCATCCACTGCAGCAGTCAACGCATTTTTGATCAAATAACGTATTTCCAAATCATTTACTGGACTACTTAACTCTCTAGCAAACATATATAAAAATAACCTAAGATTTGCTTACTAAATCTTAGGCTACTTCTTATTGATATTTACTTTCAACTAAGTGATTCAGGGCTCCTGAATAATCTCCCAAGTAACTTCCCCTGTATAGTCATCAGCTAATGTCCCTTTAGCTGGTACTTCCAGTTTAAAGCCTCGGTTTTCACTTCCCGCTGTATCTAAAATGAAATTGAAATCTTTCTTCCCTTTATCGTTAGCATCTTGTTTATTATTCACTAATTCTCCGCCAGATCCATTCAAAACAACATCCGTTGCACCATTTCGGTAAATCAAACGGGCATCTTTTAGCACTTTATTTTCTTGTGTCGTAAATTCTTTCGATAAGAAAGCATTTAAGCGAATATTGCCTCGCGTCTTGCCATTTTTTGTTGTAGCAGAGGTCGTAATTTGGCGACTATCTCTAAATCCTACTTCAAAATCATCTGTATTAGCATAAGAAAGCACTTGCTCAAAGGGTGTGACGAAGCCTGTTTCAAAGGTTAAAAGTTCAGGAACTTTTAACGAAATCAGTCCTTCATATTTATAATAGACTGTTTCACTATCATATGGAATCGTCAATGCTTCCTCTGATCCATCCATTTTTCCTTTATCAAAGGTCAAAAAGCGATAATCTAGGTTTTCTAGCGCTAACGCATCAAGTTGATCTGTGATTGCTTTTTGCTCTTTTAAATTAACGATAGTACCGTTACCGCCTTTGATCGTTATCGGATCGATCGTTTCTATATCCGTTCCATCTTGATAGGTAAAATGAACGTTGATTTTCCCTTCTTTAACGTAGGGAATCGTCAGTTTGTTTTCACTGGTTGGCGTCAAAGTGATTTCCTTACCTGGATCTTTATAATCCTGATTGGACACATAGCCCTCTGGCGGACTGATTTCTTTCAAGGTATAGTTTGTAACGACATATTCTTTTAGAAGAATTTGACCGTTTGCATTTGATGTTAGCGTATCTTTTACCTTTCCATCTTTATCGATGATCTCGTATGTTGCATCAGCTAACGGTTTATTGGTCACAGAATCGATCATAGTGATCGTCATATCTTTTAAGATCAGATTTCCACCGCCACCTGCGCCAGAGTTATCGATATCAAATTTCCCCGACCAATTATTGTTTAAATAACTTTGTGTTGTTGTAGAGCCGCGATAGTCAATAAACGGATGACTTGAATTTCCTCCTGTGTAACTTTTCGAGCCACTTGTGGTGAAATTAAAATTCAATTTTACGATCAAGCCATTTTTCAACTGATCATCATTGATAGTGACAGCCCACGCTGAATAACCACCACCACTCACTGAAATAGTTGAGGCTGGTAAAGGATTACCTTCTCCATCCGTAACTTCTCTTAAGCTGGAAAGTTCTTTCGAATCGTTTGACGGGACAATATTGGCAAGGTCGATTTTTGTCCCTTTAATCAATGCAAAACCGTTGTTTTTATTGACCACCAAGGTTCCTTCAGCAATATTAGCATACGTCTCACTTGTTTTTAGTGTAAAACTTTTTGCTAAATTGTTATTAAAATAAAATCTGGTAGACGTTGTATCGACTGGGTCAAAGCTATCATTTGTTTGACTGATTTTTGCATAATCACCCGCAGCATTATAATAATTATTTTTGCCTAAAGTAAAACTAACGATGATTGCTTGCGTTAATTTTTTGTTTTTCACGCGAATTTGATTCTCTTCGATACTTATTTCAGGATATTCCTCACTGTCAGAAGTGATTTCTTCATCTGGCAGTAGATTGGTATAATCTGTTGTAGAAAATTTTTTGACCTTGTTTACTGTAAACTTTCTATCTAAAACCGAAACATCCATACTTTTATAATTGATAACGACCTCATTATTCGTAAGATCGGCTCCTGATGGATTTATCAGTAATTTCACTTGGTTCACAGGTTGTTCTTTAACTTTTTCAGCCAGAGTATACATGCCATTTTTTCCTAGTACAAATGGTGAATTCGTAAAAAGATAACTCGGGATATAAGCATATCCAACTGTTAGAAATTCTTTTTCTGTTGACGAAGCAAAAATGAACTTCGGTGTGATTGTATTTGTCGCTCGGGAATCTTTTGGATTGATTGTTTTAAGATCAACGCCTGTTTCATACGTTACTGTGAGCTTTTCTTTGACTTCTTTTAAAAACTTGATTTCAAAATGGTCTGAAGAATCGACCAATTCATAATCGGTTCCTTCAACTAACTCTTTTTTCACACCATTTTTTCCAAATTCCACAGAGCTGATTTTCAAATTTTTCAAGGTCCCTGCTTTTACACCATCACCAAATGTATCTGTTATTTTCGTGATTTTTTGATAAAGAGAATTGATCGTTGCCGTCCAAGCGATGCTATTTTTTTCCGTGTTGAATGTCCCGCTTTTCATGTTGGCAGCTTGACCTTTAAAGGCTGTCGTACCGTTTGTTTCGTATCCATTTCCAGAAAGAATATATTTACTATTGTACGATGGTGTAACCGTCTCATCTATTCCAGTATAGATATCTAAGCCTAACGTACCTGTCGTATCTTCACCTAAGTAAGTTAGTGTTACCTCACCAAATACATCACTCGTGATTTTCCAGTTACTGATTGCTTTTTTAGTCCCTTCGACAATGGAGCCATTGGCATTGAATGTGACGTTATATTCTTGAGCTAATTTTGTATCGACCGCCACCAATGCTGGATCCTTATCATTTGTCAGAATGAATGTATCCCCTTTTTTTAGTTGCTGATTTGTTCCATTGATGTAGATCGGTGTTTTAACGAGTCTTTCATTTTCTTTGACATTGGTATCTGCAACAATTGTCCCTAACCCCAAATAACCTAATTCCACTACAAAGAAGTTAACTGAAAACCGGCTGTAACTGATAAAATTATCAGTAGTTGTTCCTGGATAAACAATAAATGTCATCCAGGATGCTACTGTCCCTCTTTTCCCGTTAGAAATAGGATTAAAACCAGTGTAATCAAAATTCATTTCCCCCTCTGAAACTTCTAATGCTTCATGGAATTTCTCTTTAAACTTAATTTGGCTCAACTCATTTGTTTTTTCAATCACATCAAAATCTTCATTGACCTTTAATTCTTTTTTTTCACCTATGCGCGTTCCATCAATCATTGTTTCATACGTATAGAATTTAAATGATGAAAGGTCTTGTGTTGCATTAACATAACCGTCGCTCCAACCACTTGGCATTAATTTTTTTGAGAAACTGACTTGAAGATTATTTTTTGATAAATCTACACGGGCGTAGTTGACGTCCATTGCACCATAAGCACCGCCACTTGTAGGCATCAATGTTGTTTCATTCTTCTCTTTGTCAAAAGTCTTTCCATAAAGATATTGTGTGCTGGTTTTCTCATATAGATGAAAGATATAATTTGTTGGCGTTTGTGTTTCAAAAGGCATGGTTTGTTTGGAATTTAGTTTGCTATCAAATTTGATACGTGTGACTAAATCCAATTTATATTCTGCCGATTGAACATCCTTTATCATCGTTAAGGCCAATTTTCTTGTTGCTGGATCAATGCGATAAGTCGCTGTATCACTCAAGCCACCTTCAATAACCTGCGTGTAGGTGAAGCCTTCTGGTAATGTTGTTTCAAACGTATCGCCTGTTTTATAATTTTTATTCGTGAATTTGAACGTCATTGTGACTTTGACTTCCGAATCATTTTTGAGGTAATCTTCTTGCTCTAACACTCGACTTTTTTCACTTGGAACGATGATTTTCGCTTCTTGAAAAATATTATCTGTGATTGCTCTGGTTGGTTGTACTTCTTGCGCTTGGAGCTTATTTTTAGAACTTAAAGAAGTGGCGATAAATATACCTATCACTAAACTAACCCCTAAAATAAGCAAAGAGAGAATATACTTTTTTCTTTTCATAAGCCGTGAAATAGAACACTATTTCAACTGTTCACTCCTCTCGTTTCGTCCGATGTTCAACAACACTCTATGTTTTGTTTTCATTTTTGTACTTAAATTCAATCCGTTCAGTAGAAAAATAACTGCTATTTAGGTACAACTTTTCTTTCTGTTTCGTCCAATGAATATTTTCTAACGTCATATGTACGACTTTATTCAAATTAGAACCTGGCTGAATTTGTTTGATTCCTTTTTTTGTGTACTGCAAGGTAAGCTCTTTTTCAGTTTGATCAGAAACTGTGTATAGATCGGACTTTTTTTCCAATGTATTGATTTCCTCTTTAGAAAAGTTCACTTTCGCTATTTTAGCGAATAATTTTACTTGTTTCCCATCATATTTATTGACCCCTGCGGCCGTCCATTTTCCTGTAAACACAAGCGTAAACCCTTTTGTTTTTTTGTAATCCGCAATAGCTAATTCCCACATATTTCCTTGGCTTGTTAGCCGCATGGCTTGATCGGTCGATACCCAGTTGCCGCTGATTTTATTGGCAAATGGATAACAGATATACCCTGCAATACCACCGCTTATTAGAAGCATAAGTAGTAAGGTCAGAACAAGGTAGAAAGAAAAAGGCTTTTGCTTATCTTCGTTTATGGTTTCCTGAACTTGGGGAAGATCGTTTATCGGTTGTTCGTTGTTTTCGTTTGTCATGTTCTTTTCCTTTTTTTTGCTTTTTTTGACGTGCTCGTCTTGCTTGTTCTTTTCGTTTTTTCTTCTTTTTGGATAAAATGACCAATAGAATAATAAGAACAATAACAAGTAAAATGAAGATTCCCCCGCCAATCAAGATATAGAGCAAATAGTCCTTCTCAAGATCCACTGCTTGTTCATTCAGCTCGTTTGCTTCTTTTGCACTGATGACAAATTCTTGATCGAATTGCCATTCTTGTCCTGTATCTTCTGATTTTGCTTTGACTTTGGCAACATAGGTACCTGCTGAAAAGGGTTGATTCTCCCAGTTAATCGGAACATTATAGTTAGTGTTTGGCGCTACTCGATAGCCTTTTACCTTTGTTTCATGCAAAGGTGTGTTGTCTCCTTTTTTACTGACAGCAGCATCATAGGAGACGTTATCGATAATCGTTGCTGTGGGATTTTGCAGATTTACTTTCACTGTATTGCGCCCTGCAACTTGGGAGGCAAAGACTTTTTTGAGTGCTAAATCGGATTTTGGCAGATCATCTGATTCTCTTAATTGGATGGCTACTGAATACGCAAAATTATTAGAAATGTTGAAGCCTTTTTTTGTTTCTTCGGTTTTCTTTTCTCCTGCATCGGCACTTGTCACACGAATTGCACCAAGAATTAGCCCTTCAAAAGGCTCACTGGGGATATCTAATGTTACTTTCGTAACGGTCGTGCCTTTTGCCGGAATGCTGACCGTTTGTTCTGAGGTCGCAATACTTGATAAAGGATATTTTAAAGAAGAATCTTTATTGGTTTCATCTTCTGTATAGACAAATGAACCGCCATCTCCTGTATAGGCTGGGTTGATGTTGATGTTGACTGTAGCGTCTTTGTCCCCTTGGTTATAGAGTTGAAAAGAGAGTTCCTGTTTTTCTCCCGGGTTCACTTTTAAATCATAATAGCCTGCATCTTTTGTCACTTGATTGTCTGGTAAAATAGCTTTGACGGAAATGGGAATTTCTTCTCCATACGCTGGAGAAAATGGTATTAGGATCAGCAAAGCTAAACATAAAAAGACTCGTCTGCTCCAGCTCATCGATTGTTTTAGTAGAGTCATACATTTTTCCTTTCTAACAAAATTGGAAAAAAGTTCCTAAAAATGGAACTTTCCACCAATAAAAACTGGGTTTTACGGTCCGACCGTTAGAGTCCAATTTAATTTAGCTCCATATGCTTTAGCTTGTACCCCATCGCTTTGTGGAACATTTAGTTTTACATCTGTATTTTTGTCTGTTAACGCTGGTGAATCTACTTTTCCGTAGTTTGATTCGTCATAATCTTTTTGGAAGACAACTGAACTGATGGTTCCGTTTGTTGTTGTTTGATCAGTCTTTCCAGCTTTAGATGTTAGTACAGCGATACTACCAGTTGTATCCACACCTTTGACAGGAACTTGAACAGTACCATCACTCGGGATTGTCAGTCCTGTCACAACATCGGTCACATTTCCAGTTTGAACATTATTGGTCAAGGTTTGGTTGTACAAATTGACTCTAGATGCTTTCAAAGCATGTCCTCCTGTTTCTTTAAACAGCGCTTCTTGTTCCACTGTCACAGCCCATGCCGTTCCTTGCACACCAGAAACATCGCCGACTTGTACAAAGTGAGGAATAGCATATTTGGTCGTATCGCCTGTTTTTTGATAATGTTCATAAATAGCATCATAATTTTTTGTATCGACACTTGTTTCGTTACTACCAAAATCAAAGTCTGGGACATGCATCAATTGAATATTTTCAACGGTTACCCGTTCATTATTGCCATCAACGATATCGATTTTTTCATCTGTACCAGGTTTGATTGTATTGATATCACCAGATTGAGGTACAAATGACGCTTTTCCATCTGTTTTTACTGCTCCTGTTTCGGCAAAAGCTGGTGTTGCTAAGCTTAAAATCCCCGCTGTTACTAAGCTCAATCCTAAAATTCTTTTTATAGTTGGTTTCATTTTTTCGCTCCTTGTCTTTGTTGCTGATAAGATGTTTTTTTATTTAATGATTCGCTCTTTACGGTTCTACAGTCAATGTCCAAGTTAAATCAGCTGAATAAGCTTTCGCTTGTGATTGGTCACTTGCCGGTACATTTAATTTGACCCCTTCGTAGCGAGATGCTGTAGGTGTTTTAGTCGCATCGTAGTCTTCTCCGATATAACTATTTCTAAAAACAGAAGAAGTATATGAGTTCAATGTGAAGCCAGGTGTTTTATTTTCCAACACTACTAATTCATCTTGTGTATCGCTTTTAACAGGAATCGTTGAATACGCGCCAAATTCATCTGTCTCACTTAGTGCAACACCTGCAACTTTGTCTGCTAAATCTGTGGCTGCATAGGCGGTACTTGTTAACGTATTTCCATAAATTCGAATACGAGATCTGTCTAATTGTTTTGGTGTGCTATCGTTTGTTTTGAATACGTCATCTTGTTGAACGCTTAATTTCCATTTTGTTTCACTATTCCCAGATAAATCCGCTACTTGAACAGAATGAGGCATATAAAATGTTTCAGCCCCTTGCCCTTTTGTTCTTTTTTCAGTTAACGCTTCGTATTCAGTTGTTTTCAACTCTGTTTTATTTGAACCAAATGAAATGTCTGGTAAATGTGTTACATAAACATTATTTGCTTCTGGTAGTGGTTTTGGTTTCGTTGGATCTGTCGGATCTGGGTCTGGATCTAATGGATTAGGATCTTTTGGTCCTTCTTCTGGTTTCGATGGATCAGGACGATCCCCAGCAGTAAATTCTGTTTCAGCTTTTGTTTTGGCTGTTGCACTTGCATCTACTGCATAAACTCCTGTAGAGCTGTAACTTAATACCAATCCACTCAACAATAAACTTGCAACTAATTTCTTTTTCATTCTTGTTCCTTCTTTCGTGTGTTTTTATTTTTTAAGTAAAACCATAGATAAATGAAAATCAACAGACAAATCCCGATAATAAGTAAGTACAGGCTCAACGCTTCCCCTGTATGAGGAAGTATTCCTTTTTTATTTCCAGAAAAAATAGTATCAATAATCGGTTTTTTCGGATGGTCACCTTGAATAAAAGTAATACCTGATTGCGTTTTTCCAGAGGCTTCTGCAGATGTTCCATAAAATGGGACAAATAAGAGCAGTAAACAAATACTAGATTGAATTAGTTTTTTCATAATTGCCTCCCCTCTGCCTTAAATAACGATATTCTTTTCTACTAAGTGATGATTTTGTTTGTCGGAGGATTTGCCTTGGCTATTGACTCGTCAGATTCTATCGCTCACCCCCTCTCCAGGTTTACTTCATTCGGATAAAGTTAGCATGTAGCCTCTTGAGCGGATTGTTTTGATCAATTCTTTTTTCCCATCACTTGTTTGAGCTATTTTTGCTCGGATTTTACAAACAATATTCGCCACTCTGCTTTGCCCACTTTCACCCAATAAATCTATTCCCTTACCCAAAAATGATTCTGCAAGCATTTCATAGGTGCAAACCTCTTCCTTATGTTCATAAAGAAGAGCAAACAGATAATATTCTGATTTTGTCAGTGAAATAGTTAAATGATCAACATTAAGGCTTAGCTTTAAGGGGTCTAATAGCACCATTGGCTCTTTTTTCATTTTCATGTGTTGCGCCGATTCCATTGTATTTAAGCTGTTGCTAATAGCTAAATCTATTTCTTCAATGGTGTAATCTTCAAAAATTCCACAAACACCTAATTGTAAATAAATGTTTTTTTCCTCTACTCGTTTTTCAGTAGTACTTATCCAGATTGGAATCGGTCGACGCATTTTACTTTTGATAACCCATTCACAAACCTCTACAACACTGAATGTCTGATTTTTACAGATAAGCAATGCATCTATATCTTGTAAGTCCTTCTCATCGACTACTTTTTTATTTTCTACTAAACATCCAGAGGCTTTATAGGAAATAAATGTTTCACTACTCTTCTTTTCTGTGTTTAGTATCCCAACCCTCATAACATTCCTCTCCCATTCAATTAAAAAATCTCAAAAACAAATCATAATTATTTTTATTTTGCTTATTTAATATTCGTCTAGATACAAATAAAATACAATCACGCCAAAGGAACTATTTTCCCGTTTTTTTGCAAATGTCCGCATTTTTTCCGAACTCACGAAAAAATAAAGAAATTCTTTTTATTATTTTATAGATGTTATTAGTGAAAAAGTGTACTATATTAGTTGATTTCTTTTTCTTATATAAAATATTTTTGATATCAAAAAGTTATCCATAAAGAATAATCGATAAAAATAAGTGGTTTTTTACCAAAAATAAACTTCACAAAAAGATTGATTCTTTCACTTTATAACTATATTTATTGAGGAGTATTACTATTGAACAACGCAAAAAAAATTTTTCTGCCTTCGATGATCTGTTTGGGAATTTATACTTTAGCAAATTTGCCCATCGAAGCGACAGCAATCAACCAAGATGAACCAATGGCAATGGAACACACACCTTCTTCTGAATCAGCTACGTACAATTCTTCTCTACACTCATCCAGTCCAGACCTTCCTTTTACAAGAGCTACATCAGAAATAGTATCCGTTCCTGACAAGGTTCTAAGAGAAACTATTTTAATAAAATTAGGAAAATCAACAGATGATGTACTTACTAAGCAAGATATGGAGAGCCTGACTTCTTTAACGATAACGAATGCTACATCTATACAAATCAACAGTTTGGCTGGTCTAGAATTTGCAACAAACTTAGGTGCTATCTCTTTAGACAATAACAATGTAGGGGACTTTACCCCTTTGGAACAATTGACATCGCTCGTTTTTGTCAGTTTAAGTGGTAACTTTTTAACCTCTAGTACTTTTCCTGATCTAAGCAAAAGTACTGGGATTACTCATATTTCAGTAACTTCCAGACAACTAGATAATGAGGTATTTTCAAAATTCACTACATTGATGAATCTTGAGCGACTCTATTTAGATAAAAATATGTTTATTACGACACTTGAGCCCTTGAAACATTTGCCAAAATTACGTTCAATTTCCGTTCAATTTTGCGGTATTACAGATTTTACTGTAATCAATGATTTTCCAGCGCTGAATGACCTAGCAGCCTTTGGGCAAAATACTGGCCGAACAAGCCTTCCAGTCACGATGTCTCGGAGCACCTTAGGCTATGATGCCACACAACAAACCGTTTTTATTCCATTTGTTGAAATGCCTAATCGAATCACAAATTTTGACGGTTATGTACCGCCATTTACAACATCAACTTCTGCTAGTAACACTGTACTTGAATTCAATGATGCACAATTGCCGGAAGATCGCTTACAAATCACAGATCTTGGAATTACTGTCTCAGCTGTTACAGAAGAGGATTTTCATAATCTCGCTAGTATTACATATAATGCTCGGATAAATAATCCTGTAGGAAACTATGAGACCCCACCTAATTTTAGTTTCTACGCCATTTCTGCTGGAACGTACTTCCAACAATTTAATGTGATTGACGAACCTGAAGATGGAGCACCAGTGACCGTTAAATACCAGGATGAAGCGGGTCAGCCTATTAGTGAATCTACTGTCTTAGAAGGAAAAATCGATGCCTCATTCACAGCTGTACCTAAAGACATCAATACTTGGGTATTGAAATCAACAGCTGGGAATACAGAAGGCACCTTCACACAAAATCCTCAGGAAATTATTTTTACCTATGAAAGAGCACTTGGCGAACCTGTAATGGTCTACTATACTGATACACAAGGGAAGCCACTTGCTGAACCAGAAACATTGCAGGGACAGCTTGATACACCTTATACGTCTGTAAGCAAACAAATAACAGGCTGGCAACTAAAAGAACTTCCTAGAAATGCTAGTGGATCGTTTACGAATCAAGCCCAAACAGTCCATTACATGTATAAAAAGATAGAGAAACCCTTAATTCCTTTGACCCATTCACATTCTGCATTCCCCACAGAATATTTTGGTTACGGAACTAACCCTATCATTAGCAGTATTACTCACATCGTTAAGAATCAAGTGGACGTTTCTGAGGTATTAAAAGAGGCTCTAGAGTTGCCAACGTGGTTTCCAAATACACTGGCAACCACTGAAAAAACGAGTGATTCCAAAGAAACGGTGCAACAACAAGCTAAGGAAAAACAAACAGATCATGATGGTAGAGGCTCTGTGACGATTAAGTTTGTTGATGAACAAGGCAATGAACTTACTACGCCAAGTACTATTACAGGGAAAATCGGCGAATCTTACAGAATCACAGCCAAAAAAGTTAAAAAAATAAACTAAATACCGGTTTAGAAACAATTCTTTTAACGGTTTTGCTTCTAATCCAACAATGGGGAGAGAATAATGGAATATTTGCAATTTTTAGATGAAGAAGATCGCGATAAGTTACACTTACTTATGAACTTACAACTTTACAACGATCAATATTTAACTCAAAAAAGATTACTGGAGCTCACAGGGTTATCGAAGTTTTTATTGGAAAAATATATAAAAGAGTTAAATGAAGAGTGTCCAGAAATAATGATTTCTGAAGAAGTTTACGATGAACTGATTTATCAGCCTATCTCTAATGATATGATTCAAAAGATACAACATACTTTCGCCCAACGTTCACTAAAATTTCGTTTTTTTATTGAGGTGCTAGTAGAAGAGAAAACGATAAAAAAATTTCAAGAAGAACAACATATTGCCAAAACGACGCTTTACCAAATTCGCAGCAAAGTGTTAACTCAGCTAAAAAAAGAGCGGATCGTGATTCAAAAAAATAAACTGACTGGAAACGAGATGAAAGTACGTTCCATTATTTTTGACCTTGTTTCTTATTTCTATTTTGGAGAAGACTATCCATTTTCCAAGGATAGCAATCAAGAAGTACAACAGCTTCTACAGTTATTGACTACACATTTTGGTTTAGACTCAACTTTTTTTCAGAAAAAAAAGTTAGCCTTATTTATCCACATCGTCTACATTAGAATAAAAAAACATCATGAGGTAAAAGAAAATCTGTGTTCTATCAATAAAAAGACAAATCACGCACTTGAACAACAGATGATCCTGATTGAGCAAGCACTCCGTCCAACAAAAGACACAGTTCCTGAATCGTTCAATGAAAGTAACTACTTATTAGCCTTTCTATTTGTTTCTGAAATGTTCACACCTGAACTGACATTCAATCAAGAGTTATTTACACAAAACCAAGAGGCTACGCAAGAACTAGTGGAGCGTATAGCCACTCAATTTCAAATTACAGATTTACAAAAAACGCAGCTATACGATTCTTTTTTGAAAAAACTGTTAAGTCTATCTATTTTCAAACAAAGTTATACTACATTTGTCGAAACTGCAGCGTATAGCTACTTTGCTGAGGTTTATTATCCCTTACATACATTGATCTTACGGTTTATCCGAAAAACTCACTTTCTGATAGCTCTAGAACTGTCCAAAAATGATCAAGCAAAACTTTACTATGACATAATGTTTTCCATATTATCTATTTTAGAACCTTCACAATTAGGAACACCGATCAATATTTATATCGATTTTTCACATGGAATAGCCTATACAGAGTATATTTGTCAAAGCTTGCGGCGCTTTCGTGATTTAAATGTTAGTATTCAGAAAAAATTTAACAATGATACCCATATCTTTTTATCTGATTACCATCTAAAAGAAACAAGTTGTCAGCAAATCATTTGGAAACAACCGCCAACTCCGTCTGATTGGGCCAAATTTGCTGATTTAGTGATTGAACTAAGGGAGAACGAAAATGAAAAAAACAATATCTTTTAATCTGTGTTTGTTGACAGTTTTTCTAGCTTTTTTACTAATTGCTCAACCAACAATGATTATTTTTTATGCCAAAGAAGAGGAACACCACTACTGGGAATTAGTGAGCCACCCAGCTTTACAAGAAGGAACTTTTACAAATGAGCCACAAGAAGTTGTTTTTGTTTATCGGAAAAAGACAGTCTCAATTCCCTCGCGAATGACCACTATAGAATACCCTGCTGTAGTGGTTCCTCCTGGACAGAGAGCAGCTACGCAATACGGAACATTGTTAGGGAATCTTTCAGGAATCTTTCTTTTTGGTTCTACTCGACTGTAATTATGAAGTGAGTTCCTACTCAACAAAAAATAAGGATAAGGTTGTGGCGAAAACTATTTCTCTAACTTGACCGATTTTTCCATTTGAACTGCCAGATAGTCTGAGGGTATTACTCTGCAAAATATTTTTCGTATTTCTGGTTACTTCTTTTGAAAAAGAGAAGTTATTTTTTTCAACCGTATGGGAAGCACTAATTGGTTGGTGAAATTAATACTGTATTAGGAAGAAACTTCCATGCGTGAATAATAAAAAAGTATTGATCAAAACAAGTTCCGAGCTGTTGAATACAATATACAGAAAAAACTAAATAGTGGCCTGTAACTTGGTTGAAGAGGAGCATTTAACAGAAAGAATATTTAAAATATAAAAGTATGAAGTATATGTTTTTCAAGACCACCTTCAAGTATATTACATGCAAAAGATAACAAATCTTTAGGCACGCTAAAATGACCCGTTTATCGAACGATAGACGGGCTATTTGATGTAATAGAGATCCTATGATCCAGCGCATTAACTAACTATTTATCAATAAACTACCTTCATAAATTTTCTACTTTTAATTTAGCCTGTCGTTTATAGAAAACTTTGAAACAGAATCCTATCTTTCTCCAGTAAAGATAGGGACTCCGCATTTTTCATAATTATAAGCTACAACAGGAGAAAGTTGATCATCCGTTATAACTGCACTAACTTGATGCAAAGGGCAGACGCTTAACAACGAGGTGCTATCAAATTTGGTCGAGTCTCCTACTCCATATATTGTCGAACTATTTTTAATCATTTGTTTTTTTAAAGAAGCTTCTCCAAAACCATAGTCTGTAAAACCGTTGCTTAAAGAAATTCCACTAAAACTCATGAAAAAGACATCTATATGAAACTGTTTTAAATAGTCAGCACTGAACTCTCCTACAAAACAAAGTTCATCATTCTTTATTAATCCTCCGGGCATGACAATTTGAAAACGACTTCTTTTAGAAAGTTCCACCGCAATGATTACAGAGTTTGTAACTACGGTCAGATTTTTAAAATGATGGGTAAGCTCTGCCGCGATTTGCGTATTGGTCGTACTGACATCCAATCCAATAATTTGGTTTTCCGACACAAATTCAATTGCTTTTTTAGCAATTTTCCGTTTTTCCACGCGGTTCAAATTTTGACGATGCAAATAATCTGTTTCGTTGACAAACTTTTGATTATAATAAGCCCCACCATATATTTTTTTAGCTATTCCACTTTCTTCCAACAATTCTAAATCTTTTCTTGCTGTTTCACTTGAAACATTAAAAGCCTTTGCAATATAACTATTCTTGATTGTTTTATTTTTTTTTAGATACTCTACAATTGCTTCTTGCCTTTTATTCATCGTCTCGCCTCCTTTTTTCATTATACTTATTTCACATTAACAAACTTGGGATTTGGCAAAACATTAACTTTGAATTAACAAACTTAACTTTAAACTTACAAAGACCTTACAAACAATCCTTATAATCGAATTTAAGAAAGGGGTTTGTGATTCTATTGGCTAAAATTGAATTAAAGAATATTAGTAAAACGTATGATAATAGAGATGAAACAACCATTGAAAACTTTAATCTGTCAATTGACGAAAAAGAATTTATTGTGTTAGTGGGGCCTTCGGGTTGTGGCAAATCTACCACTTTGCGAATGATTGCTGGCTTGGAGGAAATTACATCTGGCGAGTTATGGATGAACGGAGAAAAAGTGAATACTGTAGCATCAAAAGATCGAAATATCTCGATGGTTTTTCAAAACTATGCTTTATTTCCGCACTTATCGGTTGCAGAAAATATTTCGTTTGGCTTAAAAGTAAGAAAATTTAAAAAACAAGAAATAGAAAAATTGGTAAAAGAAACTGCCACAGTTGTTGGTTTAGAAGATCTCTTAAAGAAGAAACCAAAGGAATTATCTGGAGGACAAAAGCAACGTGTTGCCTTAGCTAGGGCTATAGTAAAACAAACCGATATTTTTCTGATGGATGAACCGTTATCCAATTTAGATGCAAAACTTCGAACACAAATGCGAGAAGAAATCATTCAATTACATCGAAAATTACAAACGACTACAATCTATGTTACCCATGATCAGGTTGAAGCTATGACAATGGCTACAAGAATTGTCATTTTAAAAGATGGAGATATTCAACAAGTAGGGACACCTTATGAAGTGTTTCGATTTCCCCAGAGTAAGTTTGTCGCGGGTTTTATAGGGACACCTGCAATGAATTTTTTACCTGTTTCTTATCAAAATAAGATGCTCTATTTAAAAGGAGTTTCATTATTAGCTGAAGAATTAATACTACCATTTGAAAAAACGGAATGGACTTTGGGGATTCGACCAGAGGATATTCATGTGAATAATGAACAAGGCTTGCCTGCTACGATTGAGTATATGGAATTGCTAGGTTCTGAATTGCTACTTCATTTGCATCATGAGTCTTATTCCTTTTTAGCTAAAGTCCATCATTCTCATTCCTATCAAGAAGGACAACAAGTATACTTACAGTTTCCAGAGGAAAATTTCTATTTATTTGATAAAGAAAGTGATAAGACATGGTACTCCAAGGGGGCTTTTCTTCATGAGGAAAAATAACTATTTACTTGCTTTCTTTTATGTTGGGCTCCCTATATTGCCTTTGCTCATTTTCTGGTTCATTCCTTTAGTTGTATCTGTCTGGTTGAGTACTACAGACTGGGACTATATAAATCCTGTCATCCAGTCTGTTGGCGTAGAAAACTATACGACAATTTTAGGTTCATCTGAGTTTAGAGCTGCTTTTGGAAATACTATCTTTTTCACATTATGGACCGTCATTCCAACTTTAATTCTTGGCTTTTTCACAGCTCTACTCATTCACTCGATTTCTAAAGGGAAAACTTTGTTTAAAACTCTTTTGTTTTCTCCTTGGGTAACCCCTACTGTTGCGATTTCAATCGTATGGTCTTGGATTTTCGAGCCTAAAGTTGGCGTAATCAACCAAATTCTGGGGTTTCTTCATTTGCCTCAACCCTCTTGGTTACAAAGTTCCAACTTTGCTATGTGGGCGATCATAATTGTTACCATTTGGAAAGGGATTGGCTGGTGCATGATTTTTTATTGCGATGCTCTTCAAAAAATTCCATCTGAAATTGAGGAAGTGTGCGAAATTGAGGGAGTTTCTTATTGGAAAAAAATGAAGAGGGTTTATTTTCCCTATGTTTCTCCCACTACCTTATTTTTAATTGTAACTTCCATTATTTCTTCACTACAAGCTTATGATCAGATTCAAGTCATGACGCAAGGGGGGCCTTCTGGAAGCACAAGAACTTTACTTTACTACTACTATCAGCTTGCATTTGAACAATTTAACATGGGACAAGCTACAGCTCTTGCTGTGCTGCTTATTTTCATCACAGCTCTTATCTCTCTTGCCCAATTTTTGCTTTCAAAATATTGGGTTCATTACAATTAATGACAAGTTTTGGATAAGGTTAGCACAACTGTTCCTCAAAATTCTAGTCTTCAGAAAAAATATAGCATTGTAAACGTCTAGTACAGTTCGTTTAATCAGTAAGAAACATAAGGAGTGAACTACAAATGAAGGGAAATCACTGTCGAACATTCGTTGGACTCTTTCAATATACTGCACTAATTGTTTTAAGTATCGGAACGCTTTTTCCACTAGTATGGATGGCACTTAGCTCTTTAAAAACAACAGATGAAATGTTTGCCGTTCCCTTGCAGCTTCTTCCTAAAGAAATGCAATGGCATCATTTTGTAGATGCCTTCAAACTGGCACCATTTGCTATTTATTTAAAAAATAGCATCGTGACTTCTTTTTTAATTGTCATTTTTCAAATTGGATTATCTTGTATGGTAGCCTATGGCTTAACCCAAATTAAGTTTAAAGGAAGAAATTTAATCTTTCATAGCTTGCTTCTTTCTTACATGTTGCCCTCAGCAGTTACGTATGTTCCGAGTTACGTTATATTGGCAAAATTAAATTTATTAGATTCTCTCACAGGAATTGTGATTTCAAATATCGGAAGTGTATTCAGTATTTTTTTACTAAGGCAAACCTTTCTAAATATACCTAAGGAGGTGATTGAAGCTGCCCGAGTTGAAGGCGCATCAGACTGGCGGATTTTATGGCGTGTGATGGTGCCGATGTCTAAATCAAGTGTTTTTACCTTATCCATTATTACCTTTATTCAAATGTACAACAATTATCTTTGGCCTTCACTAATCGTAAAAAGCCAAGATAAATACTTAATCACAGTTGGATTAAGACAATTTTTTACTATGCAAGGCGCATTTGCTGATCAGTGGCCCTTAATCATGGCGGTAAATGTCATTACAGTCATTCCATTATTAATCGTCTTTATTGTTTTCCAAAAATGGTTAATCAAAGGGATTGGCGATAGTGGCGTAAAAGGATAAACACAAACTAAAAATAACTTATTGGAGGAAAATCATGAAAAAAGTAATGAATGTTCTATCTGTTATGAGTATATTGTTAGGCATTAGCCTTGTTCTGACAGGCTGTGGAAATACAAAAAATACCGATTCTAAAGAAAGCGGCTCAGAAAAAACACAAATTGAATATTGGTATGGGTTAGGTAGTGAAGCCGACAAAAAGATGAAAGAGATTATCCAAGAATTCAATGACTCACAAGATAAATATGAAGTTAAAGCTGTTCCACAGGCAGATTACGCTGAAACGTATCAAAAACTTCAGGCTGCTATTGCTTCTAAAACAGCACCAGGATTGGCGATTTTAGGAAATAGCTATTTAGCCGATTTAGGAAGCAAAAATGTACTTGAGCCCTTGGATTCGTATTTAAAAGAAGACAAGGAATATAATGAATCAGATTTTCTTAAAGTATTTATGGAACAAGCAAAGGTAAATGATTCTGTTTTGGGTGTTCCTGCTTATGGTACCACGCAAGTCATGTATTACCGAAAAGATTTACTTGAAAAAGCTGGTATTTCCCCAACAGAGGCCTTCTCTTCTTGGGAAAACTTGATTGCCGCAAGTAAAAAAATTAAAGAAGAAAACATTGCAGAAATTGGCTTTGAACCTATGTGGGGACAAGATAATTTAATAGATATCTCATTAAGTAATGGGGGAACGATCCTAGATAAGGATCAAAAGAAGGTAACAATAAGCACTTCCGCTTGGATCGATTCTTGGGAGATGATTCGAAAAGCTATTCATGAAGATAAAGTGATGTCTATAAATTCTGGCGGACAGGGTTGGGAATACTGGTACAAGACGATTGATGATGTGACTAACGGAAAATCGGTTGGCTATCTAGGCTCTTCAGGGGATAAAGGAAATCTAGATTTTTCAATCATTGATTCTGCAGAACAACCCGGTGTAGGAAGTAATCAAGCAAAACCGATCGCTTCTGCTCTTTATCTTGCAATTCCAAGCTCAATTGATAAAAAAGAGAAGGAAGCGGCTTATGCCTTTATTCATTACTTTACACAAAGTAAAGTTCAAGCAGACTGGTCAGAAACGATTGGTTATATCCCAGTAAGAGAATCCACATTAGACAACGAAGACTATGCAAAATTTTTAGAAGAAAAACCATATTATGCCGTTCCCTTTAAGCAAGCGCAACATGCAAGCCCTGCTTTCATTGATCCAACTGGTGGAAAAATTGTAGATGCTCTTAAAATAGCTGCAGATCAGGTAGAATTAGAGAATGTTCCTGCAAAACAAGCATTGTCAGAAGCTCAGAAAAAAGCACAAGAAGCACTAGACCAAATAAATAAAAAGTAGGTGTCAAAATGAAGTTTAGCATAACTCCTTCTACAGAAAACAGTAGCCCCAATATTTTGTACAAACCCTTTCAGCTTGACCTAGCACTAAGCACAGTCGCTTTGGAAATCACGGTCTTCACAGTTGGAGATATTTGGTGTTCTTATATTCTTTATGACGGAAACGGAAATATAAGGGCAGAATATATTGGACCGTCTACCCCACAACCTGTAATTATCACAGAAAATACCCAATTTTCTCCTAACACAATTGCAGGAAATTTCGGTTCAGCACCATGGTGTTTAGAGGTTTGCGGCATTATGAAAGAAAACACTCCCCTTGAGAAAATAAAAATTGAAATCGAAGTAACTGAAAAAAACAACGCCCAGCTTAAACATTTGAAAGAATCGTTGCCTACTGAAAATCCATGGTATTCTATTAAAAAAGGTGTATTTGAACTAACAGATGAAAACCCTCAAAACAAAAAAGAAGAAACTAAATGGTATCGAGGTGATTTTCATACCCACACTATCTACTCAGATGGAAAAATGAGCCGCGAGGAAAACCTGATCCAAGCTGAGAAAATGGGTCTAGATTTCTTTACCGCAACCGATCATAATATTGTCCCAACTTCTTGGCCTCATTCAACAGAAGTTCTCGTTATTCCTGGAGTGGAAATCACATCTCCACATGGTCACTATAACCAAATTGGTGTTAGAAACAGTCCTTTTCAAGATAAAGGTTTTCTTCTTCTCCAAACTACAGAAAAGTTAGCTGAATCTTTTGAAAAGAAAGAGACACAACAACATTTAAACTCCATCAATCATCCATTTCTAGGAGAATGGAAATGGTTGGCGGGAGAAACAAACTTACACCTGGTGGATGCCATTGAAATTTGGAATGATCCTACGTATCACTTAAATCCTGATGCAACCGAAAAAGCTTTGTTAGCTTGGGATCAAGCATTATCTGATGGGCATAAAATCACTGGTATTGGTGGATCTGATTCACATTTACGACCTGATGATCGCTATCCAGAAGCCGAATTCCCTTCACTTATTGGGGATCCTTCAACCTATGTTTTTTCAGAAAAGTTAGATATTCCGAATATTCTTTCTCGTGTAAAAGCTGGTAATGTTTGGGTTAGCCGTTTTGATTGTAAGATTGATTTTGCTGTAGAAGGTCAGATTGCCGGTAGCCGATTGCCCTATCAAAAACATATAACGGCCTTCGCCAACGTAACAGGAATCGATACGTGTAGAATTGAATGGATTATCAATGGCGAAATAATGGCTACAGAGGAATCATCAGAGAGTCAACAGTCCTTTGAGTTTGTTAACAATTCTTATAACTACATTCGTGTTACCATTCGAGACCTTGAAGGGAAACTGATCGGCTTTACTAATCCCGTTTATTTTGGAGAGAAACAGCCCAGTCTGACCTATTGGAAGGAGTTAGCTGAGACCTTATGATCAAAGGTATTTTGATGGATAAAGATGGTACACTAGTCTACTTTACAAAAGATTGGGTTCATATGGTTAGAAATTTTATTTTAAAATTCACCGATGGTAAAAAAGCAGAAACTATTTTAGTAGAAATTGGCTATCGCAATGGAATCTTGCTTAGCGATGGATTGTTATCTTCAGCTTCTACTAAAGAAATTATCACGATTATCGCAAGTTATTTAGACTATGATACTGAAAAATTACTTAAAAGTTTTCAATATTATCAATTAGTCTGTCTAAAGGAAGAAAAACTTTCTCTTGAACCTGTTCCAAATCTGGTTGAAACTTTGCATAAACTGAAAGAACAATCGATCATTTTAGGAATTGCTACAGCAGATGATTATGAAAGTACCTTATACACTTTAAAAACCTTAGGTATTGACTCCTATATTGATTTCGTAGGTACCTCAGATCGTTTTCTTGCCAAGCCAAATCGAGAAATGCTGGATGAATTTTGTATCCAAAATCAGTTGCAATACGAAGAAGTTATCCATATTGGTGATACCTCAGTAGACATGGAATTTGCACAAACTTGTTTAGCAGGAATTGGAGTATTATCTGGAAACGGGACAGAGCAAGAACTGAAAAAATACACAGACCATATCATCAATCGTTTAGATGAAGTAATAGACTATTTACCTACTATTCTTTGTTCTGTTACAAAAACTTGAAATGATTATTTTTTTTAAAACTTTTAAACAAGGGTTCTAATAGTATTATATTTTCTATACAGATTGAAAAGCCGACGATGATTCTTTCTTTTCGGCTTTTTTAAAAGTTTACTCGTATCATTAAAGGACTTTTTATCAAGTATTCAACGCTTCTTTAATCACATTCCAACGTTACTATTCTTTTTTGAAACACATCTAGTTAAAGTTTTACTATTATTAATCTCCATATACCTAGTTATTTTTAAGAACCATTGAGACAATTTTTTAACTATATAAAATTGTCTTATTTGCTTAACTTGAATAGACGTATTATTAACGATCGTATACTTAAATCAATTCAGCAGAAACTGTCACCATATTTTGTTGACTTCAAAAATAAGACCCTACAGACAACGAGGAACTCCCGTCATAACTTATGCCTAGTAATATGAGCAAATGTGTGATTGGTAAGATTTTGATAATCTAAATACGCCTACTAAAAAGGAGATGAAGAAAAATTGAAAACCTACCCTAATACTGAACAAAAAGTAATGGCATTTCCTAAAGAAATAAAAGAAGATACTCAATGGATGAGTATCTTCTTTTATTTCTTATTGACCGAATCACAGGATATAAGATAAAAAACTATTGTATTCACTATAAGTTAACACAATTAAACATAAAAATGGTAAACTAAACATGTAGCGATAAGCTACAAAAAGGCGCGCAAATCCCTTTTATGAATCTCTTAGCAGACTTCACCATGCCTATATTGCTAAGGGATTTTTTATTTATACATGGTTTAATTATATTACTATTTGCTTTCTTGTACAAAATAAACAAGAATATTCTGCCAAATTGGCAACATTCTAATATTGCTTATTGAAATGATTTCTAAAAATAATAACTGGTTCTTCATCTGTTGTAAGGATATTTTCTAATTCTAACTTTAACGCAGTAGCTAGTTCATACTCTTCAACAGAATTTAAAAAATTAATCGCTGCTTCTAACTCTTCTTTAGACGTTTGATTTTTATTTTGAACGTAAGACACCATATTCTCTAAAAATTTTAACATGATTTTATAAGGTAAATCATAATTTTCCCGTTCCTTTTTTGCTAAGTCAATATAATAGGCACACTCGCTATACTTCTTTTTTTTGATAAGCGTAGTAATCAAGTTACAAATTAAATTTGTGATAAATTCTTTTGTGGCAGCATTTCGATACTCCATGTCTTTTACAGGGAACGCTCTATTCATAAGAATATCTATTTGATCATCTCTAAATAAATAAATTGTATTAGAGAGAATAGCGTAATCATAATGAAAATAGTATTTTTTTTCATTTAAAAGAGTAAATATTTTTGCTAATTCTGTATCAGATAAAATTAGCACTTCTTTCCATTGATTGGAAAATAAAGTTTTAATGACGATATAATCAGATAATTCTTCTAGCGACATCTCTTGAGAAAAATACAACGTGTTAAAGTATGAAATAATCTTTTCTTTGGTCGTAAGATTTTTGGGATTTACCTTATATTCATACAAGAGAGTTCTCATTGTTTTTCCAACAGAATCATTATCAAAATAATTTGAAAATTCATCCAACGGTATTGATAAGTTGGTTAAAATTTCCAGTAGTTCAGAAAAGGTTAAATTTTTTCTTCCTGATTCAATTTTTGAATATACGGAAGCATCGACATATTTTAATAATTTTCGTTGCGGTAGTTCCTTCTTTTTACGTATATAAAATAGGGTCTCTTGTATATTCAAAATAAAATCATTCCTTTTTTTCTTAAATTGTATCATAATGAATATGTAAAACATAATATTCAAAATGGCAAAGGAGGTATAGCTATGATTATTTCTTCAGTCACACTTGTAACGTTGATCACAACTTTCATTTTAGTTAGTGGTTAAAATAACACTCAGAATCATCAAAGTTGATAAATGAAAGGGTATCTTCTTGACAAAAAATCAACACCTACAAAGGTAGCACCTGTATCGGTTGATACGGGCGCTATTTTTTTAATCAGAATTATGCAAAATAAGTAATTAAGTACTTCTTTATAAAATATACTCTCCAATAATAATGGATAAATTAAATAAATACATTTTATATCATGGTACTTATTGATAAACTAATCAATAAAGAACATTTTTTTACTATCTATCCATTTCCACATTTAATGCCTATTCTTATTTGCTCTAAATGTATCTTCCTAATTAAATCCAGCCTTTTTCCTTAGCAATACTTACTGCGTCAATTCGGTTTTTTGCCCCTAATTTATTCAAAATCTCTGACATATAATTTCGTACCGTTCCGCTCGTCAAAAACAACTTTCCCGCAATTTCCTTTGAGGACAAGCCCTCCCCTACTGCGAGCAATACTTCTTGTTCCCGTTCAGTCAAAGGGTTTTCTTGCTGTGAAAACAGTCCCGTTACAAGTTCAGGTGAATAAAATTTTTTCCCTTGCATCACAGCGCGGATATTTTCAATCAGCTCATCTGTCGGAGTGTCTTTTAGAAGATAACCTGATACGTTCGCTTTCACGGCACGTTCAAAATAGCCTTCTCTAGCAAACGTAGTTAAAATGATCACCTTTTGTTCTCGATACCGTAACTCTTCCGCTATATCTAAGCCCGTTTTTAAAGGCATTTCGATATCAGTCAAGCAAACATCTGGTTGATGCTTTTCAATCAGTTCCAATGCTTCCACACCATTTTTGGCGATCCCTACAACTTCTAAATCCTCTTCTAATCCCAGAATCGTTGCTAAAGCTGATGACAGTAACCCTTGATCTTCAGCGATAATTAGTCTAATCATTGATCGGCTCCTCTTTTTTATCCACAGGCACTGTGAATATCACCTTCATCCCATTTTTTTGAGTAAATTCGAGTTTTCCACAGATGCTTTCGATTCGCTCTTTTAATCCCATCAGTCCATTCCCCTGAATCGAGTCTTTCATTCCTTTACCATCATCTGCAACTGTAAAGATATAATTTACGCCACTCTTTTCAATGATGATCCTACAGTGGCTGGCTCTACTATGACGAATCACATTCGTGACACATTCACGTAAACAGTAACTCACCGTATTTTGGAGGTCTGTAGCTAGCTCGGCAGTTAACTCTTCCCCTTCTGTGGATAAAATGATTTTCGCAGCCCGTAAGCTTTTTTCAATCGTGATCATTTCTTCGGCAATCAAAACATGACGCATGCTCGAAACTATTTCCCGAACTGTTTGCAGGGTTCCTCTGGAGGTCTCTGCAACTTCTGCAATTTCTTTTTTCGCTCGTTCAGAATCTTTGTCTAGCAGTTTTCCTGCTAATTCTGTTTTGATCGTCATAATCGATAACGATTGACCTAATGTGTCATGTAAATCTCTTGCGATCCGATAACGTTCTTCTTGTTTGATCACGTATTCCATCCGCTGCGTAGACTGATACATTTGTTTCCGCAATTCCGCCTGTTTACGAATCGATCGACCAGCAAATGGAGCCGCACAGATAAAAAATCCATACACAAAAATCGTGATTTTCAAATCTTGTGTCACATATTCCGGCAATTGACTTAAACCAAACGGCACAGGTGTTAGTGTGCATAATAACGCAATATAATAATACTTAAACACGTGCTTCTTCATTGGAATAAAACCAATCATCCACGCTGGATAGATAAACAAATAGATATAACCAAAGTACATTGTATAAAACAGTGATATTCCATACATCAACGCCATCCAAAATGGAAACCACTTCCCATTAAATAAACAGTTTCGATAGGTCACCACAAAAATCCCCAGAGTAGCTAGCGCTAGTTGCTTATCAACATTATCATAGGGAAACATTGCGATGATCGGAATCAAAATAAAAATCAACCATATAAACGAAACAAAACCATCCTCTTTTGGATACAACCTAAACTTGCCAATCATAACTTACCCCTAACGTTTTATTTCTTCTTTACGACCATTCAGATATATTGATAATACCATAATTCCTACAAAATAAATGAAGATGATCAAGATTCCTTTGCTATCTGGTAATTGTCCTGCTGCTAGCTGTTTCGCACCTTGTGCTGCATAATAAGTTGGTAAGCCTGTCGCCATTTTTTGAACTATCTCTGGAAACATATCGATCGGCCACCACAATCCACTTATGATCGCAAGCGGCATCAAGATCATATTGTTCAATACACTTGCTGTGTTGGGATCTTTTACAAGACTGACAATCGTGGCTAATGCGACAATCGGTAAACAACCATATAAAATCCACAAGGCACTGAATACCCACGCGCCAAAGTCCATTTGAACACCATTTACAAAATGCCCCACTATGAAAATTACGACTAATAATAACGTATTGATCAAAAACTGGGTTAGAATTTTGCTGAGATAATAGCTTCTTTCAGGCAACGGAGATAAACGTAAAAACTGCTTCACACCTTGCTTACGATCTTCGATCAACGTCATTGAAAAAGAAAAGAGCGAGCTGATCATTACGCTATACGTCGCCATTTGAATCATACTGTCTTTGTAAAAAACAGCCAGATACTCTTCAGGAACCCCCATATTAAATACTTTTGTAAATAGCAAATAGAAACCGACCGGCATGCCTAAAGAAAAAAAGATAAAAGGTTTGCTTCTAAATAACGAGCGGTTTAAATCTGTTTTAGTTTGAATGATCAATGCGTTCATTTAGTTTCCTCCTCGACTAAGGTATTAAAGACCGTTTCTAAGTTCCCTGGGATAATCAATAGATCTCTAAATTTGATTTTGGCTACGAATAACTCAATAAGTGTTTCATCACTATTTGATGAATATAGCGTTACTTGGTCTTCCTCTTTTTCAATCGTTGAGACATACGGTAAATCTGCTAGCTTTGCTTCGTCTTCATTGTCTAACAACTGAAAGGTCAATTTATTTTGCAACATTTCAGCTTGAATACTTGCTAATGTCCCATCATGAACCAGCGTACCTTGTTTCATTAGTAAAATTCGAGTTGCGACTTTTTCAATTTCTTCCAAATAATGTGTGCTCAAGATAATTGTTTTGCCTTGTTCTTTTAGTGTATTGATTTTTTCCCAGAAAATTTTACGGCTAGTAACGTCCATTCCGGTTGTCGGTTCATCTAAAAAAAGTAGTTCTGGATTTCCAATAATGGCTAACCCAAATGTTAGGCGTCGTTTTTGTCCGCCAGATAATTTAGTCGTATAGGTATTTTGTTGTTCACTTAACCCAGTTATGTCCAGTAATTCCTCTAGAGAAAGCGGATTAGGATAGAAACTCCGGAACAGAGTTAGTAGTTCTTTGACTTTGACATTTTCTAAAGTCGTACTTTCTTGCTGCATAACACCCATTTTAAGTTTATTTTTTTTATTCATGGGATTTGCCCCTAAGAGACTGATTTCACCAGTTGTTGGCCGGATCAGTCCAGTTAAACAGTTGATCAATGTGGTTTTGCCTGCACCATTTGGACCAACCAAAGCAATGATTTCCCCTTGGTTTACGGTTAAAGAAATAGTATTTAAAATTGTTGTTTTATTAATTGTTTTTGTGAGTTTATTGACTGTGATCATTTTTTTCTCCCCTTTACTTATGTCCTTATTTTATCTGTTTATAAGGGGACTACGTTAGATGATCTTGTCATGGATTTATATGACATTTGTCATGTTCTGTCAATAAATAAAGCGAGCTTGTAGCGTAACTTAAAAAGTTATGCTACAAGCTCGCTTTATTCTGACCCTTACTCAATCGAAATTAATCCATCTATTTCTTTAACCATGTTGTTTTCGTCATAGAAGATCGTTAGAATCCGGCTGGTAGATTGTTGCTTCTTTGCTGTTTCACTATCATTATAGATTTCAATCATTTGGCTAGAACCTTCGTCCTTAGTTTGTGCCATTTTCTGCTCTGCTTGTTTCATTACCTGATCCAAGTCTGGTAATTCCATCGCTTCACCTAGTCTTCTTAAGAGTAAACGAACCGTTTCTCCTTGAAGTTTATTATCTGATGCTGAACATTGAATCACTATCGATTGCTTCGTTAAATAAACTTGTTGTTTTTGTTGATTCACTTGAAAATGGGCTTCTGCTAATCCAGTATAGTTTGGATCAGTAGTCTTTTTTCCTATAACGATCCCTCGAATCGTCAGATTCTCTGCTTCACTTTTGATTGCATACTGCACTGGGGTCTCTAACAACAATGTTTCTTGTGTTAATGCTAATGACCGCTCAAAAAAAAGCGGCATTGTTAAATCGAATTTTTCTTTCATGAGCTTGTTTGCTTCTATTTTAGATAGTTCCGGGTAATCCAATGAACTAAATAAATTTGTACGTTTTTTTGACCAGTTTGCTCCATCATTCTTCTGCTCAGAAATATTTTTTTCGATGCCCGTTTTACATCCTACAAGAAACAGTAAACAAAAGATGACTATTGCCGGAACTTTCTTCATATAATCCCCTCCAATATGCTACCATTCATCAGAACCTTGTTCACTCTAGTACTTGTTACGACGAATCAAATAATATTGATAAGCACCAAAACTAACTATACTCAAGAGAGACAAGAAGCTTCCTAGGAGCAAGCCTTGCGGTCTATAGATAAATTCCACATGGTGTCTCCCCGCGGGAATTGAGATACTTAGTAAACCATCATTGATTGTACGAATGGGAACCTTTTCTCCATCTACTTTTGCTTGCCAGCCTTTATCTGCCGGAATTGTCGTAAATAGAATTCGCTCTTTTTCTGTTGTAACCGTGGCGGTGGCCTTACGCCCTCTTACTTGAAATTTTACGCCTTTTTCTTGTGCTTTTTGTGCGGCCTTTGCATATTTTTCTGTGTTTAACATCATGACTGTTGGATCAACTAATTCCAACTGATCTGTATAATAGAATATGGCTTCCACAGTAATGTCTTGTGCGGTTTCATAATCCCCTAAAGAATAAAACTGTCCTGTTTTTGTTAATGATGTCCTCGTTTTCTGCTTGTCTGACGTAACATGTATTTCAGTACGCTCTTGTCCCCTAAAGTTTGCTGGAAATAAATCCAGATACACTTGAGAGTGAGGATTCACTGCTATTTTCCATTTGATTTTTAGCGGCTCATTTTTTTCTTTTGCCTTTAAAATCAACGTATTTTTATCATACTTAACGCCTTCCTTTAAGATCGCATTCTCTGTTTTGATTATTTCTGGAAAAGCCGTTGCATACAGCGCTTCTTCATTACCAGAGAGGGCCAACAGAAGACTGGCAGGATCATTGGCAAGTTCTTTATCATAAATTTCCTCATCCGTCAAAATCCCCATCGGCAATGCATATTGGTTTTTATACAGTTGATAGTCACCCATCGTATTTATTTTCTCAAAACCTGCTTTAGACACGTCAGTATATGATAAATTATATTTAACGCCCATCAGTGTATCCATCAAAATAGTATTATTTTGGTATCGGATAGACAAATTCGTATCATATGAGCGAAAGCCTAATGTATTCATATAGAAAGAAGAATGTCGATTTCTGATCGATGAAAACAGGCCGATGCCACTATACCCATAGCGAAAACTTTCATTAGGTGAGCTGGCTGTATTATTTTCCATACGATAAAAGGAGTCGTTTTCGTCTTTAGTCTGTTTAACTAGCTTTTGAATATCTTTATAATCTTTCTCATAACCCGACCGCTCTGCATAGCCCCAATCGCCTTGGATGCCTTTCACTAGCAATCGTGTATTCACTCCCACTTCAAAGAAAAAAATCCCCATAAATAGACAGACCAGTATCTTTGTTTGGCCTTTAACTTTATAGTTACAAAAGAAAAACACTAGATAAACTGCTAGAAAAATCAACGTTAGTATAAATGATGTATATGTCAAATAGTCGTATTGCTGACTTTTTGCTGTAACTACTCTGGTAACTGTAAATAACATCATCAACCCAAGAAAAATATTGACCACCTGTTCAAAATCTTCTTTTTTATACGCCGACCAGCCATATCCTGCCAATAATAAAATCGTAAAAGAAAATAAGAAACTGAACCTAAAAAGAAACATATTTGGCGCATGCAATCCATGCCAAAATAAATTCAGCGGTTCCACATAAAAACTAGTCGCCAATACGATCAATAACAGACCATAACAAATTTTTTTGCTTAGTAGTATCTTCTTACTTAAAAAGAAAAATAGGCCAAAAACTAGCGGTAACAATCCCACGTAAATAAACGGAATTGAGCCATAACGAGTCGTATCATAGACACCAACCATATTTTTGACCACTAGATCCCAAGGACCTGTGGCAGCTGTTTTCCAACTCTTTATAGTCGTCAACGCTTCCCCATTCGTCCGTAAGTCGACCAACGCTGGAAATAATAGCATCATAGATGCGCCTCCTGCCAGTAACGATGTCAAGAGATAACTTGGCAGGCATTTTAAATAGCGCGTACGATTTGTAAATAAGCGTACAACAAAGTAAAGAAATGAATAGACACCAATCATAAAACCAATATAAAAATTGGAGATAAACAACAAGAAATAACTGATAAATAAAAGCCAAGACTGACGTTTATCCATAATAAGGTGGATACCTAAAATAACCAAAGGAAAATAAATCAGGCCGTCTAACCACATGACCATTTCTGAATTTGCAATCGTAAATCCCATCAAAGCATAACTAACACTCAACAAAAGCTTCCCCCATCTAGGTAGGTGAAATGTTTGAGTAGAGAAAAACCAAAACGCTAGACCTGCAAAGCCGACTTTTACCAGCGTTAAATAATAAATAAAATCAGGAATATTCTGATTATCAAAAAAATAAACAAAAGGAGTAAAGATACCACCTAAATAATAGCTGATCAATGATAAATAGTTTAATCCTAATGAGCCAAACCAGGTGTAATAAATGCTCTGATCACTTTTCATCAAATTATTGAAACTAGCAAAAAAATTAGCATATTGTCCAAATCCGTCGCTAGCTAAGATACTGATTTTACTACCAGGATAAATACCGATAGAAAAATAGACACCGGCTAATATAACAATGGGCAAGACAAAACTAGCCACAGCATACCTAGTACTCCCTGAGAAAAATAGTGCTCGTTGTTTTTTCATATGTTTCCTTTCTATTCTTATCTAATTTTTAGTGCAGTCTCCCTAAACGAGTTAATGGATAATAACGATACATCGCTACACCTTCAATTTGTTTTGCGGAAACCAAGCCGAAGGAACGGCTGTCATTTGAGTGATTACGATTATCTCCTAACACAAAATAATTATCTGCGGGAATCTGTTTTAGTCCTCCCATTTTATGTGCAACAGCTCTGTTCACTGTGATTTTTATCGTTCCATCAGGAAGGTGACTAGATTTGCTACTCCCTTCAACAGAAAAAGTGGGTTGCTCCTGATTTAAAAATAGACTTGTTCCTTCTAACCAAATATAATCTCCTGGCAAACCAACCACTCGTTTTACGTAAGATTCTTTCTTTTTTTTCAATGGATCTAGCGTCACAATCGAATACCGCTTTGGTATTTCCCCTTTATTTACAAAAATCCGATCGCCATTTTCCAATGTTGGAAACATCGATGAACCATCTACAACATGGGGGCCAACTTTGATTAAAAAAAAGATGCCTAGAAATATACACAAGAAAAAAGTACCATTGGATACTAAAGCCGCGAACTGCATATATGGCTTTTTTGTTTTTTTCCGTTTTCTTGGCGCTGGTTTACTTTTATGATTAATTTTCTTATTCATCTCTCTGTCCTTTGATTTTAGTAGCTAGTCAACATATGTAACGGCCAAATCCGCATTTCTACTGTTCCAATGATCTCTTTTTCATCCACTAAGCCATAATAACGGGAATCTGATGAATAAGGTCGATTGTCACCTAACACTAAATACTTTCCTGCTGGAATTCGAGCATATTTATTATTAGGGATTTGCTGCAACCGAAAATCCGTTGTTAACAGCTCTTCATTTTGTTCCGCTCGTTTTAGTTGGCTTTGTAAAAAACGTTCCACACTTTCTTGTTGATTGATGAACAGATGATCATTCTTGTATTGGATACTTTCACCTGGCAGCCCGATCACGCGACGAATTGATTTATCTTTGCTATCGGGGACTTTAAAATAAATCAACTTGAAACGTCGAACGGTTCCAAGTCGATTTACAAAAACGCGTTCACCATCATTGACTGTAGGTGCCATACCATATCCTTCACTTTTGGGTAAAGAAAAAAGAGTCATGGACATCACAATAAAAAGAAAGAGCACGATAAAAATAGTCAATCCTATTTCTTTCCACAGCTCTTTCGTTGATTTCATTCTCTTGCTATTCGGGGATAATTTTCGGACCTGACTCCTCGAACGTTTTTTTCTATGGCTGTTATAATCATTTTTCTTCTTTTTTTTAGTCATTGGTTTCATCTGCTTATTTTTTTTGTTTCAATGCACTTTCATTGATTTTAAAATAGGTAATGATTTTACTTTGCGTTTTTTGTGCTTTTTGTAGATCATTGAGATAGGTTTCACGTATCTCTTGATTACTTAACATTTCAGCACTTTGATTATTCAGATTTAGGCCTAATTCTTTGACCTGATTATAATACCGAGTCAATAGTCGTTGCCCTTCTTCTGTCAAACGGCCATCAGCGCCACGCATCCCGAAACTAGAAAGCTTTGCCGCTAATTCTCTTAAGTTATTTTCAGATTTCTCTGAATTGTGGCTTTCACTCAACGCATCGATTTGATTTTTGGTTTCATTGAGTAAATAATAACCTTGAACGATCCCTTCTGAATCTCTTTCACCTAAATTCGTTGCCTGATAATAACGAGCGTAAAAGGCTGTACTACTTAAGATACCAACAAGAACTACACAAATTACTAAGCCCCAACGCTGTTTCTTACGTTTACCTTTGACTTTTTTCAATGTTCGTCTGATCTTTTTACGTTTCCGGGTATTTTTTGTTTTAATTCTTGTAAGTTGCTGAATTTTTTTTCCTGTACTAAAAAGGAAAAAAATACTAAATAAAGAAAATAGTGCAAAGAGGATAGCACTTGATAGTGTTCCAATAAATACCCAATCCAGTAATGACATACTTCTATCCTCCTAATATAAAAGCGTAGCAGGCTTGATCAACTCTGACAGGAAAATAGGAAAAATCGATTGTGGTGTTCTTTACCACAAACTATTTTTATCTTTTTCCCCAAGAGTTAGCCTGAGAAGCTAGATAACAATAAAAGCGTAGTGGGCTCGTTTAGTCTCGTAGAAAAATAGGAAAATATGTTTGTGACGCTTTTCGTCACAGGCAGATTTTGTCTTTTTTCCTAGAGACTAGCCCACGCAGCTAGATAACAGTAAAAGCGTAGTGGGCTCGTTTAGCTCCGACTGGAAAATAGGAAAAATCGATTGTGGTGTTCTTTACCACAAACTATTTTTATCTTTTTCCCGAGGAGTTAGCCTGCGCAGCTAGATAACAATAGGGTGACAACATTCCCCACACTTCACCTTATCCTTTTCAACATCAGCTTTTTTTCCGCCCAGTTGTTTTTCTTTTCTTCTTATTTTTCTTTTTATTTATGATGCGAACTATCACAAATATAATCAAGATCACTACAAGAACACCTACAATAATCATTACAATCAATTGCCAGTTGATTCGGTTTTCTTGTAGTAGACTGACATCCTCTTGGTTGAACTTATCAGCTTCTTCATCTGTGATGATAAAATTTTGTTCCCATTCCCACTTCTCACCAGTCTTAGCCGATACTAAAATATGGGCACGATAATCTCCTGGCACCATTTTTTCACCATTCATTGATACAGGGAAATTGATTTTAGAATTGGGTGCCATCCGCATTTTTGTCTGCTTTGTTTCATATAGAACTTCATCCGATTTTTGTCCCATTATTTGAACATCTACTGCCATGTTATCTAAATAAGCAGGTTGTGTATTGGAAAAATCGATAACAATTGTATTTCGATAATTTTTTAGATCCGCATAGACTTTATTTAATTCTAGATCGGGTTTGATTTTTTTGTCTGTTTCAGTCAATAACATTCCGACTAAATAGGCATATTTATTCTTGATCATACCTGCTTGTTTTTCCGAAGCTTGGTCCCTTTGAATCATATAAATACCACCTGAAATAACACCATCAAAGGTTGTTTCAGGCATCGTTATTTCTAGTTGATAGTCGATTGTTTGTTGGGGCGGGATCACTACGGATTCTTGCCCTTTTACAATTTCAGCAAAGTCATATTTTAACGATGAATCTTTTTCTAAGCTTGAAGGACCATTTTCTAAAACACCATTACTATTAGTTTTTGTCCCATTTAAACTGATATCGACTGTAATTTCCTTCTCTGAGCTGTTACTCATTTGAATAATAGCTGTTTGTTTTTGAGCTGGTTTCATTCTTAAATCAAAGTAACTTACTTCTTTATGTTGATTGTCTGGGTAGATCACTTTATAGGTAAATCCACCACTAGCAGTTTGTTCACTTTCTTTATCTGCCAACACACTATTCGGTAATATAAAGAAAGCTATTGCTATGTATAGGATACTCATTACCCAATTGATTATTCTTTTCTTCATTTTTTTGCCTTCTTTCAAAGAGAACAGGGCTCATCACAGTGATAACATGGATGAGCCTGTTCCAAACATACTTTTATGATTTATTCGCCAGTCTCAGGTACTTCCGGAGCACGTGTATCTGCAATAGTCCAAGTGATTGTTGATGTGTACTCACTTGCTGTTGATAATTTGTTATTTGCTGCTGGAATCCAAAGTTTTACTGATTTATCTGCATTGCTATCAGCAATTTTACCGAAAACTAAATCAAAACGACCAAATCCTTTATCATCCGCATCTTGATTTACAAATTCAGAAGGAGTTGTTCCATCTGTAGCTAATACTTTTGTTGTTGGTGCTGCTGCAGAGTTAATTTGACCAGCATCGCCTGTTGTTGTTAAACGGATGTTATCATATGTGATCGTAGCTGCTTTCAATTCTTTACCCGCTGTATTCGTGAAAGTTGTTGCTTTGGCAGTTAAAGTGTATTTGTTTGGTTTATCATCTGCACGTTCATCTTTAAAGGTGACAAAGTTAGGCATTTCAACTTCGTTTGCTTCATTGTCTTTTTCTGTTGTTTTAAAGATTTTTGCATAGTATTCCCAGCCACCTGCTGTTGCTGAAGTGATTTCATTTGTACCAAAATCAAGTGGTGAAATAGCAATTACTTTCAATGGACCATTATCCGTATTTCCAGTTGGTTCTGTGATTTCAGGACCGTCTGTTTCTGGCGGTGTCACAGTATCCGTTCCAGTACCTTCTTGAGTAAATTTCACTTTACCTGTTGATGAGTGAACTTTTTCATCTCCGCCGTCTGCTTTTGTTGCTGATGGTAAAGCAAGTCCGATTCCGACTGCTGTTAATAACGCTACTCCGCATAATTTGTGTGTTAATTTCATTTCTGTTTCCTCCCAAAATGTTTTTATTTATGGCAACTCAGATAATATCCAAGTTAACATCGTTTGATAGTGGACTGGGTCCTTTTTTGTTTTACCTGGTATGGTTAAAGAGACTGCACTATTTTGATAAATCGGCTGATTGTTGAAAGCCGCATCTATAAATGGCTGTCCATGTTGGTCGATTCTGGGGCTTAGAGTATCTTTTCGCCCCTGACCATTGTCGATCGAAGCACCGAAAATGATCGACCATGTTCCTTCCCCAGTACCTGGTCGTGCCTGTGCTAAGTCGTAGGTCTCACCAATATTATTGATATGGATCACTTCTTTGGAGACACTTGGGGCATACCCTGCACTATTGACTGAATTCGTCCACGATTGATCAAAAGAAATCACTGCCCCTTTTAACTCTTTATTTTTCGTAGACTCATTCCTTAATTGATTTTCTTGGCGGACTTGCAAGGTCCAACCGCTCCCTTTCTCCCGGTAATCCGAGAGTTGTACAAAATTTCCCCTTGCACCTGTTCCGTCTAAAAATAACTGTGCATTTGCATAATACACCTGATCTTTTTCTGAGATCTCGTTATTCCAAAAACTTAACTGAGGAACAAATTCAAATCTTAATGGCCCATCGGTTGTAGGACTTGGCCCGGGATCTACACCTTTATTAGGATGTTCTGGATCAACAACCCCTTTAGGATATTCTCCAGTAAACTGAATTTTTCCATTTTCCGAATGACTAAGTGGCTCAGCATTCACATTTAGTGGTTGTAAAAAGGATAATGTCATGACTACAAATGATAATTGGAGTATTGTACTGTTCTTTTCCAACATGTTTACCCTTCCTTCCCATTTTTTGTTTGCTGATTCTTTTTACGTTTCCATAAAATAAACAACACAACCAAAAGAATAAGAATGGCGCCGCTGATTACTAAACTTTTTTTCACTAATTCTCCTGTTGAAGGGTATCTACCTTTAGGTTTTATAGAGCTGTCTGGTTGCGTTACCGTTGTCGTCGATTCTATTGAGCTGCTATCCGTACTAGCTTCATAAAAACCAATACCTGCGTTCGTCTGAACTTGACCTATTTCTTCAGCATGAACCGGCGTATAACAACCCAAACCAATGCCAATACAGAGAACAGAGGTCAATAGGAAATATACTGCTTTTTGTTTCATTGATTTTCCCTCCATTGTCTAATAAGCCTCTTCTACACGCCAAATCAGTGTTGTTTCATACTCGCCGATTACTTTCACTGCCCCAGAGGGAACATCCAAGCGAAGCCCTTGTTTATCTGGTCCCCATGTCTTAGTTGAAACATTGTATTGACCAGAAGCTTCATGTTTTGTCCGCAATACTTCTTGGGCATCGACAGATAGTGTTTTTTTATCTGTTGCTGTTTGATAACTTAAAACACCATTCAGTACATGAGTAGGACTGTCAGGAATACTTAGCTCGCCCTCTAACTTGACTGATAGCTTCCAACTATCTAGATTTTTACGATTATCCCAAATAACTAATGGTTGATCATAGGAAGGATTAGCATCCTTTGTGCCCTTCCAACTGACTTCATGACTACCAAAATCAATTTCCGTTGGCCCAGAATAAATAGATAACGTTCCTTGGAATGTGTAGGTTACTTGCGTACCATTCGCCTCGATCAATACTGCCGTTTCATTTGTTGGGCGTCCTGAAGTTTCCAACAAATATCGTTTAGTAAGAACTTCCGTAATAGCTTCTTTTACTTCTTGGTCTTTCGTTAAATCTACTTTTTCGCCGATTGTTTTTTCTTTTACTAATGCTTCATGTAATTTGCCATTAGCTTCATCTACAAATTGAATCGTCAAATTGGCTTTCGCTTTTTTGTAGTAAAAATAAACATCTTGTGGCGTTTCCTGAACTGTTCCTGACGCATTTCCTTCTGTCCGATCATATAGATAATCGGCAATAGTGATAGGTGTTTCATTATAGACTGTCCCAACTTTTTGATTGATTGTTTTAGGAGCTGCTAAATCAGCTTTATTTTCGTCGACATAATGAATCGTTACGTGTCCTTTTATTAAAGGGATGTTCACGATTACTGGATTAGATGAAGACCCAACTTCATTTACTGAAGAAAGGTAATCAAATGTCGTTTTTAGTTGAACATCATTTTGGCTGCTTGTAACTGTTGCCTCTAAACTTAGCTCATAAGGAACATCTGCGCGTGAAAACGCTAGATTGGAAATGATTAATTGATTATTTACTTGTTGGATCGACGTTTCAGGTATTTTCACCCCATCTAAAGCCAATGTCCCTGCTCTATAGGTCAATCCCTCAGCTAAATTTACTCTCATCTTCGTTCCATCTGTACTCATAATGCTATTTCCATCAAAAATAATCGTATCTTTTAGTTTCAACGTGTCGTTTTTCTTAGCATCCACGGTTTCTTGCAGTGCACTATTTTGAGTAAGATTTTCTATCTGCGCTGTTTGTTCAATGTCTCCTGGTAATTGTGTAATCGCTATGGCATTTTCCTCGTAAGATCCACCTGTAGATCCAGTAAAGCCCCAATAAACTTCTGTGCCACCAAATTTTGTATTCAGATCAGGAATCCGATACGAGTCTGAACCTACTCCAGAAAGTGTGTAAGATAAGGTCTGAGTAGCAGAATTCCATATAACATCTAGTGTTCTCCATGTATCATTCGATAAATATTCAGGTGATAAAATCCAGCTGTGATGCTGACCCGTATAGCTATTATTTTGTAGTCCAGGTGTAACAAATGCCACATGACCTTTTTTACCGTTTTCACCAACTTCTCGATCCATACGATTACTTGATCCATTATTAAAATAAGTATCAAATTCGATCGATAACCCTCTTTGAACGTATGGATTTCCAGAACGACCACCATAATACGCACCTAATCCCATACCAGAAGAGCCAATAACAGCTGTAGGGGTTGTTGCCATTCTAGGATCATTTTGTAGTGTGAAGGTAATTCCATCCCCGGCACTTGCTCCTCTATTTCCTAAATATAAATAGGATTTCAGGTGAAAATCTTTTTTTAGATTTAATTTTTGTTGAGACCAGATCGCTCCGATCTGGCTACCCATATTTTTTGTGACCCGCAAAACTTTTCCATTATTGATCAGTTCTGGGCCTGTCCCAATTGGCGCTCGAAAAACATCCAACAATGGTAGACTATCAACCGGCGGTGTAGTTGCATCTCTTGTCAATGCTCTTGATTGTTTCAGCGGTTTTGCTTCTTGTTCTACCGATTGCATTTCTTTCATTTTAGCTGGAGTGAAATCAACGTTTTTTTCGGCCAAAACCACTTGCTGATCCCCCAAAAGATTGATTTTACCTGAATTTCCAGTTGCTTCTTGCTCTACTGAAAAAGACAAAACAAGTTGTTTTGTACCGCCCTCTATAAGCAATTTTTTATTCTTTTGTTCTTTTAAATCTGTTACCACAAGTTTTCCATCAAAGGTTGAATCAGCACCATTTTCTATTGCTTCATCTTCGATATATTTGAGACCTTCCGTTTCCAGTATTAAACTTTGTTTCTCCGTATTGCCGATAGTTAAAACAACCGTTGCGCAGCTTGAGTCTGTTTGGGTAGATATATCGATTTTAACTTGATCATTTGCCTGTTCCGCCGCTTTGATCGGTGAAAATGACTTGATCATAAATAGGATACTGATCACTGAAAAAAATGCCATGATCCAACCAATCACCACTATTTTTCTTTTTTTCATTTTTTGTTGTCCCCTTTCAAAAAAGGTAGTTACATATTTCCTATTATTCGTTGCAAAGTAAGTATCCTCTTGACCTGACTGTTTTTATAAAGACGGGACTTGAAGCCTCTCTCTCTATTTTTTCTCTAATATGGAACATAATATTAGCGATCCTGTATTTTTCATTATTATATTTTTGATGCCAGACCGCTTCAAAAATTTCTTCATATGTTACGGTGTTCCCCATATTATCTGCAAGAACTTGCAATGTTCTATATTCTAAATTTGTTAGTGGCGTCGTCGGTTTTCCTCCAATTCTCATTACTTGGTTTCTGCTATCTAACGTAAATGAATCATTTTCTGTATCCAAACCTAGCGGTATTCCAGGTTGCTCCAACTGGTTTCTTTTCAATGCATTTGTTATAGTTAATCGGAAAATGTCTGAAGTCTGATTATCATCAAAAATACTATCTGCACCTAATTGGAGAAAAACTACCTTGCTGATGTTATTCATTTTTTGTGCAGCAATCCAAATGAAAGCATCTGATTGCTCTCTTATTTTTAAAATCAATTCACTAGCTTCACAAATAATGTCATCATTTGTGCCAAAAATAATGATACCGTCGATTGATTGTGAAAGTTGCCCGATCCTATTTTGATCAAGTTTTTCGATTAAGCATTCTTTTTCGATTGAATGTATGTATTTTTCTTTATCAAAATCTGACAGCTTTATATAGCCTATGTGATACATTTATTCTCCCCCTGTTCCAAATACATAATTACTTACTAGATATGAATCTTCACCCTTTCTTCTATTATTAGGTCTTTAAACATTTTCAATATATTTCACACTAAAAAACTGTAATCTAATTTCTTTATCTTTATTGTTTGACAATAAAGAACACCTTAAAAATACCTTGAAAATACTGAGTATATTATAAAATTGACGACTTTCATGACGGCGTATAAAATCAAAAAAAGTCGTGAGCTAGCCCACGACTTTTTTTAATTTATTAGTATCTATGAAATTTTGAGAGGAGGAAGATAGCAGATAGTCCATTGCTGAAATAGCGGCTCTTCGATTTTCTAACATGGAATCTGTATATGTATCTAGCGTCATCTTTACTGATGTATGTCCAAGTAAACGACTCAAACTTGCAATATCAGCACCATTCTCCAAACAACGAGTGGCAAAAGTATGTCGTAATGAATGAAAGTGTATATTTTCCAACCCAGCCATATGAAGCATTCGTTTAAAACGATAGTTGATCAGTCGTGGTTCGATTATTTTTCCATTATCAGCAACAACGTATTCACAGTTTTTTTGTTTTTGCTTATCTAATAAATATTTTTTTAAGTTTGGTGATAATGGAATAACTCTTTTTGAACTGTCAGTTTTTGGTGATCCCTCGATAAGTTGTGTTTTCTTTTTTTCATTTGTCGTTCTACTTATCCTGTAGACCGTTCGCTGAACCTGGATCGTCTCCTTATCAAAATCAATATCCTCCCACTTTAATCCACTGATTTCACCAATTCTCATGCCAGAGTATAAAGCTAAAATTACGGGCGAACAGCTTTGGGATTGAAAAGCAATCAGCTCTAATTTACGTTGGTCTTTGATTGTTAATGCTTTTACAGACTTTATTTTGACCTTTGGCAGCGTACTTCCAATACAAGGATTTTGGCTAATATACCCCTTTTTTTCTGCTTCACACAAGCAAATTTTTAAAATATGGAAAATATTCCTTATATACCCAGAAGATAATTGTAATTTCTCTAAATATTCGATAAATTCTTGGATATCATTCGAATCAATTTTAATTAATTTTTTTTTATTAAAATAAAACAATAAGTAGTTGTTGATGATCCCAGAATAAACCGAAAAAGTAGTAGGTTTAACGATCTTTTTTAAATATTTTTCTTTCCAAAATAATAGCCAATCAGAAAAATCACCATAATAAATTTTTCTACAGTTTTGTTTACCAACGTATTGAGCTTTTAATACTACCAACCGTTCTTTAACTTCTGTATATTTTTTTCCATAAACATAGCCATATTGAATTTTTCCGTCAGGAGTGCGGTTTTTGATATAACGCCCTTCCCAACGCCCATCTTTTCGTTTATAAATATTTTCTCCTTTTTTTGACATATTGATTTCCTCCAAGTTTTTGACGGTATTTTTGACGGCTTATCTTTATAACACCCTTCAAAGCCTATTCTATCAATATTTTCTTATATAAATGATAGATATAATTGTTAATAATTCTCTAATTTTTTGTATTTAAAAACAAAAAATGAAAATAATATTTTTTATCCCCCCATTGACTTAATCATGTTTTAACATTAGAATCGTAATTATAGTAGAATTATTTTTTTCTATTTATTGCTCTATTCTATATTGTCAAACAATAAAGAAATTTAAATCATATTATAAATAATTATATTTTTGAAACTGATTTTTCACCCTGCGTATTTATTTTAACGCATATACATTACAAAGCTATTTATTTTTTTATTTTCCATAAATTTTATGTTTTTTGAATCAAAAATAATCTGATAAAACAAAACTTTTCTTTATTTTGTTTTATCAGATTATTTTTTCTACTAAAAAAGAGATGAGGCTGAACTGTAAAGTTCTGTCTCATCTCTTTTCATTAAAGTAATGTTGAATTACTGTTATTTATTTGTTTATTAATCTTCAATATACGTCCATTTAAAGTCGTATTTTGCCCCAGTTGAATGATAGACAACATCTTTAACTTTTTCAGAGCGAAGATGTGCTTCAGCTTTTTGATACAATGGAATAACACCCATATCATCCATTAATATTTTCTCTGCATCCAACATATCTTGCCAGCGTGCTTCTGGGTTATTTGCATTTGTTGTTGCAGCACTTTCAACTAGTTTGTCATATTCAGGGTTTGAATAATGACCTCTATTATAAGAGTTATCTGTTGTAAATAGATCTAAGAAACTACTTGGATCAGCATAATCCGCCCCCCAAGCGCTAACAGCAATTTGGAAGTCGCCTTTATTTGAACGATCTAAGCGAACTGAGAAAGGTACAGGACTAACAGATACTTTTAAACCTTCTAATGTATCAGACAATGAACCTTGAAGATACTCAGCCATTTTCTTCGCATTGTCGGTATCATCGATCAATAAATCGATTGATACTGTAGAAACACCTAATTCATCTTTGGCTTTTTTCCATGATTCTTTGGCTTTATCAACATTGTAGGTTACTTCGTCACCTAGCTCTTTAGCGAAGTCTTCATCTGTTTTGGGATCTGCCGCTAAACCTTCTGGAACTAATCCCATTGGAACAGCTGAACCATTCGCTAAAATTTGTTCAACTAACGCTTTACGATCAATTGCATAAGATAATGCTTTACGTAAATTTACATTTCGGTAAGGTGAGTTTTCTTCTCTTTGATTTGGTTCAAGATAGAATGTTGAAGCACCTTTTAAAATAATATAGTTCGGCTCGTTTTTCATTTGTTGCGCTAACTCACCAGATAACGGTACTTCATCAGCTTGTCCATCTTGGAACAAGTTCAATGACGTTGGCGCTTCTTTCACAACATCGATTGCTACTTTGTCTAGTTTAACAGTATCTTTGTCCCAGTATTTATCATTTTTTGAGTAAGACCAGCTTGTATCTGTTCCAGGTCCATCAAAATCAGTTAAGGTAAATGGACCATTGTAGACTGATTTGTCACTAGCTGTTGTATAGTCTTTACCATATTTTTCAGCAATATCTTGTCTTTGCGGTAAAAATGATGGGAAAGCCAATAAGTAATCAAAGTACGGTGTTGCTTTTTCTAATGTAATTTCTAATTCATAATCACCTACTGCTTTTATCCCTAACTCTTCTTTTTTCATTTCGCCCTTAGAGATTTTTTCAGCATTTTTTACAGAATTGAACATGTATGCATATTCTGACCCAGTTGCTGGATCAACCGTTCTTTGCCAGCCATAAACAAAATCTGCAGCTGTTACTGGTTTGTCGTCAGTCCACATAGCATCTTCTCTTAATTTCACTTTATACGTTAGACCATCTTCGCTAACTTCTGCCTTTTCGGCAGCTCCAGCTGGTTGAGGTTTATTATCTTTATCTAAACGATAAATTCCTTCATAGACATTATTTAAGGCTACAAAACTTACTTCATCTGTCGCTAATGAAGGATCTGCACTTGGCATTTCTTGTCTTTCAATGTATCTAAATACTTTTTCTTCGCTACCAGACCCACCGTCGGCATTTTTAGAATTCCCGCCACATGCAGCTAAGGCAATACTTGATAAAGCAATCAAGCCTAGTAAGGCACTTTTCTTTAATTTCATCTAAAAAACCCCCAATTTTAATAAAAGCTACAAAGAATATATCAAAGTTCTATGTTAGCCACTATTAAAACACCACGACAGGTTTAGTAAAAATATTCTGAATTTTTTCTAATGTAAACTAAAAAAAGAAGCAACTCACCTTAAGGCGTTGCTTCTTTCATTCATTACTTATTTAGCATAATCAACTGCACGTGTTTCACGGATAACAGTCACTTTGATGTGTCCTGGGTAATCCAAGTCGTCTTCGATTTTCTTACGAATATCTCTTACTAAACGAACAGCTTCTAAATCTGTGATTTCATCTGGTTTGACCATGACGCGAACTTCACGTCCTGCTTGTACAGCGAAACTAGATTCAACGCCTTCAAATCCATTAGAAATATTTTCTAAGTTTTCTAAGCGGCGAATATAGTTTTCCATTGATTCGCTACGAGCGCCTGGTCTAGCAGCTGATAAAGCATCTGCTGCCGCCACTAATACTGAAATAACAGACGTTGCTTCAACATCACCATGATGTGAGGCAATTGCATTAATAACTGTTGAGTTTTCTTTGTATTTAGCAGCTAATTCAGCACCGATTTCGACGTGAGATCCTTCAATCTCATGATCCAATGCTTTACCAATATCATGTAGTAAACCTGCACGTTTTGCTAATTGGATATCTTCGCCTATTTCTGCGGCCAAGACACCAGTTAATTTAGCCACTTCGATTGAGTGATTCAATACGTTTTGACCATAACTTGTACGGAAACGCAATCGACCTAAAATCTTGATCAAATCTGGATGTAACGTATGAGCACCAACTTCAAAAGCTGCTTGCTCTCCGTATTCACGGATTCGTTCGTCCATCTCCTTACGAGACTTTTCAACCATTTCTTCAATACGGGCTGGATGAATCCGGCCATCTTGAATCAATTTTTCTAGTGTCATACGAGCAATTTCTCTACGAATTGGGTCGAATCCTGAAAGTACCACAGCTTCCGGCGTATCATCAATAATCAAATCGATTCCTGTTAAAGTCTCTAATGTACGAATGTTACGTCCTTCACGGCCAATGATTCTTCCTTTCATCTCATCATTTGGTAAGCTAACAACAGAAACAGTTGTTTCAGAAACTGAATCCGCCGCACAACGTTGAATCGCTAAAGAAAGTAAATTTTTCGCTTTTCTATCTGATTCTTCTTTTGCACGTTGTTCAGATTCTTTGACCATTACGGTTAACTCATGACTTAGTTCTTCTTCTGTTGATTTCATGATGATATCTTTTGCTTCGTCTTTAGATAGTGAAGCAATACGTTCTATTTCTTGGTGTTGCTTTTCAACTAGTTCTTCTACATCTTTTTCTCGCTCATCAATTAATTGCTGTCTAGCACCAAGTTTCTCTTCTTTTTCTTCCAGTGAGTTTTCACGTTTTTCAAGAGAGTCATCTTTACGATCTAATGTTTGTTCTCTTTGTAGTAAACGATTTTCTTGAGATTTAAGTTCTACTTTGCTTTCTTTCAACTCACTTTCAATTTCTGAACGATACTTCTGGTTTTCTTCCATAGCTTTTAATAAAGCTTCTTTTTTCAGAGTCTCTGCTTCTTTATTCGCACTTTCGATTATGCCTTCTGCAGAGGACTTTGCACCATCTATAGCCTTTTCATGACGTGATTTTGCAACGACTAACCCTAAACCAAGACCGACAACTAAACCGATGATAGCGAGGAGAATTCCTAAAACCATTGTTTCCACCTCCGTACTATCTTCAATTTTTCAATATTCATGTAGTTTTCTGATAAACTATAATCAATTATCAATATGCCTACTTGCATACGTGTTTAGCACACAACTTTATTCTAATGTTTGTACACCAGTGTGTCAACTTAAAAAAGCCCTTTCCGGTTGAAAGAGCTCTGATGCTGAAAAGAATCCCAACTACATAAAAAAGCAAACCAATAAAAAGCTGTGAACAGCTCTCATTGGTTTGCTTTGTTTGATCTTATTCTTCGTCAAGTGGAAGTTCTTCTTGTGCTTGTTCTTCTTCAACGATTGCGGTTCCATCACCGATACCGAATGCATCACGAACACGTTTAGAAACTTCTTCTACCATTTCAGGATGTTCAGTCATGTAAACTTTAACATTTTCACGACCCTGACCAATTCGTTCTTCTTTATAGCTATACCACGCGCCGCTCTTGTCAACAATGTCTTTTTCAACAGCCATATCAAGTAATTCACCTTCTTGAGAAATCCCTTGGCCGTACATGATGTCAACTTCAGCTACTTTAAATGGCGGTGCTACTTTATTTTTTACAACTTTGATTTTTGTCCGGTTACCAATAATGTCTGTTCCTTGCTTCAATTGTTCAGCACGTCTTACTTCTAAACGAACTGTTGCATAGAATTTCAAGGCACGTCCACCAGGTGTTGTTTCTGGGTTACCAAACATAACCCCAACTTTTTCACGGATTTGGTTGATGAAGATCGCAATCGTCTTCGTCTTGTTGATTGAACCTGAAAGCTTACGTAAGGCTTGTGACATCAAACGTGCCTGCAACCCAACGTGACTTGCACCCATTTCGCCATCGATCTCTGCACGAGGTACTAGCGCCGCTACAGAGTCAATTACGACGATATCGATCGCACCACTTGAAACTAACGCATCTGCAATCTCTAATCCTTGTTCACCAGTATCGGGTTGTGAAAGAAGTAATTCATCAATATTAACCCCTAAAGCTTGTGCATATTGAGGATCTAACGCATGCTCTGCATCGATAAATGCAGCCGTGCCACCTTGTTGTTGCACAGAAGCGATTGCATGTAAAGCAACCGTTGTTTTACCAGAACTTTCTGGTCCATACACTTCAACGATCCGTCCACGAGGATAACCGCCGACACCTAAAGCCACATCCAATGCTAGAGAACCACTAGGGATCGTCGAAATTTGTTGATCGATCTTCTCCCCTAATTTCATTACTGAACCTTTACCAAAGTTCTTTTCGATTTTTTTTAGTGCGGCATCTAAGGCCACTTTACGATCATCTGCCAATCGATAATCCTCCTTATATATAAACGATTTAAATTCCTTTTCAATAAATATATCATAACTGGTTTATTGAAAAAAAGCAAGAGAAAAACGAACAAACATTCGCCTTTTTAATTTTTCTTATTTACTGCTCTTAAAATCAGGTCTAAACCTTTCATCACAGCACTTTGGCGAACATAACGTCGATCACGGTTGAAATGTTGAAGCACAGCTATTGTTGGTTGACCTTTTTCAGCAAACCCAATCCAAACAGTGCCAGCAGGTTTTCCTTCTAATTCATCTGGACCTGCAACTCCAGTAAAGGATACCGCAAAATCTGTATCCGCTACTATTCTTGCTCGCTCTGCCATTGCGATTGCGCACGCTTCACTGACAGTACCTTCTTTTTCCAATAGTTTCGTATCAATACCTAAAAAATGTGCTTTTGTTTCAGCAGAATAGGTGACAAAACCACCTTTAAAAACCTCTGATACACCAGTTATGTCTCCTAACGTACTTTGAAACAATCCTGCTGTTAAGCTTTCTGCGGCTGTTACAGTTTTTCTACATTTCTTTAATGCGTCAACAGTCACTTTCACTAAGCTATTCTCATCCCCATAGCCATAAAAATACATACCTACTTTGGCCATGATCTTAGCTTCTAACTCATCCAACAGTTGTTGCCCTAAATCATCATCCGCAACCTTCGCAGTCAAACGTAATGTAACTTCATTTGGTTTGGCGTAAGGTGCGATCGTTGGATTGGTTTGCCTATCTATCAATTCTTTTAACTCAGTTACTAACTGTGATTCACCAATGCCATAAAACCTCAACACTCTCGATATCAGCTGTTCTGCTTGCGGAAATCGTGCTGCTAATAATGGACGAACGTTTTGCTGAAACATTGGATTTAATTCATTGGGCGGTCCTGGTAATAATAAATAGGTCGTCTCATTTTCAGTGATCAAGGAACCGACTGCTAGTCCCGTAGGATTTTGGATAGCGACCCCACTTTCGATCATTAAGGTTTGTCTTAAATTGTTTTCTGTCATTTTATTTTTTGAAAACTTAAAAAATTCATGAAGACGTGCAAGTGCCTGCTCATCTTGGACTAACGTCCGGCCAATATGTGCTGCTACAGTATCTTTTGTTAAATCATCATCTGTAGGACCTAATCCACCGCATAAAACGATCAAATCACTACGGTCTTCAACTTCAACCAATAACTGTTCCAAACGCTGTGGGTTATCTCCTACAACGGTATGATAATACACCTCGATTCCTAAGTCTGCCAACTCTCGTGATAAAAAAGTCGCATTTGTATTGACAACTTGACCTAATAATAACTCGGTGCCAACTGCAATGATCTCTGCTTTCATTTTTCTCCTCTTCTCTAATAAGATACGTAAACGATGCTTATTTCATTTTATCATATGATTTTTTTTTATTGCTACTTAACGTCTTTGAAGGTGTAATTCCCTGAAAATTGAAATATTTATCATTAGAAAAATAATACTACACAATTTGTTAAATGTGCTATCTAGCTTTTCGGGATAGCTCTGACAGAAAAAGATAAAATCTGCCTGTGGCAAAAAACGCCACAAACACATTTTCCTATTTTTCTGTCAGAGCTGGACGAGCCCGCTACGCTTTTACTATTTTCCTGTCAAGGCTGATCAAGCTCTTTCAGCTTTTAAAATAAGGAGGAAAAGGAATTAATGACAGTATTTATTGGCATTATAAGTTTTTTAGGATTTATCACTGGTGGCGTTCTTTCACTAAAAGCCGTTTTTAAAAAGCAACCAAAACAAAAAGTTTTACTTTTAACTGGAATCAGTTCTCTAACAATGATCGGGGCTATGGCTTTATCACCTGCCACACCCAGCCTTTCATTAGCAGAAAAATCGGTAGAGACAAATGACTCTGGAATAGCCACAATCACAGGAAAAACAAATGAGCAAAGTAACATTACCGTTGATGGTGAAACGATTGACACTAAAAACGGCAAATTTTCTTACAAAGTAACGCTGCACGACGACCAACCACAAAAGTTAACATTCATGGCTTCAATCGGTGACATAGAGCAAGCTGAAACAATCGAAGTCAAACCTTCAAAAGCATTCGTTGCCTTTTTAAATGAAGAAAAGCAAAATAAAGAAACCCTTAAAAATGCTGAAACAGCTCTAATATTAGCTGAAGGTAAACCTACGCAAAAAAATTATGATGAAGCTGCAACTCGCATCGCTTCATTAACTAAGGAACAAGATGATTTTATAAAACGTTTAGCCATTGTTAAAGATAACGTCCCAATCTACACAGCGGTTGAACTGGCAGAAACAAAACAAACGAAAGAACAGCTCGATGCTGCAACAGCATTAGTTGCACAGGCAACCTTAAACAAAGATGCGCTCGCAAAACGATTAACTACTGTTCAACAAAAAATCACTGAAAAGGAAAAAGCCGAAAAGCAAATCGCAGCGGCTCGTGAAGCGGTAGAAAAGGCCGAACAAGAACCAACAGACGACCACTACAACCAAGCAATCGCTAAAATCAAAGAACTACCCAATGGTCATCCAGACTTAACTGCTCGGGCAAATGGCATAAAACAAGCAATAACCACTCAAAAAGCCGCAGCTGAACAACAAGCACAAGCAGCGGCTCAAACACCTGAAACACCAACACCCAATACCCAAGAAACAGGTGAAATGGTTTTGGTTACTACAACAGGTTCTAAATACCATAATCGCAAATGTGGGAATGGGACGTATACTCCAACAACCTTAGAAGAGGCACAAGCAAGAGGTCTAACACCCTGCTCTAAATGTTATTGATCGCAACTAAATACAAAGCTGTATAAACAAAGTGTCTGGGACATAACTCTGCGAGTCATATCCCAGACACATGGAATCCGAATAAACGGTGGAATCAGAAGAAATCCCACCGTTTATGATGATAAATCAATGCATATACACATAAGCTGAAATCAAATACAAAATCCAAATATGCAGTGGATAGAATACGTAAAAGAAATTTCTCATACCTCGCCCTTTTTCCCCATTGAACAACATGATAGGTAGTACGGCAAAAATCATCATCCATTGTGTCGACCCTTGAAAAAAGTAAAATAGTGCAGCTAAAGCAATCAATGTACATTGAAGCCAGCGATAATCTTTAGCTAAATACAATAACGGAATCAACAGTACCATCAAGCCATTCTCAGCAAATAGTAATGCAGGAACAAAAGTTACAATCTGGACTGCCACCATGACCGTATTTGGATTCGACATAAGCGAAAGTAAAATCCCTGAAGTAATAATCGGAAATAATATAATGACTATCCCCCATATTATCTTGCTAACCTTTTTATTTGAATTCCCTTCAGAAATCTTATCGATTCCGTACATCATTAATGTTCCAACTAAAATATCCCGAAAAATATTATTCATTAATTGAACTTCTTCATATCCAACGATCTTCTGTAGCGCGAAGCTTCCAAGAGTCATGATGACCATACCTACATACAAACGCAACATATATTTCTCTTTACTTCTTGTATGACTAAAACCGACTACACTGACAAAAAAGAAAAGGATTGCAACGGGACGCCCAAACCAATCTAACCAACTAGGTGCTCCCATTGGAACAAACATTTGATGAATATGATCGATAAACATCAAAATGATTCCGATTATTTTTAAATCAAATGTTGTGAGACCTTTAAACTTACTTGTTGTCACATTATTCATTATTGCTTCCTCCTCATTCATTAACCTAGCATATTATAAATTAAAGGAGCTTTTTTCACCTTAGAATCACCTTACGTCAGCCTATCAATTTCGTCATGTAACAGCCTTAAACTCTTAGTGCTTTAACACTTAGAAAATAAAAGAAGCAACAAGGTTGGGACAGAAGCGTTTATTCGGGTGAAAATAGCCTGAAATATAACTTTTTAAGTTATATCCCAGGCTATTATTTCATTTTTTATTGATGAACACTAAAACGTTGGTTTGGATGTACATTTTTTTCAATTTCATCCACCATTGCAATTGCATAATCAGCATAAGAGATATAACTCTTACCAGCTTGATCCGTTTCTAATTCTTCGCCAGCCACAACATATTTACCTGTTGCAGGACCTTCCGCATCAAATTCAGCTGCTGGACTAATGTAGGTCCAGTTAATATCTTTCGCAGCTTCTAGTAAGTCCAACCCTTTACCCATAGCTGTTGCTAATGGTTTAAATGCTTCTGGAAAATCTGGTGTTTCACTTAAGCGAACCGTATGTTCTGGATTTACAAATAAACTTCCTGCGCCACCGACAACCAACAAACGTGTTTTTGTATTCGTCAAAATATCGATCAAATGTTGTGTTGAGCCAGTAAATTCACTCACATCACCCCAGAATCCTAACGCACTAACTAAAACGTCAAAGCCTTTCACATCTTCTGTTGTTAAACTGTACACATCTTTTTCGATAACGGGTGTACCATCTGTGATTTTTGCTGCATCACGAACGATAGCAGTCACTTCTAATCCACGTTTCTTTGCTTCTTTCAAAATTGCTGAACCTGCTTTACCGTTTGCTCCTAAAATTGCTACTTTCATATTTTATTCTTCCTCTCTCGTAATGAAACTTTTTTTGTTACATTTGCTCTTAAAAAGAGAAGAGACACGTTTAAGTCTCTTATTGCTTAATTTGATGGATCACATCAGCTAAGGCAATTTCTTTTAATTCGGCTTCCATGCTTTGCTGAACTTTACTATATTGTTCTTCTAAAGCAGACTGGATATTCGCTCCAACAAGGCAGTTCGGATTAGGATTTTGATGAATGTTGAATACTTCATGATCTAACTCGACCGCTTCATAGACATCATAGAGAGAAATATCTTCTGGTTTTTTCAACAAATAGGTTTGAGTTGCGCCTCTACTTGTGTGGATAAGTCCAGCTTTTTTTAGCTTACTCATCAACCTTCTGACAACAACTGGATTGGTATTTACACTTGATGCGATCAATTCAGAATTGACACGATCGGGTGGCCCGATTTCAATCAAACTTAGAATATGGATTGCAACACTTAATTTCGTCGACATGGCCATGTCTATCACTCCAACTCTTAGTAACATTCTAAGTTACATTTAAATCTTACTGCGATTCTTTAAAAATGTCAACAAATAAAATCACTTTATTTTATTCTGCTTAAAAAAAAAACGATTTCTAGCCTAAACATTCCCTATTACTTAGGGAAGTCAGACTAGAAATCATTTTTTACTTATTTACTCTACAACGATTTGTTTACTACTTCCACCTGTGTTCTCGAAATGAATCGTAAAGGTATCATTGGCTTCGTCATATGTTACCCCTTCACTTAGCGTCACAATTTGCTGGAAGTCTTTAGGTATTTTGACTGTCATAACGACATTTGATTGCGTTGGCTCTGCTAACACATAGGTTTTCTTGCCTTCATTTGTTTTCTTCAATAAAGACACCGCCTTGTTCGACGTGATTCCCGCTATACTGCCACCAGTCTCTTCCCAGATATTCACACCTAAGTAATTAGCTTTTTTCAACTCTACAGCTTGAATATCAGCTGAATTAGCTAAAATCGTTACAGGTTTTTCTGCCACATATTTTTTTAGACCTGCTTCATCAATTCCCGGCAATGTTACATATGCATACTGCTCATTCGTTGGATTTTTCCCGTGATCTAGTACAAACTTGCGATAGTTTCCAGTGTATTGATCGTTACTAGGAAAAGCTTCATTGATTTCTGTATACGATCCTTTACGAACTTCACTGATTACATCCACTGTTGCATTCTCCGGGAAATAGTAGCCAATATTCGCATTTTGGTGATTTGATTTTAATAGTAGCCATTCTTTCGTACTGCGTTCTTTTTCTTGTTGAATCACACCATTATTTGACAGTACGTCATAGGTATAGTTGTCATTTAATAGACGATTATCTACTATGGTTTCAATCGAAGCTGTCGTATCTCCTTTGATTCCCGCGCCTAATGCGACAATTTGTCCATCTACCACAAACCATGATTTTTTTCCTTGGAGATTCATTGGTAACACGGTCCCATTATTTTTTGTTCCTGTTTTATTCAACGCCATCCCTACAACAGCTTGATTATCTAGAGCTACGCCGCCAACCCATTTTTCTTTTGAGGTAACTGTTGTGAAGGCGGATACTTCATCTTTTAAAGGAACGGTATCTACAGTTGTACCTGGCAACCGATAAGGATCGACTGTTGGCCAATAAGCAGAATTAAATTGTACTTCGTCATCATTATACAAATACAACATACCATCAGCTGTATGCCAGCCACATTTATTTTCTTTGTTGCCTGCTTCAAAGGACGAAATCCTGCTAGAATATAAACTTAAACCCATCATGTAATTTGGTGTTCTTTGAACAAATCGATCCATTGAGGCATACATTTTTGTCCCGACAAATGGCAAGGTCTCACCAATGATTGCTGTATCGTCCAATACAGACATCGTCATTTGTAAATCATTATAATCTCTTGCATTAGTCAAATAATACGTTGGATTTTCTTTCATCCAATATTTAGCAGCTTCTTTAAATTTCGTTTGGTATTCCGTTGGAGCAAATTTTGAGACGATCAATAAATTATAAAGCGTTGTGGAACCATAACCTGTTTTAGTTTTAGCTGGCGCTCTAGAGATTGAACGACCATTGACACCTGGTAACATTTCGCCTTGATAGATCAAAGGAATAAATGCTTTGTCAACATTTTCAACGAACGATTGAACAATCGCTGGATCCATTTCAAATTTAGAATCTTTAGTGATTGCTAAGATTTGGCCCACACCTTTCATCAGTACATTGCCATATGATCCTGTATAGGGAATATTATTATGCTGAATAAAGGAACCATCTTGATAAAAACCGTCACCTTTGGTCACTAATTTAAACACATCGACAATACTGCTAGAAGCTTGACTGATTTTCCCATCATTTTCTTGTAAAATGCCCAATGCTAAAACAGTTTGAGCTAAATCTGTACGATTCGCTCCCGAAGTTACAAAGTTAGGAATAAATGCTAGATCAACGAACGTTCCTTGGGCTTTGGTATACAATTGTTTAAACGGAGCAGGCACATAGCCGCTCATAGCTTCCGTATACTGCTGTTGTTTAGCTTGTGGTACTTGATCTCCTAAAATCATTAAAATACCAATAAATTTTTGCGGTACACCAATCTGCCAATCCCACCAATTGCCATGATATTTCTTCCCGTCGTAGCCTTTTTTTGTCACCATGAAATCTAAGCCGTCGTTGATTGCAGCAGCTATCTGCGGATCATGATAAAAAACACTACCTTTTGTTCCATAGGCTAAAGCAAGTTTTTGTAATTTAGTAAATTGTGTCGTCAAATCTGCTGAAGCTGTGTTCCCTTGCTCGATTGGCCAAAGATATGTTCGATTTGGGTCTTTATTTAAGGTTTGGTATAATTGCTCCGCTTCTTCTGAAAGTTTTTTAACGTAGTTTACAACGGTCGTATTGGTTTCGTCATACTGATCAGAGACCAATTGATTTTTCCATTTTTTTTTTAAAGTTGCATAATCGCTTACGTTATTTTCAACAGGAAGACTGCCAACTGCACCACTACGCATTGACAGGACGTTTAGTTTTGATAGATTGCCAAAAAGGCGAATCCCTACATATCCTTCCCAATCACCGTCAATACTCGTAGAAGTATTCGGGTAAATCACTTCATTATTTTCATATAACAGTTGGTCATTCAAAAACGCTTCGATGCTCTTTCCTTCATAACGGATCAATACTTTATAGCGTTGCCCTGAAATCAATTTAGGCCCAGTAATCGTTGTAATCCATTTTCCTCCAGGTTGTCCTAATTGCCATTGCCCATCTCGAGTATAAGCGAAAGACTGCCATTTTTTAGAATCTTGTAAATCAGCGCGAAAGACTAACCCAAAATTCGTTTGTCCTTCATATAAAAATGTATATTCCAGATCACCAGCACTTTTACTGCCAGCATTTTTATTTAAGGAAACCGACTCTAAATTTGTTCCTTGTTTTGTATTTCCAATAATAAACCCATTAGCTGTACTTGCCTTATTGGCTTTTCCAACAACATCTTGCCATTCTCCCAGCTGATTAGCAAAATCTGATTCGTAAATACCAGTCTGGACTTGAGTTACTTCCTCAGCAAAACTCTCACCACTCAGTGCATAAGAAAAACTACCAAGTAAAAGTGAGCAGCCTACAATACACAGCCATTTTTTAGATCTATTGATCATTATTGTACCCTCCTTCTCTGATCGCGAAGCAAACGCTTTCATTGTTTTGTAAGTGAGAACCCATAATACGATTGGCGATCATGGGTTGCTCTTTCTACTATTATAAGTTGTTTACGGTTGTTTGCCAATATAGGCTAAAATACCACCATCAACGTATAAAATGTGTCCATTCACAAAATCTGATGCACTTGAAGCTAAGAAAACTGCTGGACCACTTAAGTCGACCGGCTCGCCCCAACGAGCTGCTGGTGTTCGTCCTATGATAAATTGATCGAAAGGATGACGATCACCGTTTTCTTGTTTCTCTCTTAACGGTGCTGTTTGTGGTGTCGCAATATAGCCAGGCCCAATGCCATTGCATTGGATATTGTATTGACCGTATTCAGAAGCAATATTTTTCGTCAACATTTTAAGCCCGCCTTTAGCTGCCGCATAAGCACTGACTGTTTCTCTGCCCAGCTCACTCATCATTGAACAAATATTAATAATTTTGCCGCCGCCTTTTTCGATCATATCTGGAATGACTGCTTTAGCCATGATAAAAGGTGCATTCAAATCCACATCGACCACTTGTCTAAATTCTGCCGCAGACATTTCGATCATGGGAATTCGTTTGATGATTCCCGCATTGTTCACCAAAATATCGATTGAACCAACCTCATCTTTGATTTGTTTAACTGTCGCTTGAACGGCCTCTTCATCTGTTACATCACAAGCATAACCTCGAGCTTTGATCCCCGCTTCTTGGTAAAGAGCCAGTCCTTTATCTACAGAGTCTTGAGATAAATTATTAAAAACGATCATAGCGCCAGCCGCAGCTAATGACTTAGCGATTTCAAAGCCAATACCATGTACAGCCCCTGTTACTAACGCTACTTTCCCATCTAAACGGAACATGTCCATATTAAATTCCATTTATATTCCTCTTTTCTATTTTAGTTGATCCATCGGCACCATATCCATGTCTGTATACGTGATATTTTCGCCGCACATTGACCAGATAAACGTATAATCACCTGTTCCTACACCTGAGTGAATCGACCAACTTGGTGAAATGATCGCTTGTTCATTGGCCACAACTAAATGCTTGGTTTCATCTGGTTTGCCCATCATATGGAAGACACGTGTATCTTCGCTAGCGTAGTCAAAATAAAGGTAAGCTTCCATCCGACGGACGTGTGTATGACAAGGCATTGTATTCCACGAGCTACCTGGTTCCAAGACTGTGTAGCCCATTTGAAGTTGGCAGCTTTCACAAACATTTGGGTGAATGTATTGATAGATTTTACGTTTGTTTAAGGTTAACGCTTCTCCTGTTTCCATCGGTTTGATTTGATCGATACTGATTTTTACATTCGGGTATTTATGATGTGCTGGAACGCTATTCACATAAAACTTAGCTGGATTTTTGGGATCATCTGATTGAAAAATCACTTGTTTGGTTTCTTTTCCGATATAATAACCATCTTGTTTTTTCATTGATTCTGTTTGACCATCAATTGTGATCGAGCCCGAACCACCGATATTGATTACCCCTAATTCTCGACGTTCTAAGAAGTAGTCAACACCTAATTCTTTCGTTAACACAATTTCTAATGACTCTGTTGTTGGTGTTACCCCACCAAAGATCATTCGATCATTGTGTGTATATGTCAAACTGATTTCACCCGGTGCAAATATTTTTTCTACTAAAAATTCTCTACGTAATTCTTCTGTTGAATAGTGACGGATATCTTCCGGACTATGCGTATATCTATTGTCCATATTTTGCATGATTCATACTCCCTTATCGAATTATTTTTCCTGAGCCACTTCTTAAAAAATCAGCGACTTCTTCTTTGTTGAACTGATTACAATCGCCATGTACGGTATGCTTTAATACCGATGCTGCTGTAGCAAAATCGACTGTTGCTTGCGGCGTCATTTGTTCTAATACACCATGTAAAATTCCACCAGCAAATGCATCGCCTGCACCAACTCGGTCTATAATTGGATCGATTTCATGGATATCTGATTCATAATAGTGATTATCCTGCCAAAGTGTACCGATTAATTGATTAGCACTAGCAGAATAGATTTTGCGTTTTGTTGAATAAAATAATTGAATATTTGGAAATAGTCGGTGCATTTCTTTGTAATAAAAGGCTAATTCATGTTCTTGTTCAGCTGGTTCATTGGTAATCCCCAAAAGATTGACTGCATCTAATTTCCCAGCTGAGCAATAGTCGACATATGGTAAAAGCTGTCGGATCACTTGTCCAGCTTCTTTTTGACTCCACAATTTACTACGGTAATTACTATCGAAACTAACTTTACAGCCTGATTTTTTGGCTTGTTTCATTAGCTCTAAGGTCATTGTCTGCCATTTTTTTGATAAAGCTGGTGTAATACCTGAAATATGAAAAATATCCACATCATCAAATAAAGTAGCTAAATCCCATTCAAGCACGTTCATCGCAGCAAAACCAGATTCAGCTCGATCATAAATAACAGCCGCAGCGCGTCCGCCAATCCCTGTTTCCAGATAATACGTGCCTAAACGTTGACTCCCTGTATGCAGATAGTGAGTGTCGACTTGATACCCATGCAAATGTCTGAACACTGCTTCCCCTAAAGCTGTATCAGGTACTTTACTCGCAAAAATAACCTCATGTCCGTAATTTGCCAAAGAAATAGCTACGTTGGCTTCACCACCACCATAATGAGCCTGCAAAGAGTTACTTTGAACTAAACGATTTCCCGACTGTGTTGATAAACGCAACATAATTTCACCTAAAGTAACGACTTTTCCCATCTGCTCATCCCTTAATTTCTTTTAGTTTTGCTACATACTGACGGGCAGTTTCGGTAACTTTTTGGAAGTCACCAGCTGCAGCGGGCGCTAATAAATCACCACCAACACCTACTGTGACTGCGCCAGCCTTAAACCAATCTGCCATGTTTGCTAAATTGACACCACCTGTCGGCATGATGCTCGCTTGAGGCATTGGCGCCATAAAGGCGGAAATAATACTTGGTCCATAAACACTTCCTGGAAACAGCTTCACGATATCTGCGCCACTTTTCAATGCCTCTTGAACTTCTGTGATCGTCATACAACCCGGTAAATAAGGAATTTGATATAAATTACAAAGCTCTGCTGTCTTTATATCAAAACTTGGACTAACCACATACTCAGCACCAGCCATGATCGCCAATCGAGCGGTTAAGGCATCTAATACAGTGCCAGCGCCGATCACAACATCCGATCGATCATTATAAACTGCTACTAATTCTTTGATCACTTCAGCAGCTTGCGGCACAGTGAAGGTCAATTCGATTCCAGTCATACCACCTTCAATAATAGCGTGACTAGCTTTTAACGCTTCTTCTTTAGTAGCACCACGGACAACAGCAACCACACCTGTTTTCTCTAAACGAGATAAAATATCGACTCGTTTCATTTAATCACCTATTCCTGCATTTTATTATCCTAGAATTCCAAAAGCACTTAATGCGATCGAAAGAATCAAAATGATCCAGATCACACGAGTTGAGTTTAAATTTTTCTGCCCTAACATCCAGTAAGTCAAAAGAACTAAAAGGATTGGGACTAACGATGGCAAAATAGCATCCAAAGTATCTTGAATAACTAATTCAACACCATCTTTTTTATAAACAAACGGTACTGTCGCTTTGATCACCGAAGGAATCAATGCACCGATCACGGTGATTCCTAAAACGGTTGCCGCATTCGTAAATGCTGATAATTTATCTTTTAAAGTCGTTACGAGTTTGACACCTTGTTTATAGCCAAGCGGCAATAATGCAGCTCGTCCAAACAATAACGCAATATTGGCAATGATCCAGATCACACACCCCACAACCGAACCATTTTGTGCCAAGGTTCCAGCAACTGAACCAAAAATCGTTCCCCAAATCACGTGGAACAATGAGTCACCAACACCCGCTAAGGAACCCATCAACGCTGTTTTTAACGCTACGATCGTGTCTTTTGCTTTGTAGCCATCTTGTTCTTCAATCGCAACATCGATCCCCATGATCAAGTTTCCGAAAATAGCATTAGTATTAAAAAATTGATTGTGCGTACGCATCATATCTTGGAATTGTTGTTCATCATGTCCGTAGAATTTTTTCAATACCGGTAAAATACCATATAAATAGCCAGAACTCATCATTCGTTCATAGTTCCAGTTTAATTGACTTCCTAAAATGTAGCGCCAGCTGATTGCATTCAATTCTTGTTTCGTTAGTTTTTGATTACTCATCGCCATCAAATCCTCCTTCAAAGTTGCTTGTTCCAGCATTTTCTTGCGCTACTGGTTTATCACTATCACGTTTAAATACGAGCATAGCTGCTACCATCCCAATGATCGAAACACCTAGCATTGGTACTTGTAGATAAGCGGCCAAAAAGAATCCTAATAATAGATAAGGAATATATTGTTTAGTCGGTAAGTAACGTAGTAAAATACCGACACCCACCACTGGTAAAACACCACCTGCTGTTTTCAGACCCGTCATCAACCATTCCGGCATATTTTCAGTAATGGTCGTAACTGCTGCATCGCCAACTAACAGCATCAATAAAATTGGAATAGCACGAGACAATCCCCATAAAAATGAACCTGACAATACTAAACGTGGAATCCGTTTGACCTGCATATTATCGATTGCTTTGTCGACACGATGCAACAGAAACACATTACAAAACCGTGCCACAACATCCAGCTGTAACATCAATAGTGATACTGGCACAGCTAAACCGATCCCATATTCAGCTCCCTTACCTGAAATAACCGCAAAGGCTGTCCCAAGCACCGCTCCAGTAAAATAATCCGGTACAGAAGCTCCACCAAATGCCGCAATTCCTAAACGCATAAGCTGTAAAGTCCCACCGACCATCAACCCTGTTTTCAAATCCCCCATGATCATCCCTGAAATCATTCCGGCAATGGCAGGTTGCGTCAACGTATTTGAAATAAGTGAATCATTAATTGCAATAAAAGCATAAACCGTAATAAGAATAATTTGATACGCCGCTAAATGCATGAATTTTCCTCCTAATTTTAAAAGCGGAACAAATCGGTTAATCCTGTAGAAAATTAGGAAATTGACATTGAAACGTTCTTTGTTTCACTGACAATTTATCTATTTTCCTAAGGATTGATTTGTGCAGCTAGATAATTTAAAAGCGTAGCGGGCTCGTTCAGCTCTGACAGGAAAATAGGAAAAATCGATTGAGACGCTTTTTGTCTCACTCTATTTTTATCTTTTTCCCGAAGAGCTAGCCCGCGTAACTAGATATGGTAACAACGTTCCGCTTCGATACACCTTGTACTTTTCAACATCAGTTCATTTCATTCACTGTGTTTCCTGGCACATTTCAAAGTGAGATAATATATTAATTTTTACTTTTCATTTTCTTCATAAAATCAATTGCCGGGTCATTTGGAACTAATTGAGCCGTAACATTTACCCCTTTTGAAGCAATCGATTCAAAAATACTCTCTTCATTTTCTAAAACCTGAATACTTTTCGTTATTTCACGAGCGCCTTCTTTGTAACTCATATTGCCAACATTCACAGTCTCGATTGGTCCGCCTGCTTCAATAAACCTTAAAACATCTGCTGGGTTTTTGAATAACAAGAACAGCCTTTGTTTACCATATTTACCAGCACAAATATTTCCCGCAGCTTCTGCAACAGGTAGAACCGATAATCGCATAGAAGTAGGTGCCGCCATTCTAAGAGAAGTCTTTTGCAAAGGATCTGAGGCTGCTTCATCGTTTGCCACAATAATTCTTTGTGTATCCAAACTTGTTGACCAAATCCCAGCTACTTGCCCATGAATCAAGCGTTCATCAATACGGGTATTGACGATATTGGCATAACCTGCATATTCACTATAATTACTGAGCTCAGTTTCTAAACTTGCTTCTGAAATATCTTTCTCAGCTTTATTCATACCAGCTTTGACATCCACAATGTTTTCTTTCGCCAAACAGACAAGTTCTTTGATAGAAGCTTGCTGATTGACAACAGCTTCAATTACGATTGAAAGAGTCATTCCGGCAATAATTTCAACATCAGCCACATTCAAATAATTTTTCACCGCAACGTTACAAGGCGTCCCACCTAGTAAGTCTGCAATGATCAGTGTCGATCCGTTAAGGGCTTTCATTTTTGAATTTAACTCATTTTCAAATTGGATATTATCCCCGTCAGGTCGTAAAGATACGGTATGAATATGTTCTTGTTGTCCAACAATCATCTCCAAACTACCTTTAACACCTTCAGCCATCCCGCCATGGCTTATCAATACAATGTTTTCCACTTGATTCCCTCCTTAAAATAAAAGCGTAGCGGGCTCGTTTAACCTTGACAGGAAAATAGGAAAACATGACTGGTGACGCTTTTTGTCACATTCAGGTTTTATCTTTTCCCCGAAAGGTTAGCCCGCGTAGCTAGATAGCAATGCAGGTCGCCCTACTTAACATGTTATGTTCCTTACGAATATACTATAACACATGATAACCCATCCGTAAACCTAATATCTTAATATGTTGATTTTTTATTATGACCTTACTTATTGTGCATATTTACTAACAGATTCTCTTATAAAGCAATTGCTAAAGTAAAATTAACATGTTATCCTTAATTGACTATCTTATGAGAATGGAGGTAATCTCTCATGATTCCTAAATATGAACAGATCAAACAAGATCTCTTAGCCGAAATAAAAAATCATACATTCATTCCCGGCGATAAATTTTATTCTGAAGCAGATATCAAGCGCATTTATTCTGTCAGTTCTATCACTGCAGTTAAAGCATTGAACGAATTAACCAGCGCAGGCTATTTGTACCGTATTCAAGGGAAAGGGACTTTTGTTTCAAAAGCCAAGATCTCCCAAAACGTTAAGTTTTCTGATATAGAACTTCACTCCTTAGATACTGAGAAAGTTCAAGTAATCTCTGTTGAAGAAGAAAATAAACCTGAGATTCTAAAGCAGTTAGGCTTACCTGCTAATGCTAGCTATTATAAGATTATTCGTGTGCGCTCTTTTGGCGATACACCTTTTTTAGCCCATATCACACATCTGCCTAAAAAAATGATGAAAGAACCAATCGAAAAAGACCTTGCTGCTTATGCAAGTGTCTACGAAAAAGTTCGGAAAGATTTTGCGATCGATTTGTTTTCATTAGCCTCTGTCGAAACCAATGAAATCGTCTTTCCAGACGATCCAGAGCTGTTAAATTTATTGCAATTGAGCTTTCGGGAACCAGCAGTTAAACAAGTCAAGCATTCTTATCTGTCTGACGGAAGTGTTGCCGAGTATATCGTTAGTTATAAACACTGGAAATATTTCAAAACAAAAATCGAAGTAGAAGCTGAGTAAGCTTCTGCTTCGATTTTTTAATCGACAATGGCTTTTTCTGAGAAGTGCAGTTCTTTGATTTCTCGACCTTCCGTCTCAAAAATCACCACTTCGTTATGACCCTTTTTCAAAAATTCTTTTGGGCAGTATAATGATCGGATCGGCCCGACCTCCCAGTAACGCCCAAGGTTGACACCATTGACTAACACAACCCCTTTACCATAGTCAGAACAATCAATAAACGTGTCCCCTAATGTATCCAGCTCAACCTCTATTCGATAAAACGAAGGCTGTTGTGGATTACTTCCCGCTGTATAATCAATAGCCTGCAACTGACTTTCAGACAACGTTAACGGATAGTGTCTATATCCTTGATGAAAATGAATATCCTGCATAATACCGCCGCGGATCCCTTTTGATTGAGTAGGACTATTTAGTTTAAATCCATAATTGACTCGGCCTAAATTTTCAACCAAAACATCTAAACTGATTTCTTTTTTATCGGGTTGTCCATTTATCGCCAACTCTTCTCCGACTGTTTCTTGATACTGCGTCGTCTGATACTTTCCATCCACATAAACTTGGACTCGGTCGCTAGCTTCAACGATTTTTAATTTATTTTCATGAAAATAATTTTTCAATTCTACTGAATACAACATATAGCCATATCCCTCACCGGCTTCTTCCATACTTAATGGATACATCGCCTGCTGAGCCTGGATCATCTGATCCTTTGTTGCAAATAGTGAAACACTTTCTTTTATAGGATATGTCCCGAGGTTCATCAGTTCTTTTTTACGCGGTTCTGCTTGCCAAACTTCTGGACAGACTTCTTTGATGGCTTTTTGAACATGAAAATACTTTTCTGTCGGCTCGCCCCATTCCGTCAACAATGCATCATAATCGTAACTTGTGACTTGCGGCAAATCTAACACACCGCGTGCTGAACAGCCATTATAAAAGCCAAAGTTTGTCCCACCATGAAACATATATAAATTTAACGAACCAACTTCCAACATATCTTTGACTTCTGTCGCTAGCTCTTGCCCATCTCGTTTGATGATTGGTTCATTCCAACGATTAAACCAACCATCCCAATATTCCATACACATGATCGGCCATTTTTTTCCATGACGTTTCATGAAGTTTTGCATCACTTGAGCATTTTCCTTTGAATGACTTCCGAAATTACCTGTCACAAAGATATCTTCTTCAATCAATGTTCCAGCATCAAGTACTTCATCCCACGCACCATCTGAAGTAAACAGTGGTACATCAACACCAAACTCTTCCATCAATTGTTTAGTTTGACGAAGATAGTCTTTTTCCATTCCATAAGACCCATACTCATTTTCGATCTGCATCATGATCACAGGTCCACCTTGAGTCAATTGCAGCGGTATTAGTTTAGGAATTAGAACACTAAAATATTGACGAACTTTTTCCATAAAACGTGGATCAGTCGAACGCAATCGCATGCCTTTTTCTCTTAGCAACCAAGCGGGCAGACCACCAAACTCCCATTCAGCGCAAATATAAACCGACGGGCGCAAAATAACGAGCAGCCCGATTTCTTGCGCAAGTTTTACAAAGGCTTCGATATCTTTTAAGTCTTCAAAATCATACGTTCCTTCAATAGGTTCATGTAGATTCCAAGGTATATAGGTTTCTACAGTATTAGCTCCTAGAGCTTTTAAGTTGTATAAACTATCTTCCCACTGCCCTGGTGTCATCCGGAAATAATGGATCGCACCACTGATCAATTTGACTGGTTTGCCATCTAGTAAAAAATCTTCTTTTATCTCAAACGTTTGCATCATCATTCCCCTTTACCAGTATCTTTGCCATTCTGGTTTTGCTAATCTGATCAAGGCTTCCAAATAAAAATAATCGCCCCATAAGTTTGGTTCATCGATTCCCTTGCCTTCTCCGTGTGCATATACTCCATGAAGCAATAAGCCTTCATTCCCTAATACTTCCTTAGCAGAATACTGTTCCCCCAATTGATAAATGATTCCTTTGGCAAGAGCCTTTGCATTTGGATAAACTTGTAACGCTTCAGCTTCCAATAATCCACACGCTACAATAGCTGCTGAAGAACTATCTTTATCTGAAGGTTGTTGGTCATTAAAATCAAAATCCCAATAAGGAACAAGATCTTCAGGCAAATGTGCTAGAAATACATCAACAATTTGTGCATAATTTTCTGGAAATGTTTTAGATTGCAGATACCCTTCATTCAACGGAATCCCTAAGACCGCCCAACTTTGGCCCCTTGCCCAAATTGATTCATCGCTATTCCCTTGATGCGTAGCTCCATGACTCGGTTGGCCTGTTTCAGGATCAAAATAATACGTATGAAACGTTGTTGCATCCGCTTTGATCACAGTCTCTAACAATGTATGGTAATGCTTCGTTGCAACAGCTGAATAGCGAGCATCGCCCGAAATTTCTGCTGCTTTAAATAGAATAGGCAAGTTGATCAAAGAATCAATAATCAAGCGATATTCTTTAGGATCACCATATTTCCCCCAAGCTTGGATAAAATTACCTGATTTCTGAAAACGTGCCATCAAAACATCTGCGGCTTGAATAATTTCTGTCTTACAGGCCTCACTTCCAGTTATTTGATAGCCCGCACCTGCTGATAGACTATATAAAAAACCGATATCATGATGATCCAATACAAAATGATTATCTAAACGTTGTTGAAAACTGACGATATTTTCCATTGCTCGTTTTAAAAACGTTTCTTTTCCAGTCCATTCATATGCTAACCAAAGCATTCCAGTCCAAAATCCATTCGTCCAATCATCATTGGCCTTAATCCGATATTTCCCATTGGTAGTACTGGCAGAAGGAAATTGTGTACCAAATCGTTCCATATTTTTCTCGATTTGTGTGATGCACCAATTGATTTGTTCTGCTAACCATTGCGGGCTCACCTTTTCACCCAAATCGATCAGCTTATCTTTATTTTCCTGAAGAGACATATTTCACAGCTCCTTAACTTGTTAACATATTAACCAAAATCATTATAACCCAAAAAAAATGAAAAAGCGAATGCTTCTTACAACATTTTTCCAACAAAAAAACCATGATTGCTTTCTAGGCAAAAGATCATGGTTCATTTCTTTACTTATTTCTCCCGAAAACTTCGATTTGAGTAAGCGCTGGAAACGGAGAATCATCCGCGGCTTTTTTAAGATTTTTCAAGGTCACAAACTCTGTTACTTTGGTTGGAAATTTAATTTCTTGAAATATTGTGTCATTGGTTGTGGCTAGAATTTGCTGTGTACCATCTGAAAATTCTAATGTTACTTCAGTCCAATAGCTATCGTGAGGATAATCTCCTCTAAATAGTAACCTGATCCAATCAATTTCAACTTTACGGCCAAATTCAATTGTTAACGCTGCATCTTTTTGTTGATTGATGCCCCATGAGGCAAAAGGAAACGAACCATGAGATAAATTTCCGTATTTTCCATCAATGGCATTTTTAGCAAAAAAAACTGCATCATCTCTCGTTTCTACATTCGCACTTGCATGGGGGTACGCACCTGAGCTTGCCTTTTGATCATGAGAATTGAACGAAAGATTTTGGTAGTTCTTGATTTCAAAGTCATGGGCTTTTCGTACCATCAAATGATGGCGTTTTGAATGAAATGCTGTTTCAACAGAAGCTTTTCTAAGTGATTCTATAAGCGGAATTTGATATTCCCATGTTTGTTGAGCAACATAAATAATCGATAACGGCAGGGTTTCATCAAGTTGTACGGCCAAGTATGAACTCAGCTCCGTTGTCGACACCACGATTTTATCCCCTACTTCATAAGTGTAACCTTTGATGGCTAAAACTGCCATTTCAGCCCCTTCGGCTATATATAACTGTTCCTCTTTTTCATGGTCAATTTTGCCAACGATCAGTCGATCTTGATTATTTTTCAACTCAATTTTTATCATTATTTCTCGTCTCCTTATCACTTTTAATCATACCGCCAACCAGACAGATCAAGCGATGTTCACCTGCAGACAATGATTTTTTCAAGCACGGCAAGCTAGTTCTTGGGAAAAATAAAGAAGTATTCGGTTCTGGCTGAATAATCAGCGCTTCGTCGTAGCCTTCTATCGCAACAATCTGAGATAACCAATCTTTTTCCGTTACAAAACTCCAATCTGAGCCTAGCTGTCCTTGTGGCTTTCTTCCCAATAATGGCAGACTAAACCCACCTTCTCGAACCTCTAACGGTACTTTTGTATTGATTTCATGGACTCGTAGATGCCACTGTTCAAAAGGATAAACTTCTGTTTCAATCGTCACACCTTCAAATGGCGACCACTTCTGATAAACACAATCTTCTGTCAGCCAGTAACTTTCCGTCACACCTTTCGCTTGAAAATCCCCTTCCCCGGCACGAGCAATAGCCAAGGTATTATCAAAAGCACCTTCTTCATAACGAGTACCTGCTTTAGAGACACTGAAGCCAAATTTTGTAGAATAGACAAGCTTACTATATTTTGCTTGTGCATGAGCTTGCTCTGCGACTATCATCCCAGCTGGAAATCCTAATAAGTGCTCTCCATCTCGCGCCTGCATTAAAAGCATATTTCCTTTTTCTACAAATTTCTTCCCTTGTTTCTTCACAGGTATTGGCACTGCTTCCCAAAAAGGATGATCGTGACGCACAGCCAACAACAAGAATGTCTTTAGCGCCCAATAAGGTGAACCTGGCGCATTATACCCTTCTGCCATCACAAGATTTTCATAATGATAGCCAATCGAAAGCCGACCATCGAAAGTAAAAATATCATGGTTTAGCCAATTTTTTAAATGTGTTGATAGAATTGTTTTTACTTCTCCCCAAGGAATTACTTCAACATCAGCAAAAATCAATGCAGAGAAAAAAGCGCCTTGTGCAAAACGATATGTTAAGCTGCGGCCATACGGTAGTGCTTCACCATCATTATCAAAATAATATATAAAATCTTGGGCAAATAACTTCGCTCTATTAATCAAGCATTGGGCTCTTTCAGGATCTTCTTCCTTCATGAAGGTTGCGTAAATCAAGCCGTAGTATTGAAAAGCAAACGGAATATAATAATCTCTTTGTGTCGTTTTCCCATCTACTTACCAGCCTTCACCAATATACATCGAATCAATCAATTGAAATTCTTCAGTTAGTTTTTTTCGGTCTAGTTTTTCACCACAATGAAACAATGCAGTTCGGATCAATACTTTAAAAAAAGTCCAATTATTTTTAGGGATTTTCCGCACTAAGGCTTGCGACAGCCAGTTTATCATGTTCTGTTGTGCTGTATTTGACAATAATTCCCAAACATATTTTTTGTGCAACAACAATGTCAATGACAGGGCAGCTGTCTCAACGATGTATTGATCATAGTCCTCGATCAAGCCCCAGTAGTAAGGACTAGCTGGATCAGTCCCTTTGATTAGTTTTGTTAAGTAGGCATCTCTTAATTCATCATCCTTTTGAAACCGCCAAGCAGGGGCAATGCCCCACAGCGGACGAACAAGCGCTTCCATGTCGGCCCGCTGTTGATCATAGACGGCTCCACTACTACCTAAATGTAAACCTGAAGTATCTGATTCAAGTATTTTCTGTCTCAAAGGACGAATGATCTCTTCCAAAGCCATTTGATAATCCTGTTTCGTCATAAAGTCATTACTCTTAAACTTTTCCATCGACCGAACCACCTTCATCAATTTACTGAACAGAATAACAAGACGCCACTTATTTTTCAACTATTTTTTTATTATTAAAATGAGTATCAAATGTGAGTATATTCATTTAGTTTTCCATACTTAACCTATTATTTATTCAACAAGAAATCAGCATTATCAACTTCATAAAGTAAAAAAAGAGAATTTCCGTCACCACTTAACCTATTAAAAATGAGAAAACAACAGCATCCACCTTCTGAAATACAAGTTCTATTCTCATAAAAAAACTATAAAAAAGCTCAGCCTACTGAAAATTACAACCGTCATAATAAATAACGCGCATTATTTTATATAACATTTATCGCTTGATCTAAGTTACAGGACTTATGACGAATTTCATGCTACTATTTACTTACTTATAAACTGAAAACAAGGATCAAAAAGGAGTCTAATATGAACATCAAATTATCTGTCCTCATCACAGAAACCAAAACAACCATTGAATTTAATAACAAACAAGGAATCATCACCCTATTTGATACTAACGAAGGCCTTCTGCTTGAACATGCAGCTGTCTATGTTTTGCTAAATGAAAATACGATTGTTTCGATAGGTAGATCAGAAGCTGGGGCTTTTCACACTGAAGTCACTTTTAATAAAATGATCACTATTGCTCCTTCATGGGATATTGAATTAGGCTATTTAGAACAACAGCTGATCACAGAGGCGTTAGAAAACGGCATCCAGCTAGAACAGAACTCTGGAGTAGCAACAAAAATTCCAGCTAGCGCTACCAAAACACTTACGACCTATAAAAATGAAGTGCTTATGGTCTTAGAAAAATTTGGCTACCCGTTTAAACATCATGAAGAACCTAAAAAGGCCAAAGCAAAACCAGCCAAAGCTCGGCATAAATGGACCAAAGAAATCAGCCAAATCGAATTTTTTATCGATACACGTGAGAGCAAAGCAACCGCCCTTTGGCACAAACGTAATGAAATGTTGTTAAAAGCCGGCGCTACTATGATGGCTAAACCGCCACTTAATAAAGATGGGTCTTTAGGCTTTTCAGCAAAAATGGGTCAAAGAATCAGAGAAGATCATCAAGACAAAGTGAAAAATAATGTGACCACAGAAGATATTATTTTAAAAAGCGTCAATGAAGTGGGCTTGTTTTTATATTTTGGTGGAACAAATAGTTGGCTGGAATTGATTGATGCCACTGGAAAAACGCTTAATGAGTGGACCGTTGTTCAATAATTACAGGTTCATCTCCTCTCTATATTTTCAGTCAACATAACTAGTAAGCTTTTCTAGCAATCAACACTGTTAGAAAGCTTTTTTCTTATACTTCTAACACTATTTTTCAGACAAAATCAACCAATTGTCCAATTTTATACAGCTATCCTTTGTTGACAAAAATGATCCTTGTTACAATGACGGTGTAACAGATCAAAAATCAGGAGGGATATTTTATGAAGTACGTAAGTGGAAACTATGAAGCATTTGCAAGAAGTAGAAAACCGGCAGGCGTTGATGAGAAAAGCGCCTATATCGTTGGTGCAGGCTTAGCTGGTTTAGCAGCAGCAGTCTTTTTGATTCGTGACGGACACATGAAAGGTAAAAATATCCATATTTTTGAAGAATTATCCTTATCTGGAGGCTCTTTAGATGGAAAATTCATCCCCCATGATGGTTTTGTTACCCGCGGCGGGCGTGAAATGGAAAGTCACTTTGAATGTTTATGGGATCTCTTCCGTTCTGTACCATCATTAGAAGTGGACGATGCTTCTGTATTAGATGAATTTTATTGGCTGGACCATGATGACCCCAATTCTTCAAGTTGTCGTATCATTTCTAATCGTGGGGAACGCGTAGCAGATGACGGCAAATTTACCTTATCTAAAAAAGCGCAAAAAGAATTAGTTGACTTATTTATGACCTCAGAAGATAAATTAGTTGGCAAACGAATCGAAGATGTTTTCACTGAAGAATTCTTTGAATCAAATTTTTGGTTATATTGGTGCAGTATGTTCGCTTTTGAAAAATGGCATTCTGCTATTGAAATGAGACGCTATGTGATGCGTTTTATTCATCATATTAAAGGTTTACCAGATTTCACTGCATTGAAATTTACACGCTACAACCAATTTGAATCTTTAGTAAAACCACTATTAGCCTTTTTAAATGACAATGGTGTTGACTTCCAATATGAAACAAAAATCAATAATATTCAAGTGGATATCACAGAGAAAAGCAAGGTCGCAAAAAGTATTTTATTAACCCGAGCTGGAAAAACCGAAGAAATTCATTTGACTAAGCATGATCTAGTCTTTGTCACAAATGGCTCAATTACTGAAAGTTCAACAGAAGGAGATCATCACACTCCTGCACCAATCACCCATGATCTAGGCGGCAGTTGGAACCTTTGGAAAAACTTAGCAAAACAATCTCCAGAATTTGGGAATCCTGATGTCTTTTGCGAAAACTTACCAGACGAAAGTTGGTTCGTTTCTGCTACAGTGACCTGGGAAAATTTTGATATCGAGCCTTACATCTCTAGATTGACGCACCGCAAATTACGAACAGGCAAAATCGTGACTGGCGGGATCATTACTATTAAAGATTCAAACTGGTTGATGAGTTTTGCAACACACCGCCAACCACACTTTAAAGAACAAAATGACCAACAAACAATCACTTGGGTGTACGGTTTATTATCTAACACTCCAGGTAATTATATTAAAAAACCGATTGAACAATGTTCTGGTGCAGAGATTGCCCAAGAATTGATGTATCATTTAGGTGTTCCTGAAGCAGACATTGCAAGATTTGCTCAAGAATCATGTACAGTAATTCCTGTTTACATGCCATTTATCACCTCTTACTTTATGTTGCGTGAACCTGGCGATCGCCCATTGGTCATTCCTAATGGTTCTAAAAACTTAGCCTTTATTGGTAACTTTGCTGAAACGGAACGTGATACAGTCTTTACCACTGAATACTCGGTTAGAACAGCGATGGAAGCTGTCTATCAATTACTAGATGTTGAACGTGGGGTTCCTGAGGTTTTTGCATCGGCTTATGACTTGAGAACATTAGCAAATTCTGTTTACTATCTATCCGATAAGCAAAAACTAACTGAGATGGATTTACCATTTGTAGAACGTAAAATCGTTGAAAAGTTCGTTGAGAAAACGAAAGATACGTATATCGGGGATATTTTGAAAGATGCTGATTTGTTGTAAGACAAGTTAAACATATCGTAATTATCCAAAAGACCTACTTAACTCTTTTTATAAAAGAGAACTAAGTAGGTCTTTTCATTATATTCTTTTAAAAGAAAGTCTAAGCAGGCTCTAATTGTTGTTTCAATTTCACATAGGCTTCATTCAACCACGGGTGGGTCACCTGAATACCATGATGCAATAAATAGTCAATATAATAATAAGCTGCAGATTCTAACGAATGATCCAATGCTGCCATCAGACCTGTTATATAAGGTGGTTCACCATCTTGATCCCATTTTATTTTATCTGCTATAAATACAACTAAGTCTAAAATAGAGTAATTCCCTTTTAAGGTAGTATGACATTCAATAGCGGATAATATCTCCGAATCATTTATGTTGAATTGACTTATAGCAATTTCCTTAGACATTCTCTGATGAATAATCATCGGCAACACTATTTCCTCTTTGTATAATGCTATCCCCATCTTGTTTGCTATTTCAACTCGCTGATCATCTGGATAAACTGCAGAAATATCATGTAAATACCCAGCAATCTGAGCCTTACGTGGGTCCGCCATAAACTGCTCTGCTAACTTATAAGCATAATCACCTACCGCAATACAGTGTGCATAAGTTTTTAAACAATTTGCTTCAGACAGAAATTGTTCTATCGACGCTTGTAAATATTCCTGATCAATAGTTCCCATATAATGACCTCCAGAAAGTTTACTTCATCGTACCATGATAATTTTGTTTCATTCTACCTCAATGTTCTATCTATAAGCTTTTCTTTAAAAATCATATTCCGCTTCTTTTTGCTGCATCATCATTTGATACGTATCCAGCAATAAGAACAGGTCATCCACAAAACGATCCAGACGAAACTCAATATCAGGATTTTTGATTTCTTGCCGCATAATATCTTCATCTGTAATGAACACGTAGTTAGGTACTAAATTAGCCTTCATATAACTCAAAACTGGACGGATTTGTTGTTCAGGAATCAAAAAATGTTTTTCCGATCCAGCCGTGACGATCATTCCAGCTACTTTATTCCGAAAAGCATTGACTGGCAGCAGATCAAACAAATTCTTCAAGGTTCCTGGCATCGATGCTTGAAAAATCGGTGTTCCAATGATCAAACCATCCGCGTCCATGATTTTTTTAAGTGCTGCGCCAATCTCACCTTCATGTTGAAAATACTCACGACCATCAGCAAAGGGAAATTGTATTTCAGAAAAATCAATCACATCCACTTCAGCCTCTTTGTGTACTTCTTTTATTTTATTGACCGCATAATGTACAGCTATTCTTGATTTACTACCAAATGCTGAACCGATTATTGCAACGACTTTCATAAATGTTCACCCTATTCTCTAGTATATTTTTTAACTTCTGGCATGACTTTTGTCGCAATCAATTCAATATTTTTCTTAACTAGGTCCAAAGGTACACCACCAAAATCGATTTGTGCCATAAAACGTTGATGACCATATAATTCATATTGATACAACATTTTTTCAATGATTTCGTTAACACCACCAACCATTAAGGTATCTCTACTATCTTGTGATTGAGCAAAATGTTGTTTTGGATACGTTCCGCCACGAATTGCTTCCCAACCAGCATTTAAAAATGGATACATTTCTTTACGTGCTTGGCTACCCGTCTCAGCTACATAAAACAAGCTTGTTGTTGCCAACGGAAATTCCTTTTCATCGTAGCCCGCTTCCGTTAAAGCTAAACGATACGCATCTACTGAGCGTTTAAAAATCGGAGCTGGTCCAGCTAATGTTGTTAGCATCATTGGGATCCCATCTAATCCAGCTTTGATTGCACTTTCTGCTGGACCACCTACAGCTCGCCAAACAGGTAAATGTCCACGAACTGGCTGTGGGAGAATTTCCACATCTTGCAAGGGTGCCCGGAAGTTCCCTTCCCAATTTATCCGCTCATTTGGTGTAGCCTCATTCAAGAGTTTCAACAAGTGCATTTTTTCTTCAAACAATTCTTCATAATCTTTCAAATCAAACCCAAGCAGTTCATAAACACCTACGCGAGAGCCACGTCCTGCAACGATTTCAGCACGACCATTAGAAATCAAATCCAACGTTGCATACTCTTCATAAACACGAACTGGATCATTCGTACTCAAAACCGAAACTGAACTAGTAAGTTTGATGTTTTTTGTTTGGGTTGCAATTGCGGATAAAATCATTTGATTAGCTTGCCCTACAAAATATCGTTGATGACTTTCACCCACACCAAAAACATCGATGCCCGCTTCATCCGCAAATTTTGCCGCTTCAATGATTTCGTTGATCCGTTGCTGCTGACTGATCCGCTCACCTGTCATTGGATTGGCAATATGATCACCTAACGAATATAAACCAATTTCCATTCCTTTTGAAGAATCGATTCCGTATTTTTTGTTCATTTTTCTTACACTCCTTTTTCTCTGATTAACTATAGTCTCTATTTCATTAATTTTTTACTGATTTTAGCTAGTTGTACTACTTCTTGTTTTGTTAGATTATCAAACACAGAAGCTTGTAACTTGCTTTGTTCAAAAAAACAGCTATCTAATAGCTCCTGCCCGCGATCAGTTAAAGAGATATACTTTTCTTTCCACTTTTGCTGACGAGTGATCCAACCATCTGTTTCAAATTGTTTAATCATTTGCGAAACACCGCCTTTAGATAGAAGTAGTTTTTCGCCCAATTCTTTTTGAGTAATTGGCTGATTTTCTTGGATATGATGAAGCATATCAAACTTTGAAACATTTAAATTATATTGTTTTAAAAATTCATTCGACTGCGTATTGCTCTTTTGAACAAATTGCAAGATAGACAGCCAGCAACTTAATTTTACTTTCTCTGAAAGAGATAATTTCATCACTATACACCTCTTTTTAAGTTTATAACTAAACTGATATTGCTAGTTTAACACACTTACTAAAAGTAAGCAACAAACTGGTACTTATATCCCGTTTACTCTGTCTTCAAAATCTTCCCTTTGATTCTTTCCAGTATTATTAGTATAATGATTATGTTTTTCAGAACGTTACAAAGTGCAATAGAGTGGAGATTATAGAATGACAACTAATTTTTGGGCAGAACTACCTAAGCCTTTTTTTATTTTAGCACCAATGGAAGATGTGACGGATGTCGTTTTTCGTCATGTCGTAAAAGAAGCCGGCGCACCTGATGTTTTTTTTACAGAATTTACCAATTCAGACAGTTATTGCCATCCTGATGGCATCGAAAGTGTGCGTGGACGTTTGGTTTTTACTGAAGATGAACAGCCAATGGTCGCTCATATTTGGGGAGATAAACCAGAATTTTTCAAAGAAATGAGCCTTGGCTTAGCTGAAATGGGCTTTAAAGGCATTGATTTGAATATGGGGTGTCCTGTTCCTAATGTTGCAGGACGCGGTAAGGGAAGTGGTTTAATTTTGCGTCCTGAAGTGGCCGCTGAATTGATCGAAGCCGCAAAAACAGGCGGCATCCCTGTCAGTGTCAAAACCCGGATCGGTTATGCAGAAATTGCAGAAATGGAAAATTGGATCACCCATTTATTAAAACAAGATATTGCCAACCTTTCAATTCATTTACGAACACGTAATGAAATGAGTAAAGTCGATGCTCACTGGGATTTGATTCCGCAAATTATGGAAATCCGTGATCGCGTTGCGCCACAAACCTTGATTACGATCAATGGGGATATTCCTGACCGAAAAAAAGGGATGGAACTTGCAGAACAATATGGCGTCGATGGTATTATGATTGGTCGGGGAATCTTTAAAAATCCTTATGCCTTTGAAAAAGAACCTAAAGAGCATTCGCCGAAAGAGCTGCTTGGATTGTTGGAGATGCAACTTGATTTACAAGATCACTATGCGGAAATAGTACCACGCTCGATTGTCGGATTGCACCGATTCTTTAAGATTTATGTTAAAGGATTTCCTGGAGCTAGCGATTTGCGGGTTAAATTGATGGGGACAAAATCTACAGATGAGGTTCGAATGATTTTGGGTGAGTTTTATAAAGAATCTTCGGTAGAATAAGGCTATTATAGGATTTTTTAAGTGCTCTATGAAAATAGAGTGCTTTTTCTTTTTACTGTCAAACTTTGATACGTATGGACAAGATAATATAAAAAAAGTACCCACTATTTTATGGGTACTTCAAGGATATTTCCGCCTTTCAATGTAGATACGTACAAATATTTTTTGGAAACCATCGATAACTTAATCACTTTTGTAATAAACGTACGCTGCTCGAACTGATGTAGCAGTATTTTGAGTGCCTACTGCAACAATCTTATCTTGGTTGTTATCTCCTTCTAGTATGTCACCCATTACGCCTTTGGGTAAAAACGATACGTAGATTACTGAACCTGGAAGATTACTTCTTAAAGAAACAAAACCTTGATTCGTTTCAAGCCCTAATTGTTGTTCATACGCTTTAACTTTATTACTATCCCCCATATAGGATACTAATTCAGGTGTCCCATCTGACGAGTTTAGTAGAGGAATGTCTACATTCTGCCCAATTATTTCGGCTGGTTGTTTCTGATTAGAAATATCTGTAAAGCTCATTGTATTGTTTTCTATAAAGATCGTATTTCCTAAGCCATTTCCCCAAGTTCCGTTAAGGTTGGAATAATCCCCTTGTTGTATTTGAGAGAGATCCATTACTTTGGGTACTTCTTCTTTTGCTTGTTCATGTGATGCTTCAGTTTCTTTTGTCTCTTGAGCTGTGCTTGATTGTTCTGTTGTTGGTGCTGTCGTTTTCTTCGTTACCTTGGTTTCTTTACTATTCGCAGTTAATTCTGTCGTTACTTTTGTACTAGCTGATGATTTATCAGTGTCAGCACTAGGTTTGTCAGGAAAATTACATCCTGCTAATAACCCTAAAGAGACTATGCAAAAACCTAATAAGAGTTAATTTAAACAGTTCTCTTATCGAAAATTTGATTATCCTACAATTATGCACAAAAAACGGTATCAGCATTTTTTGCTGATACCATTTTACTAGACTTATTGAAACTGATTAATCTATTAACTCCAGATAATATTCATCATCTTCCGAAATCTTTTTTAAAAATTCTTCTAGCGAGTCGGCTATCTTAAATTCATCATAATAAATTTCATTTCTCTCATTATTAGATATTTTTATTGAAATCATCGCGGTTTCATTCGCTTCGAAAAATACCAATTCATTTTCTAAATCATCATAAACTTCAATATCTGGAAAAAATTCATAATCATTTTGTTTTGATTTAAAATCTCTTATAGAATAAGGATCCATTATACGGTTGATATTATATTCAGAGCCTTTTATAAAACCATAACCTACACTCAAAAAGAATTCCTTTAGTTCTTTAGGAATTTCTAATTCTAATGCCGTTTCTACTTCAATTATGTCTTCCATTTTTATATTGTAAAAAATATTCCCACTATTATCTTCGCTACATTTAATCATAAGTCGTTATTCCCTTATTTTATCGTAAATAAGTATAGCTTTTGCTCATATATTTTTTATAGAACTGGTTCATCATTTTCATTCAATACAGTTTTTATTTCATTATTTTCATAAATTACCATATATTCATCTGGGAGAGCCAGAACTTGAATTATCTCAGGTTTTTGTTTTAAAAGTTGATAAGCATATAAGGCATATAGATCTTCTTCTGAATTATCCTCTTCTATACTACCTATATACCAACCTGAATCACCTAGTTCCACATCACTAGATCTTTGCATATACATTGTATCGAAAGTTAAAATATTTTTTTGAAGTATGATTTTATCGCTAAAACTAATTGATTTGCCTTCCAAGTTTAGTTTTCTCAAAAAATGACCTTGTTCTAACTGTACCCATAGTGCCAAGGTTAAATCTTTAGTCTTATCTTCAAAAGGATTTTTGCTAGTATCATTTGTTAGTATAACGAATGAGTCTTTATTTATTTCTTCTAAAAAATAAATTGACCAGCCAATTTGGAATGAAAATCCATTTATTAACTCTTCCTCATTCATATTTTTTAGGATGTAGAACAGGCTTAACAATTGAGGCTCTAACTCTTTTTCTACAGTAGCTATAAATTCTTTATTTCCTATTTTTTGCTTAAATTCTCTCATTCATTTCAACCTACTTCTGATGAGTATTTACAAAGATTCCAAGACTTTTTTCTAATTCTAATATTATCTCATCAGCAGAGAATC
>NZ_NGKY01000001.1:1181727-1182877 GCF_002140855.1 Enterococcus sp. 7E2_DIV0204
CTCTTATAGAATAAGGATCCATTATACGGTTGATATTATATTCAGAGCCTTTTATAAAACCATAACCTACACTCAAAAAGAATTCCTTTAGTTCTTTAGGAATTTCTAATTCTAATGCCGTTTCTACTTCAATTATGTCTTCCATTTTTATATTGTAAAAAATATTCCCACTATTATCTTCGCTACATTTAATCATAAGTCGTTATTCCCTTATTTTATCGTAAATAAGTATAGCTTTTGCTCATATATTTTTTATAGAACTGGTTCATCATTTTCATTCAATACAGTTTTTATTTCATTATTTTCATAAATTACCATATATTCATCTGGGAGAGCCAGAACTTGAATTATCTCAGGTTTTTGTTTTAAAAGTTGATAAGCATATAAGGCATATAGATCTTCTTCTGAATTATCCTCTTCTATACTACCTATATACCAACCTGAATCACCTAGTTCCACATCACTAGATCTTTGCATATACATTGTATCGAAAGTTAAAATATTTTTTTGAAGTATGATTTTATCGCTAAAACTAATTGATTTGCCTTCCAAGTTTAGTTTTCTCAAAAAATGACCTTGTTCTAACTGTACCCATAGTGCCAAGGTTAAATCTTTAGTCTTATCTTCAAAAGGATTTTTGCTAGTATCATTTGTTAGTATAACGAATGAGTCTTTATTTATTTCTTCTAAAAAATAAATTGACCAGCCAATTTGGAATGAAAATCCATTTATTAACTCTTCCTCATTCATATTTTTTAGGATGTAGAACAGGCTTAACAATTGAGGCTCTAACTCTTTTTCTACAGTAGCTATAAATTCTTTATTTCCTATTTTTTGCTTAAATTCTCTCATTCATTTCAACCTACTTCTGATGAGTATTTACAAAGATTCCAAGACTTTTTTCTAATTCTAATATTATCTCATCAGCAGAGAATCCCCTTACTGTAGATTCTCTATTTTTACCTGTCTCTTATACACATCTAGATGTGTATAAGAGACAGAATAAGTATAGCTTTTGCTCATATATTTTTTATAGAACTGGTTCATCATTTTCATTCAATACAGTTTTTATTCTGTCTCTTATACACATCTAGATGTGTATAAGAGACAGCAATTATGTCTTCCATTTTTATATTGTAAAAAATATTCC
>NZ_NGKY01000001.1:1183228-1201842 GCF_002140855.1 Enterococcus sp. 7E2_DIV0204
AAGTTTAGTTTTCTCAAAAAATGACCTTGTTCTAACTGTACCCATAGTGCCAAGGTTAAATCTTTAGTCTTATCTTCAAAAGGATTTTTGCTAGTATCATTTGTTAGTATAACGAATGAGTCTTTATTTATTTCTTCTAAAAAATAAATTGACCAGCCAATTTGGAATGAAAATCCATTTATTAACTCTTCCTCATTCATATTTTTTAGGATGTAGAACAGGCTTAACAATTGAGGCTCTAACTCTTTTTCTACAGTAGCTATAAATTCTTTATTTCCTATTTTTTGCTTAAATTCTCTCATTCATTTCAACCTACTTCTGATGAGTATTTACAAAGATTCCAAGACTTTTTTCTAATTCTAATATTATCTCATCAGCAGAGAATCCCCTTACTGTAGATTCTCTATTTTTACTCTTTAAAAACTATTACATAAAATATAAGCAGAGACATAATAATGATGATTATTTAATCTTTGATAGTGAAACTTTTTAAAAATCCATTAAATGTGTCTGCTACCCAATATACATTTTCTTCATCTGAAGAGCCTTCTAGTTCTTGTGCATCATCCCAAAAATAAACTCCCTTTTCATCTCCAACGGTTATCATAATAAATAAACCTGAATTATATTCAGTACCAATTATAAAGCTTGATGGCGGAAGTTCATCTTCATATTCAAAAAACCAAGTTCCTAAATCAAAATTTTCATTTTCACTTATTCCAAGCAATGAACCCAAAACTATTTCTTCTCCTGTATTGGCTAAATGAGTGATTAAATAATTTTTTTTAGGTAACCCTCCGTTATAATTTTCTAAAAACTCTTTATAGTCATCTGGAAATACAATATCAAATTTTTCTTCCAAAGATAAAATATCTACCTCTGATACGTAACCAAATCCGTTAATATTATTCATTATTTCACCTCATTATTTCTTTTTTAATGCAAACCCACCTTTATGTGTAAACCTTCTGTGGACCAAAGTCGGTACATCCTGTAGTGTTTTTCCATCTTGATGATGATGCCATGTTCCATCAGGTTTTTTGGGAGATATTTTATCAGCTTCTCGAAAATCCTTAGATCTTGTTGTAAAGCCGTCTTCTAATGTAACTTCATTTCTGACAAATCCAGCTTCTTTAAAATCAGGATATCCGTCTGTATATTTAATAACATTGCCATCCCAATCTTTGTATACCCATGTCCCATCGTCTAATATATCAATTTCTCCACCTTTATCCAACCATTTTTTAGGATCGCGAGAATTTTTAGGCTTCGTTTCTAATAGATCTTTAGTAAAATCATCGGATTTTAATTTCTTAGCCACATCATCAACAGCGCCACTACCCTTGCTAAAGTTAGCTTTTGCTGCCTTCATATAATCATCCAATGTTCCCTTACCAACAACTTTGACGCTTCCTCCACCTGCAAGAGCTATTTCGTCCATTATTGGCATTGGAATATTCTTCACTTTTGTCATAAAGGCTTTTAAGGCATCATCTCCGTACTTCAAGCTTTTATCGACCATCGATGTAACTTTGCCTAGTTTACTCAACGTCGTGGCTTTCGTTGTTGCTTTGAACGCATTTAATCCCTCAGCTATTTTTACGCCTAACTTCGTTCCTTTCAGAGCCGCATTTACTTCTCCAACTCCCACAAACATGCTCGCTACATCAAATACATAGCCACCTATCGCATAGGCATTTCCTGTTTTTATATCGTTAACTATAGTATTAACGATTCCTGCGCCCATGTCAAAGGTTTCTTTCAACGCCTCTCGATGCGTTGGACTCACTGCCAATAACCATGGATTCGTGGCTCCTTGAAGCCCCAAACCGATTGTTTTTAACGTACTGCCAATCGCCTTCGTATTTTCCCATGCTCCTTTAATATCATCTAGCTTCCATTGCGGTGTTTCAATACCTCTCGCTGAATCAAGTCCCCATTCGACTAGTTCAACCCCTAAATGAATGACTTGACTACCGCCAATAGCTACTGAGCTTACCATCTCACCTGCGCCGCCAAGGAACCCTTCTCCAAATAGAAGAATATCTTTAAATCCTTTTGGAATAGAAAGATTTTTTGTTCCTTGGACAACATTTCCCCACCAATCGCCGATGCTATCTGACATATTTTGAAGGAAGTTTTCTACTGGATGATGTTTGGCCCATTCTTCTTGTTTTTCCTTGGCGGCTTTTTCCGCCGCCAGTTTTGCATCTGCTTCTGCCTGAGCAATTTGACTATCGATATCTTTGATTGCTTCTGCCAATTCTGTTTGTGAGACAAATTCCATAAATCTTGGATCTGTATAACTTAAACCACTCGCGGTTTCAGACATTTTGATTTGTTGAGATAAAACATTGATGATCTCTTCTGCTGAGCTTGGTGGTTGCTTACTATCAAACTCATTGACTTTTTGAATGATCTTATCCAACTGCTTTTTTGCTTCATCACAAGCACTAGTGAAGGTACTACTGCTTGGCATAGAAAGCGAAATCAAATCGGCTATATCACTGTACGTTGATTTGATGGTTTGTCTTTTTTCTTTGTGCTCCGTCTTAAATTTATCAATAGCTGTTTTTGTCTTCGTTAAAACATCTTCATCTAACACCGCACTTTGTGAGGTTTCTCCTGTGGTTCCCGCAAAATCTGCGTAAGTTTGTTGGAGATCTGCTTCCACTAGTTTATAACTATTTTTTAAGCCGACAAGTACGGCATTTTTATTATTATTGATATCTGCTGCAATTGCTTGGCCTACTTGACCATGCATCGCATTACTGTTAATGATGCCGTTCATTGAACTTTTCGCATTATCTAGTTGTTCTTGTGCCGTTTTTGATAGTTTTTGATACTGTTCCAACGCCTTTTTCATTTCGGCTGTTTCTACATGAAAGCCCATAATATGCTCCTTTCTTTACATTTTACTCTCTACTCCGTTGTTGTCATTCCAGAAAGTGTTTCATAATAGGAAATGGCATCTTCTGTCGTCATGTACGCTGTAGAGATTTGTTGATTTAATACTTGGGTCGCCCGTAATACATCAAAGGAAAAGGCTTCTTCGTATTCATTCGTATAACTTTCTGCAATTACACGCTTGATCATCATATTTGAAATCAAGACTGGGTCATTACCAGGGATTTCTCCAAACGGCCATAGTCGTCCTAAATAATCGACAATATAATGATCAAACCCTGACATCAACGGGACTTTTCTTCCAGTAAGAGTGACAATTGCGCCTAAATCGCCGTCTTTAAACATCTCTGCTACGCTGTCTGGCAACATACTTTCATCCAGTTCAACGGTTGTTCCAACTGGATAAATAGGCGCAAATGCAACATCAATTTTGCCAATGTATTGTAAAAATTGGGGAATAGTCAATACCACTTGACTTGATTGGCGATCAAAGGTAACCGTTTGTTCCTCATAATCAAAGAACACACTCAATTTAGCGCCGACCATAGGTTTGTGTTCAAATTGCTGATCTAAATTTCGATACGTTTTATAGACTGATTTTAATAATTGAAAATTTGCTCCTAAGAGAACACCTGTTAGAATAAGCTCTTCTGTCACTTCAAAGGTAAGTGATTCATCATTGATCAAAACACCTTCAAAAAATTTCTTTGAATCATAATTTGCCATCACTTAAACCTCACTTTGGTTGTATTTTGTTCAAATGATTTAGATGCTTGCTTATCTTCGTTGACAATATTTTCAGCAACTTGTTTCATTTTCTGTGTATCTGTACTTGAAACATTTTTGAAAGATTCTACTGTATTCACCAGTGTTTTTTGTGTCTCTATCACTTTTTTAAAGCGTTTTAGAGTTGTTTTGCCCAATTCATTAATCGTGGGCTTGGAAATACTTGAAACAGCACTATCTGCTTTTGAAACTACTGCATCCCATGCCGCCTTATCTACACCTGTTTTACCCATCTATAATCTCTCCTCGTATCAGGCTAAAAGATAGAAGCCAAGAAATTTTTTGCCGTATTAAAGGCACTTTCTACAGCACCAAGCAAATCTCCTTGTTCTAATTCTTTCTTTGCTATTTCTGCATCTAATTTTGCCATATTTCTTTGATAAGAATTTTCTTCTGTGTGCAATGCCGTACCCATTTTGTTTGCTTTTTCATCAAATTTATCTCGAAGTGTTCCTTTAAATTGTCCTGTGCTTAATTTTGTTGGATATTGCTTCACTTGATTCTCAAATTGCGAAAAGTTCTTCATAGATTTTTCTAATTTGCTCTTTGCTTCTTTTAATCGTTCTAATTTTTTTTGATTTTTATCATAATTTGCTTTTCGTTCATTTCCTATTTGTTGCCATCTTGTTGATTCTCGTCTATTTTGAGCATTTTTCTCCTGACGCTTTCTTTCTGCTGCATCATCTTTAGCCATCGCTTTTTCCTCCTTGTTACAGCAAATAATTATTTATTTTTATTCACTAACCAACTTCACGCGACAAGCATTTCGTCCAACAAAGAAATGAGACTCATCTAGCTCAACTGTTGGTTCACTATAGCCTGATTTCACATTGATAAATCCTTGATCTGCTAAACGTGTACCGATCATTCCTGCTGGGATATTCGTGCGTAGTCGTTTATTAAAGTCATCAAAGCTATTTTCAATTTGTTTTTGATTGCCTTGGAAAATAAAGTAAATCTTCACTTTCGCGGCTTTTCTTAGGTATACGTCAATGGCATCATTGGTAATGAATGTCTTATCTCCAAATACATGCGCCTCTGGAACATAGACAAACATTGGTTCTGGATCTGTTGCGTCCTGACGAACTTCGATTTCACTGACTAAATCATTAACAAAGGTACTATAATCAGGTTCAGCAACCATCATATCAAAGCTTTCCGTAAAGCCACCGAAACGTTCTGAGCCGTTAAAGACTACTCGTTGTGCTCGTCCTTCAAAATGTTTTAGATTTTCTACAATGACTTTTTCAATGTATTCTGTTTGTTGCGGTGAATCGTCTCCAATCACAAAATAGCCATGCTCTTGTGGATCAAATCCGACAACATTCGTTGTTTCTTTATCCAAACCAATTGGCAATTGCATATTTTCCAGCATGATTTGTGTTTGTTTTGACTCGTAGAAATCAGCCATTGAAACCACTTTTGCCAGCATCGGAATCTTAATCGGACGTTCGCCAGACCAATCTTCGTTCATCGCTTCGATCTCTTGTTCTAAATGATTTAAGCGATCAATATCATTTTCGCCATGTGTTGGAAGAAAGACTTGAAGCTCATGGGGATCATCTAATTTTATCTGTGCTCGTCCAATGATTTCTTGTGGAATCAATGCATCTCGTCCAACAACATCTCTGATTGCCCCTTCTTCTACAAGGAATAGACCGATATGAGACGGTATATTGCTTGCCATGCTCATCTTGAAGGTAGATGTTCTAAGAACAGATAAAACAGCGTACAGACCTACACTAGCCCCTTCTCGTAGCAACTGATTCACAACAGATTCGATTTCTTCTTCTAACGGACTTTCCTTGATGGCATCAAATCCGTCAATGATCGTAATCACTACAGGTAGTTTGTTTCCTGATTTTTCTTCGTATTGCGATAGACTTGCGACACCATAATCGGTAAATGCATCTTTTCGTTCTTGGATTTCTTTTCGGATCCGCTTCAAGAATTTCACTAATTTCTCTTCTTCTTCTAAACGCACTAAATCTGCGACATGAGGAAGTTTTTTCAGCGGAAGCAAACCATTTGTACCGAAATCAAATAAATTGAACTGCACTTGACTCGGTGTATTTAGTCGCGCAAGATTCATCACTAACGTTTGAAGCGCCGTGGATTTACCAAAACCTGGTGAGCCATAAAACGCCGTATGTGTCAGTTCATTAAAATTAAAGTTGAACACGACTTGCTCTTGTTTAGAAGGAATATCCATAAAGCCAAACGGAACACTTAATTGTCTTGTATCGCTCCATTCCTTCGATAAGATAGGTGAATCGATCACTGTTTCTAGTGGTGGAAGCCAAGGTTTTTCTGGTAATACCGCATTGGTTTCTTCTGAATAAGCCTGAATTGCTTCCACAATAGCATCCAGTTGCGTTTTTTCTTCTTCATTTTTCACAACGGTATCTTCTTCTTGTGACAGATCGGCTGTTAATAATTCGTATTGTCCCAATTGATTGATCAGCCAAATACGTTCATCCACTTTTTCTTCTCGTGAGACAAACGGATCATAATTCGCTCCGCTCCATGCAGATTGAAATAGTTCATAAATTTCATTGTTTCCGACTTGTAAATACGCACGACCTGGTTGCGTGATCGTTGCCGCATCTGGCGTTTTGATGATTTCATTTGAATCATTGGCATCGGCTACTTTCAACGCTAGTTTAAAACGAGAGTTCGACCAAATTTGGTCATCTACAACCCCACTAGGTTTTTGAGTCGCTAAGATTAAATGAACACCTAACGAACGACCAATTCGAGCCGTTGAAACAAGTTCCGCCATAAAGTCTGGTTCATTAGCTTTTAGTTCGGCAAACTCATCACTGATCAAGAACAAGTGCGGCAGTGGATCGCTTGGGTATTTTTTCTTTTCTTCTGGATCGGCAATTGTTTTACCTTGTTTATATAACTTTGTATAGCCATTGATATGGTTCACACCAAACTGACCAAATTTACGTTGTCTTTTTTGTAACTCAGCACGAATACTTTGTAAGGCTCTGGCAGAACTCGCGCCATCTAAATTGGTAATAGAACCAAGTAAATGAGGTAGGTCAGCAAATAAATTCGCCATTCCCCCACCTTTAAAGTCAATCGGTAAAAAGCCAACATCTTCAGGTGCAAAGTTCACAGCTAAAGATAGAATATAACTTTGAACGATTTCTGATTTACCCGATCCTGTTGTACCAGCAACTAAACCGTGAGGCCCATGTGCTCGTTCGTGTAGGTTAAGGTAAACAATATCGTCTTTACCGCGCACACCTAATGGAACCGCTAAAGATTTAGAGGTATCTGCTTTTGTCCAACGTGTGCCGATGTTTAGTTCATCTACTGCTTTTACATCGTATAATTCAAGAAAATCGATTGCTTCTGGGATCGCATTCTTCTCCACTTCAACATGATGTAAGTTCGCCAATCGCTGCAACGCTTCTTCAATCGGATAAGCAGTCGGTAAATGAGTCGGTACAAACGCTTGATTCACATATTCATTATTTTGATTGATCAAGATTGCCGCTTCGCTACTTTGGTAATCGATCAAGGTCGTCGTTGTCTCAGGCAACATCGGTAACGCATCTTTCCCCCAAATCACGGTTACACCATACGGACTCATATCTTCTGCTAAAAATTCATTTAGCCCATGTCCAGATAACCAGCTCTCTTCTAAAATAGAGAATACATAATGCGGCTGGAAACGAATCTTTTCATTGCCATTTTCTTTCAGTTCTTGTCTTCTCTTTGTTAAAATTTGGTAAAACGAGTTAAGCACCATATCTCGTGTTTGGGCATTGTGGATGATTCCCCTTAGATTCAAACTGCGAATCTTCAAATGAGGTAGCCAACGCCACGCATGCCAATTAGTATCATAGTCATTTTCAGGAACTAATGTTACAAATTCAACATCTCGATATGAATGCAGCATTGAGATTTGGAATAAGAGTGTTTGAACAGCGGTCCGTAATACTGGATAATTGCCGGCTAGACCAACAGTTTGATCCATTAAAGGAATAACGATCGGTGCTGCTTCTAATTGTTGATACGGCCAAACAAGCTGTTTTTCCGCTAACGAACTCAATTCGCTTTCTTCATTTGCTTGATATCTCACAGAAAAGCTTGACTTGATTTCGCCAGTTCCAACATGAACTTTTAAGAAATCTTCGTTGGTTGTCATGCGCTCATAGATCCGTGCTTGATAATCTTTAGCCATTAAGGCAAGATCATTCATCGAAGGATACATATACGTAAGAGCATGCTCCTGCTCTTGTTGTAAAAGGGAAATATCCCCTTTCTTCTGAATCAGGTATTGTCTATAAGAGCCTTCACTACGTTCATTTTTCTCTTTGGTTTCTTTCTTATTGGTAAAATAACTCGAAACAGAAAAACCTGCCGTTAATAAACTAGCACCACCCATACTCAGCATCATGATTGGATTTCCGCCACTTAAAAAACTTGTAGCACCACTTAAAACTACCATTCCTAAAGGAGGAACCAGGGTTCTTAATAGTTCATTTTTCCCTTCCTTTTCTTTCGGTGTGGGTGTCATTACTTCTACTTCCACCTTTGGTTCTTTTAGGTGGATACGTGGGCTTCGTCTGAATAACGGGAATTCTGAAGGATATTCAGGTTCGTAGCTTTGTTCAATGATTTCAAATGGATTCAATTTAAAGTCAGAACCTAAATTTGTCAGCTTCAGCTGATTTTCTCGTACTTCTATAATCAGTTTATCAATCACTAACCGATCGCCAGTACCAAAGTCAAATTTTCCTTTAGCAATTCGTTGTCCGTTGAAATAAATCGTTTCTTCATTTGCGTAAATATCAACAGTATAATTAGTCGTTTTTGCCTCAACTGCAACTGAAACAAATGCCGTAGTTGGCAAACTAATTGCGGAAGAAGTCGCAGAAGAGATCGTAAAATCTTTCTTGGGTTTGCTTGTCGCAATTGTTTGATAGTCCGTTGGTTTTACCATTATAAATGTTGAATTATCTTGTTCGAACGGTTTGTTATCAAGTAAAATTCGTTGTCCATCATAAGATACTGAATGTCCGTCAATCGTTCGTTCTTGTTTTGAAGACGTTAGCTGGTGGTGCGAAAAGTCATCACCAAAATAGAACACATCCATAAGAACATCGGCAGCTGGCTGCATTTGATCATCAATAGGAACAGTTGACTCATCTTCTGTTTTATTCGTTTTCAGAATCATCGGTTGCTCCTCCTAATAGTTTCATATATTTAGCAATGGCTTCTTCGTATTTCGTTAATAGCTCTTGTTTCTTTTCACCATTCATTTTTGTATCTAGTTTTGTTGCGTCATAGAGTTTTGTATAAGCATGTAAAATAAATTGGTTATCTCCTACGTTTTGCGCAATATCAAGAGCTTTTTCGAACGCGCCTTTTCCGATATAGATCCAATATAAAAGTGTATTTTCGTTTGATTTTTGAGAAAGATTATTCAAAATCATCTCTTTTTGCTCATTCGATAAATTATCAAGTTGTATTGAGCTTACTGCGTACACATATTGTGCACTCTTAGGCAGATTCTCTGGTGTATCTTCTTTCAGTGTACTTAATACGCCTGAATAGTCATTGGCGATATAATTGGCTTCTGCTGTGATGATTCTTTCTTGTGTAGGAACTTCTTTCAGTGCATAATTCCACACGAAGAAACCTAAAATAAGCGTCGCAACCAACAATACTAGACTGCCCCATTTAAACAACGTGTAGCTTTTTTTGTTTACTAATTGATTTTGTTTTTCTTGCTTCATTTTTTGGATAACAACTTGTTCACTGATCATTTGATCGATTTCTTCTGGTGAAAGTGCAGCTTGGATATTTTTAGATAGCGGATCTTGTAATGTTCCAGCACCTTCAATCAACCGTTCAAAATCTAATTTTGGATGAAGAATAAATAGAATCAATGCTCGATACTGTTTTAAAAAGTCCTCTTCATTGGTCACATACGGCACAACTAGATTCATAAATCCTCTATGTGCAATGGATAACTCTTCCCCAAAAAGAAAAATATTTCTTGGATGGATAAATGGTTGAATCGTTGAATGGATAAACGGCTCAATAAAACGAACTTTTTGCGCTAAAAGCAATCGGTTGATTGACGACATTTTCCGTACCGCATCTTCGATCGATACGGCATAATTATCTTTATCATAAGACAAAACTAATTTCTCTTCCGTTGCCTCCAACAGTTTCCCAGCTAATAGCGCATCTCTCTTTTGAAGAACTGCTTGAAACTGATCCAGCTCTGATAAGCGGTATTGATTTGCTTGTAGTGTGACTAGTACCTTATCTTTTTGAACTTGGATATCTATTTTTTCTGATATATCTTTTACTTCACTCACGTTTTAAGCCCCTTTACTTTTTCATCGCTTCTCTAACAACTAATTGGTCTCCATCGCCTAATGCATAGTTCGCTAGAAGAACTTCTTCGTCTAACTTAATTGACTTATTTATAATTTCTAACTCAAATGTTTCTGGTAAAGAGATGTTCAATAATTCTAGTGATTCTCTCAAAAGTTCTTTTAAACGATTTGCAGAAACTTTGATAGGAATCTGTAAATCAATAATTTGTTTGCCCACGTGTAACCCAATACCAATAGATGTATCTTTCCTCATAAAACTCTACCTTCCTATCCTTTTTTTACCCATGTAGGAAATGCTCGACCTAATAAAATGCCAAGGCCTATAACAAGGAATCCACCGACTACACAAAATAAAATAAATCCGATATTGTTTCCTTGCTTTACCCCTGAATCTCCAGAATCTAAACTGTCATTCAAGACATATCCACTTGAGAAAAGAAGGGGTGTTATTTGTTGGTTAACTGTACGTTGTGCTGGTGTTTCTTTCACAAAAACTTCTTTTTGTGCATTTGTAATCAGCTTCATTTTTTCTTCGTCTAATTGTTTGTCCTGATCAGACATATCTTTCATAAATAATTGATTAATCGTAAAGGTAGCAGAATTACTCTGACTACCTTCACTTTTATCGTAGATCACATGGTTATTTATTTTTAAGTCGCCAGTATCTGCATGAGCAGGAGCGCTCTGTAAGAAAATGAAGAGGACAGGAAGAAGCAATCCTTTTAAAATCGTTTTAAAATCAATTTTCAGTCTATGTTGCATCGTTTTTCTCCCTTTCCAAATAATAGAAAAGATCATGCTTTCACTTTTTTGTCTTCTGGTTTCACCCAAAAATTCAATAGAATACCACTAACTGCTAGGATTACAAGAACCAAATAGCTTACCCAGCCGATGCTGGATCCGTTTAGTAGCGCTGTGAAGCCGTTTTGAATATTTTGTAATGGTGATACTCGATACAATATATTAGCGAATGTGCCTGTTTTAGTAGCTACTCCCAATAAGGGTGTCAGCATGAAGAATAGTCCTAATATTGCGCCACTAAGATAAAGTGTCAGTAATCTGAATTGTCTCATACAACCAAGTGTTAGCAGTAGTCCTGCCAGTAAAACTAAAAAGGCATAACTAAACCAGGCAATTTTCGCATTCATCCCAACAACAAGGCTCAAATTAAGGGCAAATGCGCTAGACAAAGCAACACTGCTCAGCAGTATCACAATCACATTTGACATGTTGTACCAAGCTCTTGATGGATTCATTAGTAAGTCCGTTTTAGACACTTTTCTTCGCTTCATATATTTTTGCATCGCAGTCGCGACCAAAATAATAATAAATGCAGCAATGATTGTTGCATAATATGGAATCAAAGAATTTTGTCTGGTTTTCCCAAAATCGCCTTTTTCTTGAATGGGATTTGATAGGAAGTTAAAGACCGTTGAATTATCCGAGCCGCCATTTCTGGTATTAGAAAGAACTTTGTCAAAGCTCTCGGCATACTTCGCATTGTCATTTGTTTTTTCATCCACTTCAGTAACAGTTTTATCTAAGTTTGTTAAAATATCATTTGCATTTGTCTGTACCTTGTTCGTTGATTCTTTCAACGTCTGAATAATCGGTGCAACGTCTTTGACTTGCGCCGCAGATTCTTCTGTTGATTTAGCTGTTTCTCTTGAACTACTAGCTAATGTCTGGATACTTTTCACCAAATTTTCAGTAGTAGAATTGATTGCAGCCGTATCATTCTTATCAGGATGTGCGTTTGTCTCCGTAATAACAGATTCTGGTGCTACTCGTTCTGTTTCTTTCCAAGAATTATAGGTACCATCAATTTCTTGATTTGCTTTCTCGAACCAGTCTCCTAATACAGATGCTTCTTGTAGCATCATGTCTGGAACGGTCATAAGATTTAGCGTCCCGTATAACGTCATTGCTTCGCCTTCATTTTTATCAGTACTTGTTCCGATTGTAGCGTTTAGTTTGCCAATTTGCTCTGTAATATCGTTATACAAAATGTCTCCATTTTCCCTATAATTTTTATAGAGTGACTCTGAAATTTGTGAAACTTTTTTAGTATCCGTGATGTTATCATATAGCCAATAAACAGAATTGGGCGTTGCTAACTCATTGAATGATTTATCTGGATTACTTTTGACATAACTGGCAAAGGTAACGATATCTTGTTGCGTCGGATCAGCATAGATTGTGGTTACTTTCTCAGCAACTGAAGTTAACGCTGTGAATAAACTAAACAGTTCTGGTAAATCTTGCTTTAGAGGCTGGTCTTTGTCTATATAAGCAGCCAATTGTCCAGAAGTTCTTGACTGATTTAAACGCCAAGAGTAATTACATTGAACATACTCATTGTTACTGTAGTCATTTGGATAGGTCCATTTTATTTGAGAATTAAATGTGTAAGACATCTGAGAGTGTGCAGGAGCTTTAGGAGATTCACTACTTTCTGCATCCTTAAGTATAATAGCTATAATTAGCTGTGTTCCATCAATAGTAACAGTCGCTGTATAGCTTGAACCAGCTAAATTTGCAATGATACTTCCTTCCAAATTTGCTCTAATCATTTCTAAATTAATAACTTCAACTATACCACTGCTCTCAGAACCAAAAGTATGTGAGAATTGTAAATATTGAGTGGTTCCCGGTTTCAAATTTACCCCTACTGTATTCGTTACTGTGAATACAGATGAAAGATCTTCTTTTGGTGTTGTTTCGAGTAGCTTGAATTGGTTTCCGTTACCAGTCAGAGCTGGTTCATAACGTGTAACAATGTTATATGAAGCATTTAATTTATCACTTGCCGCTTGCGTCATTAACCCTTTATTTAAAAGTGTATTTAAAAGAATGGGAAAATCAGCATTTGATGGAAGAGCAAGATTTTGTAATTGCATAAGCTCGTTCTTTACAGCGGTTAAATACTCGCCATCTTCTTTAATTTCTGATTCTTTATCCACAGGTGAGATTAATTTTGATATTGCTAGCTTCACTTGGTCTTCTGTCGCAGTTTCTGGATTAGCACTTCTATCGTTGTAGTACTTTTCAGCAACATCTTCTTTTAAAGCTGTTAATTCAGTTACTTGTTTTTCTAGGTCTTTTATTTCACTCGTTAGCTCTTCAATTCTCTTAGTTTGGGTTTCTTTAAACGCATAAGCATTCGTTAAAAAATCCGCGTAAACACCAGTATTTTTAGTTTCGTCAGATCCTTTTGTAAGAAACAGTCCCAATTGTTTTTTTATGCTATCATCAAAACTATCATATTGGGCTTTGTATCCCTTCAGATCGTTTTGCCATTGATTTTCTAATTGTTCTTTTTGTAGCTCAAATTGCTCATTAAACTGCTTAATAGATGTTTCCAATTTTTCATTTGCTTCATCTGTATAATCATTTACAGATTTCTGTACTTCCTCTGTCGATTGGCTATTTGCTTCTAAACCCGTATTGTTACTTTCCATCAACTGCTTCACTGACTCAACAAATGCTTTTTGTTCCGATGTAAACATTTTATTGTCTTCATCCAAGATACTTGCCGTATCAATAACATTTGAGAAATTAGTTGGTACTTCTTTAAATGGTAGGTAAATTGTTTTTTCCAAATTATTTTTGTGATTTGTTTCCAATCCAACAATTTGATTGACGTTTTGTTGGGCTTCTGACAGATTTCCTACGATACTTGAAAAATACATTTGGACAATTCTTTGATTGAAATCTTTTAAGATATCATTCACTTTTCCCTGAATTGCCTGATTAGTTATCTCATTTTGACCTTCTCTTACTTGGTACTCTACTAAAGCTTTTTCAGGATTTATACTTTGCAATGAAAGTAATCGTTCAGAGAAATCTTGCGGAATAATAATCTGCGCATCAAATTGTCCATCTGCGACGCCACGGCTAGCAATGTCTCTAGTAGTGGTCTCCCAACGGTTATTAGTATCTTGGTTAATCAATGTGACAAAGTCTGTTCCTAAAGAGTATTTTTTCCCTTCAAAAAGAGTTCCTTTATCTTCATTTACCAATACATATTGCATTTTCGTTACCTTTTCATTAGATGTTTGTTGGATAGTATCACTTTTAAACCCAATATAAGAAAGAATAGATAAGAACAATATACTACCGAGAATAATAGAAATAATAGGAAGGTACTTTTTTAGTTTGTTTTTCAATTTGCTCTTCTCTCCTAAATAAAAAACGTCCGCGCAATGAATTGCACTGACGCTTTTTTATTTCAAAATTAATTTAGTTTAAACCGAAAGAACTTGCATCTTGTTGGTCACGTTGTGCTACTGTGTCAGCGTATTTGTTCAACTGACTATTGATACTGATCAACAACTCTTCCATTTTTTTTACGTTTCCTTCTAATTGATTGTATTGTTCTAAATACGATTGAAACGCTTGACCTTTCCACTCTTGCGCGATTTGTTGATTCATAGAATTTACTTTGCGAATCGCATCTTGGATTTGTTGTTGTGATTGTGTATAAACCTTTGCTTGTGATTTCAGTTGCTCGGGTGTGACGGAAATTGCTCCTGCCATTATAATCTCTCCTACTCTATAATAAATTTGTTTACACAGATAGTATATCGGTCAATAAGTATACTTGTCAACGTTTTTTAGAAACAAAATAAGATTTAAAGAACATTCTTAAATTCTAATTGAATATTTTTATTTTTTTTAAGATAAAATATATTATTTAATTGTAATTTTTTTTATTCAATCAATCTAAACGTAAACTAATTGCTTGTAGATAAAACTCCCTCAGTTTTACAATCAGAAAACAAGTGACTGACAAAATTGAGCTTTAGAAAACACTGCTAATCTACTTTGATAGATTCATACTCGATACCTTCTCTTCCAGCATATATTTCACTAGAATTGATGCTAGACAACCTTAACAAATAATTCAAAGAACCTTTTCCACAATCCCATTCTTGTCGAAGATTCTTTGTCAGACTATACCGGATTCCATAATGAAATTTAAATTAAATTTGCTAAATTGGTACGTCCGTAATTCTACACTTCCACTGGCTCTTGACACAATTAACTAGAAGGTAAGTTAGCTTTTAAATGTTTGATACACAAAAAAATATACATAATACTGAATGCAAGCAAACTAATAGCAACAACAAATAATATACAAACAGGGAAATACATAGGTACCCCTATAAAGAAAAATATCCAACCAGATTCGGGGCCAGTACCAACTCTCTTCATAACATCAGTATGTACTTGATTAAACCAGAAAATAGTTGAAAGAATTACGCATATATTCAAAAGTGAAAGGCTAGCGATAGTCATTCGATAATTTTTGAAATATTTCTTATTCATTTATACCCACATTTCTCCAAAACTTGTTCTAGCTTCGATTCTGTTATAAGTCAAAGTTTCAGGTTGTCCCTTCTGTCTGGTCTATTTTTTCTATATTTCTTTGGTAGGTTCGTCTTAGTTCATTCTGTGTTTCTTCGATTTTTTGTGTGAATCGTCGAGTTTCAGATTGAATCGTTGCCTGACTTTCTTCCATTTGTCGATAGAATGATCGTTTATCCCACGAATCATTTTTTGTGAGATAGAGAACTTTATCCATTAACTTTTCTGTGTCTTTTTTGAAGTGTTCTACTTCTTCTTCCATCTTTTTCTGCGTTTGTTGAAGAGCTCGTTTATCCTGCTCGTATTCTTCTGTTGCTTGACGTTGTTTCTTTTTTTGCTCCTCTGGACTCATTCGATTAAACCTCTTTTACAGGTGTTTTAAAGATTGGTTTCGCTAACTCGGTCAAACACTGTTTTGCAGAGGCTGCACTGTTTCCTTGTAAAGCTCCTTCTAGAGCTCCAGGAAGGACACTGTTACTTTGTTGATACATAGCATCTGATAGTTCATTTAGCGTACTAGTAGAATTTTGTCTGGTTGTGCTTAACCGCGTCTTTTTTGCAGTAATTATTGCTTTTATGGCGATCCGTTCTTGATTTTTTCGTTCTTGCTTTAATTTTAGAAGCAAGGCTTTTTCTTCATCCATAATAAAACTCCTTTATTACTTCTTCGTGAATATATTTTTCCCTGCATTTCCATCATACTCTTGAATATTTTTTGCAACAGTTGTTAACGTTTTACTGAATGCAGTCAATTTTTCTTTGTATTTTTTTGCTTCGTTAATGTTGCTTGTTGCTTGGCCACTATCCCACAAGTTAGTTTTTTTATAGGGAGCAATCAGTGCGTCAACTTCATAACTTTCTAAATATTTTTGAATGTCCTTTGCACCACTTTCAATTTCTTTTACAACCAAATCTACTTCATCTTCTGCTTCTTGTTGGTCATTTTTTTGAATCAATACATAGTCGTCGCCAACTGTTTTCGCTTTATTTGCGACTTCTGTGGCAAGCTCGCCTCGAAGTTCAATTTTTTTACTACCAGAAGCCCCACGGATACTTTCCTGTAAATTGGATACCTTCCCATTCCATTTACTCGCAACCTCGGCATCTGCAATAATTTTTGAATATTCTTTTTCGAAATCTTTATAGCCACCAGAGGTTAATAATTTTACAAGTTCATAATACGAAAGGCTATCCGCGCCGTCTTTCTCTTTAATCAGTTTTTTTATATATTTATCAATTAAATTGGAGACCTTAATTCCAGCTGCAAAGATATAGCCATGTTCTTTTAAATTCGCTTCTTTAGGCGTACCGTCAGGATTTAATTGATACTGACCAAAATCATGACTTGACCCTGGAGATCCACCATCAAATGTAGATGTGAATGTTTTCGGAAGTAAATAGTGTACTTTTCCGATTTCATCCACGCCCTTTTTGTTTCGATTTAACATTGAGACAATATCAAATGCATTGACGTAGTATTCAATCTTTCCGTGTTCTTCGAGCAATTGAATATTTTTGCGCGCTTGTTCAGACATATTATTAATACTTTCACGAGCATCGGGACCTTGAAATAAGATCACTTTATCGATTTTACTTATATCTTTAGCTGGAAGATTAGCAACTGCTTGAATCGTGACCATTGTTCCTAATGAATGACCTGTCATAGACATGGTGGCATTTGGTGCTTTTGTTCTCATCTCTTCTATTTTTTGATGCATCGCTTCTGTTGCTAGTTTTGCTTGAGGAATATATCCCTTTTCTGTCGCAAAAACAAGGTTATTTCCCAACCAATCATTTCGATTTTCCCAGGATATACCATCGCTACCTCTAGTGGTGAAGTAGGTATGCTTTGTGTCTGTATTTAGAGTAGGGGTATCTGTTAGATAATAAGAGTTATACCCTGCTTTTTCATCCGTTAAAAGCCCTTTTTGGTACTCCTTATCTTTGCCAAAGAATTTTTTCTCCGTAATAGTTTCTACTGTTTTGTCTGGTTGTAAATACACCGTATCTATACTATTTCCATGTGCATCTTTTGCATCTGAAAAATTAAATTTTACGGACTCATTTGAATTTAATTTATTTTGTTGACTAGGCTTTAATTCATTGTAAGGAAAGTTGTTTTCCCTACCGGTATATGCACCTTGTGATAAATCAGCATATATATTATAGTCTTTTTCTAAATTAGCCATGTCATTCTCCTTCGTCAGTTAATTGTTGACCATATTTGATAGTATTTAAGTTGGGGAGGTTACTATCGTCTATTTGAATGTCCAATCTAAAATCCAAATTCTCTTTATTATTTACGAACCCAAATATTTGAATAACTTTACCTGCTCCTTTAGGCAGACCATTTCCTATCGTATTTTCTATTACACTATCCCAATTATAAGTAACTTTTGATATTTGAAATTCAACACTATTTTCGATATACTCATTCATTTCATTTTCATGTTTTTTGAGAAAAGTGATTTGTTTTTCTTTCTCTGTTGGTTCGATCATTTTTTTCACTCCTAACGTTCCTAGTATGCCTAAAAGGACAATAATTCCTGTAAGTATTCCTAGTCTAACTGCTCTTTTCTTATTCAAACGTTAAACCCCTTTACTCAAAAAAGCGTTAGCGCAATGTACTGCACTAACGCTTTTTTATTTCAAAATTAATTTAGTTTAAACCGAAAGAACTTGCATCTTGTTGGTCACGTTGTGCTACTGTGTCAGCGTATTTGTTCAACTGACTATTGATACTGATCAACAACTCTTCCATTTTTTTAACGTTACCTTCTAATTGATTGTATTGTTCTAAATACGATTGGAACGCTTGACCTTTCCACTCTTGCGCGATTTGTTGATTCATAGAATTTACTTTACGAATCGCATCTTGGATTTGTTGTTGTGATTGTGTATAAACCTTTGCTTGTGACTTCAGTTGCTCGGGTGTGACGGAAATTGCTCCTGCCATTATAATTTCTCCTACTCTATAACAAATTTGTTTACACAGATAGTATATCGGTCAATAAGTATACTTGTCAATGTTTTTTAGAAATAAAATACGATTTAAAGGGCATTATTCAATGCTAATTGAATATTTTTATTTTTTTAAAGATAAAATATATTATTTAATTGTAATTTTTTTATTCAATCAATCTAAACGTAAACTAATTGCTTGTAGATAAAACTCCCTCA
>NZ_NGKY01000001.1:1209248-1210641 GCF_002140855.1 Enterococcus sp. 7E2_DIV0204
GTAGGTATGCTTTGTGTCTGTATTTAGAGTAGGGGTATCTGTTAGATAATAAGAGTTATACCCTGCTTTTTCATCCGTTAAAAGCCCTTTTTGGTACTCCTTATCTTTGCCAAAGAATTTTTTCTCCGTAATAGTTTCTACTGTTTTGTCTGGTTGTAAATACACCGTATCTATACTATTTCCATGTGCATCTTTTGCATCTGAAAAATTAAATTTTACGGACTCATTTGAATTTAATTTATTTTGTTGACTAGGCTTTAATTCATTGTAAGGAAAGTTGTTTTCCCTACCGGTATATGCACCTTGTGATAAATCAGCATATATATTATAGTCTTTTTCTAAATTAGCCATGTCATTCTCCTTCGTCAGTTAATTGTTGACCATATTTGATAGTATTTAAGTTGGGGAGGTTACTATCGTCTATTTGAATGTCCAATCTAAAATCCAAATTCTCTTTATTATTTACGAACCCAAATATTTGAATAACTTTACCTGCTCCTTTAGGCAGACCATTTCCTATCGTATTTTCTATTACACTATCCCAATTATAAGTAACTTTTGATATTTGAAATTCAACACTATTTTCGATATACTCATTCATTTCATTTTCATGTTTTTTGAGAAAAGTGATTTGTTTTTCTTTCTCTGTTGGTTCGATCATTTTTTTCACTCCTAACGTTCCTAGTATGCCTAAAAGGACAATAATTCCTGTAAGTATTCCTAGTCTAACTGCTCTTTTCTTATTCAAACGTTAAACCCCTTTACTCAAAAAAGCGTTAGCGCAATGTACTGCACTAACGCTTTTTTATTTCAAAATTAATTTAGTTTAAACCGAAAGAACTTGCATCTTGTTGGTCACGTTGTGCTACTGTGTCAGCGTATTTGTTCAACTGACTATTGATACTGATCAACAACTCTTCCATTTTTTTAACGTTACCTTCTAATTGATTGTATTGTTCTAAATACGATTGGAACGCTTGACCTTTCCACTCTTGCGCGATTTGTTGATTCATAGAATTTACTTTACGAATCGCATCTTGGATTTGTTGTTGTGATTGTGTATAAACCTTTGCTTGTGACTTCAGTTGCTCGGGTGTGACGGAAATTGCTCCTGCCATTATAATTTCTCCTACTCTATAACAAATTTGTTTACACAGATAGTATATCGGCTGTCTCTTATACACATCTAGATGTGTATAAGAGACAGTTATAATTTCTCCTACTCTATAACAAATTTGTTTACACAGATAGTATATCGGTCAATAAGTATACCTGTCTCTTATACACATCTAGATGTGTCTTGTTGGTCACGTTGTGCTACTGTGTCAGCGTATTTGTTCAACTGACTATTGATACTGATCAACAACTCTTCCATTTTTTTTACGTTTCCTTC
>NZ_NGKY01000001.1:1211251-1222262 GCF_002140855.1 Enterococcus sp. 7E2_DIV0204
AGATCTAGTTTATGCCGATAGACTTGATCACTAAAACCAAACAAATAATCTTCGTACAGATTAAATGCTAAAATCGTTAATCGAGTTGATTCTTCGGTTTGCCAATCTGCCAAAACAGACTCATGTTTAGTACCCTTATCTTCAGAATAGATTTCGACAAAATGCTTTCTGGTTACTTCTGTTAGCCCCAACAAATAAATTAAAGAGAGCTCATGACAATTAAACGTTTTATCCTTTGTATTTTTTTCAAAAAAGGTTATATGTTCTTGGTTTTTGAAAATAAGATCTCGATTCATATTAGTATCTCCTATATATTTTTTATTCAGATTAAGATATATAAACAAATATTTATTTTACAATAAGTTTATCATTTAACAAGTTATAAGACAATATAGATAATATTATTTTTCGTTATGTTCAAGAAACACCTAAAAGATATCCTTTAACTAGAAAAATCTTTTAGGTGCTCTTCTACTCAACAGACGATACGCTACTACAAACACTCATCTTTTAGAATTTTTAACTCTCTAATCAACCTCAGTAATTCTTTATACTCTTTGGTATTTAATTATTCCTTTTGAAATGGTTTGCTTTGCTCTAGCAAGAGTCTGTAACGTATCTATTAGCTTCTTAAGTTTTTTTAATTCTTCATTCACAGGCCTCTTGCATTTCTCTCTCTCAAGTGAAAGGAGATACTTTTTAGCTTCTTCACTCTCTTGCTGCACTATCTCTAAACTTTTGTTCACCTAAAGATAATCCTTTTTCGTGTTTGGCACCTATGTCAAGAATCCGAACAAAAAAATGCGAAAGAATTGTTGTGAGAGCAATAAAAACAGTTAAGCAAAGTAAATGATGCACTATTCAATCTAAATCATCCTTCATATTTTTAAACGGAATACCAAAAGGCGCACTTAAATAACACTTTCAACATTCGTTTTTTTTTGAAAGTAGCACATTTTTTCGCTAGGCAACGAGAGAAATTCGATCACTATTGTACCAACGAATATAGCTATCAATGCCAACAATCGCTTCATCAAGTGTTTGAAAGGACTGAAAATTGGCATATTCTCGTTTCAAAATCGAGTGAAAACTTTCTATTCTTGCATTATCTCCTAGGCAACCCTTTCGAGAGTAGAAGTGCTTTATTTGTCTATTTTGTAGCGTCTGATTAAATAAATCGCTTGTGTATTGGCTTCCCATGTCGCTGTGTACAATCTTTACTCCAAGTCTGCGCAAACCTACTTTCTCCAGCACACTCGTTGCCAGCTCTTTTGTCATATGGGCTCCGACCTTATGAGCGATAACCCTTCGGGTTTCTGGATTGTATAGACTAGCTAAATAAACCCACTTCCCTTTCACTCGGATATACGTGGTATCTGTTAAAAGTACTTTAGACCAGTCATTCATTTTTCTTATTAGGTTTGGTAACTTGGCAACGTCTGTATAGGTGCTAGGTTTCTTCATTTTTTTAATCATCCGTGAATGAATCCCTAGCTCACGCATAAGGCGATAGATAAGGTAGCGACTAACTGGGTAGTTGAGATTTTCATTAAAATACTTGGTCATCCTCGGATACCCATACATTGGATACGATAACCAGGACGCTAATACTTTCTCTTTTATCTGTTGTCGTCTAATCATTCGCTTACTGGGGCGCCAATTTAAATAATCATAATACGTCGTTCTAGGAATCTTAAGAACGCTTAAAATACGAGTAATGCGGTGCTTTGCTTCTAAGTTAACACGAACCACCCGTAGTACAGTAGCACGTCCCTTATTGATTAATTCTTTGCCAAAAGCACCGCCGCTCGCTTTAAAATGTCGATTTTTTCTTTTAATCGTTTATTTTCTTTTAATAGTGCACGTTCATTTAGTGAGAGAATATTCCGGTCATTTGAATCTGCTTGACGAATCCACTTACTAAGTGTAGAGACACTTACGTTGTATTTTTTTGATAATGAATTCGCAGACCGACCGGTCTGACTTAGTGACACCATCGATTCTCTAAATTCTTTTGAATATCTTGTAGCTGATGTTTTTGTCTGCATAATAAAAACTCCTTTAATAGATTATAGCGAATAACTTGTCCGGATTTCTAGTATAGGAGCCAACAGTCAAAAGTTGATACAATCAAACAGTTAGAGGAGTACAGGAAAGCTAATCAAGGTGAAGCAGTTACGGGTTAGCCAATAGGTCGTAACCAAAACAAAAAAAGACACTCTCCAAAAATTGGAAAGTGTCTTGAAATCCTTGATATACCAAAGATTAACGTTTAGAGAATTGTGAAGCTTTACGAGCTTTTTTAAGACCTGGTTTTTTACGTTCTACCATACGGGCATCACGTGTAAGAAGACCAGCGCGTTTTAAAGCTCCGCGGAAGTCAGGATCTACTTCTAATAATGCGCGAGCGATACCGTGACGGATCGCACCTGATTGACCAGAGTAGCCTCCACCGTTAACGTTTACCATTACATCATAAGCGCCTTTAGTTTCAGTTACGCCAAATGGTTGGTTGATAACTTCACGCAAGTCAGCGTGTGGAATATATTCTTCAACATCTTTTTTGTTTACAGTAATTTTACCAGTACCTGGTACTAAACGTACGCGAGCTACAGATTTTTTACGACGGCCAGTGCCGCTATATTGTACTTGAGCCAATGAATTTCCCTCCTTAAATTAGGTTAGTAATATCTAATACTTCTGGTTGTTGTGCAGCATGTGGATGTTCAGCTCCACCGTATACGTTCAACTTAGTAAATTGTTTACGGCCTAAAGTGTTTTTAGGAAGCATACCTTTTACAGAAGTTTCGATTAAACGACGAGAGTTTTTATCGCGTAATTCACCAGCAGTAACAGATTTCAACCCACCTGGGTATTGGCTGTGACGGTAGTAAATTTTATCACTTGCTTTGTTACCAGTTAATTTGATTTTATCAGCATTAATTACAATTACGAAATCTCCAGTATCCACATGTGGTGTGAATGTTGGTTTATTTTTTCCACGTAAGATAGAAGCAACTACAGTTGAAAGACGTCCCATTGGGATATCTGTTGCATCTACTACATACCATTTACGTTCTACTTCGCCAGATTTGGCCATATATGTTGTACGCACAATTCTTTCCTCCAATTTTCTATTCGATGTTTGACATTCACTTGAGTTTCCGGGGCTCATTGTGGGGCAAACAATACCATTTAATATGATACCTTCTATCGCTTGTAAAGTCAATGAATTTCTGAGGTTTTTGCTTTATTTTTCTTGCCTATTTTATCACTTAAAAAAATTAACACCGTTGTTAAATAAAAATTACCTGTATATGCATAATATATATTACGAGAACCCACAAACAAAAATGTATATTTTTCCTTATAAAAGCAAATAAATGTATAATTATTTATAAAAACTGTTGATTTATGTATTTTCAAGTGATATGATGAGAACAATCAAAAAAGTCAATTAGAAAATAAGGAGTGTTACAAATGAAAGAAAAAGTTGTTTTAGCCTACTCTGGAGGATTAGATACCTCTGTTGCTGTTAAGTGGTTAGTTGATGAAGGATATGATGTGATTGCCTGCTGTTTAGATGTGGGCGAAAAGAAAGATTTAGATTTTATCAAGAATAAGGCATTAGAAGTGGGGGCATCTGCTTCTTATACTATTGATGCCAAAGAAGAGTTTGCCCAAGAGTTTGCTTTGATTGCTTTACAAGGCCATACTTTTTATGAGCAATCTTATCCTCTAGTCTCTGCCTTATCTCGTCCTTTGATTGCTAAAAAATTAGTAGAATTGGCTCACGAAACAGGGGCCGCAACAATTGCACACGGTTGTACAGGAAAAGGGAATGATCAAGTCCGTTTTGAAGTTGCGATCAATGCCCTTGCACCCGAAATCAGTGTTATTGCACCTGTTCGTGAATGGAAATGGTCTCGTGAAGAAGAAATCAATTACGCTAAAGAAAAAGGGGTGCCCGTTCCGGCTGATTTGGATAATCCTTATTCAGTTGACCAAAACCTTTGGGGCCGTGCGAATGAATGCGGCATTTTAGAAAATCCCTGGGCTACACCTCCTGAAGGCGCCTACGAACTAACCGCCAGTTTAGAGAATGCACCTGATGAAGCAGATGTCATCGAGCTGACTTTTGTTGAGGGCGTTCCAACAGCCATCAATGGTAAAAGTATGCTGTTATCTGAGTTGATCCTCGATTTAAATGACTTAGCTGGTAAACATGGCATTGGGCGAATCGATCATGTGGAAAACCGCTTAGTGGGAATCAAATCACGTGAAGTTTATGAATGTCCAGCAGCGATCACTCTAATGACCGCCCATAAAGAGCTAGAAGATTTGACCTTTGTCCGTGAGCTGGCTCACTTCAAACCAATCATCGAAAATCAATTATCACAAATTATTTACGATGGATTATGGTTCAATCCGTTAACAGATGCCTTGATTGCTTTTTTAAAGTCTACTCAAAAATACGTAAATGGCGTAGTTCGAGTAAAATTGTTCAAAGGACATGCAATTGTTGAAGGTCGTAAATCAGAAAATAGTCTCTACAATGAAAATCTAGCAACTTATACATCAGCTGATACTTTTGATCAAGCAGCAGCTGTTGGCTTTATCAAACTTTGGGGCCTACCAACGAAAGTCAATGCGGAAGTTCAAGCATCATTAAATAAGCAAAATTAGAGTGATTCTATACGTGAGATAGCTTTTACATGCCTTGTAAATAAGGTTATCCGATTGTTTCACCTTCAACGAGTGGCTTGTTCTAGGAGAATTTCTTTTCTACCTGCGGATGGAAATAAGGAAATCAATAGGCCATGAAGAAAAATAAGCAATTTGAGAATGAATAATAATGCATAGTAAAGAGGTGCAGATAATGGGAAAATTATGGGGTGGACGTTTTGAAGGAAAAAGTGAAGCCTGGATCGATTCATTCGGTGCTTCGATCCCTTTCGATCAAACATTAGCCAAACAAGATATTATAGGGAGTCTCGCACATGTAAAAATGTTAGCTAAAACAGGTATTTTAACGACTGATGAAGCCAAACAGATTACTTTCGGACTTAATACTCTTCAGCAAAAACTAAACGCTGGTGAGCTAGAATTCAGTATAGAAAATGAAGATATCCATTTGAATATCGAAAAGCACTTACATGAAGAAATTGGTCTTGTGGCTGGCAAATTACATACAGGACGCAGCCGAAATGATCAGGTGGCAACCGATATGCATCTTTACTTAAAAGAAGTCGTTCAAGAAGTCATTGAAAAGATCCATTTACTGCGCCAAGTCTTAGTGGATAAAGCTGAGGAAAATATTGAAACGATCATGCCTGGCTATACACATTTACAGCATGCTCAACCGATTTCATTTGCCCACCATATGATGGCCTATTATGAAATGCTAACTCGAGACCAAGAACGTTTTTCAGAGAGCTTAAAACGAATCGATATCTCGCCATTGGGCTGTGCAGCACTCGCTGGTACGACATTTCCCATCGATCGAGCCTATTCCGCTGAACTACTAGGTTTTGCTTCGATTTATGACAATAGCTTGGATGGCGTGAGTGACCGTGACTTTATTCTAGAATTTCTTAGCAATAGTTCTATTTTAATGATGCACCTTTCGAGATTTTGCGAAGAAATCATTTTATGGTGTAGTCACGAATTTCAATTTATCGAATTGACCGATACTTTTTCCACTGGCAGCTCGATTATGCCACAGAAAAAAAATCCTGACATGGCTGAATTGATTCGAGGAAAGTCCGGTCGCGTATATGGCAATTTATTCAGCCTTTTAACCGTTTTAAAAGGGCTGCCATTAGCTTATAACAAAGACCTGCAAGAAGACAAAGAGGGGATGTTTGATACGTCTCACACAATCTTAACTAGTTTAGAGATCATGGCTGGTATGGTTGAGTCAATGACGCTGAATACAGCCATCATGGAAAAAGCAACTGAAAAAGATTTTTCAAATGCTACAGAATTAGCAGACTACCTAGCCAACAAAGGGTTACCATTCAGGCAAGCACATGAAATTGTTGGTAAATTAGTCCTAGAATGTACAAAGCAAGGCATCTACTTACAAGATGTTCCCTTAGAAAAATACCAAACGATTACCCCCTTGATCGAAGCTGACATCTACCAAACTTTAGCCTCAAAAACAGCTGTTGAACGGCGGACTTCATACGGCGGAACAGGCTTTGGACAAGTCCAAGCTGCCATTATGCGTAGTAAGCTGAAACTAGCTAACGAAGAAAACTAAAAAAAGCATATGAAAGATAACTCACTATCTTTCATATGCTTTTACAAGTTTTAAATTAACGAGTTTTAGTACGTGAATCTGCATCAATACCAGGTGCTTTCCCTAATTTTGCTTGCAACATCCAAATGTTTTTCTCAATATCAGTTTTATTTGCGATAAAGATATCTTGTGTAGAATCATCACCTTCATCACCAGAAACATCGATTCCTTTTTGGTATAAATCAGCTAAATAACGGTAACCTTCTACTAATTTTTCCATACGTTCAGGAATTGAGCGTTCGTAAGTACCAATTTCATCTGAAATACCAGTATGATCTGCAAATTCTTGTAAAGTTGAATACGGAGCTCCATCTAATGTAATCAAACGTTCAGAAACAACATCTAATTGGTCATTGATTTGGTCCATGTATTCATCCATTTTAGGGTGCAATGTCAAGAATTCTGGGCCACGCATATACCAGTGTGTTTGGTGGATTACCACTGAAAACTGGCTTAGATCTGCAACTAGTTGGTTCAATACTTCTTTAGTTTGTTCAAATTTCATTATACATCATCCTCCTAAAGTTTTTATCTACATCTATAATTGTAGTACGAAATGCCGGAAAAGTACAGTAAAACCTTCATTTTTATAAATATTGTCTTTTGATAATTATTATAATCTAAAACATCAATTGTTATTAGGTAGTGGCATAGTATCTAATGAGTCAATAATTTCTTTAGCAACTTCATTCATTGCCTCTTCTAGCTCCTGATTCATCGCTTCTGTATTTTCAGAACCCGAAATAAATGCTAGGAACAAATTGGATACAGCTTCTTTTTGATTATCTGGTATAAACCATTTACCCTTTTCCTTTTCTAAACGTAATTCAAGCTGAACTGGATCTGTTTTGATTTTAATTGATTTGACTCGTTCTTCCAAAATAGAAAAAGTTGCATCTAGTGTTTTTTGATCATCTTTCGCTATTTCCGGATCAGCTAAAGTTTCTTTTACGAGCTGTCTGGTCATATCCTGCATAGCACTCACTAAATCTAACCCAGTTACATAATAAGAAATTACAGCCCCGGTTTTTGTTTCATCTATTTTAATAATCTTATAGGATGTTTTTGCTTTTGTCTGTTGTAATAATTCTTTTGTTAATTGATTTGCTGCTTTTTGTGGAACTTTGGCACCTGTCGAGGATAATCCTTTTGCAAAGTTTTCTTCAAACGTATTACTGTTTTTATCTAACTCTTTGCCTACTCGTTCGCCGTCACGAAATTCCCTCGCAAATTCATTTTCTCTTTTCTGGTAGACCAGGCGATCAACAAACAATTCACCGGCCTCTTCTGCGGAGATCCCTTTTGAGCCGCAACTTGTCAGAAAAATCCCGACCAAAAGCAAAAAAGTGATCCAGACTTTTTTCATTTCCTTTCCTCCGTTCTCTTACTACTAGTAAAACAAGTTCAGCGCTATTTGTCAAAAAAATTTAGTCTAAATCAGCTCTTAGTTTGGCTAATTGATGATAACTGGCTGATAGTTGCTGTTGCGTTGTGCTAAATAGTGGATAAATCTGTTGATAAATTTGCTGCTTTTCACTATTCGGTTCAACTATTTCACAAATCTCTACCAAATCACCGGCTGCTTTCAAGCTGGGAATTTTTCCTAAGCTTTGCCAGCCTAATAGAACTGCCCCCATGGCAGATGCCTCGACACTTTCTGTCATTGATAACCTATAACCAAAAACATCTGCCATGACCTGTTTAAAAACCTTTGAATCAGCAAATCCGCCTGTAGCCCGAATTTCCTTCACTGATCCGCCTAGCTCTTCCAATTCCGTTAAAATACGTTTCAAATTCAAACAAATTCCTTCAACCACAGCTCGCATCATAATCTTATCATCATGATTTCTTTTCAGTCCAACAAAATTACCGGCAGCTTCCGCATCCCATAATGGTGCCCGTTCTCCTAATAAATAAGGATGAAACAATAAGCCTTTAGCTCCTGCCGGTGTCTCCTTCACAAGTTCCATCACGGCATCATAAGGATTTTTTCCAGTCTCACGAGCTTCCATTTGAACTTCTTTCAAGAAATTTTCACAAGCCCAGTCAAAAATACCAGCGCCATTACTTGTTGCACCGCCAATTACCCAATGATATTCATCTAGCACACAACAAAAAGTCTCTGCTTGTGGATGCGTCTGGGGCTGCTCAACAATATAGCGCAATGCGCCACTGGTTCCAACCGTTAAAGTAGCCGTTCCTTGATTTAAAGCACCTAAGCCTAAATTTGATAATGGACCATCTGCTCCGCCTAACACAAAAATTGTTTGAGGCGTCAATCCTAATAGTTTTAACCATTCTTCTTTTAAACCAGTTAGTTGCTGAGTAGGTTTAACTAGTCTTGGCAACTGCTCTGTAGTAATTTCCAGCTCCGCTAATGCTTGTTGATCCCATATCAGATCATGAATATTTAAAAATCCTGTTCCTGAAGCAGTGCTGATATCGGTAATATATTGATCAAATAAACGATAAAAAATATAGTCTTTCATCCCAATAAATTTGTCTGCTTGTTCATAAACCTTCGGAAACTCTTCCTTCAGCCAGCGCATTTTATGGAACGGGGTCATTGGGTGCATCGGTAACCCTGTTTTTTGATAAATAGATGTTCCTAATGCCGTATTTTTTAGTTCTTCTGCGTATTTTTCTGCACGATTATCAGCCCATGTAATGACTCTTGTCAACGGCTGATGATTTTTATCCATTACGATCAAGCCATGCATCGCAGTTGAAAAGGATACTACTGAAATTTCATGTGGCTGCACTTTTGCCACAACCGCACCAATACAAGTAATGACTGCTTGAAAAATCTGATCTATATCTTGCTCTGCCATACCTTCTGTTTCCTGAATGAGCGGGTAACGAATATAAGCAGATGCTTGAACTACTCCATCCTCACTAAAAGCGACTGCCTTTGTTTGCGTTGTACCAATATCTACACCAATTGCCATTTTTTCCATTTTCTCGCCTCATTTCTCTCTTTCATTATTCCTAATAAAAAAATATTTGTCTAGTTAAAAAGGGCGATATTTGCGTATTTATTTATGAAAGGAGAATTTTCTATGTCGATTATTTATTTTATTATTGGTAGTGTGATAGGTTCATTTCTTTGTTTAGTGGCAGAACGTATACCTGCCAACCGATCAATAGTGCGCCCCGCTTCCCACTGTACTTATTGCCAAACTAAATTAAAGATGGTCGAATTGATCCCAATTGTTTCAATTCTATGTTTGGGTTTTCGCTGTCGTTACTGCAAATGTAAGCTATCTTATGTTTATTTTTTTAGCGAGTTGATTTTCGGATCACTTTGTTTTTATGTATTGCTTGAAGCGGTTCATCCTGTTTATTCTCTATTTTTTTTATCGATGGCTGTCGTTTTATCTTTAACTGACCTCTTTTATTTAATCGTAGAACCTAGATTATTTTACACCTGTTCCATCTTATTATGTATTGGACATATTTATTTGGTATTACCTTTTTTTCCATTTACAAGCTTGATTCTATTCATTGCTTTACAGATACTAAACCATATCTTTCCTGATTCTGTGGGAGGTGGCGACATCTTTTTGTTAACGGTGTGGGGCTTATTTTTAGGTGGAGAGTCGATTATATTTTTATTGTTCATTGCCAGCAGTAGTGGCTTACTTTTTCTTTTCATCTACCAATACATTTTAAAGAAAACTATCCGACAACTACCTTTTGTGCCTTTTTTAAGTATCGGTCTATTTTTTGCACTAATATGGAAATAAAGAATGAGCTCGATACAAAACTGACTTTAGTTTTGTCCGGCTCATCACTTCAATTTATTTAGCTTTCCAATTTTTCCGAATAAATCCAGCACGTCCGGAACCTTCCTTATACAGACTATAATGTACACTATGCTTTTTATAATAGTCTTGGTGATAGTCTTCTGCTGGATAAAAAGCTTGTGCTGGCTCAATCTTGGTAACGATTGGCTGCGTAAAGCGACCACTTGCTTGTAATGCCGCTTTTGATTTTTCTGCGCTTATCTTTTGTGCTTCATTTGCATAAAAGATAACAGGTCGATAAGAATCCCCACGATCTGCAAATTGTCCGAATGCATCGGTTGGATCTGTTTGCTGCCAATACGTTTCTACTAGTTTTTCATATGGAATAATCGCAGGATCATAGGTTATCTCAACGGCTTCTGTGTGACCGGTCATTCCTGATGTGACTTGCTCATAGCTTGGATTTACGACATGTCCACCAGTATATCCAGCTACAACCGAAATAATACCTGGTTGAGTATCAAATGGTTTGACCATACACCAAAAACAGCCTCCTGCAAAAATCGCTTTTTCGTAATTGTGTTCCATGATTCCCTCACCTCTTCTTTTCTTTATCATAAGCCGAATAAAAAAATAATGATATTGATTTGCTTATATAATAAAAGAATCTTTTCAACAAATAATCAAATTCTCAAGCGTAAAATTACCATACGAGTGTAAGCTATTAAATAGTTACCTTATAAAAACACATAGTCAATTTCTATTACAAGCAAAAAAACGCAACCTGTTCCTAAATGGATCAGGTCGCGATCGTAGTTTATATGACTAAACTACTTAAATCTCTATCTTTTTTACTCATTACTTACTCTATTCAATAACTTAGTGATCTCTTAGCTACTTCTTTTTATTTGCAGAAGAAGCCCCAGCCTTTCCAATAGAAGAAACAAAATCTCAAGCCACC
>NZ_NGKY01000001.1:1222362-1256416 GCF_002140855.1 Enterococcus sp. 7E2_DIV0204
CAGAAGAAGCCCCAGCCTTTCCAATAGAAGAAACAAAATCTCAAGCCACCTTCTACTGTTTTTGCTTCATTCTTCGTTAATTCTTTCATCTTCTTTTCCTCCTCTTTTATGTTTGATTTACATTAATTCTCTTTTTTAAACCTGTTCTCTCTTCCTCACTGCCTTCTTACTTACAGAAAAAGCCCCAGCCTTTCCAATAAAAGAAACAAAATCTCAAGCCACCCTCTACTATTTTCGCTTCATTTTTCGTTAATTCTTTCATCTTCTTTTCCTCCTCTTTTTATAGTTTTAATAACTCAGTAGTTATTTGACTAACGCTGCTGGCTCAACATATCTATCTATCCACTCTGCGACTTTCTGCAGGGATATTCCATTTTCAGGTGTCCACTCTATTTTATTCGTCAAAATACCTTTACTATATTTAGCTAGTGTTGGAGTATACTTAATGTTGTAATCCAACTTGAACTTTTCCCATTCTTCCTCATTCTCTTTAACCTTTGCGACATTTAAATAAAATATCTGTTGTGAAATGTTTTTTTCTTCCACCAATTTAATAAATTCCGGCTCAAAGTCATTACAGTCTCCACATGTTGGTCGACCTACATAAACATAAAAATCTTCTTGTTTTTCAAGTTTTTCTTTAAAGCTATCAAATGTAATTGAATCTACTGTGTTGTAAATCTCTGGATAGTTAGACTGCTCAACCACTAATTGCTGATCTTTCTTATCATTGTCCAATTTTAATGCATATGCCGTTCCACCCAAGCTAAACAATCCAATTACTGACAAGAATACTGCTATTCTCTTTAACTTCATTCTACTTCCCTACCTTCAAGAATATTTTTTGTTGTGTCATACTCTAGAGCACCTTCATAGCGTGTTAGTTCCCCAGCTTTGATCACTAGTATCGTCGGCGTCACTGTTACGTTATTACTAGTTATAAACTTTTTATTACTAGTATTTTCAGTATCCAGATAATAGACTTCAGTATCTGTCTTTTTCGCTGCTTTTTCTAAAATTGGTAGAAACATTTGACATGACGTGCAATTTCGATTTCCTACTAAAATGAATGTGTCTTCTTTGTTTGTAATGGTATCTTCGATTTGCTGGATTGATATTGTGTTGTCTTTTATACTGGCACTCGTTTTAGATGCTGTTAGAATCACAAAAAATACAATAACAACGATAGACAATAACAGTATTCCTGTTTTATTTTTCATTCTTATCTCCCCGTCTTTTTTCTTTTATATTGATAATTTCATCAGCATATTCTAAAACATCTGTCTCATGACTTATTACAATCACGATCTTTTTTTCATCATTAGCTAGTTTTTTGATATAATTCATAAATTTTTTCTTAGACGCACTATCTAAATTTCCTGTTGGTTCATCAAAAATATAAAGACTCGTATCTTGATACAAAGCTCGCATTAATAGAATTTTTTGTTTTTGGCCTTGAGATAAGTTTCGACCCTCGCTCTGAATCAAATAATTATTTGGCAACTTTAAATCCAGCAAGTCATCATAGTGAGACTTCTGCTCTGTTGTCAAATTCTCATTAAACACCTTATAGCGAATATTACGACCAACGGTATTGCCATACAAATTGAATTCAGGCGAATACAAACTAATATATTCTCTAATACTGGTATTTTTAAATGATCTCCTTTCGACTGATTCATTAACAATCATTATTCCAGAATCTGGATCTAACACCCCTGAAAGCAAATTAATGAGTGTTGATTTTCCGCAACCATTATCTCCAATAAGAGTGTATAGTTTTCCTGCTTCAAATCTCGTATCAAACTGTTTGAATATCTTCTTTTTCTCATCATAAGAAAAATTCAAATTCTTCACATCAATAGTGGTGATTTTTGGAACATCTAATACATCCTCTGATTTTTCCGCTTGCTCAGTATAATCTTCGCCACTTTGAATATAATCAATCGCAATGGCACTTTTTTGATAACTCAACCATGATTGCAGAACTGGCGCAACTGAACTAAGTATGATAGAAATAATCAAAATACCATTTGAATCATTTAATAAACTAGTAGTACTTCCAGTGTGAAGTGCTGCATTTACACCGAACACAACAAATGTTGAAATTGAGATAAGCGTTGAAAACACTTGAAACATTGAAGCTATTTTCAAATCATTCGTGACCATTTGATTTTTACTTTCAAAATAATCTTGGATTTTCTGTTGAACAAAGCTTTCTGCTTCTTTATTCTTGGAAAACAAATTGATATCAAATGAGCTTTTGATATTATTCTCAACAGAAAATGAAAACACCGATGATTTTCCAATGACATCTTTTTCATTATTTCTAATAATGTCTATTTTCCTTTTTAAAAAATAAGAAAATAAACCAATCCAGAAAACTAAAACACCAAATAATAAAGGCGTTATACTGAAAACAATACTTGCCAATAGCAATACATAAACTAAATTAAGCTTAAAATAAAATTTTTCCAGCAAACCCGAAACTGAACCAAACAAATTCCAAAAATAACCAGTGACATTATCTCTATTACCGCCAGATCTGATATCACTAACTTTTTGAACATAATATTTCATTAAAATTTTTTCTTGAATCTTATTTTCAAGTGTAACTTTTTGCTTTCCTTCCATAATATTGATTTTATAGAATCCTAAAATCAACAATAACGCTACAGATATTACAAAAACAAACATAGGAGCAGAATCTGTTCTATTTAATGATAGTGTTCCTTGAATTAGAAAAGTTGTTACTATCGGAAGTAGGTATTTTAACAAGATCAATCCAATCATTTTTACTTTTAAGCTATAAGAAATCTCTTGCATGACTTCTTTGTAAAGTCTTTTACCTAGACTTGATTCCACCTTATTCATTCTGAATTTCTTTTTTGATCTATGTGTAACAACTGAATTAGAATCTGCAATACATAGGGCATAGCCTAAAAATATTGATTTTAAATAGGCTTCATCGTATTCTATTAGAGTGCTTTCTGCAGGATTAGAGACTATGAATGACTGATTATCCTTTATCTCATGAACAACTACATAGTGACCTACACCATCATTCTCTACGACCAATAGCATAGGAAGTTTCTCAACTTTTTTTAATTTCTCAAAATCTGTCACTCCATATGCACTAGAGTTTACTCCGTACTTTTTTAAAATGGTTTTCATTTCATCCAGAGAAAGTCCTTGCGTTTTTTTAATACTATAATGTTGATATAATTCATTCTCATTACCAATTTTTATTCGTAGTTGTTTTAATATCGTTTTTAACGAGGCGATTCCACAATCTGTCGTTGAATGTTGCATATAATGGGCATACATAGTACATTCTCCTTACTTTTTAATGCGAATATCTCCGATGGTACTAATCTCTATAACTTCATCCTGATCTTTACTAGTATCTGGAACTGCTAAAACTTCTCCGCCATTTTTAGCAATCGTCACATACTTCCCTTGAAAATCTTGTGGGACCGTAACATCAACATTTCCTACTATTGACTCTATTTTCAAATTTTTTATGCTGGCATTTTTGCCTAAGAAAACCTGCATTTCTAGTTCACTTTTCCCATCACTGCTTGGCATCAATTTGAATCCATCTGTATCGGACAATGTAATTTCTAAACTTGTCGCTTTAGTTTTTACCTTATTGAGCTCTTTTTCTGTTTTGTCAGACACTTTTCCGGCTAATTTAACCACAGTTTCTTCTTTTTCAGTTTCAATAATCGTTGTCTTAACATCTTGTTCAGCGCCCAATAACGATAGCGAGTCAATCATATCTGTTGAAAAGCGCCAATCTTTTGTTATAGCTTTTGTGGTTTTATCTGAGCGCATTGTTGTATAGCCCACAAAAAGAACAACCGCGACCACAAGGATCAAAATCATCAGTTTCTTTTTCATACACTTCACTTTCCTCTTCTATTTTTTATTATTTGAAATCTCTTTCTTTAAATAACATATAGCTACATACATAGAATATGATGCTATAGACTAATGCACTGCTAAAAACAATTACAAAGGTCTGGTTTGATACATTTTGATAATCTGTCAGTTGTCTAATATTCGTAAATAGTAGCGTATCCAATAGCGCATTTGCTGCTAAAAAATAACTTGAGATAATGCTTGAAGCTAGCCCTTCTCCAATTAAAATCAACGCTATAAATACCGCCGTTGCAACATTACTTGATTTAATAACATTAAACAACAATACACCTATAAGACTGACTGAAAAATACAATGGTAGCTGCAATAACATTATTTTTATCATTTCGATCAGAGAAAATCCCCCACCTGTGATCCACACCGTACTTGCTAATGCTCCTGTATAAATGACTAAAAAGAGAATCACCATACCGAAGGTTAATACAACCTTGCTTAGAAAATATACCCATCTTTTAATTCCAAAAATCAATGAATTATTGACGACCCGATAAGTAAACTCATGGCCCCAAACAATAATAAAAATATTGATCATAAAAATTGAGACAAAAATCGAAGCACTAGATAAACCATCTTGAATCACTTCTAAACTTGGCGTATCATCTCTAACTATTCCAAAAAATATACCGAATATAATTAAACCTGCTACTGAATAAAAACCAAGCTTACCTTTTAAAATTCTATAACTATCTGATTTTAATAGACTTAACATATAAACTCTCCTCTACTCTGTTAATTTTAAATAATAATCTTCTAAGCTTTCTTCTTTGTATGAAAAATAAGTAAGATACAATTGATTGTTAAATAGAAGCTCAGAAATACTTGGCATTTCAGACTTTTCTGCATTAACTGTTAATCCAGCATCATCAATATGCACAACATATCCTTCTTTTTCTAAAACATCCTGGCATTTTTGATTACCTATACTTGATAGAATGATTGTTTTTTTGCATTCATTCTCAAGTTCTTGAGTCGTCACTTCTTTAATCAATTTTCCTTGGTGAATAATTCCATATCTAGTCGCTATCATTGATAATTCTGATAAAATATGACTGGATACTAAGATCGTTGTTTTGTACTCTTTATTTAATTTTTTTATGATTTCTCTAATTTCAACAATCCCTTGTGGATCTAAACCATTAGTCGGTTCATCTAAAATAAGTAAATTCGGGTTATTCAATATAGCTAACCCAATCCCTAAGCGTTGCTTCATGCCTAAAGAAAAATCTCTAAACATTTTCTGACCCACAGCTCCTAATCCAATAAACTCCAGCACTTCTTTAATACGATTTTTTCTATCAGGCAAATTAATTTGGATAGCATAATAATTCAAATTTTCTTGTGCAGATAGATAGGGGTAGCATGCTGGTGATTCTATCACAGCACCAACTTTTATTTTTTCCTTACCGTTAAAAAATTCGATACTACCTGAACTTTTCTCGATTAAATTAGTTAACATCCGAATAAAAGTCGTTTTACCTGCACCATTTTTACCAATAAATCCATAAATATCTCCCTGATTGATCGTCATTGATACTTCATTTACAGCATGGTAATCTTTATATTTCTTCACTAAACTCTTCGTTTTTACTAAATAGTTATTCATTCTAACTTCTTGCATCTTTATCACTCCTATGATTTAACTGAATTTTCTTTACTTTATTTCTAACACTTCAACATCTTCTACATTCAAATAATCAAAAAGTAATTCCTTTTCTGTTTTTTGAGGAAGCATAACAATTTTCAACAGCTCGCCTCTGTTAATTATTTTCAGTAACTTGTCTTCATTACCATCATTTACAATAACTAATTTTCTATGTATAATTTCTTGATCTTTAATAAAATATTTTATATTTGTCATAAATATTCCCTCTTTTTATTAACTAAGTTGCTACAGTTCATTTATCTGTCATATTATTTTATTGTTTTATAATTCCCACCAATATCCGCATAAAATACTCCATAGTCTCATATGTTATTCCTCCCTTTTCGTTTTATTTCTTGTATCACTTATATATATTACTTTAAGGTGTTACACTTCTTTTCAACAGGACATTTTTGTCCTGTTTTATGATTTTCACTCAAACTTCTTCATCGTATTTATCTTTTTTCACTGTGTCCTCTTTACATATAGTACTTTACTGTTTTCTTCTTAAATCCAACAGGACATCTTTGTCCGGTTATTAATTTATCAAATAAAAAAGACCATAAAGACATCATTCATGTCTCTACAGTCTACAATTAACTATTTAGATCTTGTTCCCATTCTTGCTTAATTTTACCTGACAATTGCTCCTCACCATGTAATTGAGCAAGTAATATTGCATCATTATATTTTTTATTCGCTCTCTCTAGATCATTATGGTGCAGCCAATACTTTCCCTCAAGCATATCAATAATCGGTTTTTGATGAAAATCCATTCTCATTTTCATGATAGTATTTGAAATCTTTGTAATGTTTAAAATTTTATCATATCGATCAGAAAAAATGTATAGACCAATTATCGTAATTAGAATTCTATTTAAAATAATCAACCCAAATTCCGAACTATAATTGACTTGTTCCAATGTCTTCTCCACCAAAGTATCGAACTCTTTATTTTCAAATGGCTTATAATAACAACAGGCAAAATATAAATGTACAATTAACAAATCATTTTCAGAATACTCTTTTTTGTTTCTAACTTGAAAAAAATAATCCTGCAGTATTCCCTCACCAAAATCGATTTTCTTTGAAAGATTTACATCATTTTGTGCCTGAGCAGTATCCACTAAAAGCTGCTCTTCTTCAGGTAAAGTCTCATAGTAGTCCTTATATATTTCCTCAAAGGTGTCCTCGACCATTTTTTTCATCGCATCATTATATTGTGGTGGACGTTTGAATAAACCCATTTTCAACTGAATATAACGTTTAGGTAATATAATGTCATTTTCGTTTATCAAGTGCGAAATAGGTATAGAAAGCTGTTTTGAAATATATGTAAGTTTAGGGAGTGTTGGGAGTGATTCACCAGACTCAATTCGCGAAAGTTGCCTAACAGTCAATTCCAGTTCGTCATCACAAAATGCTTCTCTGCTTAATTTCTTTTGTTCGCGAAACGTCCGAATTTTTTTACCTAATTCTATCTTTATATCCACGATTCCACACCTCCTAATTTGATTCGGCCAATATGTTAATTATATCTCAACGAAAGTACCCTTACAACTACTTTCCAGGACTATTTATTCCTTTAGGAAGTAAGCAACTGTATTTCTATGCTATTCTGAACTTATCAATATACATCTACTACTCTCACATCCCTGTGAAACATATGGACTAATAAATTCTAGAATACTACTTTACCTATAAAAATTCGATTGACATGGGATGGTTCCCATATGATAAATTAAAGAAAAAGAAGGAGCTGTAAAAAAAATGAAAATTATTATTGAAGAAAACTATGAAAAAATGAGTCGGGTCGCTGCAAATTTTCTATTAGGCAAAATGTATCAAAATAGACGAGTGAATTTAGCAATAACCGCTGGATCGACACCGGTTAAAATGTATGAATACCTAGTTTCTGATGTAAAAAACAAATCTTATTTTGACAATGTTCATTATTATAATTTTGATGAGATTCCGTTCAAACAAAAAAAAGGATATGGTGTAACGATGGCAAATCTCGATAACCTCTTCTTTAAACCAGCAGAAATTCCTGAGAGTCAGATTCATCCCTTAGATGAAAAAAACTACAAAAATCAGGACAAAAGAATCGAACAAGATGGCGGACTAGATTTGATTCTACTGGGCATCGGAGCTGATGGCCATTATTGCGGAAACTTACCAGGTACAACAAAATTTGAAGACCTAACCTCTTATGTAGGAGAAAACGCTACTGAGAACATGAAGGATATTTTATTAAGCGAGGTCGGCGGCGATGAAAATGAACGTCCAGAATTTTACGTAACCATGGGACCAAAAAGCGTGATGCAGGCAAAAGAAATCGTACTCTTTGCCACAGGCAAGAAAAAAGCGGCGATCATCAAACAGGCATTCTTCGGTCCAATTACAAATGATGTCCCTGCCTCTTTATTACAAACCCATCCTAATTTAACAATTATTTTAGATCAAGAAGCTGCATCAGAACTTTATTAAATAAAAAAGGCTTGAAATCATGTGATTTCAAGCCTTTTTGTTCACTATTATTTATTCAACTCATTCAAAGCATCTTCAGCAGCCATTTGTGCTTCAATATCAGAGATACTATAGACATTTTCGCTTGCTACGCCAACTTCTTTTGGTTCCATGTTACGGTAACGAGCCATACCAGTACCAGCTGGGATGATCTTACCAATGATAACATTTTCTTTCAAACCAAGTAATGGGTCTTTTTTACCACGAATCGCAGCATCTGTTAACACACGAGTTGTTTCTTGGAATGACGCAGCAGATAGGAAACTATTTGTTTCTAATGATGCTTTTGTGATTCCTAGTAAGACTGGACGGCTTGTTGCAGGAACGCCACCAGCTACTAATGTGTCATAGTTACGATCTTTAAATTCAGCAATATCTAGTAATGTACCTGGTAAGATTTCAGTATCACCTGGATCCATGACACGAACTTTACGAAGCATTTGACGAACCATTACCTCAATATGTTTATCGCCGATTTCTACCCCTTGCATACGGTAAACACGTTGTACTTCACGCAATAGGTAGTTTTCAACAGATAATACATCGCGAACTTGTAGTAATTGTTTAGGATCGATCGAACCTTCTGTCAACGGTTCCCCACGATGAATCGTATCGCCTTCAGCCACTTTCATACGAGCTGTATAAGGAACAGTGTACGTACGAGTATCGGTTTTTCCTTTGATCGTTACTTCTTTTTGACGTGTTGCAGGATCTTCAGAAATATCGATTACTTCACCGGTAACTTCTGTAATAACTGCTTGACCTTTAGGATTACGTGCTTCAAAGATTTCTTGGACACGAGGAAGACCTTGAGTAATATCATCTCCGGCAACCCCACCTGTATGGAACGTACGCATTGTTAATTGAGTACCAGGCTCTCCGATTGATTGAGCAGCAATTGTACCAACTGCTTCCCCAACTTCAACGCCTGAACCAGTTGCTAAGTTACGGCCATAACAGTGTTTACATACACCATGTTTCGTGTTACATGTAAATACGGAACGGATCGTTACCGTTTCAACCCCAGCATCAATAATTTCTCTTGCAAGATCTTCTGAAATCAGTTGATCTTCACCGATGATCATTTTGCCAGTTTCAGGATGCATAACAGCTTTACGGGTATATCGTCCAAGTAGACGTTCTTCTAACGGCTCAATGATTTCATTTCCTTCACGAATAGATTGGATCACTAGACCACGGTCCGTTCCACAATCGTCTTCACGAATAATAACATCTTGGGCAACGTCAACTAAACGACGAGTCAAGTAACCTGAATCGGCTGTCTTCAAGGCTGTATCGGTCATCCCTTTACGAGCTCCATGGGTAGAGATAAACATCTCCAAGACAGAAAGTCCTTCACGGAAGTTTGAGATGATCGGTAATTCCATGATACGTCCGTTTGGAGCGGCCATCAATCCACGCATACCAGCAAGCTGAGTAAAGTTGGAGATGTTACCACGGGCTCCAGAATCTGACATCATGAAGATAGGATTTTTAGCGTCCATACTTTCGATCAGTTTTTGTTGAATTTCATCTTTGGCTTTATTCCAAACAGCAATAACACGTTCATAACGTTCGTCATCTGTAATCAGACCACGACGGAATTGTTTCGTGATATTTTCCACTTGTTTATGAGCATCATCGATGATTTCTTGTTTCTCATGCAAGACCATGATATCGGCGATACCAACAGTCATACCAGCATGAGTAGAATGTTTATAACCTAAGTCTTTCATTCTATCAAGCATCTTAGAAGTTTCAGTGATATGGAATCTCTTGAAGACTTCAGCAATGATATTTCCTAAGTTTTTCTTCTTGAATGGTAAGACTAATTCTTGTGCTTTAATGTGCGCAGGAATATCTGTACCCGCTTCTACAAAGTAATTATCAGGCGTTTGCACTGTTAAGTTGTAGTCAGTTGGCTCATTCAAGTATGGGAATTCTACAGGCATGATTTCGTTAAAGATAATCTTACCTACAGTTGTGATCAAAATACGTTCTTTTTGCCAATCCGTAAATGGTTTGTCACCAAGTAATGTTGTTTGAACACCGATACGTGAATGTAAATGCACGTATCCATTACGCCATGCTAAAACAGCTTCATTCATGTCGCGGAAGATCATGCCTTCCCCTTCACGTCCATCTTCTTCCATAGTTAGGTAGTAGTTACCTAAGACCATATCTTGAGAAGGTGTTACAACTGGTTTACCATCTTTTGGATTCAAAATGTTTTGAGCAGCTAACATCAACATACGTGCTTCAGCTTGCGCTTCTTCGTTCAATGGAACGTGAACAGCCATTTGGTCCCCATCGAAATCGGCATTGTAGGCTTCACACACTAACGGGTGAAGACGAATTGCACGACCTTCAACTAACACTGGTTCAAAGGCTTGGATACCAAGTCTGTGTAGTGTAGGTGCCCGGTTAAGCAATACTGGATGCTCTTGGATAACTTCTTCTAAGATATCCCAAACTTCATCTTCGCCGCGTTCGATTTTACGTTTTGCGTTTTTGATGTTGGTTGCGATTTCGCGTTGAACTAATTCACGCATCACGAATGGTTTGAATAATTCAATCGCCATTTCTTTTGGTAAACCACATTGGTACATCTTTAAGTTAGGTCCTACGACGATAACTGAACGACCAGAGTAATCCACACGTTTACCTAGTAAGTTTTGACGGAAACGACCTTGTTTCCCTTTTAACATATGAGAAAGAGATTTCAAAGGACGGTTACCTGGTCCTGTTACAGGACGGCCACGGCGACCATTATCGATCAACGCATCTACTGCTTCTTGCAACATACGTTTTTCATTTTGAACAATGATGTTTGGTGCGTTTAAATCTAATAAACGTTTCAAACGGTTGTTACGGTTGATTACACGACGGTATAAGTCATTCAAATCACTTGTCGCAAAACGTCCACCTTCTAGTTGAACCATTGGGCGTAAATCTGGCGGGATTACAGGAATAACATCCATAACCATCCAGCTTGGTAAGTTTCCAGAAGCACGGAAGGCTTCCAAAATGTCCAAACGACGGATTGCACGAGTTCTTTTTTGGCCTTGAGCTGATTTCAAATCTTCTTTCAAGCCAGCAACTTCGCCATCTAAATCAACATTATCTAATAATTGTTTAACCGCTTCTGCACCCATTGCAGCAGAAAATCCTTGACCATATTGATCACGTTTATCACGGTATTCACGCTCTGTTAATAATTGTTTTTTCTCTAAAGATGTATCTCCTGGTTCAATTACTACATATGATGCGAAGTAAATGATTTCTTCTAAGGCACGAGGACTCATGTCTAACACAAGACCCATCCGAGATGGAATACCTTTGAAATACCAGATATGTGAAACGGGTGCTGCTAACTCAATGTGTCCCATACGTTCACGACGAACTTTAGAACGAGTTACTTCCACACCACAACGGTCACAAACGATACCTTTATAACGAATACGTTTATATTTTCCACACGCACATTCCCAGTCTTTAGTTGGGCCGAAAATGCGTTCACAGAACAAACCTTCACGTTCAGGTTTTAACGTACGGTAGTTAATCGTTTCGGGTTTCTTTACTTCACCGTAAGACCAGCTTCTGATCTTTTCTGGAGAAGCCAAACCTATTTGCATACTTTCGAATTTATTTACATCGATCAAAAGGAATTCCCTCCATTTCTTGATAGGAAAAGTTAGGGGGAGGAAGAAAAGTACAACACTCTTTCAAATGCTTACTTCCTTCCACCAACTGAATCAAGCTCTCTTTCTACAAAGAAAACGTAAATCAACACTAACTTGACAATATTACTATGACTTCAAACAATTAGTTTTTAGTATCTTCAGCTGTTTCAATTTCTTGTTCAAGAACTGCATCGGCAGCTTCTTTTGCTTCAGCTGCTTCTTTTTCTAACTGTTTCGCTGATTGTTGTTCGGCAAATTTTGTTAGGGCATCAACAGTGATCAAGTCATCATCATCGTCATCCATATCACGTAATTCGATTTCTTGTTCTTCAATGTCCAATACGCGCATATCTAACCCTAGTGATTGTAATTCTTTTACCAATACGCGGAATGATTCCGGCACGCCTGGTTTTGGAATTGGTTCACCTTTGACGATGGCTTCGTATGTTTTCACACGACCAACAACGTCATCAGATTTGTACGTTAAAATTTCTTGTAATGTGTAAGCTGCACCATATGCTTCCAGTGCCCATACTTCCATTTCCCCAAAACGTTGTCCACCAAATTGAGCTTTACCTCCAAGTGGTTGTTGAGTAACAAGTGAGTATGGTCCAATAGAACGGGCATGTAATTTATCATCAACCATGTGGGCCAATTTGATCATGTACATCACACCAACAGAGATACGGTTATCGAATGGTTCACCTGTACGTCCGTCGTAAAGAACTGTTTTCGCATCGCTAGCCATACCAGCTTCGCGAACTGTTTCCCATACGTCATCATCATTGGCTCCATCAAATACCGGTGTTGCAATGTGGATACCTAACTGACGAGCAGCCATACCCAAGTGTAATTCTAATACTTGTCCGATATTCATACGTGACGGTACCCCTAATGGGTTCAACATGATATCGATCGGTGTACCATCTGGTAAGAAAGGCATATCTTCTTCCGGCATAATGCGGGATACAACCCCTTTATTACCATGACGTCCGGCCATTTTATCGCCTTCGTTGATTTTACGTTTTTGCACGATATAAACACGAACCAACATGTTTACACCTGGAGATAATTCGTCTCCTGCTTCACGAGTAAAGATCTTCACATCATGAACAATTCCTCCGCCGCCATGGGGCACACGTAGAGATGTATCACGAACTTCACGGGCTTTTTCACCAAAGATCGCATGTAGTAAACGTTCCTCAGCAGATAACTCAGTTACCCCTTTAGGCGTTACTTTACCTACTAATAGGTCACCATCTTTGACTTCAGCACCAATGCGGATAATTCCCATTTCATCAAGATCTTTCAAAGCATCTTCTCCGACGTTTGGAATTTCACGCGTGATTTCCTCAGGTCCTAATTTTGTATCACGAGCTTCTGATTCATATTCTTCAATATGGATCGAAGTGTAGACATCATCTTTCACCAAACGACGGCTCATGATGATCGCATCCTCGTAGTTGTACCCTTCCCATGTCATAAATCCGACAAGGACGTTTTGTCCTAAAGCCATTTCTCCTTCTTCCATAGAAGGTCCATCTGCTAATGTATCGCCTTTTTCAACTTTTTCGCCTAAAAGAACGATTGGACGTTGGTTGTAACTTGTTCCTGAATTTGAACGACGGAATTTCGTTACCATATATTTATCTAATGCGCCATTGTCACGGCGAACACGTACTTCTGATGCATCCACATATTCAACGACACCATCATGTTTACATAGTAAAGCAGCACCCGAGTCATGCGCTGATTTGTATTCCATACCAGTTCCCACAAGTGGTGAACGAGGTTGGATCAACGGTACTGCTTGACGTTGCATGTTGGCACCCATCAAGGCACGGTTGGAGTCATCGTTTTCCAAGAAAGGAATACATGCCGTCGCAACAGCAACTACTTGTTTAGGTGAAACGTCCATGTAATCGACTCTATCGATCGTCACTTCAAGGTTTTCACTTTGCAGACGAGCCATTACTAATTCTTCAGCGAATGTTCCATCTTCATTTAAGCGTGAGTTTGCTTGCGCTACGATGTAGTGATCCTCTGTGTCAGCAGTTAGGTAATCTACTTTATCTGTTACTCTGCCAGTGGCACGATCAACACGACGATAAGGTGTTTCGATAAAACCAAATTTGTTCACTTTGGCATAACTTGACAAGCTATTGATCAACCCGATATTTGGTCCCTCAGGTGTTTCGATCGGACACATACGGCCATAATGGGAATAGTGAACATCTCGAACTTCATAGCCAGCACGGTCACGAGTCAAACCACCAGGTCCTAAGGCAGATAGACGACGTTTGTGTGTCAACTCACCTAGAGGATTTGTTTGATCCATGAACTGTGATAACTGAGAAGAACCAAAGAATTCTTTGATACTTGCCACTACTGGACGAATATTGATCAATTGTTGTGGTGTTAGTGTTTCAGTATCTTGAATCGACATTCTTTCACGAACCACACGCTCCATACGAGCTAAACCAATACGGAATTGGTTTTGTAGTAATTCACCAACTGAACGAATACGACGGTTACCCAAGTGATCGATATCATCTACATTACCGATGTCTTCTTGTAAGTTAAAGAAATAACTCATTGAAGCTACGATATCTGCTGGACGAACAGTTTTCACACTTGTATCAGGATAGCCATTACCGATCACGTTAACGATGCGTTCTGGATCTTTTGGAGAAAGAACCTTAATTACTTGAACTGTCATTGGTTCAGTAACCACACCATCTTCACTTGGGTAATACGTTACGCTATTTAAGCCGTTATCGATATGTTCACCTAGTGTTTCCATAACTTGGTGAGTCAACACTGTTCCTTTTTCAACAAGGATTTCTCCTGTTTCAGAATCGATCAATGTTTCTCCTAGAGTTAGGTTCAATAGACGTGTTTTTAAATCTAATTTTTTGTTGACCTTGTAACGACCAACATTCGCTAAGTCATAACGTTTTGGATCGAAGAAACGAGCATTTAACAAATTACGAGAACTGTCAGCCGTTTTCGGCTCACCAGGTCGAAGACGCTCGTAAATATCTTTCAAGCCTTCTTCAGTACGAGAGTCGCTAGCATTTTTGTGTAAATCTTTTTCGATCGTATTACGTAAGCTTAATGTTTCACCAAAAATTTCAAAAATTGTATCATCAGAGCCAAAACCTAAGGCACGTACTAACACAGTTAAAGGAATTTTACGCGTACGGTCAATACGTACATAAGAGATATCTTTCGCATCAGTTTCCATTTCTAACCATGCACCACGGTTAGGAATCACTGTTGAGCCAAAGCCTTCTTTACCATTTTTATCTACTTTACCATGGAAATAAACACCAGGTGAACGTACTAATTGAGAAACGATAACACGCTCTGCACCATTGATGATAAATGTTCCCATTTCAGTCATTAGAGGGAAATCACCGAAGAATACTTCTTGTGATTTGATTTCTCCAGATTCACGGTTCGTCAATCGCAGAGTAACGTGTAACGGTGCAGAATAGTTTGCGTCATGTGCACGCGCTTCTTCTACCGTATACTTAGGTTCTTTTAATTCATAATCCACAAATTCCAAAGATAAATTCCCTTGAAAATCATCGATCGGTAAAATGTCCTCAAACATTTCTCTTAGTCCTTCATCTAAAAACCATTGGTAAGAGTCTGTTTGAATTTCGATCAAGTTGGGTAATTCCAACACTTCACTGATCCGGGCGAAACTTCTACGTTCGCGGTGTTTTCCGTATTTTACTACGTGTCCAGCCAAGCTCTTCACTCCTCTAATTAAAAGTCTATCAAAACACTAACCGAAAATATTTCTTTAATATTACAAATATTAAATATCCGTAATATTGAGCATTTTTTGCAGTTTTTAGGCAAAAAAAAACCAAAAATAGAATGTGCTCTTGAAAATTTCTCGTGCGTTTCTACTTTTGTTTCCCTATTAAAAACCGGAACGGACAATATTTCGCTCCTGCTTTGTCATTTTTCAGATAGTTTTTGCATCTGTATATTGTACTTCCTTCTATAGTAAAAGTCAAGGTTTTTCGTATGATTATAGCAATCTTTTTTTTGCAAAAAAAGACATTCGATTTTTATCGAATGTCCTCCGCTTTTTTACTTATTGAACCGTAGTTTCTCCAGTAATTTCAGCGCCTTCTTTATCTAACGTTGCAGAAGTTTTGTATTCTTCTTTTTCAAACGTTACATTTCCTTCAACTTTGGTTCCATTCAAGACAAAACCGTTCGCTTTTACTAAGATATCCCCTTTAACGGTTCCGTTAACAATATTGAAGTTTTCTGTTTCAACAACTAACTTAGGAACAGTTAATGTATATTCAGCTGTAATTTTTTTATCTGAATCTTGGGCATACAATGCTAATTTTCTATAAATATCGCCTGATGCTTCCCCTTTGTCGTGAAACTCACCAGCTACTGTTACATCTTTGTCAAAAGTAAGATCAGCTGTTGCTGCAACGATCCAGTTACCATCTTTACTCAAGGCTTTTTCGATCACTTCTGGTTTATCACTGATTGACGCACCACTCACTGCATCAACACTTGAACTCATTGATGTTGCTGTTTTGCTGTCTGATGAACTGTCTTTAGATTCTTTCTTATCTCCGTTACATGCACCTAATACCAATACTGTTGCTGCTAATGTGCCTAACGTAATTAATTTTTTCGAAATCATATACATCCTCCTAGTTGTTTACTATTTATCCAGTTAAATTCTAGCATGAACCCGTTGAAATTCACAAAGATATCTCTTTTCCAGTGTTTAACATTAGGAATAATTTAAATATTTCACAAAATTTATAATTATTTTTATCTCTTTTTTTATTTAATAGCAGTATATGAATGTTCAGAAAATTTAAAATAATCTGTTGACATCTACCTCACTTTTCCTTTATACTGTAAACAATTCAATTTGCGGAGGGATTTTTATGACACACTTAATCAACTCACAACTGAATAAAGCTTACTTTAGCTACTTTAGATAGTTTTGTATTCATGAAATCGTGGGTACAAACAGCAAAAACCTGTTTTTGTATCTATGATGGCTAAAGCATTTTGTACTGAACAAACGCCACGTAGACAATCCTAAGTGGCTTAAAGAAGAAGTGTTTATCTTACGACTTTTATCAATCCATTTAGGCATATTGTCTGAATGGATTTTTTGTTTTATTAATTATAATTGGAGGAATCAAGATGAAAAAGAAACTATTAGGACTAAGTATTGTATCAGCAGTAGCACTATTGGCTCTTGGCGCATGTGGAGATGGCAAGAAGACAGACAGCGACACAAACAGTGATAGTAAGAAGATCGGTGTTTTACAACCGGTTGAACACGGCTCACTAGATGCTGCTTTTGAAGGATTCAAAGAAGGTTTAGCTGATAATGGATTCAAAGACGGCGACAACCTAACCATTGACTATAGCAATGCCCAAAATGATCAAGCACAATTAAAAAGTATGAGTGAAAAATTAGTCAAAGAAAAACCAGATCTCTTACTAGGAATTGCAACACCCGCTGCGCAATCACTGTTGAACGAAACAACAGATATTCCAATTTTAGTCACAGCAGTAACAGATTTAGTGAGTGCCAAACTCGTAAAATCAGATGAAAAACCTGGTGGTAACGTAACTGGGACTACTGATATCGTCCCTATCGACAAACAAATTACCTTACTATTATCTATCGTCCCTGATGCTAAAACTGTCGGAATCATGTATAACGCAGGTGAAGCCAATTCTAAAATCCAAGCGGATATGGCAGAAAAAGCCTTAAAAAATGCTGGCATCAAATCAAAAGTTTTAACGGCTAACTCAACAAACGACGTACAGCAAGTAACGACTAGCTTGGCCAAAGATGTTGATGCAATTTATATTCCAACCGACAACACTTTCGCTTCAGCAGCTGCTGTTATCGGCGAAGTAGCAAAAGAACATAAAACGCCAGTCATTGCAGGTTCAATTGAGCAAGTCGAAGAAGGTGGCTTGGCCACTGTAGGTATCGACTATAAATCATTGGGCAAACAAACCGGGGCTATGGCAGCAAAAATTCTAAAAGGTGAAGCAAAACCTGAGGATATGCCTGTTGAAAAAGCAAAAGACTTAGAACTTTTCGTGAATAAAGACATGGCAAAAGCGTTGGATATTGATCCAGACACGATCAAAGCACCTTAATTCCTAAATAAACGTTGAGAGAAAAGCAACCGGCTTTTCGAAACTAAACGCTTTTTTCTCAACCTTTACATAAAACTACTGAAAGAAGCTGATTTTATTGTTAGACATATTACTATCTTCAACCTCTCAAGGTCTTCTGTGGTCCTTACTCGCCATCGGAGTCTTCTTGACTTACCGTATTTTAGATATCGCTGATTTGACTACTGAAGGAAGTTTTCCTTTAGGTGGTGCAGTCGCTGCCGTTATTTTAGCTAAAGACCCAACGACTTTGCCGGCGCCAGTCCAGTCTTTATTCGATATCCATTATATGATAGCGCCAATCTTTGCATTGATAATTGCCTTTATAGCCGGCATGTTAGCAGGACTTGTTTCAGGACTTTTACACACAAAATTAAAAATCCCAGCTTTATTAGCAGGAATCATCACGATGACTGGACTTTACAGTATCAACTCACGTATCATGGGCGCTCCAAATATTTCTTTAATTGGAACAGATTCGATTTTCTCTCACGCTCAATCATTAGGACTCACTAAAATCAACAGCGCGATAGTTGTCGGTGCAATCATCGTTCTTTTAGTCATTATTTTACTTGTCTTATTCTTTAAAACTGAAATTGGTTTGGCCACTCGAGCAACGGGTGACAACATCGATATGAGTGAAGCAAACGGAATCAAAACCGACAACATGAAAATCATCGGCTATATGTTGTCAAATGGATGTATTGCCTTAGCTGGTGCGTTACTTGTACAAAATAATAACTTCGCTGATTTGAATTCCGGTATTGGAACGATCGTTATCGGACTTGCTTCCATTATCATTGCAGAAGTTCTCTTTAAAAATAAATCACTTGGTTTGCGTTTGCTTACAATTGTGATTGGTGCAATTTTATACCGTTTTATCCTTGCTTGCGTACTAGAGCTACGTGTCGATCCAGCTGATTTAAAATTATTCTCAGCAATTATTCTGGTGATTTGTCTATCTTCACCATTGATTCAAAAAAAATTAGGTTTTTCTAAACTAGGGAAACGTAAAGGAGGAGCCAACTAATGGAGCCTGTACTAACAATCAAAAATTTACACCAATATTTCGAGCGTGGAACAGTCAATGAAAACCATGTACTAAAAGGCATTGATTTAACAATCAATCAAGGTGAATTCATTACGATCATCGGCGGAAATGGTGCTGGTAAATCGACTTTACTAAACAGCATTGCTGGAACATTACCGATTGAAGAAGGGCAATTAACTTTAAATGGTAAAGATATTACCAAACAGCGTGTCGTTGCTCGCTCTAAACAAATCAGCCGTGTGTTTCAAGATCCAAAGATGGGGACTGCTGTACGTTTAACTGTGGAAGAAAACATGGCCCTTGCAATGAAACGTGGAAAAAAACGCGGTTTGGGAAACGGCGTTCGTAAAAACGACCGTAATTTCTTCAAAGAACAATTAGCCAGTTTGAACTTAGGCTTAGAAAATCGCCTAGGTGCGGAAATTGGTTTACTATCTGGCGGACAACGTCAAGCAATCACTTTGCTTATGGCTACCTTGATTCGTCCCAAACTGATTTTACTGGATGAACATACCGCAGCATTAGATCCTAAAACATCGATCACAGTTATGGAGCTAACTGAAAAATTAATACAGGAACAAAACCTGACAGCCTTTATGGTTACTCACGATATGGAAGATGCGATTCGTTATGGCAACCGTCTGATTATGCTTCATCAAGGGCAAGTTGTAGTAGATGTCCCTGCCGAACAGAAAAAAGATCTAACCGTTAACGAGTTGATGGAAATGTTCCACAAAAATAGTGGCAGTGAATTAAAAGACGATCAACTACTACTAGTTTAAAAAAAGAGTTCAAGTGCAGCATACACTTGAACTCCTTTTTTATTTATTTTGTTGGCTATTAGCCACCCATTAAAAAGTCTAAAACATTCCAGCCATCTGATGTTTGACCACGGTACAATTCCGTAAATCCGCATCTCGTACAGCTCACTGTGATAAATTTCTTATTTTGTATATCAAAAATCTTTGAAAAGTTTCCTCCTGTTGCTTGAAACTGATCTGATACATAGTGTGTGTTGCCACACTTATCACAAACATATTGTTGCTTTTCCATTCTTCCCCACTCCATCTCTATAATAATAACCAGTATCTTTCGTTCCTACTACGTAAGTATAGCAATTTTTCCAGGAAAACTCATACATCCTTAGATGGATTTTTATCTCCTCTTTCAGGCGGATGGTGGTTGACCCACCTTCCTACCATCAGATACAATGAAACTATTATAAAGGAGCGAAGTGTATGTCTACGAAAAGTCAGGTATTAACCCTATTAATGAAACAAGCCCCCAATTTTATTTCGGGTGAAGAAATGGCTCAACAACTTTCTTTATCTCGAACTGCAATCTGGAAAGCGATCAACGAATTAAAAAAAGAGGGGCACATCATTTCAAGTAGCCGTAATAAAGGCTATTGCTACGGAAAATCAGACGTTTTATCAGCAGAAGGAATCCGTTTAGCTCTAAAATCAACAACACCTAGCCTTTCGATCACGGTGCTAAACTCATCAGAATCTACAATGAAAGATGCAAAACTAGCCGCAATCAATGGTGAACCTGATAATACATTGATCGTAGCAGATATCCAAGAAGCACCGATCGGTCGCTTCGGTCGCCCTTTCTTCTCAAAAGCGGGTAGCGGCATCTACATGAGTATGTTATTAAGACCAAATCAAAACTTTGAAGAAATGGCGCAATATACTGTGATCATGGCTGTAGCAGTTACTCGTGCAATGGACAAGTTGGTCAAGGTCTCTACTGAAATCAAATGGGTCAATGATATCTATATCAACGGAAAGAAAGTCTGTGGTATTTTATCAGAAGCAATGAGTGATGTTGAATCGGGACAAATCTCAAATGTCATCATCGGCATGGGAATCAACTTCTCTTTAAAACAAGAGGAATTTCCAAAGGAATTAAGAAAAAAAGCAACCTCTCTATTTCCAAAAGAGGAACCAACGATTACAAGAAACGAACTGATTGGAGAAATCTGGAATCAATTTTATGCCATTCTAAATCAATTACCAGCACAACATTTCTTAGAAGAATATCGCCAAAAATCATTTGTCCTCGGCAAGACTGTTTCATTCATTCAAACAGGTGTTGAATATGAAGGAATTGCGGTCTCCATCAACGATCATGGTGAATTAGTCGTACAACTCCATGACAAAACAGAAAAGATTCTTTCTTCTGGGGAAATCAGTTTAAACAGTATCAATCCAACGACTTAACAGCAACATCAAACGAATATATTAAGAATTCCTTAAGAGGGCAGCCAGTTTTCTTACAACCATTTGCTAAATGTTTCACTTGTGTTACATTTATATCATAAACAATACGAACATTACACAAGGAGAATATTTATGAAAAAAGTCGTTTTTTGTTTGGTCGCTTTATCTTTAGCTCTACCGCTTACAAGTTTTGCAGAAGAAGTTTCAACTACATCGGAAGTTGAAAGCTCTTCCTCTATAACATCCACACAAGAAACTGAGAAGGAAAACAAAAAAAACGTTGATAGTTCTACATCAGATACAAGTTTCATAGAAAATTCCAGTAGCTCAGTTCCCAACGCTTATAGCGATCTTATCCAAACAACTTTAGTTGTATTTCAAGGAGAAAAAGTGACTGCAGAAATGCTTTCCCAAGATAGTGGCTATCATGGCGCTGCGTTTAGAGATCTTAAACTTTTAGAGGACGCCTCAACAGAAAAAATAGGAGACTATTTAGTCAAAGTGAGCTTTATGCTCCATCCTTTAGAAGAAAACCAAGGAGAGAAGCAAGAAGTTACACTAAATATGGGCTATACAGTAGTAAAGTCTACGCCAACCTATGATATCCAATTTATTTCCTATAATTCAGAAAAAAAACAAGTTAAGGGTAGGGTTTTAACTACAGATGAAGCTTCAGTCAGTAACGTTCCTATTTACGGCGAAAATACTGCTAACTATGATGCAGTTCCTAAAAATATAAAAGTGTTTTATCCCTTCGCCAAAACAGACAGTCCTGTCCTAACAGACACTGAAGGTTATTTCACTCTTCCATACCAAGATCATTTCAGTTTTGCGGCTTTTTCGCGACAATCAGGTGATTATTCACCCATCTATACATTAACTGACCAGGCCTTTGCCGGTGCCGCAGGAACAACAGATAGCTCTACACCAGCTAAAAGCACTGCTTCCTCTTCGACTTCTACTAAAGAAACAGAAAAGAAAAAAGACTTATTTCCAAACACAGGTGAAAAGAAAACTGTTTACTTTTCAATTGCGGGTATTGCGATTATTCTATTAGCTGTACTATTTCTATTCATTAAAAGTAAAAAAAAATAAAAAGTAGTGTTTAAAAAAGGGTTGTTAAAATAGAGCGTAAAAAAGAAGGAAGCAGAGTCGTTGTTGGTTACTGCTTCCTTCTTTTTTATTTAAATTTTTTCTAAAATAATCGTTAAGAATAACCCTAGTAAATAGCTACCGTTAAATGCTAATAGATTTTTTATCGAATAGCCAAAACTTTTGGGATGAGGCAACTCTTTTTTAAATGACTGAAGATTTTTCCAAACAGTTGGCAGTGATAAAAATACAGTCAAAATCGGCCAGTGATATACACCCAATGGCCACCCAATCAAAACAACTGCATAGCAGGCTAATATCAATAGTTGAAATAATATCACACCATGCTCTCGACCAATATAATAAACCAACGTATAACGATGATTTTCAATATCCGTGTCTAAATCTCTCAGGTTATTTGCCAACATGATATTGGCAATCGTGAAGACCATCGGCAAAGAGGCCCAAATGATCGCTAGAACTGCCCACAAATTCCCTGTCAAGGCAAATGTTCCACGACCCCAATCGAGCAATAGATAAAATGGTCGTTTATCTTGAACATTTAAATAGATCGTCATCGCAAAAATCCCAAGTCCCATTGTAAATCCACTGAAAACCTCACCTAACGGCATCCGCGATAACGGAATTGGTCCAAACGTATAAAAAATTCCGATAAAACAACACACGCCGCCCATTACCAAGAACAGCCAACCTGTTTGAACCGTTAAAAAGATCCCGATCACAGCGGAAAAAGCAACCATTCCAAAGATCATATTTCTCACAAGAACTGGTGCGATCCCAGAGCTACCAATAATATTCTCTTCATATTTGTATACTTCAGATTTTGCTTTTTTAAAGTCCATATAATTATTTATTGCTGTCGTAGCCATATCAAAAACAACCATTCCTATGAAAAATAAAACTGTATAGCCTAACTGAAACTCTTGGAAATAAGCAAGCGAAAATAACACCCCAACTGCAAAAGGAAATAGACTCGCTAATTTAGTCTGAATTTCCACAACCTGCAAAAATACTTTCAAAGACATATTCGTTCTCCTTATTTCAGATCTTTACGATCACCCAATGTATAACCTGAATCTTTTCCTAACTCAAAAACCTTTTCAATATCTTTACTTACAAATACGGTATCCTCTTTTGTAACAAAAATCACATCAACATCTTTCAAGCCTTCAGCGTACTCTAAACCTTTTTTGACCCCCATTGAAAATACAGCTGTTGAAAGTCCATCGCCATCGATCGATTCCTTCGTGATCACAGTGACACCTGCGATATCATTATCGAAAGGATAACCTGTTTTAGGGTCAAATAAATGATGGTATTTTTTACCATCTACTTCTAAAAAGCGCTCATAAATACCAGAAGTTACTAATGTTTTATCGCTTTCTTGAATCGTTCCGACTACTGTATTACGGGCTTTGTTAGGATCTTGTATTCCTACATTCCAGTCCATATCTTTACCACGAGGGCTATGTCCTAGCACATAAACATTTCCACCTAAATCCACAATTGCAGTCGTTACGCCATTATCTTTCAAAACTTTCACGACTTCATCTGTAATAAACCCTTTGGCGATTGCACCTAGATCAAGTTGCATTCCTTTTTCTTCAAGATAGACCGTTTTATCTTCATCATTTAATTTTACTTTATGATAATCAACTAATTTTAACGCTTGATCGATTTCTTCTTGTGAAGGTTTACGAGCATCATCAAAGCCAATATGCCATAATTGTGTGATTGGACCGATTGCCATATCAAAACCACCGGAAGAGTCTTCACTATATTCATATGCTCGTTTCAATAATGGGTAGATATCATCAGAGACTTTGACTGGTTTGATCCCAGCTTGTTCGTTGATTTCATCGATTTCAGACCCTTTTTCGTTGACTGTGATTTTATCGCCTAGTTCTTTCACTCTGGCAAAGGCTTTTTCTAATACCTCTTCTTTGCCGTCATCATAGATTCTCACTTGTACATAAGTTCCTAATAGCGATTGCTGATCTGAATAAGGTTCTTTGTTGATTTTGGTTTCTTCCTTCTTATCTTTTGAGTTACATCCTGCCAAAACAGCTAAAAATAGTACTGTCATTAAGATGATCAGTGATTTTTTGTTTTTCATCGTATCCCTCTTTCTACATAGAAAAATTGTCTTATTTATAGTAGCGCTTTTTCGCTTGAATGGAAAGGATTTTCTATCTGTTATTGGTGCGGTTTAGTGAAATGAATGCAGTGATTTGTTTGGACTTTTGGTATTTGCGGCTCCTTGCAGTCGCCTTGGACTGTTTTCATCATCTGCTCTGGCAGAGCCTGTTGGGCTATTCTTTTGATTGACATTTACTTTTCTAGATACAGTTACCTCTGTTTTTTGTGAGTCAAGCATTGGGTGATTCTTAGTACGGTTACTTCTCTACCTTTGATCGCCAAGTACTGTTCATCATCTGCTCTGCGTAGCAATCGCAGTGATTCACAGCAAAAAGCAGAATTCAGAGCAATCTCTGAATTCTGCACACATATCTTTTTTGTTTTACTTATGTGAAAAATTATTTTTTCATTACAATGTTGTCTACAACGATTTCGTTAGTGTCGCCTTTTTCAGCAGCATTCACTAATTGTTCAGCGTAGATCACAAATGAGTGAGAACTGTGAGTTGCACCAGTTACTACTTCTACGTTTGCAGCTGAACCGTCTTTTTCGTTCATTGCTTTCACTAATTCTTCGTTTAAAGTTTTAATGTATTCAGCTGGGCCTACGCCTGATTTGTCTTTCATGTTTTTGTTGTAGTCAGCGTCATCTTTTTTAGATTTGCCTTCGTCATTCACATTATCGTAGTTAGATTCAGTTACTTTACCATCTTTTACAACGATTGAAAATTCAGTGTGGTAGCCATTTGAATTATTTTTTTCTTTCAATGCATACGTACCATCTTTAAGATCAGCACCATTGTCGATTTCGATAGTTTTAGTATCGCCTGCTTGAGCTGCTTGAATCAATTGTTGTGCATAGTTTTGGAATGATTCACTTGAGTGAGTCGCACCAGTTACTACTTCTACACCATCAGCGCTTTGTGCTTTAACAAAAGAATCATTTAATTCTTTGATGTATTCAGCTGGGCCTACGCCTGATTTGTCTTTCATATTTTTTTCGTAGTCTTTATCATCTGCTTTTGATTTACCATCAGCATTGATATTGTCATATTTAGATTCAGTGATTTTGCCGTCTTTAACAGTCATTTCAAATGTTGCACGGTAACCATTAGATTCATTTTTTTCTTCTAATTTATAAGTACCATCTTGTAAATCTGCACCAGCTTCTTTTTCTGCTACTGTAGAAGATTCAGCTGTTTTTGATGTTGCAGTAGTTGATTCAGAAGATTTCGCTGTGTCTTTTTTTTGATCTGATCCACATGCAGCTAATAAAAGAGATGAAAGTGCGATAGCTGTGAAGCCCTTTACAATTTTGTTCATTTTCATTTTTGTTCACCTTTTCCTTTTCTTAAACATTCACAATTTTTTGTTTGTGATATAATTTACATTCTATAGAAATTTCCAATTATGTCAATTAAAGTTATAAAAGAAAGACAAAATTTTACCCGTTTTTCACGGCTTTTTAATAAAAAAAATTTATTTCCTATATTTAAGAATTGTTATTAGACAAAACCTAAAAATGGCTATATAATGAATTCGATTGTGTAATTATTATCATTTTTCATTTCATTTATTTTTAAGGAGCGGATTATCAATGACAAAACAAAAAATTGTCGTTGTGGGAGCTGGTTATGCTGGAGTTTCAGCTACTAAATTTTTAGCCAAAAAATTGAAAAAAGATTCTGACGTTGAGATTACTTTAATTGATCGTCATTCTTACCACACCATGATGACTGAGTTGCACGAAGTAGCCGGAGGACGTGTTGAGCCTTCAGCGATTCAGTACGATCTACAACGTTTATTCTCACGTAAAAAGAATGTCACTCTTGTAACTGACACTGTAACTGGTATCGATAAAGACAAAAAAGTTGTTCAAACAGAGTTAGGTTCTTATGAATTTGACCAATTGATCATCGGTATGGGTGGCGAGCCAAATGATTTTGGTACCCCTGGGGTTAAAGAACATGGTTTTACTCTATGGTCGTTTGAAAACTCTCTGAAAATTCGTGAACATATCTTGGAAACAGTTGAAAAAGCAGCAATCGAACCAGATCCAGAAGTTCGTAAAGCGATGCTAACATTTGTTGTCTGTGGTTCAGGATTCACTGGTATTGAAATGGTCGGCGAATTGATCGACTGGAAAGATCGTCTTGCAAAAGAATTTAAACTTGACCCTAATGAATTTACTTTAATGGTCGTTGAAGCAATGCCAACAATCTTAAACATGCTTTCTCGTAATGATGCAGCGAAAGCTGAACGTTACTTAGAGAAGAAAAATGTGAAATTGTTGCTTAACGCACCAATCGTTGAAGTAGCTGCAGATCATATCAAATTAAAAGATGGTTCTACAGTTCCAACACACACATTGATCTGGACTGCTGGTGTTAAAGCGACTTCTGATGCTGCTGACTTCGGTTTAGAATCAGCTCGTGGCAATCGTTTGATTGCAAATGAATATATGCAAGCGAAAGGCTATGAAGATAAAAACATTTATATCGTTGGTGACTTGGTCTATTACGAAGAATTCCCTGAAACACCAACACCACAAATCGTTCAAGCTGCTGAACAAACTGGTCACACAGCTGCTGCAAATATCGTAGCGGACATCAAAGGCAGTGAAAAACACAAATTCAAAGGTAATTATCAAGGATTTATGGTTTCTATTGGTGCTAAATGGGGTGTCGCAAACTTATTTGATAAAATTCATCTTAGTGGTTTCCTAGCGATCATCATGAAACACATCGTTAACTTGAAATATTTCTTTGATATTCGTTCTGGTTACTATATGTTCCAATATATTATGCATGAGTTCTTCCATATTAAAGACGATCGTAATGTAACACGTGGACATTCTTCTCGTTATGGTAATGTTTTATGGAGCGTTCCTTTACGTGTATTCTACGGTATGGTTTGGTTAGTCGAATCGATGAAGAAAATTGTCGGTACTGGCGATTACTTGAAACCGAGCACTTGGTTTGGTGATGGTTCATGGTTTACTGATAAAGTTGCCTTCCCATTCCCTTGGTTACAAGAACAAGTAACAACAGGTGCATCTGCTGCAGGTGGTGGCGCTGAGGCAACTGAAACGACAGCTAAAGCTGCTCAATTCGGTTTAAGCTATGCCTATGGTGAAGAGCCAATGCAAGTCTTCGATCATATGCCTAAATGGTTTGAAAGTGTTATGAAATTCATGATGCCTAACCAAGAAGTCGCATTGTTCATGCAAAAATTTATGACAATCGTTGAAGTCTTGATTGCTTTAGCGTTGATCGCTGGATTATTCACTTGGTTAAGTAGTGCTGCAACAATTGGTTTAACCATTGCATTCTGTTTATCAGGCATGTTCTATTGGGTAAACATTTGGTTTATCTTTGTAGCCTTCGCTTTAATGAATGGTTCTGGACGTGCGCTTGGTTTAGACCGCTGGGTTATCCCTTGGGTTCAACGTACACTAGGTAAATGGTGGTACGGAACACCTAAGTCCAGATATGGCAGTAAATAATTACTTCTTATAGTAAAAATCTAAGAGAGTTCTAGGTTTGCTCCTAGAACTTTCTTTTCTCATTATGATAGAATATAAGAAAATAAACACTACAAGGGAGAGGATAGAAATGGACATTAAAGAATTTGTCAAAAAAAGCTATATACGTCCGTGGGATATTGTGATCATTGTTTTCTTGATTCTCAGTTCTTTCTTGCCCCTTGCAGTATTTAGCATGCAAAACACAGCACAAGATGACGCGACAAAACAAGCAGTACTAAAAGTGGATGGTGAAGTAATCAAAGTCTTCGATTTAAAAGAAGGCGGCCCCACATATACATACAAATACGAGGACTCTGATGGAGACTATAACTTGATCGAAGTCAGTGGTGATAAAATCCGCATGGTAGAATCAAATTGCGGAGATCAAATTTGCGTACAACGAGGTTGGATATCTAAAGCAGGAGAAACACCTATTGCCTGCTTGCCCCATAATTTATTCATCACAGTTGAGGCTTCTGATGGGAGTGAGGATGGCAGTTTGATTTATTAAACACTGTCAGTATATTATGAGTAAATTACAAAAAAACATCTATATTTCCATGTTAGTCGCACAGGGTGTGATCATTGGATTGATTGAAAATATGATTCCTTATCCTTTTGCTTTTGCCCCTGGTGCTAAACTAGGACTGGCTAATCTAATTACCATCATTGCTATTTTTACAATGCGAAAAAGAGATAGTTTCTTTTTGGTCTGTATGCGTCTAATTTTAACGACACTGCTTGGCGGAACGATTTCCACTTTCTTTTATAGTGCCAGTGGTGCCTTACTTAGCTATTTAGGGATGCTACTCATCATGCAATTAGGTCCTAAACGCGTCAGTATTATTGGAATTAGTGCGGCAGGTGGATTTTTACACAATGTTGGGCAATTATTAACCACTTGTTTCTTTGCTCAATCATGGGCTCCTATGCTTTATCTGCCTTTCCTTTCTTTTTTCGGCTTATTATCCGGAATTGCAATCGGGATTGCAGCAAATTACCTACTGCGCCATGTTCAAACTCTACGCCAATTTCAGCTAAATTACGAATCAACGACCAAACATAAATGGAGCCAATATTTTCAATAATATTTTATTCTGACTGAGTACAATCAAAGGAGTCATCTTATGAACATTCATCCCATGTGGAAAAAATATCCTGAACTAGCAAAAGAATTAAACAACACGTTAAAATTGATGGAAAATAGTGTTGCTCTAAAAAATAAAGATGTCGAAGATGCAGTCATGTCGATGATTCATTCCGGCGGTAAGTTACTTCGTCCAGCTTATCAGCTTTTATTTTCACAGTTTGGCGAAAAAAGAGAACCCAAAAAGGCTGTTGCTTTAGCGGCAGCGATTGAATTATTGCACACTGCAACATTGATTCATGACGATATCGTAGACGATGCTGATATCAGACGTAGTTTACCAACTATTCGTTCTCAGTTTGGCAATAGCACAGCTGTTTATGCGGGTGATTATTTGTTTGTCAGCTGTTTCAAGTTACTTGCTGACTACTCTTCTTCTTTAAAAAGTATCCAGTTAAATTCACGGAGTATGGAAAAAATATTAAGTGGTGAACTGGGACAAATGGATAATCGTTATAATCTTGATATGACGATTAATCAATACTTAGAAAATATTTCTGGTAAAACTGCTGAACTTTTTTCACTAAGTTGCTTTGTTGGAGCTTATGAAAGTGGAACAACTGAACGTTTTGCTAAAAATTGCGGAAAAATCGGTGAAAACATTGGGATTGCTTTTCAAATTATAGATGACGTTTTAGATTATACCCAAAGTCCAGAACAAATCGGAAAACCTGTGTTGGAGGATGTTCGTCAGGGAATCTATTCATTGCCGCTTTTATATGCGTTAGAAGAAGGACGAGACACCCTACTTCCTTATTTGAAAAAAGGTGAAACATTAACTGACTCTGAAACAAATAAAATCTATGAATTGGTTCATTCATTTGGTGGAGTTGAGAAAGCCCAAAAGCTTGCACAAAAATATACGCAGCAAGCTTTAAAAGGTATTCAGAAGCTACCTGAAACTCCCTCTAAAGCTAAAAATGAGCTCTTGGAAATCACACAAGCCATTCTTGCACGAACAAATTAAAAAACACGGATAAAACGTTTGACGTTTTATCCGTGTTTTTTTATCTCATCGTTACAAATTCTTCCGAACCTGTCGGGTGAATTGCCACAGTATTATCAAAATCTTTTTTCGTAGCCCCCATTTTGATTGCTACTGCAAAACCTTGCAACATTTCATCAACCCCTAAGCCAATCCCATGCAATCCAACAATTTTCTCCTCTTCGCCGACACACACTAGTTTCATATCGCATTTTTGACGATACTCACCTAAAGCAAAATACATTGGTGTAAAAGTCGATTGATAAATTTTGATATTTTCATCCCCATATTTCTCTTCGGCTTCTTTTTCAGTTAAACCAACTGTAGCAATTGTTGGGTGCGTAAAGACCACAGTTGGAATTGTTTCATAATCTAAATACTCATTTTCTTTTCCGTTGAATAAACGCTCTGATAATCTTCTTCCTGCGGCAATTGCCACGGGTGTTAAATCGATTTTGCCAATCACATCGCCAACAGCATAAATACCAGTTTGTGTTGTATTCTGGAATTTATCCACTTTTACATAGCCTTGGTCTGTCAGCTCAACATGTGTATTTTCTAGCCCTAACGTATCTGTATTAGGTTGACGACCAGTTCCAAATACAATACTATCAGCCGTGATTTTAGTTCCGTTTTCAAAAGTGATCATCAATTCTCCTGATTCAAACTTTTCAATCGAACGAGGAGTTGAATGAGGATAAATATGCATGCCATCTTCAGCATAATGCTCAACTACTTTTTCTGATAACATTTCATCGAAACCTCGTAATGGACGGTCTTTTCTAAATGCCCAATGTGTCTCAGATCCTAATCCGTGAATGGTTCCAGCAAGTTCAGCAGCTATGTAACCTGCTCCAACAAAGACTACTCGTTTTGGTAATTCTTCTAAAGCAAAAAATCCATTAGAATCGATTGCATATTCTTCACCTGGAATTCCTAATTTTTTAGGTCGTCCACCAGTTGCAATCAAAATATTAGGAGCTGTAAAACATTCGCCTCCTGCTTCGACTGTGTGATCATCAACAAACGTTGCATACTCTGCTAAAACTTCTACATTATTACTATCTAACCCACGATGGTAAGCCGCATGTAGATTATCAATGTATGCCTCACGATTTTGAACGAGCTTTTTAAAACTGAAGGACTTGACCTCTACATCCATTCCATACCCTGCTGTATCTCGTTTTATCATTTCCATCATTGAACTTGCTTGCCACATCACCTTTTTAGGTACACAACCAACATTCACACAAGTTCCGCCAATATCAGCCGCTTCGATCAATAAAACCTTAGCCCCATGCATCCCGGCACGATTAGCAGAAGCAATTCCACCACTGCCACCGCCGATTACGATATAATCATATTGTTTTGCCATTGTTCACTTATCCTTTCTGCAATGAAAGGGACAAGCTGTAACAGCCAATCCCTCAATCAAAATATTTATTTCTTTTTACGAATCATATCACCAACTGCTACTGGTTCTTCAACTGGCATTGTTAAAATCATCATTGGATTTGGTGCTCGATCAATTGACTCGTTCTCTTCATTATACATAACATCTACTGTTTGATGGAAGTGTTTGAACCCAGGACCGTAAAATTCAATTTCGTCGCCTACACTAAAATGATTTCTTTGACGAATCGTCGCGACTTTCGTTTCAGGATCATACGCCATCACTTCCCCGATAAATTTATATTGTGGGATCTTGCGACGTTCTCCAAATAACTGTTCTTCATCGGTTGGTACATGGTAATAAAAGCCAGTTGAAAGCTCTCTTTGCGCGACTTTCCAAAGCTCATCGATCCATTCTTGTTTGCACTCATAATTTTCAGGATCTTCCATATACGTATCAACCGCTTTTTTGTAAACATTCGCTACTGTAGAAACGTAGTGAATTGACTTCATTCGGCCTTCGATTTTAAAGCTATCAACACCATTTTGGATCAATTCAGGAATATGTTGAATCATCGCCATATCCACCGCACTCATTGAAAATTCTTCTTCCACTTCACCTTTATCAGTCAAACTTGTACGTTCAGCGCCAAAAGGCATATCATAAAGTTCGTATTTCCAACGACAAGATTGTGAACAACCACCACGATTCGCATCCCGCATCGACATATGATTAGACAACGTACATCTACCAGAATAAGAAATACACATTGCCCCATGAATAAACGCTTCAATTTCCACATCTGTATTTTTGCGGATTTCTGCGACTTCGTCCATGGATACTTCACGCGCTAAAACCACACGTTCTAATCCTTCGTTTTTCCAAAACTCTAATGTTTCATAGTTTGTCGCTGATGCTTGTGTAGATAAATGGATCGGCAAGCCTGGCGCTTCCGCTGCACAAATTTCAATCAAAGCTGGATCAGAAACAATGACTGCTGAAATCCCAACATCACGAATTTCTCTGAAAAAGTCTCCTGCTCCTTCTTGATTTCCTTCATGTGTAACCATATTTGCTGCCACATAAACTTTTGCCCCATGTTCGTTGGCAAACGCTACACCTTCGATCATGTCTTCTTTTGTAAAATTCCCGGCACGGCTACGTAATCCATAAGCATTACCACCAATGTAGACTGCATCTGCACCGTAGTGAATAGCTGTTTTTAGTTTTTCTAGCGTCCCTGCGGGTGCTAAGACCTCAGGACGCTTCAGTGTTCGTTCGTTTGTCATATGTTTTTTCTCCTTATTTTATCTCGTCTGGATCCAAATCAAAGAACCCGATATCTAAACCACGATTTTCTGGGTGAAGAGCTTCTATTTGTTCAATTGCCACTTGTGCTTGCTCACTCGACCAAAGTTCGGCTTCTATTTTTTCCTTAGCATCTGCAAATAGTTCCGCTACTTTTACGAAATTTTCTCCAGGCGCATAAATACCATCAAGCTTCCACTTTGTGTAATTATGTTCATGAAGTTTGTCTAGCTCACCAATTAAATTGACATCATTATTTGCAAAAATATGAGTACCATGACTGTCTTCATAAATGGAATAGTGTGTTTCTTCCTTTTTAGGCTCAGATATAAATAGCCCACGCTCTTTACTAGCGGATTCATCATTTTTAGTAAAATTATAGTAATTTTGCAACAATGGACGTTTTGATTGATGAATACATGTAGCGCCATATACAAGGACTTCAGCTGGAACCATCAAATTATCCTTCATTGCTTTCATTTCTTCAAAAGGAACTTCACGAGCCAAAACTGCACCGATTGATCCACGTTTTGCCCAGAAATTAATTTGACGAGAGCTAGTTACTAAGGTTTCTCCATCATAAATATATGGAATGTCAATCCCGTCACGTTGTAAAACAAATACTACCCCTGGATCTCCAACAGTTATTTGATCTACGTTGATTTCTTGCAAAAAAGTCAAATACTCCGGGACCTGCTTCATTTTTTCTGGATGCATGATCCCGTTTAACGCAACAGTCACTTTTTTCCCAGCATGATGGGCCTTTTCTGTAATAATACGCTGTTCCTCACGAGAAAATGACGTTGGCAAGCGCAACCCGAACATCTCTTCTCCAATGTATAAAGTATCTACCCCTACTGCTAATAACGCCTCCGCTTGTTCAACAGATTCAGCAGTCGCAATAAGTTCTATCATTTTGTATCCTCCTTTAAAAGCTAAATGGGCTCGTTTAGCTCTGACTGAAAAATAGGAAATAAGGAAGGTTGTGTTTTTTGCCACCATTCATATTTATCTTTTTTCTGAAGAGCTAGCCCATGAAGCTAGATAATTTAAAAGCTGAATGAACCCGTTTAGCATCGACCGAAAAATAGAAAAATTTGAATGTGACGTTCTTAGTCACAGGCTAATTTTATCTTTTTTCCGAGATGCTGGTTCATGAAGCTAGATA
>NZ_NGKY01000001.1:1256516-1259016 GCF_002140855.1 Enterococcus sp. 7E2_DIV0204
AAAATTTGAATGTGACGTTCTTAGTCACAGGCTAATTTTATCTTTTTTCCGAGATGCTGGTTCATGAAGCTAGATATCTTAAAAGCTGAACAGACTCATCCAATCCTTTACAAATTCATCTAACAACAATACTTTTATCTTTTTACATAGTCTTCTTACAACTGTTTTATAGTAGCACAGGTTCACAAACTTTCCAATAGGCTCTCTTTATTTTAACGATCATTTTTCACAAAATAAAGAGTATTATTTATGTCTATTTAAGAAAAAAAGCTGTACAAAACAGATTCGTTTTGCACAGCGAATTATTGATTTTAAATTTAAATTGTTTGTAACACCTGTTCAAGTTTAGGCGATTTAACGTTTAATGTTATTTTTCCTTTACTTGCTCCAATCGTCACTTTATCCCCAAGATGGATTTGACCTGAAAGTAATGCTTCGCTTAAACGGTCTTCTACTTCTTTTTGCAAAGCTCTACGAATTGGGCGTGCGCCGTATTCCGGGTCGAAGCCAACTTTTCCAATCACTTCAATCGCAGCTGCTGTGATTTTCACATTAACATCTTGTTCCCGTAAGCGTTGAACAATTGATTTACTCATGATTTTCACGATTTCGTGAATTTCTTCCTGATCTAATGAACGGAAGACAACTGTTTCATCTACACGATTCAAAAATTCTGGACGAAAGGCTTTTTTCAGTTCTTCCATGATCCGTTTTTGCATTGCACCGTAATCTTTCGTTAGATCCTGAACATTGAAACCAACATTTTTTTCATCACGAATCGCCGTTGCGCCAATGTTTGATGTCATAATCAAAATTGTATTTCTAAAGTCTACTTTTCGTCCTTTAGAATCTGTTAAGTGACCATCGTCTAACACTTGTAACAAGATATTGAAGACATCAGGATGCGCTTTTTCTACCTCATCCAGTAAAATAACAGAATACGGTTTTTGGCGAATTTTTTCAGTTAATTGGCCGCCTTCTTCATATCCCACATAACCTGGAGGAGAACCAATCAAACGACTGGTGCTATATTTTTCCATAAACTCAGACATATCTACCCGAACAAGGGCATCTTCGCTACCAAACATTGTTTCAGCTAAAGCTTTTGCTAATTCCGTTTTCCCTACACCTGTTGGGCCTAAAAACATAAACGAACCAATTGGTCGGTTTGGATCTTTCAAACCACTACGAGCTCTACGAATCGCACGCGACACAGCTTGAACTGCTTCTTCCTGACCAACTACTCGATGATGTAAAATACTTTCCAATTCAAGCAGTCGTTCACTTTCCTTTTTCTCTAATTGCTGTAAAGGCACGCCTGTCCATTGTGATACCACATTAGCAACATCTTCTTCTGTTACCCGATTAGCATAACCAGACGCTTCTTTTTGTTCTAATAATAAAATATTCTCTAATTTACGTGCCAATTTTTTCTCTTTTTGACGTAACCTAGCAGCACTTTCAAATGACTGAGCTTGAATTGCTGATTCTTTTTCTTCAACTAAACGAACAATTTCCAAGCGCAAATTATTGATTTCAGAAGGTTCATCGGCTAAATCCAAACGAACTTTTGCTGAAGACTCATCCATCAAATCAATTGCTTTGTCTGGTAACTGACGAGAATTGATATAGCGTACAGATAATTGAACCGCTGCATGTAGTGCATCATCTGTAATCTCCACACCATGATGTTCTTCATAACGAGAACGTAAACCTTTTAGAATCTCTTCTGCTTCCTCTGGTGTTGGTTCATCAACTTGCACACGGGCAAAACGTCGTTCTAAAGCAGAATCTTTTTCGATATACTTTTGATATTCATCTAATGTTGTTGCACCGATTGTTTGCAATTCACCTCTTGCAAGTGCTGGTTTTAATATATTTGATGCATCGATTGCGCCTTCAGCACCACCTGCACCAATCAAAGTGTGCAATTCATCAATAAATAAAATGACTTCGCCATCTTGATAAATCTCATCGATCACCTTTTTGAGCCGATCTTCAAACTCTCCACGATACTTAGTACCTGCTACTAAAGCGCCCATATCTAACATCATCAAGCGTTTTTCTTGCATATCTTCTGGCACTTCACCATTGACGATTTTTTGAGCTAACCCTTCAGCAATCGCTGTTTTACCAACGCCAGGTTCTCCAACTAAAACAGGGTTATTTTTTGTACGACGGCTTAAAATTTGAATCAAACGTCTAACTTCTTGTGAACGTCCAACTACTGGATCAAGATTTTTTTCACGAGCTAATTTTGTTAAATCACGTGCTAAAGAATCTAATGTTGGCGTTCCTTTTGGTGCTGCTTTTTGAGCTTGATTATTTCTTCGACGTCCTACATTACCACTCATTTGTGGATCTGTTATACCAATTTTTTTCATTAAAAGCTGGCGCATTTTGGATAAACTTAAGCCCAGATTCAATAAAATACGTGATGCTAGTATATCTTCATCTCTTAATAACCCTAATAAAATATGTTCTGTACCAATATTTGGTG
>NZ_NGKY01000001.1:1264016-1314900 GCF_002140855.1 Enterococcus sp. 7E2_DIV0204
TTTTTACTTCAATATCCAGTTTTCAATGAACAATTCGTTTGAGAGAATCATATAATAAGAAAGAAAATCCAATGATTAACTTCTTCTATAAGAGTAAACCTCTCAAAACTGAACAAAGTAGCGACGAATGTGTAAGTTTCCGTAATATTCCTTAGAAAGGAGGTGATCCAGCCGCACCTTCCGATACGGCTACCTTGTTACGACTTCACCCCAATCATCTATCCCACCTTAGGCGGCTGGCTCCACAAGGGTTACCTCACCGACTTCGGGTGTTACAAACTTTCGTGGTGTGACGGGCGGTGTGTACAAGGCCCGGGAACGTATTCACCGCGGCGTGCTGATCCGCGATTACTAGCGATTCCGGCTTCATGTAGGCGAGTTGCAGCCTACAATCCGAACTGAGAGAAGCTTTAAGAGATTTGCATGACCTCGCGGCCTAGCGACTCGTTGTACTTCCCATTGTAGCACGTGTGTAGCCCAGGTCATAAGGGGCATGATGATTTGACGTCATCCCCACCTTCCTCCGGTTTGTCACCGGCAGTCTCGCTAGAGTGCCCAACTGAATGATGGCAACTAACAATAAGGGTTGCGCTCGTTGCGGGACTTAACCCAACATCTCACGACACGAGCTGACGACAACCATGCACCACCTGTCACTTTGTCCCCGAAGGGAAGACTTGATCTCTCAAGCGGTCAAAGGATGTCAAGACCTGGTAAGGTTCTTCGCGTTGCTTCGAATTAAACCACATGCTCCACCGCTTGTGCGGGCCCCCGTCAATTCCTTTGAGTTTCAACCTTGCGGTCGTACTCCCCAGGCGGAGTGCTTAATGCGTTAGCTGCAGCACTGAAGGGCGGAAACCCTCCAACACTTAGCACTCATCGTTTACGGCGTGGACTACCAGGGTATCTAATCCTGTTTGCTCCCCACGCTTTCGAGCCTCAGCGTCAGTTACAGACCAGAGAGTCGCCTTCGCCACTGGTGTTCCTCCATATATCTACGCATTTCACCGCTACACATGGAATTCCACTCTCCTCTTCTGCACTCAAGTCTCCCAGTTTCCAATGACCCTCCCCGGTTGAGCCGGGGGCTTTCACATCAGACTTAAGAAACCGCCTGCGCTCGCTTTACGCCCAATAAATCCGGACAACGCTTGCCACCTACGTATTACCGCGGCTGCTGGCACGTAGTTAGCCGTGGCTTTCTGGTTAGATACCGTCAAGGTAAGAGCAGTTACTCTCCTACTTGTTCTTCTCTAACAACAGAGTTTTACGATCCGAAAACCTTCTTCACTCACGCGGCGTTGCTCGGTCAGACTTTCGTCCATTGCCGAAGATTCCCTACTGCTGCCTCCCGTAGGAGTCTGGGCCGTGTCTCAGTCCCAGTGTGGCCGATCACCCTCTCAGGTCGGCTATGCATCATGGCCTTGGTGAGCCGTTACCTCACCAACTAGCTAATGCACCGCGGGTCCATCCATCAGTGACACCCGAAAGCGTCTTTCAAATCAACACCATGCGGTGTCGACTGTTATGCGGTATTAGCACCTGTTTCCAAGTGTTATTCCCCTCTGATGGGTAGGTTACCCACGTGTTACTCACCCGTCCGCCACTCCTCTTTTCAAATGAGTGCAAGCACTCGGTAGAAAAGAAGCGTTCGACTTGCATGTATTAGGCACGCCGCCAGCGTTCGTCCTGAGCCAGGATCAAACTCTCATAATAAAAGTTGAACACGATCTTGCGATCGATAAGCTCATTTGGTTGCTAGCATATTGCTTGCTTGTTAAAAATTGTTGTTTGTTTTTACCGTTGTAAAAACAACCTACACATTTGGTTCGTCTTACTTTGTTCAGTTTTCAAAGGTCTACTGTGTTACCTCGCAGCAACTTTTATATCATATCAAATCTTCGATTCGATGTCAACACTTTTTTAAAAAAGTTTCAAAGTTTTTTTCTGCTTGATGTTATCAACTGTTTCGTGACAACTTCATTAGTTTATCAGGTTACTTGTTATTTGTCAACAACTTTCTCGCTGATTTTTCAAGTTTTTTTCAAACTCGAATTGTTATTCTATTTTCGTTCAGCTGTCTTTGTTTCTTGCGACAACTTCACTAGTTTATCAGGTCCGCAGCTGCTTGTCAACAACTATTTTACTGATTGCAAAAGTTTTTTTCAAACTTAAGCTGTTATATTATCTTCATCGTTTGACATGTTTCCTCGGTGCCTTGCGACAAGATATAATATACCAAGATTCTAGGCGTAGGTCAACTAAAACTTGCACTTTTTTGAAAGTTTTTTTCGTTACCGATTGTTTTATTACTTTTGTTCTTTAATGTTCGTTTTTTAGAAAAAAAACGGCTCTTTTCGCCTTGTTTCTTAATTTTTGGTAACATATTCTAAATTTACCGTAACTTCTCTTTGTTTTTGTCAATTTTTCTATTTTTTTGTTAGAATGAAGAAGAAGAATTCTACTATATATATGGAGGAAATGAATGATATGAAAATTTTAGTTGCTGATGATGATAAAGAGATTGTAGAACTACTGAGTATTTATATTCACAACGAAGGCTATGAAGTGGTTAAGGCTTATGATGGAAAAGAAGCCTTATCGAAAATTCGGACTATTTCAGATATTGATTTACTTATACTAGATATCATGATGCCAATCATGGACGGTATGCAAGTTGTGAAAGAGTTGCGAAAAGAATCTCAAATTCCAATTATTATGTTGACTGCTAAAACGACAGACATGGATAAAATCAAGGGCTTGGTAGCTGGTGCAGATGACTATGTTACAAAGCCATTCAATCCATTGGAAGTTATGGCTCGAGTTAAATCTATTTTAAGACGTAGCCAAATGCAACAAAAAGCTGACGAACCAGATGTACTTGAAATCGGCTCACTAATCATCAATAAAGACTCTCATGAAGTAAAAACAGTTGATGGAAAGGAAATCCAGCTAACTGCACTAGAATTTGGGATCTTGTATCTATTAGCTAGCCATCCTAATCGTGTTTTCAGTGCCGATGAAATTTTTGAGCGTGTCTGGCAGCAAGAAAGCATTGTTTCTGCAAAAACAGTTATGGTTCACGTTAGCCACTTAAGAGATAAAATAGAAGAAGCGACTGGCGGAGAAAAAGTCATTCAAACAGTTTGGGGAGTTGGATATAAGATCGATGCTCGTTAGACAAAAGAAGATCGAAAAGCAAAAGAGAATCACATTAACATCTAAAGAAATAAGTGAATTATTAGCTGAGGGGATTGTTACAATTATCCTGTTGCTTCTATTAAATGTTTCAATTACAGTTCTGCTTAGTGGTAGTCAGACACTACAAGGAATCATCTGGGCAACGAAAGGTGCTTTTGCTCAAGAACTAAATACAGACTTATTTTGGAGTTTGAGTAAATTTGTGATTCCTATTTTCTTTATTGTTGATGTCAGCGTGTTGTACTGGCGATTAATCCGTCGTTATCGTCAAATGCAGTTACGTCATATTATTAGTGAGTTACATTATATTGCAGATGGCAATTACGATCATCGTATCCCTTTCGAGTTGAGTGGTGATTTAGCGAAAGTCGTTACTAGTATTAATGGTTTAGTTGATAGTACCGTTGCGGCTATCGAAGATGAGCGAAAAATCGAGAAATCAAAAGATGAGTTGATCACGAATGTCAGTCATGACATCAGAACACCTTTAACTTCTATTATAGGTTATTTAGGTTTGATTGAAGATCGGCAATTTCATAATCAAGAGGATTTACTGAAATACACACATACAGCTTATGTAAAAGCAAAACAGATGAAGCTACTTGTTGACGATCTCTTCGAATATACAAAAGTTCGCCAACCTTCTGTCCCAATCAATTCAATCAATTTTGATATGGCTCAATTGATTGAACAACTTGCAGCTGATTTCGAGCTTGAAGCAGACAAGAATGGCATGATTATTCAAGTCAATGCTAATCCAGCTTCAATCAAAATGGATGGAGATACTGAAAAGTTAGTGCGTGTCTTTAATAATCTCCTATCAAATGCGCTTAAATATGGAAAAGGCGGTAAAAATATCGTCATTGATGTAGAAAAAGTTGGAACTGAAGCTGTAATTGCTGTTAGAAACGATGGCCCACCTATCCCTAAAAAATCTTTGGATCAATTATTTGATCGTTTTTATCGTGTAGAAGAATCACGTTCGCAAGAAACAGGCGGAACAGGTCTTGGTTTAGCTATTGCACAAAGCATTATTGCATTACATGGAGGATATATCTATGCAACATCTGATAATCGTTGGACCTCATTTATTATTCATTTGCCTTTGAAGAGAAATTAGTTAACAAGAATAAGAGTTAGGAATTACACTGAATGTGTATTGTTCCTAACTCTTATTCTTTAGTCTACACCCTTTAATGATTCCACCATATCAAGTTTTTGTATTCTTCTTCCAACAAAGAAAGTTGTTGTTAATGAACAACCCCATACGACAAGTGAAGCGAATGTCAAATTAAGTATGCCTATATAGGAAGTATACTCTAAGTGTATCGTTGAAAAAGTTTTGACATACTGGTCTAAAAACCATAATCCTAATGGGATTCCAATAAGCCAGCCGATTGCTGTTGTAAATAGGTTCTCGATCATTGTAATTCTTCTTAGCTCTTTCTTATGAAAGCCAAGTACTCTTAACGTCGCATAATCTCTTGTTCTTTCAACAAAATTCAGTGTTCCTAAATTATATAAAACCACTACAACCAACCATATAGCAAACGCCACGATCATCATGAAAATACTACTTAAGCTTTCAACGAATTCATATGCGTTTCCTTTTTGATCCACTATGTTAATCACTGATTCTACATTCGAATTATTTTTTAGTTCTGATACTGCTAGATTTGCTCCTACTAATAAAGTATGTGGCGCAAATTTCCCACCCGCTTTCTCCCAAGTTTCTTGCATAATATAAGCACCTTGGTTCGTTTCGCTAGTAATAATCCCTTTGACTTCAAACTCATAATCATTCGTATCCAAGGAAGATCGTACCTTAACTTTATTTCCTACTTTTAAGTTAGCTCTTTCTGCAAACCCATTAGTCAAATAGATTCCGTCATTCGATACAGGTTTATTATCTTTTGTTCTCATATTTACAAATGAGCCTTTACTTATAATGATCAGCAAACGATTGTATCCGTCATCTGGCGTATATCTAGCTGGCAAAATTTGTACGCTTTGTCCGTCAAATTCATCGTTCAACGCGTCAAAGTTTGTCGTTTCTAGTCTTTTATCATAAGTGAAATCTTGATTATATGCTTTATCTACTAAATGATTGATTGATTCCGGCATACCAAAGCCAGCTGTAAGCAACATCATTCCACCAGCTACACCAATAATTCCCATTAACATCCTGACTCTATTAATAGCGGCATCTCTAAAAGCCCATCTATTTTCAAAACTTAATGCATTCCATAAGAAGGGCATTCTTTCAAGAATAATAGAATGAACATTTTTTGTATTTCCTCCGCGAAGAAATAATACCGGCAACCCTATTCTTGCTTCTCTGGAAGCTAAGAAAGCTGATAAAACACAGGTGAAGACAACAATCGAAATAACAATAAACGAAGTATAGTTATACGAAATCGTCCATTCAGGAATTGAAAACATGTCTTTTTGCGTATTCAAAACAAACCAAGACAATAATGGAGATACTACTGCTCCAAGAACAGCTCCGCCTCCTCCGATTAAAAAACCATAGCTAGCATAATGAACACCTATACTCAGATTGGAAAATCCCAATGCCTTCAATACAGCAATTTCCTTTATTTGAGATTCAATTAGCCTTCTAATAGTTGTATACATGGCCAAAATTGCAAGTAAGATAAAGATAAATGAGAACATATACGATAAATTACGAATTTGTCCAACTCGATCTAAAGCGTTTGCTACCTCATTTAATGTTTCCCTATTATAATAAGCAATCTGTTTTACTCCTAAGATACTTTCAATATTTTTACGAATGTCATTCTTAGAGTTTCTCATTTCAATTACATTAGAGGGACCTCGGTGCTGAAAGTTCTGCTGTAAGGTTCTCTTTGAAATAATTCCATAGCCATAGTCCGAATAATTAGGGGCAATAAATTCTTGTGTACCAGTATAGTAAATTTTTTCTGGAGATTGAATAAACCCCTTTACGTTTAATTTGACTTGATGTTCCCTGTATTTTAATTGAATAGCATCTCCCACTGCGATACTATTTTCAGTAGCATATTCCTTATTTAGCCAAATTCCTTCTTCCTCTTTCGTAGGTAATTCATGTCCCTTTGTTAGAAAAGGTGTTGATAAATTATCGCTAGAGTATGTATCCACTGATAAATATTTTTCTCGAGTATCATCTCTTATATCGGTTACTTTTATCTGTGTTTTTTCAACGACATTTTCTACTCCAGAGAGTTCACTAATTTTTTCAATATCTTCATTTGTAAAACCAGTACTATATACCCAAGAATCTGCTAAATTAGATGTTGTGGTAAAATTATCCAAGCTTTTCTCTAAGCCACCCCATGCTCCTTGCAATCCAACAAATACTAAAACACTTAAAAATGACATTAAAAATACTGAGAAAAACTGAGTCCAATTTTTAAAAATATCACGTCTTAATTTTAGATTTAGAAAACTCACTATAATTGAACCTCCTGTACATCGATTGGATGAGGATTCTCTTCAATAGATGCAACATTGCCATCATGCAGACGAATTACTTTGTGAGCGATGCTAGCAAATTCTACATTATGCGTTACCATAACAACCGCTGTGTTGGAATCATTAGCCGCTTCTCTTAAAATTTCCATGATTTTTATTCCTGTGCCTGAATCTAGAGCTCCTGTAGGTTCATCACAAAGCAATAATTCTGGCGACTTTGCTAAAGCTCTAGCAATTGACACACGCTGCATTTCACCTCCAGACATTTGTGTTGGAAAATTATTTTTTCTATGCTCTAACCCTACTCTTTTCAAATAATTTTCTGCATTGTCTTGATTTCCGGTTAATTGTGCTGCAATAGCAATATTTTCATACGCAGTTAAACTAGGTATAAGATTATAGAATTGAAAAACGAACCCCACAACATCTCTACGATAAACTGACAATTCAAAGTCATTTAACTTCGTTATATCTCGTCCATCAAAACAAAATTTTCCTTTTGAAGCACGATCCATTCCTCCTAATAAATTAAGCATCGTACTTTTCCCTGATCCAGAAGGTCCTAAAATGACAGTAAACTTGCCCTTTTCAATTGTAAAACTTACATCATCCAGCGCTTTTACATTTTGTTCGCCTACCTCATACTCTTTACTAATATTTTTAAATTCTAACATTATATCCTCCTAATTTTTAAAGTTGAATGAGCCGTTTTGCATTGACGAAAAATAGGAAAACATGATTGTGACATTCTTTCGCACATTCAGGTTTTATCTTTCTTCTGAGATGCAAGCCCATAAAGCTAACTAATATTTTGTCATGATTAAAAATTTCTCTTTTAAACCAGGTTCTGAATATTGTTCAATAATCCTTTGAGCAACAGCTTCTCGATTTTTTTGAATCCTTGTTTGTGCCAGCTTCACTGCTTCTTCAACAGGAACTACTAGGGGAAGATGATACAACTCAACAATTTTCTTGACACGTTCGATTTGATTACCTGTTACAAGATTAGGCTCTAATCCAATACTGATGAATGCATTTTTTAATTCTTGATCTGATAACACTCGATATTTTTCTGAAACTGGACGATGTCCATCTGAATCCATTTCAAACTCAATTGGTAAGTGAACTGCATCTGTATACCACTGTTTTGCGTGTTGATTGGCGACTTGTCCATAAGCATCCAAATATTTTTTGAAAAAACCACGAGCTGGTAACCCTAATACGGCTTTTGCCATTCTGTGAGAAAATGATGATCCAGGGTTTATACCAACCTTCATCCTTACTGTTCCATATATCCATTCGTTCATTACAGATCCATCTGAAATAAAGCTTCCCGAATTCTGATAAAGTGCCATTTCTTCTCTAATTCTTTCTTCCATTCGTTTGAGTCCAAGTGCTAATAGTTCCGTCGCATTCATATCTTGAAAACGATGGCCGGGATACAAATCAGTTAAAATTTCTCTTGCTGATAAAGCATTAATCAGAGGAATTCCCGTCGCTATAGATAATGCTGTTGTAGTAGTGGTCTTTCCTGTAGAATACGTTCCTGAAATTACTAACCTAATTTCCTTCTTACCCACGTTCTTCACTCCCACTACTTACTTTTTCAGGAACCTTATGAGCTAATTTCCCTGAAAATCTAACCTTACTATCAGCTGTTTCACCAGCCATATTGAATGTTCTCCAGCTCTCGTTATTCATTGAAATAACCTGAGTTCTGTTTATTCCACCAGAAACAAGCACTTTTTCTGGATTATATTGATATGGCTCGTCCATTTCTGCCTTAGCCGATCGCATCCAGAAAGTATCGCTATATTTCCTTTCAATATCGTCAAAGTTATATGCAACAACTTGGCTCATCTGAGAAAAAATAATCAACCATTCAATCAAAGACATCGCTTGGGCAACCTTACTCCCTATTCCAGAATAGATAACCTCACTTTGCATTGATCGAGTTACTTCACACATCATTTCTTTTCCATTAAAAATTTCAATATTTTGGATATCATGACGTAAGTGTTTTAAATGGTTACTCATGTAATGTGCTACTTGTTCTTTGCTATTTTTATTTTGTATAGTTGTACTGTTACACTTCTTCAACTGAAGTGTAATTCTCATTCCTAAAATGAAAACAGTAAATTTCTGTTTATCTTTTTGAATGATTCTTTTTTCCAAGATCATCGGTATTCTCCTTAAATCTTCCACAGGTACAACTCCTGCCTTGATTTCAAAAGAAGCTAAATATAAAGTGTCTAGACAGATATCCGAGTTATATCTACATAAATAACCCTCTGCAACTAAAACTGCCAATATCAAGCCATCAACTGTACTTAAATGCGGTTTCAAACTTTCCCCATTTTTTTCTGACCAACCACATGATTGATTGATCTTCGCAACAAATACAATTTCTGAACTAAATGCGTTTTCCTCTACTCCATCTAGTAAACTGTATTCTGTATTTTTGTGCCCCAAACCAAAATATCTAGTTTCAAACTTACCAAGTATTTCGTCAACAACCATTTTTTTCCCTCATTTCAATTTGATATACTTAGCATAAAAGGAAACCCGCAAGAAAACATCCGTATCTTCCGAATGTTTTTTTGCGGGTTTCCTCATTAATTGATTAAATTCAATTTAATTGCTTCTCTAACTGCACCAATTCGACTGTTTACTCCAAGTTTTCTACATATATTAGTTACATGAGACTCAACTGTTCTTCGACTTACATAAAGTTCTTTTGAAATCTTTTCATTTGTATATTCATTGACAATCAGGTTGATAATTTTTATTTCTATTTCACTTAAAATCGGATTTTCTTCTATTGAAACTAGAAAATCTGGGATTACATGATTTCCTTTATAGACATTGATTACTGTACTAATAAGTTCTTCATAGCTTGTCTCTTTACGAAGAAATGCTTTTACACCTAATTCTAATGCTCTTTTGTGAAGCATTTCTTCATAAAAACCTGAAATCAAAATGACTTTCACATCACTATTAGCCATACCTTTTATTTTCTTTACCAAATCAAATCCATGAACACCATCTAACATCAGATCCATCACTACAACATCTATATTCTTGTACTTAATACAAATCAAAAATTCTTCTACTGTTGTGTAGGCTCCAATGATATCAAATTCTGGAACTGTTTCTAATTTATTACGCAGCCCTTCTAGTACAAGTCGATGGTCATCAATTAGTGCCATTCTGATATTCATATCATTTCTCCTTTTAAATGATCGTAAGGAAGGGTCATCGTAATAATCGTTTGATCATTTGTTTCAATCAATAGTTCCCCACCAAGCAAAATCAATTTTTCTTTAATTACTTCCAATCCAAAATGTGCGTGAGTATCATCTTTCTTTTGAATATATTTCCCATTATCCAATACTTTAAATTCACAAAGCTCATCCTTACACGTGATAATCAATTCGATTTCATCTGCTTTTCCATGCAAAATACTGTTGTTCATAAACTCTTTCAAGGAACGCAAAATAAAATTATTCACTTTCACTGGGTAGTGCTCTACTTTTGTATCTATACTATGCGTTATTCCCACAGAATATTTCTTCATTGTCTGTTCAATCATAGAAACAATCGTATTGGTCAACCCCATTTCTTTAATCATCAATGGATAGATATCTGAACATAGCTCTCTCAAGTTAAATATTACTTCGTCTAATTCCTGAATAATAACTTCTTTCGCGATACTACTCTCTTTTTCTTCAGCAATCTTCATTAAATAGATGACATCTTGAATAACCGTGTCATGAATATAAGTAGAGATACTTTCTCTCTCATCTTCAACAGCGACAAATAATGAAACTGGATCACTATACTCTTTATTTCGTTTCACAGTTAAAATCAGTTCGCCAATCAACGGGAAAAAAGAGTAAATCAACAGAAAAACATAGCACAATAAGATGGCAAGAGGAACATATCTACCTAATAAGGAGACTAGAATTATCGTAAAAGATAAAATAAAAGCGAGAATAAAATATAACAGTGCTTGGTTCATCCGATACCTATATCTTAAAAAACGTGACAATATCAACAGATGAATTACACCAAAAATTGGAAATATTGTAAAAATAACCACTAAATAAAACGGTGCTACCCAGCCAGTAGGTAAAATATAAAATAAAAATAAGGGGACAAAACTCAATAGACTGATTAAGGATAAATTTACTTGTATTCCTTCTTCTCTCGTCTTACTAGAAAACCTTTTTTTTAAATCGCTGATTGATAGAGTAATCAGAATAAAACCCAGCAAGTAAAATACGCCAACGGATAAATATTCAGTTAAAATAATAGGTAATTGGACGCAATATACAAAGAACATCAGAGAAATATTCACTAATCCGACTAATCCAATAAATCGTACGATTTTACTATTGACTATATTTATTGATTTAGATTTATCTAAAAACGTATAGACATAAAAAGGAAAAGCTGAGATAAACAAAATAATAATGAGCCTCCCAAAGTAATTTCCCATACTAGAAGGAACAACTGATAACAACGTAAAAATAGCCAGCACATTAAATTGATAAAATCGTTTAGAGCTATTATTGGTTAATTGTTTTTTGGAAAGTCCTATCAGAAAAAGCAGATACACCAAACCAATAATGAAGAAAATACAGAATACTTTAAAATTTCGATTATTTTTAGAAAACAATATTGTATGTAACTCACCGTCTCTTGCAACAACCACACTTTTAGCTTGTTCTACAATCAGCCAATTATTCAATAGTCTATTCTCGTTTATTGATTGTTTATCGATGAATTTTAATTCATCATTTATCTTTACACCACTACTATTAGCTGCACCATCAGCCTGTAGTTTTGTTACAACCCACGTATTCCCTTCTTTTCTACCTCCAATGCCAAGATAGTTACCTTGAGATGTCACCAACCAAAAAAAAATAAGCGCTGACTGCTATAAAAACCATTAACAATAAAATACTCAGTTGAATCCATGTTTTCCTTCTTGATTTATTCAAGCTCTATCCTCCAAGTTATTAAGGGTTATTAATTCTTTTTTCACTAATTGATTACTATTTTATCATACCCTTTAAAGAATCGATATTAGATTCTAAGAAATAACAAAAAATGAACTTTCAATTATATTTACATTAATCACTTACCAAGGTTGACATCCCAACAAAAGTTTTGTATCCTAATGACAAGCAAAGAGAAAAAGTATTTATAGTAATGAATCAAAGAGAGTTTGCGGTGGTGAAAGCAAATATTCAACTATAAAGAAGTCCGTCTCTATTCTATGCGTTTGACGAAATAAGCCAAACCGGTGGCAGCCGTTATCTGCACTACAAGGGCAGCATCATGCTGAACTTGGGTGGTACCGCGAAATTCAAGTCATTTCGTCCCAAGATTTTTTTCTGGGGATGGAGTGGCTTTTTATTTTGCTACAAGATTACCTAGCCACGCTTTTATATGTTATCTAGCTTCGCAGAATAGTTTTTTGGAAAAAAGATAAAATATGATTGTGACAAAAAACGCCACATTCATATTTCCCTATTTTTCTGTCAAGGCTGAACGAGTCTGCTACGCTTTTAAAATAAGGAGGAGTAAGTATGTTAGATGTAAAAATGATCCGTCAAAATTTTGATGAAGTACAAACAAAATTGAAAACCCGTGGTGTCAAAGAAGAGGTATTAGTAGAATTTTTGCGCTTGGACGAAAGCCGTCGTAACTTATTAGTGAAATCAGAAGAACTGAAAAAATATCGTAATGATGTTTCGGCTGAGATCGCACAATTAAAACGAAATAAAGAAGATGCTACTGACAAAATCGCTGAAATGAAAGAAGTTGGCGGGAATATCAAAGCGATGGATACTGAAATTGAGGAAATTGATGACAAACTACAAGAGATTTCTACAACTTTACCCAACCTTCCTCATGATTCAGTACCTGTAGGCGCTGATGAAGAGGATAACGTTGAAGTTCGTCGTTGGAGCGAGCCAAGAAATTTCGCATTTGAACCAAAACCTCATTGGGACGTAGCCGAAAATTTAGACATTCTTGATTTCGAGCGTGGCGCAAAAGTATCTGGTAGTCGTTTTGTTTATTATAAAGGATTAGGTGCTAGACTTGAACGAGCATTATACAATTTTATGTTGGATATGCATGTTTACGATCATGGGTACACTGAAATGATGACGCCTTATATTGTAAATAGCAATTCTATGTTTGGAACTGGACAATTCCCTAAATTCAAGGAAGATGTTTTCCAATTAGAAGGCACTGATATGACGTTGATTCCAACTGCTGAAGTTCCTCTGACAAACTACTATAATAACGAGATCTTGGATGGTCAAGATTTACCGATCTACTTTACAGCTTTAAGCCCGTCTTTCCGTTCTGAAGCAGGCAGTGCTGGTCGCGATACACGAGGATTGATTCGTTTACATCAATTCAATAAAGTAGAAATGGTGAAATTCAGTGATGCAGAACATTCTTATGAAGAATTAGAAAAAATGACAGCAAATGCGGAAGATATTTTACAAAAGCTAAATCTTCCTTACCGTGTTATGTCATTAGCTACAGGAGATATGGGCTTCTCTGCTGCGAAAACCTATGACTTAGAAGTTTGGATTCCAGCACAAAATGCTTACCGCGAAATCAGCTCTTGCTCAAACTGCGAAGATTTCCAAGCTCGTCGTGCAATGATCCGCTACCGTGATGAAAATGACAAAGTTCAATATGCTCATACATTAAACGGTTCAGGTTTAGCAGTTGGCCGAACAGTTGCAGCTATTTTAGAAAATTATCAAAATGAAGATGGAACAGTGACGATTCCTGAAGTTTTAGTACCCTATATGGGCAATTTAAAACTGATTAAATAATTTTTTTAGATAAATAAAAAAAATTAAATAAATCAAAAGAATCATCTCCATAACAGTATAGCAGTTGAAAGTCCCAAAAAGGCATGATAACATTTAAAAGACCGTAAATAATCAAATATATAAAATTAGAGGGATAGACGTTATGGAGAGAAATAATCACCCACAAGGAACCAGAAACAGCCGCCGCAACAAAAAGAAACACGTTTTTTCAAAAAAATTAGCATTTGTATCAATTTTAACCGTTTCTTTTATTTTAATTGGTGGTGGTGTTTATGCTACGTACGCAATGCAGCATAAACCAAAAGAAGCCAATGAACTTGAAGACAATAGTTATTTTGAACAAAAAGATGCGGCACTGCTAGCAAAAATTCGAGAATCTCAAAAAAATGAGGCGCTTGAAAGTACTGAGCAAGAAAAAACGAACGGCAATATTCAAACACTGACCTATGAACCTACTGCATCTGACTCTATCCCTCAATTAGTAGCGATCAAAACTGAATTGACCGCTTTGATGACCGCGGCTGAAAAAGACAGCTCAAAAAAAACTGCCATCAAGCTTGTCGGTCACATAAAAATGCTTAAAATCACTGAACAAGTGATTGGTTATCAACCAGTTGTTGACACGTATACTTGGGATTATAATGATGAAGATTGGTCTGAGAAAACCGAAATGGGTAAAAATACAGCGTTTGTTAATCAACAGACCAAACAACCGCTGACACTACAGGATATTTTCATGGGTGAAGCCAATATGTTGGCTGTTCAACAAATCATTGAACAAAAACTACTCTCTGAAAGTCCAGATGGTAATGCTATTATCGATAGTATTCTCAACATGCCTAAGATTTCTTTAGAGGGAACTGCATTCACCTACCATGCTGATTCAATTAGCTTAGGCTTACCGGAAAATCCTACTGGTAAAAAAGAAATCACATTGCCTTACAAAGATATTGCTGGTTATGTAAATCCTGAATTTGTTGACCCAACTGCTATCAAAGATGCTTTACCCGAACCACTAGACCCAAATAAAAAATACATTTCATTAACGTTTGATGATGGTCCAAACCCGGAAACAACACCTAGACTTCTAGATATTCTAAAAGAAAAAGACGTCAAGGCAACTTTCTTTATGTTAGGACAAAACGTCGTCAAACATGAAGCCCTTGTAAAACGAGTGGCCGATGAAGGTCACGAAGTAGCTAGTCACTCATACTCACATCCTCAATTAACTGGTGTTGATGCACAAAGAGTGACAGATGAAGTCCAAAAAACGGATAAAGCCATTTATCATGCTATTGGCAAACTACCTACTGATTTTAGACCACCTTATGGGGCTATCAACAAAGATGTAGCGAAAATCATTGGGAAGCCGATCATTCAATGGTCTGTAGATTCACAAGACTGGCAAAGTCACAATGCTCAAGCTATCATTAAACGGATTGATGATACTGCTTATAACGATACAATCGTTTTAATGCATGATATTCATCCTGAAACAGTAGATGCAGTATCTACTGTGATTGACCATCTACGTGGAGCAGGTTATGAAATTTTACCTTCTAAAGCATTATTAGGGAACAAAGCAAAACCTTTGCATATGTATTATGGTTCTAAAGATGAACGTCCTGTGCAATAAAGAAAAAAACTCTTATGTCCTATCGACATAAGAGTTTTTTGTTTATTGTTCTACAGAGTAATTAGGTGCTTCTTTTGTAATTTGTACATCATGAGGATGAGATTCTTTCAACCCATTCCCGCTCATTTGAATAAATTGTGCTTCTTCGCGTAATTGCTTCAAGTTTGCAGCACCAACATAGCCCATACCTGATTTTAAACCACCGATCATTTGGAACACGATATCTGAGACACTACCTTTATAAGCAACGCGACCTTCAATACCTTCTGGCACTAATTTATTTGCTTCATTGACACCACCTTGGAAATAACGATCACTTGACCCTTTTTCCATTGCGCCTAATGAACCCATTCCGCGATATGTTTTAAAGCGACGTCCTTGATAAATTTCAAATTCACCAGGTGATTCATCCGTACCAGCTAACATACTACCTAACATAACAGCATGTCCACCAGCAGCCAAGGCTTTCACGATATCTCCAGAATATTTAATCCCACCATCAGCAATAATTGATTTTCCATACTTACGAGCAACAGATGCTGCATCATAAATAGCTGTTAATTGAGGCACACCCACACCTGCTACAACACGAGTCGTACAAATAGAACCAGGACCGATCCCAACTTTAACAACATCGACACCGACATCATAAAGAGCTTTAGCTCCCTCGGCCGTTGCGATATTTCCAGCAATCAACGTAGCTTCTGGGAACGTATCACGGATTTCTTTGATTTTCCGAATTACCCCTGCACTATGACCATGGGCCGTATCAATAATGATTGCGTCTACTCCTGCTTCCAACAAAGCTTCCGCGCGTTCAAACGTATCACTAGTTACACCAACAGCTGCAGCTGCTAATAAACGACCATGTTCATCTTTCGCTGCATTTGGGAATTCAATTACTTTTTCAATATCCTTGATCGTAATCAATCCACTTAAACGATTATTTTCATCAACAATTGGTAATTTTTCAATTTTATGTTTTTGTAAAATCTTTTCAGCATCTTTTAGAGAAGTACCAACTGGGGCTGTTACTAAGTTGTCTTTTGTCATCACTTCATCGATCTTCATTTGATAATCCGTTACAAAACGCATATCACGGTTTGTAATAATCCCTACTAATTTACGGTTTTCCATTGTTTCTACAATTGGTACGCCGCTAATACGATACTTACTCATTAGGTTTTCAGCATCTGCCACTAAATTTGTTGGCGTTAAGAAAAATGGATCGATGATTACGCCACTTTCAGAACGTTTTACTTTACGAACCTCGTCTGCTTGTTGAGCAATGCTCATATTCTTATGAATAACTCCCAAACCACCTTGACGAGCCATTGAAATCGCCATTTTACTATCTGTTACAGTATCCATACTTGCACTGATTAGAGGAATATTCAACTTAATATTTTTTGCTAGTTGGATGCTCATATCCACTTCATTAGGTAGCACATGACTTTCTGCCGGAATTAATAAAACATCATCAAATGTAAGACCCTTTTTCGCAAATTTTGTTTCCCAGTTAGACATTTTCTAGACCACTCCTCTATTTAATTTTATATAAGAAAATAACAGATAATATAAGGTAAGTCAACCGCATTTCTTTGTTTAGAGCGATTTTCTTTTGGTTTCTTGAAACATGAGTTTTTTCTCATCTATTTGTTATCAAAATGAAAGTATAACTATTGTTATTTCTTTAATTTTAACCTAACAAGTACTCTCGTACCACCTTGCCACATAATCCCTACCAAGAGCGTCGAAATAGAAATACCTAAGGAAATTTTTTGAGCCCAAGTTGGCTGATATGAAACTACGACACTTCCTTTGTCGGCTAGCGAAACATCAACTAAGCCAGTTTGTTTATTTAATACAGTTGGAACTATTTTTTCTTTTCCATTACTGACTATTTTAGCCTGATAACCATAATAATAGATAAATGGAACTGTCACGGTCGCTTCTTTTGTGTTTTTAGTTTGATAATCAAATGCTACAGAATCAAATGTCATTTCAACTTTTTTTATTTCTACTTCCTCATTATCATACGTAAGCTGACGATTTTTAATTTTTTTGATGATTTCATAATCTACTTCTGTTGGTAAATATTCATGACCGGCACCAATATAGTAACTATTCGTTTGATCATATGACTGATGAGATAATAGCCGCTTTCCTTCAGTATCAATGCTTTCTTTTTCATATAATCCCACGCCAAGCAAAATAACCGTGGCTAAAACAAGTTGGCTGCTAGGGTATCTTTTAAACAGCCCTAAATCATCATTCGCAATAAGAAAGGCTACTAACAATGTTGCGATCGACAAAAAACGCCAAGGAAACTGGATTGTATTTAAAGGCGTCTGATCAAATAACTGCCAAGGGAAGAGATTCGTTGTCATAAACATAAAGAATAGGGCTAAAATAATCAATGTCCGGTTTGGTGCATCTCGTTTGAATAACATGCCAGTATAAAGCACCAAACCAAGTAGCAAAATAACACCTATATTAGCGGAGGATGCATGAAAAACTTTATTTTTAAAACTATTAGCCAACAGTTCACCCAAAAAATAGCTTCGCTCTGAAATCAGTGTCAACGGCTTTGAGGTGACTTGAAATGTAACATGTCTCATCTGTTCAAAAACCGGTACTAAATAAAAAGCTAATAACAATATCGTTACGCCTGCGGCTTTTACTATCGCCACAATTACCTCTTTTTTTAGAAATTTTTTCAAATTAAGAAGAATATATAATCCAATAAAAATACTGGCGATCTCCAATGAAATAAAATGAGCTAAGCCGATCCCTGTCATCCCAATAGTTAATAATAGCCATCTTCCTGTTTTCCCATTTTTCAATAAATATAAACTAGCTAAAATCAACGGAAAAAAACTCATCGCAAGTAGTTCCCCTAGTGCTTGTCGATTAAAAAAATCCTGTAAACGGTAAATCGATAACGTATATAATAATGAAAACAACCAGCTTTTCATCTTAGATAATGCCATATATCTTCCTGAAATATACGTCACAATAAAGGTACCTAAATTTATCCCAATAGCAAAAATGATAAAACTATTCGCTAGAGACAGACCTAGAAGACGTAATACTGCTGGAAAATACAAATAAAAATCTGGGTAAAACAAACTAGAGGCATACCCATATCCTCCAATAAAAAAATAGCTGATTTTAGGCAATAACACCCCATTTTTCATGGATAAAGCTAGACCTTCAATTCGATTTTGGTGGAAATGATAGTCATCACCGACCATAATATGACCATTCTGAAGATAAACAATATAGAGAGACAAAATGCTTAATATAAGAAAACTCAAAAAAATGACGATACGGCTATGTTGATTGAGCCAAGTTTTCATCGGTTCACCTCTTTCGATTGAAAATAAATTGAAAGTCTCATTCCTAGTCTCTATGGTATCGTGTAAAAGTTTTTCTTTCAAACACGAACCCCTTTCAAATCTCTTAGCTGGCAATCTAAAAAGAATCTTAAACAAAACGAAAAATAGTTTTGTTTAAGATTCTTTTTCATGTACTATTTAGCGTGCTAAACTGCTCCGCATATTGTATTTTTTCTTTAATAAGTAACGGGTACCTAAAGCAAGCCCACCAATAATGATAACAACAACTGGATCAAAGACAGGATTAATGATCGGTGGCAACATTGCGGAACCCGCAAAGACAACAAGCCATAAAAGCATTGCCCCAACTAAAATCAAACCAGTTTTGAACCAACCAGGACGTTTTGATTTATCCACACCTGGACGATCATATTGATAAACATATTTATACATCAGATAAAATACATACCCACCAGCCATTGAGGCTAACACCAATGTTAGTAATCCCAACGGTTGTGATTTACCTTTAGACCACATCATCATAACTGAGAACATGATCGTCATTACACCAAATAATAGTAATGTATTATCTAGCCACATCAACATAGGTGTTGATTCTGGTAATTCTTCTGGTTTATTTAAAATAGACTCCGTACGTTCAGCCACTGTTCCGAAAAGCTGACGCGCAGTTTTCCCACTTTTTTGACCTTCTACTAAGTGAGGTAGAATTTCATGTAAAGCAAGTGTCTGTGCTTCTTCTGAAAGATTAGCAGCAACTAATGATTTTTTTAAGTCAAAGATGTACTGTTCATTTCTCTTTGTTAATTTTTGTTCAAGTTCACGATTTTCTGAAACAATAGCTCGAAGTGCTTCTGATTCCATTTTTTGCGTCCTCCTCGCCCGTGGCCAACGGGACAGTTTTTAGCAATTTTTTTACTATACATTGAAGCGGAAAAGCATAACATCGCCATCTTGTACAATATATTCTTTTCCTTCTAAACGAACTTTACCTGCTTCTTTAGCTGCTTGCATATTACCATAGGTGTTCAAGTCATCAAACGAAACAGTCTCTGCACGAATAAATCCACGTTCAAAGTCCGTATGAATGATTCCAGCTGCTTGAGGTGCTTTGATTCCTTTACGGAAAGTCCATGCACGTACTTCTTGCTCACCTGCCGTAAAGTAAGTTGCCAATCCTAATAAATCATAGGCAGCACGAATCAGTTGATCTAAACCAGATTCTTCAATTCCTAGTGCTTCTAAGAAATCTGCTTTATCTTCATCATCTAATTCAGCAATTTCTTCTTCAGCACGCGCACAAACTACGATTACTTCCGCTTGTTCATTTGCTGCAAAAGTCCGCACTTGTTGAACATAAGGATTATTATCTGAATCTGCTACTTCATCTTCTGAAACATTGGCTACATAGAGAATTGGTTTTGCTGTCAATAAGAATAAGCTTTTAACGATTTTTTGCTCATCTTCCGTAAATTCGATCGTACGAGCAGAAAGACCTTCTTCTAAAACCGGTTTAAGCTTGTCCAATACAGCCAGCTCTGCTACTGCATCTTTATCTTTTGTCTTAGCAATCTTAGCCACACGTGTATAGCGTTTTGTAATAGAATCTAGGTCAGCTAACACTAACTCCAAATTAATGGTATCAATATCTGCTAACGGATCTACACGCCCTTCTACGTGGGTAATATTATCATCATCAAAGCAACGTACTACATGACAAATAGCGTCTACTTGACGAATATGGCTTAAAAATTGATTTCCTAAACCTTCACCTTTACTTGCGCCTTTTACGATTCCAGCGATATCCGTAAACTCAAAAGTTGTTGGTACTGTTTTTTTAGGTTTCACTAACTCTGTTAAACGCAGCAAGCGCTCATCTGGTACTTCAACCATACCCACATTCGGATCAATTGTTGCAAACGGGTAATTTGCTGCCTCTGCTCCTGCTTTTGTAATTGCGTTAAAAAGGGTAGATTTTCCTACGTTAGGTAAACCTACGATTCCAGCTGTTAATGCCATTGATCATTCACTATCCTTTATTAGTTTTTTTTCCAAAATTTTCTTCATCTTTTTTTCAAAATCACGGCGTGTCATCATAACGATATGACCGCAGTTCGTACATTTTATTTTAATGTCGGCGCCCATTCGGATAATTTCCCAACGATTTGCCTGACAAGCATGGGGCTTTTTCATTTCTACAATATCACCAAGATCATACATTTCAGACATATCCCTTCTAAAATAGTCATAAAAACACACATAAACATACAAGGATACAATACCATTTTTTGGACAATCAAGCAAAGCTATTTTATTGATTCACTTTATTTATGTATTTAATAATAAAACAAAAAGAACGAATGAAGCTATTTCTTAAAAAAATAAAAATAAACCTACTTAAATATGATTGTATTTCCCCTATAGATGTTAGATAATGATCACAATGTCAATGTAAGAATAAAGTTGAGCTATTAAAACATACGTAAAGCTTAGTATGCTTTCAACTTCTTTTATCCTTACTTCAATACTGACATTTAAAGGAGTTTTACTATGAGAAAATTTGACTTACTAGAAAAGTTGGAAGTTTATCAAATTGACTTATTGATCTACCTAAGTACTGTTGGGGGTACCGCAACAAAAAAAGAACTTTTACATCATTTAGAGATAGGTGAATATTTTTTAGCAAAACTGATTGACAGCTTAACAGTATCCGCAAAAAAAGCGAATAATCGTTTTTCCATTGACATAAGCAAGCATACTATCACCGTTCAAACAAAACCAGAATATTCTCTTCATACGCTATATAATGAACTAATCGTTCATGCACCAATGTATAGAATTTTAGAAGAATTATTGCTTTTTGGCAGTATCGACACCTCTCGTCTATGTGAAAAAATTGGGATTAGTTATTCAACCTACTTCAGAAAAATCAATGAATTGAATAAATTATTAGCTGAATTTGATTTATCCATCCAAAATGGTTATCTGCTTGGTTCTGAGCTACAAATTCGTTTTTTTTACGTTTCTCTTTATTCGGTCACAGATCCTAAACAGCAGCTAAAAATCCCTAATATCGATCCTCGAATTTATGAAACAGTCAATACTGTTCAGCAGATTTTAGGCAGTCCTCTTTCAAACTATGCTCGAAAAAAACTTATCATCTACTTAAGCCTATTGAAAAGAAGAAATGCTCAAAAAAAAATACCGATTTATAGTGAACAAGAACTTTTTTTCAGTAATAAATCAAACATCCCTAGCCAAAAAAGATTTTTGAATGCCTTAAAAAAAACGCATTTGTTTAAAAAAGTCAATCAAGCACTTGGATCGTTCTTAGTTTACTATTCCTTTAAAATGCTTCCTAGTGAAACTATCTTACTGCTGCTCTTCATGCTAGGTGAAGAAATCATCCCTGCTAATTCTCACTGTTTAAAAGAGCTTGACTTAATTGAAAGATACAGTAGTTTTTTTATCCGGACTTTGAATCAAGAATTCTTAGATTTTATGAAAAAAAAACACTCAAATGCACACTTGACTTCTACTCACAATTCTACCCTTCATTACTATCTAAATTCTAGCGGCTATCACCATTTACTATTCAAAGGTCATATTGATTATTATTGGGATTCCAATGATCCTCAATGGGAAACAGTGAAATACTCTGAAACTGTCTATCACTTTGTTGATTATCTAAAAGAAAAATACCCAAAATTGTTTGTCGATGCTATTCATGATTCTGCTCTTATTAAAAAATACGCACATGCGATTCGTTTTTATGAAGAGTGTACCAAAACTAAAATTTCTGTTGGCATCTTTATTGAGGGTGATTTTCTCCGCAAAAGAAAAGCTACGAATTGGTGGATAAAATATGTCGAATTGACTGCTTTTGCGCATGCAGAACCGTTAGTTAACAACAAACTCTATGATTTAGTTATCAGTAATGTAGATTGCTCCTATTTAAAAAAATACGGAAAATCTTTTTTCTTTATGACAAACTATCATGAAAAAAACGATATTGCTGATTTGGGTCGGCTACTGTTTGATATCTATTCCTCTCACGCTAAATTGTGATGATATTTAGCCAATGCTGCTCCGTCTATTGACTAAAATAGAGCAGCATTTTTGTTACACGAATAAGAAACAGTTACTAAAAAAATTCCAGTTTCTCCACTAATTGACGTTCTTCTGTAAAAAAAGAATTTGTGTAACAATCCAATGTCATTTTGGTTGACGAATGCCCTAATAAAGAACTGATTGTTGCAATATTTCCTCCTGCCTCCAAACATCGGGTAGCGAAAGTATGTCTCAAAGAGTGAAAGGAGAATCCTTCCAAGCCAATTTTTTTGCGAATAATTTGAAAACGATAGGCGATTGTACGTGGTTCTAAAGCCTTATGTTTATTTGAAATAACGTAATCACTTGTTGATACTTTTTGAAGTTCCAATAATTTTTTTCTTAAAGCTTTTGTGATTGGAACTTTTCGTTGCGAATTGCTACTTTTAGGTGTCACTTCCACAATCTCTGTCTTTCGCCCACCCTTATCTTCTACCTGCACTCTGAGCACTGTTCGATTGACTCCTAATGTATTGTTTTCAAAATCGATATCTTCCCATTTCAGTCCGCATATCTCCCCAATCCGTAATCCTGTCTGTAAAGCCAGCATAATAGAAAAAAATTTCTGGCTAGTGCTAATTTCTTTGACCAGCTTAGCTTGGTCTTTAATAGATAGGGCCTGGACTGTTTTTTTCCTCGTTTTTGGAAGATCCAATCCCAAACATGGATTTTCTGTCAATAATTTTAATGATACTGCTTTACCTAAACAGTTTTTCAGTACTGAGAATATTGACCGAATCGAGCTTGCTTTTAACTGTGTCTCCATTTTTTTGAGTAAACTGTCAATGTCTGCTTGTTTTAGTTTTTGTAATTTTACCGAACCGATCCTTGATAATACATGGACATCCATCTTATTTTTATAGCTAGCATATGTACTACTTTTTACTTTTGGCCGAACGAAAGTATCTAACCAATAATTTGTCCAATCTGCTAATTGCCCTTCATAAGGAAGCAAGTTTTTACTAGTATTCGTTTGTTTTTCATATTTTTTCAAAATGAGTAGGTGTTTTACCTCAGAATACTTGTAACCATAGATATAACCATAATGGATCTTCCCGTTTTTTTGTCTCCCTTTTATGTATCGACCTTCCCAACGACCATCTTTTCTTTTATAGATATTTTCTCCTCTTCTTGCCATCATCAAGACCCTTTCTAAAATTTAATTTTTATTGATTTAAGAAAATGAAATTACTACAAATTTTAAATATGTTATGTTCTTTTTTACCAACCTAAAACACTTATTTAAAATCAATATTCAGGTTTTCCCTTTTCATTTACTACCAACTAAACTTAACCATGATCTTACAATACGTTCAGTTTTCTTAACTAAGTATGCATTACTATTTTTTTTACTTAGTCTCAAAAATTCTAGAAAAAAAGAAAATATTTGAAAGTCTGATATCAACTTTTTTTGTTATACAAATACTATTCACATAATATTACAAGGAAAAAGAAAAAGGTCCGTACATTCGAAACTGTCTTAGTTCCCTGCACATTCCCCCTTTTTCAATCAAGTTGTTCAATATCATACTTCATTCACTAGGGTATCGTTACTCAACCTTAAGGAGTTGCTTAAAAAATCTTTTAGTACCGCATATCCTTCCAGTTTTACCAACATTTCTTGTGAACAATAAACCCAATAATTAAAAATTGTAGGACCTGCCGCAACCTTTTCTACCGTTTCCATAAGCGGACCTAATTCTTCAATCAGTTCTCTACAACTTAGCCTACCAGCAATAACAATTTCTTCTTTCCCCTCTAGTTCTAACAACATCCACAAATAATCTATAAATTCTATTTTCGCTTTTAAAACCAAGAATTTTTTCTTAGGGATCATTTTTTTCCCATGCAATTCTTGACCTTTTGCAAAATGCGTTAAAACATCCATCTCGAGTTTAGAAGCAGTTCCTGTTAAACCGATTTTTTTAATTGATTTTTCTTCGATCAACTTTTTTTTTGACGATTGGATCGATGAACGTTTCCTTGTTTTTATAGGCTTGGATCCCTTTTTTTGACGATTAAGTACAAACTTATGTACTTGAGTTTTTTTCTGCCCAGTAACTCGTTTGTCTATCTGGGTCGTCTTTACTGAATCTGTCTTTGTTTCGAGCACTGCCTGCTTTTTATTTTTAGAATCACTTTGGCTATCTGTCATTCTATAGTCCACTTGACTCATTTGTTCTTTGATTGTTTTACTGACCTTTATAAGTTCAGTCTTAAGTAACTCTCCAGAATCTAAAACAATTGACTCATTTTTTACAAGTCTGTCTTCTAAAAGCTCCATTTTTTTAGTCAATTGGCTGAACTTCTCTAAAGCTCCATTAATTTCAGCTTCTTTTCGCTTGTATTCCTCTTCTTTTTCCTGTTTAATCACGTCATCATAGGTTTCGATGATCTCTTTTGCACACTCTTTTAATTCTCGCAAGTGCTTTACATGAGTTTCTTCATAAAAACCGATAGTAAATGTTAAGACAATATAAGCAGTTGATGTAAAGACATTGATTTTTTTGATAACTAATTCATTATTTTTTTCAGTCCACGTTTCATACACTCTCTTCGTGATCTGCTCAAGTTCCATCAATGACCGAACATCCTTTTTAAAAATCAATTTACATGAAAGATACGCTTCGTTTGGTGTAACCAAATGTTTATTGAAAAGTTCTACTCCCAAAAGTCTCGGATTGACTTTTTGATGAAGTATATATTTTTTTATTATTTTTCTTCCTTGTTTCTGGGTATTTTGCTCAGCTTCGTTCATGTCCACCAACTCCTAAAATCGCTATACTGTAAATCTCTTTTTTGATTTAAAAACATTGATCGATAACTGTTCTGAACTCAACACTCAATTTTGGATAGGTATCACTATAATTAAAATTAGATCCTTATTTGTAAGATAGCAGATTATAGTTATTTCGATTGTTTCCCTTGTTCTTGTATCTGTTCTGAACTTGCGGGTCGTTTTTTCTTTTTCCTAGCTCTAGCTTTTTTATTTATCTTTGACTTACTATTTTGCTGAGCCTTTTTGCTGTTCCGATCACGCTTTTTCTTTTTTTGATATAGTATTTCTTCATAGCGTTTCTCTTTGCGCTTTCTCGAAATTAGTAAAATCAATAAAAGTAATAGTAGTATCACAAATGTGATTATAAAAATGATAGTGTATAGCATTATATATTTTTTTTCTGAATTTATATTAGATGTAGCAGTTTTTTTGTTTTCATTTTTAGTAATTTCGAGTTCTTTATCCCATTTCCATTCTTGATTGGTTGCGTAAGATTTTGCAGTCAGCTGAATTTTGTAATTTCCCGCTTGAAATCCTTGCTTTTCTCCATCAATAATAAAAGTAAAACTTGAATTTGGGGCCATTCGATGGCCCGTCAACCTACTTTGCTGCAAAATCTTATCTGAGCCTTTTTCGTAAACTTTTGCGACATACTCGATATCTTCTAAATTCATTGATCGTTCATTTTGAATAGTTGCTTTTAGACTATTTCGATTCGCCTCACTTAAGGAGATCAGCTCCAACAAATTCAATTCTGCTTCAACTGGGGTGTCTGTCTCCGTTAGTTTTACAGCGACTATATATGTTTTTTTCGCCTGATTTTTCTTAGTATTGGCATCTTTTTCTTCCGTTATCTTTTCTGAAGAAACCACTTTGATGCCGCCCAGGACCATTCCATCAAATTGGTGTTCAGGCATTTTTAAACGAACGGTTGCTACGATCGTTTTATTTGCAGGAATGACCAATTCCGACTCAGTAGTTGCAATATCTTTTAAAGCAATTTCCAAACTCTTATCTCTCGCGACGATTTTTGATCGATCAGAATAATCTATGTCCCCAGATTCATTTGTCGTTGCATTATTGATTTGTAAGGAAACCTGTTGTTCTTTGTCTGAGGTATTGATCAGCTCTAGCTTCAAATCCTGAGTCTGACCTGGGGTCATTCTAAGATCATAATAGGTTGCTTCTGGATTATGCTGATTTTTCGGTAAAACCGGTTTTACCGAAATAGCCATCCCAGTTTTAGATCCAATCAATAAAAATGCCAGTGATAGTAGAAAAATTCCTATCACTCTAATCAAGCGAAGTGTTTTTCGTTTCTTAATCATTGAATTTCAAACTCCCTGCATAGTAAAATCTTATGTACATACTTGATGAAAAATCAAACATAGCAACTGGTGAAATCAATTGATTTCCTCTTGATATACTGGCGGGTATTATCTTACTATCCTTGATTATTTTATTGTTTTAGCCCTATTCACTTTTGGGATTTTTTTCCTCAGTACTCAGCAGATACTTTAAAAAATTATGTAGTAGCGGATGGGAAAAGCCGACAATTCCCAATCCTTTTTATTTCTTTGGATAGATTGTTAGTGTAAATATAACAGCTCATCATAATTGTTAGTCATCTATTAAGGATTCTTCGTTTAATACGATCTGTTCAAGTAAATAATTTTCTCCCTGTATCAGATCAAAATATGCTGCTTTATTTAGTATACTTTCATAGTCCATCTTCATGATCCGAACATGAGGCTGACGAAACCATGACCTTTTCTTAATTTTTACTCGTGACTCGATCAGCTTACACTCATCTAAAATTAAATAAATTTCATTTGTTGATACTGAATCTTTAAAACTTCTTACTTGTTCTCTTTCATAAGTCAACTGATTATCAGAAATTGTCATCTTTTCAGATTTTGTCACTAGTTCTTTGTTCATCATCCATGATTGCTCCAAAAATTTAGCTTTTTGCAACAATTGAGAATACTCTCTCAAATCAATTTTCAAAATTTGATCCCAATTCTCATTTTCATCACTACTTGACTTACTTAATTCTTTCATAGCCCTAGACAGATTTTGCCGCTCCATTTGATCGATGACAACTTCTAACTTTTTATTGGCAAGCCGCATTCTTTCTTTTGCGTATCTTTCTCTACTGACAGCTTCTTCTATTTTTAGTAAATAGTTCTCATCATGTTCACTGTACTCTATAACTTCCGTTTGCTCTGAAACCTCAGAATTAGTGACCTTTAAAGGTTGAATAAATTTAGAGACAAGCCTTTCAATTTCACTAACAAAAGCCTCCAGCACATCCCCTTCGTTATCGTCTGGTAACTGCTGGCTCAACGACTGCAGCAAGTTGACCATAAAAGGAAATCCTGTCTCTCTATAAGCAATAGGAACAAAATCAATATAGTAAACAACACGATTGTCTTCTTTTTCCTTCGAACCGCCTATCCAAGCAATTTGTGGGAATGTATGAATCAACTCATCCAATAAAGCAGACCAGTCGAGATCAACATAGTCTAATGTAATCTCAACATGTTTAAAAAAAGAAATTATAGTGTGGAACTCTTCAAAATATTCTTCCACTTCTTTTTGAGGGTAAGGGATTCTTTTATTTTTCTTTTGGAATATTTCTTCGCAAATATAATAAATATCCCGTAACATGTCATCATCAAAAAGGCGTTCACCTACTGCTGGAGAAGCGGCTTGATAAATGTCGACCATAATATTTTGATAAACCACTTCTTGATCCCCTTCCCTTAATCTAGTGATTGATCCGCTAATCGGCTTGATTTACTCAATAAATCTTCCATCAGCACACTTGTTTCACTTTGTAGGCGAAGAATCCGTGTATGATAATTAGCCGCTTCTTGATTGATCATTTTCAGCTCGATTGAAGCTTCTGAAATTGCTTTTTTGGTTTCATGTCTGGCAGCCTCTACCGTTCGATCAGCCTCAACAGTGGCCCGTTCAATAATCTGTTGTGCTTTTTCTTTTGCTTCCATTAATACTTCCGCAATTTGATTTTTCATTTGATCTTGTTGACGTAGTTGCTTTTCAGTTTCTAAGTTTTTATTTCGTTCATCCAACAATTGTTCATCTAATTGCACTCTTAACTCTTCTAATTGTCTGACTTGCTCTTCTAGTGAAAGGATTCTTTCTTTAGACTTAGATGAACTTGTCAAACGCATTGTCAACTGGTCGATTTCTTGTTGTTTATTTTCAACTTCGGCTTTTAGTCGCTCTGCCATTGTTTTTTGGCGTTGTACTTCTTTTTGGAACTGCAGATTCTCACTATTTAAGTGTTCAATTACCGTTGCTTGTTCTTGTTGAGTTTCTTGCTCTTGTTTTCTCATAATATTTTCCGAACGCTCTCTTTTATTTGAAGTTTCTGGACGACTTTTTTTAGGGGGTTCATAAGATTCTTCCTCAAATTCATCATCGTCATATTCGTCGTAGTCATCATACTCGTCATATTCATCGTAGTACTCTTCGTAATCCTCATCATGGTTCTTTTTTTTTTTGCTTTTTTTGTTAAATATTGCCAAATCTCCCGCTCCCTTTCTTAACTTACCCTGTTTGAGTTAAAGACTGCCGACTAGCAGTTCTCGTATTTTTTCATCATTTTGTTCATCTAGTACAACAAACTCTTGGTTCAAATAGTAACCGATTCCTTTTTTATTCAAAATAAATGGTTCAAAAATCGATGTTTTTTCCATTATCTTTTGTTTGATGCGATTGATTAGATTGCTTAGTAAAGCTTGTTTATTTTTTTGCTTGGCATTCGTCCAAATGGCTTCGCATAATGATTGACTTGAAAAGACCCTTTGATCAGAGTTAATAAAGTGTTCTAATACTTGATGCTCTTTTTTAGTCAATGGAATCAGCCAATTATCAATAATCAATGTACGATCTTTTAATTGGAATGAATATTGTTTTTTTACTTTTACAACATTTGAGAATGGACTAGTATTTTGTGAAGCCCCTTCGTTATTTCCAGAATGACCTACTGCCCTTTCTTGACTATTTTTACCTGTACGACTGGCGCTCTCCTCAAAAATAGCCGCTAATTTACTTGCCAGATCAGTGACCGATATTGGATAACGAACAAAACTCACATTCGCATTATTAAGGTATTTTGATTTACTAACTTGTTCTGACTCAAATGTCAATACAACAATTGGTTTATTCAGTAGTGCTAGATTATCTAGAAACGATTCTTTCAACCCACTGTACATAGATTGTTGATAAATGATAAGATCGAAGTTTTGCAGAAAATAGAACTCCTTATCTTTTGGTTGAGTCAATATATCTTTTGAAACCATTATTTCATAATCCATATTCAACAAACTATTCTGCAACAGTCCATTTGCACTTAGTGTATCAGTCAATATAATAATTTTTTTCCTCATACTAGTAAATCCTCCTCTTAGTTTTTATATATAGTAAATTCCAACCATTTGTGTTTGATAAAATTCCTAACTTGGGAAATGTACCTTGACTTTTAATCGCCATATTTCACCTAAACCTGTTACATAGTAGATAATAGGAATTTCCTATTCTTATATAAAATAAGAAAAAACATTTTAAATGTATGGTATATAGCTAGTTCCAAAATTAGATTGACGGTCTAATGACGGTCTATTTAAGAAAAACCTAAAAAAAGATTCTTTAAAATAATGATTATTATAAAAATAAATAATTCGATAATACTTTTATAAATGAAGATGGTAACGATGATTCTGTCTATTCATTTTCTGTCAGTCTTACTTAAAATACAATTCTGCCTAGCTATTTTCTTTTCAGATTTTTTTGAAGAGTTTCTTTTTTTTAAGGAATTTGAAAAAAATTCGGAAAATTAAAGTTATTTCTAGCTTCTTATTTTTTAACCACCTCTTTTTAACCCATTTAGGTATTTATATAAATATAAAAATTGTTACTTTATTAGATTGCGTATACTCAAAACATAATTTTTATCGTTTTAACAAGGTAAAGTTATTGATCCAAATCGATATTTTTGACGGTTCATTTGACGGCGTATAAAAATAAGTAAATCTATATAAGGGTCTTTATTAATTATGGGAGATAGAATAGTTAGGTGTGATCTCCATTCTTTTTATATAATAATCTGTCTATACATCACTGTTTTATTGTTAAATACATGATTTACCTTTTAAATAAACTGTATTATCCATAAATTAAATATATTGTTATTTTTTTATTCCTCATTGACATGTCCAAATTATTTATTGTATACTCGTAATATGAGTATTTAAGTTAAGTACCTAATAAACAAGAGCTGTACGCTTTAATTTGAACAATTATATATTTTTCTTATTTTATATAAAAACAAGAAAAAATGTGTTATTTTTCGATATAATAATTTTATTAAATATTTTACTAATATATTTTTTTTAAATTCCATACTTCACCCCTTTAAAAAAACAAAAAACGTGAAGCAAAACTTTTTAGTTTTGCTTCACGCTTTTCTTTATTTGATTAACTAAGCTTCATCAAAATGTATCTCTAAAATATCTAGAATTCTTGCTAAATCTGACTGTGAAAGATACTCGATCTCAATCTTCCCTTTGCCTTCTTTTTCTTGAATAGCGACAGTCGTACCAAATTTATCCATTAAGCGATCTTCACTTTCACGGATGTAGTAAGGTTTATCTTTGGTATTTTTCTTTTCTTTCTTTGGAGTTTTCTTACCCTGATTTTCATTTAAATCATTGACTATTTGCTCCAATTGACGGACCGTTAGATTTTCCGCAACTACTCGTTTAGCCAAAGGTAAAATCAGCTCTTTATCTTTTAACCCTAGTAAGGTTCTAGCTTGTCCCATTGATAAAATTTCGCCTTGAACCATTTCTTTGACTTGAGTTGGTAATGTTAGTAGACGTAAATAATTGGCAATATAGGGGCGGCTCTTTCCTAAACGTTCAGCAACTTCTACTTGAGTCAGTTTCAAGTTTTTCATCAACATATCATAAGCTTCTGCTTCTTCCAAGGGATTTAAATCTTCCCGTTGTAAATTTTCTAAAACAGCTACTTGCATCATAGCTTCTTCATCAAATTCACGGACGATTGCTGGAATAGTTTCTTTATCTGCTAATTTTGATGCACGGAAACGGCGCTCACCGGCAATAATCTCATACCCTTTAACTGCTGACTTTCTGACAATGATCGGTTGAAATACACCTGATTGTTGAATCGAGTTCGCTAATTCCTGAAGGGATGCCTCATCAAACGTTTTTCTTGGTTGATAAGGGTTTGGACGCAGTTCATTTAAGGGAATTTCTAAGACTTCTTCTTTTTGAACATCAACATCTTCCAAACTAGCAAAATCTTGAAACAATGCATCAATACCTCTACCTAAACCTTTTCCTTTACTCATTATCCAACACTTCCTTTGCTAGTGCTTGGTACACTTCGGCACCACGTGAACGGGGATCGTAATCAATAATTGACAAACCATGACTTGGTGCTTCAGACAATCGAACATTTCTAGGAATGATCGTATCATAGACTTTTTCACGAAAATACTTGCGGACTTCTTCAACTACCTCAGCCCCTAAGTTGGTTCTAGCATCGTACATGGTCAACAAGACACCTTCAATACGCAGTTCTGGATTAAAATGTTTTTGGACTAAACGAATTGTATTTAATAATTGGCTCAACCCTTCTAATGCATAATATTCACATTGAACAGGAATCAAAATCGAATCACTTGCTGTAAAAGCATTAATCGTTAAATGCCCTAAAGACGGTGGACAGTCGATCAAAACAAAGTCATAGATATCATTTATTTCTTCTATAGCAGCTTTTAATCGAGATTCTCTGGCCATCATCGAAGTCAATTCAATTTCTGCGCCCGCAAGCTGAATGGTTGCTGGGACGATATCTAAATTTTCTCTAGAGGTTTGCTGAATCACATTTTTGATTGGTTCTTCATTCACTAATACATCATAAACATCAGTTGCAACGTCTGGTTTACGGACACCGATACCGCTTGTTGCATTTCCTTGAGCATCAATATCGATCAGCAACACTTTCTTACCATAGTAGGCAAGACAAGCACCTAGATTCACAGTGGTCGTGGTTTTACCCACGCCGCCTTTTTGATTCGCTACAGAAATTATTCGTGCCATTTGTGTCCCTCCATCTTATTTGATTGGTTGTTTATTGGGTAATCCTGGTTTTCTTGGATATTTTTTAGGGGTTTCTTTTTTCTTTTGAATCACAACGATATGACGCTCATCATGTGTGATTGGAAGTTCAAATGAAACTTCCTTTTGAAATTTACCACCTAATGTAGCAATTGCAGATTTTGCTTCGTTGATTTCTTCTTCACTTTTAGCTGCCTTTAAGGCTAAGAAAAACCCATCTTTTTTCACTAGCGGCAGACAGAGTTCACTCAACACATTTAAACGAGCAACAGCACGAGCGGTTACATAGTCAAACGCTGCACGAAACGCTTCTTTTTGCCCAAACGTTTCCGCACGGTCATGATACAAAGAGACGCCTTCCAATTGCAACTCGTTGACTAATTCTGTTAAGAATATGATTCGCTTATTCAACGAATCAACGATCGTTACTTGTAAGGTAGGAAAAACGATTTTTAACGGGATACTAGGAAACCCTGCTCCTGCACCCACATCACAAATCGATTTATTCGTTGAAAAATCTTCAAAAAATGCCAACGAAATAGAATCATAGAAATGTTTTAAATAAACTTCTTTCTTTTCTGTGATGGCGGTTAGGTTCATTTTTTCATTCCATTCAACGAGTAACTCAAAATAACGGGTAAATTGTTCCATTTGGTGATCTGATAATTGAATCCCTTTTTGGCTTAATAGTTGTTTAAATTCTTCAGGTGTCATATGTATCCTTCCTTGCGTGAAACAGAAAATGTTTCACAGTTGTCTTTTCTTACTTTAACGCAAATAGAGATTTCTTGCAATGTTTTTAGCAAGATTTATAACAGTTCTAATAAAATGTTTCTTTCTATTATATGCATAAAAAAATTACCTGTTGTCAGCCATAAAAAAGAAGCTGTTCCTTAAAACCTTGAATCGGTTTAAAGGAACAGCTTCTTTTTTATTTTTAATCGCCGCCAGCGGTTATTTTTATTTTTTGATTGTAAATTGGCTCACGGTTTATCAAATCGTCAATTGTGCCAATTTTGACCCCTTTAGAGTAATAGCCATCCAAAATACCTAGTTTTTGGAAAATCGTTTGTTTATACGCAATTTCGGCATTCCATTCAACGGTATCTAGAATAGCTAATGCTGAATGGATAGCTTCCATCCCCGTTTCCCCACCTGTGGTTATTAAAACCCCATGACTATCCAATAAAAATTCATGCGGTAACGTTTTTCTCGCCATCGTTTTAATATGATTGCTGACGATTTCTGCTAATTCTTCTGAACAATTGGGCTCAAACTCCAAGACTTCAATATATTCTACTTTCTGAGTTGCCTCGGTCAAGTTAGGCATATCTAGTCCACTCGTTGCCCAAAACATACTATTTGGGGCATGGGCATGTAAAACTGACTTGATTTCAGGGTTTGCATCATAGACTGCTTCATGCATATTGATTTCTCTTGTTAAACCACCTTCTCCTGCAACAACTCTTCTTGTGTGAGGTTCTACCACTAAAATCTGTGAAGGAGAAACATGCCCAAGATATGCTTGAGACATCATAGTGGGCGTCATGATGATGTACTCTTTCCCGTCTTTATCCGTTGTTTTAAATGAAAAATTGCCCCCAGCGACATTCGTATTTTTACGTTCAAAAATCAGTTGTACGATTTTTGCCATATCTTCTCTTTCACGTTCAAATAAAATTCTTCCATCTGCCATGATTCATTACAGCTCCTTCTTCTTTTTTAGTAAATTCCCTGTACGGATTGCTTCTTTTACCGCGTTCTGTACAACTTTATATTCTTCATATTTTTGCTTTTTTCGTTCATCATATTCTTTAAAAAGTACTGCATTGCCATTTTTATAAATATAAAAGGAAAGGATCATGACTAGAAAATACAATGGCGTGATGTTGATCGATAGCGCCAATATAAACAGTAAAATATCCGTAAACAGTAACAGCATCCATTTTCCTTTTTGATCCATATTATCCAGTCCTCTCTGTGCTTCACTTAATCTTTCACTTCTTCATAACGTGCACTTGGCACAGGTTCCTTTGCCATATACTTGTATAACCAGATGAACATAGCGATAAAGATAATAAATCCGACAATTGCTGCAAGATTCAAATTAGCTGCTTCTGCAAATAAGATTCTAAATTCCGGACCTTCGATCGATGACCACGTAATACTGCCACCCTTTAAGTCCACCGCACCTGTTTTTTTCGCTAATCCAGTCAAGACTGGTGCAAGATAGGTTGCGCCATATAAATAAAGTGGTGTATAAATAATGCCCAGTGTGATCATACGGTAAAGATTTCCTCCCGTTAATAGTAACCCTCCAACAGCAATCGAATAGTTGATTATTCCGGCAAGTGGCAACACCTGATTGCCTGGTAAAATCATGGCATACCCAATAAAAATTGGTACCAAGATAATCGCAGTCACCCAAATCTCAGAACGGCCAGCTAAAATCGGCCAGTCTAATCCTATATAGACTTCACGATCCTTAAACCGTTTTTTCATCATTTCTGACATCGCATCAGCCAAAGGTGAGAGTGATTGCATAAACATTTTACTGATCATTGGAAATAACGCCATTGCTGTCGCTACTTGAATCCCTAAGTTTAATGAACCAGAAATCCCATATGCTGCGCCAAATCCAAGTAACACACCAATGATGAACCCCATCACACTATTTTCAGAAAAAATTCCGATTTTTGCTTTTAAAGCCGAAGTATCAGCCTTTTTGTTAAAGAACGGAATCTTATCCATCACAATATTGACCGGTAACATTAATACTGCAGAAATGTTCATCAAATGTGTGACAGTCACTAACGGAATACCTGTTAAATCCTGAATATGGCGTTGGAACATATCCCCCATTTTTAATTCTAAAACCACTTGTACAACCGCCGCAATAAAGCCTGCAACCAGCGATCCACTAATAAAATACACCAAGTAGGCAGTTAACGCCTTCCCCCAGACATTCCACATATCAACATTGAGTGTTTTCGTTAAGTTCAATAGAAGCATAATAAAGTTAACACCTAAGACAACCGCAAAAAACACAAATGCATACGACCAAGACCATGTAATACTTGCCGCACCCGTCCAGCCTAAATCAAGAGCGGGTAAACTAATGCCCGTATTTTTAGCCATCGCTTCTGACGCTGGACTAACAGCATCTGACATAAATCCGATCACCATGCTCATTCCAGTAAAGGCAACACCAAGCGTAATCGCTGACATAAAAGCTTTTTTCAGCGGCATTCGAGCGATCAACCCGATAATCAGGATAATCAACGGAACAAAAATAGCAGATCCTAGGTTCAATATATAATCAATCACAGATTGAAAAATTCCCATCTCTTCTACCTACCTATCTTTTTATTTTTTTGGTATGATTAGTTTGTATCGTTTTAATTTAGATTGTGAGCTATATTTTTTCATTGTCTATTAGAGTTCAGATTCGTCATAATCTGAGCTCTTTTTTTATTTCTTCGTGTCGTTAACGATTCCTTCATAAATTTCATCCAGACCCATACCAGTCAAAAAAGGAACCCCAGCATAGACGGAAACGCCTAATTTTTCAGCTTCTTGTAGTACTTCATCATCAGGTTTTGCAATATAAACGTAAATACTAGCACTTGGTAATTCTTGTAAAATCGATTTATAGTCCACTGCTTCAACCGGATAATCAATCGCATCTGCATCAAACTTACTTTTGATTTTTTCTGCTACTGTCGTACTCGTCGCCACTCCGCTCCCACACGCCACAATTAATTTTCTAGCCATTTTTTACTTCCTCCCATTGTTTTATGAACAAATTGAATACGCCTTCATTTTCAGTCGTTTTTTTATACTTCGATACAAATGCTTCATTTTGAAATAAGACCATTAACTCCTGTAGCAAACCAACTTGTTTTGAAGGTTCTTTGATGCCTAAGAAAAATAAATCTCTCACCTCCATTTCTTGATTGTCTCCCATTTGTTTAACTCTGATTGGGTTTGTTGTTCTAACAACATATATGAAAGGCTTCTCAATATATTCTGTGTCTGAATGAGGTAAGGCTATATTGAGATATTCTGTGATCAAGCCCGTTGGAAACCCTTTTTCCCTAGTTTTGATCCCTTCTAAGTAGCCATTATTAACATACCCCGCTAGTTGTAGCCGCTCCGCAATACATTCAAATAATTTGTCTTCATCTTGAGCAGTCACATTTAAATCAATTAGCTCTGGTTGGAACATTTGCTTTGTACTCATTATTCTTCTCCATTCTATACATATTTAAACTTTTTATGTTCAACTTTGTAAATATATGTTAAACTTTGTTTATACAAAAAGAATACAACTTGTATAATGGTTTGTCAACGCTTTCTTTCGATTGTTTTTTGTTCGTTTTACGTTTAAAATGTAATAGATAAACATTTTCGAACAAAAAGGAGACCTTTTTATGTTAAAAAGAGAACGACATGCCCATATTTTAGATCTATTGGAAAAAAGCACATTTATGACCGTGTCCGATATAGCCATAGAACTACAAGTTTCAGAAATGACGATTCGTAGAGATATCACGGAACTAAGTGATTCTAATCAACTAGTTCGCTTATATGGAGGAGCACAGAAAATCGATCGTAAAGACAAAGAGCTGGCTACTCACGAGAAAATCAATCTACATATCGAACAAAAAGAATATATCGGTAAAATCATGAACTCTTTGATCCAAGATCACCAAGTTGTTTTCGTTGGTGCTGGAACCACGATTTTATATGCATTACCTTTTATCAAAAAACAAAATTTGATGATCGTTACCAATAGTTTGTTAGCCTTTAATTACATTATTGCGCACACAGACTATCGCATCTTATTAACTGGGGGGGATTTTACACCGATCACAGAAGAATTTATCGGAGAACATGCAGAGCAGACTTTTGAAACAATCAATATTGATATTGCCTTTGCAGCAACAAATGGCATCTATAACAACAATGTAACGACTTCTAACTATTTAGAAGGTGGCGTACAACGTGCAGCTTTTAAAAATGCAAAACAAAAAATTGTCGTGGCAGATAGTACCAAGTTTAATGTTAGTGATGTCTATACGTTTTATAAATTATCTGATTTAGACTACGTGATCACTGACAATAAAATCGATGAACCAACCTTTAATTTCTACCAATCTTATGGAAAATTGTTAAATAAACCAGTTAACTGAAGGTTCTCGGTTCTTTCAGAACCTCAGCTTAGCTTAGTATCTGAAGGAGAGAAAACAACAATGATTGTAACAGTGACACTAAATCCATCAATGGACTCGATTTATTTTACCGATACCTTTACTCTGGGTGAGATGAACCGCTGCAGTAATCCGATCAAAGCAGTCGGTGGAAAAGGAATCAACGCCGGAAGAACTGCAGCCATTTTAGGCGGGAACGTGACGGCAATGGGCGTTTTGGCGGGTCTCAATGGGGAGTCTATTCGTACAGCACTTGAACAAGAACCCTTTCAAACTATATTTCTACCCATTGCTGGAGAATCAAGAAATGCAGTAACTGTGATGGATCGCCAAAAAAATCAAACAGAAATCGTAGAGCTTGGACCAGAAATTACTGCTGAAACCGCAAAGAAGATTATAGATCAAGTAATCGATTTTTCATTGGAACAAAAAAAAAGACCGATCATTGCTTTGTGTGGGTCAGCCAACACAAAAAATGAACGATTATACCACGACTATTTACAACAGTTAAACGAGCAACTTGGAGCCAATATAAAAGTCCTAACAGACATTTCTGGAAAACAACTACACAATACCTTAAAAAGCCCGATAAAACCTTATTTTATCAAACCGAATATTCATGAATTCGCGGAATTACTAAACGTTTCTATTATGACTAAAAATGAAGTCATCAAACAGCTGAACCACCCTATATTACAAGGAATTCCCTTTATCCTAGTTTCTTGTGGCGGTGATGGTGCAATTGCGAAATATCATGAGCAGATTTTTGATATTACCCTACCGATGATCGATGTCATCAACCCGACTGGTTCTGGTGATGCAACCGTAGGAGGTGTAGCATTTGCTTTAGATCAAGGTTTTTCTATAGAAGAAACACTACGGTATGCCATGGCTTGTGGAATGAGTAATGCCCTTGAGCAAGCAGTAGGATATGTTTCTATTGAAAATGTTGCGCTACTGAAAAATAACATTACTATCCGAGAAGTATCAGAAATGTTTCACGTGTAACAATGGCTATAAAAAATTAAATAAGGAGCTGACCGTTAAAGAGAATGGTCAGCTCCTTATTTTCAATCACAACTTAGAACAGCGGAAAGCTTGCTCTTTTGCTAAATAAAACGGACGTAAATACCCCACAGTGTTGGACAATGGGATGATATCTTCACTTAGTTCGATATTCAATACTTCTTTAAGATAGCTTCTTCGTGCAGTGATTCGCTGCCATAGTTCAGGGTAATCGGCTTCAATTTGTCTTTGCAACTTTTTATCAGCCAAAGCTACGCACTCTTCAGCACTTACGCCTGTATAGCCTGCCACAGATGGAATAATATCGATTTGTAAAATCATCCCACTTTTCAATGTTTCTTCAGATCCGGCATAAATCGGTGAAGACATCCATTCTTCATCTGAAACTAAATGACCTGGATTCAAAAGCCAATGATAATCAGCTTTAGGAAAAACCGACTCAATGGTTTGATAAAGTTCATTGCCTTGCATGCCAATTTTGATTGTTTCTAACCAAGCAGTCACAGCTTGATAATAGGGTTTGGCAACTCTCTCTAGATAATCCGGTTGATTTGCTGGAAGTTGCGTCGCATTTTCTATAACGAAACCAGTTCGGCTAGATAACCCACCTTTAAAGGCAGTGGTTAAAGACAATGGGTCGCCTAGTTTGACTTGCTTATGTGTTGGATAAACATTAGCATATTCAAACCGTTGTCCAGTTGCAGCAATCGTCACAACTGTATTCGTTTGTCCTTCTGCTGTTAATTCATTCCCTAATACAGCTTCCGTCACCCCTACTTCAACCGCATCCATTGCTTTCAAAATAGAGCTGGATGCTAGATTAGCACCATATTCATAATGAGCCACTTCATTCGCATTATTGGTTGTACGAGCACCTTGATCTCCTCGAATAAACAGATGAGCTGCATTTTTGAGCACAGCTTGCGCATTTTTACTTGTTAAAAGTGCTTGGATAATAAAATAAGGTAAATCAAAATACGCTTCGTTATCCGATTCAGTAGTAGTAAACATTTTCCAGCCTACTACGCCAATTTTGTGCTTCTTCGCTAAGCCAATTGTTGTAAATATAGTTTCCAGTCTTGCTTCGTTATCCATTGGTTGGTTTGGCAAAGAAAACAGCGGAAAATGAATCAATTGATTTTCAATTCGAGCAACTTTTGCCATTTTCAAATTTTCATTTCCCAGGACGAGTGTACACTCTCCTGTTGCATCTAAGATGAGCAGTCCTTCTTCAAAACGAGGGATAAAGCCTGTTAAATACTCAAAATTACCACCATGTTCTTTATCCGCATAAATCACGATACTGTCAAAACCTTCTGCTTTCATGTTTTCCAAGACTTTCTGTTTTCTTTCGAGCATCGTTTCATCTGTTAAATATGTTGGAGCAACATCGGTAAAAATCATCGGCTTTGGAACTTTTGTTAGTTGCACTTCTTTTTTCATTGTATTGGTTTCCCTTCAAATTAAGCTTATTTGTTGTTAGCATTCATTTAGACGCCTTTTTTGCTCTCCCTCAACAGTAAAGTTTGCTTCATCCAACCAAGATTCCAGTCGATCTTTCCTGTCAGCCCACTCACTATTGATAATTGAAAACCAAGCAGTGTCTCTGTTACGCTCCTTATAGACCAATGCATTACGAAAAATCCCTTCAAAGGTAAAACCTAAACGTAAAGCTGCTTTTCTAGAAGGTTCATTTAATGCATCACATTTCCATTCATACCGTCGATAACCTAAGTCGTCGATTGCGTAGCACGCTAAAAGATATTGGGCTTCTGTGGCGATTCGTGTTTTCTTCAATTGATCAGAATAGATAACAAAGCCGACTTCAATCGTCCCGTGTTCTGGATTTGTCCGCATCAAAGCCAATGTTCCCAATGCTTTTCCACTAACCTGATCAATAATTACATAATGAAATGGATCTTGTGATTGACTGATTGTTTTTAAATAAGTAGCAAGTGCCGCTTTACTTTCAAACGGCTCCATTGGTAAATAGGTCCAATTTTTCGAAGGACTTGTCGGTCCGTAAACATGATACAAATCTTCAATATGTCGGATAGGATCTATTTTTTCTAACCGGCAATACGTCCCTTCCAGCAGCACTTTTGTTGGATATTCTCTTCTAGACCAATCCTTTACTGCATAACCGATTGGCTGATGATCTGAATTGTATAGATTCTCTATTTTCATCTACTTTCCCCCAGTGTTTTATTTAGTATAACAAAAAAAGGACCCAATGCTCTATATGAGGTTTTCCTATATTTAATTTCTAAGTTTCTATTATTGATAAAGAGTATAACAATTTCTCTAAAATGACTTCATTTCGTACAATTTTTGAGAATTTCTGTAAAAAAAATATGCTATGATTATAATTGATAAAAATAAAAAGTTTAAAAACTATTTATACTACATAAACATACATTTTTAATCTTAAACTCAAGGGAGATGAGCCATTGAAGATTGCATTGTGTGATAACAACCAGAAAGATATGGGAACTATCGAGAAAACCATTCAGCTACATACTTCTCAACAATATGAATTTGATTTCTTTACTAATGGTGAAAAATTAGTCCGCCACCTTAATGAAATAGAAGCAACTTATAAGATCTACTTTATTTCTATTGAAATGACCGAAATGGACGGTATGGCCTTAGCACAGCAAATCCGCACTTTCGATTTAGAAGCACTGATTATTTTTATAGCGGATAACAATCAACGGATACCTGAAGTATTTAAAGTCCAAGCATTTGATTACTTATTGAAGCCGATAGACCAAAACGATTTGCTAGAAACGATCGATCGAGCAAATAACTATTTTAATGCAATCCAAGCTTATTTTGAATTTTCATTTAATCGAAAACTTGTTGTCTTAACAATGAGTGAAATCATCTACATTGCCAAAAGCGGTCGGATTGCCTACATTTACACAACAGAAAAAGTCTATAAAACATATTTAATGATGGCTGAAATCATTGATAAACTAAACAAGGATTTATTTGCGCGAATACATGGCAGTTATGTAGTGAATCTAAATTACATTGTTGAAATCACCAATAATGAAGTATTTGTCAAACAATTTAAAGAGGATATACAACAAAAAAACAACACCTCCTTACCGATAAGTAGAACCTTTAAAGATGAGTTAAAGGAAAAATATGCAACTTTTCTCAAAACAAGAAAAGCATAATGCTGTGTGACATTTTAATTGAAACTTGATCATAAAAAAACTATATTATTCTTGAAAAATCTGTGTTTTTTACAGATTTTTTTATTTTTCAGACTCATAGGTAACTATAGAAACCACAGAAAGATAAAAAACCACCTTAAAAATAAGTTATAATTCTATTTTTTTCGTTATTTTTTACTTAAAACACGCAACTTTTTACATTAAGTGTTTATCGAACCTTTTTTATGGTAACGTTTATGTAACTAGTGAGCATTATTTTGCTTTCTAAAAAACTATTTGGAGGAATGAAAAATGGCCGGCGATAGAATTAAATTATCCCCACAAGAACTAAGAACTTCTGCAACAAAATATACGGATGGTTCAAACCAAGTAAATGATATTTTACAAAAGCTACAATCTGAACAAGATACAATCCAAGGTAACTGGGAAGGTAGCGGTTTTGACAGCTTTAACGATCAATTTACTGCTTTAAAACCAAAAGTATCTGAGTTTGCTGAATTATTAGAGCAAATCAACAAACAATTAAACGAAGTTGCCAACATTGTAGAAGAAACAGATCAAAATATCTCTTCAGCAATCGGAAGAGGTCTATAAGAACCACATAAATGAGGAATAGGGAGGGCACTTGCTCCTCACTGTTCCTCTTTTTTTAGGAGAATGATAAATGAACAGTAAAAAACTATATTATATGTTGAAGTCTGTTTGGATGGTTGTAATTTTTCTTATTATGCTGATATTTATGAACCGAGATTTTACTGATATATCTGCAAACAAAGCGAAAGAAGAACAAGATATGCGGTTAAATATTGCACTAGTAAATGAAGATAACGGTGTTAACAAAAATAACATAGACTATAACTTAGGCGCAGATTATGTCAAAAAAATTGAAAAAGATGCAACGTATAACTGGTTTACAGTTAGCCGAGGAATCGCTGAAAATGGCTTAAAATCCGGCACTTATAACTTACTCGTGACAATTCCAAGCAATTTTTCAAGTAAACTTTTAGAACTAGATAGTGAAGCACCTGAAAAAGTCCAAGTCAACTATAAAATCAACGCCAATGGAAATGCTACGTTAGAAAATGAATCTAGAAGTGTTGGTCGCAAAATCGTTAATGATTTAAACCAGCAACTTGTTGATTTATATGTAGTCAGCATCGTTGATAATCTATATACCGCTCAGCAAAATATTGAAAAAGTCTATACAAACCAAACAGATTCCGTTAGCAAATTTCAAGATATTTTATATCAGCCAACAATTAATTTTAAAGACTATCTACCTGGCATCACTTCACAATCTCAAAATGCCTTACAAGCCAATGATTTACTGACAACTACCTTGATCGATTTTATCAAAAATCCAGAATCGTTAGTCAGTAGTCATCAAGATTTTTCAACGTTACTAGAGCAATTACTAAAACAACGTGCTGATGGCAAATTATCATATGAAGAATTTGTCAAAATCTTAACTTCGATGGATGACAGCGTGTTAAGTTCAGAAACCAATAAATTATACAGTACGCTTGAAAACTTGAATCAGTCATGACAGGATGACTTTATTGCTTCAAATGACGGAAATGGTCGTTATATCGAGCAAATGAATGCTTTGAATGAACAGTTATTAGCGTCTAAAGCAGATGTAGAAAAGCAAATTGAAGACTTAGAAGGAATCGAAGATAAATACTTTGCTTTGATACTTATAGTGAAGCGTTTTTCAAACAATTTATAATCAACACGTCAGATGAAGCATCTAAAGTAACTTTCGGAACTGTTTTGAAAAAAATGAATTACTCATCATCACTGAACAATCTAAGCACGTTTAATGATGAATACCTTGTGAGTATACAAGAACGTTTAAACACTTTACCTTATAAAATTGATACCGAAGATGTAAATGAAATGAACGAAATTTTTCAGTACACGGACGTACCTTACAACGATGGTGAGCCTCTGAAAACGATTAGTAGAAAAGCAGAACGTATCCAATCACAAGTAGAACGAATAAACGAAAAAATTGAAGCTGCTAATGAAAAAATCATAGAAAACAATGAGTTAAATAATGATACTGCCCAAACGATCGACCTTCTAGTTTGGAATACTGATCCAGAATTTGTGAAAGAAAAAAGTTCTTATTATCAAGATCTCAAGGAAGCCTATACCAAACTACAAGATATTAAAAAAGACGTATTAGATCCTGCAAAATATGGGAATAGAAAAAGTTTCAGAATAGACACTGAAAACTTTAATGAAGGAACATTCAGTATCTCTAACATAAGCGATCTCAATGAGCTAGGAATCATTGATGTAAGCTTTGATCGAGACGGAACAATTCCAGTAACAGAAAATCATGAATACCTTATTGAACGAAAAAACGACAAAATCATTACATGATCTTTTAGAACAACTTAATTCTTGGCAAAATGCACTCAATCTACTAAATGATTTTTTTAGTGATAAACATAGACCAGTAAACAAGAAAAAAATTGCAAGTAATTACTATGCATGTTCTCAAATTTTCTGTGCATTTCATAACGACTTTTCACAAGCATTGCAGGAAATGGAGCAACAAATTACAGAGTTGAGACAAAAAGAAAAAGTTAAATATTAAGTAAAAATCAAAGTAAAAAATTACTCTAATTAGTAGTTTTTTGCTTTTTTTGTTAAGTGTAAAATATTTATCCACTCTTTATGTTAAACTTAACATAAAGAGTTATTTAGAATGTACGTTAGATATGAACAAAAACGAAGATAGCAATATTTAAAAAAAGAAAAGATAATACTTGGAATGTGTTCGTAACTAGTGAAAAAGGAAACCTTACAAGATTAAAAACATATTCAGATGACAATGTTACCTTAGATGATTTTGTGGAGTGATTGAGAACAGATAAAAGATTGCGTGAGTATTTTAAAGCTTAGATCATGTTTATATATCTAGAGCTTAGTAATACAGCTTCTCTTAACTTAGATAAATTAAAATAAAGGGCTGATAAACAATGGGCAAAGAAAATTTTAAAATTATGAGGAAATCTACTGAAAATAGAAATACAATTTATGAAGATCCATCTTGTATCGTGAATCGCAATGTTGCAGACTTTAGAGATGAAGTTTATTGGACAATTATATTATCCGTCCATACTAACGAGATCATGCAACAAATACAATTGACAAACGAACAAGAATTAGAAGTCTATAGAGGAATTAATTATTTGACGTTGAAAGATTTAAATAAACAGATATATGTTAGCAGATTAGGTTTTATAGAAGAAGCTCCTCAGTCCTTAGACGTCCCTTTATTAGATTGGAAGTGAAGAATTGTCCTCAATGGTAAGTAATCTAATTAAATTTCGCAATCTAAAAAATATTGAATATCATTGTAAACAAGTTTTAAAATTAATTAAGAACAATTATCCAAATGATAATTCAAATTATAGCTTAGCTAGAATTGAACATTCCATAAACCATATTCTAGAACAAATCGACGGTAGTAAAACAATTACTAGTACGATTAATCTCATGGATTTAACAAGACATTTTGTTGATGATACAGGGAATTACAACGATCCTATATTGATAGAGCTCGAACATGTGTATCAAAAAATAGAAAAGATAAAAAAAGAATCATAGCAACTCTAGGAGGAACATAGTAATGACGCACTCTCAATCTAAACAATTTGGAACAAATCAGATTCTATTGAAACAAGAGGGAAAAGAACTCTTAAATGAATTAAATTTAAGAATTAGTGATTCGACTGGTATTCATAAAAAATCATATGAAAAAATTTATTTAGAAGTTCGCTTAATGACTGATACTATTGAAAATAGTAATCAAAAAAAGGGCAGAATTTCCTACCATATATTCATAGTAGATCAGTGGGATTTTTCAGACGAATTAGGGATTAGGCTATTAAATTTTAAAGAACAGTATTTGAACTTAAAAAAATGAGTAATAACTACACTAACACAATCAAAAGGAGCAAAATGAACTCAAATCACACACATAAAAAAAACACACACTTTACCAACCCAAACATTCTTAAAACAATCCTTTTTCTCACTACCCTTTTCCTATTCACACTTTCCACCCCACAAACCAGCTCAGCCGAAAGCTTCTTCGTCGACGATCAAGCTAGTCTATTAAGCGACGAAACAAAACAAGCGATCATCCAAGCAAACGAATCAGATTTCAAACAACTAACTGGTCATCCACAATTTGTTCTAAAGACCATCAAGAAATTACCCAAAAATGAAACGATCGAAACCTATGCAGATAAAACCTTTCAAACGTTAGGAATCGGCAATAAAGACCTGAATAACGGCTTTTTATTTGTCATTGCAGTATCTGATCGGAAATATCGTTTAGAAGTTGGATATGGTGTAGAAGACGTGATTACAGATAGTATGAAACGTGACATTGTCCCCACAAGTGTGGAACAATTATTTCGCGAAGAAAAGTATGATCAAGGTTTGACGATCATCAGTCATAATATCATTTCTATCGTTAACGAACGTTATGGCAATTACGAAGTAGCGAAAAAGGAAGTTCAGGATTTAGAACAAGCAAGTAATTCTTATAATAAAGAACACTATTACTACACAGAACCAGAAAAGAGTTTTTTTGACTATGTTGAAATTGTTCTAAGTTTTATTATGACTCATTTTATTGCTCTATTGCTCATTGCCGTAGGGATTATTATAAGCTACTTCTATTTTAGAAGCTTTTTAGTGAAACGCCTTTTAAAACTGTCTCTGTTTGATTCGATTCAAGAATTAAAAGTAAAGACATTGGGAAACGTTGATTTAAGTGAAAAAACACTGATTTCTCAGATCGAATCGTCACCTATTTGGATATTAATTCTCTCAAATTTTGCTAAATATCAATACTTACAACGCTATCTGGCAAAAATTTTATTTACAAGCGACATAATAAATTACTCAATTGAGATAGGAAAATATCGAACCCATCACTTAATAACTGCGAATAAAATGATTTACTACAAACTCTGTCTAGACATCAGCCAACGGTACTATGAAGAATATTCTCAGCATCTAATTGATTTTCTAACAGAGCCGCAGAAAATCGAGCAAGCAACAAAACAATTACGCTTGCAACTAAAAAAATCAGATAATGACTACTTAGAAATGTTACAAACGATCGTTCAAGCAAGAGTTACATTCGTTCAAACAAGAAAGATTGTACAAGTCTACGTAAAAGCACATGTATCAAAGTCCTTTTACACAAAACAAAAAGAAAAATTACTCGTTTTACTCGTTTCATATCATCTGCTAAAAGGGAAAGATACTAGTAAAGAAGATTTTTTAAAAGAAGCTGGCAACTTTGAACAAGCATTACCTAAAGCTTTTAAAAAAGGAGAACGAGATTTCAAAAAAATTGAGTCAACTTATTATCCAAAAGCGATCCGTGATCTTGATAAATGTTTATTTTTAGGAGAAATACCAGGAATCAATTTTGCTGACTATCAGACATTGCAGCATTTTAGTACCTCAAGTTATCGAAGTAGCAATTCTGGTGGTTCTTCCAGTAGTGGCGGAGGAGGAAGTTCCGGTGGTGGTGGATCATCTGGCGGTGGTGGTTTTTCTGGTGGCTGGTAACTTCAAAAAGAGTAGACAATACTCAGATTTTTTTCTGACCATTGTCTACTCTTTTTTATTCTCTAACGATATTCCCGTTCATGCTTCAACAACCACTTCTTCCGCTCCAAACCACCGCCGTAACCACCTAGACTACCATCTGTCTGAATCACACGATGACAGGGAATAATAATCGCTAACTGATTAGCACCATTCGCATTCCCCACTGCCCGCATCCCTTTTGGGTTACCAATCGTAGCTGCCAATTCTTTATACGAAGATGTTTTACCACGCTCAATTTCGGTCAACGCTTGCCACACCCTCTTTTGAAAATCTGAACCCAAGCATAGATAAGGCGTTTGAAATTCATCCAGCTTCTTTTCAAAATACAGATTCAATTCTGCTTTGATCTGTTCATTGATTTTGGTCTTACCTGGGACGATGGAAGCGTTCAGTCGATTACGTAGGCGTTCAATTTCTCGTTCCACCCCACGCCGATCGACAAACTCCAATAAATACAGATAGTCATCATCCGCAATACTCATCATTGGGCCTAAAATCGTATCGATCCAATCGGCTGATAATATTTTGATTTCTTTCGATTGTTTTGGATTTCTACCCATGATTTTTGAAAAAGCATCGTAAAAACCACTTGGTGAATCATAGCCGACATCCAACTGCGTATCGATTCGTTTCTCCCCATTTTTGATTGATTTCAAGGCCATCCCCATCCTTCTTGAGCGTGCATATTGAACAAAGGTCATACCATACACTTTTTTAAATTGTCTTCTAGCAGTCATTGAGTGAATGCCCAACTCTGCGAAATCTTGGTCTTTCCAACGTTTTTCTGGATTTTCTTCGACTAATTCCACCATTTGCTGCACTAAAAGCGGGATTTCTCTTGGATAAGATAGTGGTTTACAGCGTTTGCAAGGACGATAACCTGCTAACAGTGCCTCTTCGGCGGTTTCGTAAAATGTACAATTTTCATACTTCGGTTTTCTTGCAGGACATGTTGCGTGGCAAAAGACACCAGTAGAGCTGATCCCAACAAAGAAAATACCGTCATATGTTGAATCTTTTGCTAGCAAGGCTTGATAGTAATGCTTTTTTTCTTTTTCGCTGATCATTGAGCATTCCCCTTTCTACTGTATTCTAAATAATTCAATCTGATCTTGCTCCTCGTATTGAGCTAAGTCAGCCAGTAACGATGTGTAAAATGTAATTAAATCGTCTGTTTCATATTCATTATAAAGCATATAGATCGAAGGTCCAAAGCTGATTCTTGAAATTCCTGTATCTAAATAATCTGCAATGGAGTCGTTTTGGAGATCTAGCATAATATTGATCGGTAACGTAGTGGCTGCTGCTATTTGCTTAAGATGTTCTTGGTTTTTCAACCCTGGAATAAAAATACCATCGATTCCAGTTTTTTCATACGCTTTGATTCGTGCAATCGTTTGATTTAAAACTTGTTCATCTTGGTTATTTGCAGCAATATCACCTATAAAATAGGTATCCGTTCTTACATTGATAAACAGATCTTTTTTCATGGCGTTGGTTTGGTGCTTAATCGCTAGCAGTCGCACACATTGTTCTGCTATGGAATACAGGGTTTCCGTATTTGGTTTTTTATCTTCAATATTGATCCCGATGACGCCAATGTTGATGAGAGCTTCAATATTCTTTGCCAGCTCTAGTCCATTTGTAGCATATCCTGATTCAATATCTGCGGTAATGTAATTGTTTTGGGTATCCATTTGTCTTATGTAGCCTAGTAGTTCATCAAATGGCATATTTTCACCATCCTGATAGCCGTAATAATCTGACATTGCGTAACTACCTGTTGGAATTAAATTGATAGTTTGGGTCGTCAGCTCATCGGCACTGGCTACGTTCCAAATATTTAGTAAGACAAGTGGTTTCTTTTGTTGGTGAGCATTTCTGAAATGGGTTGTTTTGGTTTCGTTCATTGATCATCAGTCCCTTCGTTTTGTAGCTTTAGTGTACTGCTGATCGATAGAAGGTTCTTTCGAAAAATGAACATCAATTTTTTATTTTGATTTGGGGTTTGGTGATTTTCTAGTAGGGTGGCTTCTCTCTTCACACGCCTTGCATTGTTAATCATCCATTCTGGCGGAGCCAGTCATGGTGATTCACAACAAATAACCCACTCTTTGGGGAAGAGTGGGTAAAAGGAGTTAAAAAATGAAAAAGTGTTTTGTTAGGGTTGTTTGTTTGGTATGAATTTATAATAACCTGAAAGTGTGACTATTTTGTGTTGAAAGATAGGTTTCTTTATTACGATTGTTTGTCAGAAATCTGAAGTTTTAATTTAACTTACACAAGAATTAACAATTAAAACGCTACATTACTTTTAATCATTCTTTTGATCAAAAAAATTGATACAAATCATCAAAGCATGTACTTCGAAAAGTTTATTAAACATATTCTACATTTTATATCAATTGTATTCAAAAATCTTATAGAAATCATATAGCATTTTTTCCACTTTCCTTAATTCTCTATAATACTCCTCACATAAATAGTCATATTTCCTGAACTTTATACAAAAATCAAAATAATTTTCTTCCAAGGTAAAAATTCTCTATCACCAAGCTATTTAGTACTTTTTCTAGAAAAGACCATTCTATAATACTTATTTTTATTATTATACGTCATTTGATTATCAAAAAATTGCAATTACAACGAAAAACGTGATAAATGTTTAACTTAAAAATAATGTAACTATACATTAAAATAATGTATAATTACATTTGATAAAGCATGCAATTCATTAAGGTTTTATTTATTTACTATATGAATATTATTAAAAAAAGAAAGGTAGTGTGATTTAATGAATGACTCATGGAAAAAAGGTTCGTTTAAATTTATGTTGCTTTCTAGTGTGGCTCTCATAGGTTCTGGTATTCCTATACATGCACTGGCTGCAACAGTAGAACAAAAGTCATCTGTTCAGAAAGCGTTGGAAAAAGATTATAAGAGCATATTAGAAGAATACACCACAGCAAAAACAGAATATGAGGATACAAAAAAAGCATATGATATTGCCTTAGAAGACTACAATACCTCCAAAAACGAAGCTGATAAAACCTATGAAATAGCTGATCAACTTAAAACGACGTTAGACGGATTAAAAGAAACGTACAAAAAACAGTTAACGATTTTCGAAGAAGCGACAATGACTTATAACTCACATAAAGCTACATATGAAACAAATAAGTCTAGCTACGAAGCACATATT
>NZ_NGKY01000001.1:1315000-1361962 GCF_002140855.1 Enterococcus sp. 7E2_DIV0204
TTAGTAAGACAAGTGGTTTCTTTTGTTGGTGAGCATTTCTGAAATGGGTTGTTTTGGTTTCGTTCATTGATCATCAGTCCCTTCGTTTTGTAGCTTTAGTGTACTGCTGATCGATAGAAGGTTCTTTCGAAAAATGAACATCAATTTTTTATTTTGATTTGGGGTTTGGTGATTTTCTAGTAGGGTGGCTTCTCTCTTCACACGCCTTGCATTGTTAATCATCCATTCTGGCGGAGCCAGTCATGGTGATTCACAACAAATAACCCACTCTTTGGGGAAGAGTGGGTAAAAGGAGTTAAAAAATGAAAAAGTGTTTTGTTAGGGTTGTTTGTTTGGTATGAATTTATAATAACCTGAAAGTGTGACTATTTTGTGTTGAAAGATAGGTTTCTTTATTACGATTGTTTGTCAGAAATCTGAAGTTTTAATTTAACTTACACAAGAATTAACAATTAAAACGCTACATTACTTTTAATCATTCTTTTGATCAAAAAAATTGATACAAATCATCAAAGCATGTACTTCGAAAAGTTTATTAAACATATTCTACATTTTATATCAATTGTATTCAAAAATCTTATAGAAATCATATAGCATTTTTTCCACTTTCCTTAATTCTCTATAATACTCCTCACATAAATAGTCATATTTCCTGAACTTTATACAAAAATCAAAATAATTTTCTTCCAAGGTAAAAATTCTCTATCACCAAGCTATTTAGTACTTTTTCTAGAAAAGACCATTCTATAATACTTTATTTATTTACTATATGAATATTATTAAAAAAAGAAAGGTAGTGTGATTTAATGAATGACTCATGGAAAAAAGGTTCGTTTAAATTTATGTTGCTTTCTAGTGTGGCTCTCATAGGTTCTGGTATTCCTATACATGCACTGGCTGCAACAGTAGAACAAAAGTCATCTGTTCAGAAAGCGTTGGAAAAAGATTATAAGAGCATATTAGAAGAATACACCACAGCAAAAACAGAATATGAGGATACAAAAAAAGCATATGATATTGCCTTAGAAGACTACAATACCTCCAAAAACGAAGCTGATAAAACCTATGAAATAGCTGATCAACTTAAAACGACGTTAGACGGATTAAAAGAAACGTACAAAAAACAGTTAACGATTTTCGAAGAAGCGACAATGACTTATAACTCACATAAAGCTACATATGAAACAAATAAGTCTAGCTACGAAGCACATATTGATACTTACAACCAAGCAAAAGCTGCCTATGAAACAGAACAAAAACGTTATCAAGACACGGAAACAACTTTTCTCGACATGCAAACAAACTATTTAAGTGCTCAAGCTGAATACGAGCTATTGAACAAGGATGCTGAGGAAAAAAGAACAAGCTACGAAAATTTAAGAGTGGAATACGAAACAAAACGAAAAGTTTACGAAGATGCTGCAACAGCTTATAGAACCATTCAAACAGCATACAATGATGCAAAAAATAAGTACAATACGCAACTATCAGACTATAATTCGCAAAAACTTTCTTACGATGCCTTACTTAACAACTACACTAATAAAAAAACAGTGTATGATACTAAAGCTACAGAATTCAACGTAGCAACAGAGGTATACAATACCTTAAAAACAGAACTTGAAACAGCAAAAACCAGCTATACCGAAGTAAAAACTGACTATGATAAAGCACTTGAGAAATATAATGTACTACTAACTGAATATAATGATACAAAAACAACGTATATAGCGGATAAAGCAACTTATGAAAAACGTTTATCAGACTTAACGGTGACCATAAGTGATTATGAACGAAAACTTACTGAGTATAATAAAATTAAAGAAGAATATAACATTACAAAACAAGCGTACGAAAAAGCAAAAACAACTTATGAAACTTTATCTAGTCAACTTAAAGAATTAGCCATTCAATATGAAACAGAACGTACGGCCTATGAAACCGAAAAGACAGCCTTTGACCAAAAAACGAAAACATATGAAACTGCAAAAACAACTTATGATCAACAAAAATCTGCCTATGATGCTAATTTGATTGCTTATGAAACTGATTTAGCTACCTACAATGAAAAAAGAGCAGCCGCTGAAGCCATTCTAAAACAGTATGAAGAAGGCACAGTGGAATATTCAACAGCTTTGGCCTCCTATAATGAAAATAATACTCGTTATAACGAAGTGGACAAAGAATATCAACAAGTAAAAGAACAAGCTAAACAACTCAATACAAAGTTCAAAGACGTACAAACAGCTTATGACACTGCAACAGCTGATTATCAAAAAATTGCCACTTCCTATCAGTCTATTAGGCAACAATATGATACTCTTTTAGCACAATGCGAGCGAGTGAATACTGATTATCAAAAATTGGAAAAAGAGTACCAAACAATCAGTACGAACTATACACAAGTAATCAATGTCTATGAAGAAACAGAATCTGCCTATCAAGCAGCAGTCACAGAGTCTACTGAAGTAAAACATCAATATGACCTGTTAAAAGAAGCTTATGATGCTGTATTTGCTAAATTTACAAGCGGATCAGACGCTTTTGACATCATAGAAGCAAAATATAACGAGGCGAGCAAAATATATGATGCTGCTAATAAAAAATACGAACTAGCACGTGCCGAATATGACCGTCTTTTACCAGAATATCAAACACTATCAGAGGAATTAACTACACTAAAATCAGAATTGGCTGCAGCTAAAGTAGCTTTTTCAAAATTAGGCGAAACATTAGAAACAACTACAAAACAATACACCGCCTTAGAAACTCAATATACTAAAACAAAAGAAACTTATGATAAAGTAACAAAACAATTTGCTGCTTTAGATGCCGAATACATTATCGCCGAAACAGCCTATACCACAGCGGCAACTGCCCTTTCTAAAGTAAAAGAAACTTTTTTACTACGCGAGAAAGAATATACAGATTTAGCTGCTTACTATGTTGGTCTAAAAACAAAATATGAAGAAACTCTGAAAACCTATAATGCAACTCAAATCAAATTGGGTGAAATGACTGATGAGCAAACAGCTCACGAAAAAGAATTCGCCGCTGTTTCAAAAGAGTACACAGACTTGGGAAACTCCTTTGAAGAGCTTCATGAAAAGTATAGCGGAGTTAATACAGCCTACGGTGCTGCAAATGATGCGTGGAAAGCCGCTGATAAGGACTACCAACTAGCTGATGGAAAATTAAAAACTCTTACTGTCAATTACGATAAAGCTCTTACACTCTACACAAATCTAAAAACTAAATATGATCTTGCAAAGGAAAGTTTCACCACAGCAGCAAAACCATATGAGGATGCCCTTGCTGCTTATGAGAAGGCGGTTGTTGCTGAAGGTGAGATTAATGCTGCTATTACTGGAATGAATAACATTCTTGATGACTTTCCAGCTGATAAAATAACGCAAGAAAATCTTGATAATATTCCTGCTGACTTAGCATTGTGGCAAACTAAATACGAAACAGCTAAATTAGCTTTAACTAAAGCACTAAATGAATCGTGGCCAGTCATTATGGACTATCAAGACAAAAATGATAGTTACAATGCTAGTTCTACTAAACCAGAAATTACCCAAGATCTTATTTATGGACCAGAAGATTTTCGGTCTAAATTAGTAAATTTCATTGCTGAGGCTGAACATGTGATGGAGGATAATATTAATAGTTCTAAAGTGTATCAGAAATACTACCAATCATACAAAGCTTATTCTGATGCTTTCGATGTATACACTAGAGGATGGGGTGTAGGGAACGCTGGAGATCCTGACGATGAATTAGATTCTTGGATCGAAATTATTAACACTGCTGGAACCTTAGATTTCACTCCTATTGGCTATTCGAAAGAACGCTTACAATCATTAAATACATCGAAGGATTGGGATAAATTTGTATCAACTTATGAGTCAATTGCAGGTGGAGCAATTGAGAAACTTACGAATTATTCTAATTATCTAATGAGCGTTTCTGATAAATGGACAGTAGCAAATTCAACCATGGCTACTGCAATTGAAGAATTCAATTTAGCAACAGGCAACAATGTTAAAACACCTATAAACTTAGATAGAATTCCGACTTCGGTCACTACAAGTCTCAATGTTGCAACTGGAGCTTATCAAACAAGCTTAGATGCTTTTTATGCAGATCCTTATATTGAAGATGTTGGTTTTTCTCTATATGACTGGATAGAAATGGGGGGGGGAAGTTCAATAATCAATTGGCGAATGAGTACACAATCCGCGCTTGGAAAGGTTAATCTTCCACCTATTGATTTAAAAACAATTCAAACTGAATTAGATTCGCTAATACTCAAAAAAATAAATACTCCTGAAATTCCAACAGTACCAGATATGCCTGAAATTCCGACAAAGGCAGTAGGAATTAACACACCTAAAAAAGTCGAAAATGTAACAGAACCAACAAATCCAGCGCTTGCACCTGCTGCAGCTTCAACAAAAATTATTGAAAATATCACAGGAATCAACTTACCTGCTTTAACAGATAAACATGCATCTACTCCTCCTAGTTCACTTGTAGAACTAGGTACTTCAGAAAATATAACTGATGTGGAATTAGATAGCGAAGAAGCTGAAGAAAGTATTCAACCTGATGCTCCTGTTGAACTAGAAGCGTTGGAAGATGTTACAGAGGTCGATCCTTTAGAGCAACCTGAAAAATTAGAAGAAGCTCCTATTGTTAACGCTCCAGGTATTCCAGAACTTGTAGCACCAGAGACTGTTGACCCAATAAAAACGCCTATAAAACAACCAATCGAACTTGCTGCACCAACGAAACCTACTGTACTAGAGGCTCCTCTCGCAGTCAATCTAGCCGAGGCGCCAGTAGCTCTAATTGATCCCAAGAAAAAGGAAGAAGCAAAAGGAGCTATTGTTCTAACAACTACTACGTTCGATGCAGTCTCTGATCCTTCAACTAAATCACTACCAAATACTCGTTCTGAAAGAAGACTACCAAATACAGGAACAGAATCTTCTCTAATGGGACAAGGAATGGGGGCCTTTATGGCAGGTGCCGCTGGATCTCTCCTTTTCTGGAAGAGAAGAAAAGGAAAACAAAGTAAATAGAATTTGTCTTCTAAATACAATAGACGATTATAAAAAATAAGCTGAACCACAAAAATTCAAAGAACAATTTTTGTGGTTCAGCTTATTTGATTGTTTGTCTGTTTATCATCTATTCTGGTAGAGTCCGGATTGTTAACACAAGAGATTTATCAGCATCCACGCTCTCTTATTCACTTTTTCTTTGGTTTAGGTTTTTGTGATTCTCTAGTAAGGACACTTCGCTCTTTTTGGTCGCCAAGTATTGTTCATCATCCATTCTGGCAGAGCCAATCATGGTGATTCACAACAAATAACCCACTCTTTGGGGAAGAGTGGGAAAAGGAGTTAAAAAATGAAAAAGTGTTTTGTTAGGGTTGTTTGTTTGGTATGGATTTATAATAACCCGAAATTGTGACTTTTTTGTGTTCAAAAAGTGGCTTCTTTATTACAATTGTTTGGTGAAAGTCTGAATTTCTTTTCGTTTTCTATAAGTTGCCAATTAGTTGGTTGTTCTTAATAAAGCCTGTGTAGTCCAAATATGCTAAAAGTGATTTCAGCCAATTGATACCATTTAAATTACTCGCCAAACCTGAATAGCCAACAAATATTGTTTTACCATATACTAAAACGTCGCCACCTTCTAAAAATGGTCTTGCTTCACTTTTTATATCCGGTTGTGGTGCTGCTACATACATAGCCTCTGGGTGTCTTGATTCCTCAATTAAACTATCCCGAATCGGCAAAATTTCCAAGCGGCGATGGGCAAATCTCGTATTTCCTTCAATGACGAAATGACCAATGGTAAAGAATTGATCTCTTGAAAAGAAATTAGCATAACCGCGCCTACTCTGCTTTCCTAACTCTTTTTAACGGAGCAAATCCACTCTCTCTAAAGTTTTTTGTCATCAATCAGCACTCCATCTATCCTTACTTTTCCACCATTATAGCAAGATTTCCTTATTTTTTATAGATAAGACCTTTTCTAAATGTGTCGTCTCTCATTTGATCAATTGAAAAAACCAGATCCCCACGTTGTATCTGTACGACCGTCATCTGGTCCAACCGCTACATAACGCCGTGCACCACCATGACTGATATAACTGATCCAAACATAGCCATTGCTATGAATATAATGATCATAGTAGATCGTCATATCAGGTAGATAGTAGTCAAGTGCGGGACTGATCGCATCGTCCGGATTAGTATCTTGGCTGACTGCTAATTTTCTGTCTGGATAAAAAGTTCCCGTCATTGAGATTAAACCAACCAGTTGTTCTTGCGGCACGGGCTTGGGCGTTGAAGGTGTCGGCTGTGGTCTGCTTTCATTTCTTCCATAACGATAAATCGTCATTGCAAGACAACCGTTTAATCCCCAAATCGTATCATGGTTATTGATCGTGATGCCATTATAGCCATAATTGCAGTGAATGATGTTATCTTGATCATCTATAAAAATCCCTGTATGACCAGCTCCTCCTCCTGATGCTCCACGATTTCCCCAAATAAAAATATCTCCTGTTTTAGCTGGATAATTTCCAGTTCCATCTGCTTGTATCTTAGTCCAGCCAGCATTTTCTAAATGGGAGAAAAGAGTATCTGTATTGCCCATGATTCCAGAGTTTAAGAAACCACCATTAATCAAAGCGAGATAAACAGCGCTAGAACAATCATAGCTGTTTGGTCCTAACCTTGCATTCATCGAGTAAGTGACTTTTCCTTTTCGATCGGTCATCCATTGAATCATTTTTTCTATATTTTTCATTTTTTTCACTCCTTGTTTTAACTTCTTTATGTGTTTATAACTCATAAAATTGTTTTTGCAATTTCTTGAACGTTTTGAAGAAGTTGTTCATCTTCCATCCAATTTTCAGCTTGAATCCACTGGTAAATCAATTTCATCTTTTCCCGAGTTTCAGGATCTTTAGTGACTGCTTGGTCGGATTCCATCAATTCGTAGACAAAGGTGTTGATAATCTCTACATCCAGTTTCGTTTGCATTTGAAGAATATATGTTAATGGCGGATTCCAGTGTTGGCTGGCAGCTAATTTAGCTTTTCCTCCAACTAAATCTGACCAGTTTAATTCTTTTTTTATTCTTATTTCATCGATTACTTGCCAGAAATCTTCGACTGTTTTGATTGTACGCATCGGTTTTACTCCTTTGGTTTCGTTAATATTAAATATTTGGCTGACTTTCTTTTATCTACCTATTTCGATCTTACTCTATTTTTATGTATATAAACTTTTAACTTACTGTTAAAAGTCTCCCGAAAATCTGTTACATTTATTTAGATAGCAATCATCAAATGTTTCACATGAAACAAAAAAGGAGGGAGCTTCGTTATGAGCTCCCTCCTTTTAACTATTATTCGGCTTGTTCGGTATTTTATGTCTATTACTAGTTACTATGTCATAGCGATGTTTTAAACGTAAACGAACTACATTCTTTTTTAAGATTGTACTTTCGCTATCTTACCTTGTTCAATATAAACCATCAAAATCGAAACATCAGCCGGGTTCACTCCGCTGATTCGGCTTGCTTGGGCAATTGTTTCTGGTTGGATTTTTTGTAATTTTTGTTTCGCTTCAGTTGCCAAACCGTTGATTGCAGCGTAGTCGATATTCTCTGGGATTCGTTTAGCTTCCATTCTTTTTAGTTTATCGACTTTTTCTAACGCTTTTTTGATATAGCCTTCATATTTTAGTTGAATTTCAACTTGCTCAATGACTTTATCATCCAACTCTACTTCAGAAGCGGGGATAAATTGGGTCACTTCATGATAGCTCATTTCTGGTCGCTTTAAGAAGTCTCCAGCTAAGACCCCATCTTTCAACGGAACAGAACCTTTTGCCTCTAAGAACGCTTGTACGTCCGCTGTAGGCTTCACTCTGACTGAATTCAATCGCGCGATTTCAGCCTCGACTGCTTTTTTCTTTTCAAGGTAAGCTGTATATTGTTCCTCTTTGACTAAACCAATTTCATGACCTTGTTCGGTTAAACGTAAATCGGCATTATCATGACGTAAAATCAAACGATATTCAGCTCTTGAAGTTAGCAAGCGATAAGGTTCATTCGTCCCTTTTGTCACCAAATCATCGATCATCACACCGATATAACCATCACTACGTTTCATCACAAATGGTTCTTTGCCTTGGACTTTAAGTGCTGCGTTGATCCCAGCAATCAAGCCTTGTCCAGCAGCTTCTTCATATCCACTCGTACCATTGGTTTGTCCAGCTGTAAATAAGCTATCAATGACTTTTGTTTCTAAGGTTGGACGTAATTGATGTGGTACAACGACATCGTATTCGATCGCATAACCTGTGCGCATCATTTCAGCTTTTTCTAGACCTGCAATTGAATGGAGGATATCTGTTTGAACATCTTCTGGTAAGGAAGTTGACAAACCTTGGACATAGACTTCTTCTGTGTTCAATCCTTCTGGTTCTAAGAACAATTGATGACGAGGCTTATCAGAGAATCGAACGATTTTATCTTCGATTGATGGACAATAACGAGCCCCCACTCCTTCAACAATACCAGTAAACATCGGTGCACGATGTAGATTATCTTGAATGATTTCATGCGTTCCTTCATTCGTATACGTTAACCAACAAGAACGTTGCTCTAAATTATAAGCATCATCTGGCGTACTGAAACTAAAGTGATTCGGTTGCTCATCACCTGGTTGTTCTTCTGTGACAGAATAATCGATTGTACTAGATTTTACACGTGGCGGTGTCCCTGTTTTGAAACGATCCATTTCTAGTCCTAGCTCTTTTAAGTGATCCGCTAACCCAATCGATGGTAATGAATTATTGGGACCTGAAGAATATTTTAGTTCACCGATGATGATTTCACCACGAAGTGCTGTTCCAGCTGTGATGATCACGGCCTTACTTTGGTACTGTGCACCTGTTGTTGTGATAACGCCTTTGCAAATACCATCTTCTACAATCAAACGTTCCACGATACCTTGGCGTAATGATAGGTTATCGGTGCGTTCGATTGTGTGCTTCATTTCGGTAGCGTAAGCGTGTTTGTCCGCTTGGGCGCGCAAGGCGCGAACGGCCGGACCTTTTCCTGTGTTTAGCATCCGCATTTGGATGTATGTTTTGTCTATATTATGACCCATTTCGCCACCCAGTGCATCGATTTCTCGCACAACGACGCCTTTAGCCGGTCCTCCTACAGAGGGGTTACATGGCATAAAGGCTACCATATCTAAATTAATTGTTAGAAGCAGGGTTTTACTGCCCATGCGAGCGGATGCTAAGGCGGCTTCTGATCCTGCATGACCTGCTCCAACTACGATTACGTCATAAGATTCTGCTTTAAATTGGTTCATCGACTCTTCCTTTCTATTTTCCTAAACAAAATTGACTGAATAATTGAGTGATCAGTTCGTCTTGAACACTGTCCCCGACAATCTCACCTAAATAGTCCCAACAGCGGGTCATATCCATTTGAACAAGATCCACTGGCATTCCAGCTTCAATTCCACGTATTACTTCGTCTAGTGCTATCGCCGCCTGATCTAATAAAGCAATATGGCGAGTATTGGATACGTAGGTTGCATCTTTTTCTCCTGTTTGGCCGCCGAAAAATAAGTCTGCGATTTTTAATTCTAATTGTTCCATCCCTGTATTAGATAAAACGGATACTGGCAAAATTTCTTCATCTTTCACAAGCTGTTTTAATGCTTCTCGATCTAGTTGTGAAGGTAAATCCATTTTATTTAGTAAAATCACACGTTTTAAGCCTTCGGTTGCAACTAATAGTTGACGGTCTTCTTCTGATAGTGGTTCATTCTGATTTAAAACCAGTAAAATCAAATCTGACTCCGCTAACGCTTTACGGCTGCGTTCTACCCCGATCCGCTCTACGATATCTTCTGTTTCTCTGATACCCGCTGTATCGATCAATTTTAGCGGTACACCACGAACATTGACATATTCTTCGATCACATCACGTGTTGTGCCTGCAATATCTGTAACGATTGCTTTTTCTTCACGTAGTAAATGGTTTAATAAGCTTGACTTTCCAACGTTTGGACGACCGATAATCGCCGTACTTAACCCTTCACGTAAAATTTTCCCTTGTTTAGCTGTTGTCAGTAAGCCTTCGATTTGGGCTTTAACAAAGCCTGCTTTTTCAAGTAATAATTTTGTTGTTAATTCTTCAACATCGTCATATTCAGGATAGTCGATATTTACCTCAACTTGGGCTAACGTTTCTAAAATTTCCTGTCTCAGTGAACGGATCAGAGTAGATAAATTTCCATCTAATTGATCTAATGCGACATGCATTGCCCGATCCGTTTTAGCTCGAATCAAGTCCATCACAGCTTCTGCTTGAGATAAGTCCATTCGACCATTTAAAAAGGCTCTTTTTGTAAATTCACCTGGTTCAGCTAAACGTGCACCTTCTCTTAAAAGTAGCTGTAATAATTGATTCACGACCACGATTCCACCGTGACAATTGATTTCAACTACATCTTCTCTAGTGAATGTTTTTGGAGCTCTCATCACAGAGACCATCACTTCATCGACCAAGCTGTTTTCTTTCGGATCAAGGATATGACCATAATGAATCGTGTGCGTCGGCACATCTAGTAATTGCTTACTGCCTGAACGATAAACCTTATCTGCAATAGTAATTGCTTGGTCTCCACTTAAGCGGACAATACTAATTGCTCCTTCGCCAGGAGGTGTTGAAATTGCGGCGATCGTATCAAATTCTAGCGTTATTTGTTGCATGATTGACTGAGTTCCTTTCGTTAATGGATTGAGCTGTTTTTCGCGTAATAATTACTACGTAAAATAACTCCTATCTTATTTCAAACTATGTATGCATCTATTTTTGGCTACAAAAAAAGCGCCCACTCCACCCCTATTTTTTTAGGTTGGATCTAGCACTTTCACTGCATCAATTCCTATTAATTTCTTGACATATAATAGCATATTTTCTTATTTTTCGCAACATTATTTGTTTGCTATAAACGTTCGTTAACGTTGCATTTCTTCTAGTTTATCTTTAAAATAAACTTAATAATGCGAGGAGGTTCCTAAAATGAGACAAGCTAAAAGAGATGAGTTAAATGAGCAAGAATTAGAAAATCGTTTAAATGGAATCACATTATCTACAGGAAATGTCAACAAAAAGTATATCCTCCGTGATATTGTTTTTGCGACTGATCGAATTGAAACAGACTTATTTTCACCAGACGTCAACCCAAATGATGTGTTCAGCGGTGTTTACCGTCAGTTAAAAGTCATTGCCTTTGAATATGAAGCGGACGCGGTGATTAATTGTCATTTTGAAGAAAAATATGTGGAATACCAAGGAAAATGGGTCGTGGAAATATTTGCCTATGGCACTGTAGTTCAATTTACCCAAACGAATATTGGTTGATCAATCAAAGAAAAACGGGAAAAGTCTGTTAGCTTCTCCCTTTTTTTAATTAAACCATTGTATGAAACGCGCCAACTAGCATCCCGACAACAGGAACCAAGACCCAAACCCAACTTGCCCAAGCATCCTTATTTTCTTCTTTGATTGTAGCTAATTTTAGACGCAAGTTTTCATTTTCCAATTCTAATTCTTCAATTCTGTTTGTTTGATTATTCATAATGATTTCTCCTTGTTAGTTGATACCCTTATTATGCCGGAAAAATCCTGTGTTCGTTAGATTCATTTGTCATAAGCTCTTATGACTTTTGTCATATAAGTCTATTTTTTTAGACAAAATAAAAAACCTGATCCTAAAAGAACCAGGCTGGAAGAAGCACGAATGCTTCAACTACTTTATCATCGTATTTTGTACGTTGATAAGAATGATTTCGTTTAAAATATACTTTGTTTGACGGTATATGTCAATGTATTTTTTAGTAAAGTGATCCAATCTAAACAAAAAATCTCCCTTTAAAAAAATACTTTTTAAAGGGAGATTTTTATTTGTATTAGTAATATTTTTTCACAGGTTCAACGACTAAATAGCGGTATGGTTCGTCGCCTTCTGAATGTGTTTTGATATGATCGTCTTTGCTTAATGTAAAATGGATTTGCTTTCTTTCAAATGCTGGCATTGGTTCTAAGAAAACGGGACGACCTGTTTGCTTCACTTTTTCGGCCGTTCTTTCTGCCAAGCGTTGTAGGATTGCTTGCCGTTTTTCACGGTAATCACCAACATTTACTACTACAGATAATTTATTCTCTGCAACACGATGAACGAATACTTGCGCTAAATATTGCATGGCATTTAAGACTTTACCATGTTTTCCAATCAAGATTCCTTGTTTGTCGGTATCCAAATGGAAAACCAACAAACCATCTTTACGTTCTAAACGGACTAAAGCAGGTGCATTTAATTCTTTTGAAATTTTTGTTAAATACATTGCTAGTTCTGTGATTGCGTCTTCATCTGCTAAGTTTTCCAAGACCTTTGATTCAGAGGAATCAGATTTAGAAGCTAGTAATTCTTCAACAGCTGTTTCAGTTTTTACTTCCTCATCTGTCACAATGATATCTTCAACTGTTTCGGCAACTGCTTCAGCGATTTGTTCACTAACAGTTGGCTCGATCGATACTTGAGCTAATTTCTTACCAAAGCCCAAAAAACCTTTTTTAGCATCTGCGATCACATTGATCTCTACTTCTTCTTTTGACAAATTCAGTGCGTGCAACCCTTTAGTTGTTGCTTCTTCAATTGTGTTTCCCTCATAAACCGGCATCTGGAAAACCTCCTTTTATTTTTTCTTATTTTTTTTCTTAGGATTCATTGCTTTCTTCAATGCACGTTCGCGTTCTTTTACTTGTCTTTCAGCTTCTGCACGTTCTCTACGAATCTTGAATGGATTATTGATCAATAATGTTTGACCTACTTGGAATGCGTTAGAAACTACCCAATAAAGCGATAATCCACTAGCTAAACTCATCCCCATAACAAAGATCATAACAGGCATGACAAAATTCATGATTTTCAATGAAGCATTTGATTCGATCTGGCTCATGCTTGTTAAATAAGTGCTAGCAAAGGTAAAGACTGCCGCAAGGATCGGTAAAATCAGATATGGATCGGGTTGTCCTAGGTTCAACCATAAGAAACTACCTTGCTTCAATTCTGGTACACGAGAAATCGACTGATAAAGTGCCATCATGATCGGCATTTGGATCAATAATGGTAAACAGCCTGCATAAGGGTTTACATTATTTTCAGCATATAGTTTTTGTTGTTCTTCACGGAATAAACGTTGTGTTTCCGGATCTTTTGATGAATATTGTTTTTGCAGCGCTTTTAATTTAGGTTGTAATTCTTGTGTTTTGCGCATACTTTTTGTTTGGAAATGCATCAATGGTAATAAAATAATCCGAATCACTAATGTAAATAGGATAATCCCAATACCAGTATTTGCCGAAATGGATAAAAATTTGATCGCTTCAGCGAAATAATAGACAATGTAGCGGTCCCAAATTCCTGTACTGCTCTCGTTAATCGGGGCGGTTCCACAGGCAGACAGCACAAAAACAAGTGTAACTAGACCTGCCATCAATAATAAGCGTTTATACTTCTTCACAAAACTGTTCCTCTCTTATTTCAAAATTTTTGCAAGTTTTAACACATGGATCACGTTACTATGGATTTCTTCCGATGTTAACTTGTCAACACCAGGTCTTGCGATAATAATAAAATCACAAGTCGGATCAATCGATTCTTTTAACTGGTAAATCGATGTACGAATTTTACGCTTAACAGCATTTCTGACAACAGCATTCCCGATTTTTTTCCCTACGGAAATTCCTACTCGAAAATGCTTTTGTTCTGGTTTTTCCAATACATAAACAACAAATCTACGATTGGCACAAGAACGTTTATGCTGAAAGACTGCTTGAAATTCTTTTTCTTTTTTTACTCTATAGGATTTCTTCATCTGCATCCCTTTGTTTCTTTCTATCTTTCTTTTTTACTCACTCTACAATAATAGCATATTTTGGTCATTTTTTATCAAAATTAAGGGAAAATATCTAGAGATTTTGCGAATCATGACTCTAAATTCATATAGTATCATTTTTCTGATCTTTTTTCACTTTATTTTATGGGATTATGATATTTTCCGAGGTTGATTCGTTTTTAGAGAATGGTTGTTGTTGATTTTTCCGGCTGATTTAATTGCTATGTTTTTGGTTACTACTATAATAATGATGTTTATAGTGTTTCAAAATAAGAGCTCTATCTTGAGCTGTATATTTAGTCTCACTTTCTTTCTGGATTTAGGTTTTCGTGATTCTCTAGTTGGGAAACTTCGCTCACTGCGTTCGCCAAGTATTATGAATCACCATGACTGGCTCCAACAGAATGGATGATTCACAACAAAAGAACCCTTTATTATTTCCACACATACATTGTGAAGATAATAAAGGGTTCTTAGTTTGAACTTGATTCGTTATTTAAAGTCAACATACATTATGCTGAAATAACTTTTCTGCCTTTACGACGTCTGCTCGCTAATACGTTGCGACCATTTTTTGTGCTCATGCGTTTACGGAAACCGTGAACTTTTTGACGTTTGCGTTTGTTTGGTTGATACGTTCTTTTCATCTCTTGTTCCACCTCCTGAAATTGTAACTATCCATCAATACATAGACATACTTTGATAGTATACCTAGTATTAGGTCCTTTTGTCAATAAATTTTTTGGAATTAATTTTCCTTCTTTGCTAAATAAGTTATCCACAAAAAGAAAAAAGTTAGGGATAACTTGTGGATAGTTTTTTTTTGTGAATCGTTCATTTTTAGTTTTCGTTAGACTTTTGCACAAAAAAACAGGGTGTTTAAAAGTTATACACATCCGTTTTGAAAATTGTGCATAACTTTCAAAAAAGCCTGTGTTACGTGGTTTATTTTTGCAGAATCTGCTGTGGATAAATAAATTTAATCAGAGAAATCCACGGTTTACTTTCGCTTTGTGGATAAGTTTATCACCCTCTGTGAATTTTTTTTCCACAATTCACAATTTGCCTGTGGAAAAAGTTCTGAAAAAATGCTAAAATTCTATTTGCTTATCTATTTATATTTGTTCTGCTTTTTTATATAGAAAAAATTTATTTAGCTTTATGAGCTTTTATGTTGAAACATGCCAAAAACACAACGAAGAAATGAGTTGATGTTGAATGATACACGGTGAAACAAAGTAGAACGTTATTACCATATGTTATCTAGCTACATGGGCTAACTCTTCGGGAAAAAGATAAAAATAGTTTGTGGTAAAAAACACCACAATCGATTTTTCCTATTTTCCTCTCAGAGTTGAACGAGCCCGCTACGCTTTTATATTAAGGAGGTCACCATATGCCCGATATGGAAAGTTTCTGGAAAGATCTAGAAGATACTTACCAATCTGTTTTGTCCGCACCAAGTTTTGATGCATGGATAAAAACAACGCAACCGCTAAAGTTGGAGAATAACCAGTTATGGTTAGAGGTTCCTTCTGCTGTTCATAAAGACTATTGGGAAAAGAATTTAGCCGCAAAAATTGTTGAAACTGGCTTTAAATTAACTGGTGCTGAAGTGATGCCTCATTTTGTGGTTACTGGCGAAAAAGAAACGATCCCGGTTCAAGAAGAAAAAAAAGCCCCTGTGACACAAGAAAAAATTGCTGAACATGGGAAAAAAGCTTTATTGAATCCGAAGTATTCTTTTGACACATTCGTTATCGGAAAAGGAAATCAAATGGCACATGCTGCAGCATTAGTTGTAGCAGAAGATCCTGGTTCTATTTACAATCCACTATTCTTTTATGGTGGTGTTGGTCTTGGAAAAACCCATTTGATGCATGCTATTGGTCACCAAATGCTGCAAAATCGCCCCGATGCCAAAGTGAAATACGTCAGTAGCGAAACATTCACCAATGAATTCATCAATTCGATCCAAACGAAAAATTCAGAACAATTTCGTAAAGAATATCGAAATGTTGATCTGTTACTAGTTGATGATATTCAGTTTTTAGCTGAAAAAGAAGCAACTTTAGAAGAATTTTTCCATACCTTCAATGATTTGTATAATGAAAATAAACAAATCGTACTAACGAGTGATCGACCACCAAATGATATCCCGAAATTACCAGAACGTTTAGTTTCTCGTTTTGCTTGGGGATTGTCAGTCGACATCACACCACCTGATTTAGAGACCCGAATTGCAATTTTACGGAAAAAAGCAGATGCAGAACGACTGGAGATACCTGACGATACGCTAAGCTATATTGCAGGTCAGATCGATTCCAATATCCGTGAATTAGAAGGCGCTCTGGTTAGAGTTCAAGCCTTTGCAACGATCAATGGTGAAGATATTACAACTAGCCTTGCAGCTGATGCACTTAAATCTTTAAAATCTGTCGGCAGCCAAAATCATCTATCCATTTTACAAATTCAAGAAGAAGTGGCAAAGTATTACCATATTCAATTAAAAGATCTCAAGGGCAAAAAACGCGTTAAATCGATCGTTGTTCCTAGACAAATCTCAATGTATCTTTCTAGAGAAATGACCGATAACTCGCTACCAAAAATTGGTGCCGAATTTGGCGGAAAAGATCATACAACAGTGATTCATGCTCATGAAAAAATCCAGCAATTAATGGAAAAAGATCCCACGATCCAAAAAGAAGTTGGGGAAATCAAAAACTTGCTTAATTCATAGCCTGTGGATAAAAAAGCAGAAAAGTAAAAAGTTTTCCACAAGTTATACACAGGTGGAAAACTCCTATTTCATTTCGTTTTCTGACTTTTCCACAGAATTAACAGGACCTACTACTTTTATTATTTATTTATATATAAATACAAAACTGTCTCAGTAAAATTTATGCTTTTAAAATCAATTAAAAAGGAGTTCATTTATTATGAAATTAACCGTAAAAAGAAATACATTTTTACAAGAATTGCAAACTGTTCAAAGAGCCATTTCTTCTAAAACAACGATTCCCATTTTAACAGGTGTAAAAATCGTTTTAACCGACGAAGGTCTGTCGTTAACAGGTAGCAATGCCGATATTTCGATTGAAAGTTTTTTAAGTAAAGAAGACGAAAAAGCTCAAATGACGATCGAGTCAACAGGTAGTATCGTTTTACAAGCTCGTTTCTTTGGTGAAATCATCCGCAAATTACCTGAAGACATGTTCACATTAGAAGTATTGGACAACAATCAAGTCGCAATTACTTCAGGGAAAGCTGATTTTACTGTTAATGGGTTGGATGCAGATAATTATCCACACCTTCCTGTAATCGATGCTAAAAATCAAATTCAATTACCTGTTCACCTGTTGACAAAAATTATCAATGAAACAGGATTTGCTGTATCACTTCATGAAAGTCGTCCAATTTTGACTGGAGTTCATTTTATTTTAGACGATCAAAAATTATTAGCTGTTGCGACTGACTCCCATCGTTTAAGTCAACGGATCATTCCGATCGAACAAGCAGCTGAGAATTTCAATATTGTGATTCCAGGAAAAAGCTTGACTGAGCTTTCTCGTTCATTCACCAATGAAGAAGAAATGGTTGAAATTAGTATCATGGAAAACCAAGTATTGTTTAAAACACAGAATATGTATTTCTATTCTCGTTTGTTGGAAGGAAATTATCCTGATACAAATCGTTTGATCCCAACAAGCTTTAATACAGAAATCGATTTTTATGTTCCAGAATTACTATCTGCTATCGACCGTGCTTCTTTGTTGTCACATGAAGGTCGTAATAATATCGTTCGTTTAGCAATTGCTTCTGACTCAGTTGTTCTTTATGGAAATTCTCCAGAAATAGGGAAAGTAGAAGAGCCACTAAGCTATGAAAAAGTAACTGGTGATCCGTTGGAAATTTCTTTCAATCCAGATTATATGAAAGATGCTCTGCGTGCTTTTGGTGATATGAGTATCACAGTCAAATTTATTTCTGCGATTCGTCCATTTACTTTGGAACCAACAGAAACTGATTTAGACTTTATTCAATTGATTACGCCAGTTCGTACGAATTAAAAAAAAGAGTGTATGAAAACCTGCATTTTAGGTTTTCATACACTCTTTTTCTTATTTTAGCTAATGCGAGAAAAAAATACTCACCTAAAATTAGCTTTATTCATCTAATTTTTCATTTTGCTCCTCCTATAATAAGTCATCAGCAAGCTTTTCATATCTAACTTCAAAACGTCTCTTCCAGTACCTGTTAAAGTATAAACTCGTCGGTGCTTATCTTCACCAGATATTTCACGTATCCATTTTTGTTTTAATAGATTCTCAGTTGATTCATACATACCCACCTTTATATAGAATCGAATTGTATATGTCAATTGCTATTTTAAATAAATTAACGCTTGTGGAATTTTAGAATAGGAACATTTGTCTATTTATTTAACTAAATTGAAAACACTAAAAAAAATTTCTTTAGCCCAAACTCACAAATTTCTCCTTAAAATGCATTTTAAGCCTTTTTTAATCGTTAGAATATTTTTTGTCGATTAGATTCAAAATTGCTTAGAAAGAAAATTAGACGGATAAATTTGTTTTTTGACGTAAAAAAGAGTATAATATTAAGAGTAAAAGTGAAAACAAAAAAGAGGGATGCATTTTGAAAAAGACGATTGTTTTAGAAACTGACTACATGACACTAGGTCAAGTCTTAAAAGAAGTCGACGTTATCAGTAGCGGCGGTGCTGCTAAGTGGTACTTAGCTGAGAATAGTGTTTTTGTGGATGGGGAATTAGAGAATCGCCGCGGTAGAAAATTATACGCCGGTATGATGCTCGAGATACCTGAAGAAGGTACTTTTTTTATGGCCAAAAAAGGCGAGGTAGTCGATGAGACTGAATAAAATCGAGGTACAGCATTATCGTAATTATGATGGGCTGATCTTAGATTTTCCTAAAACACTAAATATTTTCTTGGGGGAAAATGCACAAGGTAAGACGAACCTTTTAGAAAGTATTTATGTTTTAGCCATGACACGTAGCCACCGAACTAGTAATGAAAAAGAACTGGTTCATTGGGATTCCGATTCGGCTAGAATTAGTGGTGTCATCGAAAAGAAGACAGGGACCGTACCATTGGAAATCATTATTTCCAATAAAGGCCGCAAGACCAAAGTCAATCATATTGAACAAAAACGTTTGAGTTCGTATATTGGTCAGCTAAATGTCATTTTATTTGCGCCGGAAGATCTATCGTTAGTTAAAGGCTCACCCCAATTACGTCGGAAGTTTATCGACATGGAATTAGGCCAAGTCAATCCGATTTATCTATATGATCTCGTTCAATATCAGTCTGTTTTAAAACAACGTAATCAATATTTGAAACAATTAGCTGAAAAAAAACAGTCAGATCATATTTATTTAGATATTTTGACGGAACAATTGGCGGAATTCGGTGGAAAAGTATTATTTGCCCGTCTAGAATTTATCAAAAAATTAGAGCACTGGGCTAATTTACTTCATAAAAAAATCAGCCATGAAAAAGAAGAATTAGCGATCGACTATTTTTCAAGTATCCCACTAGATAAAGAAAATTTTTCACTAGAAGAGATCCAAAAGCAATTGCTGCAGAGTCTACTTGATAGCCGAAAACGAGAATTGTTTAAGGCGAATACTTTTTTAGGTCCTCATCGAGATGACCTGATTTTTAATGTAAATGGACAAAATGTCCAGACGTATGGTTCACAAGGACAGCAAAGAACCACGGCTCTTAGCGTAAAGCTTGCGGAAATTGATTTAATGTATTCAGAAACAGGAGAATATCCTGTCTTGTTATTGGATGATGTCATGAGTGAGTTAGATAATGAACGACAATTGCACCTGCTAGAAACGATTGAAGGAAAGGTTCAAACTTTTTTAACCACAACCAGTTTGGATCATTTAAACAATAAATTAACTGTTGAACCAGACATATTTTATGTTCATCAGGGAGAGATAGAGAGGGAAGCAACTATATGACAGAAGAAGAAAAGAATATGAAAGAACGTGCCCAAGAATATGATGCCAGTCAGATTCAGGTATTAGAAGGTCTTGAAGCTGTTCGTAAGCGTCCTGGTATGTACATAGGATCGACGAGTTCAGAAGGTTTACACCACTTAGTTTGGGAGATCGTGGATAATTCCATCGATGAAGCGTTAGCTGGTTTTGCGTCAAGTATCCAAGTTGTAATTGAAGAGGATAACAGTATTACAGTTGTCGATGATGGTCGAGGAATCCCGGTTGGTATTCAAGCTAAAACAGGTCGTCCAGCAGTAGAAACAGTCTTTACCGTTCTCCATGCCGGAGGAAAATTCGGCGGTGGCGGATACAAAGTTTCTGGCGGGCTTCACGGGGTAGGTTCTTCCGTTGTTAATGCACTATCAACAACATTAGACGTAAAAGTCTACAAAGAAGGCAAAATCTATTATCAAGAATTCCATCAAGGTGCTGTTAAAGACGATTTAAAAGTGATCGGTGATACAGACCGTCATGGGACAACGGTTCACTTTGTTCCAGATCCAGAAATCTTTACAGAAACAACGATTTTTAACTTCGATAAATTAGCAACACGTGTGAGAGAATTAGCATTCTTGAACAAAGGTTTAAAAATCTCGATCGAAGATAAACGTGAAGAAAAACCTGTCTTAAAAGAGTATCACTACGAAGGTGGGATCAAGAGCTATGTTGAGCATTTAAATGCCAATAAGGATGTTTTATTCCCAGAGCCCGTTTTCATTGAAGGGGAACAACAAGACATTATTGTAGAAGTTTCTATGCAATATACGGATGGCTACCATACTAACTTATTAAGTTTCGCTAACAACATTCATACGTATGAAGGTGGAACCCATGAATCAGGTTTTAAAACGTCATTAACGCGTGTAATCAATGATTATGCTCGTAAACAAAAGATCATGAAAGAAAATGACGAAAACCTAACAGGGGAAGATGTTCGTGAAGGTTTAACAGCAGTTATTTCTATCAAACATCCAGAACCTCAATTTGAAGGACAAACTAAGACTAAATTAGGAAATTCAGAAGTTCGTACGGTTACAGACCGTTTATTCTCTGAGTATTTCAATAAATTCTTGATGGAAAACCCAACAGTTGGGAAACAAATCGTGGAAAAAGGTCTACTTGCGTCAAAAGCCCGAATGGCTGCTAAACGAGCACGTGAAGTAACCCGTCGTAAAGGTGCCCTTGAAATCAGTAATTTACCTGGTAAATTAGCCGATTGTTCAAGTAAAGATCCTGAAAAATGCGAAATTTTCATCGTCGAAGGGGATTCAGCCGGCGGTTCAGCAAAACAAGGTCGTAGCCGTGAATTCCAAGCGATTTTACCGATTCGTGGGAAAATCCTAAACGTTGAAAAAGCCAGCATGGATAAAATTTTAGCGAATGAAGAAATTCGTTCACTATTTACAGCGATGGGAACAGGTTTTGGTGCTGATTTTGATGTATCGAAAGCGCGTTACCACAAATTAGTAATTATGACCGATGCCGATGTCGATGGTGCACATATTCGTACACTATTGTTGACGTTGTTCTATCGTTTCATGCGCCCTGTTGTTGAAGCAGGTTATGTTTATATTGCTCAACCACCTTTATATGGAGTCAAACAAGGAAAAAATATCACGTACGTTCAACCAGGGAAAAATGCTGAAGAAGAATTGGCTCAAATTTTGGCCTCTCTACCAGCTAGTCCAAAACCAAGTGTTCAGCGTTATAAAGGTCTTGGGGAAATGGATGACCATCAATTATGGGAAACAACCATGGATCCTGAAAGACGTTTAATGTCACGTGTCAGCGTTGATGATGCGATCGAAGCCGATCAAATTTTTGAAATGCTGATGGGAGACCGCGTTGAACCACGCCGAGCATTTATTGAAGAAAATGCCCATTACGTGAAAAATCTAGATATTTAATTAAAGAAGGAGATAGATTCATGAGTGAAGAAATGAAAGAGAACATTCAAGACGTCAATCTGACCAGTGAAATGAAAGAATCCTTCATTGATTATGCGATGAGCGTTATTGTAGCTCGTGCGCTACCAGATGTTCGTGATGGGTTAAAACCAGTTCATCGCCGTATTTTATATGGAATGAATGAACTAGGTGTGACACCTGACAAACCGCATAAGAAATCGGCCCGTGTTGTAGGGGACGTAATGGGTAAGTATCACCCGCATGGTGACTCGTCAATTTATGAAGCCATGGTTCGTATGGCGCAACCATTTAGCTACCGTAGTATGTTAGTTGATGGCCACGGAAACTTTGGTTCTGTCGATGGCGATGGAGCAGCTGCAATGCGGTATACCGAAGCAAGAATGAGTAAGATCGCTTTGGAAATGTTACGTGATATCAATAAAAATACAGTTGATTTCCACGGAAACTATGATGACTCTGAACAAGAGCCAGATGTATTACCAGCGCGTTTCCCTAACCTTTTAGTTAACGGAACAACAGGGATTGCGGTAGGGATGGCAACCAATATTCCACCTCATAACTTAGCTGAAGTAATCGAAGCAACTAGCTTACTGATGGAAAACCCAGATGTTACAACCAATGAATTAATGGAAGTATTACCTGGACCTGACTTCCCTACAGGCGGTTTAGTCATGGGGAAATCTGGTATCCGTCGTGCTTACGAAACTGGGCGTGGTTCGATCACTGTTCGTGCTAAAGTTGAGATCGTTGATATGCCGAATGGTAAAGAGCGTATCTTAGTATCAGAATTACCTTATATGGTCAATAAAGCTCGTTTGATTGAGCGGATTTCAGAATTACATCGTGAAAAACGAATTGAAGGAATCACAGATTTACGTGATGAGTCCTCTCGTGAAGGAATGCGGATCGTAATCGATGTGCGTCGTGATGTTAGTGCTTCTGTTATCTTGAATAACTTATATAAGATGACAGCATTACAAACCTCTTTTGGTTTTAATATGTTGGCAATCGAAAAAGGCGTTCCAAAAATTTTAAGTCTAAAAGAAATTCTTGAAAATTATATCGAACACCAAAAAGAAGTGATCACACGCCGTACGGAATTTGATAAGAAAAAAGCAGAAGCTCGTGCTCATATCTTAGAAGGATTACGAATTGCTTTAGACCACATTGATGAGATTATTTCAATCATCCGTGGCTCAAATTCAGATGATGAAGCAAAATCATCATTGATTGAACGATTCGAGTTTTCAGATCGCCAAGCACAAGCGATTTTAGACATGCGTCTACGTCGTTTAACAGGTTTGGAACGTGATAAGATCGAGAATGAATACCAAGAATTATTGAAATTCATTGCTGATTTAAATGATATTTTAGCTCGTCCAGAACGTGTTGTTGAAATCATTAAAACAGAATTAGGTGACATTCGTGATAAATATGGCGATGCTCGTCGTACTGAATTATTAGTCGGTGAAGTTTTAAGTTTAGAAGACGAAGACTTGATCGAAGAAGCTGAAGTTGTGATTACGTTAACGAATAATGGCTATATCAAACGTGTAGCAAACAGCGAATTTAGAGCACAGCGCCGTGGTGGTCGTGGTGTTCAAGGAATGGGTGTTCATGATGATGATTTCGTGAAAAATCTAGTTTCTTGTTCAACTCATGATACGTTACTATTCTTTACGAATAACGGAAAAGTTTACCGTGCTAAAGGATATGAAATTCCAGAATACGGTAGAACAGCCAAAGGAATCCCTGTAATCAATATGCTAGGAATTGATTCTAGTGAGAAGATTCAAGCGATCATTGCTGTTGAAGGACAAGCAGAAGAAGGACATTATCTATTCTTCACGACTCGTAAAGGTACGGTTAAACGTACAGCTGTTAAAGCATTCTCTAATATTAGAAGTAATGGTTTGATTGCAATCGGTCTAAAAGAAGAAGATGAACTAGTCAACGTCGTTTTAACTAATGGTGAACAAAACATGATCATCGGAACACACAATGGTTATTCTGTGACGTTTGCTGAAACAGCCGTTCGTGATATGGGCCGTACTGCCTCAGGTGTACGTGGTATTCGTCTAAGAGAAGATGATTACGTCGTAGGAGCCTCTTTATTGGACGCTGACACGGAAGTATTAGTGTTGACGGAAAATGGTTACGGTAAGCGGACAAAAGCCTCTGAGTACCCTGTGAAGGGCCGTGGCGGTAAAGGAATCAAGACAGCTAATATTACAGCGAAAAATGGTCCATTAGCAGGACTTACAACTGTTCGTGGTGATGAAGATATTCTAGTCATCACTAATAAAGGTGTCATTATTCGTTTCAATGTTGATTCAGTTTCTCAAACAGGACGTGCAACACTAGGGGTTCGTTTGATGAGAATGGAAGAAGATGCAAAAGTGGTGACGATGGCAGTTGTTGAGCCGGAGCCAGATGAAATCGTTGAAGAAGTTGAAGGTGTGGAAGTCGTTACTGAAACTGTAACTGAAACGCCAGAAACAGACACAACAACAGAGGAATAAATAAAAAAGAACATTTCAGCGAGACGCTGAGATGTTCTTTTTTATTTATCGTTGGTAAATTCGAAAAAAATATAATATCGTTTTTGTTTTGTTTTGAAAAAAATATGATTATAATAAAGAGTAATAAGAAGTGAGAGGTAAAAAGGATGACACAAGAAAAATTATTACTATCGAAAACTTTTTCAAAACAATTAAATATTGGAACGGCGTTATCTAACTTTATCGAAAATATACTAGAAATATTTGGTGGTAAGACAACCGTTTATGAGCGTAGACCGATTACCTTTTCAGAGTATCTTTATGTCGAAATGATCACTTTTTCAAATGGTTTTCAAATTAGAACTAGCTTAAAACGAAATCCAGAGACGTTTGAAATCGAAGCATTTGCTTACTCTGAACCAAACCATGTTTATTTAGCTAATCTAACCACAGAAGAATTAAATTTGATGCATTCACTTGTCAAAAAAGAAAGAGAAAAAATCTTGAATCAAAAATATTCAGAAGTGGATCAAAATGAGCTAGATGTGATGTCATCTTTATTTATGAAATTAAAAATCATAACTGGAGAAATTATGTAATTATAATAAAATAATATAAAAACAGAAGCATCTGGGGAAAAATATAATGTTGATTAGTCTTTCTCTAGAATTAACCTTGAATTTAATTGATGTAAAAAAAACTTTTTTTTGGAATGAGAATAAAAAAGCTGGTAAGTTAAAAATAGCTACACTATTTTAACTTACACGCTTTTTTATTTTTCCGTTCGTTTAAGCAAGGTACAACGACCAACGCTGATCAGATTTCCAGTTTCATTGAAAATTTTTCCTTCCCACACTTGCAAGGAACCGCCAATATGATTTGGTTGGGCTATGACTGTCAGAACGCCCTCCGCGACACTTTTTAGGTGATTGACTTGTAAATCAACGCCGACAGCATAAGCATTTTCTTCTGAAAACTGTTCATTAGCACCTAAACTACAGGCTGTTTCAATTAAGACACCGTTCATTCCGCCATGCAAAATTCCATAAGGCTGTTTATGAAAATCCGCTATTTTCATTGTTAGCACAACTTTTTCTTTAGATTGCTCAGTTGTTTCGATCGTTAAGTAGTCTAGTAAGTGCATAAAAGTCAGTCCTCTCTTGTTATTGTTCGATCGATTCTAGAAATTTGATGACGTTGTCTAAAGCTAATTCATGATAACCTAAAGAATCAAAGTAAAACACTTTTTCTTTAGGATAATTCTTGCAATCAAACTGTTTCTGTAGTCCTGGTACACAGATAATGGCATCAGCTTCTTGAGCAATCACATCAATATCGGCTATTGAATCATCTAAAGCGACTAGCCAAGGACTATTTTTTGTTTCAAGGGTTTTATTTAATTTAGTTACTAGTTTTTTTTGTTTAAACATCCCTAAAATTGAACCATTCGGTAGTTTACTTTTTCCGAGCATCGGCGTACTTTGGTACACTACAACAGCTTTATTCATAAAATCATCTCCTTTTATTGAAAGAATTACTCTTAATTATGATAGTAACCAAGTTATAGGATGATCACAAGTGATTTTGTATAGTTTAATAAATTTATGCTTAGAGAAAGTATCTATTTTCTGCTTTTATAGTATAATTTAATTTTATATCGTTAAGTAGAAATGGGAGGATTTAAGATGGGCTGTTTAGGAAATATTATTTGGTTTATTTTTGGCGGATTTTTTGGTGGGATAACGTGGCTTTTAGCGGGCATTCTTTGGTGTATTACAATCGTTGGAATTCCGATTGGCTTACAGTGTTTCAAGCTTGCAGGGTTAAGTTTTTGGCCATTTGGCAAAAGAGTTGTCTACAGCACAAGTACAGTTTCATTTTTAGTGAACATTCTTTGGCTAGTTTTCAGCGGATTTTGGTTAGCAGTAGGACATTGTGTCAGTGGAATTATTTTATGTGTAACGATTATTGGGATTCCATTTGGGATGCAGTCGTTTAAATTAGCTAAATTGGCGTTAATGCCGTTTGGAGCTCAAGTTGTGCCTACTAATAGTGTTTATATGGAGTAGTTTTCGAAAATGGAATGGACTGATATAAATCGGAGTAGTAGATTTTGTATCAGTCGTTTTACAAATAAAAGGCCAAGGAAGAAACGTAACGTTTTTTTCTTGGTCTTTTATGCATTCCTTGACAATGAGAAAAAAAATTGTTATATTTTCATTTGGACAAAGTGTAACGATTACGTTTTAGACGATCGAAATCGGAAAGGAGTAGCAAGATGAAGGCCTAAACAATTAAAAAGGTTAGCCAAATAAACCTTTTTAATAGTAGTAATTATTTTAAGATACGACGCATCATATAATAAAACGATTGAGGAGATCAGAAATGAAAAAGAAGTTAAGTCTTATTATCGCGATTGCAGGGCTATTTTTACTAGGTATTGTTTTCACCGCCTGTACCAAATCAAAAACTGAGACAAAAGAGAATAAAGAACAAAAACAATTAACGATTGTTACTTCATTTTATCCGATGTATGAATTTACTAGAAATATAGTTGGCGACGTTGGTGAGGTGACGTTAATGGTTCCAGCAGGAACAGAAGCACATGATTATGAACCTTCTGCAAAAGACATTGCCAAATTACAAGATGCAGATGCCTTTGTTTATAATAGTGAATACATGGAAACTTGGGTGCCTAAGATGGAAAAATCACTAAAGAATGTGACGAGCATTAAAGCAAGTGAAGGCATGGTTCTTTTACCTGGAAATGAAGACCACGACCATTCAGCAGAGGAGAGCCATGAAGGACATTCTCATGACTATGATCCTCATCTATGGTTGAGTCCATTTCGAGCAATCAAAGAAGTAGAAACAATCAGAGATGAATTGATTAACCATTTTCCAGAGCAAAAAACAACATTTACTAAAAATGCGGCCGATTATATCGAACAATTAACGGAGCTTAATGAGCAATACGAAGCAAAATTAGCGAATGCCAAACAAAAGAATTTTATCACCCAACATACAGCTTTTTCTTATCTGGCATTAGATTATAACCTAAAACAAATTCCAATCGCAGGAATTTCTCCTGATCAAGAACCACAGCCTTCTCGGATTGCAGAATTGAAAAAATTAGTTGAAGAAACAGGAATCAACTATATCTATTTTGAAGAAAACGCAAATGACCGAGTAGCGAAAACTTTAGCAAATGAGACGGGTGTAGAATTACTTGTATTAAATCCGTTAGAAGGACTTACCAATGAGGATATGAAAGCAGGCAAAACATATATTAGTGTGATGAAAGAGAATTTAGAGGCGTTGATAAAATCAACAGAAGTTACCCCGAAAAAAGAATTAACTGAAACTGCCGTAAACAAGACAGTTTCAAATGGATATTTTGATGATAAGGATGTTAAAGACCGTGAGCTTTCTGATTATGTAGGTGAGTGGCAATCGGTGTTTCCCTATTTAGAAGATGGCACATTTGATCAAGTATTTGATTATAAAGAAAAACTAACGAAAAAAATGACGGCAGAAGAATACAAAGCCTATTATCAAAAAGGATACCAAACAGACGTGGATCGAATTGATATTAGCAAAGATGCCATGACATTTATAGTAGGGGATAAAAAGTATTCATCGAAATACAAATACGCAGGCAAAGAAATCTTAAATTATAAAGCAGGAAATCGTGGCGTTCGCTATTTATTTGAAGCTACAGAAGACACGCCTTACAAATATGTTCAATTTTCAGATCATGGAATCGCACCGTCAAAAGCAGCACATTTCCATATTTATTTTGGCGATGAAAGTCAGCAAAAATTATTAGAAGAAATGGATAATTGGCCAACATATTATCCTGTTGATATGACTGGTTTTGAGATTGCGCAAGAGATGTTGGCACATTGATAGGATGTAAATAGTTAAGTATAAACATTTTTAATAGTAAAAAATTAAAATAGACATGTGATCAAAAAAGCGGCTTTCTGAAAGAATTGTTCTTTCAGAAAGCTGCTTTTTATTTATTCTATTTTATATTAGTTCAATAAAATTGATTCATTAAGTCTGTGTTTATGCTATTTTTGCTCCTTTCGTATCCGAATATTATAACAAAGGACTGTTGCAATACTTACAGTGATTAAAGCAGAAAATAACTAGATAATTATTGAGCTGTATGCTGGAATTCCCCAAAAATAGCAAATGCATAAGAGACTATTTTGACTTGAAAAAAGCTATGGATGACTCCGCCTACAGCTCTAGCGATAATAATGTAAATAAATGTTTTGCGATATGGAACGATTAGACCATATATAATAGGTTCTGTAATACCACTAATTTCAAACTAAAAGAACATTGCCTTTGGAGAAATACTTAGTATTTTTCGAGAAAGGTTTTCTATTTTCGTAAAAAATCTTATTTGCTTTTATCATTCTCTAAACCGTCTATCATTCTAAAATATCCATATTTGTGTATAATAGAAGCATTGAAAACTAATTTAGCTGTGTAAGCTAACTCCCAAGGGAAAAGAAAAAAATTGAGTGAGACAAAAAACTCAGTCATACGTTCCTATTTTCAGTCAGAGCTAAGCGGCTTGTTCCGCTTTTAAAATTATAAGGAGGTTTCCTCATGAGAAACTGGACAACGATCAAAGAATACGATGAAATTTTATTTGAACAAGAAGGTAAAGTAGCAAAAATCACGATTAATCGTCCTCAGGTGCATAATGCCTTCACACCAAAAACGGTTATGGAAATGATCGATGCTTTTAATATTAGCCGTGATAAACAAGATGTTGGTGTGATTATTTTGACAGGTGCAGGCGACAAAGCGTTTTGTTCCGGTGGAGATCAAAAAGTCCGAGGACATGGTGGCTATGTAGGAGAAGATAGTGTTCCTCGTTTAAATGTACTAGATTTACAACGCTTGATTCGAGTAATTCCAAAACCTGTTATCGCAATGGTCAAAGGCTATTCGATCGGTGGGGGAAATGTCCTTCAACTGGTTTGTGATTTAACGATTGCAGCAGATAATGCTAAATTCGGTCAAACTGGGCCAAATGTAGGTAGTTTTGACGGCGGTTATGGTTCTGGTTATTTAGCTCGTGTAGTGGGTCATAAAAAAGCCAAAGAAGTTTGGTTCCTATGTAAACAATATTCAGCTGAAGAAGCATTGGATATGGGGTGGATCAATACGGTTGTCCCATTAGCGGAAATTGAAGATGTTACGATGGAATGGGCAGAAGAAATGTTGAAGAAAAGCCCTCTCGCATTACGTATGATCAAAGCTTCTTTAAATGCTGATACCGATGGACTAGCTGGAATTCAGCAATTAGCAGGGGATGCAACGTTGCTTTATTACACAATGGATGAAGCAAAAGAAGGCCGTGATTCATTTAAAGAAAAACGTGACCCAGATTTCGATCAATTTCCTAAATTTCCATAAAGGGTGAAAATCATGAGTAGTTGGCTGCAAAAACAAGTAAATGAACGACCCGATCAGCCTGCTTTTTATTGGCAGGATGAAACATGGTCATTTGCTGAAGTTGGGCAGGAAGTCAAACAGTGGGCAGATACATTTTCTATGAAAATTCCCAGTAAAGAAAAACGAATCGGTCTATTTAGCCGTAATTCAAAAGAAATGTATTTTTCAATTCTTGCTCTGTGGGCGTTAGGAAAAGAATTGGTTTTGCTAAATACACAATTAAGCATACAAGAACTTCGTTATCAATTGACGGATGCTAAGGTAAATCAGGTAGTGGTTGCTACGGAAAGTTTGTCCTTTTTTGCTAAATTAGATTTTTTAACTGTAACTGAAATGATACAGCCTGAAACTAACCTTTTATCAACAAGTGAAACCACTCCTGCCTACAATCTTGATGCAACAGCTTCGATCATGTACACATCAGGTACTACAGGGAATCCCAAAGGTGTTGTGCAGTGTTTTAGTAATCATTTGTCTAGCGCTTTAGCAACGCAAGAAAACATGAAAATCACAGAAGCAGATTGTTGGCTATGTCCAGTCCCCTTATTTCATATCAGTGGGCTGTCGATCATCATTCGTCAATTAGTATTAGGCTGCAGTTTACGTTTATATAGTAAATTTGAGGCAAAAGCAGTGACGGAAGATCTAGCTGATGGTCAGGGAACGGTGATTTCGGTCGTGGCGGTCATGTTGCGGGAGTTGCTAGAACATTATCCTAAGAACGGCTACAGATCAACTTTTAAAGCGATGTTGCTTGGAGGCGGCCCGATTTCACCTAAAGCATTGGAAAAATGCGAAAGTTATGGTATTCCTGTGATTCAGTCATACGGAATGACTGAAACCTGTTCACAAGTCGTGGCTTTAAGCTTTGAAGATGCTGCGAAAAAAATTGGTTCAGCAGGTAAACCGTTGATGGGAATAGCGCTCAAGATTGTTGATACTAATGAAAAACAGCTAGAGCCTAACAACGTCGGTGAGATTCTATTAAAAGGGAAAAATGTCGTTCGTCACTATTTAAATGGTGAACAATGGCAAACCGTAAAATGGACGCCAGATGGCTGGTTCAAAACGGGGGATATGGGGTATCTGGATGAAGATGGCTATCTTTATCTGGTCAGTCGTTTAAGTGAGTTGATCATTTCAGGCGGTGAAAACATCTATCCTACAGAAATTGAACATGTTTTACAAGAATTTCCCGGAGTAAAAGAAGTTGCAGTCGTTGGCGAGCCCGATGAAAAATGGGATGCAGTTCCTGTAGCGTATATTGTTGGTGCACCAACGATTACAGCAGAAATGATAAACGCATTTGCAAAACAATATTTAGCAAAATATAAACTACCTAAACGGGTTTATTTATGCCACTCGCTACCAAAAACAGCTAGTGGGAAATTAGCGAAACACCGTTTAACAACAATAGAAAGGGAGGCTTTTTTAAACAAATGAGCATTCCTACAGAATTAGTACAAGCTTTTGAAAAAGGCTATCGACAATTTAGCTGGGTCAAAGAAATAAATGAAAACCAAGATTCTTTGCGTACTTCTTTTGAGAAGGGGCAAAAAAAATATAAAGGCGAACGTTTTTATTGGCAAACACCAGAAAAAAACTTTACGTTAGTTGGCTTCGGTAAAGCAAAAGAACTGACGGATGATCAGGCATCTTTTGAAAAAGTCGATGCATTTATTTTAGAGGAAAAAGCAAAAATTTATCAAAACAACTTTATCACGGGAACAGGTGCTATTTTGTTTGGTGGTTTTGCTTTTGATAGCAAACCAATTGAGCAAAATGATTGGGGGCGCATGGAGCAAGGGCTATTTTATTTGCCAACCTTTTTACTGACAGAAACCGATGGGAAACAGTACCTTACAATGAATTTCAGTGCTGAAACTGAAGATGCATTACAGCAAAAGTGGCAACAACTTACAGAAGAGTTTGCAAGCGTTATGGAAACTGAGAAAGTTGCGAAAAAAGAACCTGCACAAATCAAAGCAGAAGAAATTGCGGTCTCAGAGTGGATGACGGTCGTTGATGATACTGTAGCGAAATTGCGAGAAGCAGGTCCGTTAAAAAAAGTTGTTTTAGCCAGACGGATGGAAGTGAAGAGTAATCAACCCTTTCAAGCAGAGGTTATTTTACAAAATCTCCAACAACAGCAAACCAATACGTATTTTTTTGTTTTAGAATCAGATGAACAAATCTTTGTTGGTGCTACACCGGAACGCTTATTAAAAGCTTCTAAAGAAACCTTTTCAACGGCTAGTATCGCAGGTTCTGTTTCACGTGGAACAACCGAAACTGAAGATGACTCACTAGGTCATTATTTGCTAAATGATTTGAAAAATAAGCAAGAGCACAAAATTGTTGTCGACAGAATTATCAAAGAATTAGAACAGATGACAGGGACTTCGATTCAAGCTACAACGCCGCAACTATTAAAGAATCGTGATATTCAGCATTTGTACTTACCGATCGAAGGAAAGCGGAAAAAAGCTTATCGATTCTTGAAGGGAGTTCAGCAGCTACATCCAACACCAGCATTAGGCGGAGAACCAAAAGAATTAGCTATAGCGTGGCTTAAGGAGCATGAACAGTTGGATAGAGGATTATATGGTGCTCCAATCGGCTGGGTTGCGATTAAAGAAGATATTGGCGAATTTGCCGTAGGGATTCGTTCAGCAGTGTTTACGGGGGCGATTGGTTATTTATATGCAGGTTGCGGGGTCGTTAAAGATTCTCAAGCAGAACAAGAACGAATCGAGACAAAAATCAAATTTCAACCGATGTTAAGAGGAATAGGCGGGGAAGATCGTGACAAATCAAAGTGATATGACAAATTATTTACAAACCTTTGTTGAAGGAATGATCAGTAGTGGTGTAGAACAAGCTGTGATAAGTCCAGGTTCACGTTCCACACCACTTGCTTTATTATTGCATCGACAAGGACAAATCGAAACGTTTACCGAAGTGGATGAGCGATCAGCAGCTTTCTTTGCATTAGGGTTAAGCAAGGCAAGTAGTAAGCCGGTTGTTTTATTATGTACTTCAGGAACCGCTGCGGCAAATTACTATCCAGCAATTTGTGAAGCCTATGCTAGTCATATTCCGTTGATCGTTTTGACTACAGATCGGCCACATGAATTACGTCAAGTTGGTGCGCCGCAAGCAATGGACCAATTTCACTTGTTTCAAGGCCATGTCAAAGAGTTTATCGAAATGGCTATCCCAGAAGGCACGAAAATAATGTTGGATTATGCTTATTGGCAAGGAATGCGAGCGACAGATACAGCATGTCAAATCCCTAAAGGTCCTATTCATTTGAATTTTCCATTACGAGAACCGTTATTACCCAATTTAGATCGATCATTGATCGCTGAAAAAACAACTGCCATTTTGGCAGGTAAAAAGCAACTGTCAAAAGAACAGATAATAAACTGTGTTGATGCTTGGCAAGGGAAGCAAGGCATTTTAGTGGTCGGGGGCAATCATACATCAGAAGAAGCTGAAGTATTTATTCAATTAGCCGAAACCTTAAACTGGCCAATCATTAGCGATCCGTTGGCAAATATCACAGCATGCGGCAAAAACAGTCCATTAATCATGAGATGTGCGGATCTTTTTATCCAAGAAGTTGAAATGATCCAATATCCAGAAGTAGTCGTTCGCTTTGGAATGTTACCTATTTCCAAAAATACAATGTTTTGGCTACAATCACTTGAGGATAAGACTACAATGTATTTTGTTGATGAAACAGGTGAGTGGCAAGACCAATTAAAACAAACACAAGTTGCGATCCAAGCCGAAGAACAAACTTTTATTGAAGCAATCATTAATAAAGTTGAAACAAAAACCGTGGACTCATGGAGTAATCAATGGATGACTTGGCAAGAAATAACAGAACAGCAATTAAATGAACTTAGCGAAATGAAAACATTAAACGAAACATCGGCAAGTCTGCTTGTCCATAAGAAAATGGCAGATAACGGTCAGTTGTTTGTTTCTAATAGTAATGCAATTCGCTTTCTAGATCGGTTTTCAACAGCTGAATCAAATCATTATCAGTTATTTGGAAATCGTGGGATCAATGGTATTGATGGGATTGTCTCAACTGCTTTGGGGATGTGTGCAATAAATCCAGAGCGTCAGAATGTATTGTTGATTGGTGATTTGGCGATGTATCATGATATGAACGGGTTATTATTGGCTAAACGTTATAACTTACCATTGACGATTATTTTACTGAACAATAATGGCGGCGGTATTTTTTCTTTTCTTTCACAACGTCAGTTAGCAGTGGAGGATTTTGAACCAATTTTCGGGACACCGATCGATTTAGATTTTTCTTTAGTTGCACAATTGTATGACGCAAACTATGTTAAAGCTGAAAGTTTAGAACAGTTGGCGGTATTGTTGGAAAAAACACAAAAACAGCCTGCATTTCAAATTATTGAAGTTGTTGGTGAGCGTCAAGAAAACGTTCAACTCTACGAAAAAGTAATGATGAGATTAAAAGAAAAGCTAAGGGAAAAAGGATGAATGCAACGATAAATGGCGTAAACTATTATTATGAGTGGTTTTCAGAGTACAAAGCGAAACGACCAACAGTGGTTTGCTTTCATGGATTTACTGGTACTAGCCAGACCTTTGCGCCTGTTTTTCTAAAAGAAAGAGAGCTCAATATTTTAGCGATTGATTTGATCGGACATGGAAAAACCGACTGTTATGTCCATCCATATCGCTATCAGATGGATTGCTTGTGTCAAGATATTGCCATATTGACTGAGCAGCTAGGTATTTTCAAGTTTTCGTTATTAGGCTATTCAATGGGTGCTAGAGCTGCTTTAGGATTCGCCTACTTATTTCCTCAAAAGATTCAGCAACTGATCTTAGAAAGCGGATCTCCAGGTTTAAAGGGGAAAACAGAGCGAATACTGCGCAAATATTCTGATGAACATTTAGCTGGTTTTATTATGAGTCACTCTATCGAAGCTTTTGTTGAGAAATGGGAAAAACTACCTCTTTTTGCTAGCCAAAAAAAATTATCAATCCAAGTTCAGGAAGCTGTACGACAAGAACGTTTGGCGCAACGAAATTTTGGACTTGCCTGTAGTTTGTGGTTTATGGGGACCGGAGTTCAGCCAGACTTTTGGCCAGAGCTAGATAAGTTAAAAGTACCAACTTTGTTAATAGTTGGTGAATTAGATCATAAATTTCAACAGATTGCTTCAAAAATGAAAGAAAGACAGCCCGCTTTTTTGATTGAAATTGTTAGTAACACAGGTCACTGCATTCATTTAGAAAAACCACAGACGTTTGAGAAAATCGTTATATCATTTGTCACTAGCTCATCAGAAGACAGCTAACAACTTAAGGAGGACATATAATTGAAAATTCATCGAGTTGACTGTTATCGTGTTCGGCTACCGCTAAGGATTCCCTTTGAAACAAGTTATGGTCTTTTAGCAGAGAAAGCTTTTGATCTTGTGTTAGTGACCGATGAACTGGGGAATCAAGGAATTGGCGAACTGGTTCCATTTGAGCAGCCCGATTACATAGAAGAGACAATTGACACAGCTCGTATCATACTTCAAAAACATTTAATTCCTTTACTGGATAATGTAGACATCCAACATCCTAAAGAAGTAGCACTGCTTTTTAACGAAGTAAAAGGAAACTACATGGCTAAATCTAGCCTTGAAACAGCAATTTGGGATTTATATGCTAAACGAAATGGAAAAAGCTTAAAAGAGTATTTTACTGATACTAGAGCACAAATTCCTGTAGGTGTCAGCGTCGGTATCCAGACGGATTTGACTAAATTATTGGATCAAATTACTAAGTATGTAGGACTAGGATACCAACGAATTAAATTAAAGATACGTCCTGGTTATGATTTAAAACCAATTGATGCTATTCGGAACAAATTCCCTGACTTACCATTGATGGTTGATGCTAATTCAGCCTATGCCATTTCAGATATCTCACATTTGAAGCAATTAGATGCATATGATCTAGCTATGATCGAACAACCTTTTGCAGCGAATGACTTTTTAGACCATGCGCAGTTGCAAAAAGAACTAAAAACGGATATCTGCTTGGATGAAAATATTCGAACACTTAAAGATTGTGAATTGGCCTTTTCTTTGGGAAGTTGTCGGAGTATAAACTTGAAAATTCCTAGAGTTGGTGGACTCACAGAAGCGATGAAAATCGTTGAATTTTGCAAAGAAAAAGAATTACTAGTCTGGCTAGGCGGAATGTTTGAGTCTGGTGTGGGTAGAGCGCTGAATTTACAGTTTGCCTCTCAAAAATTATTTACTTTTCCGGGAGATATTTCGGCTTCTAATCGCTATTATTACGAAGATATTATTACGGAACCATTTGAGATTCGAAAAGGGGAAATCAAGGTGCCTGATGGATTAGGAATTGGTGTTTTATTAGCCCAAGAAACGTTATTGAAATATGGAACTTACAACTCCTTATTTGTAAAATAAAAAGAATCACAAACTAATTCTTTTGCTTAGTTTGTGATTCTTTTTTATGCTAGACTTTTAATTTTCTTTCAGTGCTTTTTCAATTTGCAATCGTTGGACTTTCATCGTTGCTGTACGAGGAATTTCATCCCAATCCATAATAATCGGTTTGTTCAAGTGAGGTAAATCAGTCACTTGTTCCCACCAAGCATCCCAGTCCATTCCTTGTTTTGGATCAACGGCTAAGATTGGTTGAGGAGAGTTATCCTTCGCTCGAACAATGATCACTTCTTGAAGAAAATCAAGAGCATCTAATAAATGATCCTCAATCGCCAAATTACTATCGATCTTATCAATCAAATCGACTTGACGGTCTTTAAGGAATAAATGTCCATTTTCATCCATAAAGCCATAATCACCACTATCCCACCAAGGACCAAAAACAGTTGCTTGGAAGCGGTCATCTTCTTTAAAATAAGTTAGCGCACGTCCTTTAGACAAGAACTGGATATGTCCATCAGTCATAGCTGGTAAAACGTTACCTTTCTTATCCGCAATTCGTGCTTCAGTTAAACCTTCTAAACCAACCCCCATATCACGAGCGTCAGATAGTTTAAGTGATTCTAAAGTATGAGCTTTTAAGATCATTGGACCACATTCACTTTGACCATAAACTTGAAGGAAAATTGGGTCATTTTTTTCTGAAGCTTTTAAGAAGCTCGCCATCGTGGCATTATTAATAGCATCAAAAGTAGAATGATAATAACGAACGCTTGTAAAGGCTTCTGGCTGTCTTTTGGCTAGCGATGTCCACTGAACAAAATTATTAGGATGAGTTTCTAGAGCGATTGGTTGATATTTTAAGAGCATTTCTGCTACGGAGTCACTATTCGATATCGATAATGGCATCATCGGGAAACCCATAGCCATCAAAGAAGAAATCCCAATATTGAAACGAGAGTGAACAGGCGAAATATGAAATCCAACCAGTTTTTTCTCAGCGATTTTTGTAAAGATTGTTTTTTGCCATTTTGTACGCCACCCCATAGAATTAGCAGAGTGACAGATTAGTTTAGGAATACCAGTTGTACCAGAGGTATGTGTCATGTAAGCAATCATATCTTTAGGTAATTCTACTTGAGGGACTTCATTAGCGGGTGCTTGTAAAAGGTTTGCCACTGAAATTTGTTTTTTGGGTGAACTATTTTTTACTTTTGCGATTTTTGATGCCGTTTCTTCATCAAATAGGATAAATGGATTTTCCAAACGATCAACAAATACTTCAATTGTTTCAGCTGGGAAATGATAAGAAATCATCGCTGGAACAGCACCTAAATAAGAAGCGGCAACTGCTAACAGATACGTATCGAATTTTGAGCTTTTGAAAATGATGATTTTATCTTCAGCCTTTACGCCTAAACTAGCCAATTGATAAGCGCGGTTTAAGATCGCTTCATGACTTAATTGATAAGTGTAATTCGTTCCAAGTTCAGGAAAAGCTGGTAGAGGTTCATCATGAATAATGGCTGTTTCAGGGTTATTACGTGTTGCCTCAAGATAATTCGTGTACAGGTTGAGCGGTTGGTATTCTAACAATTGATTCAATGTAACAGCATCCTTTCAAACTACTTTAGATTATTTGTGTAATTTCGAACAAGGATAGTATACCACGAAAAATAAATAACCTAAATCATAAGTAAAAAAGTAAAAAAAGCTGATTTACACGTATATTAATAGTAAGACCTGAGAGAAAAATGATTGTCAAAAAAAATGATCAAAAATTGCGAAGAATACTTGATTTTATCAGCTTTTAGCTGTATAATGAAACATTGTGAGTAGTCTATATATTTTAGATAACTCTCCTTGCTCTTAGCAAACTAAGAGCCTAAAGTCCATAGGGAGGTGAAAATCAATGAGTCAAGTTACGAATTATGAAGTTATGTACATTATTCGTCCGAACATTGATGAAGAAGCAAAAACTGCTTTAGTAGAACGTTTCGACACGATCTTAAAAGATAACGGAGCTGAAGTTATCGAATCAAAAGATTGGGAAAAACGCCGCTTGGCATATGAAATGAACGGATTCCGTGAAGGCATCTATCATATCGTTAAAGTATCTTCTCCATCAACTGCAGGAGCAATCAATGAATTTGATCGTCTTGCTAAAATCAATGACGATATTATCCGTCACATGATTATCAAGGAAGAAGTTTAATCAAAATGTTTCACGTGAAACATTGGGTTGACGAAAGGAGATGTTTAAATGATTAACAACGTTGTATTAGTTGGAAGACTAACAAAAGATCCAGATTTACGATATACCTCTAGTGGTTCTGCAGTTGCGACATTTACTTTAGCGGTAAACCGTAACTTTACGAATGCGAATGGAAATCGTGAAGCAGATTTTATTAACTGTGTGATTTGGCGTAAACCTGCTGAAACAATGGCAAACTATGCGCGTAAAGGTACATTATTAGGCGTAACTGGTCGTATTCAAACTAGAAATTATGAGAATCAACAAGGTCAACGTGTATACGTAACTGAAGTTGTTTGTGAGAATTTCCAGTTGTTAGAGTCTCGTTCTGCTTCAGAACAAAGACAAACAACAGAAGGATCAGATTCGGCACCAAGTTATAATGCTGGTGGCGGAAGTAGTTTCCAACCACAGAACAATAATTTTTCAGGACAAAACAATTTTAATCAATCATCCTCTCAGTCTAACAATAACGGTATGCCTGATTTCGATAGAGATTCTGATCCATTTGGTGGAACAGGCTCGACTATTGACATTTCAGATGATGATTTACCATTCTAAACGAATTTGATAGGAGGGAATAAGAATGGCACAACAAAGAAGAGGCGGACGTAAACGTCGTAAAGTCGATTATATCGCTGCTAACCATATTGAATATATTGATTATAAAGATATCGAATTATTAAAAAAATTCATTTCTGAACGTGGAAAAATTTTGCCACGTCGTGTAACAGGTACTGGCGCTAAGAACCAACGCAAATTAACAATTGCAATCAAACGTGCACGTATCATGGGCTTATTACCATTTGTTGGTGAAGAGCAATAATATAGAATTACTTAGAGATCAAAGGACTAGTTAGTTCTTTGATCTTTTTTTAGTTTAAATGTAAATAACTGTGAGTGTGGATTTTGAATGTTTCACGTGAAACATTTAGTAACTCGCAGAAATCACTTTTTTATGCTAAAATAGCTTTATCTGCAGAACATGGAGGAGTCCTTATAATGAAAAAAAATGGAATGAAACGGATTTTGGGTTCTGTATTCGTTCTCTTTTTATTAGAAGTAATGTTGCTTTTCTTCTTATCTAATAAATACATGATTATAGCTGGTTTATTAATACTCAATCTCGTATTGATCAATCGGATTTTCTACTTAATCAAAAAAATTGAAATATCTAATACAGAAAAAATCAGAGAAGCAAGTACGATTGCAGAAAAGTCATTAGATTATGCTTTTAATGAAGTGTCTGTTGGGATTATAAATTACGATCCAGACACAAAAGAAGCAAAGTGGTTAAACCCGTTCGCGGAAGATATTTTTCATAAAGATGGGCAAACACTTATCAGCTCAGAATTAATACAAACCTATGTATCACGAGCTGAAAAAGGTAAAGATATATTTAAAGTTGGTGATTATGTATATCGTTTTAATATTGATACAAATCAAAATACGATAACCTTTAAGGATATTACAGAAGAGAGTAATTTGTATCAAGAAAAATTGGAGATGCAGACAGCTATTGGAATTGTATCAGTTGATAACTATGATGATATTACAGATAGTATGGACGAAAAAGAAATCTCTTACTTGAATAGTTTTATTACGACAATGGTTTCTGACTGGATGGATGAATATCAAGTTTTTTATAAAAGACTGAATGCGGAACGTTATTTCTTTATTGCGCAGTTAGAAGATATCAAAAAAATGATGGACACTAAATTTCAAATTTTAGATAAGATCAGAAAAGAATCAAGTACAAGAGAGATAGCAATTACATTAAGTATGGGCATCTCATATGGTGGTGAAACATTAAGTCAAACAGGAAATACCGCCCAAACAAACTTGGATACAGCATTAGTTAGAGGTGGCGACCAAGTCGTAGTTAAAGAAGCGAAAGATAATGCTAAACCAATTTTTTATGGTGGTAGAACAGCTTCCGTCGCAAAGAGAACACGAGTTCGTTCTAGAGCAATGAGTACAGCAATTCAAGGGATTTTGGCAGAGTCATCCGATGTTTATATCATGGGACATCGCTTTCCTGACATGGATGCGATCGGTTCAGCTTTTGGTATGGCACGACTAGCTAAATTTCATCATAAGGAAGCTTGGGTCGTACTAGATAAAAATGAAAGTATTCCTGATGTTGACCGAGTAATGGCTGAACTGGAAAAATATCCTGAGCTGGCGAAGCAAATCATTACACCAAAGGAAGCAATGAAACGAAAAACAGATAGCAGTCTATTGATTATGGTTGACTACCATAAACCGTCACTTTCGATCTCGCAAGAGCTATATGAACAGTTTGATAAAGTCGTAATTATCGATCACCATCGTCGTGGGGATGAATTTCCTGCTAAACCATTGCTGGCTTACATTGAATCATCTGCGTCATCTGCTTCAGAGTTAGTAACTGAATTGATCGAATACCAAAGTAACGCTCAAAGAAGTTTGGATAAGCTTGAAGCAACCTTATTATTAGCGGGAATCGTTGTGGATACAAAAAGTTTTAGTGTCCGGACAACGGCACGCACCTTTGATGTGGCCAGTTATTTAAGAACTTGTGGAGCAGATTCATCTTTAGTACAATATTTATTAAGCTCAGATTTAACTAGTTATTTGGAAATGAACAGTTTGATTGCTCAAAGTGAATATGTTACACCTGACACAGTCATTGTAACTGGCAGCGAAGAGAAGGAATATGATAGTGTGACTGCAGCGAAAACGGCAGATACATTATTATCGATGGTGGGCATCAACGCGGCTTTTGTAATAACAAAAAGAACGGATAAGCAAATTGGGATCAGCGCACGAAGTAACGGGTCGATCAACGTCCAACTGATTATGGAAAATTTAGGCGGAGGTGGTCATTTTACGAATGCTGCGGTACAATTAACAAATGTAACAGTGACTGAGGTAAAAGAGCAGCTACTGAAAGTGATTCAACAAAATATAGATGTAATGTATGATCCAGCTCCATAAACTTCTATGCTTTAAAAATAAGGAGGAATAATAGTATGAAAGTTATTTTTTTACAAGACGTTAAAGGTAAAGGGAAAAAAGGAGAAGTCAAAGAAGTACCAACAGGTTACGCTCAAAACTTTCTAATCAAAAATGGTTACGCTCAAGAAGCCAATAAAGGGAGTATCAGTGCTTTAGCTGGACAAAAGAAAGCACAAGATAAACATGAAGCAGAAATTTTAGCAGAAGCCAAAAAAATGCAAGAATTTCTAGAAAAAGAAGAAACTGTTGTAGAGCTTAAAGCGAAGGCTGGAGAGGATGGACGTCTCTTTGGGTCTATTCCTTCAAAACAAATCGCAGAAGCCTTAAACAAGCAATATAAGGTCAAATTAGACAAACGTAAGCTAGAACTATCTCAACCGATTCGTTCGCTAGGCTTTACAAAAGTTCCAGTTAAATTACATCATGAAGTAACGGCAACGATCAAAGTTCATGTTGTAGAAGAATAATGAATAAAAAACAGAGGCTAACCTCTGTTTTTTACTTATTCCCAATCAAAAATGAAACGATAATGTCATTGTACATTTCGCTTGTTTCTTGTTAAAATAGAAAGACTGAAAAGCGTAATTTTAGCTATAGGAGAGAAAAAAATGAATGAAGTATGGCAAGATCGAGTACCGCCCCAAAGTATGGAAGCAGAGCAGGCCGTTTTAGGGTCGGTTTTTTTAGATGCTGAGGTTATTATCGATGCTTTAGAATACATAGAACCAAAAGATTTTTATCGCCGTAATCATCAATTGATTTTTCAAACTATGCTGACCTTGAATGATCGAAATGAAGCGATTGATGTCATTACGATCAAAGATCGTTTGGAACAGGAAAATTTATTAGAAGATGTTGGTGGTTTAAGCTATTTATCAGATTTAGCGTTGGCTGTACCAACGGCTGCTAATATTGTGTACTATGCGAAAATCGTCGAACAAAAATCATTGCTTCGCAATCTGATTCAAACTGCTACAGAGATTGTTACGAAAGGGTTTGAACAGGGAGAAGATGTTGAGACTATTCTGGATGATGCAGAACGTAGCATCTTAGAAGTTTCAGAAAAAAGAAATAGAAGCGGCTTTTTGTCGATTGCAGATGTCTTGAACACCTCAATCGCCAACATTGACCAACTGTATCAAAACGATGAAGACATTACTGGATTACCAACAGGTTATCCAGCCTTAGATAAAATGACAGCTGGACTACAAGCAGAAGAATTAATCATTTTAGCTGCTCGTCCAGCCGTAGGGAAAACAGCCTTTGCCTTGAATATTGCGCAAAATATCGGGACTAAAACAGACCGTTCTGTTGCTATTTTCAGTTTGGAAATGGGGGCGGAATCGTTAGTTAACCGGATGCTTTGTGCGGAAGGTTCGATTGAAGCGGGACACTTACGAACTGGTCAGTTATCAGAAGAAGAGTGGCAACATCTGATCATTGCAATGGGAAGCTTATCTAGAGCACAAATCTATATCGATGACACACCTGGTATTAAAATTACCGAAATTCGCGCGAAATGTCGTAAACTAGCACAAGAACGTGGCAATCTTGGTTTGATTTTGATTGATTACCTGCAGCTGATTGAAGGAACGGGTCGTGAAAGCCGCCAACAAGAAGTATCAGAAATTTCTCGTCAATTGAAGAAGCTAGCAAAGGAATTAAAAGTTCCTGTTATCGCCTTATCTCAATTATCTCGTGGTGTGGAACAACGTCAGGATAAACGTCCTGTGTTAAGTGATATTCGTGAGTCTGGATCGATCGAGCAAGATGCGGATATCGTAGCTTTTCTTTATCGCGATGATTACTATGATCGTGGGGAAGAAGGCGAGGATGGTGCTCGTGAAGAGCCAGAAATCGACAATGTGATCGAAGTGATTATCGAGAAAAACCGGAGTGGTGCTCGAGGAACTGTCGAACTGTTATTTATTAAAGAATTTAATAAGTTCGCTTCACTATCACCGAGAGAAGAATTCTAAGTATGAATAGATAGAAAGATAGCCTAGGTAAGTGTTTACTGACAACTTACCCGGGCTATCTTTTTAATTGAAATCGGCCTTTAAAAGAGAATATTTATTTAAATCTCTAAACTCATTATACATAATAACTTCTGCCTTATCCGTTCCAACAAAAGAGAAACCACTTTTAAGGGCAACCGTATTACTTGCTTTATTTTCAGTATCAGCTCGGATACTTAATTTATTTAACCCCATATCCTCAAACCCAATTGCACAAACCTTTTTAACTACTTTTGTCATAATACCTTTATTGGTTTGAGATGAATGAATCCAGTAACCAAGTTCAGCCTTTTTATTAGCAGCGTCAATAAAATGTAAATCAATACAGCCGATCATTTTCTGATCAAACGCAATAATAAATAAGCGGTCAGTCCCCTTGACATAGCCTTCCAATTTCATCTTGATATAGTGCTCCTGTGGTTCAAAAGAGGTTGAAGAATCCACAAAATCAAGGAATCTCCTCAAATGATCCCGATCTGAATCAACCACTTCAAAAAGATCCTGAGCCATCTCGAGAGTTGGCTGGACTAAATAAAGAGATTCGTCAATCTCCAAACAAAAAGAATGTTTCATATACCGAATGTACCTCCTATTTAAGTTTATAACATATTGTTTATGATTATAACAAAATGAAATTTCTTTACAAGGAAATAACCAAATTTTCGTTTTTTTATCTGATATAAAATCATTTGAAGATTAATGTTCGTGTTTTGCTTTGTTTTTTAATTTTCTAAAAAACAATATTCGATTTTTCCTTGAAAGCGTTCTGTTTTATTGGTACAATGAATCAGGACAAAATAATTTAGAACGAGGTGTTCGAATGTCATCAGTTGTAGTAGTCGGGACGCAGTGGGGCGATGAAGGAAAAGGAAAGATCACAGATTTCTTAAGTGAGAATGCTGAGGTCATCGCACGTTATCAAGGCGGAGATAATGCAGGTCATACCATTAAATTTGATGGTGTTACTTATAAACTACATTTGATTCCTTCAGGTATCTTTTACAAAGATAAAATCAGTGTGATCGGAAATGGCGTTGTCGTTAATCCGAAATCATTAGTAAAAGAACTGGCATATTTAAAAGATAATAATGTAACCACAGATAATTTACGTATCTCAGACCGTGCTCATGTCATTTTACCTTATCACATCCAATTGGATCAATTGCAAGAAGATGCTAAAGGCGACAATAAAATCGGTACAACGATCAAAGGGATCGGTCCTGCATACATGGATAAAGCAGCTCGTGTAGGGATTCGTGTGGCAGATTTATTAGATAAAGAAATCTTTGAAGAACGTCTAAAAATCAATTTAGAAGAAAAAAATCGTCAATTCGTCAAAATGTTTGATAGCGAACCTATCGCCTTTGAAGACATTTTTGAAGAATATTATGAATATGGTCAACAAATCAAACAATACGTAACAGACACTTCTGTTATTTTAAATGATGCATTAGATGCTGGAAAACGTGTTTTATTTGAAGGTGCTCAAGGCGTTATGTTGGATATTGACCAGGGAACGTATCCATTTGTGACATCATCAAATCCAGTTGCTGGAGGCGTGACGATCGGTAGTGGTGTTGGTCCTTCAAAGATCAATAAAGTCGTTGGTGTATGTAAAGCTTACACTTCACGTGTTGGTGACGGACCATTCCCGACAGAATTGTTTGATGAAACAGGAGAAACAATTCGTAAAGTTGGGAAAGAATATGGGACTACAACGGGCCGTCCTCGTCGTGTGGGTTGGTTTGATACTGTTGTGATGCGTCACTCTAAACGCGTATCAGGAATCACGAATTTATCATTGAATTCGATTGATGTGCTAAGTGGTTTAGAAACAGTAAAAATCTGTACTGCCTATGAATTAGATGGAGAATTGATCTATCATTATCCAGCTAGCTTGAAGGAATTGAGCCGCTGTAAACCGGTTTATGAAGAGTTACCAGGTTGGTCAGATGATATCACTGGATGTAAAACATTAGCTGATCTACCTGCTAATGCAAGAAACTATGTACACCGTATTTCTGAATTAGTAGGTGTGCGTATTTCAACATTCTCAGTAGGTCCAGATCGTAATCAAACAAACGTATTAGAAAGCGTTTGGGCACAAATTTAAATTTGAAAAGCAAGCGAGAGACAAATTATCAAATGTCTCTCTTTTTTTTATTCATCTTTCTCCAAAATATGCCTTTCTTTAGTCTGATTCTACTCTAATAAAGCATGAGTAACAATCGATTATGTGTTAAAATAGAAAAATAGTTAGGGAGGACTTAAAAATGACATTTAAATTAATGACAGACTCATGTTGTGATTTACCATATACATATTTAGAAGCAAACGATGTTGATTTTATCAGTATGACGATTCAGTTAAATGGGAAAGAGTTAGTCGATGACTTGGGGAAGACATTTGATTATGACTGGTTTTTACAAGAAATTAAAATAGGCGGCATGCCGACAACTTCTCAGGTAAATGTAGGACGCTATATTGAATTTTTTAGACCCTTTGTAGAAAAGAAAACACCAATCTTGTATTTAGCTTTTTCTTCTGGATTAAGTGGTTCGTATCAAAGTGCGATGCAGGCTGTCGATATATTGAAAGAAGAGTACAATGACGCTGAAATTTACGTTATAGACACGAAAGCAGCTAGTTTAGGTGAAGGTTTGCTAGTCAGCGAAGCTATCCAATTAAAAGCAGATGGTCATTCTTTAGAGGATATCCTACTATGGTTATCGGAAAATAAAATGACCGTGCATTCGTGGGTCACAGTGGATGATTTAAAGCATCTGGAACGTGGTGGCAGAATCTCCAAAGCGGCAGCAGCGATTGGTGGTTTAATGAGCGTCAAGCCGATTATTGTGGTAGATAAACAAGGCAAGTTACAAAATGTTGGAAAAGTTCGAGGACGTAGTAAAGCCTTGAAAAAGCTAGCAGATGAAACGGTCAAAGAGATGATTGAACCATTGAAACAAACTGTATTTGTTGCTTATGCTGGTGACTTAAAAAGTGCAGAGAGAGTCAAGACCTTGATCGAAGAAAAAATTCAGGTCAAAGAAATTTGTTTGTATCCCTTAGGCCCGACAATTACTAGTCATACTGGAAATGGTTGTGTTGCAGTTTTTTCAAGAGGTGAAAAAAGATAAAAATAAAACACTTAGTGCATTCTTTGTGACGAAGTGTTTTTTTATAATTACTTATACTTTTATTTTGGATCAATAAAGCATATTATAGTACTATATA